>NZ_JAMFMA010000001.1 GCF_023502425.1 Flagellimonas spongiicola
GGATAAACTCAATTATCGCCCATTTTAAAACAAAACGATAACATAAGTAGGAAAAATACTACTTTATGCTTACTTTCGTCACCTTTCAACCCAAATCTGTTCTCCCAACCATGAGGATGTTTGATAAAATGTAATTGATACTTGCTGTGGTATTTGGTTTAAATCAATAAATCTAAATACCATGAGTAGAAAACTACTATTACCTTTATTTGTTTGCTTTTCCTTAGGGGTTTATAGTCAATCTTGTAACTGTGATGTTACATTATCTGGCCTATCCTCTACTACATTGAATCTTGTTTGGGCATCCAATATCAATTATTCCCCAGGAGATACCATATGTATTCCTGCCGGTAACTATGCCGGTATTCGATTTTATGACTTTAAAGGAACTGCGAACAACCCTGTTACTTTTAAAAATTGTGGGGGACAGGTAGTATTGAATGAAACTGCCTATTCTGCATTGGAATTTAAGAATAGTGAATATATCCATTTAACTGGAGCGGGTGATTCTGGGTATAATTATGGAATTAAAATCGCAGGAACTGGCTCATGGGCTATGGGTATTGTACTGAGTGCATTAACTACAGATGTAGAAGTTGATCATATTGAGGTGGCTACAGCTGGTTTTGCTGGATTTATGGCTAAAACGGATCCAGATTGTAACAATACGGCTACGTGGCGAATCAATGGCTTTATTATGAAGAATTTGAATATTCATCATAATTATATCCATGACACAGGAGGTGAGGGCATGTATATTGGGTATACTTTGGGGTATAAACTAGATAGCGGTAAAAACTGTGGGGGAACCCAAGTCTATGGTCATTGGCTTGAAAATGTAGATGTACATAATAACATTGTGGAAAACACTGGTTGGGATGCTATCCAGGTTAACCTCACACGCGAAAATGGGAAAGTAAGGGATAATTACATTTATAACTATGGCACCAAAGGTCATTGGGGGCAATCCTTCGCAATGAGTATTGGTGGTGGAACCTATGAGATCTACAACAACTTTGTTGAGAATGGAACTTTGGAAAAGGGATGGGGTATGCAGGTTATCAATGGTGAGAGCGGAACCAAGGTTTTTAATAATGTTTTTGTAAAACCTAAAATGCACGGTATCTTTTTACATAACCGTCATGAATTTGAAGATATTAATGATGGCTATTATATAGCCAACAACACTATAATAGAACCTCAAAGAGCTGGTGTTCACTATAATACCACGGTATTGCATCCCATCAATCCATCGGATTTATATCGTAATCAAAGTGAAGTAAGCTCCTATTTTGTGAACAATCTGGTCATAGACCCTGGATATGATTTTGAAGGAGGTAATACATGGAAACAGAATCAGGAGAGTTATTTTGATTTTAATGAACGTGATACAAGGGATAGTTTGTTGACCAATATCTATACGAATATCATGTCCCGTGACATTGATACATTAGGACTGACAAATCCGTCTATCTTGGATTTCACACCGGCAAGTAGTGGTTCTGCTTTGGTTGATGTCGGTTCAACGTTATCATCATGGGGTATCACTTTTGATATGGATACTAATTCTAGACCATCAGGAACCGGATTTGATATTGGTGCATTTGAATTTCAGTCTAGTGGAACTAGCCTAAGGGCTGCAATTCCGGAAGAGCTGGAGCTAAACAATCAAATTGTAGATGTCAGTAGAGAAACAATTTTCTATCCAAATCCTACCCGCTCTTCTTTTAGGTTGATGCATTCAAACTACGATAAAGTTCAAATTGAATTAACAGGGATGGATGGGAGAGTTATGTATAAAGGGGATTATAAAACAGGAACTTCCTTCAATGTGGAATCTTTTGCAGCTGGACTATACTTCTTGAAGTTAATAAGCTCAGAAGCAACTGAAGTGCATCGATTGGTCATACAATAAAAAAACTCCTGTGCTTTAATGCATCAGGAGTTTTCGGTTAGGTTGGTTATGGTTAGTTGTTATACCCTTGGAAGGTCTCCATCACCTTTCAGGGGTAAATTTGATATACCCATCAAGTAGGTATCAACATGGTGTGCCGCTTGCCTGCCCTCAGAAATAGCCCAAACAATCAAAGATTGGCCTCGTCGCTGATCGCCAGCGACGAAAACCCCTGGGACATTGGTTTTATAATCCAAAACAGATGCTTTAACATTTGTGCGTGGATCTAATTCTAGCCCTAATTCGTCAGCAATAGTTGTTTCTGAGCCGGTAAATCCTAGTGCCAATAAGGCAAGATCGCATTCCCATTCTTTTTCAGAGCCTTCAACTTCTTTTAGTACAGGTCTTTTTTCTGGAATTTTTTCCCAAGTCACCTCGGAAGTAATCAGACTTTTCAAATTGCCTTTTTCATCTCCCACGAATTTTTTGGTAGAAATACTAAAAACACGATCGGCACCCTCTTTATGTGAAGTGCTGGTTCGTAATCGCATAGGCCAAAATGGCCAAGGTTGTCCTTCTGGTCTATCAGTTGTTCCTTTGGGCATTATTTCAAAATTGATAACTGAATCTGCACCATGTCTGATTGAAGTGCCAATACAATCGGAGCCTGTATCTCCACCTCCAATAACGACTACTTTTTTATCCTTGGCTGTAAGATCTTTTCCTTCATACGGAATGCCATCCACCTTTCTATTGTTTTGAGGTAAAAAATCCATTGCTTGGACCACGCCATTTAAATCCGCACCGGGTATTGGAAGATTTCTTCTGACCGTTGCACCACCGCATAACAATAAGGCGTCGTATTCTTCCTGTAGCTCCTTGGCTGTGATATCCACTCCTACATTTACACCAGTTTTAAAATGGATACCTTCTTTTTCCAAGATTTCAAGTCTACGGTCAATGATGTTTTTTTCCATTTTAAAATCTGGAATGCCATAACGGAGTAAGCCTCCAACTTTTTCATCGCGTTCAAACACGGTTACGGTATGCCCAGCTCTATTTAATTGCTGGGCAGCTGCTAAACCTGCCGGACCTGAACCTACAATGGCTATGGTTTTTTCCGTACGAATTATTGGTGGTTCAGCTTGCACCCATCCTTTTTTAAATGCGGTTTCAACAATGTTTTTTTCAATATTTTCTATAGAAACAGGGTCTTCGTTTATTCCTAAAACACATGCTTCCTCACACGGAGCTGGACATAATCTTCCAGTAAACTCCGGAAAATTATTCGTGGAATGAAGGATTTTTGCCGCTTTTTCCCATTTACCCTGATATACGGCATCATTGAAATCTGGAATCAGATTCCCAAGAGGACACCCACTGTGACAGAAGGGTATACCGCAGTCCATACAGCGTGCTCCTTGATCTTTTAACTGCTGTTCCTTAAGCGGAATAGTGAATTCCTTATAGTTCTTGATTCTTTCCTTGACAGGTGCATAACTTTCGTTAATCCTGTCAAACTCCATAAATCCAGTCGTTTTCCCCATGCTTCAACAATTATAAGGTTTGTAATTTTTCTTTTTCCAATCGAATAAGTGCCTGTCTGTATTCTTCTGGGAATACTTTTATGAACTTAGGCAATTCCTCTTCCCAATTTTCCAAAAGTTCTTGTGCCAATGGACTAAGCGTAGTGTTGTAATGATTTTCAATCAATTCTTTTAACTGTTTGATATCTGAATCTTCTTCTACCGCCAAAAGGTTTAGTGTTTCACCATTGCAACGTTTTCTGAAAGTGTTTTCTTTATCGTAGACATAGGCGATGCCACCACTCATACCTGCTCCAAAGTTTCTTCCAACAGACCCTAGTATTACTGCAACTCCGCCAGTCATGTATTCACATCCATGATCTCCAATTCCCTCAACTACAGCTTTTGCTCCTGAGTTACGCACGCAAAAACGTTCCCCTGCCTTTCCATTAATGTAGGCTTCTCCTGAGGTAGCACCATAAAGTGTAACATTACCTGTGATTATATTTTCCTCTGGTTTTAGGGTGGAGTTGAAAGGAACTTTGATTATTAGTTTTGCCCCTGAAAGTCCTTTTCCAAGGTAATCGTTGGTGTTTCCATTAACGATCATCGTTAGACCTTTGGTTGCAAAAGCTCCAAAACTCTGACCAGCTGAACCTGTAAAATTCAATTTCAAAGTGTTCTCTGGTAGGCCATCTGCACCATAAATCTTAGAAATTTCATTGCTGATTATAGATCCAACGGCCCTGTCGGTATTGTAGATTGGGAAATCCAGTGTGGTTTTTTCCTTTCTAAATAAAGCAGGATGGGCTTGTGCTATGATATCAAACTCAATAGATTTTTCGATTCCATGAACTTGACTTTCCGTATTGTGGAATTTGGTTCCATCTGGTACATCCACTTGATACAAAATTGGCGTCAGGTCAATTCCGGCTGCCTTGTAATGCGCAATGGCTTTTTTGCGATCTAGCTTTTGAACTTGGCCTACCATTTCATTTACGGTTCTGAATCCTAGTTTGGCCATGATTTCACGCAGCTCCTGTGCTACAAAATACATGTAGTTGACCACGTGTTCGGGTTTACCTTTGAATTTTTTCCTCAATTCTGGATTTTGAGTAGCAATTCCAACAGGGCAGGTGTTCAAATGACAAACCCGCATCATAATGCATCCAGATGCTACTAAAGGCGCAGTTGCAAAGCCAAATTCCTCTGCACCTAATAAACAAGCAATTGCAACATCCCTTCCCGTTTTTAATTGCCCATCACATTCCAAGACGATTCTATTTCTCAAATCGTTGAGTACAAGGGTTTGCTGAGCTTCAGCTATTCCCAATTCCCAAGGAAGTCCGGCATGCTTTAAAGAAGTTAGGGGAGATGCTCCTGTTCCACCATCAAATCCAGAAATAAGGATTACATCTGCCTTAGCTTTGGAAACCCCAGCAGCCACAGTTCCAACTCCCACTTCGGAGACCAATTTCACGTTGATACGGGCATCCCTATTTGCAGATTTCAAATCGTAAATAAGTTGAGATAAATCCTCAATAGAATAGATATCGTGATGTGGTGGTGGGGAAATTAGCCCAACATAAGGCGTTGAATTCCTGGTCTTTGCAATTGCTGGATTTACCTTAGGCCCCGGTAGTTGGCCTCCCTCACCGGGTTTTGCGCCCTGAGCCATTTTAATTTGGATTTCCTGGGCATTGGTAAGATAGTTGGAGGTAACCCCAAATCTACCTGAAGCAACTTGTTTAATGGCACTGTTTTTCCAATCACCGGTTTGGTTTTTATAAAAACGTTGCGGGTCTTCACCTCCTTCACCAGAGTTACTCTTACCACCTATACGATTCATGGCTATTGCCAAGTTCTCATGAGCCTCTTTACTAATACTGCCATAGGACATGGCCCCTGTTTTGAATCTTTTTACGATTTCAGTCCATGGTTCCACTTCTTCCAATGGTATAGGGTCGTAGTTAGAAAACTCAAACAGTCCTCTTATGGTCATTAGGTTTTTGGATTGTTTGTTTACCAAGTCTGAGTATTCCTTATAGGTAGAAGGCTCGTTATTTCTTACCGCCTTTTGAAGTTTGGCAATGCTCAATGGGTTGAACATATGTTTTTCACCATCTCTTCTCCAGCGGTATTCTCCACCAATCTCAATATCAAGATTGGCCGCTAATTCCTGGTTTTTGAATGCCTTTTTATGGCGTTTGGCAATTTCCTTTTCAATTTCATACAATCCAATCCCTTGTATACGGGTTGGTGTGTTTGGGAAGTACTTGTCAACAACCTTGGTGTTGATTCCGATACATTCGAATAACTGTGAACCACGATACGAGTTCAACGTTGAGATGCCAATTTTGTTCATCACCTTCAAAATGCCTTTACCAATAGCTTTATTGTAATTCTTAATGGCTTCATCAAAGGTGTATTCGGTGATATCGTTTTCTTCTATTTGCTCTCCAATAATTTCGTTTACCAAATAGGGGTTAATGGCACTGGCGCCAAACCCAAACAATAAGGCAAAATGGTGCACCTCCCTTGGTTCTGCCGATTCTACGATAATGCTTAATTTGGAGCGCTTACCTAACTTGCTAAGTCCGCTGTTAACAAAAGAACATGCAAGTAAAGCTGGTATTGCCGCCATTTCGGTACTTACCATCCGGTCAGAGAGTATGATGATATTGGCACCTTCATCAATGGCATCAAGAGCTTGTTGTAAAATGGAATCCAATGCTTCTTCCAGACCATTATGTCCTTTGGCAATTTCATATAGCATTGAAATCGAAACTACTTTATAATCTGGACTTGCATCATAGTTTTTAATCTTGTCCAAATCCTCTTTGGAGATTACCGGATTTTGGATTTTCAGCTTTCTGCAATGCTGTTCATTGATATCAAACAGATTCTGGTCACTTCCCAAGGTAAGGCTGATATCAGTAATCAATTCTTCACGAATCCCGTCCAAAGGTGGGTTGGTGACTTGGGCAAACAATTGTTTGAAATAGTTGTAGATTAATTGCGGGCGCTCTGAAAGTACTGCAATTGGAGTATCCGAACCCATAGATCCGATAGGTTCCTTGCCATTTTTGGCCATGGGAAGAATAATGGTATTAATATCTTCCAATGTGTACCCAAATGCTGCGCGCCTGGTTTCAATTGGAAATTCCCCATAAAATACAGGACAGTCGTTATATGGAATATCCTTAAGGTGAACTAAATTGTTGTTCAGCCACTTTTTATAAGGATATTTCTTTGCTATGGATTCCTTTATCTCTTCGTCATTAATAATTCTTCCCTCTTCCATATTAACCAGGAACATTTTACCAGGCTCCAATCGTCCGTGTAGCTCAATATCCTCTGGTTCCAAATCAACAACACCTGTTTCGGACGACATGATAACATACCCTTGCTTTGTCACTGAATACCTAGAAGGGCGAAGACCGTTACGATCTAGAACGGCGCCAATATAATTTCCGTCGGTAAATGGAATTGATGCTGGTCCATCCCATGGCTCCATTAGGCAAGAATTGTATTCATAAAAAGCTCTTTTGGCTTCGGACATTTCTGTGTTTTTTTCCCATGCCTCAGGAACCAACATCATCATAACTTCCGGTAACGAACGCCCAGTCATTAATAGCATTTCAACTACCATATCCATACTTGCGGAATCTGATTTACCAGGAAGTACCACAGGAAGTATATTTTTGATTTCTTCCCCAAACCATTCACTTTCCAGTAATTCTTCACGTGATCTCATTCTGGAGACGTTGCCGCGTAACGTATTAATTTCGCCATTGTGGCACATATAGCGGAACGGTTGTGCCAGGTCCCATGTTGGGAAGGTATTAGTTGAGAACCTTTGGTGCACTAATGCCAATCGTGTCACCACGCGTGGGTCCAACAAATCTTCATAATACCTACTAATGTCTTGAGGCACCAATAAACCTTTGAATATGATGATTTTAGTAGATAGGCTGGGCAGATAAAAAAACTGACTCTGCGAGAGTTTACTTTTTAAAATTGTATGCTCTGTAACCTTTCGTGCTATAAAAAGTCTAAGGTTGAACTGAAAATCATCCAGATCCTCTGTTTTGCCGATAAAGACTTGTTTTACAAAAGGTTCCGTTTCGGCAGCTATTTTCCCAGGTACCGAAGCGTTGACCGGAGCATCTCTCCACCCCAGTAACTTTAACCCCTGTTTTTCTATATTTTCTTCCAGGGTTTTAATGCAGAAATCACGTTGGTTTTCTTTTTTAGGAAGAAAGACATTACCTACCGCATAACTGCCTGGGATTGGAATTTCAAAATTACATACCTCTGTAAAAAAATCATGTGGGATATCTATAAGTATACCCGCACCATCACCAGTTATTCCGTCCGCACTAACCGCTCCTCGATGTTCCAGTTTATCAAGAATTTCAAGTGCTTTATGTATGATATCGTTGGATTTCTTTCCTTTAAGGCTGCAAATAAAACCTGCTCCACAGTTGTCATGCTCAAATTCTGGCAGGTATAACCCTTGCTTTTTCAGTGTCCTCATCATTACAGTATTTCCTCAAAAATATCTTTTTTGATGAAGAAACATCATGGTTTTTAATCAAATACAACTAATTCATCAACGTTTGTGTTATAACGTTAAAAATCATTCAAATTTTAAATTTAAACGCCTTGAAATTGTCAATATCTCAATTTAGGGGTAGGTCAAGTATTTAAATTGATTGTATTGATGGGTATATGGTTGGAAAACATGTTATACACATATGGATGCCCCCTAATTTAATAGGGGTACTCATGTAAAAAGTCAAAAAACCTATTGAAAACGGCCTGCAGAATGGGGTTGGGGAATTAATCCCTTTTAGTCTTTTAAAATACTTCTGGAAATGACGATTTTTTGAATTTCAGACGTCCCTTCGTATATCTGTGTGATTTTGGCATCACGCATTAGACGTTCTACGTGATAGTCTTTCACAAACCCGTTACCACCGTGGATTTGAACTGCTTCCACAGCTGTTTCCATGGCCACTTCCGAAGCATATAATTTTGCCATGGCACCGGACAAGGTGTAATCCTTGTGTTCATCTTTGTCGCAAGCGGCTTGATAAACAAGGCTTCTTGCAGCTTGGATTTTGGTATGCATGTCGGCTAACTTAAAGGCAATGGCTTGATGGTTTGCTATTTCAGTGCCAAATGCCTTACGTTCCTTTGAATACTTTTTTGCCAGTTCATAGGCGCCGGCGGCAATACCTAAAGCCTGTGCGGCTATCCCAATACGTCCACCTGCTAATGTCTTCATGGCAAATTTGAAACCAAATCCATCCTCACCAATTCGATTTTCTTTCGGAACCTTCACATCGTTAAAAATCAAAGAATGAGTGTCACTTCCTCTAATTCCTAATTTGTTTTCCTTGGGTCCAATAACAAACCCATCCATTCCTTTTTCCACAATTAACGCGTTGATGCCTCTATGACCTTTATCAACATCAGTTTGAGCAATAACCAAAAATACTTCTGCAGAACTGCCATTGGTAATCCAGTTTTTGGTACCATTAATAATATAGTGGTCTCCTTTGTCCAGTGCGGTGGTTTTTTGGGAGGTTGCATCACTACCTGCTTCTGGCTCTGATAAGCAAAATGCACCGATTATTTCCCCAGACGCCAAACGTGTTAAATATTTTTGCTTTTGCGCTTCCGTTCCAAAAGTTTCAAGTCCCCAGCAAACCAAGGAATTATTCACGGAAACCATTACCGAAGCGGATGCATCTATCTTGGATAACTCTTCCATTGCCAATACATAACTCAAGGTGTCCAATCCACTGCCTCCGTATTGGGTGTCTACCATCATTCCCATGAATCCCAATTCAGACATTTTGCGAACAAGTTCCCAAGGAAATTTTTGATCATCATCGCGTTCAATTACTCCTGGGAGCAATTCGTTTTGTGCGAAATCCCTAGCGGCTTGTTGAATCATTAATTGTTCTTCGGAGAGTGAAAAGTCCATATAATTGACAAATAGTTAAAAAAAGCATACAAATATAGCTCTTCGATGGAAATTTCTCATCAAAGTTCCTATAAAAATGAGAATAAGTTAATTGTATTTTTTGGTTTATACTGGTTCTATACCCATTTCGAATTTTATGAAAATAAGATTATGCAGGAAATACCATTTTGAATATCTTTAACAGCAAGCTTCGCCATTAGGCAGATTAAGTTACACATCTAAACCAACACCTATGGAAACCATCCTGATTGCTATTTTCGTCCTTGGATATCTAGCCATTACCTTAGAACATAATCTAAAAATTGACAAGCTTATCCCAGCTTTGGCCATGATGGCCATATTATGGGCTATGATGGCTTTTGGGATTGATGGCTTTACAACTTGGTTCGATTCTGGCAAGCATGCGCTGATGGAGAATTTTGGTGCACTAGGGCATGAAGACAAAATGCACATGTTGGAAGAAACGCTGCTTCATCATTTAGGTAAAACCTCGGAGATTCTTGTATTCTTATTGGGTGCGATGACCATTGTTGAAATCATTGATTACTTTGATGGTTTTGCCACGATAAAATCCTATGTAAAAACAAGAAGTAAGCGAAAAATCCTTTGGATTTTTGCCTTCTTGGCATTTATACTTTCTGCAATTATTGATAACCTGACAGCTACAATTGTATTGGTTTCCATCTTGCAAAAGGTAGTTAGGGACAGAGATGTCCGTATTTGGTATGCGGGTCTAATAATTATTGCGGCAAATGCAGGTGGTGCTTGGTCGCCAATTGGTGATGTCACCACAACTATGCTTTGGATTGGAAACAAGGTGACTACGGCCAAATTGATAGGCTACTTATTGGTACCATCACTTATCTGTATGTTGGTACCAACGTTTATTGCAAGTTTTATGGCGCCATTTAAAGGCGAAATAGACTTGGAAGAAGCCGCTCCACCTAAATCTAAATTCGGCTCCAAAATGCTTTACTTAGGATTAGGCGCAATTGTTTTTGTTCCAATTTTTAAAACGGTAACCCATTTACCGCCTTATGTGGGAATGATGTTATCCCTTGCAGTGGTGGCTACTTTTGCGGAGATTTACAGTAATTCCAAAATAACGATTTCTTCAGTTGACCCTGAAAGTGACGCTGGTTCACATCATAGTCCAGTGCATAGTGCTTTGACCAAAATTGAATTGCCAAGTATTCTTTTCTTCCTTGGGATTTTGATGGCTGTTGCAGCACTTGAATCTCTAGGGTTGTTGTTTAACTTTGCGGAGAATTTAAAGCAAGGTATCGGATTGTTAGGTACTGAAATAGAAGGAACTGAAGTTTCAGATTTAGTAGTGATAATCTTGGGTATCGGTTCTGCGATTATTGATAATGTTCCATTGGTTGCAGCAAGTTTGGGAATGTTCTCTGAGCCTTTGGATAATCCGCTTTGGCACTTTATTGCCTATTCCGCGGGAACAGGTGGTAGTATGTTGATCATTGGATCTGCAGCAGGTGTTGTGGCTATGGGGATGGAAAAAATCGATTTCTTCTGGTACTTGCGAAAAATTGCATGGCTGGCTTTCATTGGTTTCATTTCCGGTGCAATCTGTTTTATTATCATGCGATATTTCTTCTAAAAGATACTTTAGCTCAAAAATCTCCGTTATTATTGCAACTTAAATTGGGGATTTTATATGATTACTTTTCAAGAATTGGAGGAAGGTGCCGAGGCAACTGCTGCTATTTCGGAGGAAAAAACACTTTCTGTTATTGATTTAATTGTAAATGGAGGTACCGGTAGTATCGTGATTATCATGGTGCTTTTTGTATTGTTATTTGTGGCACTCTACATTTATTTTGAACGCATTTTTGCCATTAAGGCAGCTTCAAAAATTGATAAGAACTTTATGAACCAGATTCGTGACCATGTCATGAACGGTAAATTGGAAGCCGCTAAACTCTTGTGTGCCCAAACAGATTCTCCAGTAGCTAGATTGACTGAGAAAGGGGTGTCCAGAATTGGAAAGCCTTTGGATGATATTAATACTGCCATTGAAAATGCGGGTACACTTGAAGTTTATAAACTTGAGAAAAATGTAAGTGTGTTAGCGACCGTGGCTGGAGCCGCTCCTATGATCGGTTTTTTGGGAACTGTAATAGGGATGATTTTGGCCTTTCATGAAATGGCAAGCAGCGGCGGACAAGCGGAAATGGGGTCGTTGGCCTCAGGAATTTACACCGCTATGACTACAACAGTAGCGGGATTGGTTGTTGGTATTATCGCTTACATCGGATACAATCATTTGGTGAACAGAACTGATAAGGTCGTCCATAAAATGGAAGCCAACGCAGTGGAGTTTTTGGATTTGTTGAATGAACCAATCTAGGATTCCCAAATGAAATTAAAAGGAAGAAATAAAGTAAGTCCAGAGTTCAGCATGTCGTCCATGACGGATATTGTTTTCCTGTTATTGGTGTTCTTTATGTTGACTTCCAATGCACCCAATGCTCTGGATTTGTTATTGCCTAAGGCCAAAGGCAAATCGACCAATACACAAAATGTTTCTGTTACCATTAATAGGGATTTGGAGTATTTTGTGAACAACGAGCAGATTAATGCAGAATACATTGAAATTGAATTAAAAAAGGCACTAGAAGGGCAGGATAAGCCTACAATCATTCTAAGGGCAGAACAGAACGTTGCCATCAAAGAAGCAGTCAACGTAATGGATATTGCCAATAGAAACAATTACAAGGTTATCTTGGCTGTGCGGCCAAAATAATGTCATTTTTAGATACGAGACACAAGAAAAAATCCTTCACGCTTACTACTTTATTGTTAAGCGCATTACTGCTATTGCTGTTTTATATAGGATTGACTTATTTAGATCCGCCCATTGAAAATGGGATTGCGGTGAATTTTGGAACCATGGATTTTGGTAGTGGTACCATCCAACCAAAAGAAAAAGTCCGTTCGGAGCCAAAGCAACAAGTCACAGAGCAAATCCCAGAACCTGTTCCGCAACAATCTGAACCTGAGCCAGTGGCACCGCCAGAGCCAGTTGAGGAAGTCGTGACCCAAGAAAGCGAAGAAACAATTCGCATAAACCAACAGAAAGAAGCAAAACGTAAAGCCGAAGAAGCTGAAAGAAAAGCTAAGGCTGAAGCGGAACGCATTGCCCGTGAAAAGCAACAAGAAGCAGAACGCAAACGCAAAGAGCAGGAAGCTAAAAAGAAAAATTTGGATGCTTTAATTGGCGGGATAGGTAAATCCGATGGCACTACAACAGGTAGTGAAGGTGATGATAACAAGCCCGGTGACAAAGGCAAACCTGATGGCGACCCGTATGCCACTAGTTATTACGGAAGTCCTGGTAGTGGCAGCGGCACTGGCGGCTACGGACTTAATGGCCGTTCTTTGGTCAATAAAGGTAAAGTACAACAGGAGTGTAATGAAGATGGGCGGGTTGTGGTCCGTATTGTGGTGGATCGGAATGGCAAGGTAATTCAAGCAACCCCCGGTGTTAAAGGTACAACCAACAATGCACCTTGTTTATTGGAACCGGCTCGTAAAACTGCTTTTATGCACCGCTGGAACCTTGATTCCAATGCGCCTTCCCAACAAATAGGATTTGTAGTGGTCAACTTCAAGTTAGGTCAATAATCAGATGACATATAAGGAAACATTGACTTGGATGTTCCAACAATTGCCAATGTACCAGCAAAAGGGAACTGTGGCATTGAAGGAAAAGCTTGATAATATCATTGTGTTGACCGAAAGGTTGGGAAATCCTCATGAAAACTTCAAAAGTATACATGTTGCAGGAACAAATGGTAAAGGTTCAAGTAGTCACATGTTGGCTTCCGTTCTGCAAGAGGCGGGATATAAAGTAGGATTGTATACAAGTCCGCATCTCAAGGATTTCCGAGAGCGAATTCGAATAAATGGTGAAACGATCGATAAAAAGGCAGTAAAACAATTTATCGCATCCCATAAATACTTCTTGGAACAAAACCAACTCTCTTTTTTTGAAATGACGGTGGGTATGGCCTTCGAATTTTTTGCAAAGGAAAAAGTTGACATTGCCATAATAGAAGTGGGTTTAGGAGGTAGATTGGATTCTACCAATATTATAGCACCAGAAGTTTCATTGATAACGAACATTGGATTAGATCATACTCAGATACTTGGAGATACTATAGAAAAAATCGCTTTGGAGAAAGCTGGAATCATCAAACGAAATACTCCGGTGGTCATAAGCGAAAAACAAGCGGAAACTACTGGAATTTTCTCATTGATTGCGGCTAAAAATAAGGCGGAAATTACTTTTGCCGATGATCAAGATATTCCACATTACAAAACGGATTTGATTGGAACATACCAAATCAAGAACATAAGAGGTGTTGTTTGTACGCTTAAACAATTGAATGGTTTTGATATTAAAAACAAACATCTGAGAAATGGATTGAAGAATGTAGCGGGCAATACCGGTTTGCTAGGTCGTTGGCAAGTTTTGGGGAAGGAACCGCTGATTGTTTGTGATACAGCCCATAATCGCGAAGGTTTGCAGTTGGTTCTAAAGCAGGTGTCGGAGCAAAAGTTCAATAGGCTGCATTTGGTGCTGGGATTTGTGAATGATAAAAACTTATATACGATATTGGAACTGTTTCCATCTAATGCAAGCTATTATTTTGTGACACCTAATATCCCTAGGGGTTTAGCTGCGGGGGAGCTCAAGAAAGTGGCGTCGAAATATGAATTGGTTGGAACAGAATACGCAACAGTATCCAAGGGTTTAGAGGCCGCACTCAAGGAAGCCCAAAAAGACGATATGGTCTATGTCGGGGGCAGTACTTTTGTAGTGGCAGAAGTAGTTTAGATATTTTATCTCTTTTCTTTTTGGTAAATAAAAAATGGTGCTATATTTGCACTCCCATTTAGGGAAATGAATGGGGCTCTTAGCTCAGTTGGTTCAGAGCACCTGCCTTACAAGCAGGGGGTCACTGGTTCGAATCCAGTAGGGCCCACAAAGGCTATCGGAAACGGTAGCCTTTTTTGCTTATATACTTCAAGAAACTGAAGAAAGAACCAACTATTCTTCAAAATCACATATTTCTTTCAGTGGTATTCCAAAAAGTAAGAACTACGGGTAATCGAAGTCTTTCTGATAAATCTACAATATTTATAGGGTTTATGGGATAATTGTAAATTCTCCCGACAAAGGTTTACGTTAAACCTTATCGGAAAAACCCAGAAACTCTTTAATTCGTGGGAAATTGAATGTAATTAAGTCGCAGATGACTCAATATGAAGAAGTTTCTAATAGACATACTTGCATTTAGGTCTTCCAGTACAAAGGCTCAACTAGGCACCACGATAGCGGTTAAATACGTTAAATCAGGCCTGACTTTGCAGGAAGCCACGGAAATTCAACAACGAATTACCCAAGCATTTGCATATGACAAAATCTACAGGAACAATACCATCTGTCTTAATGAACTTTCCAATTACATAGAAAGAGACCGATATAAGGTTTCACAAGTATTGAACGAATACCTTTCAAAAAATTTCTATTCACTAATCAATCAGTATCGCATTGCGGAAGCCAAAGAATTGCTTCGTAACCAACCTTATCTAAGTGTGAAAGCTGTGATGTACGAAGTTGGATTCAATAGCAAAACAAGCTTTCATAACGCGTTCAAAAAAGAAACCGGCTTAAGTCCTAATGATTATAGGGCAATGTCCTCTTTTGCTTCCTAAATCATAACCATTTACTAGTAGATTCAACAACTTAATATCTTGATATTAACGCTTTTGAATATTATCTCATTCAGAAATCCGAAAAAATTCTACTGTCGCGTATAATTGTTTGTTAAATGAGGTTCGTTTCCTTGGGCGTCCCAAAATTTTAGGTGTTTCCCGTTTTAAAAGTACTCGCGGTTGATGGTACTACAATTGTTTTGTTAGTGCAATTGTAAAGGTAAGGCGGTGAGTGGCCTTACTACCTTATTAAAAACTTTCCATTAAGTTTTGTTTTCGTGTTAGGGAGTATTATTTGAATTAGCTATCAATACCACCTTCTCCCGCCTGCCTTTCTCAGTTGCACTGACTCATTATTTTCTAACAAAACTGCTAACTCTATGAAAGTAAAAAAGCTAGTTGGGATGTTTGTGTTAATGCTCTTAGGCATAACTACCGCGAGGTCCCAAGAAAAAACAATTACAGGTACGATCATTGATCAAGCCGGAATACCGCTACCCGGTGTTAACATTTTGGTTGACGGTACCACCACAGGAACACAATCCGATTTTGATGGGAATTACTCCATCTTGGCCAGTGTTGGCCAAACATTGGTCTATACTTATATAGGTCAAAAACCTGAACGACGACTCGTAGGTGCTGCGAACGTGATTAACCTTCAGATGGAGGAAGATGCACAAGCACTTGAAGAAGTTGTGGTAACGGCATTAGGTATTAAAAGGGAGAAACAAGCCCTTGGGTACGCCGTTGCTGAAGTAAGTTCAGAACAATTGGAGGAAAAAGCCGAAGGTGACTTGGGAAGGGTCCTTATGGGTAAGGCTTCTGGTGTGAACATTACACAGCAAAGCGGATTATCCGGATCAGGTACCAACATTATTATACGTGGCTACAATTCCTTTAGTCAAAGTAATCAGCCGCTCTTTATTGTAGATGGTGTACCATTTAATGGAGATACCAACGCCTCTGGTAGACAGGGTTCGAGACAAGATTTCATAAATGGGAATAATGGTTCAAGTAGATTTTTGGATTTGGACCCCAATAGTATTGAAAGTGTAAACGTGTTAAAAGGCCTTGCCGCTTCCACCCTTTATGGTTCTTTAGGACGAAATGGTGTAATCTTGATTACAACTAAAGCAGGTGCCGGGGGTGATGGAGCCAAGAAAACAGAAATTACTGTAAACACTTCCCTGTTTTTTAATGAAATCGCTTCCACACCAGAGTACCAAAATCAATATGGTAATGGTTTTGACCAATCATTTGGTTGGTTCTTTAGTAACTGGGGGCCAAGTTTCGATCGCGAAGGGATATCGGGTTGGGGCAATAGCTCTGCTTTTGATGCACAAGGAACTTTGCCACACCCATATTCTATCTCTGCAGCTGGGCAACAAGCTTTTCCAGAGTTTGCCAATGCGAGATACGAATGGAGGCCGTACGATAGTTTTGGAGATTTCTTCAAAACAGGGACCGTTACCAATCTATCCGTTAATGTGAGCGGAGCTTCGGATGATGGGAAGGTGTCTTACAATGCCAACTACGGACATCTAAAAGACTTAGGATTTACGCCAGGAAATAGTTTGAATAGAAACAATTTTGGTGTTGGGGGTCGTGCCGTGCTTAGTAACAAATTTACCGTTACTGGTGCTATGAATTTTTCACGTACTAAATTTATTTCCCCTCCTGTGGCGCTTAGTCAAGGTAATGGTGCTACAGGCTCAGGTTCTTCCGTTTTTGGGGATCTATTCTTTACGCCAAGAAGTATTGATGTTGTTGGGCTGCCATTCCAAAGCCCTATTGACGGTAGGAGTATTTACTATAGAAATGGTAACGATATCCAGCACCCCTTGTGGACGGCAAACAACGCTGGAACCGAACAAGAAACCAATCGTGTGTTTGGTAATATGGGCTTACAATATCAAATCAATGATAATTTGAATGTAATCTATAGAGTCGGATTGGATGTGTACAGCGAGAATAATCTTAACTATCAAAACAAAGGAGGTATTAATGGTAATGTACCACAACCTCGATTGGCTAGTGGGATCTATGAAACTTGGAACAACACCAATACAATTTGGGACCACAACTTGGCCTTGAATGGTGACTACGATATTACCGAAATGATCGGTACAACCTTCAATGTAGGTGTCAACGGTAGAAGAGAGATATTCAATCAAAGTGGTGTTGCCAGTGATGCCCAACAAGTATTTGGGGTACTTAGACACTTCAACTTTTTAAATCAGAATGAAATTCAAGGAACGTCAGAAAGAAACTTAGTTGGATTCTACGGCCAAGTAGAAATGGATTATGACAACTATGTGTATTTGACGGTTGCGGGAAGAAATGATTGGGTCTCTAATTTGTCAACGGCAAACAGATCATTGTTTTATCCAAGTGCCAGTTTGTCTTTTGTACCTACAACTGCATTTGAAGGATTAAAAAGTGAGAATGTCCTGAACTATTTAAAAATTAGAGCAGGTTATGGTACTTCTGCTGGTTTCCCTGATGCCAATTCAGATAATTTTCCGGTGGCCAATAGGCTAAACTTGGATACACAGGATTTTCAGGGTCCAAATGGAACAAATACGGTTTCCAATACCAGTCCACTTACTTTGGGTAATCCCAATTTAAAACCTGAACGTGTTGATGAAATTGAATTGGGAATAGAATCGAGATGGTGGGATGGCCGTATTACTTTGGATGCTTCCATATACGAGCGTACCACCACAGATTTGATTGTTCAGCAACCACTGGATCCTTCATCTGGTTATTTCAGAACAAACACCAATGTTGGTGAAATCAAAGGTCAAGGTGTTGAAGTTGATTTAGGTTTGAACTTCTTTAGAAGTCAAGAACCGGGTGGATTCAATTGGAGTACGAACATCAATTTTACAGCCAATGAATCGGAAGTAACAGATTTAGGTCAAGAAACGGATTTAATCGTTTATTCCGGTTTTGGAAACTTGGGTAATGCAGCGATTGAGGGTGAGCCTTTGGGTATTATCTATGGTAGTAGGATTCTTAGGGATGATGCTGGCAACTTTGTAGTTAATGCAATCGGGGATTATGTTCAGGATTCCCAGGATGGAGTCATTGGTGACCCCAACCCTGATTTTGTGGCCAACATCAATAACACTTTTTCATATAAGAACTTCAGCTTGGGCTTTCAGTTCAACTGGACACAAGGCGGAGACATATGGTCCAGTACTATTTCCACCCTGCTGGGTAGAGGGTTGATCGTTGAGACGATTGATCGTGAGAACACTTTTGTTCTACCAGGTGTACAGCAAAGTGATGGACGCGTCAATGACGTTCAGATCAATAACTCAGATTATTATTTCAACAACATTTTGGGGAATATATCCGAGCTGCAAATTTTCGATGCAACCGTGCTGCGATTGCAAGAAGTTACACTGGGTTATTCGCTTCCCAAGAAATTCTTGGAGGATACGCCATTTGGTGCACTATCATTTACCCTTTCCGGTTTCAATCTTTGGTACGATGCGATCAATACGCCTGACGGTGCCAACTTTGACCCGAATACATCGGGGACTGGAGTAGGTAATGGATTTGGATTCGATTTCCTAAATGGGCCAAGTTCAAGACGATATGGATTCAGTGTAAAAGCAACCTTCTAAAAAAAATAACATGAAAATAAGAAGCAAACATATTATTCGAGGTCTTTTTGCAGGAGTTCTGATCCTAATGACCTCATGTGAAGTTACAGAGTTGGATTTAACAAACGACCCTAACTTTTTAACTCCAGAGCAGGCCTCTCCGGATTTCTTTATTAGCTCTATCCAAGAGGACTTTGCAAGACACTTGGATGGGGATGTCGCAGGTGATCCCAATGATAATTTTGTCACCGGTGGATTTCAGTTTGGTGATGGATTGTCGCCTTTGGGTATGGAACTTACGCGGGTAATGCAAATGAGTAGTAGGGATTATGAAAGTACATACCAAGATTCGGATGTGGATGATGAGTGGGACAATGCTTATCGGGGAGTTCTTTTTGATATAAGACTAATGACGCCCTTGGCCGAAGAAGCAGGTTTGACCCGTCATTTGGGGATTGCACAGTTTATTGAAGCCTATATCATTTCGTCTTTGGTGGATTTCTTTGGGGACATTCCCTATACCGAAGCCGTACAAGCACCTGAAATTGTTAATCCGATTTTAGATAGTGGGCAATCCGTGTATCAGGCGGCGCAAACCTTATTGGATCAGGCAATTGTCAATTTTACCAATACGGCCTCGGCTACGCCAGCGGTAGAATTTTTCTATAACAATGATTATTCAAAGTGGGTTAAGGCGGCCAATACGTTAAAAATGAAACTGTATCTGCAAACGCGTTTGGTAGACCCAGGTGCTGTAGTGGCTTTTAATGCTATTGTGAATTCCGGAGACTTTATCTCGGATTCTGCCGATGACTTTGATTTTCAATGGCCTGGCACGAGTGCTGCACAACCAGATAATAGGCACCCCCGTTATGGGCTTAACTATGTGTCCAATGGACCTGGGGATTACGCCTCCAATTGGTTGATGAATCAAATGATGGTGAACAATGACCCTAGGATGCGTTATTATTTCTACCGCCAAACCAATGCAGTTCCCGGGGTAGAAATAGATCCAGATGAACAGACCTTACGTTGTTCATTGCAGACACCTCCAGCACATTATACGAATGGTGGATTTACCTTTTGTAACCTTCCTAACGGATATTGGGGTAGGGACCATGGTGATGACGAAGGTACGCCTCCTGACGGGCCGGTTCGAACGACTTGGGGAGTGTATCCTGCAGGTGGTCGTTTTGATGATGATAGTTTCAGTCCTGTGGCCCAACCTACGGACCCATTATCCAATGGCGGTGGTGGATTGGGAATTACACCGATCTTGGATGCATTTATGGTAGATTTCTGGAGGGCGGAAATGGCCTTAGTAGAAGGGAATACGGCGGTAGCCCAAGGATTCCTAGAAGCTGGTATGACCAAGCAAATTGCAAAGGTGACTGCTGCTTCTGCTGTAGATCCAAATGCGGATCTGTCTTTTGAACCTTCTGCTACGGATGTGACTGATTTTATCAATACCGTGGTTGCGGATTTTGCTGCTGCTACAGGTGATGACCAATGGAACATATTGGCTGAAAACTATTTTGTTTCCCATTATGGAAATGGAATAGAAACGTACAATTTTTATCGGAGAACAGGATTTCCAAACAGTTTACAGCCCAATAGGGAACCTGATCCAGGAAGTTTTCCGAGGTCAATGTTCTATCCAAATCAGGCGGTCACCTCCAACTCCAACATTACACAGAAAGCCAATCTTGCGGTTCAAGTGTTTTGGGATAACAATCCAGCTGGACCAACATTTCCGGCATCAAACTAATCATAACAATGAAAGTTAAAAAACGTATTATGAGAAAAATAAGCACATATATAATGCTCGTTGTAGGGTTGGTTACGGCTTTATCCTGTACCGAGGAGAAAATTGTCGATGATGTTCAAGCTACGGTAGGGCGCGGTTTGGTTTTAAGAACTGTGGCTAATCTAAGTACAACATACAACTTACTTGATCCTTCGTCCACTTTTGGAGTTACTTTGGAGGCTCAAGATGAGGAAAATGGAGGACTGTTGTCAGAGGTGCGGGTATTTGCACAATTCGTGGACAATACGATCGAAAATGACAATAACGAATCATCTGCAGAGACATTGGTGGTCACATTGCCAACTTCTGCCTTTAGTACAGGGCCTTTTGGATTTCCAAGAGCTGATTTGGTAGTTACCTTGAATGAGGCACTAACAAGCACTGGTACGGATTTTTCAACCGTAGATGGTGGGGATGCTATTAGTTTTCGTCTAGAAGCCTTGTTGACCGATGGTAGGGTGTTTACGAACAATGCAGCTGGAACTGTGGCTAATGGTTCGTTCTTTTCATCACCGTTCGCCTATTCGGCAGGAATTAACTGTATTCCAGTAACCCCTGTTACCGGGGATTATCAGTTGGATATGACAGATACTTTCGGTGACGGATGGGATGGTGCCTTTATAACTGTGAATATAGATGGTACGACCACGGATTACACCATTGCAGCTGGAGGTGCGGCATCGTTTACCATTTCCGTTCCGGCAGGAACCACAGAACTTGTATTTACGTATACACCCGGTAATTTTGAAGCCGAGCATCTATTTGTTTTACTGGCGCCGTCAGGCGAAGTGGCGGCAGCCGGAGGACCTGGCCCTACACCAGGTGAAATTGTATTGAATATTTGTTCCTAATAGTAGTAAATTAATCTTTGGAGGAGCCACCTTTAGGTGGCTCTTTTTTTGCATAAAACTGGGTCTTGTCACATCTTTTTATTTGCTTTGCAAAATGATTGCCACAATTTGCAGAAAAGCACATTTTAATGCCGCTCATAGGTTGCATAACCCGAATTGGAGTGATGCGAAGAACAAGGAGGTTTTTGGAAAATGCAATAGCCCAAGTTTTCACGGTCATAATTTTGATTTGGAGGTAAGAGTTCGGGGTGAAGTAGATCCAGATACAGGATTTGTTATGGATTTGGCAGTTTTAGGCGGGCTGATCCACGATGAAATTGAGGAACGTTTTGATCATAAAAACCTGAATGAGGATTGCCCGGAGTTTAGTCACGGATTGCCTACAACCGAATATTTTGTGAAAGTCATTTATGATATCTTGAAACCTAAACTCACAACCGGACAGTTATTGCATATTACATTGCATGAGACACAAAAGAATTCGGCAGAGTATGGTGATTGGTAACATTTTTACGATATTGCACCGCTTTTAAGGGATATTAGCTCAGTTGGTTTAGAGCGCTGCCTTGACAGGGCAGAGGTCACTGGTTCGAATCCAGTATATCCCACTTTTAAATGCTTATTGCGCAGGTTTGGGATTTGCCAAACCATCTCACTCTATTTTTTGCCGCTAGTTTATAGATGTTATCCCGAATAACTTTTGGGACTAGCGCAAGTGCACTCCCAATTATTGCCCACTGCGGAATTTTGGAAAGGATACGTAAAAATCCATCGGAAAGGGTGTGTTCGCCATGCTCGTCAAAAAGAATTACAGTTTCTAGGGTGTTGGTGGCATAGCCATTTTGTTGCAACAATTGCTTTCCCATTGGAGACTGAAACGGAATCATCTGAAATTGACCATTTGGGGCATATGCCAAAAGCCAACCAACAACTCCATTGCATAAATTACATTCTCCGTCAAAAACAATAACATTTCTTTCCATGGCATATTGGTTTTGGAGTATTGGTCGGACCAAATCCAATGCCATTCCAAGTTTATGTTTTATTTAAGATTTTAAAATAAATCCAAGGTTCGTTCCAAAGCCATTCCTCTGGAACCTTTGATCAAGACCGTTCCTTTTCGAGGGACATTGCCTTTCAGGTAGGATTCAAAACTGTCATAGGAGTCAAATTGATGGAAGTCAGTTTGCGTTCTGGAAAAATTTTCCCCAACCAAAAATACATTGGAAAAACCAAGGGATGTTGCTAGATCCACAATACCTTGATGTTCCTTTTTTGCGTCTTCACCCAATTCGAACATGTCGCCAAGTATCAATGTTTTGAAATCAGATTGCATGCCTTTTAAGTTTTCAATAGCGACCTTCATGCTAGACGGATTCGCGTTGTACGCATCCAGTATGATTTCCAAGCCATTTTTTTCTATGATCTGCGAACGATTGTTTTTTGGCTGGTAAGATTCTAAAGCAGCTTTAATTTTAGCAGTAGGCACGTTGAAATATTTGCCGATAACTACGGCAGCACAACAATTGGTGAAATTATACCTCCCGATCAATTGTGTTTTTACTTTTAATCCTTCAAAAGTGAATTGAACAAAGGGGTCAGCATCTACATAATTTATATTGAAGTATTGTGGATTTTCAGTGCTGTAACCAATTTTCTTCACATAAGACCCCAGTTTTTCAAGTTGGATGGGATCATCTGCATTCATGAAAATGTGCTTATTGTTTTCAATGAGGTGATCGTATAATTCGCTTTTACCTTTAATTACACCTTCAATTCCACCAAAACCTTCTAAATGTGCTTTTCCAAAATTGGTAATGTAACCATAGTCGGGTTGGGCTATACCACATAAAAAGTCAATTTCTTTTTGATGGTTGGCTCCCATCTCAACAATAGCTATTTCAGTTTCATTTGTTATGGATAATAGGGTTAGGGGAACACCAATGTGATTGTTTAAATTTCCTAGGGTTGCTATGGTATTATAGGATTGCGATAGTACCGAATGAATTAATTCTTTAGATGTGGTTTTTCCGTTACTTCCAGTTAAGGAAACAACTTTAGCCTTAGATTGCTTTCTATGGTAGGTGGATAGTTTTTGCAAGGTGGTCAAAACATCTTCCACAAGTATATGCTTTTCAGAAGTGTTGAATTTTTCCTCGTCCACTAGGGCATAGGCAGCACCGTTTTCAAGGGCTCTATCCGCAAATTCATTTCCATTGAAATTGGGTCCTTTTAATGCGAAGAAAAGGCAATCTTTAGAAATTTTCCGGGTATCTGTGCAAATGGTAGGATGCGCTAAGAAAAGCTGGTGCAATTGTTCCAAATTCATGGGTCGAAGATAAAAAAAAAGCCCCGATTTAATCGGGGCTTTAGATGCTTTCAAGTTCTTATTTGGAGGCCTTTTTATGACGGACTGTTTTGTTTTTAGATTTGGATTTTGAACCAACTCTTGACATGGCGCATCTAAATCCAATATCATCCGTAGCCATATATTGTGGCATATATCTTCTTTGCGCTGGATCTAACCAGAATGCTCTATCTCTCCATGAACCTCCCTTGTATACACGAACTTCGTCGTTAATAAGTGATGTTCTGTAGTTTGATGTATCGTACTGGCGAATCAAATTACCAGTGGAATCACGTTCTACTTTGTGCTTAGGCGAATCATACATCATCCTGTTATTGGATTCATCACTGAATCTCTCAAAGAATCTTGAAGAACCAGCATCGCCATCTCTGTACCCTCTGTTGTCACTGGAGTCGAAATTGGTTCTTAAATAGGTCTCTTCTTCAGTAACCGGAACCATTTCAATTTCACCTGGTAAGTTCATCGCAACGATTTTACCGTTAGGAAGTGTATCATACTTGATTTCGTCCTTAAGTACTTTAACTTTTCCGTCTTCACCAATAGCTTTTTTCAAGAATATGTTACCACGATAGTAGTTGAAATCACTAATCTCGTCATCTACAATTGGACGATAAACATCAGCTACCCATTCGGAAACATTTCCAGCCATATCGTAAAGACCAAAATCATTGGGTTTGTATGATTTTACTTCTGCAGTAATATCCGCACCGTCGTCAGACCAACCTGCTATTCCGCCGTAATCACCTTTGGCTTGTTTGAAGTTTGCCAATTGATCACCACGACCAACACGTTGTCCGTTTCTGGTGTAATCACCTTCCCATGGGTATTTCTTTCTACCACGGTAATTGTTGTACTCTCTTGACCCTATAAGTGCTTGGGCGGCATATTCCCATTCAGTCTCGGTTGGGAGTCTGTATTCTGGCATGATCACACCGCTGCTTCTTTTAGCATAAACATTGATGGAATCACGTTTTTGTTTTCCTTGAAGGGAATCTATCTGACCGCCGTATACACTTTGGGGATTGTTCAAATACGCTTCGGTACTGAAGGTTTCACTGATTTCACCGTTTAACACCTTGTACTTGGCATCCTGGGCCAAATAGCCTTCTCTTTCCAACATAGCCTCATTTACCCTATCGGTTCGCCACTCGGCATATTGGGATGCCTGAACCCAGTTAACACCAACTACAGGATATTCAGCATATGCTGGATGTCTTAAGTAGTTGTTGGTCATGGTCTCATTAAAACCTAAACGGTTTCTCCATACCAATGTATCCGGAAGTGCACCGTGGTAAATATTTCTATAATTTGGGTTTTCAGGAGGATAAACCGCTTTCAAGTAATCCAAGTACTCCAAATACATAACATTGGTAACCTCGGTTTCATCCATATAAAAAGACTGTACGTGCTGCTGGGTTGGAGTATTGTTCCAATCATGCATGATATCATCCTGAACTTTACCCTTGGTAAATGTTCCGCCCTCAATAAAGACAGTACCAGGAGGTGTCTCCTGCTCTTTGAAATCTGAATTGAATTGGAACCCACCCTCCTTGGCGTTGATTTTCCATCCAGTTGCTCTAGAGACATTTTTGGATGAGGAAGATCCGGAGTTTTTACAACTGGTAAAACTTCCTACTATGACAGCACTAGAAAGTACAACTTTGATAAAGTGTTTTTTCATAATTTGGGCTTGAGTACTTTAAAATAAGGGCTTTGACCCCCTTAGCTACTTTAACTTGATTTTGATTTTAAATCCTTCAATGGCTTTAAAACGATGTTTTGACCATTATATTTTATCCCCGAAAAATAATTCTCAAGATCATTTGACGGATCACGGCTAATACTTAAACGCACTTACCCTTGGATTAGTATGGAATCCATCGGTTTTAACGCATTCTTGGATTCGTTTTTTCATGTGGGCGTAAATTTACCTTGGATGTAGCCAATTATTTATCAAAAAATAGTGCAGTTGGTACAAGAATTTTGGCAATTGGTCGTTAAGTTGTAATATGTCCATTAGATTTTTTAAATCTTTGTGGGCCTTAATGTTCACTAAACGCTAAAAACAAAAAATGAAAAAGTTACTATTATTGGTAGTGTTGCTTTGTCTTTCAGTAAGATTGAGTGCACAACAAGAAAGAGTAATTACAACAGCTGTCCCTTTCTTAACCATTGCTTCTGATGCTCGCGCATCTGGTATGGGTGACATGGGTGTTGCGACATCCTTTGACGCCTTCTCCCAACAATGGAATCCAGCAAAATTTGCATTTGCTACACAAAAATCAGGATTCGGTGCGAGTTACACCCCTTATTTGGAAAGTATCGTTAATGATGTTTCCCTGCTCAACGCTAGTTTTTACAACAAATTGAATGATAGAAGTGCATTCGCATTCAGTGTGCGCTATTTTGGGTTGGGTGAAATAGAACTTAGACAAACCATTGATGAGGATGCCACTTTGGTAAAGCCTAATGAATTTGCTATTGACGGTTCTTACTCACTTAAGTTGAGCCAGACCTTTTCCATGGCAGTTGCTGGTAGGTTTATAAGTTCAAATTTGAGGTTTCAGGATGGAGCGCAAGATTCGCAAGCTGCCAATTCTTTCGCTGTAGATGTTGCTGGTTTTTATCGTTCTAGGGAAATAGCATATAATAGTTTTGACGGACGTTGGAGAGCCGGATTCAATATCTCCAATCTTGGAGGGAAAATCCAGTATGACGAAGGCGGACAACAAAACTTTTTGCCAACAAACTTGAAGTTTGGAGGTGGTTTTGATTTCATATTTGATCAAGATAATATCCTTGCACTGCAAACCGAATTCAATAAATTATTGGTTCCAACCCCTCGAGACTTTACGGGTGATGGTTTGATTACTGCTGAGGATAACAACGAATACCAACAAATTAGTTTCTTGAGTGGCGTGTTCGAGTCTTTTGGAGATGCACCTGACGGCTTTAGTGAAGAGTTGAAAGAGATAACTTGGGCATTAGGAGCCGAGTATAGATATATGGAAGCTTTTATGTTGAGAGCTGGATATTTTAATGAAAGTGAGGTTAAAGGAGCACGACAGTTCTTCACACTTGGAGCAGGATTCAAATTCAAATCAGCTCAAATCGATCTATCGTATTTATTCTCTACTGCACAAGTAAGAAATCCATTGGAAAACACATTGCGTTTTTCGCTTACCTTCAATTTTGGAGAAGAGTTCCTAAACGATTAAGAATTGTTAATGAATATATTGAAAACCTGTCCTTGGACAGGTTTTCTTATTTTTGGGTATTACTTCCAAGTATGAAGAAACAGCAAATTGGCTTTGAGCTTTTCATATATGAAACTATCGAAGAGCTTTCACAAAACGAGCAAAAATTGTTAGTCGAGGCTGAGCGGGCACGTGAAAATGCTTATGCGCCGTATTCGAGTTTTAAAGTTGGCGCAGCTGTACTTTTAGACAATGGCGAAATTGTTATTGGTAACAATCAGGAAAATGCCTCCTATCCTTCAGGTCTATGTGCGGAACGAGTAGCTGTCTTTCAAGCCGGCGCCAAATATCCCGGAGTGCCTATAAATACAATTGTGATCACTGCTACATCCAAGGACTATGTGGTAGACAATCCAGCGGCTCCATGTGGCAATTGTAGGCAATCCATCATTGAGTATGAACAACGCCAAAAAAAGCCCATTGCTATTCTCTTAAGAGGTGAAACCGGACCTATCTACAAATGCAGTTCTATGGCAGATATTTTGCCCCTAGCATTTAGTAGTTCATTTTTGTCCGATTCTTAATCCATTTCTTTTCCCAAAAAGAGATATATATGTATTTTTGCTTTTCTTCCGTAACGGGGGTTTTCAATTAATACAACCATTGATGAAAAAGATTACCAAAGAAGTTTACCTTAAGTGGTATGAAGACATGTTGTTCTGGAGAAAATTCGAGGACAAATTGGCTGCTGTTTACATCCAACAGAAAGTAAGAGGATTTTTGCATTTGTACAACGGTCAAGAAGCTGTTTTAGCAGGTGCATTACATGCCATGGATTTGACAAAGGATCGCATGATCACAGCATATAGAAACCATGTGCAACCTATAGGTATGGGTGTGGATCCACGAAGAGTAATGGCAGAGCTATTTGGAAAAGTTACGGGAACTTCCAAAGGAATGGGAGGGTCAATGCATATATTCTCCAAAGAGCACCGCTTTTATGGTGGACACGGAATCGTAGGTGGACAAATTCCATTAGGTGCTGGATTGGCCTTTGCAGATAAGTATTTCAAACGCGACGCCGTAACTTTATGTTATATGGGTGACGGCGCTGTTAGACAAGGGTCGTTGCATGAAGCTTTCAACTTGGCTATGCTTTGGCAACTGCCAGTGGTATTCATTTGTGAAAACAATGGTTATGCAATGGGTACTTCAGTGGCCCGTACGGCTTATACCACGGATATCTGGAAATTGGGATTGGGTTATGAAATGCCTTGCGGCCCCGTAGATGGTATGGACCCTGCAATTGTTGCAAAGGAAATGGATAAGGCAATTGAGCGCGCAAGAACAGGTGGAGGTCCAACTTTCTTGGAAATGAAAACATACCGTTATAGAGGTCACTCCATGTCCGATGCACAGCATTATAGAACAAAAGAAGAAGTAGAGGAGTACAAGAAAATTGATCCTATAACCCAAGTGAAGGATGTGATTCTTGAAAAAGGATATGCAACCGAAGAGGAAATCAAAGTGATGGACAAACGGGTGAAGGATTTAGTTGCAGAATGCGAAAAATTCGCTGAGGAATCTGATTTTCCGCCAATTCAGCAATTATACGATACAGTTTACGAACAAGAGGATTATCCATTTTTACAACATAAACTTTAGTTAGATGGCAGAAGTGATCAACATGCCTCGCTTGAGCGATACCATGGAAGAAGGTACCGTGGCAAAATGGCTTAAGCAAGTAGGGGATAAAGTAGAGGAAGGAGATATATTGGCCGAGATAGAAACGGACAAGGCTACCATGGAATTTGAATCTTTTCATGAAGGTACACTTTTGCATATCGGTATTGCTGAAGGTGATGGTGCTCCGGTAGATTCACTATTGGCCATTATAGGTGAAGAGGGTGAAGATATTTCGGCACTATTAGCTGGAGGGAATGCACCTGCAGCTGAAGCAACACCAGTTGTTGAAAATGCTCCGGTTGAAGCAGCACCTGCTACAAGTCCAGTTGCTGTTCCAGAAGGTGTAGAAGTAATAAAAATGCCACGTCTTAGCGATACCATGGAAGAAGGAACTGTTGCTTCTTGGTTGAAAAAAGTTGGCGATGAAGTTGAGGAAGGTGATATCCTTGCGGAAATAGAGACAGATAAGGCCACCATGGAATTTGAATCATTTTATTCCGGAACCCTATTACACATAGGAATACAAGAAGGTGAATCTGCTCCGGTAGATGAGGTTTTGGCAGTAATTGGTCCTGCAGGGACTGATGTAAGTGCTGTATTAGCTGCACCTGCAACCGAAGCTGTTACAGAAAGTGGACCTAAAGCTGAAGCCGTTGCAGCATCAGCGTCTGCGGAGGTTGCTGTACAAGCCACTCCTTCACAAAATGGAAGAATCCTTGCTTCGCCATTGGCCAAGAAAATCGCCAGTGATAAAGGAATCAACCTTGCAGATGTCACTGGATCAGGAGACCATGGTAGGATTGTGAAAAGGGATGTGGAGAACTTCCAGCCTAGTGCTGTTCCAGCGGCGCCAACTGCAGAAAAAGCCGAAATAGCTCCAACCCCAGCCGCTCCAATGAACTTGCCAGTGGGTGAAGAAAGCATGGAAGAAGTGAAAAACTCTACCATGAGAAAAGTAATTGCCAAGCGTTTAGGAGAGTCTAAGTTTTCAGCGCCACACTATTATCTTACAATTGAGGTGGACATGGACAATGCGAAAGCGTCCAGAGCGCAAATCAACAGTTTGCCAGATACCAAAGTTTCCTTTAACGATATGGTGTTGAAAGCTTGCGCCATGGCATTGAAAAAGCATCCACAAGTGAACACCACTTGGAATGGAGACTCAACCATTTACAAACACCACGTACACATGGGTGTTGCGGTAGCGGTAGATGAAGGACTTGTGGTACCGGTAGTCAAATTTGCTGATCAACTTAGTCTTACTCAATTGGGTGCTTCGGTAAAGGATTTAGCAGGGCGTGCTAGATCTAAAAAGATCAAACCTGACGAAATGGAAGGAAGTACCTTTACAGTTTCCAATTTAGGGATGTTCGGTATTTTGGAATTTACCTCCATAATCAACCAACCCAACTCTGCTATTTTATCAGTTGGGGCTATCGTGGACAAGCCCGTTGTAAAGAATGGTGAAATTGTTCCTGGAAGCACTATGAAGGTAACTTTGGCGTGTGATCATAGAACGGTTGATGGTGCAACTGGAGCGCAATTCCTACAAACTTTGAGAGCTTATTTGGAAAACCCAGTAACAATGCTTGCATAGTAAAGCTGAGAAATATCCAACTAAATGATACTAAGCATCCTTTTAGGATGCTTTTTTTATCTTTAAATTCAAATTCATCACTATGAAAAATATCTTAACTGTAGCAAGTGTATTGTTAGTTGTAAGCTGCGGAACTACTCAAAAACTTGATACGTATTCCAACAATGACCAGCCAAATGGCCCAGATGGACTAAAGGCTAAAACTACACAGGAGATTAATTCAAAAACGATTAATACAAATACATTTTCAAAAGCGGATCGTGTGGGGGAAATCATGACTTATTTGGCTTCTGATGACTTAAAAGGTCGTGATTCTGGAAGTGATGGAATTGACATGGCGGCCACTTATATTGAAAACTATTTGACTTCCTATCAGGTTAAACCATACTTTGAATCTTTTCGGGATACGCTTTCCAATTTTGAAAAAACGGCATATAACGTGGTTGGAATTGTAGAAGGCAATGATCCTAAGCTCAAAAATGAATACATCATTATTGGTGCACATTACGATCATATCGGCCTAATTGAACCAGAAAATGGAGATATTATAGCCAATGGGGCCAATGACAACGCTTCAGGTACCACAACTGTAATGGAGCTGGCACGTTATTTTGGCACGACCAAATCCAACAAGAGAAGTCTGATTTTTGCGCTTTTCAGTGCTGAGGAAAAGGGTTTGTTGGGATCTAAACACTTAGCAAAAAAATTAAAAGAAGAAGGGTTTAATCTTTATACTATGTTGAACTTTGAAATGACCGGAGTACCGTTAAAGGATAAGGATTATACGGTTTACATCACTGGCTTTGAAAAATCAAATTTGGCGGAAATCAGCAACAAATATGCAAAAGAAAAGCTTGTAGGGTTTCTTCCTACTGCTAAGGAATTTAATTTATTCCAGCGCTCGGATAACTATCCGTTTTATACAGAATTTGGTGTTCCATCCCATACCTTTTGCACCTTTGATTTTACCAACTTCATTTTTTACCATAAAGTCGGCGACGAAATAAAGTTGATGGATTTTGAGCATATGGCAAGCCTAATCAATAAAATGCTGCCTGTAGTGGAAAACATTACCAATGCTGAAAAACAGGAAGTACAAGGAATTTAACCGAGAAAAGGAAAGATAAAATACTAAGATCAACAATGGCAAACATCATCGTTACTGGTACCAGCAGGGGAATAGGGTTTGAACTGGTAAAACTATTGGCTTCGGACAAGCACAATATTCTTGCCTTATCTCGTAATGACCAGCCATGCGCTAATCTTGGATTAAAGAACGTCCATAGCCTTAGCTGTGATCTTGCAAAAACTGCTGATTATGCAAAAATTGATTCGTTTATTGTACAGTGGGATCAGGTGGACGTATTGATAAACAATGCCGGGAGTTTGCTCAATAAACCATTCTTGGAGATATCCCCAGAAGAATTTGAGGCGGTTTATAAAGTAAATGTGTTTGGTGTGGCAGAACTTACACGCATGGTTTTGCCTAAAATGCGTAAAGATGGTCATGTTGTAACCATAAGCTCAATGGGCGGTGTTCAGGGAAGTATGAAATTTCCTGGCTTGTCGGCTTACAGTTCAAGCAAAGGAGCAGTGATAACGTTAACAGAGCTATGGGCTGAGGAGTTTAAGGAAACAGGCCCCAGTTTTAATGTGCTGGCCTTGGGTGCCGTACAGACAGAAATGTTGGAAGAGGCCTTTCCTGGGTACATGGCACCTGTTACGGCTTTAGAGATGGCTATTTACATCAAGGATTTTGCCCTCAGTGGTCAAAAAATGTATAACGGGAAACTTTTGCAAGTAAGTAATAGTACCCCTTGATCTAGGACTCCAAGTTTTTGATAGCTGAAAGATGGACCCATACAATAAAAACCAATTGTAACGGAATACGAAACCATAGATAATTAACTCCTGGTCCATCCGAATTCCCTGATTGATAATTAACATTCAACATTGCTGAACGGATATTCAAAGGTAAAAGCAGTACGAAGAATAGGATAAGTATGATTCCTATTGTTTTGTGATACTCAGGGAGTAAGAGTCCAATCGCTAGCATCAATTCAAATAGTCCTGAAAGTTTGACTAGGGCTAGTTTGTTCGGCACTATTTCTGGAAACATGGTAGACATACCTTCGGCGTAAATAAAATGACCTACCGCTGTGAATGATAACATTATTGCCATTGCCAACCGTCCCGCATACTGAAAGTCAATTGTACGATATACTAACTGTTGGATGATGCAGACAACTGCAAAGGAACTTAACAAAACGATCAATGGTTTCATTGTTTTTTTTGACAAAGATCTAGTGATCCGGCTGTTCAAACAATGAACCTAGGTTAAGAAATACGCTTTCGGATGCGACTTAGGGCCTGTGGCGTTATTCCAATATAGGAGGCTATATATTTTAAAGGTATTTTTTGGATCAATTCCGGGCGTTCAGTAAATAGCTTGAGGTAGCGTTGCTCGGCGGTATCATTCAGAAGGGCGATTTCCCGTTGCGATTTTTTCAGAAATTGTTCTTCGGCTGCCTTACGACCTATAAAATTCCCAATTTCTGTGGACTTGTATACAGCTTCCAAATCTTGATAGGAAATACGCCAAAGTTTGGTTTCTGTAATTGCTTCCATACTATAAATGCAAGGAGCTTGGGTTAAGAAGGAGTCGTAGGCACTTACAAAGTTTCCTTTAAAGGCGAAGCCAAACGTAAGATCATTGTCTGGATTTGGAATGTATAGGCGTATTATCCCTTCGGAAATAAATGAAAGATGGTTTTCCACCTTGCCTTTAACGAGCAAATGTGTCTTTTTAGGAAATTCCCGATAAATCAACTTTGAAGAGAAAGCGGCCCAGTCTGATTCGGAGATACCGAAGGTATTTTTGAAATAGAGTTTTAATTGGTCCATTGGAAAATCTAGGCTGTCACAAAGTTAATCATTGTAGACCCATGGAATCTTAAACGAATCAAGCGGCCTTACCGCCGCTTGATTTAGTATGTCCTTAAATAGGGGGCATTTATTTACCATAAACAAAATTCTCCAAGATTTTACCATCAAACAACTGGATAAGATTATTGGCGATATCATCCAAAGCCATGGCATAGGAGTCAATATTTAAATGTAAAGTGGGTTCATCTCCAGCATTATAATGTATGTCCCAGGTGAAAATGGTACTATCCTCTGTTACCGAAACAGACACTAAGGCAAGGCTATCTGTGTAACCAAAATTGTTAGGTTCTTGAGATTGGGAAATGTAGCCGATATTTTCTTCATACCAGATTACCTGCTCTTTATGTTCCAAACCAATGTTTTGTCCTTCCATGGGATGGAAATAACACGTGAAACCTGTGCATTTTTGTTCGGAATAATCAGCTTCTACCTTGTTAAGGCCCATGCTGTATTCTGGCATGCGTTCCGGTCTTCCAACTACATTCCAGACTTCGGAAACAGGGGCTTTTAGATTTAATTTAATTCGATTTCGTAAAGGACTATCAACAAAATTTTGTGCCTTGGGCATTTCGGGTATTACGTTCATAACAAGTTTACTTTCTTCGCTTTGTGTTTCATTTTTTGGTTTACAGTTGACGGAGATCAGGACAAAAAAAAGCAGTCCCAATCTTCCAAAACGGGTTGTTTTCATATCAATAGTATTAAGATGAAACAAATGTAAATCTGGGATATGACAGCCCTATGTCAACTAGGGTCAGGAAATTTGGGAATGATAGTCCTGAAGGTTAAAATCATCAGTGAATTGTGGTTTTTCCAGAAGGGTTTTATACTGCAATATGCGATCTAAACGAAATTCTCTAAACCCTTTTCTTAGTTGACAATAGGCAATTACTACCCAGGCTTTTGAGGTGTAATACAGTGCCAATGGTTCTATTTTACGTTGCGTGATGTTGTTTGTTTGGATTGCGCGGTACCTTATTTCCATTACCTGGTTTTTTGCAATGGATTTTTGGATATGGGTCAACGAATCACTTGGTACTGAATTGACCAAAAAGGATGAGCTTACTCTTTTGTCCAGTAAACTCAAGTCCTCTTTTTGCGAACTTCTTAAAATGGATTTTATCTTAAGCAATAATGAGTTGAACTCTTGCTGTAAGGAGGTGTCACCTTGATTTAAAACTACCTTTTCGGCAACAATTAAGGCATTGGCTTCTTCTTCTGTAAAACTAACAGGGGGTAATGTATATCCATCCACAATGAAGTAACCAACACCATTTTCCGAACCGATGGGAACGCCAGCGTCTTGTAGTGTTTTTATATCTCTGTAAATTGTGCGTAGACTTACTTCAAAACGATTGGCAATTTCCTGTGCAGTTATCACTTTTTTGGATTGCAGTTGAATTAATATCGCGGTGATTCTTGTGAGTCGATTCATGAAGAAAGAGGATTTAGGCCAATTTCAATATAAAAATAGTAGTAAGATAGGTTAGAATTCAAGACCTGGATTTAATTTCATCCGTAGACGAGCTAAACTCGTAACTTTGTTGTGGTGATTGAAATTTTAAAAAAATACCTTCCAGAACGCGCTGTATCGCCTTGCTTTGATTTAATCAAAGAACATCAAGTACATCTAAAAATCGTTGGGCACAGGCACACACGGCATGGTGATTATAGAAGAATGCCTGATGGATCACATAAAATCACCGTCAACGCCTCTTTGAACAAATATCGATTCTTGATTACCCTGATTCATGAAATAGCCCATCTGGTGGCCATTCAAGAATATGGGAGAGAAATAAAACCACACGGCAAGGAATGGAAACGTACGTTTCAACATTTGATGATTCCTTATATTAGACCGGAAATTTTTCCTTCACAGCTATTGCCAGTAATTGCCAACCATTTTAAAAATCCAAAGGCCAGCAGTAGTTCAGATGCACGTTTGTCCATTGCATTGAAATCCTTTGACCCCGAAGAACGCAAAGAAAGTTATGTGTATGAAATACCTTACAATGCAATTTTTCGTTTACATAATGGAAAACTATATAAAAAAGGCAATAAAAGGGTGAAGCGTTATGAGTGTATTGAGTTGGCCACAGGAAGATTATATTTGTTCCAACCCAATGCGGAAGTAGAACTAGTGCAGATGGCTTCCGACGTTGAGCCGCCATTTTGAAATATAAACAACAACTTGAAATGAATAAAAACTACTACGCCGTATTAATGGCTGGGGGTGTGGGATCACGTTTTTGGCCTGTAAGTACTTCGGCCAACCCCAAACAGTTCCATGATATGTTGGGTGCAGGCAAAACCTTGATTCAAAAAACATTTGATCGGCTCAATAAGTTTATTCCAACGGAGAACATTCTGATTCTGACGAATGAGCGATACAATGACTTGGTATTGGAACAATTGCCAATGGTAACGCAAGAACAAGTGGTCTTGGAACCTGCAATGCGAAATACGGCTCCTTGTATTCTGTATGCGGCATTGAAAATCCAAAAAATGAACCCAAATGGAGTTATGATCGTTGCCCCAAGTGATCATTGGATTGAGGATGAACAAGCCTTTGAAGATAACGTGAAGGCGTGCTTTGATAAATGTGAAAAGGAAGAGGTATTATGTACTTTGGGCATTCAACCTACCTATCCAAACACCGGATTTGGTTATATTGAATTTGAGAAAGGAACTGACGTAAACCTGAAAAAAGTGTCTCAATTCAGGGAGAAACCCGATTATGAAACAGCCAAGGAATTTTTAGCGCAGGGTAATTTTTTGTGGAATGCAGGAATTTTTATGTGGAGTGTTGATACTATTGTAAACGCTTTTAAGACATTCCAGCCCGAACAATTCAACCTGTTTGAGCAAGGAATAGCCTGCTATAATACAAGTGAAGAACATGATTTTATTACTGAAAACTATCCAAAAGCGGAAAACATATCCATAGATTATGCTATCTTGGAGAATTCCCAAGCTATTTTTACTTTACCTGCTACTTTTGATTGGAACGACTTAGGTACTTGGGGAGCTTTGTATGAAAAGCTCGGCAAGGACAAGGAAGCTAATGCGGTTGTAAATAGTAATACGCTGTTACAAGATGCAAAAGGGAACATGATTCGTTCTGATAAAGGAAAGATTGTGGTCGTGGATGGTTTGGAGGATTACATCATCGTTGATAAAGAGGATGTATTGTTGATCTTCCCAAAATCCAAACAGCAGGATATTAAATCGGTATTAAACCAAGTGAAGGAAAAATTTGGTGACGAGTACGCATAAAAATGAGTGAACACTTATTCGCAGAAGGGAATCCTCAACCACCAGACAGTGGTGATGAGGTAAAAAAAGGTTTTATGGGGCTGGTTGGCAGTGTCCGGAAGTTTCTATTGGAGCTTTTGGAAATACGTTCCAATACGGACGCCGCAGCAACCAAAGAATCCATAATTGCTGATATTCCATTTAAAGGACATACCTCATGGATTTTGGTGTGCTCCATTTTCATTGCATCTGTTGGACTTAATGCAAATTCTACCGCGGTTGTAATCGGTGCCATGTTAATTTCACCATTGATGGGTCCAATTTTAGGCATGGGCTTATCACTGGCCATAAATGATATCGATACCTTGAGGCGATCGTTCAAAAACTTCACCGTGATGGTGGTGCTGAGTGTTATTACAGCGTTTCTGTTTTTCTATTTATTCCCCCTTCGTGATGAATCTTCTGAATTATTGGCACGTACCAAACCGGATATTCGGGATGTTTTGATAGCCTTTTTTGGGGGATTGGCTTTGGTTATTGCTAGAGCAAAAAAAGGAACAATTGCAAGTGTGATTTTTGGTGTAGCCATTGCTACTGCTCTTATGCCACCACTTTGTACGGTGGGCTTTGGGTTGGCCATTGGTAAACCTTGGTATGCTGCAGGGGCCATGTATCTTTTCATAATTAATACCATTTTTATTGGATTGGCTACGTTTTTGGTCATAAAATATTTGCGCTTTCCTATGGTGCGTTACGCCAATTCTCAGCGTAGGCGTATGATTGCCCGGGCTGCATCAATTACTGGGATTGCGGTAATGATTCCAGCTGGATTTACCTTTTATCAAGTATTCCAAGAGTCACTTTTTAAGAAACAGGCCAATCAATTTCTTAAGGAAACCATAGAGGTTTATCAATTTAATTCTGCGGGACGCTATGTGGATAATCTCACAAAATTGGAGTATCAAGAAGGTGATGAACCCTCATTGATTGAATTGGTATGTATGGGAGACGAATTGATTCCCGAAAATGTGATCAATACTTGGCGGGTACAAAAAAATGATTATTCACGCCTAAAGGATGCAGAATTTAGAATTTTACAAGGGGGCAAGGACGATTCCGAAGAAAAATTCAACTACGTAAGTGAATTGTATGAGAAAAACAAGGCGGAATTGTTGAACAAGGATGAGCAAATCCGATTGTTGGAGGAAGAAGTTGCAACCTTGACCAAAAATGCAGGAAAACAGATTCCTTTTGAAAGTATAAGTGCCGAGGCAAAGGCAAACTATTCCAATATTCAAAAGGTAGGTTTTTCATACCAACTGCAAACAGATTTTAAAAAATTGGATACGATTCCTGTCTTTGAAGTCCAATGGAAGTCAGACGCCAATGCCAATCAAATTCAATCAGATAGTAGAAAGTTGGAAAATTGGTTGAAGTTGCGCATTCAGGATTCCACGCTGGTGGTTAAGGAAGTGAACTAGTTTCGCTCCTCAATATACATCTGCCGTACTTTTTTAAACAACTCGGAAGAATAAACAAAGTTTGTCACCGCCTCATTATCTGTCTTAAAGATCTCCTTGTTTGTGCCTTCCCATTCTTTAAAACCATCCTTTAGAAATAGGATTTTTTCTCCAATTTCCATAACCGAATTCATGTCATGCGTATTTATTACCGTGGTAATGTTGTATTCTTTGGTAATCTCCTGAATCAAGTTGTCAATTAATATGGCAGTCTTTGGGTCCAAACCGGAATTAGGTTCGTCGCAGAACAAGTATTTTGGATTCATTACGATCGCACGTGCAATGGCCACACGCTTTTTCATCCCGCCGGATATTTCTGATGGAAACTTTTTATGGGCATCAATAAGGTTCACTCTTTCCAAGACAAAATCGACCCGATCTTGCATTTCCGCCTTGGTTTGTCTCGTGAACATGTCCAGTGGGAACATAACATTTCCTTCCACTGTCATAGAATCGAACAATGCACTTCCTTGAAATACCATGCCCATTTCCTGTCGCAAGTCACGGCGTTGATCTGTGCTAAGGTCTGCATAGTATTTTCCGTTGTAACAGATGTTGCCTTGCTCTGGTTCAAATAACCCCAATAGACACTTCAAGAAAACTGTTTTGCCCGAGCCACTTTGTCCTATAACCAAATTTGTTTTCCCTTGTTCAAAAGTGGTACTGATACCTTTGAGTACATGGGTGTCACCGAATGATTTATGTATGTTTTCAACTTCAATCATTAGCCTAATAACAATTGGGTTAGGATATAATTCGATATAATGATTACCACACTGGTCCACACAAATGCAGTGGTACTGGCTTTGCCTACTTCCAATGCCCCGCCTTTCATATACAAACCATGAAAAGAGGGTATAGTGGCTATTATAAAGGCAAAAACCACGGTTTTGATAAAGGAATAGGTAATATGAAAGGGAATAAAGTCCAACTGCAGTCCTTTTACAAATTCTCCGCTTGGTGCATAACCACCAAAGGTCCCTGCGACCCATCCACCTAGAATACCCACATACATGGCGATTGCAACGGCAAAGGGGTAGGCCAACATGGCTATGATTTTAGGAAAAACCAAGTAATTCACTGAATTGATACCCATCACTTCAAGCGCATCAATTTGTTCCGTAACCTTCATGGTTCCAATACTTGACGTGATATAAGAACCAACCTTTCCTGCCATGATTATAGAAGTGAAGGTAGGAGCAAACTCCAGGATTACGGATTGACGCGTGGCAAAACCAATCAAACTTTTAGGAATCAAAGGGCTGTTGAGATTTAAGGCGGTTTGTATGGTAACAACACCGCCAATAAAAAACGAAATGAATATAATGATACCCAAGGAACCAAATATCAGTTCATCGATTTCCTTTAAAATAAGGGATCTCATGATTGGCCACTTGGTAGGTTTTTTAAATACTTCATACACCATGATGAAGTACTTTCCAATCGCTTCAAGGTATTTCATGTAGCAAAAAATAGACTTGCAGGCATAAAAATAAGAATATTGAAATGCAATTAACCTTCATTTGAATTTTAATACGGGAATTATTGAATAGTTTTGCGCACATACCAAATATTCGTACTGATGAGACTAACAAGGTCATTATCCCTATTACTGATTCTTTTTGCGGTATCCTTAACGATCGCACAACGTAAAAAAAAGAGTGTTCCGCAGCCTGAACCTATTGAAATTGCCAAATCGCCCAAGTTGGTTGTTGGACTTGTAGTAGATCAGATGCGCTATGATTACCTCACCCGATTTTGGGATCATTATGGAGAAGGTGGATTTAAACGGATGGTACGTGAGGGTTTTAATTGTAAGAACCATCATTTTAACTATGCCCCTACAAGTACAGGTCCAGGCCATGCTTCGGTGTATACGGGAACAACTCCGGCAACCCATGGCATAATAGGGAACAATTGGTATGATAAGGAATTGGATGAGGAAGTATACTGCGCATCCGATGTTAATTATAATACCATAGGTTCAATGTCGGATGCAGGGAAGATGTCTCCACATCGTATGATGACTACAACTATTACAGATCAACTGCGATTGCATACCCAGAAAAGGGGAAAGGTGATTGCGGTGGCATTAAAAGATAGGGGAGCAGTACTACCTGGTGGACATATGGCCAATGCTGCGTACTGGTTTGAAGGTGGAGAAAGTGGAAACTGGATTTCAAGTTCTTATTATATGGATGAGCTTCCTGAGTGGGTCAATGATTTCAATGAATCTGATGCGGTTGAAAACTATAAAAAGCCTTGGACCACATTAAAACCGATAGACACTTATTTGGAAAGTGGTCCTGATGCCAATACCTATGAAGGGAAGCACAAAGGGGAAGTCACAAATACCTTTCCTCATGATTTGCCTGCAATTTGGGACTTTAACAGACAATTTGACTTGTTGAGAAGTACCGCCTATGGAAATAGTATTACCACAGATTTTGCTTTGGCTGCTTTAAAAGGTGAAGGATTAGGAACTGATACTATAACCGATTTCTTTGCTGTTAGCTATTCCAGTACGGACTACGTTGGCCATTTCTATGGCGTCAACTCAAAGGAAATCCAAGATACGTATCTAAGGTTGGACCTGGAATTGACTAAACTTTTCAATGCCTTGGATCAACAAGTAGGAGCAGGTCAGTACACGGTGTTTTTAACCGCCGACCATGGAGCTATTGATGTGCCTGCCTATTTAAAGGATGAAAAAGTTCCTGCCGGTTATATTGATATCTTGGAAATGCGTTTGAAATTCGTTGAGTTCATGAAATACAAATACGGAACCACCGATGTGTTGAAGAATATTTCCAATTACCAGGTTTTCCTTGATCATAAAGTGATCAATAACTTGGACATTGACCTGCAAGATGCCCAGGAGGAAATTGCTGCCGAGTTTATGAAATATGGTTCCATTAACCAGGTCTATACGGCCTACCAGATGTGGCAAAATGAGTATACGGAAGGCATTCCCTATATCTTACAAAATGGATACAACCAAAAACGTTCTGGCGATGTGTTGTTCGTACCAAAACCAGGTTTTATTTCGTATAAAAATACGGGCTCTACGCATGGTTCACCTATGATTTATGACACCCATGTACCCTTATTGTTGTTTGGTAAAGGTATCCAACATGGAAGTACGGCAAACCGTACTGAAATCCCTGATATTGCACCTACCATAGCTACTTTATTGGGGATTTCATTTCCAAATGGGACTACGGGCAAGCCTATTGTGGAGGTGTTGGAATAGTTGACTTTATTTGTTGTTCAAAATTGTTAAAGCTATAATGGTTAAAGTAACGTGTCTTTTTTTCTAGATTATATGTTGTTGGCGAACCGTTAATTTTTAAACTTAAAGTCCATACCGAACAGAAAATAACCTAAAGTGAAATAATTGTTACCAACCATTCCGTTGATAGGTCTTATTTCATAAGCTATTTTCCTCTTAGGGAAATCTATTCGAAGCCCAATTGATACATTCCCGCCAAAATAGAATGAATTGAAAAAAATGGAATGGCTATTTCTAACATCGCCATCTCCACCTGTTCCCAAAAGGCCTCTTGAGTAACTTGCAAATGGTCCAATTGAAGTTACAAAGGATACTGCTTTGTATTTCATAATGTCATAGTGTAGGTTGTATCCCAAGGTAGTAATACGATAAAATTGATTTGGAGTATCAGTAATTCCAAAAGGAACGAATCCGCCTATCATCAGATTCGGATTTAATCTGAGTTTTTGTTTTTTTCCAAAGCTTTTTTGTAGCCCAATAGAGTAGATGATTCCTAGACCTCTTTCGGTCTCTCCTTCATTAAACCCAAAAGCAATACCTGTTTTTAAGGAATTTCTCTTGAATTCAATATTTTGGCCATAAACAAAGCTAGCGCACGAAGTAAGTAGGACTGTTAAATATAATGTTATGTTCTTTAGTTGCATCACAATATAGACTAATTGAGCTTGCCGGTGTTTTATAGGTTAGTCTGGTAATTCAAAAGCTCCCTCCAATAGTTCTGGAGTCAAAACATACTCATAAACCCGGGTGTCGATTTCTGTGAATATAGTGCCCTCCAATCTCGTAAAAACTCTTTCGTCGTCTATAAAACATAAATTCTCAAAATCTGAGATGGCTCTATGACATCGAAAGCCCATATTGGTATTTGAAATTCTAATTTCAACAAAATTTCCACATAAACCGCCAACAAAGCTTTCAGGTATTGTATATGAACATTCATATGAAAAGTTGTTTAAAATTGTTTGCGTTGATGAATCCGTATCATTTGTGATTTGTACATCTTGACCAGTCTCATTTTTTAATACATATACGTATTTGAATTTTTCCTCTTCAGTATCTTCAATGATGCCACAAGAAGTGCACAAAAGTATTATGGATAAAAGTGATAATAGTTTTTTCATTATTATTAATTAATTGCAATTGTCGTACATATAGACTCCAAATAGCTCATCAACAAAAGCTTCGGTTGGGTTAACGTGTTGATTTTTTAATCGTTCTTTCCATGTATGTGGACCTCTAGAGCGAAATAATGAAGTTTGAATTTGCCTTAAGGAATAATCACGAACACGGTCAATCGGCAATGTTTCACGTATTTCTTCTTGTTGATTATAGTTGTCAGTTAAATCAATAACAATTGGAGTATATTGATTCTTGCTATGATGTCTAACTATTTGATCTTGCCTCCATGAATTAAATAACCGCCTATCGTCTGTTGCTCTCGCGTTCAAAGCATTAGACCCTGAATAATTTAGATTAAGTTCTAAATATCTATCATTAGTAACAACGGTTTCCACGCCTGCTGCCCAACTTTCTGCCATGGTCTGTAGGGTACAGCCCATACTGCGTAAATTGGTGAAAAATGCTCGGTCCAAACGGTAATGACTGGCATGCGTCATTTCATGGGTAACCAGACCGTAGATTTCATCACTTGCCATGGGTCTTCGGCCGTCTAGCCTACCCACCCTAATTTCGCATTTTGGGATTAGACTGTATCTTCCCAAAGGATTTAAATCCAGATGGAACCCAGCGTCTTTGTTATATAATGCATTGATTCGTATCCAACTCCAATTGGGGTGTTTTAACCCAAATTGCCCAACGGCTCTTTCGTAGAAATCATGGGAGGCATTATGAACCAAGGCATAAAATTGGCTTCTACCCCATGTAAAATTTTGGTTCCAACTACGCCTTCTATAGGTGCGTGTACCTCTATGTTTAGCTGCAATATAGGCGTTGCCGGCCATTACTTTGAATTTTCTGCGGGTATTGTTAAAGTAAACCGCATATTTCACCCGTTGTGTGCGGGTGCTACTTGTTCTAAAATTCCCGTTTGCGTTTGTCCGTGCTCTTTTAATTACAAGATAACCCCATTTGCGCACCTTAACCTCTGCACCAACAACACCTACATTTCGTCCCAAGACATCCTCGCGCACCGTTATTCGCCCAGAGGGACTCCATCTGCGTCTTCTGGCTGTGGTGCCTTGTTCGGCTGCTATCATGGCTTCCACAGAAGCAAGGTCTATGATCAAGTCTTTTTGCTGATAACCCTTGGCCACCGCCTTAGCATAGCTGTAAAGTGTACCCGAGGTGTCGTTGGGAAGATAGAACTTTAGGGCTGCCAATTCTTCTTCATCCAGGTTATTGGTCAGTTTTAGGGCCTCCAGCTCCAAATATTCAAAGACTTCACCACTATTGTCCACAGTTAAAATGTCTTTGGTGGTTTGGTTACGGGGCTGTTTTACCATGATTTCCCCTTCAGCCAAGCTTTCCTTGTCATCCATTTCCGGAGCAAAATAAAGGTCATTTAATCGTTCATTGTGTATGTTTTCTGGTATAGGGTAATCAAAGGGTACTACAGCATAGAGGTAGGAAAAGGAATCTGGGTTTTCATCACCCTCCAATTCAGGGTCATCGTAAAAATCGCCTTGTTCCTCAATTTGGTAATGTAAAGGAATATTGGAAGCTTGAAGTATCGTATCTCTACTGATCAGATCATGTTCCAAACTATCTTTGGGTAAAAACCGATAGTAATAATGCGAAGGAAGAATTTCGATGCTTTGACCATTTTTAAAGGTTTTGGCAAGTTTGCTGTCTTTAGAACGGTGTTTGAGATTTACCAAAAGATTTTCAAATGCCGTATTCATATTTACCACGGTGTAGGGCATGTTGAGCTCTTCTCCTAAGATTACTGGTTTACTATCCAGTTGTTCTTTTTTGAGAATTTCATTCTGATTGGTTTCTAGATTCGACTCTTGTTGGCATGAAGTGACCAATAAAAGTAGGAGTGAAGTTGTAATAAGTGGAAAGTTAGCATGGTTTTTCATAAAGGATTGATTTGGGTTTAAATAACTAGACCTGTTTGTCAACTCAAAAAGACTGAAAATCAAAGTATTCCAAAATGCATCTTAGATTTTGGAAGCTTTTTCTTTCAAGATATGCGCTCAATAATTGAAAACACGTACGAATTGACGTACTCACGTTTTTAATTGACGGATACACTAATTGAGTTGACGGATGCCATATTGAAACCCAAATGTTTCAAGGTTTTGCTCTTCTATTTTTTTCGAAACACCTCAATTTTACCCCTGCTTAAACTGCGCCAAAGCCATTCAAATGGACCGTAGTGGAAATGGGACAACCAATATTTGCTATAGCTTAATTGCGCTGCCCAAATGAAAGCCACCATGATGAGTTGTTGCGATCGTTCCACTTTACCAAAATACCCTAATCCGTAGAAAAACAAAGCCATTGTGAGGGATTGAACTAAATAATTGCTTAAGGCCATTCTGCCAATTGCTGCAATTCGAGATAAGAGTCCTTTGGCACATTGTTTTTGGATGACCAGGATCATAATACCAACATAGCCTATGGCCATTCCAAGACTGCCCCAATAATTGAACTGGCTACCCAAAAACATGGAGTATTGTAGTTTCCAATCGTGATGAAAATTAAAAATTACACCGAATGCTACAATTATTAGTGAAGGAAACCCAACGAACAAAACGGATTTTATATAAACGCTTTTGCTACTTTTTCCTGTCAAAAATCCAGATTTGAACAATGCCATACCTAGTAACATCAAACCAAAAACACGCCAGAAGATGTGTCCGAAAAAATAGGTGGTTTGCAACATTTGGGCGGTATGGTAACGTTGTGCCATTTGATTGGAGATACTTCCTTGATAGGCAGCTACCTCTCGCTGAATCAAATCGACATTAGGTGCCCAGCCGCCGGATATGCTTTGAATTACTTCTTTTGGGGCATTTAGCATTTGGAATCCTGTATAAAAATCTAGTAGACTGCTAACTGAAAAAACAACAAGTCCTAGCGCTATCAAACCTTTTATGGATTGCTTTCGAAATGGATAGACTAAAAATGCGCAAAATGCGTATGGCGCCAATATATCACCATACCAGACGAGGTAGGCATGCACTAATCCAATAATCAACAACCAAAAATTTCTTTTGTAATGGATCTTGAAGGACGACCTCCCCTTTTGTTCATATTTGGAAGTTATCAATAGCACGGAAGCACCAAACAGCAGTGAAAACAATGTCATGAATTTTTGGTCGGCCAGAATATGACTGGAAACCCAAGTGATAAGATTCAATCCCTTTAAATCTTCAAACGCATTTGGGTTTAGATAAGCTTGTCCCACCATGGAAAAGCTTTGTACATTCATCAAGGGAATACCAAGAATGGCAAATCCTCTTAATACATCTAGGGCGATAATTCTCGTTTTGTCCTGCATGACTTTGATTTTAGCTCATGCAAGAAGTCTAATTTTCTTCAGAATCGACCAAAATCCAAGGGCTTAGGTATGATTGGGCAGGTGGGTGTTATGAATGGGAAAGTGTGCCTAAGCGTTCAGCTGTTGCAATAAGGTTTTGGATTTTGCTCTAGATACTGGAACGGCCATGCCGTTGGTCAGAATAAGCTTAAGGTCTCGTGCGTTACCATCGGCACGGGTGACATGCTTTAAATTCACTATAAAACTCTTGTGGCATTGTATAAAATCCTTTGAAGGAATTTGTTCCAACAAGACTTTCAAACGATTCCGAATGAGGTGTTTTTTGGTTTGGTCATGGACTGAATAATACAATTCTGCATAATTGCCATCGGAACCTAAGGCAATAATATCCTTGGGGTTTAATTTGATTTCAAAATTGCCTGTTTCAGAATGTAGTGCAAATTCATTTTCCTCATGTGTTGCATTCAATTTGGATTGCAGTTCTTCTGTTATTCTTTCGGAAAGTAACAATTGCCTATGCATTGCACGTTGATGTTTATATGCTATCAAGGCAATTAATGGTATCAACCCAACCAAAAAAGTATGCCATTCAATACGAATTAGCAAGGGTAGAAATGGCTCTTCTGTTCTAAATGTGAATTTTAGAAAAAGCGTGTTCCAAAACCCAATTAATGCAAAATCGTAGATATTGTATATAAATTCATGGCCCAATGTCCATTTTTCTTCGTCAATGTATCTTGGAGTAATCAGTTTGGCTAAGAAAAGATTTAAAGGCGCCGCCAAGGCAGTTATCAGGGTAAATGGAAATGCCAAGACAATCCGATCTATCCAATTCAATTCATCAAATCCATATGGCGCGAGAAAAACGAGTATAAAAAAGACTACCGAGGCAGGAATTAGGACATAAGCCCAGCCAAATCCTACAGGATGGGGTGTTTTTAAGAGTTTCATCATAATTTAGACTGAATGCCTTTCCACCGTAACTTACGTATAAACCTGCCTTCCTTTGGTGTCACAAATCGTTGGGGTCTTCTTACAACAGCATTGATATAGCCCAATATAGTTTGTATATAGAGTAATGGGCTTTTGGCGTGCCATGCCATTTTTAGAGCGGCTAATTTGGCAAGTACAATCCCGTATCGCATTTTATACAGGGCTTCGCCTTTGCTTTGCCACTTCTTTAGCGTATACCCGTGTCCGGTTGATCTTAGGTGTTTTACCTTCAAACCGGGTACGGTGCGTATGGTAAATCCATGGAACTGCGCCAATAATACATCAACAGTATCCCAGCCTACACCAGGTCTTAGTCCGCCAATTTTATCAAAACACGCCTTGTGATATAGTTTTATCGGCCCCCGAATGTGGTTTTTATTGGCAATATTTTCATACACCCACTTACCGTTTACTTCAATATGTAGCAAACCGGAACACATACCTAGTTTCCAATCACTTTGGAATTGGTTTACTATTAATTCAAAATAGTTGGAAGGTAATATGATATCCGCGTCGAACTTTCCAATCAATTGATACTCCCCTACCTGTTGAAGTCCAAAATTGAAGGTGTCAATAACCTTTTTACCTGGATGATGTTCATCTGAAGAAATGCGTTTGATCACGCTAATCCAATCATGAATCGCTGCGAATTTGGATGCTGTTTCGTGAGTGCTGTCGGTTGAATTATCGTCAACGATAATCAGATCATTAGGTTGAAGGGTTTGCGCCACAAAGGAATTGAGGCATTTTTCCAAATAATGGGCCTCATTATGTGCTGGAATTATCACACTTATCTTCACCCGTGCAAATTACCACTATTACCTCATGATTCTAAAAAAGAGAATTCTTTTTTGCGTAAAGAACGATTGATCCGAAGCAGTTTTATAGATCAAATACGGTATACAATAGCATTAATATTCATACCCGCACCTACACTGGCAAAAATAACCACATCGCCTTTGTTGATTTCATGTTCTGCCAGTTCTCCTTTTTTTACCAAATCGAACAAGGTAGGTACAGTTGCTACGGAGCTATTGCCCAATTTATGGATACTCATGGGCATAATCCCCTCAGGTGCTTGTTTACCATACCGTCTGTAAAACCTTTTTATGATGGCTTCATCCATCTTTTCATTCGCCTGATGAATAAAGATTTTCTTGACTTCGTCAATAGCGACACCGCTCGCATCCATGCAGGCTTGCATAGCTTCCGGGACATGAGTACAAGCAAATTCGTAGATTTTCCTCCCGTGCATTTTGATGTAACGCGTATCCGGACAGCCTTCTTCTTTGTAGGTTTTGTCAAAAAAGAGGTAATAGGCCTCTCCATTGGCATAAGTTTCAGAGGCATGACTTAAGATTTCACCAGATGAAGCGTCAGCTTCTAAGATAACTGCGCCAGCGCCATCAGAATAAATCATACTGTCACGATCATGCTCATCTATTACGCGTGAGAGTGTTTCGCCACCAATAATCAGACATTTTTTTGCCAATCCACTACGAATAAAAGCAGAAGCTTGAATCACTCCTTCTACCCAACCCGGACAGCCAAATAACATATCATACGCTACACATTTTGGGTTTTTGATTTGGAGTAGATGCTTAACCCTCGTCGCTAAACTTGGCAAGGTATCCCCTTGGATTTTACCCGGAGTCATGTCACCAAAATTATGAGCAAATATGATGTAATCCAGTTCTTCCTTATTGATACCCGCATCTGCAATAGCTTTCTCAGCGGCCAAATAGCCCAAATCCGAGGTTTTAAGTTCTGGTGGGGCATATCTACGTTCTGAAATTCCCGTTATGGCCTGGAATTTTTCAATGATTACTTGGTTTTCATGCTCAAAGTGAGATCCATTGGTATCCAAAAAATGATGTTGTAGAAAATCTTCATTTTTTGTGATAACGGGTGGAATATAACTCCCTGTTCCGGTGATGCCAATGTTCATATAGAGGTTTTGATAACAAGATAAGGGTCTAAAGCGAATTCAAACTGCTAATTGCGGTTTTCGTACGATGTCCAAAGGGCGTTGTTATAAACGAATACATGCTAAAACGCCATGGAACTCGTAAGAATCCATGGCGTTAAAACTAGTTTGTACCCTTTAAAACCTAGGCTTCAGCATAGGCTTCAATAGGAGCGCAAGTACATATAAGATTACGATCGCCAAAGGCCTCGTCAGTTCTTCGTATACTAGGCCAAAACTTGTTTTCCGAGACATATGCTAAAGGAAATGCGGCTTTTTGGCGACTATATGGAAAATCCCAGTCGTCGTTGGTTACCATGGCTAAAGTATGAGGTGCATTTTTCAGCACATTGTTAGGCTCATTTTGATGCGCCTCGTCTATTTCCTCCCTAATGGATATCATTGCTTCGCAAAACCTATCCAACTCGGCCAGACTTTCACTTTCCGTTGGTTCTATCATTATGGTACCTGCTACTGGGAATGATACTGTTGGGGCGTGAAACCCATAGTCCATAAGTCGTTTGGCGATATCCGTAACCTCAATCCCATGGGCCTTAAAGGGTCTGCAATCGATTATCATTTCATGTGCTGCACGACCTCTTTCCCCTGTATAAAGTACATCGAATTTCCCTTTAAGTCTATCCTTGATATAGTTGGCGTTCAAAATGGCAATTTTGGTGGCATCGGTCAAACCTTCTGCACCAAGCATTTTTATGTAACCATAAGAAATCAAGCATGCAAGGGCGCTGCCCCAAGGAGCCGCGGAAATCGCGGTGATTGCTTGTGAACCTCCAGTGGAAACTACAGGATTTCCAGGTAAGAAAGGTTTTAATTGCTCCGCTACGCAGATGGGTCCTACACCAGGTCCACCACCTCCATGCGGGATTGCAAAGGTCTTATGTAAATTCAAGTGGCAAACATCCGCTCCTATTGTTGCCGGATTGGTGAGACCTACTTGTGCGTTCATATTGGCACCGTCCATATACACTTGTCCCCCATGGTCATGTATAACCTTGGTGATATGTTTTATGGAGGACTCAAAAACTCCATGTGTAGAAGGATAAGTGACCATCAATGCTGCTAGATTTTCAGAATGAAGCGCCGCTTTTTCTTCCAAATCGGAGACGTCAATATTACCATGTTCATCGGTTTTTGTTACCACGACCTTCATGCCTGCCATAACAGCAGACGCAGGGTTGGTTCCGTGGGCCGATGCTGGGATAAGACAGATGTTTCGATGCCCTTCATTTCTGGATTCATGATAGGCTTTTATCGTCATTAATCCCGCGTATTCCCCTTGTGCTCCAGAATTGGGTTGCAACGATGTTGCTGCAAAGCCGGTAATCACATTTAACTGGGATTCCAATTCATTCAACACCTCTTGGTATCCTTGTGCTTGATCTAGTGGCACAAACGGATGAATATTTCCCCAATTGGCCCAGCTCAAAGGGAGCATTTCACTAGCGGCATTTAACTTCATCGTACAACTTCCTAAAGAAATCATGGAATGATTTAACGCCAAATCCTTTCGTTCCAACTTTTTGATGTAGCGCATCAATTCAGTTTCCGAATGGTATGAATTGAAAACTTCATGTTCCAAAAATGGCGAAGTTCTTTTCAAAGATTCAGGAATCACCTCGCTATGATCTTGTGTAAGTGTAGCCTCCGTGAAACAGGATACAAGCGTCTTGATATCTTCGGTTGAGACTGCTTCATTCAATGAAATCGAAACCGTGTCCTCATCTACATAATTGATGTTGATTTGATGGCGTTCTGTGGTTTCCTTCAATTTTACAGCATCCTTGACCCTTACCTGAATGGTATCAAAATAGGTGCTATTGATTTGTTCAAAACCATTAGCAGCAAGTGTATTCGCTAAAAGCTTGGTATGGTTGTGAACTTTGTTGGCAATATATTTCAGACCTTCAGGTCCGTGATACACGGCATACATTCCCGCCATAACAGCCAATAAAACTTGAGCCGTGCATATATTTGAGGTTGCTTTATCCCTTTTTATGTGCTGCTCCCTGGTTTGTAATGCCATTCGCAGTGCTGGGTTGCCATCAGTATCCTTGGTAATTCCAATTATTCTGCCAGGGATACTTCTTTTATACGCTTCTTTGGTGGCAAAATATCCGGCATGCGGGCCTCCGTAACCTAGTGGAATTCCAAATCTCTGGGTAGTACCAACAACAACATCCACTCCCCACTCCCCAGGAGCTTTTAACTTCACAAGACTTAAAATGTCCGCTGCTACCGCTACTTTGATTTCATTTGCTTTGGCGTGCTGCACAAATTCCGCATAATCGTGTACTTGACCATGTTTCCCTGGGTATTGTAAGAGAGCACCATAAAACTCTGAAGTGAATTCAAAAGTCTCATGATTGCCAATTACCAATTCAATGCCTAATGGCGTGGAACGGGTTTTCAACAAACTAAGTGTTTGCGGCAGAATTTCTTCAGACACGAAGAATTTTAAAGCACCATCCTTTTTTTGTTGTCTTGATCTCAAGTCGAGCATCATGGTCATAGCCTCAGCTGCAGCCGTACTTTCGTCCAATAGGGACGCATTTGCCAATTCCATGCCTGTAAGGTCACTTACCATGGTCTGGAAATTCAACAAGGCTTCCAAACGACCTTGGGCAATTTCAGCTTGATACGGGGTATATGCTGTATACCAACCCGGATTTTCCAAAATATTCCTTTTAATGACAGAAGGAAGCAAACTCTCATGATAGCCTAAACCAATATAGGTTTTGAACACCTTGTTTTTATCCGCCAATTCCTGAATGTGTGTCAAGAAATCGTTTTCACTGACACCAGCTGGAAGGTTTAGCCGTTGTTTTAATTTTATATCGTTGGGAATTGTTTCATGAATCAATTGGTCCATGCTTTCAACTCCAACGATTTCGAACATAGTCCGTAAATCTTTTTCTGTAATCCCAATGTGCCGGGAGGCAAACACATCTGTATTCATATTCCAAATTGTAAAGTGCACAAAATTAGTTATAAATTCATTCAAATTGATCAATTTTATAGGGGTCGAATTCAAAGTTGTTAACCACAGATTAAACAGCAATCAATTCGAATGTAATTTGTTTAATGCACTATTTTAAAATTCTTTTTGATTTTTATTTGAACGCCAGTGTTCACGTGGCTTTGTCCGTATTGGCCCTTACTGGTGGCACACAGCATTTGTTGAACATAACAACAACTATCGATTTACTTGCTTTTGTTTTTTTTGGTACAATTGTTTGCTACAATTTCATCAAGTATGGTGTTGAGGCCGAAAAATATTTGATTGTATCAAATAGCTATCATAAATACATCCAGATTTTCAGTTTCATCTGTTTTGGGTTGGCATTGTATTTCTTTTTCCGATTAGAATCCAATATGTGGTGGGCTATTTTGATTTTGGGTGTCATCTCCACCATTTATGCAATCCCATTATTACCGAGCTCAGGGAACCTTAGAAGTCTTGGAGGGATGAAAATATTTGTTGTTGCTTTGGTTTGGGCAGGGATTACAGTGGTACTTCCCGTGTTGGAGGTAGGAATCCAGTTTAACTGGGACATCTGGGTTATGATCATTCAGCGATTCCTATTGGTTTTAATCTTGATTTTGCCTTTTGAGATACGCGATTTGAAATGGGATGCTAAAGACCTTCGTACTTTGCCTCAGGTTTTGGGTGTAGCACGGACAAAACAATTGGGAATAGCTTTAACCACAGTGTTTATGGCATTAGTTTTTTTTAAGGATACAATTCCTATTTGGCAATTAACCGGATATGGAATGCTCAGTATAACATTCCTATTGATTTTTTTGCTGAAAAAAGATATGGGTAAGAACTATTTCGCCTCTTTTTGGGTTGAGGGCATTCCAGTTTTTTGGTTTGGTTTATTGCTGATGTTGGAAAGATGGATTTAAAGATGCTTCTCTAAATCTTTTTTCATGTTCTCTTTTTCGCTTTCTGATAAAACATTCAGATTAGCTTTGTCACAAAGCGAGGAGAGCATCTGGTTTTGCTTGGTGAACTTTGCACACGTCTTGCATGTGAATAGATGGAAGCGTAGTTTAAGTACTTGCCAAAAACCTGCTTCTTTGTATTGCGATTTGTTACATATGGTTGCTGCTTCCTCGCATGAAATCTTCATAACTAATACCATTTTTCATTTATGCAACCCATTAAGGCAGTTCTTGCCCTATGGATCATCACCCAGAGGTTGGACGGATTAATTCCTAATTCATTACAAATATCTTCCGTACTCATTCCTTGGATCGTTTTCATACTAAAAACCAAGGATTGTTTTTTTGGTAACTTGGAAATACACTCTTGGATTGCCATTCCCAATTCCTCGTTTTCAATTGTACTAGCGCCATCTTTACTAAATGGGTCGGCAACTTGTTCTTCCAACCAATCCCCTTCAGAATCAGATGCGGAATTGTAATTGATGCGTACTTCGGCTTTTCCTTTTTTGGAGTTAATTTTTCGATAGTGATCGATAACTTTACGCTTTAAGATGGCAATCAACCATGTGCGTTCAGCAGCATCGCCTTTGTAATTCTTAGCGGAATTCAGTCCAGCATAGAAGGTTTCCTGTACTAAGTCCTTGGCAATTTCCGCGTCACTAACACGAGCTACAGCGTAGTTAAAAAGGTAATCGGCATATTGGTCAACCCAAGTTTCCGGATGAAGTTTGTGCGCTACCATAGTTTTAATGAAGTACCAAAAATAATGGTTTTAGTTAATGATTTCATGCATTTTTCAACACAAACCACTTTAAAAACTATCACAAAATGTTCATGGACTTCCACATTACCATAAGTTTAACAATGAGAGGGATGTTTAGATTCAGCCCTACCCCGCTCGCTTGATTAATCCAGCACGCTCCAATAAAGGTTCAATTTTAGGTGCTGCCCCTCTAAACCTTTTATACAAAATCATTGGATTTTCCGTACCTCCTTTAGACAACACATGGTTTTTGAATTTATCTGCGATTTCCTGGTTGAAAATGCCATTTTCCTTAAAATATGCAAAAGCATCAGCGTCCAATACTTCTGCCCATTTGTAACTGTAGTATCCAGATGAATATCCTCCTTGGAAGATGTGCGAAAAGGCTGTACTCATGCAAGTTTCGCTTGTTTCAGGAAAAAGGCTTGTGTCTTTGAAAGCATCGGATTCATAACTTTTCACATTGGAAATACTCACAGGATCTTGACCGTGCCAGGCCATATCCAAAAACCCAAAACTCAATTGGCGTAAGGTAGCCATGCCCTCTTGAAACGTGGCAGATTCTTTTATTTTTTCTACCAATTCCATTGGTATCAATTCGCCTGTTTCATAATGGTGGGCAAACAATTCCAAGGCTTCTTTCTCGTAACACCAGTTTTCCATCACCTGACTCGGTAATTCCACGAAATCCCAATACACTGATGTTCCTGAAAGGCTGGGGTAGGTTGTGTTTGCCAACATCCCATGTAGTCCGTGGCCAAATTCATGAAATAAGGTGGTGACTTCATTAAAAGTAAGCAGCGAAGGTTTGGTGTCTGTAGGTTTGGTGAAATTACAGACATTGGAGATATGAGGTCTACTATTTATTCCTGATGCTGTGGATTGGGATTTGTACGAAGTCATCCAAGCGCCACCTCTTTTACCTGGTCTCGGATGGAAATCAGCATAAAAAAGAGCAACAAATTGATTTTCGGAATCGTATACTTCATAAGTTTTGACCTCTTCATGGTATTTTTCAATATTGAAGACCTCATTAAATTGCAATCCAAAAAGCTTTTCTGCCACTTTAAAAACCCCGTCTATTACATTTTCTAATTTAAAGTAGGGTTTCAGTTTTTCATCATCCAAATTGAAGAGCTGCTGCTTGAGTTTTTCAGAATAATAGGCACTATCCCATTTTTCCAATTGTTCAATCCCATCTAATTCCTTAGCAAAATCGGTTAGCTGCTTGAATTCCCGTTCTGCAGCAGGTTTGGCCTTCTCCAATAATTCGTTTAAGAAATCAAGTACGTTATGGGGTGTTTCAGCCATTCGTTCTTCCAAAACAAAATGCGCATGGGTCTCATAGCCTAATAATTGAGCACGTTCGTGACGCAATCGGACAATTTGAAGCACATTTTCCTGATTGTCCAATTCATCGCCGTGGAAACCTTTACTGCCAAAGGCCATGGCCAATTTTTTTCGTAGCTCCCTGTTTTCCGCGTATTTCATGAAAGGGATGTAGCTGGGATAATCCAAGGTGATGAGCCATCCTTCCTTATTCTTTGATTTTGCCAATTGCACCGCGGCTTCCTTCGCACCATCCGGTAATCCCGCAACTTCGGATGCTGAGGTAAGCAACATTTCGAATTTATTGGTCTCTGCCAATACATTTTCACCAAATGTGAGTTTGAGTTTGGACAACAAAGCATCTATTTCCCGTAATCTTGATTTATCCGAATCATTTAGATTGGCTCCATTACGGCTAAAACTTTTATAGCGTTTGTCCAGTAAGGTTTGCTGTTCAGGATTAAGTCCAAACGTCGCTTTTTGCCCGTAAATGCTTTTAATGCGATGGAACAATTTTTCGTTGAGGGTAATGTCATTGCTAAACTCTGAAAGCAATGGTGAGACTTCTTGAGCGATTTTTTGAATTTCCTCGTTGGTTTCAGCGGAATTTAAATTGAAAAAAATACTGGATATACGATCTAATTGTTTTCCAGAATAGTCCAAAGCTTCTAGGGTGTTTTCAAAAGTAGGAACCTCTGGATTATCCGCAATTTGGTCTATTTCATTCCTTGCGGACGCTATGGACTGCAAAAAAGCAGGTTTAAAATGTTCGTTTTTTATTTGTTCAAAAGGGGCTTTGTCAAATGGAGTAAGTAGGGGATTGCTCATGTTCTATTACGGTATATGATGTTTGAGTTCAGGGTTCAGATATCGGTTGTCAGGTATCAGTTGTAAGATATCAGATGACGGAGGTGAGATTTAAATAGTCTGGAATTCTTTGTTCCTATTTGTGGTGCTTACTTTTTATTCCTTACCTCTTCGGCACCTTTAATCACTTTTTCTTTTAAGCCTTGCTTATAAACCTCAATTTTATCCAACATACATTGGTCTGCACTACCCAGAATCTGCGCGGCTAAAATTCCTGCGTTTTTAGCCCCGTTCAAGGCAACTGTGGCTACTGGTACCCCACCTGGCATTTGTAAAATAGACAGCACGGAATCCCAACCATCTATGGAGTTACTACTTTTTACGGGCACTCCGATAACAGGCAGCGGTGAAAGGGATGCAACCATTCCTGGCAGATGTGCGGCTCCGCCTGCTCCAGCAATAATTACTGCGTACCCATTTTTATGTGCGTTTTTACTGAAATCAAATAATTTTTCAGGTGTGCGATGGGCAGAAACAATATCTACGTCAACTTCCACATCAAAACCTTTTAAAACGTCAACGGCATCTTGCATAACGGGGAGGTCGCTTGTACTTCCCATAATTACGGCTACTTTTTTCATTTAAATATTGAGTATTAATCCAAATGCGACCCAAAAATGGGTCAAATGGAATTCTATTTTTTACTTTTTACCTGTATAGTCTCTTTTACATGCTGAGCCACCTTTCTAGCTCTGGACATGTCCTCGTCAACAATGGTTACATGTCCCATTTTCCGGAATGGCCTGGTTTGTTTTTTTCCATAGATATGGGGGGTAACCCCGTCCATTTCCAATATGTCCTCCATATTTTCATACACAACGTTTCCCGTATGTCCTTCGGCGCCAACCAAATTTACCATGATTCCGGCGACCTTGCTATCTGTTTTGCCCAATGGTAAGCCCAAAATTGCTCTAATATGTTGCTCAAATTGATTGGTGTAGCTTGCCTCGATGCTGTAATGCCCACTGTTATGAGGTCTTGGCGCAACTTCATTCACTAGAATTTCATCATCTTGTGTTTGAAATAACTCCACCGCCAATAGGCCAACATGTTGCATGTGTTCGGACACTTTTAGGGCCACCTCCGTTGCCTTTCTAGCCACGTTGTCATCGATTCGCGCAGGACATATAACATATTCCACTTGATTGGCTTCCGGGTGAAATTCCATTTCCACTACAGGATAGGTCGTTATGTTGCCTGAGGCGCTTCGTGCAACAATTACCGCAAGTTCATTTTTAAAATTCACCATTTCCTCTGCAATGCACTCCACATTGGGTAGATCCTTTAAGTCCTCCATAGTACGTACCACTTTTACACCTTGCCCATCATAACCAAATTGTGCGCTCTTCCATACAAATGGTAGATTTAATCCGCCATTAGCTATACTGTCTTCAATTTCCGATGTATAAGCAAATCGGCTAAAGGGAGAAGTTGGTACGTCATTATCTGTATAAAATAGCTTTTGGGTTGCTTTATTCTGAATGGTACGCAATGCTTTGGTGGGTGGGTAGACCGTAATGCCCTCTTGCTCCAACTTTTCAAGTGCATCCACATTTACATTCTCGATTTCAATGGTCAGCACATCCACATCCTTTCCAAAGGAATATACTGTGTCAAAATCCAGCAAACTGCCCAGCACGAATTCGTCACAAGCAATACGACAAGGAGCTTCGGGTGAGGCATCCATAACTTTGGTCTGAATGTCCCATTTACGGGTTTCATAAAGCATCATCTTGCCTAGTTGTCCGCCGCCTAAAATGCCCAATTTGAAGTCAGAAGAGAAGAAATTCATGAATTGAATTATTGGAATGTCAGCAAAAATACGGGAATTCCTTGAAGCTATAAAGGTTGAGCCTTCGAAGAGGGCTTAAAAATGTTATCTTTGCCAACCTGATTAATTTGATGACCAATTGATTAAGCTTCACGATAAAGTCTTTAAGCCATTCTTGACCGAAGAGCAGATTTTGGAAGCCATTGAAAAAATGGCGCTGGAAATTGCCAAGGACTATCAGGATACCGTTCCGATTTTTATAGGCGTGCTTAATGGTGCGTTTATGTTTGTTTCGGATTTTCTGAAGGCTTATCCCCATCCTTGCGAGGTATCCTTTGTTCGATTAAGTTCTTATCAAGGGCTTACATCCACTGGGATAGTGGAGACATTATTGGATGTGCCGGAAAATGTAGAAGGAAGGGATGTGATTATTCTGGAGGATGTAATAGACACGGGACGAACGCTGAAACAATTGGTGCATCTGTTCTCAGGAACCAATGTTAGGCAATTTAAAATCGCTTCCTTGTTTTATAAATCTGAAATCTACAATGGCGAATATTCCATTGATTATGTTGGATTGGAGATACCAGATAGTTTTATCGTTGGATACGGACTGGATTACAAGGAATTAGGAAGAAATTTAAGACAAGTATATCAACTAAATCAAGATAATATGATCAACCTAGTGCTTTTTGGTAAGCCTGGTGCAGGAAAAGGTACCCAAGCGGGATTGTTGAAGGAGAAATACAATTTGAAGCACATTTCCACTGGGGATGTTTTCCGCTATAACATGAAAAATGATACCGAATTGGGCAAGTTGGCCAAATCATACATTGATCGTGGTGACTTGGTACCAGATGAAGTTACTATCAATATGTTGAAAGCCGAAGTGGAAAAGAATCCGGAGGCTGCAGGGTTTATTTTCGATGGTTTTCCTAGAACCGAAGCACAAGCAGAGGCATTGGATAATTTCCTTGAGTCAAAAGGAATGCAAGTAGATGCTACCATAGCTTTGGAAGCGGAAGATGATATACTGATTGCCAGATTGTTGGAAAGAGGGAAGGAAAGTGGTAGAAGTGATGATCAGGACGAAAGTAAAATCAGAAATCGTTTTGATGAATACAATGAAAAAACTGCACCTCTGAAAGCGTATTACCAAAAACAAGGCAAGTTCCATTCTGTAAATGGAATAGGCGAAATAATTGAAATTACAGAGCGATTGAACGCCGTAATTGAGCAGTTATAATTATCATTTTATTGACTTGATTGTCAATGGTAATTTACTATTGTTTTTCTTGTGGGAGTAATTAATTAGTGCATCCTACAAATAATAATCTCCTTGAAACCTTAATATGACCGAAGGAAACTTTGTTGATTATGTAAAAGTGCATTTGGCTTCTGGAAATGGAGGTAAAGGATCTGTGCATTTACATCGAGAAAAATACATCACCAAAGGTGGTCCTGATGGTGGTGATGGGGGTAGAGGTGGCCATGTTATCGTTCGCGGCAATAAAAACCTATGGACTTTAATCAATTTTAAGTTCAAGAAGCATTTTAAAGCAGGCCATGGAGAGCATGGGAGCAAAAATAGGAGTACCGGTGCTGATGGTGCCGATGTGTATATGGATGTGCCCTTGGGAACAGTTGTACGCGATACGGAAACCAATGAGGTGATTTTTGAAATTACTGCGGATAAGGAAGAAAAAATAATTCTTGAAGGCGGTAAAGGAGGTCGTGGCAACTGGCATTTTAAAAGCCCTACAAATCAGACTCCGAGATATGCACAACCTGGTATTCCAGGCCAAGAGACGCAAGTTACTTTGGAACTTAAGGTTCTGGCAGATGTTGGACTAGTGGGATTTCCAAATGCAGGGAAATCCACATTACTTTCTGTAATGACATCTGCAAAACCGAAAATTGCGGACTATGAGTTTACAACCTTGAAACCTAATCTTGGCATTGTAAAATACCGCGATTTTAGGAGCTTTGTGATGGCAGATATCCCGGGTATTATCGAGGGCGCCGCAGAAGGAAAAGGATTGGGCCATTACTTCTTGCGTCATATTGAGCGGAATGCCACATTGTTGTTTTTAATTCCTGCCGATAGCAATGATATTTCCAAGGAATATGAAATTTTGCTCGATGAGCTTCGTAGGTATAATCCCGAACTTTTAGACAAGGAACGTCTGGTCGCAATTTCGAAGAGTGATATGCTTGACGAAGAGTTGATGACCGAAATGAAAGCGGAGTTGGACAATGATCTAAAAGGAACTTCCTATCTCTTCATCTCTTCCGTGGCTCAGCAAGGTATCCAAGAGCTTAAGGATAGACTTTGGACGTTGTTGAACGAATAATACTTCCTTAGGTCTTTTTGAAATTAAATATTGATTACCTTTAAAGGTAACCCCTTAGCTATGAAAGACCTTGGTTTTCTTATCCTTTTAATGCTTTTGGTTTCCTGTGGCGGTGTCAAAGTCAATTACGATTACGATAAATCCACTGATTTTTCCAATTACACCAGTTACAACTACTTTTCAGACATGAATTCGGGCTTGAGTCAACTTGACGAAAAACGTCTATTACGTGTTCTGGATTCAACATTGCAGTCTAAAGGGTTCCTATTAACAGAAGAGCCTGATTTTTATATCAATATCATTAGCTCTGAGTACAGGAATGCTCCAAATAATTCGGTAGGCGTCGGAATTGGCGGTACCGGAAGAAATGTAGGCGGCGGTGTTTCCGTTGGTCTTCCTCTTGGTAACACAGGAATCCAAAGAAGAATTCAATTTGACTTTGTGGATGCCCAAAAGGATGCACTGTTTTGGCAAGCTTCAACAGAAAGTGGATATCGGGAAAATGCATCTCCAAGCGTACGAGAAGATCGTATAAGAGCTTTGGTGCATAAGGTATTCGATAAATTCCCGCCACAGTAGATTGGACTCCTTTTTTTAGGAGTTAAACTCTAATTTTTCTCAAATTTTGATCATCAATTTGTAACAAATGTCCTGAGGCACAGTCCTATTAGGATACTAGTACAATTTCCACGAACACTATAAACCAAAAAAAGTATGAAAACTACATTCAATTTTAGGGCCGTATATGTAACGGGCCTAGCATTATTATCTGGCTTGGTTTCACTCGCCCAGGATAAACCTGGAAATCCTGAACTGGCAAGCTCAGATGAAGAATTGTTGTCATTAGCAGCCTTGGACCAAGGAGATTATCGTTATACGGTCGAAGATTATTTTGCCAACCCGAAGGCATTTACCTTTCGATTCTCGCCAGATGGGAAATACCTCTCTTACCGGGAAAGTGATGAGAACGGAAAACAACACATCTATGTTAAAAACCTAGCTTCTGGCGAAACTAAAAGAGCTATAGAGGAAAAAGAAGAATTGGTAAGGACTTATGGATGGCTGAACAATTCCCGATTGTATTTTGCAATGGATCAAGGCGGGGATGAAAACTATCATATTTATGCAGTTGATTTAGACGGAAGCAATCTTAAGGATTTAACACCTTTTGACGGTGTAAGAGCACAGTTCAATGATTTGCTGCGAGAAGATAAGGAGCACATCATTGTTACAATGAACAAAAACAATCCTCAGGTTTTTGAGCCATATTTGGTAAACCTCAATACTGGGGAAAGTGAACAGCTTTATACCAATGAGGATTTGAACAATCCAATCCTTGGATACAATTTTGATAGAAAAGGAAAATTGAAATCATTCGCACGTATTAGAGATGGTGTGGAGCAGGATGTGTATTATGAAGATGGGAATGGAGGATATAAAATTCTAAAAAGCTTAAACTGGAAAGATAATTTCAATATCATCGCTTTTAACTACGCCACAGCTAATCCAGACGATGCGTATGTATTATCCAATTTGGAAAGTGATAAAACCGAGATTTTGCTGTACGATTTAAAGCAAGACAAAACATTGGAAAAAGTCTTTGCCAATGACCAGTATGATGTGCAGTCCATGGGTCTTTCCAGAACTAGAAATTATGAAATCGACTATTTCTCCTATGAAGGGGAAAAAGGAATCGTTGTACCAATTAGCGAGCCGCATAAGAAGCTGGCCGCCAAAATGAAAACGGATTTACCGGATAAGCAATACCGTGTATTGGACGCTACAGAAGACGAGAATATTTATATGGTCTATGTGGATAGTGATCGATTGTATGGTGTGTATTATTCCTACAATGTCGCTAAGGATGAATTGCAGGAACTGTACAATACAATGCCTCAGTTACGAGAAGAGGATATGTCCGAAATGCGACCTATTACCTTCACAAGCCGAGATGGCGTTACCATTCACGGTTATATTACCTTGCCAAAAGCAGCGCTTGCAGGTGAAAAGGTCCCAGTTATCGTAAATCCACACGGTGGACCTCAAGGTATCCGGGATTCTTGGGGATTCAACCCAGAAGCACAATTGTTTGCAAGTAGAGGCTATGCCACTTTGCAAGTTAATTTTAGAATTTCAGGAGGTTATGGTAGAGCATTTCTAGAGTCAGGCTTCAAGCAAATCGGAAGAAAGGCAATGGACGATGTTGAAGATGGTTTACAATATGTTGTAGACCAAGGATGGGTAGATGGATCTAAAGCTGCAATTTATGGAGGTAGTCACGGTGGGTATGCCGTATTGAGGGGATTGACAAAAACCCCTGATCTTTACGCCTGTGGAGTGGATTATGTTGGCGTTTCCAACCTCTTCACGTTTATGAAGACCATTCCACCTTATTGGAAACCCTACTTGAAAATCATTAAAGAAATTTGGTATGATGAGGATGTTGCAGAAGAAAAAGCCATAATGGAAGAAGTTTCACCAGTATATCAAATGGATAAAATCAATAAACCCTTGTTTGTTGTGCAAGGCGCAAACGACCCACGCGTCAATATTGATGAGTCAGATCAAATTGTAAGCGGGTTACGCGAAAAAGGATATGATGTTCCTTACATGGTAAAGTATGATGAAGGTCACGGATTTGGAAAGGAAGAAAATCGGTTAGAGCTTTATAAAGCTATGATGGGCTTCTATTCCAAGCACTTAGGGAAACAAGATATAGCGGTGCCATTAAAGGATTGATGTCAATGGTATTTCCATGAAAAGGAGCCTTTTAGGCTCCTTTTTTTATTTCTGGGATCAACTTACCGTTTAAGGTTTGAAAATTACCACTGGTCATATTTCACTTCTAAATGGGTCTATGCCCTTGTACATTTGACTTATCAAAACTTAAAACAGCAATTATGATCACTCTAGCAAAATTAATTCTGACTGTTCTTTTGGACGTTTTGATTTGATTCAAACCTTAATCCCATGAAAATGAAAAAATTAAGCAATACACAAAAATTGATTTTTGTTTTAGGCGTTGTTGGAACTATTGTAGGTCTTGTTGGAAAGTTCAACAACTGGGATCACGGCGATTACTTTCCAATTTTCTATGCCGGAATGTCGTTTATGTGGATCGCATTCTTAAAACCTGAAACTAAATGCTGCAATTTATTTAAACGAAGAACAAGTCGTTCCAGTATTTAATGTAGGCTAATGACCTATATTTGAAATAAGCATTTTTAGAATGGAATTGACGGATCGCAAAAGAAACCAGTTTTTTTGGCTCCTACAGTTTTTAGGCTGGGGATTTATAAATATGTTGTCCGTTTTTGTCTTGAAAAAGATAAGCATTGAGCTCGTTGTATATTCCATTATCACCGGGATGTTCATCGGTATCTTTTCAACGACTTTATTGCGCTTGATTCTTAAAAGACACGTTAAATTCGAAGATTTTTCCGTAAAGGATTTTCTAGTGATTCTTTGTGTATACCTTGGAGGCGCTGCACTATTTGGTTTTTTGAATTTTGGATTTGGATATGCCTATGTGAAATTGGGACCAGAGCTTACTGAAGGTGAAATTCAACTATTCAATACCTATGATAGCGTTTGGATTCAGGTAGTGAATGCATTATTCATCATAGGTGCATGGATCGTGACTTATTTGGTGATAAAACTCCTGCTGAAACTAAACAAGGACAGAATTGAACGTCTCGAATTAAGCACACATCTAAAACAAGCACAACTTAATACACTAAAAGGGCAGATTAACCCGCATTTTATGTTCAACAGTCTCAACAATATTAGAGGTCTGATGTTGGAGGATGTAGATAAATCCCGGGAAATGCTAACCAAGTTATCAGAAATTCTACGCTACTCCTTAACCAAAAACAATAGCAATTCAATTGCTGTTGAAGAAGAATTGGAGGTAGTTGATAATTATATCGATTTATCCAAAATACAATTTGAGGAGCGGTTAGAGTTCAAAAAAGACATAGCCCCTGAGACACTCCAACTTGAAATCCCACCAATGATTATTCAATTGTTGGTTGAGAATGCCGTAAAACACGGTATTTCCAATTTAAAACGAGGGGGCATAATTGAATTGACCATTAAACAGGAAAAAGGACTCCTGGTCATAGAAGTAAGAAATACAGGAAAGCTTCAAATTGGAAAAAACAGCACTCAATTAGGATTGAAGAACATTAAGCAAAGACTCAAGATTCTATATGCAGATAAAGCTTCCTTCAAACTTAAGGAAATTGGAGATGAGGTAGTGGCGGATATTAAAATACCAATGGCATGAAAATAAGTGCGGTCATTGTGGAGGATTCTCGGTTAGCTCGTAATGAGTTAAAGGAACTGATAAAAAATTATCCAGATATCGAGTTGCTTGGAGAGGCAGAAAATGTAGATCAAGGCTTTGAACTGATTACCAAAGAACGCCCCCAACTTCTTTTTTTGGACATTAATATGCCAGAAAAGGATGGTTTTCAACTCTTGGAGATGTTGGATGAAGTCCCATTAACAGTTTTTACCACTGCCTTTGATGAGTATGCCATTAAGTCTTTTGAATACAATGCTCTGGATTATTTGCTAAAACCGGTAAGCGAAAAACGGTTTGCAATGGCTTTGGAGAAAGTGAAACTAAAATTAAACTCAATCTCCGATCCCAATACGAATGGCCAAAAACTATCTGAAGGCAGTCAAATCTTTATAAAAGATGGTGAAGCATGTTGGTTGGTTAAAATTGGGGATATTTCACATTTTGAGATTGTAGGGAATTACACGCGTGTATTTTTTGATGATAAAAAGCCGTTGTTGTATAAGTCGCTTAATCAAATTGAAGAAAAGCTTCCGGAACAGTCTTTTTTTAGGGCAAATCGCCAACAAATAGTGAACACGAATTTCATCGTAAATGTGGTCCCATGGTTTAATGGGAAATTAAAACTGGAAATGGGAAATGGAGAGGAAATAGAAGTTTCACGAAGACAATCTTATATTTTTAAAGATAAAATGAGCTTGTAGTAAAGCTACCTAACTACCACTTAAACTAAAAGACCCGCCAAATTGGCGGGTCTTTTAGTTTGTATTGTAGAAAATCAAGCGCGGAGCATATCACTATATCGGTCTTTATAACCAAACACTGCTGCTATATTCAAAATCAATAGTAAAAGCGCTGGACCTACACCTTCAGGTGCAAGCGTTGCATGGAATAACACCGCATTGACGGACACACTCATCAAAATAACGGACATGAGTGCACCATATTTGTTCAAAATCAAAGCTAAGCCTGCCAAAATCTCCACTATTGCCACCATGGTCATAGTGTGAGTGGAAGAAAGGGCACCAAAATAGTTCATTGCTGCTTCCGGCATTTCACCAAATGGGATAAAATGGAGGAACTTGTTCAAACCAAATACTAGGACAAATACGCCCAACAGGATTCGAACGACTAGAAAAACTTTCGAGTTCATTTAGTTAATTTTTATCGGTTAAGCAATAAAAATACCAAATAAATGCTAAAATGTTAAAAAAACAACCTGAATATTACCATGTTGATGAAATGTAGGTCATAGGGATTTTAACAATCCACCATCAATTGGAATGTTGGTCCCATTGATATATGCGGCCTGCTCTGAGGCAAGAAATGTAACCAAAAAGCCATATTCAGATGGATGTCCAATTCGCTTTGCAGGTACTCTAGCTTCCATACTCGCTCTGACTTCCTCCGGGGAAACGCCCATTTTTTCTGCTTTTTTGGTGTTTAACTGTGCTATTCTATCCGTATCAAAATAGCCAGTTAGCACGTTATTTACGGTTATTCCGTACTGTGCAACATCAATGGATAAACTTTTGCCCCAAGTAACCACGGCTGCTCTTATGGAATTGGACAATGCCAAGTAATTTAAAGGTTCTTTTACAGAGATGGAAGCAACATTGATTAATCTTCCCCAACTTTTCGCCTGCATTTGTTTTAAGGCCAACTCAGTGGTAAATACAACACTTTTGAACAACAAGTCAAATGCAGCTTGGTAGTCATCAACAGTTTTTTCCAGTGCACCACCTGCAGATGGACCTTGTGTATTATTGACAAGGATGTCCACGTTATTGGTTTCAAAAAAATTGGAAATCTGTATTTTAAAGTTATCGTAGTCAGAGAAATCAACCATTAAATAGTGATGTTGTTGCCCTAAAGTTGTGTCCAACTCAGCAAGAAGATGTTCCATTTTGGCTTGATTCCTGGCCATTAGTGTCACAGAGGCCCCACTTTTGGCCAATTGCAGGGCAATTGCTGCACCAATTCCTTTGCTACTTCCGCCAACTAAAGCTTTTTTGCCTTTTAAAGAGATGTTCATGATTATTTATATTCTTCCCTAACCGGACTGAAGACGTCCATCAATTTACAATTGGTCAAAGCCCTTCCGCTGTGATTGGCATGAGAAGGAATGACAACGACGTCACCAGGTATATATATTTTGGTATGCCCATCCAAAGTAAATTCAAATTGTCCTTCAACAACATGCATGATTTGTTCATGTACATGACTATGCTCAGGTACTTGAGCATCTTTTTCAACCTCCCAGAAAGCCCATGAAATACGTTCCCCATGAATTAATTTACCATGGTAACCAGGCATAATTTCCTTTGGAGTTAGCTCTGCTACATTCATCTTTTTAAATTTTCAACAAGATAGAAATTAATAAGATGTGCACTTAGTTTGTATTGCCTGTCCCAATTTCTATTTTTGGCATATAATTCCTTTTCATGAAAATCCATTTTATTGCTATTGGAGGCAGTGCTATGCATAATCTTGCACTAGCTCTTGCACATAAAGGCTACACAATAACTGGCAGTGACGATGTAATCTTTGAACCATCCAAAGGGCGTTTGGCTGCTCAAGGACTGTTACCTGAGGAATTTGGCTGGTTTCCGGATAAAATTCATTCCGGATTAGACGCCATTGTTCTTGGAATGCATGCTAAATCGGATAATCCGGAATTGTTAAAGGCACAGGAATTAGGGTTGACCATCTACTCGTACCCAGAATTTCTTTATGAGCAATCCAAAAACAAGACAAGAGTTGTAATTGGGGGTAGCCATGGTAAAACCACCATAACTTCTATGATTCTGCATGTTTTGGATTATAATGACATAGCTGTGGATTATATGGTGGGTGCCCAACTTGAAGGATTTGATAGAATGGTGCATCTTACGGAAGAAAATGATTTCATGGTACTTGAAGGTGACGAATATCTTTCTTCGGCAATTGATAGAAGACCTAAATTTCATTTGTATAAACCCAATATTGCCTTGATGAGTGGCATTGCATGGGATCACATCAATGTTTTCCCAACTTTTAAAAACTATGTAGAGCAATTTCGCATTTTTGTGGATGGCATCGTTACTGGTGGTAGCATAACCTATAATGCAGAAGATCCAGAAGTTAAAAAGGTTGTGGAAGCTTCGGAAAACACGATTCGAAAATTTCCTTATGAAACCCCTGAACACCAAATAGAAGACGGTGTAACCTATTTAGAGACACCGGAAGGGCCTATGCCTGTCGAAATATTTGGACAACACAATTTGAACAATTTGGCAGGGGCGAAATGGATTTGCCAGCAAATGGGTGTTGATGAGGCGGACTTTTATGAGGCCATTGCCTCTTTTAAAGGAGCTTCCAAGCGATTGGAGAAAATAGCCGAAAGTTCCACTTCTGTGGTCTATAAGGATTTTGCCCATTCACCAAGTAAAGTCAAGGCTACTACACAAGCGGTTAAAAATCAATACCCAAATAGAAAACTGATCGCTTGCCTAGAATTGCATACGTATAGCAGTTTGAATGCTGAATTCTTGAATGAATACTCAGGTGCTTTAGATGCAGCGGACGAGGCGGTTGTCTTTTATTCTCCAGAAGCGGTAAAAATCAAACAACTGGATGAAGTTAGCGCAGAACAAATCGCAGATGCGCTGGGTAGGGGAGACGCCAAAATATTCACTGATCCCATATCTTTTCAAACGTATCTATTTGCTATGAATTTTGCCAATTCCGCATTATTGTTAATGAGTTCTGGCAACTATGGAGGGCTTGATTTTGAGCGCCTTAAGGGATTAATTTCTTAAGCCAATTTGGCAGTCCATTGGTCGAGGAATGGTTTTTGAATTCCCATTCTTATGGGTCAAAACAAGAAATCTCCAATCAACATAGGGCTTTGGAAACTTAGAAAGTTTGCGTCCATATTGATATCGGCATATATGATTGGTATATCGAACGTTGTGCTTGAGGAGGATCGAATGATTCAAGATACCACACCACAAATAGAACAGCAAGAACTACAAAACAACGAGGACATTACATGATGCGGTAATGCCTTGAATATGGATCAGGTTTGAATTGATCGCTAAACCGATTCTTGACTTCTATAAATTCACCTTATATTTAGAAACTACCTCAACCCCAGTGGCAAATTTAAATTTAGCTACTCACTCAACATTTTAGAATTCGAGCTTTAGCTCATACCTCAAATCTAAACTTAAATTATAATGGTAATGCCATTATAAAGTGGAATATAAATGCTTAACCTAATTTCAAATTATGCACAAAAAACAAAATTCGTTGACCATCAAGGACTGGTCAGAAGATGACAAGCCCAGGGAAAAATTAGTGAACAAAGGCAGAACGGTTTTATCTGATGCCGAGTTGATAGCTATATTAATTGGCTCCGGGAATAAGAAGGAAAGCGCAGTAGGATTGTCGCAGCGTATTTTGGCAATGGTTAATCACAACCTTAATGAATTGGGGAGATTATCTGTGCATCAATTAAAACAATTTGATGGTATTGGGGATGCCAAAGCCGTTACCATAGCTGCTGCGCTGGAAATAGGTAGGCGAAGACGCGGCGATGATATTGCTAACAATTCCAAAGTAAATAGTAGCAAGGATGCATTTGAAATACTCTTTCCTTTAATCGGTGAATTGGAACATGAAGAATTTTGGATACTTTATCTGAATAACAATAACAAAGTAGTTCACAAAGCATTACTTAGCAAAGGAGGTATAACCGGAACATTGGTCGATGTACGTTTGGTTTTGAAAAAAGCGCTGGAACTGGGTGCGGTGGCCCTAATTTTGGCCCATAACCACCCATCAGGAAGTCTTAGATCCAGTGCTGCGGACAAGCATATCACGAAAAAATTGAAAAATGCATCAGAAGCATTGGATATTCAGGTGCTGGATCACCTAATTCTTACGCAACATGGTTATCTTAGTTTCGCCGATAAAGGCATGCTATAACCAAAAGCACTAAATGTTACTGATTTATACCCATAAAATTACCAATCGTCTTACATATACCGCAAGGCACTTATTTGAACGGATTCTGGGTATTGAGGTGATATTCACCAGCACCGTGGAGGATTTTATTAAGCACACGGGGCCAAAGTTGACCTACTCCAAACAACCGCTCCAAAACGAATTTTTTATCAGGAGTAATGACCTTTTGTTTGAACAGGGAATAAATGATCTGGATATCAAAGTGTCAGATTGGGAGGGAGTTCCATGCTTTTTCAGGGCAGATGATAAAAGCACCGTACCCTATGACATATTTGCCGCTAGTTTCTTTCTTTTGAGCCGGTATGAAGAATACTTGCCCCATGTGAAGGACAGCGTGGGAAGATTTCCGGCAAAGGAAAGTATTGCCTACCAAAACAACTTTTTGGAGCTACCTGTGGTAGATATATGGGCATATAGGTTGTTGAATTTGCTTTCCGAGCGTTTCCCGAATATCAACAACGTTCAACGCAATTATTCATGTACGCCAATTATAAATGTTACCACCTCGCATAGTTACAAGTTTAGGGGTTTGGTTAGAGGACTTGGTGGTTTTTTTATGGATTTAGGGAATTTCAGACTTAGAAGATTGGCGCAAAGAACAATGGTCTTGCTAGGTTTTAGGAAAGATCCCTATGATAATTTTTTCGAATTGGTGGATATTCATAAGAAGTTTCCAGTGAAAAGTATGTTTTTCTTCCAGTTTGCAAAGTATTCCACGCACGATAAGAACATTTCACCAAACAACAATAAATTCAGATATCTGATAAAATCTATTGCAGATTATAGCATTGTTTCATTAAGTACTTCCTTGTTATCGTCAACAAATAAAATTGTTCTTAAAGAAGAAAAAGAACAACTTTCCAACTTGATAAATAGGCCCATAAAGTACTCCCGATTGCGCTACAATAGGGTAAACGTGCCTATGACATACAGAACCTTGATTGAAACAGAATTCACCGATGATTTTTCAATGGGGTATACCCATGAAATTGGGTTTAGGGCAGGAACATGCACACCATTTTACTTTTATGATATCAATATGGAAGTACGGCAACCTTTAAAAGTGCATCCCTTTGCAGTTCACGATTATGCTTTGACTTCATTTAAGACAAGAGAAGAGATTTTTGAGAAAATGGATGCGATTTACAAACAAATCAAAGGGGTAAATGGTGAGTTTATCATGGTATTTTCCAATGAGCTTCTGGGGGGTGAACATAAGATAAATTGGATGGAATTGTATCATTCTTTATTGAGACGCTATTATGTTTAAATATCCCATAACCGATATATTTTTTGATTTAGATCATACACTCTGGGATTTTGAAAAAAACTCCGCCCTAACTTTTGAAAAGATTTTAGCAGAAAATAATGTGGCAGTAAATCTTGATGACTTTCTTCAGTATTATGTTCCCATTAACCACGAATATTGGAAGCTTTATCGAGAAAACCTGGTTACAAAAGAAGAATTAAGGTACCAAAGGCTTAAAAGAACTTTCGATTCCTTGTCCCTGCAGATTTCGGATGCAACAATAAGTGTTTTGGCAGATGCTTATATACAATATTTGTCCTCCTATAACCATCTTTTTCCAGATACCGTGCAGACCTTGGAATATCTTTCGCCAAAGTACAAACTGCATATTATTACAAATGGGTTTCAGGAAATTCAAGAGAAAAAGCTCCGAGGTGCCAACATCTTTCATTTCTTTGAACACGTAGTCAATTCTGAGGATGCCGGAGTGAAAAAGCCGCATCCCTATATTTTTGAGCTGGCATTGGAAAAAGCCAACGTACTCCCAAAAAATGCAATAATGATCGGCGACAATCTAGAAGCTGATATTTTAGGTGCGCAGTCCGTTGGTCTGCAAACACTTCATTTTAATGCACATAGCGAACCTGATCACAATTTGTGTCAAATGATTAACCATTTGATTGAAATAAAAAGCATTTTATAGAGTTATAGTAGGGTACAGCATTACCCTCATTGTTATACTATAAAATTGCTTTTGATCCATGAAAAGATTGCTTTCGCGCTTTTTGGCTGTACCCCTTGCGTTTATTTTAACCTTGTCCTGTTCAGAGGAACAAGATTTCAATCAATTTGATGATTTGACCGTAACGCCAACAGTGGCCTCCAGTATATTTTACTTGGAATCTACAGAGGAAATGATAAATGCTGTACCCACCTTCCCAGTTTTTTATTCCCAAGAATTCAGTTTTAATCCATTTAATGAACAATTTGTTGCGGATCATCTTTTAGACGGGATGTTATTGTATGAACTGGAAAACACAACGAGTAAACAACTTACCTTGACCATTGAGTTCATGGATGATGCCAATACGGTATTGGATACAGAAACCTTTACCATAGAGCCTGAACCAGCACCATTGTTGACGCGGGAAGTTGCCTATGGACCAGGCGGAAAAAACTTGGATATATTGACGAACACCACCAGATTACGTGTATCTGGGCAGAATTTGGGGGATAATACAAGTGTTTCACCTATCGCAGACCCTACAATAATTTTTAGGTCAGCTGGCGAGTTTAGATTCCGTTTACAATGAAAAAACGGTTTCTGATTATTCTATTTTGGTCTTTAGGGGCAATTATTTTACATGCCCAAAACAAACAGTTGTTGTACGACTTTTACGAGATTCCACAATCCATCCTTGTAAACCCTGGTGTGAAAACCATGCAAAAATGGCATGTTGGTATTCCGGTGTTGTCCGGCTTGTCCTTTCAAGGAGGAACAAGTGGCGTAACTGTGAATGACCTTTTTGCCAATGATGGTGTGGACTTTACTACAAAGGTCAGAGAACGGCTTATAGATGGGATGAGCAAACGCGATGATTTCAGTACCACGAGTTATATTGATGGCATTAACATTGGTTTCCGTGGTAAAAACCGGCCAGATGACTTCTATTCCTTTGGAATGTATGGTGAAACGGATATCATAGCCTATTGGCCTAAAGATTTGGCCATTTTGGCGTTTGAAGGAAATGGAGGCAACAATATTGGAAGAAGTTTTGATCTAAGCGATTTAAGCTTGCGCGGTGAAATGATCAACGTAATCCATTTCGGGATAAATCGTAAGATTGATAAAAGTCTTATTGTTGGGGCTCGGGCGAAGCTGTATTCATCCATTTTCCAATTTCAGTCTACAGCAAACAAAGGAACCTTTAGGACAACGCAAGGTCAAGACAATATTTATAGATCAACTTTAGATATTGATATGCAACTGCAGACGGCAGGGGTTGAAGAGATATTGGATATTTTGGAGGTGGATTCAGGTACCACTGCAGAGGATTTAACTTCATTATTCACCAGACGCGTATTCCTAGGCGGAAATTTAGGTCTAGGATTTGATGCAGGTTTCACATACAAACTAAATCCTCAAACAACCATAACCGGAAGCATGTTAGATCTTGGTTTCATTTACAACTCCAAGGATGTAAAGAATTATTCGGTTAGGGGTAATACCGCTATTGAAGGAGTTACTGTGTTTTTGCCAGAAGACATCACCAGTATTGGCAACGAGTTATGGGAAGATTTGGTGGATGAGGTAGAAGCGGCAGTTCCGTATGAGGAGGATGATGGTAGTTATATTTCCTTTAGACCTTTAAAAGTTTACGGGTCCATACGATATGATTTTGGTGAAGGTTCAAGTCCGTTACGGGAAAATTGTGGCTGTTTGATTACTCAAGGTAATGGAGGAACCAATGACAATTGGTATAGGAATAGTGTGGGAGGACAACTGTATATGGTAAAGAGACCAAGAGGTGTTCAAGCCGCATTGACTGGTTTTTACCAAAAACGTTTAGGGCAGGCTATGTCGTTCAAGACAACTTATACGGTAGATAAGTATTCATTTACCAATATAGGATTGGGACTTAATTTTCAAGCTGGACCAGTTAATTTTTATATACTAGGAGACAATCTTTTGTCCTATAGAAATGTAGCGGACACTCATTATGCTTCTTTACAGTTCGGATTTAATATTATATCTTGGAACGATAATTGAGTATCTGTTACGTATGAAGTCTAAACAGTTATTAGTATCGGTATTTGTGTTGGTTTTTGTTGGTATGGCAAACGCGCAATTAAATAAATATAAGTACATCATTGTACCTAAGAAGTTTGATGCGTTCAAAGAGCAAAACATGCATCAGACCAGTACCATGATCAAATTCCTATTCTCACAAGAAGGATTTACTACCACCTATGACGATTTATTGCCTGAAGATTTAGCCAGTGATCGTTGTTTAGGTCTTGTTGCAGATTTGGAAGATAACTCCAACTTGTTCAGCACTCGTACCACACTTGTTTTAAAGGATTGTAATGGTGCAGAAGTGTTTCGAAGCATCGAAGGAAGAAGCAAAATAAAGGAGTTTAAGGCTGCATACAGAGAATCCGTTTCAAATACATTCGCGCCAATAAAATCCATCGGATATTCATATACACCCAAGGATGAAAAAACGGCAAAAAAGGAAAGCGAGACCGTGACCGTCAGCTTTAAGGATGATGTTAAATCTGTAAATAAACAACCCGACTCCAAAGTCGTGCAACAAACCGCTACTCAAGAAGAGCAGAGTTATAAAAGCGTGGAGCCAGTTGCATCGAATATTACAAAATCGGTGGAAAAGAAACCTGCAGAAAATAATGTCTTGTACGCGCAGCCAACAGAAAATGGATATCAATTAGTGGATAGCTCACCCAAAGTGGTCCTTAAGCTGATAAAAACTTCCGTAGATAATATTTTCCTTATAGATGATGATACCAAGAATGGGATGGTATTCAAAAAAGGAGAAAAGTGGGTATTGGAATATGCAGATGGAAATGGTAAAAAGCAGGAGGAATTGAACATTAAGTTCTAAAATTCATACTTGTCTTTCCATCGTTTTTTCAAAAAATCCCGCAACGAATTCTCTCTAGGAGTATTTCCCGGTATGTAAAAACTGGTTCCTGAAATTTCTTCAGGAAGAAATTCAAAATCCACAAAATTCTGTACATGGTCATGGGCATAATCATAACCTTGACCATAACCTAGGTCTTTCATTAATTTTGTTGGAGCATTTCGTATGGCCAGTGGAACCGACAAATCCCCAGTTTCCCGTACTTTCTGTTGTGCTTGTTTTATTGCAACATAACTTGCATTGCTTTTTGGTGAACTGGCCAAATATGTTGCACACTGACTCAGGATTATTCTCGCCTCGGGGTAGCCAATGGTATTGACGGCTTGAAAAGTTGCATTGGCAAGCACCAATGCGGTTGGATTAGCATTTCCAATATCTTCAGAAGCCAATATAACCAACCTTCTAGCTATGAATTTGACATCTTCACCGCCTTCTATCATTCGAGCTAACCAATATACTGCAGCGTTAGGGTCGCTACCTCTTATCGATTTGATAAAAGCAGATATGATATCGTAATGTTGCTCACCCGTCTTATCATAAAGCACTGTATTTTTCTGAACCTTGGCCATTACCAAGTCATTGGTGATTTCTACAGTATCACTGCCATCTGAATTAATGATCAATTCAAAAATGTTGAGCAATTTTCTGCCATCACCTCCTGACAGACGTAAAAGAGCTTCGGTTTCAACAAGTTCAATCTGTTTGGATTTTAGGTGCGTATCGGTTGCCATTGCCCTATGCAACAAGGCTTCTAAATCAGTTTTGTCAAAAGGGTTCAGGATATAGACTTGGCAACGTGATAAAAGCGCTGGAATTACCTCAAAACTGGGATTTTCCGTGGTCGCACCAATTAACGTTACCCATCCCTTTTCCACTGCGCCCAACAAAGAATCTTGCTGGGATTTACTGAATCTATGTATTTCATCAATGAACAAAATAGGATTTTTAGCCGTAAAAAGTCCTCCGCTCTGTTTGGCTTTTTCAATAACCTCCCGCACATCTTTTACACCACTACTAATTGCGCTTAACGTATAAAATGGGCGTTCGCTTTCAGTGGCAATAATATTCGCTAAGGTAGTTTTTCCTGTACCAGGAGGGCCCCAAAAAATCAAAGATGGGATAATGCCATTTTTGATTTGATGCGTAAGGGAGCCCTTTTCACCAACTAAATGATTTTGACTAATATACTCTTCCAGAGTTCTTGGTCGTATGCGCTCTGCCAAAGGTTCGTTCATGGGAATAAAAATAAGTTTTTAAAAGGATCATTGTCGAAAAAATGTAATCTTGAACAGCATTAAAACGACTATACAGCTGACAATTTGTAAGTAGATTACACTATGGAAGGATAATTGAAGTTATAAATTAAGATGCCTAAAAAACAATTTCAGATAAGTGATTCGGTGTTGTTAATGCCCCTGTTTGCTATACTGTCCATTTGGATTGTATATTGGATTGAAGTGCAATTTGGATTCAACTTCAACCAATATGGTGTGCGACCACGAACGATTTCCGGATTGAAAGGAGTATTTTTCAGCCCTTTTATCCATGGATCGGTTGAACATTTATACAACAATACGATACCATTGGCGGTCTTAACAGCCTTCCTATTTTATTTTTACCGATCTGTGGCGTTTAGAGTGCTGTTGATTGGGGGTCTACTCTCAGGGGTTTTGACATGGTTGATAGGTCGAGATTCCTTTCACATTGGCGCAAGCGGAATAATCTATGTGTTGGCGAGTTTCATTTTTTTCAAAGGCATATTTGCACGGCATTTCAGGTTGGTGGCATTGTCTCTTGTTGTGGTATTTGTGTATGGAAGTATGATTTGGTACATATTTCCAGTCAAAGAAGGGATTTCTTGGGAAGGTCATTTGTCAGGGTTTCTTGTTGGATTGTTTTTTGCATTGACTACAAAAGTTCAGGTACCACCCAGGAAAAAATACGAATGGGAAAAGGAAGGTTATGACGAAGAAAACGATCCTTTCTTGAAGCATTTTGACGAGAATGGAAATTTCATTGAGAACACACCTGAAGAACAGGACCAAAACGCGGTGAAAATAACGTACCAGTATAAATCCAAAGATTCGTAGGCTACCTATCTAGGAAATACGTTGTCGTACAACCTCGTATAGAAAAACACCACATGCTACAGACACATTCAGTGAACCAATCTGTCCCATCAAAGGAAGTTTGGCGGAATGATCCAATACCTTTAGCACTGAACTTGAAATACCTCTATCCTCAGCACCCATGACTATGGCACAAGCTAATTTGAAATCAATACTATAGAGGTTTTTATCAGCTTTTTCTGTGGCACCTACCACGTTAACCCCGGAAGATTGCAAATAATAAATAGCATCTTTCAAGTGATCAACTTTTGCGATAGGGACATTGAATACCGCCCCGGCAGAGGTTTTTACTGTGTCCGGAGTAATTGGTGCAGCGCCGTTTTTTGGTATTATTATCCCGTCAACGCCGCAAACTTCAGCTGTTCTAATAATGGCGCCAAAGTTACGGACATCAGAAATTTGATCTAGTAGAAGAAAAAATGGCGCATCCTTCTCCTCCAAAACCTTTTCTGCCAACGCCTCAAAGTCATGGAACTGTACCGGTGATATTTGAGCTACCGCTCCTTGGTGGTTGTTCTTGGTAAGTCTGTTAAGTTTTTCAACAGGGACATAAGAACTACTGATTCCATTTTTCCGGATTGTGCTTTCCAATTCTCGAAAGAGTTCTCCCGCCAATCCTTTTTGCAAAAAGACTTTATTGATAGGTTGGTCTGCCTCAATGGCCTCTAAAATAGCCCGTATACCGTATATCTGGTTGTTCATTGCAGTGATTCTAATAGCTAGGTGAAATCTTATGGATGCCTAAGGGGCCATTATTTGTGGTGTTTATCAAATAAGTACTATTGGGACCTTCAATCAACTCTAACGATTTTACATTTCCTTCAAGGTACAATCCAGATTCATGCTGTGACATTGGAAAATAGCCATCCTTGCCGTTTGAAATAAGGATTAAACCTGATATTGCATCCAATCTCGGTGTTTCTACCTCGGTTTCATAAATGTTTCCAGCAGTAATGACATCCTCAAAACCGTCCTTGTTGATATCAATGAAAACGCAATCGAGTAGGGGGAAAGCTTGCACTTCCGTAGGTAGAATATGCTTTTCAAAAGCATCATTGCCGTTGTTGATCAATAAAATGGAATTGAATTCGGTAACACTCCGCTCATAAGAAGATTCCAATTTTTCACCATAAATATCTACCAATGTGGCATTTGCAAATTCGTTATAGGTTCCAAATTTATCTTTTATAAAAGGCATTTGTTGAGATGAACATTCACGACCTCTTACCGGTACATAGGTGCCATTGTACTTCTTGCTCAACACAATATCATTTGTACCATTCTCATCAAAATCCGCTGCAAAAATTTTAAAGGGTTTCTCTTTGGAGGCTTTAAATTTGATATTTAGTCCCGCATTGCCTAGTATATAATCTTTAAGTCCATCATTGTTGACATCAGTCTCATTGACAGAGAACCACCATCCTTTTTGTTGAAGTACTGGATCGTCTGCGGCCATATTTTCAAAGCGACCGTTTTTATTAATAAACACACCAATTCCTGTCCACTCTCCCACAGCAATGAAATCATCCAGACCGTCATTGTTTACGTCCGTGAGCTGTATATCGTTTATGATGCCAAAATCCGCTAAATCCGGAACAACAGCGTCGGTTACATCTATAAGTTCCCCATTTCTATTTTCAAATAAGGTAGATGGTTGATGATTCGGATACATTCCTGGAGATACGCGATTTCCAATCAACAAATCGTTATCACCATCCTTATCAAAATCCAAGAAAACTACGGATTTGCCATTTTTGGGATATTTACCCAAGGCGTCACTCTCCATTCGGGTAAGGTTGCCGCGGCCGTCATTAATGTAAATACGATCAGTGTGATAGGATGAAAATTCTGCAAATTCATTTCCACCACTAACAATATAAAGATCTTGGTCCTTGTCCCCGTCAAAATCAAAGAATAGGGACTCCATGTCCTCATAAGCTGCATCAGCAACCAATGCAGGCGAGGCTAATTTTGTGAACCCCGTTGTATTTTGAATAAACACTGCTCCAGGTTGGCCCGCTGCACCTCCAACATGGATATCCATCAAACCGTCATTATTAATATCCCCTTGGGATACAATTGGTCCTAAATTGGATTGTTTGTAGGGTAACAAGATCTCTTTTTCAAAATCATCAAAAGGGTTTTCCTGATGGGTATAATCTAGTCCATATGCACTAGTGGTCAACTTTTGGAACAGATTGTTGGATATAACCTGATTATTAGTGGATTTGGCATCGTTCTCATGGAACTCCAAGGTGCTATTCGCAGCTACGTCAAACTTTTTTTCGATTTTTCCAGAGGCCCAAACTACTTGAATGGAATCAATTTTGGAGGCATTGCCTATTCCAAAGAGCGCATTATTTTCCTGTGATGACCGATATCCACGTACTCTTTTAACCTCCATCATTTGAGGTTTCCCATCAACATGGATATAGATTTTTGCGAACACTTCAGAGCTATTGCCCTTAGGAATAATTTTTAGATAATTGGCGTTGCCTTCTTCAATAGTTGTGTTACGGTAAACGAATGCGTTATCGTCCATGTTATTTACAACAAGGTCTAAATCACCATCATTGTCCAAATCAGCGCTTATTGCGCCATTACTAAAGGAAAAATCATCCAGACCCCATTCAGTTGAAACATTTTTGAATTGTAATTTGGAGGATTGTTTGTACAAAATATTGGGTAAGCGCTCTGAAGGCATGGATTCGTACAAACTTTGTTTTACATCCAAAGGAACATTGTTCCCGTATTTCTGTCTAGCTTCAAAAACTCTTCGCTGGAGGTCGTTATCTAATGCATAGCGCCTATAACCATTGGTAATGTGAATTTCTTTTTGACCATCCAGATCAAAATCGTTCATGAGTACCGACCAACTCCAATCCGTATTGGCAACACCAGATAGCTGGGAAATATTGTTGAATTTTAATCCACCAATATTCTGCTGCAAGGAATTGTACATGTATTGATGTTGGAATTCCCTTTTGTTCACCAAATAATCAAATCGGCTTGTGCTCATGGAAGCCATCAAGGTTTTTGATCTTACATGGTCATTGGCTGCCATATCAAGTACAAAGATGTCTTGAAGGTTATCGTTGTCGATATCAGCAATATCCAGTCCCATCCCATAAAAGGAGATTTGATTTGTGGTTTTTTTGATTTGATCAGAAAAAGTGCCGTTTTTGTTGTTGATGTACATGACATCCGGCAAATAGTAATCACTTGCCAAATAAATGTCCAACCAACCATCATTGTTAATGTCAGAAACGGAAAGACCTAAGCCGAAAATTGGTTTTTCAAGTCCAGCGGAGCGGGTGATGTCCACAAATTTACCCCCATCATTTCGGTACAAATGGGAGGAATTGTAATAAATGCTTTCAGGATTTGAATCTAGGTAACGCTGAAGGCTTATCGGATCAAACCCATACAATTCGTTTTCATTCATTACCATGCAATCCAAATCACCATCCTTGTCAAAATCGAAAAAAGCGGACTGGGTGCTGATTCCTTGATCGGCAAGGCCCATTTCCTCAGCTTGTTCGGTGAAGGTGCCATCCTTTTGATTGATAAACAATAGATTTTTTCGCTCAATACGATTTTTTGGTCCGCCTTGAGAGAAATAGATATCCATCCAACCATCATTATTGACGTCTGCAAAAGTTACACCATTGGACCAGTTTTTCCCTGAATTGATCCCTGAAGAATCCGTGACATCCTCAAAGGTGAAATTGCCAGTATTTATATAGATTTTATTGGCAACTTGATTCCCGCAGAACACAAGATCTAGGAGACCATCATTATTCAAGTCTTCAACACCAACGCCTGCACCATTATAGAAGTAATCATAATCAAAAAGATTTTCCATGGTCGCCACATCATGCGTAAGTCTGTTGTTGAAGTCAATCCCAGTTTTTGAACTTTCCAATTTTTGGAAAATCTTTTTCGTGGACGAATCCATAACGGATTCTTCGTTGACAGAATCTTCTTTTTTTTCAGATACGCAACTAAGGGCAAGTAGTGCAATTAAAAGTGATGTATAGGCTTTTGACATGCAATTAGCAATTAGCACGGGAATATACTATAATATGAGGATAAGCATTGTTAATATTCCTAGGAATACAGCAATAGGCCGTTAAAGACCTAATTCAACTACACCAGGATGGTCTTTTTCGTAATGATAAGCTCTCCAGAAAAACCCTTCTCCTGCGAATTTCCATACCACTTCACCTGCTTCAGTAACTTCCCATACACCAAAGTCGCCCTCCGTGATGAGTCGGTTCCCATTTGGGGATTTAACCATACCTGACACCCTAGGTGCATAAAGGTTTGCATCGGTGAAGCTCCATGCAATGGTAGGTTCATTGTTTGTATTTGCTGCAAGAGATAGCGGGTCTGGTAGCAGTAGTTCATATGCTGTGGATTGATTCAAATCGCCCCCGTTCATATAGATTGTAAATTTTCCAAGATCTTCACCAGACAACAATCGCGGATGGTGATTATTATAAAATAATCGTTCCCCCATAGGATTGTCATATACTTCAGGATTACCAAATCTATAGATCAAATCCCCACCGAAACCATAATTTCCCCCAGTGTGGCTAGCGGCTTCTTCCGTGGTTGTGCTATGATCAATTACCCAAACCTCATGATAAAAGTTTACGCTGATGTAAATGATATCATTTTCTTCGTCATATTCGATGCCATTGGCATGCATGATATCACCTTGTTTATCTGTAACATAATTCAGGTCTATCAAACGAGGATTATCTGCTAATACCCCAAAATTATCCTTGGTATCATCATGATCCTGTATGATATGGTCCCAAGCGTGCCATTCCCATACAATTTCATCTGTGAGTGGGTTGATTTCAATAATGGCTTCTGGAAAAATAGCCTCACTTAAAACGGATCCTGCCTGTTCGGCAACTTCTTGACTACGTTTTTCCCATACCAATGTGATTACATTGCCGTTTGGTAAGAGCTCCACATCGTGATGGGTAATGTAATCTTCAGATGAATAGTCAAAATTCCATTCTACCGAGCTATCAGGGTTCACAAACTGTAATTTTCCCCCTTGTCCGCCATAGGTAATATCCGGCGCTTCCGCTTTCATGATGCCCAATAGGCGACCGTCATCCAAAAGTTCTACATCGTTTCCGATACCGAAGGGCAAGTCCCATTCATGTAAAATTACAGCATCTTTGTCCATTAGGTAGACCCGGTCATTACCTGCGTCATTTATCAGCACATAGGTATCTTCCACTTTTGGTTCATTAAAAAACTCAACTGTACCAGCGATATCTTCTGGCAGCGGGTCCGTTGGACCATCATCCGTAGGTTCGTCATCAGTAGGTGTTTCCCCAATGGAGTCATCATCTGTTGGTTCTGGGGTGTCATCGTTATTGTTGCACGCATTCAATAATAAGAATACAGAAAACAGCGACGCTATAAGAAGTCTAAACGTATGTTTCATAGTAATTTTTGACTAAGGTAATCAAAATCGAAAATATGAAAATTGAAGAATATATATCAAAAAAAAGAGGCATCAATTGATGCCTCTTTCTATTGTGATAGGATCAAGATCCTATTCCATTTCTCTAGTTACAGATGTTCAACACAATCTCACCAGGAGTTGGGCCAGGGCCGCCAGCAGCAGCAGTCTCACCTGTAGGCGCGATCAACTCAAAAGAGTGCTCACCTTCAAAGTTTCCTGGGGTGTATTCCCATAGTAAATCTGTAGTTCCATCAGGAACATTGATCGTCTCGGTATTGGTCGTCGCTTGAGCAACGGATACCGTGTAATCAGTAGCTGTTCCATCAATGGTAACGGTAATAAATGCACCATCCCATCCATCACCATAGCTGTCATCCATGGTCAACTCATAATCCCCGGTCACTGGAGCAACTGGAATACAGTTGATCCCTGCTCTGTACGCATATGGAGAAGAGAAGAAGGAACCACCGGAAACGTTACCAGTAGCATCAACATCGGTAAAAGATCTACCATCGGTAAGGTTCACCACCAAACGAATGGCAATCTGGTCACCACCTGTTACGTTGGCAGGATCGTTTACGATACCCAAGGCACTAAGGGCCTCACCAAGACTCACGCTAAAGCTGGTCCTTGGCAGGTTGTTCGGTCCATTGGTGAACTCAGAAGCAGCCACGGTGCTCACCAAGGTCTCGGCAGCAGTGGTCGTTCCATTGGAATCCGTATTGTCTACGAAGCCAACATAGATTTCCATGTTGGACAATAATCCACCATCCAATAGGTCTTGCTCCTCGATGGTCACCCCGAAAATGGAGGCCGGATCAAAGACATTGAACGTTGTGCTCTCAAACGAGACAGTCCTTAAAACCGCACCTCGCTCAACAGTATCCTGAACTAGCACGGTAATCTTATCATCCTCAGAGCAAGAAGCCATAAGCGCGACGAAAGCAAGTGCTATAAATAATTTTAAATTTTTCATGAATTCTTATTTTGTTTTCAATGCAGTTATTAGTTAGCAGCAGGAGCCGAACCATTGTTGTCCCAGAAAACTGGTTGTTGTTGGTTTGCTTTCTGGCTGATGCTAGAGTTGTTGTTAACCGAGTTTGTCGGATAGTACATAGACCGAACGAAAACATCCGGATTTGGCTCCAAGTTTGCCTGCAAAGTAGTTGGGGCACCTGTTCTTCTGTAGAAGTTGTAAGGCTCCACACCATTCCCGAAACTTGCGATGAACAACTGCTCACCTAAAATGTCCCACTTACCAGCAGTATCAGCTGCATCATATGCGGTACCAACTGCATCTATATAGGCAGTAACAGCAGCAGCATCAGGTTCAAACGACCCATCTGCAGACCCCAATCTTGTAGCTGCAAAAGCTTGAACCTTGGCAATTGATTTAGTTACACCGTCTAATAATGCAGTTCTAGCACCAGGCTCATCGTTAGCGGCCAATGCCATCTCGGCGATTTTAAAGTCTATATCGAACGCTGTCAATAAATTACTGATTCCAAGACCTGCTGCACCAGCAACTAAACCAATGGCTTCAAAACTATCATCATCGAATTTACCACCTACCGGGTAAGTTCCATATACAGTTCTCAAAAGACCATCTGGTGGGATACCATCCGCATCACCGTGATCACGGCCCCAGTATCCATTAGGAAGGTAACAGAATGTATAACCTCCGTCAATATAGTGCTGTGGTGGTGCTTCCAAAGAACAGTTCAAAGTTTCCTCATCTGGTGGAATTTCCGCACCTGGAACCGCAGTAGTCTGACGGTAGAAGTAGTAACGTGTTCTTGGGTCATTTGATGTAGTCATTAGATTCATCAACCAGTTGGACATGTAATCACCGCCACCGGAAACCGTATAGTTGATCCCGTAACGAGGGTGTCTGTTATCAGGCTGTGAAGCACTGGTTGCACCCCAGCTGAATAGAAAATCATCAGCAGTAGCATCGATGTAGTCACCTCCAGCTACGATAGCATTGAAGCTAGCCGCAGCGCTGGCGTCCACCAATCTACGTTGTAAATAGATCTTCATCTTCAAGGTATTACAGGCCTTGATCCATTGGTCCTCATCACCTCCATAGTAAAGGTCAGTCGGTGGCAATGCAGACTCCGTAGCATTGAAATTGGCAATTGCCTGATCCAACAAGGCCAATGCGGCATCATAGATTGAAGCACCTGGATCCGCAACCGGGTTGAAGTTGTCATCTGCGATGGCAGCCTCGGAGTACGGTACATCCCCGAAGAAATCCACCATGGTCACAAATAGGTAGGCCTCAAAGAAGTTGGCCATACCCAAGTGGGTGAACAATTCAGAGGCTTCAGCCAATGGCTCTAATGTTCTGATGTTTGCCAAAGTCCTGTACGCATTGTCCCATTCATCGGACATGTCACTTCCTTGGTATACACTCACATAGTTCCTACCACTCATGTTAACAACACGGGTAAGCTCCATGCCAAGTTCATTGAAACCGTCACCGGTAGTGTTACCACCCGATGCCCAGTTATCGTTAGGGTCGTTATCGGCATCCCCTTCGAACTGTCTCACAAAGTCTTCCTGAACTGCATTCAATAGGAAATCAGGAGAAGACTGTTCTGGAGTCAAGAAGTTTGGATCTGCAGTAAGGTCCAATTCCGTTGTCTCACAGGAAACCAATACAAGGGCCATTCCGAAGAATGCCGTAAAAATATTTCTAGTTATCCGTTTCATTATTTTATAAATTTTTTATTCTTAGAATGTTGCCTTTACACTAAGCCCGTATCTTCTTGCACTGGGTCCGTTGATGAAGTCGAAACCAAATCCGTTGGATACCCCAAGACCTGAGGTGTTCGGATCGAAGTTGGCACCCTTGGGAGTGTTGACCGCTCTGTACCAAAGGTTGTTCCCTGATACCGTGAAGGTCAAGTTCCCGAATGGTGTCTTGTCCAAGAACTTGCTTGGCAAGGAATAGCTCAATGAGGCCTCCTGAAGTCTTACCGTTGTGGCATCGTACACCTGTAGTTCACTTGGTCCGAAAAGGACATTGGAGAACCAGAAGGTGGAGTTGTTGATCTGCAGGTTGTTGGTATTGCCATTGGCATCAACCCCTGGAAGTACATAAGTATCTTCACGATCAACAGTCTCAGTGATTAGCCCCCTACCCATCAATGTGGAGATGGTACTGGAGTATACGTCACCACCTTGGGTGTAGTTCCACTGGAACCCTAGGCTGAAGTTCTTATAGGAGATGTTGTTCCTTACGTTCATTACCCAGTCCGGGTTCGGATCACCGATGATACCATCGTTTGGATCCTGTACGTAGTTACCATCGGCACCTACAACGAAGTCCCCGTTGGCATCCCTAAGGATACGGCTACCGAAGAACACGCCCAATGGCTCGTCCTGGATGGCCGCGTTACCCAAGTTTGAGAAACCGGAGTAGACTACCTGATCGGTATCCTGTCCTAAATCTGTAACGGTCGTTTCATAAGCGGTGAAGTTCACGTTCGTTCTCCAGCTGAAACCACCTTGGTCTTTTGCCCTGAACCAGTTGACGCCCAAATCGGCCTCGATACCTTCGGACTCGATCTCACCGATGTTAACGGCAACGATCCTTGTTCCAAGATCAGCGGCTGGATCCAATGGTCTGTCCAAGATAAGATCGTTGGTCTTTCTCTGGTAGATGGAGGCATCCAGTGTGATACGTCCGTCCCACCATCTGGATTCGATACCAAGTTCGATCTCTTCCAAGGTCTCCGGCTGCAAGTTCGGGTTACCCGTTCTTGTACCCACTTCATTGGTCACGATGTTGGCACCGGTTCCGTCCTGTACATCCTGTGTATCCAATATCAATGTACTTGCGACTGGATAATTGGAGGACTCAAAATTCGCCGATACCCCAAGACCTGCACGGATCTTCAAGTAGTTCAATACGTTCTCCGACTTAAGGCCGTCGATAGCGGCCGTTGGGATGAAGGAGATACTTGCCGATGGATAGAACTGTGCCCTGTTTTCAGTGGTAAAGTTCGATACCCAATCGTTACGACCTGCAAGGGTCAAGTATAGGTATTTATCGTAATCGAAATCCACCTGTCCGTATACACCGACAAGGTTTCTCTCTACAAATGTCTGTATCTCATTTTGGTTCAAGAAGTTGAAGTGTCTCAATACGTCGAAAACCTGCTGTCCATCACTGGCCACACCGTTTTGGTCGAAGATCTCCCTTCTTGAAGTGGCACCAACGTTGAACGTGGTCCCGATCTTTTCGGTGATGTCAAAGTCACCGTTAAGGATGAAGTTGTGGTCCCAAATGGTGTTGGTGTTGTTCCATGTTTCATAGAAACCGCTAACCGTTCTAGCACCACCACCGATACCACCTCTGTTTTGGTAGTTGGTGTTGTTCTCACTATAGATATCGATACCTGCGCGATACACCAAGTTCAGGTTATCATTGATATCATATTGTAAAGAGGCTTGACCGAATACCCTATTTGTTTCCTGATTAGATCCAGCGTTATTTACGGTCCATAATGGGTGCTGGATGGAGTTATTCTGTCTGTAGTAAACGCTACTTCCATCGATAGGGTTCTGGAACGGAAGTCCCTGGACATCGATACTACGTGGTGTGAACCACAAGTGACCGAATACGGAAGAACCTGTACCTGTAGATCCGTTACCTTGACTTAATGCCACCGGAGGAGAGGTAAACTTCGTTCTTGCGTAGTTCAAAGTACCTGAGGCAGTGAACTTGTTGCTCAACTGCGCCCTACCACCAACGGATAATGTGTTACGAGTAACGCCATTTCCAGGTGTGAAACCGTTGTCCTTCAAGTGACCGAAGTTCACGTTGTATCCTATTTTTCCATCATCGGAAGCACCTCTAACGTTTACGGAGGAGTTTGTGATAATACCTCTTTTGAAGAAGCGTCCCACACTGTCATATGGTCTCCAATCGTAACGTGCCCCTTGGAACTCCGGGAAAGCGGCCTGGATGGCTGCAGTTGAAGTGGAGTATGGGTGGGCCAATGTCCCTTGATCATCGATTGCAGACTGTGCGCCCCAACCTGAAGCTCCTTCCCTTCTGAAGCTTGGGCCCCAGTTGGAGAAGAACCATCCGAAGGACTGGTCGAAACCGTTACCATATTCGTTCTGGTAATCTGGTGTAGAGGCGATCTCGTTGAAGAAAACCGAAGAATTTACTGTAACTTCTGTCTTCTTTGGACCGGCTGCACCCGTGGATCCACCTTTGGTGGTAATGAGGATGACCCCGTTACGACCTTGTGAACCATATAAGGTAGCAGCTGCAAGACCCCTAAGGACGTTCACGCTCTCGATACTGTTGGGATCAAGGTCAAGGAACCTACTGGAACCGTTGTTACCATTGATGAAATCCTGACGGTCGCCCTGTCTACCCTGTGAGTTGGTGTCCGTACTGAACGGCACACCGTCCACGATGAACAATGCCTGGTTGCTAGAGCTGAACGTGGAAAGACCCCGGATGATCACGTTTGTACCGGAACCGGAAAGACCACTCTGGTTGGTGATCTGTACACCTGCGGCCTTACCTTGAAGTACCCTGGCGACATCACCATCTGGTCGTTGCTCCAGGTCCTCGCTACCTACCTCGGTAACGGCGTAACCCAATGCTTGTTTCTCCCTTTTGATACCAAGGGCAGTCACAACAACTTCCTCGAGTGCCTGTGCATCTTCCTCCATTTGGACGTTGATCACATCACTTGCGCCAACTTCCCTTCTGGCATCTCTCTGTCCAATGTAACTGAAAAGAAGTGCTTGACCTTGACTGGCACTGATAGCATAGTTACCGTCAAAATCTGTTTGGGTACCCGTAGTGGTACCTTCAACGACAATGTTGACCCCAGGCAGCGGCAGCCCATCGGCGTCCGTAACAGTACCTGTAATCGTCTTGTCTTGTGCAAAAGAAACATGCACAACAAACGCCAATAACAGCGTTAACAATCCATTAAGTTTTGTTCTCATTTTAAAATTATTTGAATTAGCTAGCCGCTAAAATCATAATTTCATGTTAATAATCCAAACTAATTGTACTAAAATTTTAAGCTTAAGTTTACAAATGCAAAGCCATCAAAATTCAGAGGGATAATTATGGTGTTCACAATGTGAGGGGGTAAAAAATGATTAAACATCAATATTTGTCTTTTGAAAATTGCGTTATATATTGCTTAATTTCTTCTTGAAAGTGTTGTGTTTATAAGGAATCCACGTTTTTATGCGCTTTTAAAACAAACAGAACCTATTGTATGGGATCAGTTGGCTAGATCTGATATGTTTTTTGTAAATTATACCTTAATATATATGAGGGCATGTCAGTTAAAATTTTAACATTGTTTTTTTTGGTATTAAACACAATGTTGTGCGCGCAACAAAAAGTTAACGTACAGCCAGGGGTGATAAATCTATATGAAAAAGGATTGCAGGGAATTGGCCCTGATTTTGGCAATAACCCAGCTTCTGAAAATTTCTATAATCAAATGCGGGACAGGTTTGCAGCATTAGGAATTGACAGGCCAATTGGATTAGAGGATATTGAAGGGTCCATTTATTATAATGACAAGTTTAGACCGGCAACTATAAGCTTTGAGGGTATCGAAGCCCGCAAAGTTTTTGCGCGTTACAATGCCTTTAATGATGAGTTTGAAATAAAAAGTTCGGATGAAGGTGGTGAAAAAACACTGGCACTATTCAAAGATGTTGCTATTGCTTGTGAATTAGATGGAAAGAAATACACCTATTTTAAGGTAGTTGGAAAAAAAGGAGAACAATCGACGATTTATCTTACTCCAATCTCTACTGTCGGTGCTTTTCAATTAATGGAACAAAAATCAAAAAGATTTAAAGAAGGGAAACAGGCTAAAACATCCCATGCGGTATCATTTCCCCATAGATTTGTGGATGAAATTAATTTCTACTTAATAGTCAATCGTGCCGCACCAAAATATATTCCCTCTAAGAAAAATGAAGTAATTGGGTTGTTTGATGCGGACTTACGTCCAAATATCAAAAGTTATATCAAGACCAAAAAGTTAGATTTGAAATCTAAATCCGGATTGATTGAATTAGTGGCCTATGCTGGTGATTTGTAAGTTTCATGAGGTTTTCGCGCTTTCTTTTCGGTCTTAAAATCACTTCTTATACGATACTAAGATTTTGATTTTCAGGTTTGACTGGAAATTTAATCTGCTTGGATTTGAATTATAATGAAATATCACTACATTTGCAGCCCTCAAAACGAGGGTTGTTTTGATTTTTAAAAGAAATTTTAATGCCAACAATTTCACAATTAGTACGAAAAGGAAGAGTCACCATTACCAAGAAGAGTAAATCGGCTGCTTTGGATTCGTGTCCTCAAAGACGAGGGGTTTGTACGCGTGTTTATACTACTACGCCTAAAAAACCAAACTCAGCCATGCGTAAAGTGGCAAGGGTAAGGTTGACCAATGGTAAAGAAGTTAACGCATACATCCCTGGTGAAGGTCACAACCTCCAAGAGCACTCGATAGTATTGGTTAGAGGTGGAAGAGTTAAGGATTTACCCGGTGTACGTTACCACATTGTTCGTGGTGCATTAGATACCGCAGGGGTAGCAGGTAGAACGCAGCGTAGATCAAAATACGGAGCTAAACGTCCTAAAAAATAAGAAGCGATGAGAAAAAGACAGGCGAAAAAAAGACCGTTGTTGCCAGACCCAAGGTTTAATGACCAGCTGGTAACTCGCTTTGTGAACATGATGATGTGGGACGGAAAAAAATCCGTTGCCTTCAAGGTTTTTTATGATGCAATTGATATTGTAGAAGAAAAGAACCAAGACGAAGAGAAGACTGCTTTGGAGTTGTGGAAAGATGCACTTTCCAATGTAATGCCACACGTTGAAGTAAGAAGTAGAAGAGTGGGTGGTGCTACATTCCAGATTCCTATGCAGATCCGTCCAGATCGTAAGATTTCTACGGCTATGAAATGGTTAATCAGTTATGCAAGAAAGCGTAACGAGAAATCCATGGCGCAAAAATTGGCAGCTGAAGTCTTGGCTGCTGCAAAAGAAGAAGGTGCTGCTGTTAAGAAAAGAGTGGATACTCATAAAATGGCTGAAGCCAATAAAGCATTCTCACACTTTAGATTCTAGTCAATACAATGTCAAGAGATTTAAAATTCACAAGGAATATTGGAATTGCAGCACACATTGATGCTGGAAAAACCACAACTACAGAGCGTATTCTTTTTTATACTGGTGTAAGTCATAAAATTGGTGAAGTGCACGATGGTGCGGCAACCATGGACTGGATGGAGCAGGAGCAAGAGCGTGGAATTACCATTACTTCTGCTGCTACTACATGTACATGGCAGTTTCCTACTGAAAATGGAAAGCCAACTGCTGATGCCAAAGGGTACCACTTTAATATTATAGATACTCCGGGACACGTTGATTTTACGGTTGAAGTAAACCGTTCGCTTCGTGTTTTGGATGGTTTGGTTTTCTTGTTTAGTGCGGTTGATGGTGTAGAACCTCAGTCTGAAACTAACTGGAGATTGGCCGACAACTATAAAGTGCCAAGAATTGGTTTCGTTAACAAAATGGACCGTCAAGGTTCCAACTTCCTTATGGTTTGTAAGCAGGTTAAGGAAATGTTGGGTTCAAATGCAGTTCCGATTGTTTTGCCAATTGGCGAAGAGGCTGACTTCAAGGGTATTGTTGATCTTGCCAAAAACAGAGCAATAGTATGGCATGATGAGAACTTTGGTTCTACCTTTGATGTTATCGACATTCCAGAAGATATGAAAGCTGAAGTTAAGGAGTATAGAGCTGCCTTGATTGAAGCAGTGGCGGAATATGACGAGGAGTTGATGGAAAAATTCTTCGAAGATGAAGATTCCATCACGGAAGAAGAAGTTCATGCTGCATTGAGAGCTGCGGTTATGGATAGAGCTATTATACCTATGGTTTGTGGTTCCTCATTCAAAAACAAAGGAGTTCAATTTTTGTTGGATGCCGTTTGTCGTTACTTGCCTTCACCCTTAGATAAGGATGATATAGTAGGTACTGATCCAAACACAGGTAACGAGATTACAAGAAAGCCAGATCCAAAAGAACCATTTTCTGCTTTAGCATTTAAGATTGCAACTGATCCATTTGTTGGTCGTTTGGCATTCTTTAGAGCATATTCAGGTCGTTTGGATGCTGGGTCTTATATTTTGAATAATAGATCTGGTAAGAAAGAGCGTATTTCTCGTATCTATCAGATGCACTCCAATAAGCAAAATGCAATCGAGTATATCGAAGCTGGTGATATTGGAGCTGCCGTTGGATTTAAGGATATCAAAACTGGGGATACTATGTCTTCAGAAAAACATCCAATCGTTCTTGAAAGTATGGATTTCCCTGATCCCGTAATTGGTATCGCGGTTGAGCCTAAAACTAAGGCGGATGTGGATAAATTGGGAATGTCTTTGGCGAAACTCGCTGAAGAGGATCCAACGTTCCAGGTAAAGACAGATGAAGCTTCAGGTCAGACCATAATTTCTGGTATGGGAGAGTTGCATTTGGACATTATCGTTGATCGTTTGAGACGTGAGTTCAAAGTAGAGGTAAATCAAGGTCAACCACAGGTTGAATACAAAGAAGCTATTACACAAGCTGCTGATCATAGGGAAGTTTACAAGAAACAGTCTGGTGGTCGTGGTAAGTTTGCGGATATTGTATTTACAATGGAGCCGGCAGGTGAAGAAACTGAAGGTTTGGAATTTGTTAACTTGATCAAAGGAGGTAATATTCCTAAGGAGTATATCCCATCTGTTGAAAAAGGATTCAAGGAAGCTATGAAGAATGGTCCTTTAGCTGGATTTGAGATGGATAGCATGAAAGTTACTTTAAAGGATGGTTCATTCCACCCTGTGGATTCCGATTCCTTATCTTTCGAATTAGCGGCAAAAATGGGATACAAAGCTGCTGCTAAGGCTGCAAAATCCGTATTGATGGAACCTATCATGAAGATTGAGGTGTTGACACCTGAAGAAAACATGGGAGATATTGTTGGTGACCTTAACAGACGTAGAGGAACTATTAGCGATATGAGCGATAGGGCTGGTTCCAAAGTAGTTAAAGGTGAAGTGCCACTATCCGAAATGTTCGGATATGTAACTTCTTTGAGAACATTGTCTTCTGGTAGAGCTACTTCCACTATGGAGTTTTCACATTATGCAGAAACACCATCCAATATTGCAGAGGAAGTGATTAAATCAGTAAAAGGAGTAACCGCTTAATTTTTCAGCAAGATGAGTCAAAAAATTAGAATAAAACTTAAATCTTACGATCACAATTTGGTGGATAAATCTGCTGAAAAGATTGTTAAGACCGTAAAAACGACAGGTGCTGTAGTAACAGGTCCAATACCGTTGCCAACGCACAAAAAGATATTTACAGTTTTGCGTTCACCACACGTGAACAAGAAATCGCGAGAGCAATTTCAGCTAAGTTCCTACAAGAGATTGTTGGATATTTACAGCTCTTCTTCAAAAACCATTGATGCTTTAATGAAATTAGAGCTCCCAAGTGGTGTAGAAGTCGAAATAAAAGTGTAGATTTGCACGCCTTTTGAGAGAAAGGTGAACATGTCCTGAGCTGCGTGCGAAGGAAAAACGGGAAAAGAAAAATATCTGGGTCACAGAATCTTTTTTCTTGACCCAATTTTTTTGCCAAGGAATTGGCATAGTAAAACAAGAACAATTAATAATTAATATATGTCTGGGTTAATAGGTAGAAAAATCGGTATGACCAGCATCTTTGACGAGAATGGAAAGAACATTCCATGTACTGTTATTGAAGCAGGGCCGTGCGTGGTTACCCAAGTCAGAACCGAAGAGGTAGACGGGTACAGTGCCCTTCAACTAGGTTTCGATGACAAGGCAGAAAGACGTGCAAACAAGGCCGAATTGGGCCATGCTAAGAAAGCAGGTGCTTCTCCTAAAAAGAAAGTCGTTGAGTTCCGTGATTTTGAAGGTGAATACAAATTAGGAGACACCGTAGGTGCCGACCTTTTTGTTGAAGGTGAATTTGTTGACGTTGTTGGAACTTCCAAAGGAAAAGGTTTCCAAGGTGTTGTTAAAAGGCATGGCTTTGGCGGTGTTGGTCAAGCAACCCATGGTCAGCATAACAGATTGAGAGCTCCTGGTTCTATTGGTGCAGCTTCTTATCCTGCGAGAGTATTCAAAGGGATGAAAATGGCTGGTAGAATGGGTGGCGATAGAGTTACAGTTCAAAACTTGAAAGTGTTGAAAGTGGTTCCCGAAAAAAACCTTATCGTAGTGAAAGGTGCTGTTCCAGGTCACAAAAATGCTTACGTAACAATTGAGAAGTAATGAAGGTTGCAGTTTTAGATATCAAAGGAAAAGAAACCGGTAGGAAAGTAGAGCTTTCCAAGGAGGTTTTCGGTATTGAGCCAAGTGAGCATGCCATTTATTTGGATGTTAAGCAATATTTGGCACACCAAAGACAAGGTAACCATAAAGCCAAAGAGCGAGGAGAGATTGCAGGTAGTACCCGTAAGATCAAGAAGCAAAAAGGTACTGGTACGGCAAGGGCTGGTAGTATCAAATCCCCTGTTTTCAGAGGAGGTGGTAGAATATTTGGTCCAAGAGTAAGGGATTACCAACAGAAATTGAATAAAAATGTGAAGCGTTTGGCTAGAAAGTCTGCATTGACAATCAAGTCAAATGAAAAGGCAATCACGGTTGTTGAAGACTTCTCATTTGAAGCACCAAAGACCAAAGATTTCAAAGCTATTTTATCCTCCTTGGGTATTGAAAGCAAAAAGTCTTTGATTGTGTTGGGTGACGCGAATAATAATGTATATTTGTCGTCGCGCAATTTGGAGCGTTCTGAAGTTATAACTAGCTCAGAATTAAATACTTACAAGATTGTTAATGCTAACAATGTGGTATTTACTGAAAGTGCTTTGGAAGGAATAGAATCGAACTTTAAGAAATAAGAATATCATGAGTGTGTTGATAAAACCAATCATAACGGAAAAAATGACCGCAGATAGCGAGCTTTTCAATCGTTATGGTTTTTATGTTGATCCTTCAGCAAACAAGCTTCAGATCAAGGAGGCTGTTGAGGAAACTTATGGTGTTTCTGTGGAGAAGGTTCGTACCATGAATTATGGTCCAAATCGAAAGAGTCGCTATACCAAAACAGGAATCCAACATGGAAAAACAAATGCTTTGAAAAAGGCAATTGTTGATGTTGCGGAAGGTGATATCATTGATTTTTACAGTAATCTATAAAGACAAGAGATGTCAGTTAGAAAATTAAAACCGATAACCCCTGGTCAGCGTTTTAGAGTAGTAAACGGATTTGACGCGATTACTACTGATAAGCCGGAGAAAAGCTTGCTTGCTCCGTTAAAAAAGACAGGTGGTAGGAATAGTCAAGGAAAAATGACCATCCGTCACAGAGGTGGTGGTCATAAAAGAAGGTATCGTATTATCGATTTCAAAAGAGACAAGCAGGGAGTTGATGCTACTGTTGTTTCTATTCAGTACGATCCAAACAGAACTGCATTCATCGCACTTGTTGAATACAAGGATGGTGAAAAAAGATATGTGGTTGCTCAAAATGGGTTGCAGGTAGGTCAGAAAATTTCTTCTGGATCCAAAGCTGCTCCAGAAATTGGAAATGCACTTCCGTTAAGTGAGATTCCATTGGGTACCATTATCTCTTGTATAGAACTAAGACCAGGTCAAGGTGCTGTTATGGCACGTAGTGCTGGAACATTTGCTCAATTAATGGCGAAGGATGGAAAATTTGTTACTATCAAATTGCCATCTGGTGAAACCAGAATGATTTTGGCAAATTGTTTGGCGACTATCGGTGCTGTGTCTAATTCTGATCACCAATTGTTGGTATCCGGTAAAGCGGGTAGAAGCAGATGGTTGGGTAGAAGACCTAGAACAAGACCAGTAGCAATGAACCCTGTTGATCACCCAATGGGTGGTGGTGAAGGTAGGGCTTCTGGAGGTCACCCAAGATCTAAGAACGGAATCCCTGCAAAAGGATTTAGAACCCGTTCTAAGACTAAAGACACCAATAGATATATCATAGAACGTAGAAAGAAATAAAAGCAAAGTAAATGGCACGTTCATTAAAAAAAGGACCTTACGTTCATCATAGTCTGGAAAAGAAAGTCCAGAACAATATAGAGTCAGGTAAGAAAACGGTTATCAAAACATGGTCAAGAGCCTCAATGATAACTCCGGATTTCGTAGGACAAACCATAGCAGTACATAATGGAAGACAATTTGTTCCTGTGTACGTTACTGAAAACATGGTAGGTCACAAACTTGGGGAATTTTCACCTACAAGATCTTTTAGAGGTCATGCGGGAGCTAAAAACAAAGGTAAAAAGTAAGTAAGCTATGGGAGTTCGTAAAAGACAAATGGCCGAAAGGTTAAAGGAAGAGAAAAAGCAGCTTGCAATTGCCAAGTTGAACAATTGCCCTACTTCACCGAGAAAGATGCGTTTGGTAGCTGACTTGGTAAGAGGTAAGCAAATTGAGATGGCATTGGCTATTTTGAGATTCAACCCAAAAGAAGCTTCTAGAAAATTGGAAAAGCTTTTGCTTTCAGCAATTGCTAATTGGGAAGCTAAAAATGAGGATGCAAGTATTGAGGATGCTGATCTATACATCAAGGAAATCCGTGTAGATGGAGGAACTATGTTAAAGCGTTTACGTCCAGCTCCTCAGGGTAGAGCACATAGAATTAGAAAACGTTCCAACCATGTTACCATGATCTTGGAATCCAATAACAACGTTCAAAGCTAGAGTATAATATGGGACAGAAGACCAATCCGATAGGAAATCGTTTGGGAATTATCAGAGGATGGGAATCCAACTGGTATGGAGGTAACGATTACGGCGATAAGCTGGCTGAGGATGATAAGATCAGAAAATATATCCATGCGCGTTTGGCAAAAGCAAGTGTGTCAAGGGTAATTATCGAAAGAACCTTAAAGTTGATCACTATAACCATTACCACTGCAAGACCTGGTATCATTATCGGTAAAGGTGGGCAAGAGGTAGATAAGCTAAAGGAAGAACTTAAGAAGATCACCAATAAAGAGGTTCAGATCAATATTCATGAAATCAAGAGACCTGAATTGGATGCCAATTTGGTTGCTGCAAGTGTTGCAAGACAGATAGAAAGCAGGATTTCATACAGAAGAGCAATCAAGATGGCTATTGCCGCTGCAATTCGTATGAATGCCGAAGGTATCAAGATTCAGATTTCAGGACGTTTGAACGGTGCGGAAATGGCACGTTCAGAATCTTACAAAGAAGGAAGAATTCCATTATCTACGTTCCGTGCAGATGTTGATTATGCTTTGGTTGAAGCGCATACAACTTACGGAAGATTGGGTATCAAAGTTTGGATCATGAAAGGTGAGGTTTATGGTAAGAGAGAACTTTCCCCATTGGTAGGATTGTCCAAGAGTCAAGGTAAAGGCGGTAAGCAAGATGGTAAGAAACCACAGCGCCGTAGAAAGTAATTAGATAAAGTAAAGGTAAGATGTTACAGCCAAAAAGAACGAAATTTCGTAAAGCCCAGAAGGGGCGTATGAAAGGGAACTCACAAAGAGGGCACCAGCTTTCCAATGGAATGTTCGGTATCAAATCCTTGGATTCCCACTTCATTACCTCCCGTCAAATAGAGGCTGCTCGTATTGCTGCGACAAGGTATATGAAAAGGCAAGGTCAATTGTGGATCAAGATTTTCCCAGACAAGCCTATCACCAAGAAACCTCTTGAGGTTCGTATGGGTAAAGGTAAAGGTGCTCCAGAATATTGGGTGGCCGTTGTTAAGCCAGGAAGAATCATGTTCGAAGTTGCCGGTGTACCTATGGATATTGCCAAGGAAGCGTTGCGACTTGCTGCGCAGAAACTTCCAGTGAAAACCAAGTTTATCGTAGCTAGGGATTACTCCGCTTAATTTTTAATTGGAACGAAAGATGAAACAATCAGAAATAAAAGAACTTTCAATTGAAGAGCTAAAAGAAAAGTTGGCTGACCTTAAAAAGCAGCACGCTGATCTTAAGATGGCACATGCCGTTACTCCGTTGGAAAACCCTATGCAGATTAGGAAAACAAGAAGGACGGTAGCAAGACTTGCAACTGAATTAACTAAAAGGGAATTACAATAATCGGTTTTGCCTTATGGAAGATAAAAGAAATTTAAGAAAAGAAAGAATAGGCGTTGTTACCAGCAACAAAATGGAGAAATCCATTGTAGTTTCTGAGGTAAAACGAGTAAAGCACCCTATGTACGGTAAATTCGTTTTGAAGACCAAAAAATACGTTGCGCATGATGAAAAGAATGATTGCAACGAAGGTGATACCGTTAAAATTATGGAAACCCGACCATTGAGTAAGACAAAATGTTGGAGATTGGTTGAAATCCTTGAAAGAGCTAAATAATTATGTTACAGCAAGAATCAAGATTAAAGGTTGCGGATAACACAGGTGCAAAGGAAGTTTTGACCATCCGTGTACTAGGAGGAACTAAAAGAAGATACGCTTCTGTGGGTGATAAGATTGTAGTTACTGTAAAGGAAGCTACTCCCAACGGAACGGTAAAGAAAGGTTCGGTTTCAACAGCGGTTGTAGTTAGAACTAAAAAGGAAGTAAGAAGACCAGACGGTTCTTACATCCGTTTTGACGACAATGCTTGTGTTCTATTGAATCCAACAGGCGAAATGCGAGGAACAAGGGTTTTCGGTCCAGTGGCAAGAGAACTTAGAGACAAGCAATTCATGAAGATTGTTTCACTAGCTCCAGAGGTGCTTTAATAGAAATATCAGTAAGATGAAGTTGAAAATTAAAACAGGGGATACCGTAAGAGTCATTACAGGAGACCATAAAGGTACAGAAGGTAAGGTACTAAAAGTAGACCGTGAAAAGAACAAGGCCATCGTGGAAGGCGTCAATATGGTTTCCAAACACGAAAAGCCAAGTGCAAATAATCCTCAAGGAGGAATAGTGAAAAAGGAGGCTCCTATCCATATCTCCAATCTTTCGTTGATTGATCCAAAATCAGGTGAAACTACAAGAGTAGGTTACGAAGTTAGAGATGGGAAGAAAGTTAGGTTTGCCAAGAAATCCAATGAAGTAATCTAGTTATGAGCTACATTCCAAGATTAAAGCAAGAATACAAAGAGCGCGTAGTAAAGGCGCTTTCTGAGGAATTTGGGTACCAGAATGTAATGCAGGTTCCTAAATTGGAGAAAATCGTTGTAAGCCGTGGTGTTGGTGCTGCTGTATCTGACAAGAAACTGATAGACCATGCTGTGGAGGAATTGTCCAACATTACAGGTCAGAAGGCAGTTGCAACGCTTTCCAAAAAAGACGTTGCATCCTTTAAACTAAGAAAGGGAATGCCAATCGGCGCTAAGGTTACCTTAAGAGGTGAGCGTATGTACGAGTTTTTGGATAGATTGATTACTTCTGCCCTTCCAAGGGTACGTGATTTTCAAGGTGTAAAAGCTACTGGTTTTGATGGTAGAGGAAATTACAACCTTGGTGTTACGGAACAAATCATTTTTCCAGAAATCAACATCGATAAAATCAACAGAATTAATGGTATGGATATCACATTCGTTACTTCTGCTGAAACAGATAAAGAAGCAAAATCATTGTTAACCGAATTGGGAGTACCCTTTAAAAAGAACTAGTATGGCTAAGGAATCAATGAAAGCCCGTGAGAGAAAAAGGGCGAAGATGGTTGCAAAGTATGCAGAAAAAAGAAAGGCTTTGAAAGAAGCTGGTGATTACGAGGCTTTGCAAAAGCTTCCAAAGAACGCATCTCCGGTACGTATGCGAAACAGATGTAAACTGACCGGTAGACCAAGAGGTTACATGAGAACCTTTGGAATCTCTAGGGTTACGTTCAGGGAAATGGCCAATCAAGGCTTGATTCCAGGTGTTAAAAAGGCAAGTTGGTAAACAGATAAAGAAGAGAAATGCTTACAGATCCAATTTCAGATTATTTGACCAGAATTAGAAATGCCAGTAGGGCAGGTCATAGGGTAGTGGATATTCCTGCTTCCAATCTTAAGAGACAGATGACAAAAATTTTGTTTGATCAAGGCTATATCTTGAGCTACAAATTTGAGGAAAACAGTACGCAAGGTAATATCAAGATTGCTTTGAAGTATGATAAGTTTACCAAAGAGCCTGTTATCAAAAAATTACAAAGAGTAAGTAAACCTGGTTTGCGTAAATATGCAGGTTCAGAGGAGCTTCCAAGAGTTCTTAACGGTTTGGGAATTGCTATTGTATCAACTTCGCATGGCGTAATGACAAGCAAGCAAGCCAAACAAGAAAACGTAGGTGGCGAAGTATTGTGCTACGTTTATTAATTGAGAAAAGAAAAGAAAAATGTCTAGAATAGGTAACAATCCAATTACAATTCCAGAAGGTGTCACTGTAGAGGTGAACGAGAATGTAGTTACCGTAAAGGGTAAACTGGGAGAATTGTCCCAAGAATTTTCTGGTATTGAAGTTAAAGTTGAGGAAGGTAGTGTTCAGTTGAGCCGTCCTTCTGATTCCAAAGAGCACAAAGCCAAACATGGACTTTACCGTGCCCTTATTGCCAATATGACCGAAGGTGTTTCCAAAGGATGGACCAAGGAATTGGAATTGGTTGGGGTAGGATATAGAGCGAGCAACCAAGGACAAAAATTGGATTTGGCTCTTGGATTCTCACACAACATTGTGTTGGATATTGCTCCAGAAGTAAAAATCGAGACGATTTCTGAAAAGGGTAAGAACCCAATCGTGAAATTAACGTCTCATGACAAACAATTGGTAGGACAGGTTGCTGCCAAGATCCGAGGCTTCCGTAAGCCAGAACCTTACAAAGGTAAAGGGGTTAAGTTTGTAGGTGAACAATTAAGAAGAAAAGCAGGTAAATCAGCATAATTAGTAAGACTATGGGATTATCTAAGACTGAAAGAAGATTGCGTATCAGAAGAAGAATCAGAAAGGTTTCTTCCGGTACTGAAGCGAGACCAAGACTCTCTGTTTTCAGAAGCAACAAGGAAATTTACGCTCAATTAATTGATGATAATAAAGGTGTTACTTTAGCTGCTGCCTCTTCAAGAGATAAAGATGTCGATGCTAAAGGAACAAAATCCGAAGTAGCGGCCTTGGTAGGTAAAACAATCGCCGAAAAAGCCAAAAAACTTGGTGTGGAAGCTGTAGCTTTTGATCGAGGAGGTAACCTTTACCACGGACGAGTAAAATCATTGGCGGAAGGCGCTAGGGAAGCAGGACTTAAATTCTAATAAACTATGTACCAGAAATACAAAAACGTAGAAGTAGTTAAGCCAGGTGGACTGGAGTTGAAAGATCGTTTGGTTGGAGTCCAAAGGGTTACAAAAGTTACCAAAGGTGGTAGAGCATTTGGATTCTCAGCAATTGTTGTTGTTGGAGACGAAAATGGAGTAGTTGGTCATGGTTTGGGTAAATCCAAGGAAGTTGCAACGGCTATTGCCAAAGCAATAGAGGATGCCAAAAAGAATTTGGTTCGTATTCCATTGAATAACGGAACACTTCCACACGAGCAAAAAGGAAAATATGGTGGAGCTAGAGTTTACATTCAACCAGCTTCTCATGGTACCGGAGTTATTGCGGGTGGTGCGGTAAGAGCGGTATTGGAAGCCGTAGGTGTTCATGATGTATTGTCAAAATCACAAGGTTCTTCCAATCCTCATAATGTTGTAAAGGCTACTTTTGATGCTTTGTTGCAATTAAGAGGAGCACGGACGGTAGCAAAACAAAGAGGAATTTCCTTAGAAAAAGTCTTTAAGGGATAAATAGAGGGTATTATGTCAAAGATTAAAGTAAAACAGTTAAAAAGCGCCATCAAAAGAACACAAACGCAAAAGCGTACTTTAGAGGCACTAGGTCTACGTAAAATTGGACAGGTTGTTGAACACGATGCAACGCCCAATATCCTTGGAATGATCAATAAAGTAAAACACTTGGTTTCCACTGAGGAAGCATAAAAATAAGATTACATGGAATTACATAATCTTAAACCAGCAGAAGGTGCTGTTCAAAAAGAAGGAAAACGTGTAGGTAGAGGAGAAGGTTCTGGAAAAGGCGGTACTTCCACACGTGGACATAAAGGTGCCAAATCCAGATCTGGATATTCAAAGAAACTTGGATTTGAAGGTGGTCAAATGCCTTTACAACGACGTGTACCTAAGTTTGGTTTCAAGAACATCAACCGAAAGGAATACCAAGGTGTTAATCTGAACAAACTTCAAGAATTGGTAGACAAAGGAATCGTTAAGAAAGAGGTTACTTTGGAAACTTTGATTGAAAACAGACTAGCGCATAAAAACGACTTGGTAAAGATTTTAGGGAATGGCGAATTAAAAGCCTCCTTAAAAGTATCAGTACATAAATTTACGGCTTCCGCAAAAGCAGCTATCGAAGCGGCAGGAGGCGAGGCTATAAATTTATAAGGATAAAGAAGCATGAAGAAATTTATTGAGACCATATCAAATATTTGGAAAATTGAAGAGCTAAGGCAACGAATTCTTGTTACCCTTGGCTTGCTTTTGGTTTACCGTTTTGGTGCACAAGTTGTGCTTCCAGGTATTGATACTTCCCAATTGGCACAATTAACCTCAAATACTGAAAATGGTATTTTGGGAATTCTTAATGCTTTTACAGGTGGTGCCTTCGCAAATGCATCGGTGTTTGCACTAGGTATTATGCCTTATATCTCTGCTTCCATTGTTGTGCAGCTAATGGGTATTGCGATACCTTACTTGCAAAAATTGCAGAAAGAAGGAGAAAGTGGTAGAAAGACCATCAACCAGATCACAAGATGGTTGACCATTGCTATTTGTATTGTTCAAGCCCCTGCTTATTTATTTGGATTGGGAGCTTTGGGAGTACCGGATAGTGCCTTTGTATTGGGTAAAGGATTGGATTTTATTATTCCAGCTGTAATAATTTTGGTTACCGGTTGTGTTTTCGCAATGTGGCTAGGTGAGAAGATTACAGATAAAGGTATTGGTAATGGTATTTCCTTATTGATTATGATTGGGATTATCGCAACAATGCCACAATCTTTTGTTCAGGAATTTGTTTCTCGAACTACCAACAATACAGGAGGTATCATGTTCATGTTGATTGAGGTGATTATCTGGTTCTTGGTAATCTTGGCTAGTGTATTATTGGTGATGGCCGTGCGTCAGATACCAGTTCAATATGCTCGAAGGACAGCTTCAGGTGGTTATGAAAAAAATGTAATGGGGTCTAGGCAATACATCCCATTGAAGTTGAACGCTTCTGGTGTAATGCCAATCATCTTTGCACAAGCAATCATGTTTGCACCAAGTTTGTTGGGAAGAACATTCAATGATACAGCAGCAGGGCAATGGATGGAAGTTCAATTCGCGGATATCTTCGGCTTGGCTTACAACATCTTGTTTGCAGTATTGATTATAATATTCACTTACTTCTACACGGCCATTACTGTTCCTACGAACAAGATGGCAGATGATTTAAAAAGAAGTGGTGGTTTTATTCCTGGCATACGTCCAGGAAAGGAAACCGGTGATTACTTGGACAAGATCATGTCCCTGATCACATTGCCTGGTTCTGTTTTCTTGGCCTTGTTGGCGGTTTTACCTGCAGTAGTAGTAAAACTTATGGATGTGCAGGCCGGTTGGGCACTGTTTTATGGTGGAACATCACTATTGATTATGGTGGGTGTTGCCATTGATACGGTACAGCAAGTCAATTCATACTTGTTGAATAGACATTATGATGGTTTGATGAAAACCGGAAAAAATAGAAAAGTAGCATAAACAATGGCAAAACAGCCAGCAATAGAACAAGACGGAACAATTATAGAGGCATTGTCAAATGCTATGTTCCGAGTGGAATTAGAGAATGGACACGTGGTAACAGCTCACATTTCTGGGAAGATGCGTATGCACTATATCAAATTACTCCCTGGAGATAAAGTAAAGTTGGAAATGAGTCCATACGATTTAACAAAAGCAAGAATTACTTACAGATACTAAAGCGATGAAAGTAAGAGCATCAATAAAGAAGCGTAGTGCCGAATGCAAAATAGTTCGCAGAAAAGGCAGATTGTACGTGATCAACAAAAAGAATCCTAGATTTAAACAAAGACAAGGGTAATTATGGCAAGAATTGCAGGTGTAGATATACCTAAACAAAAGCGCGGAGTAATTTCACTTACCTACATTTACGGAATTGGTAAAAGTAGAGCACAAGAGATTTTGGCAAAAGCCCAAGTAAGTGAGGATACCAAAGTTTCCGATTGGAACGATGATGAGATAGGAAAAATCCGTGAGGCGGTTTCCGCTTTCACCATCGAAGGTGAACTTCGTTCAGAGACTCAATTGAACATCAAACGTTTGATGGATATTGGTTGTTACCGAGGAATTCGTCACAGATCTGGATTACCCTTAAGAGGTCAACGTACCAAAAACAACTCTAGGACAAGAAAAGGAAAGAGAAAAACTGTTGCTAACAAGAAAAAAGCAACTAAATAATAATTAGAAAGTAGTCATTAGTCTTTAGAAGTTAGAAGAATCTGTTTGAAATGTAAAAGTCTAGGATTCCAATAACTAAGAACTAACAGCTAAAAACTAAAAAGTATGGCAAAAGCAAATACAAAGACAGCCAAGAAGCGCAAAGTAGTAATCGAATCCACTGGGGAGGCGCACATTGTTGCTTCATTTAATAATATTATTATCTCCTTGACCAATAAGAAGGGAGATGTTATTTCTTGGTCTTCTGCCGGTAAAATGGGCTTTAGAGGTTCTAAAAAGAACACTCCTTATGCTGCCCAAGTTGCCGCCGAAGATTGTGCCAAGGTAGCTCATGAAGCTGGTCTAAGAAAGGTCAAAGTTTATGTAAAAGGACCTGGAAACGGAAGGGAATCCGCAATTCGTTCCATTCACAATTCAGGAATCGAGGTTACAGAAATCATTGACGTGACTCCACTACCGCACAACGGTTGTAGACCTCCAAAAAGAAGAAGAGTTTAATTAATTATAAATTGGGCCCAATAGGGTTTTCACGAAGGTGCAACTAGATTATCGAAGGATAAGCCTTAATTCATAATCGCACTTTCAAAAAATTAGAACATGGCAAGATATACAGGACCTAAAACAAAGATCGCTAGAAAGTTTGGAGAAGCGATATTCGGAGACGACAAGTCTTTTGAAAAGAAAAATTATCCTCCAGGACAGCACGGTAACAACAGACGTCGTGGAAAAAAGTCAGAATATGCAATCCAGTTGATGGAGAAGCAAAAAGCCAAGTATACTTACGGTATCTTGGAAAAGCAATTTAGAAACCTTTTTACCGAAGCTAAAAGACGCGAAGGTGTAACTGGTGAAGTATTGCTTCAATTGTGCGAATCGCGTTTGGACAATGTCGTTTACAGAATGGGAATTTCTCCTTCTCGTAGAGGTGCAAGGCAATTGGTTTCCCACAGACATATTACTGTAAATGGAAATGTTGTGAACATTCCATCATATTCCCTAAGAGCCGGTGATGTTGTTGGTGTGAGGGAAAAATCCAAATCAGTTCAATCCATCCAGGATTCACTTGATACAAATAGCAGTGTTTACGAATGGATTACTTGGAACTCCGAGAAAAAGGAGGGTACCTATGTAGCTGTTCCAGAAAGACTTCAGATTCCTGAAAATATCAAGGAACAACTAATCGTCGAGTTATACTCTAAATAAAATCAACATTAATCCAATATGGCATTACTTAATTTTCAGAAGCCCGATAAAGTTATAATGATAGATTCAACAGATTTCGAAGGGAAATTTGAATTTCGCCCTTTGGAACCTGGTTATGGATTAACAGTTGGTAATGCGCTGAGAAGAGTATTACTTTCCTCATTGGAAGGTTTTGCGATCACTTCTGTGCGTATAGATGGAGTTGAACATGAATTCTCTGTTATTCCAGGCGTTGTTGAAGACGTTACTGAAATGATTTTGAACCTTAAGCAGGTTCGATTCAAAAGACAGATTGATGATGTTGAAAGCGAAACTGTTTCTGTTTCCGTAAGTGGAAAGGAGCAGTTGACTGCTGGTGATTTCCAAAAATTCATCTCAGGATACCAAGTACTAAACCCAGATTTGGTTATTTGTAACATGGATCCTAAAGTGAGCATCAATTTAGAGGTGATCATTGAAAAAGGTCGTGGTTATGTTCCTGCTGAGGAAAACAAGAAATCCAATGCACCATTAGGCAGCATTGCCGTGGATTCTGTTTTCACTCCAGTGAAGAACGTAAAATACAGTATCGAAAACTTTAGGGTTGAGCAAAAGACCGATTACGAAAAATTGGTTTTTGAAATCATCACTGATGGTTCTATTCATCCAAAAGATGCGTTAACTGAAGCCGCTAAGGTTTTGATCCATCACTTTATGTTGTTCTCTGATGAGCGTATCACGCTTGAAGCTGATGAAATTGCGCAAACAGAGACCTACGATGAGGAATCATTGCATATGCGTCAATTGTTGAAGACCAAGTTGGTAGACATGGACTTGTCCGTAAGGGCATTGAATTGTCTTAAAGCTGCCGAAGTAGATACTTTGGGAGATTTGGTTTCCTTCAACAAGAATGATTTGATGAAGTTTAGAAACTTCGGTAAAAAATCCTTAACTGAATTGGAGGAGTTGGTAATCAACAAAGGACTTCAGTTTGGAATGGATCTTTCCAAATATAAATTGGATAAAGATTAATCAATCATATTTTGCTCTCCTGATTATTGGGATTTGGTAGCAAGATGATAAAATAGAAAAATGAGACACGGTAAAAAATTCAACCACCTAGGTAGAACAGCTGCCCACAGAAAAGCAATGTTGGCAAATATGGCCTGTTCCCTAATTGAGCATAAAAGAATCAACACTACGGTTGCCAAAGCTAAAGCGCTAAAGCAATTTGTAGAACCATTGATCACTAAGTCTAAAACCGAAAACAACCAAACTACGGAGAAAAGTACCCATAACAGAAGGGTGGTTTTCAGTAACCTTAGAAACAAGTACGCGGTTGCAGAACTTTTCAGCAGCGTTGCTGAAAAAGTAGGAGATAGACCTGGCGGGTATACTCGTATCATTAAGTTGGGTAACCGACTTGGGGATAACGCTGATATGGCCATGATCGAATTGGTTGATTTCAATGAGTTGTACAATGCTGGAAAGCCTGCTAAGAAAACTACAAGAAGAAGTAGAAGAGGAAAGGCTAAAAACGTAGAAGCTGCCGCTCCGGTAGCAGAAACTAAAGCAACGGACGATTCAGAAGAATAAGAAGATGTTATTAACTATTGTATTAGTGGAAAAAGGATAAGTGAAAACTTATCCTTTTTTTGTGTTTTTTTGCAAACAGAAATTTAATGAGCATGAAATATCAGGCAAAGAAAAAAGCATTGGTGTTGTTGGCAGATGGCACCGTTTTTTATGGAAAAGCAATTGGTAACCAGGAAGGTACCGCTGTTGGTGAAGTATGTTTCAATACAGGAATGACCGGCTATCAGGAGATTTTTACAGACCCTTCCTATTTTGGTCAGATCATGGTTACTACCAATGCCCATATTGGGAATTATGGGACCAATTTGGATGAAGTGGAATCCGATTCTGTGAAAATTGCGGGATTGGTAGTTAAAAATTTCAGCTATGAATATTCAAGACCCAATGCAGACGCCAGCTTGTTGGAATTTCTTGAGAAAAACAAACTTTTTGCCATTTCTGATGTTGATACTCGAGCTCTTGTAAGTTACATTAGGGATAATGGCGCAATGAACGCTCTTATTTCTACTCGTGTTAATGAGTTGGATGCGCTTAAGGAAGAATTGAAACAAGTTCCAAGCATGGAAGGCTTGGAATTGGCTTCTAAGGTATCAGCCAAAGAACCATACTATTATGGCGAAGAGAACGCAGGTATTAAGATTTCTGCCTTGGATATTGGTATCAAAAAGAACATTCTCCGCAATTTGGCCAAAAGAGGCGCATATATTAAAGTATTTCCGTACAATACCCCATTTAATGAGTTAAAGGAATGGAGCCCCGATGGATACTTCATATCCAATGGACCGGGTGACCCTGAACCTTTGACAGAAGCGATTGCCACCGCAAAGGAAATGATCGAATCAGATAAACCGCTGTTTGGCATATGTCTGGGTCATCAAGTTCTCGCATTGGCAAATGGTGTTTCTACCTATAAAATGCATAACGGACATAGAGGAATCAATCATCCCATATTGAATTTGGTCACAGGTAAGGGTGAAATTACCTCCCAAAACCACGGGTTTGCCATAAATCGTGAAGAAACCGAGGCGAACAAGGATTTGGAGATTACCCATATTCATCTAAATGACAACACGGTTGCCGGTATCAAAATGAAGGACAAGGATGTATTCTCCGTTCAATATCACCCTGAGGCAAGTCCTGGGCCACATGACGCAGAATACCTTTTCGACCAGTTTTTCGATGCGATTCAGACTAGGAGCAACTAAAACGTTGTAGTTTATTTTTAGGTTATTATCAGTGTTTTATGAAGTTTATCATGAAGCAAAAGCTACTTCCTTTTGTATCTTTGCCGAATTAAATTCAACCATAAATTTTAAGTTCACATGAGCATTATTATCAACATTCATGCAAGACAGATTTTAGATTCAAGGGGTAATCCTACTGTAGAGGTAGACGTAATCACTGAGAATGGTATTTTGGGAAGAGCGGCTGTACCCTCTGGAGCTTCTACTGGAGAGCATGAGGCTGTTGAATTAAGGGATGGAGGTAACACATTTATGGGTAAAGGTGTTAGCCAAGCGGTAAGCAATGTCAATACGATTATTGCCGAAGAACTGGTTGGCACTTCTGTTTTTGAACAAAACCATATCGATGATACTATGATTGCCTTGGATGGTACGCCCAACAAGTCAAAATTAGGGGCGAATGCAATTTTGGGTGTTTCTCTTGCAGTTGCCAAAGCAGCAGCCAATGAATTGGGAATGCCATTGTATCGTTATGTAGGTGGTGTAAGCGCCAACACATTGCCTGTGCCAATGATGAACATTATCAATGGAGGGTCACACTCAGATGCACCTATCGCATTCCAAGAGTTTATGATCATGCCGGTAAAAGCAAAAGACTTTAGCCATTCCATGCAAATGGGAACTGAGATTTTCCATAATCTTAAAAAAGTATTACACGACAGAGGGTTAAGTACTGCAGTTGGTGATGAAGGTGGATTTGCTCCAAACTTGGCAGGAGGTACTGAAGATGCATTGGATACCATCGCCAAAGCGGTTGAAAAAGCAGGATACAAATTAGGTGACGAAGTAATGATCGCATTGGATTGTGCATCTGCTGAATTCTACGTTGACGGAAAATACGATTACACCAAATTTGAAGGAGATAAAGGGGTTGTAAGGACTTCTGAAGAACAGGCTGCTTATTTAGCAGACCTATGTGCCAAATACCCAATTATCTCCATTGAAGATGGAATGGATGAAAATGATTGGGATGGATGGAAAATGTTGACAGATAAAGTTGGAGACAAAGTTCAATTGGTTGGTGATGACTTATTTGTAACCAATGTTGAACGTCTTTCACGTGGAATAGAAAATGGAATTGCAAACTCCATTTTGATTAAAGTAAACCAGATTGGAACACTTACGGAAACCATTGCAGCTGTGAATATGGCGAAGAATGCAGGTTATACTTCTGTAATGTCCCATAGATCTGGAGAAACAGAGGATAATACTATTGCCGATTTGGCCGTGGCCTTGAACACAGGTCAGATAAAAACCGGTTCTGCTTCCCGTAGTGACCGTATGGCAAAATACAATCAATTATTGCGTATTGAAGAGGAATTAGGTGGAACAGCATATTATCCACAAGAAAAGGCGTTCAAAGTTCAGTAATTGATGATGATTTAATAGCATTAGAAAAGCCTTTCCACAACGTGAAAGGCTTTTTTTTGCATCCAATACAAACTTTGGCTAAATTAACTTAGCAAACTTACCTAAATGAAGAATTTTCTTTTTGTGGCAGCTGAAAACGACGCCCTTGCAAATTGCAAGGCCGGCGGTATGGGAGATGTGGTTCGTGACGTACCCAGACATATTTCAGAAAAGGGGGATAAAGTCCATGTGATTGTCCCTTCCTATAGTCGTTTACATCAAAATGGTTTATTCAAGGTTAATTTGAATTTTAACCTTAGAGGCATGTCCTATACGGCCGAACTTTATGAAGTGAAACCCAAAAAGGAATTTCCAAACATCGTACATTATGTTTTGCACCATCCAGAAATAGAAGCTGGGGATATTGCGCATATCTATCATAATGACCCTGAAGAACCATTTTATACTGATGCAATTAAATATTTCATCTTCTGTACGGCAGTAGCTGAAGCAATTAAAAAAGGTGCTTTTGGTGATTTGAATATCATACACTTGCACGATTGGCATTCGAGTCTTTTGTTATTCTTGCGTGAGTATCATGAGGAATACACCAATTTGAAGGACATTAGGTTTGTATACAGTATCCACAACCTAGCCATTCAGGGTATTCGACCTTTTGATGATAATTACTCATCGGTACGTAATTGGTTTCCGGAAGTCATTTACGATCATAGAAAATTGATGGATTACCGTTATCAGGACTGCATCAACCTTATGGCAGTCGGTATTCGATTTGCTGATGCGGTACATACAGTTTCTCCTTCATATAAAGAAGATGTGATGAAGCCAAGTTCCCCGCCTGAATTCATTGGTGGTGAGAGCTTGGAGAAAGACCTGCAACAAGCAGATGCAGAAGGTCGCTTGATTGGCATTCTAAATGGATGTAACTATAAGAATATCAATGTTGAGGAGTCAGGATTTATCTATAGAAATACTGTTAAGGCTTTGTTTCAATGGTTGCAAGAGGAATCCAAAAAGTACAAGGCAGATTTCTTGGCGCACACCGGGGAAAAAATCATGGAATATGTAGATCATAGACCTAAATTCATTGCTTCCAGTGTGGCGAGACTTACAGAACAGAAATTCTATTTTTTCAGAAGATCACCAGAAGCCTTTGTGGAAATACTTAAAAAACTTGAAAAAGTAGATGGTATTTTCATGTTATTGGGAACTGGAGCTCCAGAGTATGAAGAGTTGTTTCGCAAACTTAGCTATGAACATAAGAATTTCATCTTTACCAATGGGCAATCGGAAAATTTAATAGATTCCATTTATTTGGAATCGGATCTATACTTTATGCCCAGCCTTTTTGAACCCTGTGGAATAAGTCAAATGTTGGCCATGCGTAATGGGAATCCTTGTTTGGTCCACCATACCGGTGGTTTAAAGGATACCGTAAAGCACATGAAGACAGGATTCAGTTTTGATGGAGATACTTACGATGAGAAAATTAGGAATATGCTCGATAGCTTTGATCAGGCATTGGACATTTTCCAAAACGATAAACCTACTTGGGAAAAAATTCAGGCAGCGGCCAAAAGAAAGCGTTTTACCTGGAAGAAATCCGTGGATAATTACTACAAGGATTTATATCGATTTGAGGCATAGGTTAAGCTATAACACCTTAACAATAATTTGTGTCTTAAGCCCTGTAGAAAGGGGCTTTGGAAATTGTTAATGGCGCTGCTTTTTCGTAATTTCCCCTTCTGTTTAATTAAAACGTTTAGAAGTTAATATGTCGGACAAAGCAACATTGGAATATGCAGGCAACAAATACGAATTCCCAGTTATAGAAGGCACTGAGAATGAGTTGGCTATAGATATTAAAACCCTTCGCGGCACTAGTGGAATTGTTACCATAGACCCAGGATACAAGAATACAGGTTCCTGTGAAAGTGCCATCACTTTTCTAGATGGTGAAAAGGGAATTTTACGCTATAGAGGCTATTCTATTGAAGATTTGGCAGAAAAAGCCGATTTCTTGGAAGTTGCATACCTATTGATTTTTGGGGAATTACCCAACAAAGAGCAATTGGAAACGTTCCATAACGACATCAAGGAAGAATCCCAAGTGGATGAAGAAATGAAGAAGATTTTGGATGCATTCCCGAAATCGGCACATCCAATGGGTGTTTTGTCTTCCCTTACCAGTGCCTTGGTAGCTTTTAATCCGGTTTCAGTTGATATTTCGTCAGAAAAAGCCATGTATGATTCCATTGTTAGAATCCTGGCTAAATTCCCAGTATTGGTTGCCTGGACCCAACGTAAGAAAAAAGGCCTTCCATTGGATTATGGAGATGACACGCTGGGGTATGTGGAAAATTTCCACAAAATGATGTTCAAAAAACCATCTCAGGAATATAAAAAAGACACCATCGCTATTGATGCATTGGATAAATTGTTGATCCTTCATGCGGACCATGAACAAAACTGTTCTACTTCAACAGTGAGAATCGTTGGTTCTTCACATGCAGGATTGTTTGCATCGTTATCTGCGGGAATCTCTGCGCTATGGGGACCATTGCATGGGGGTGCCAATCAGGCCGTGTTGGAAATGTTGGAAGCGATTCAAGAAGATGGCGGTGATACAAAAAAATATATGGCCAAGGCCAAGGACAAGAACGATCCATTCCGATTGATGGGATTCGGGCACCGTGTCTATAAAAATTTCGACCCTAGAGCTAGAATTATCAAAAAGGCCGCTGATGAAGTATTGGGAAGTCTAGGTATTGAAGACCCTATTTTGGATATAGCCAAAGGATTGGAGAAAGAAGCATTGGAAGACGAATACTTTGTGAAGCGTAAATTGTATCCCAATGTGGATTTTTATTCTGGGATCATTTATCGAGCGCTGGGAATTCCAACTGATATGTTCACGGTAATGTTCGCGCTGGGGAGACTTCCAGGCTGGATCGCACAATGGAGGGAAATGCGTTTGCGCGGCGAACCCATAGGTAGACCAAGACAAATTTACATCGGAGAAAACCATAGACCGTTTGTTGAAGTCAATAAACGATAATTAGTATTCGATCAGTTAAAACATAAGGCGACCTTTAGGTCGCTTTTTTATTTGGAATTTCTAACCAATATTTCCGAACTTGAATTCAAGGATGCATCCAGTTTGTGGCAAATGCGCAGCGCACCCAAATGATAATAGGTGTCCTTTTGGGATAGGGAATCAGCAAGCAATCTTTCACTAAATTCCTTGTACGCAGAATGTAAAAAAAGATGAGCTTCCACTGCGCTCAGATTCTGGACCACGGAGTCCATGGCATGACTGTACTTAATTAACGATTTTTCAGCTTCTAATACCAGTAGGGAATCATTGGGTTGATTAAGCTGATGTTGTTCCACAAGTCTTTTAAGCTTTAATGAATCAATACAATCGGAATACTTAAAATTTGGATCACTTTTTTCTATAGTTTTTTCACTAAACGTCAGGGGTAATGTCTTGCGGTCGTTTATGATGCTAATGGAGGCCAAGCATAAACTTAGAATTGCAATGAAACAGATGAATAAAACTATCTTCTTCATCTCGGGTTAGTTGTTTACTTAAAGTTACTATACTTCCGCTGGAAAATTGAGTTTTAAATGATAAAATATGTGGAAATAAATACCGTTTAAAATACTGAAAAACAAAAAGTTAGACAATAGTAGGGAATAAACTAATGCATATTGGTTTTTGTCTTAATCATTGGGAATTAATTTCCCAATTATCAAGTGGAAATTCGCAAACAAAGCACTAGTTTTGCCTTAGGATTTTTGAGGATATCCTCACATTGGACAAAATTCCAGTTCCAATGCACTTGAAAATTAGAACTATGATGCAATTGCATGTTATTGATGAAACAAGCTCTTTGAAAGCGGTTATTTTGGGAACTGCCGAAAGTTGTGGTCCAGTACCTAAACCGGAAGAAGCTTATGATCCAAAATCATTGGAACATATCTTGGCAGGAACGTATCCCGAAGAAGCGGATATGATCAATGAAATGGATGGGTTTGCAAAAGTTTTCGAAAAGCATGGCGTAAGGGTATATCGTCCAGAAGTTTTGGAAAACTGTAATCAAATTTTTTCAAGGGATATCGCTTTTGTGATTGAAGACAAGTTGTTTCATTCGAACATTCTGCCAGATCGTGAACGCGAATTTGATGCAATTCATGGCGTTTTGGAATTGATTGATCCAACGAAGATTATACGACCTCCAGAAGAAGTTCATATTGAAGGAGGAGATGTTATGCCTTGGGGAGATTACATTTTTGTGGGAACCTATACTGGAGCAGATTATCCAGATTTTATTACTGCAAGGACCAACAAGGCTGCAGTGGAATTTTTAAAAGCGCAGTTTCCCGATAAAACAGTTAAAGCATTTGAACTTCGCAAATCCAATACGAACGCCAAGGAAAACGCTTTGCATTTGGATTGTTGTTTTCAACCCGTGGGTAAAAACAAAGCGATACTGCATAAAAATGGTTTTCTAGTCGAAGAAGAATATCAGTGGTTGGTTGATTTCTTTGGAAAGGAAAACATCTTCGAAATTGATAAGGACGAAATGTACCAAATGTTCAGTAATGTCTTTTCTATATCCCCTGAAGTAGTTGTTTCCGAGTGTAATTTCACACGATTGAATGATTGGTTGCGCGAACAAGGGTTTACTGTAGAGGAAATTCCCTATGCGGAAATTGCCAAACAAGAGGGTTTACTACGTTGCAGCACCATGCCTTTGATTCGAAGTTAGTCTTTAGAACACTTTTACAATAAATTATAACATCTATTAATTTTAAATGCAGATTACCAACACAATTCTCATGGTGCGTCCAGCTACATTTCGTTCAAACGAAGAAACAGCTGTCAATAATTATTACCAAAAATCTGATGTGACTCTAAGTGAAACAGCACTTTTACAAAAGGCTCAGGAAGAGTTTGATGCTTTTGTGGGTAAATTGAGAGCACAGGGTGTTGAGGTGGTTGTTGTGGATGCTGTTGCCGCTGATGACACCCCGGATGCACATTTTCCCAATAACTGGATATCTTTTCATGCCAATGGAACAGTAGCGCTTTATCCTATGTTTGCCGTAAACCGGAGAAGAGAGCGAAGAGAGGCTATATTGGACCTTCTTGAGGAAAAAGGGTTTGATATTGAAAATGTTGTGGATTATTCTTCGGCTGAGGATGAAAACCTCTTTTTGGAGGGTACGGGAAGTATATTATTGGATCGTGTGAATAAAAAGGCCTATTGTGCACTTTCTCCCAGAGCAGATGAAGAACTATTTATTGAATTCTGTGAGGATTTTGAATATACTCCGGTGATTTTTACCGCGAACCAAACGGTAAATGGAGCGCGAATGGCTATTTACCATACCAATGTAATGATGGCCCTTGGGGAAAACTTTGCAGTGATATGCTTGGATAGTATTGATGATAAAAAAGAACGTAAAAATGTGATTTCCCATCTCAAGGAAGATGGCAAAGAAATCGTTGCGATTACTGAAGAACAAGTGACTCATTTTGCTGGAAACATGCTTCAAGTTCGAGGAGCCAACGATCAAGCCTATATGGTCATGAGCTCCGATGCATATAGTAGTCTTACTCCAACACAATTGCAATCAATTGAAAAACATGGCCCAATAATCCACAGTGATTTAAATTGGATTGAGACCTGTGGAGGTGGCTCTGCACGTTGTATGATGGCTGAGGTGTTTTTGCCTAAAGCATAATCCTTGCTTTAAAAGTATCAGAAGTTATTCTTCAACGGTAAACTCACGTATTGCTTGATTGGGCTCCATTATGGTATATCCTTGCCAAAACGCGGGATCATACGCAGATAGATACGTGGCTTCTACCGTTTCATCTTCTTCCAACTGCTCTAATTGCGAAGTGGCAATGGAAGTGTTGTCAAATGCAACCAATTCGTACTTTTCCGTATTGTAGTTTACAATATCCAATCCTAATGAAAGTTCGTTTTGCTTGCGCGGACCTTTTACGTGTTTGTTCTTTTCAATTACTTTTAGTGGTCTGTCAACACCAAATTTTCTACCAAAGGTGAGGTTCATGAATTTAATGTTGTACTTGTCTTTCCCAAACTTGGAAAATACCGTACTACCTTGATAATCCAGTTCAGCATAACTAAAGCCTAATAGTTTGATGCTTTTAATAGCCTTTACATTTTCATAGTCCATGCGTACAATGGCAAAATCCTCGATGTTCACAAATAGTTTTCCTTGAAAGTCAGCTCTTCCTTTGGGAACAAAGCCAATAACGTAGACGCCTTGATTTTCAATTTCTGAATATCCCAATAGTTCATAGCGGTAGCGGTTGAGCTTTTTGGCTACATCCAACTTGGATTTTTTGCCCAAAAATTGGGAATGGATTTCGTTCAAAACATATTTTCTACCTCCTAGAAAACCATTTTTCTTGGGTTCCTGTAGCTCATTTTCCAATTCATCGGTTTCTTCTTCAGCTTCCAAAATGGAGTCCACTTGCACCTTTTCTCCAAAGATTCCAGATTTGATCTTTAGATAGGAATCTGGTTTCACGTTGGCCTTGAAGATTTCTTCCAGCTTATTGGATAAGGCTTCCATTGAGCCTTCATTGCTTTTGTCATACAATTCAGCAGCTTTGATGATCTCTAATTTGTTCTCCTCTGTGCCACGATAGTAATCACCTAAGGTTTCCGTATAATATGAGGCATTCCTTGGTAAGATGGAAATAATGCTATCCATCAATTCTTCGTTGAGCTCCTCAATGGTCGATTTCTTGAATTCAATATCCAGTTTCTGCAGTGTATTAAAACTAGATTGTCGCAGGAAAAAGCGTTGTTTTATAGGTTCGTTATCATAATTCTTAGGTAGGTTTTCCTCTACCAAGTCCATTATCTCATCCACGGTTAACTCTTTATCAAAAAGATAGACGCCCGTTAACTCGATGGCTTTCGGTTTTAAGGTAATAATACTGTCTTGCAGTTGTTCCAAAGTAAAACCGGTTTTCTGATACCCCATGGAAGATATGTAAATGGAATCGGGTAGTGCGCCATTCTCATCTAAAATAAATCCAAATCGACCTTCCTCGTTCGTTATTACCCCTTGATGTTCACCATATTGAATTGTTGCATATGGTATTCCTTTATTGGTTTTGGCGTCTACCAATTTAGAGGAGATAGCTTGTGCATTTCCAATGTAAATTGAAGCTACCAGAAAAATTAAGGAGCTGATGGTGTTTTTTGATTGCATGATTTTTGAATAAGTCTTCAACATATAGACAATGAAAATCGTAAAAAGGTTGCTTGTCCTTAGGACGATTTGCAGCCAATGTTGTAACAAGGATTATTCCAAATTATACGCATTCACCAAGTTTTTGATCATGCCATTGAAAATGAAGTAGTGGAAGGGCAGTACACTATACCAATAAAGTCGCCCTTTTAACCCTCTTGGTCGGAATGTAGCTGTTTGGTGAAGCGTATTGGAATCATCAATTCGGAATTCGAGCCAAGCTTCTCCGGGAAGTTTCATTTCAGCAAAAAGCAACAATCTTTTGGTTTTTTTATCGGCTAGTAGAACGCGCCAGAAATCCAGGGCGTCGCCTGGGAATAGCTTGTCGATATGGGTTCGTCCCCTTCGCAAGCCAGGCCCCCCATTGATTTTGTCCATGAATCCTCGAATTTTCCAAAGCCAATTGCCATAGTACCAGCCGGTTTCACCGCCTATTTTCCAGATGCGTTCCAATGCAATATCGGGCTGTGCAACAATAATTGATTTCTTGTCTTGGAGCACTCCAAATGATGGGACTCTTATGTATTGATGCAAATCTTCACGAATATTACCGCTGGAAATACTATCCTTCCAGCTACTTATCACAGAATTCTGTGCAATTTTTATAAAAGCTTTTGCTATGGCATCCTGGTAACTAATTGTGGTTATTCCCAGAATCTGTTGTAATCTGTTGTCTTTGGCAACAACTTCCATTTTCATGCTTTTTACCAGGTTGACCGCCAGTTTGTACGAAGTGGAGGTAACAAAGTACAGCCAATACGAGGATAATTTTGGTGTCATCACGGGTACTGTTAAAATCCAATTGCGAAAACCACGGACTTTGGCGTATTGTTGCAACATATCCTTGTAGGTCAGTACATCTGGGCCACCAATATCAAAAGATTGGCCATAGGTTTTTGTATTTCCCAATACGCCTGTCAAAAACTGTATCACATCACGAATAGCGATAGGTTGGGTTTTGGTCAACACCCACTTAGGAGTGATCATTACGGGTAGTTTTTCACAAAGATCCCTGATTATTTCAAAGGAGGAACTACCGGACCCCACGATTATTCCAGCTCGTAAAACCGTTAATTTATATGGTCCACCATATAGAATATCCTCAACATTTTTACGTGAACTTAAATGCTTGGATAGTTTTTTGTCATTTACAATACCACTAAGGTAAATTACTTGACTTGCCTTTGTTTGTGCAATGTGTTTGATGAAATTTTTAGCGGCAGCTGCTTCTTTTTTATCGAAATCACCTGTGGATGAGGTCATGGAATGAATCAGATAATATGCAACATCAATGTCTTTAGGCAGAACAGGATTTGAATTGGTATCCAAAAAATCGATTTCGATCACCTTAACTTTAGATTTTAGCTGATCACTGATGGAAAGCCGGTCTTTGTCCCGCACAGCACATATTACCTCATGCCCCATTTCCAATAGTTTGGGTAACAAGCGCATGCCAATGTAGCCGTTGGCCCCGGTCAATAATATTCTCATAGATCACCAATGGATGTGGGTTCGTTATCCGCTTTATAGTCCAAAAGCTTCTTGAAAAACTTTTGGATAGCCTTTGTGTCCGATCTTACTTTGATGAAGTATTGGTCACGATGTACGGAGTAAGCTGCAAAATCGCCCTTGTACAACTTTAACTTATAGTACGGGATAATCAGCCCGTAGGTTTCCAATAAGGACCTAAATCGAATGACAATCCCTTTAGGTCTCATTTCAATATTACAAGTGTCCATATTGTTATCCAGAATCAGAAGGTTTCGGATTTCCAGACTGCAATCCAGAATATGCAGTTTTGGGGAGCCAATGCCGTTCATATTCCAGCGTTCCTTCAAGGTGAATGGCTTGCCAACTTCAGCATCTATCTTTCGGGTAATTTCGCAATCAGTGTAGGAAACGTTCAGAAGCATTTCTAAAATTAACGAAAAATGTGTTTTTCCTAATGATGTAAAAGGTACTGGCTCAAAAAATATGTAGTTTTGCAGCCTTAATTCCAATGTGTTTATGAACATTCAAGAAGTACTTGCCCAAAAGGTTAAAGATGCTGTTTCTTCTATATACAATGCTGAATTACCATCGGTTGAATTTCAGCCCACTCGAAAGGATTTTGAGGGTGATGTCACGGTAGTCGTATTTCCCATGCTTCGCGTAGTTAAGGGAAATCCAGTGGAAATTGGCACTAAGATAGGTGAGTATCTTCAAGAACACGTTGACGAGGTTTCCAAGTTCAATGTGGTAAAAGGTTTTTTAAATATTGTAATTAACGATGCCTTTTACCTTGATTTTTTCAATTCCATCAAGACAGTACCCGATTTTGGTTATGTTACCACACCATCAAAAGATGCCGTAATGGTGGAATATTCTTCTCCCAATACTAATAAACCCCTTCATTTAGGACATATTCGAAACAATCTCTTGGGATATTCAGTTTCCGAAATCCTTAAAGCTGCAGGTAAAAAAGTATATAAGACCCAAATCATCAATGATAGGGGTATCCATATCTGTAAAAGTATGTTGGCGTGGAAGAAATTTGGTGAAGACGAAACCCCGGAATCCACAGGCTTAAAAGGTGATCACCTTGTTGGAAAATACTATGTGGTTTTTGATAAAGCCTACAAGGAAGAAATAGCCGAGTTAGTAGGGAAGGGCATTGCAAAGGATAAGGCGGAAAAGGAAGCACCAATTCTGTTGGAGGCACAAGAAATGCTTCGAAAATGGGAATCAGGTGATGAAGCTACCGTTACGCTCTGGAAAACTATGAACGGTTGGGTATATGAAGGTTTCGATACTACCTACAATAACCTAGGTGTTGATTTTGATACCTTGTATTACGAAAGCAATACGTATTTGCTTGGTCGTGATGTGGTAAAAGAAGGTTTGGAAAAAGGGATTTTCTTTAAGAAAGATGACGGAAGTGTTTGGATAGATCTTACAGACGAAGGTCTAGACGAGAAAATAGTATTGCGTTCAGACGGTACTGCAGTCTATATGACGCAGGATATCGGTACCGCTATTCAGAGGGTCACGGATTATCCCGACATCAACGGAATGGTCTATACCGTTGGAAACGAACAAGATTACCATTTTAAGGTGTTGTTTTTAATACTAAAGAAACTGGGCTACAATTGGGCACAACAATTATATCATCTGAGCTACGGTATGGTTGATCTTCCAAGCGGTAAAATGAAAAGTAGGGAAGGCACTGTTGTAGATGCTGATGACCTAATTGTTAGTATGGAAAAGACCGCGGAGGAAATTTCCAATGAATTGGGAAAATTGGATGGGTATACTGATGCGGAAAAGAAGCAATTGTACCGAACTATAGGTTTGGGAGCATTGAAATACTACATTTTGAAGGTGGATCCGAAGAAACGTATTCTTTTTAACCCAGAGGAATCCGTGGATTTTCAAGGGAACACAGGACCGTTTATACAATATACCTACGCAAGGATACAATCTATTCTGAGGAAATCCGAAGAAGGTGTTTCCGAGACCATAACCAGCGGATTGGAATTGCACCAGAAGGAAAAGGAATTACTTAAGCAAATACGTTTATTTCCGGAAACGATTCAATTGGCGGCCGAAAATTATAGTCCGGCCTTGATTGCCAATTACACCTACGATTTGGTCAAAGAATTTAATTCCTTTTATCAGCAAGTATCTATTTTGGGTGAAACAGATGCTGCCAAACGTCAATTCCGAGTGGAGTTATCGAGAAAAGTAGGGGAGGTTATACAATCGGCTTTCAAATTATTGGGCATAAACGTACCAGGCAGAATGTAAATGGGACAACTTTCGGAACAGCAAAAAGAGATTCTGGCGGTAATTTTAGCGCTAGGACTTCTTTATGTTTTTGCTAAAGTGGCCTATGAATATTTCCTGAAAGAACGTTTTTCAATTTACAATGTATTTCACCCTGTCCGAAGGATAAGTACACGTGAACGGCATTTTATTAGCAGTTTTTTGGTTCCATTCACCCAATTTTCCCCAAAACAGCGAAAGCAATTTTTAAAACGATTTGCATGGTTCAAGTCCAAGAAACCCTTCGTTTTTTATGGTACTATTGAAAACAAAGAGGAAATCAAGGCTTATGTGTCTGCATCCGCTATTCTCTTAACCATGGGAATGGAAGATTTTAGGTACGAAAAATCCATTTCCAGGATAATCGTTTACCCAAATCAGTACTATTCCAAAATTGGTAAAAGTCATCATATTGGAGAATACAATCCCAATTTGAAGATTTTGGTGTTTTCTGCTGAAGACCTGGTCAAGGGATATGAAATCTCCAATGATAATAGAAATTTGGGCATTCATGAGATTGCCCACGCCTTAATGTTCGAAACCCGTAAGAAAAGTAGCTGGGAGGCCCGGAAATTCAAGGTAGGATTGACCAAAATCAAACAGATTTATGATATGCCGGAATTTCAAGAAAGATTGGAACATTCCGATTATTTTCGAGCGTATGTGAATGCCAATTTCTATGAGTTTTTTGCAGTGATTTTGGAAAATTTTGTTGAAACACCCAAGGAGTTCAAAGTGGAGTTTCCGGGGATTTTTGACACTTTAAAACGAATGCTAAATATTGATTATAGCAATTTGTCTTAGTTTAACAAAGCAAAGGACCATGGCAAATAGCACCAAAATCTAATCAAAGTGAATACGAAGACTGAAATTTGGGGTCAAGCCTAACGAAATGTTTTCCACAGTTTCAATTTGATTGTCCTCAGTAACCCTATAAAAACGATTAAGACTGTTTTTTCTATTGGTCATATTCAGAATTGAAATTCCTGCATTGGCTTTAATGTTTCTTCCCAAATTAAACTTGTAAATAGCAGATGCATCAGCTCTAAAATACTCCGACAATCTGTTGCTATTAGGTGCCTTGTAGTTTATTTGTACAGGAAAAACAGTGGTGTCCAAGGCCAAATCCCCATCCTGTGGTTCGGTGAATGGTTTCCCGGTTCTAAAATTTAACCCTAAACTCAATTTTAAGTTATTGTAGGTGTAAGTGCCTGCAAAGGTCAATGTATGTCTTATATCCAAGTTATTTGGAAAACTGCTAGGGACGATGGTTTCAAAGGTGTAATCGTTTTTATTGTAGGTATAGCTCAACCATGTACTGTAGTTGTTCCCTTTTTTATTGATCAAGAATTCCAGACCCTTAACATCATAACTACCAATTTCACCATCAAATTGATTTTGGTTTTGAAAACCTTGCGTACTTGTACTTATACCATCTACTTTTTTATAGAATCCCTCCAAACCAATATAAAGCTTGTTGGTGTCATAATTGAAACCCAGAGACCCTTGTTTGCTTTTTGTTATTGGCAATGTGTCTTCATCGGAAAGAATCCAACGCCGCTTTTCAATGCCGAGAAAATTCTGCTCTAAATCTATAACTTGATTGGTGCTCTGACTTTTGAATTCCCCCAATAACTCCGCTCTAAAATGCTCGGAAAGTTCATAACTGAGGTTTAGTCTTGGTTCAATCAGTAATTTTGTGAAGGTGTTCAAGTTTTCGATATAGTTGAATCGAAGTCCTCCGCGACCTACAAACTTATTGCCTTCAGAACGGTATGAAATACTAGAGTAGGGCGCGTGAATTCGGATAACGCCCTTTATTTCACTATCAAAACTAGGTTGATTGATTTGGGTGGTATTGGTGATTCCCGTTTCGATATATTGATAGCCATTGTGTAACGTGAGATTATCCCAGAACCGGTATTGTGTATCTATTTTCAATGCGTTCTCCAGTACCTCGTTGTTTTGCAACAACAATTGTATTTCGTTGGCAAACAAACTTTCTGCGTCCAATACATACTTGGAGTAATATGCATTGATGTTGGACGAAAAACGATTATTCCACTGACTTTGTAGTTGCGCCCCAAATGATATATTTTTTTGATCCAAAATACTATTGGTGCTCTCTACATCCGTTCGATTTATTTCTTCATAATTCAAGTTATTGGCAATACCGATAAAATTCAATCGAAGTTTGTGGTAGTCATTGATGTCATAAAGAAGTTTACCGGTAAAATCATAAAAGAAGAAGTTTTCATTTCGGTCAATGTCATCATCTATTGCCACATTGTTTTGATTGCTTACTTCGCTATCTTGAAAAGCTCTATCAAAGAACTTGTTATAAGTAGGTGTATTTAAGAAGTCCGTAGTTGACCGACGGGCAGAAAACTGCAAGCCCAGTTTTTCGCTTATGGGGATATGGCCATATATATCCCCACTTATAAAGTTAATACCACCTCCGCCAGCAAAATAATCGGTTAGTTCATTGCTGGTCTCCATTTGGATCACGCTACTAACACCATCCCCAAATTGTGATGGAGTTCCATTTTTTATTACGGAAACCTTATCCGTCAAGTAGGGATTAAAAGCGGATATCAATCCAAAAAAATGCCCAGATTGGTACATTTTAATGCCATTCCAAAGAATTAAATTCTGATCGTTGGTTCCACCCCTAACATTGATATCTGAAACTGTCTCGTCAATACTTTCAATACCAGGAAGTGCTTGTACCGTTTGTAGAACATCGGGCTCGATTAATCCAGGTAAAATACCAAAATCTGCAGTGTTCAATGTAATGCTTGCGTCGGTTTCCTTAATAATACCTGTTGTAAGAAATTGATAAACTACAACTTCCTTAAGCTGCTCATAATGTTGCGCCATTAGGATTTTAGGGCATTTCCCTTGTTGTAACAACTCCTCAACGGTAATGTACTTGGTATTAAAACCGAGGTATCGAATTTTCAGGGTGGCATTTCTAGGAATATCCGTTAAAACAAACGAACCATCAGTATCCGTCGTTTGAGCGATTTCCGTATTGAAGACTTCCACGGTTGCTCCTGGAATGTTGTTTTCTGCAAAATTGTCCAGAACACTGCCACAGACCTTGACTAACGAACTTTTAGTCAAGGTGTAATAGCGATAGTTGAGTTTTTGGGCATTGATCTGCAGTTGATCATCAATAAAATCTAAGATATCCTGTAAGGCCACTAAGTTGTTCGGAACCGTTATGGATAGTTCGTCCAGCTCTTCAGGGATATAGGAAAACTTAATATTGAATTGCTCTTCAAGGGACTTGATATACGCCACAAGATTGGTGGGTGCAATTGAATCTTGCTGACCCCAGGATTTGGGAATCAAAAGAAGCAAAAACACTAAGTAGAGGCCTATTCGGCTGTTAAGGAGTCTTTTCAGCATAGAAAAGTACATTATCGCCCTCAAGTTTGTAATTCATTCGAGATGGGGTACTTATACTTTTTAACGCCATATTTAAGTCTGTGTTGCTAAAAGTTCCTGTAAAAAGGAGATTCTTATCAACATTTTGTGTATTAACTTTTATATTGAATTGCCTTTCCAATTCTGATAAGACAAATTCCAGTGGGATTCGTTCAAATGAACTTTCATCATTAACCCATGAAGGTTCCATATTGTGTGGTTTCCCAGTTTCTTTAATTTCACCATCAATTACCATAAATGAGTTACCAGCAGGGAGCTTGGTTTCCATTCCATTATGGCTAACACTAACTAGCCCTTCATAACAAGTTACTTCAAAAAATCCATCACGATTTTCAACATTGAATTGTGTTCCAAGTACCGTTACGGTTCCTTGGGAAGTGGAAACTGTGAATTTTTGGCCTTTAGCAACTTTAAAAAAAGCTTCACCCTCAAGTTTAACATCCCTGTTTGTGTCCCAATTCTTTTCAGAATAAGTGATTTTGGAATCGGCATTCAAAATGATTTCGGAATTGTCAGGTAATGTGATTTCCGTGCGGTCCGCCAATTGTGTTGAAATGGATTCATCCAGGCTGTTCACGTAGAAATAAGATCCAGTCAATAAAATTGCAATGGCTGCTGCCACTCGTAAAAACTTTTTGAATGGATGTAGTGTAATTACTTTAGGAGCTTCCTCCATGCGGGTTGCCCTAAGCTGTTCGAATGCTTGGTCAACATCAAATTCAGGAGCTTCCAAGGTTTCGGAAACTTCCTTGAGCTTAACATAGGAAGCATAGGCTTCGGACTTTTTAAATTCCGCAAGCTCTGCTTCAGAAAGCGCTCCGCTAAGCCATTTTGCCAAGTAATTTTCTTGCATGATTTCTATGCTTTACATCTTTATAACAACTAACTACAAAAAAACCCTACCTAAATAAATGAAAATCAGATTCCATCAATTTTTTCACGCAGCGATTTAAGGGCCAAATGCATTCTTTTTTCTATCGCCTTCACACTTACACCTTCCATTTCTGCTATTTCTGCATATTTTTTTCCATCAATCCGATTCAATAGAAAAGTAGTGCGTTGGTTTTCAGGTAAATCGTTCAAAGCATTATCCAATTTTTCCTTGTACTGTTGTTCTTCCATCAAAAATTCCGGCGACTCAGTGGAATGCTCCAATGACGGTGCCGCGTACTTCAATCGAACTTTTTCAGCTTTGATCACATTGAGATACATATTGTTGGCAACGGTGTATAAATAGGATTTGGCTTTTTCCGGAACCACCTTGGAACAGTTTTCCCAAAGTTTCACAAAAGCCTCTTGTACAGCGTCATGTGCCTTTTCCTCATTACCAAACTTATAATATATATAATTGAAAACCGTTTTGGAATTAGCCTTGAAAATGGAGCTGAAAACCTGCTCTTCGCAAACGTTGTTCATTTAAGAGGTTTTGTCTGTTGATCAAAGATATCTGAAAAAAAACAAAGATGAAGTAGGGTTTTTTTTCGTTGAGTTGTTTTACGATTGAATTCTAACTAAAAAATCCAAATCGTTATGAAAAAGTTGTTAAACTTAATGTATGCTAGCTTTGTGCTGATTGCACTTACCTTCACTTCCTGTCAAGAAGAATTTGAAGAAGTTGCTGGCGGCAATGAAAATGAAACCATCCAAGCCGATTCCTCCACTTCCCTATTGATTCAAAAAACCTCATCTAATGATGGTTCTTATGACAATATTGTGGATGGTGCCAGTTGCATTGCACTTAAGTTTCCATATGTGGTGGAAGTCAATGGAATTTCCGTTACAATCGATTCGCGTGAAGATCTTCACACCATTGAAGATATTTTTGATGAAGTGGATATTGATGAAGATATCCTAGAGATTATCTTTCCAATTACCATTACCCTAGCTGATTATACTGAAATCATAATAGAGAATGTAGAGCAGCTGAGAGAATGGGCAGATGCCTGTACCGAAGGTGGTGACGATGATGATATTGAATGTATCGACTTCGTCTATCCAATTACCCTATTCACTTTTGATGTCAACGAGCAACAAACAGGTGAAGTCCAGGTTGAAAATGATGAAGAATTAAGTAGATTCTTTGATGGATTGGATGGCAGTGATCTTGTAAGTATCCAATTCCCGATTACCTTGAAAAAATATGACGGAACCGAAGTTGTTGTTGATAGCAACGCTGAATTGGCCCGTGCTTTGGAATTAGCTGAAGATGAGTGTGATGAAGATGATGACGATGATTTCAATGATGACGATTTTGATGAAGAAAGATTTGATTTCTGTTTGACGCAATGTCCTTGGAAAGTTATGGAGGTAGTACGCGATGAAGTTAACCAAACTGATCAGTACTACGCTCGTATCATGAACTTCTACGAAGATGGTAGTGTAACTGTTTCTGATGGTTCTGGGAATTTGATTGAAGGAACATGGAGCAGCAGGTTTACTGATAATGGTCCTCTATTGACCTTGGATTTTGATAATCTAGTTGACTTTAACCTTGAGTGGTTGGTTTATGAAATAGGAGATCACACGATTAAATTATATAATGCCAACGGAAACAAAATCATTCTAAAACAATTATGTGAGGATGATGAAACTGATCCAGATACCCTTCGCGAGATTCTTAAGGAATGTGAGTGGATCATCAAGAAAGTTGTGAATCAAGGTGAGGAAATCAACAGACTTTTAGGTTATAAGTTCAAGTTCTTGCCAGATGGTGTACTTCACTTGACCAATGGTGACACAACTTCTGAAGGTACCTGGGAAATAGGTCTGAATAATGATGAAATTCCTTCAGTGCTAATTTCCATTGGCGAAGAAAACAGCATCAATTTTGAATGGCCGTTAAGAGATCTTACCAATGATCGATTGAAGTTTGGTATCGAGGATATAGGATATAGATTGGTATTACAGCGTACCTGTGATGATGATGCCAATGACGGTGACGTTGCCGAAATTAGAAATATCATGCAAGGCGGAACATGGAATGTTGCTCTTTATGATAATGAAGGCATGAATACAACAGTAAACTATGCAGGTAAAGATTTCGCTTTTTCAATGCCAAATTTGGTAGAAGTTTCTGAAAACAACGATCCATTGCTTAACGGACTTTGGAGAATTGCCAGAAGTGAAGATTCAGGATTATTGTTCTTCTTGAATTTTGGCGAGGATGACATGGACTTCGCTGAATTAAATGAGCCTTGGTATATTGTTGAAGTAGATGCAAATCGAATAGAATTGGTTTACGAAGACGAAGATGTGAATTACAAAACATTGGTTTTCGAGAAACAATAAGATTTTCCCCTATCTTTTTTTGAAAAGGACGGCTCTCCCCAAAGCCGTCCTTTTCTTTTTATTCTTAAATTTGTCCCTCTTTTTAAATGCCGAGAGCACATGTTCGATAATTTAAGTGATAAGCTGGATAAAGCGCTCCACGTCCTCAAAGGTCATGGACAGATAACGGAAATCAATGTAGCGGAAACCTTGAAAGAGGTTCGAAGGGCTTTACTGGATGCCGATGTCAATTTTAAGATAGCCAAGGAATTCACTAACCGGGTAAAGGAAAAGGCACTAGGGCAAAACGTATTGTCAAGTCTTAAACCCGGTCAGCTAATGGTCAAAATCGTGAAGGACGAATTGACCGAGTTGATGGGTGGCGATGCTGAAGAATTGGATTTGACCGGAAGTCCTTCCGTGATTCTTATGTCTGGACTACAAGGTTCAGGTAAAACAACCTTTTCGGGTAAACTTGCCAACTTTCTTAAAAATAAGAAGACCAGAAAACCACTTTTAGTGGCCTGTGATGTGTATCGTCCTGCTGCGATAGATCAGTTACACGTAGTTGGGGAGCAAATAGGAGTTGAGGTTTTTTCAGACAGAGGAAACAATGACCCTGTGGCCATAGCCAAAGCTGGTGTACAGCACGCCAAAAGCGATGGTTTTAATGTTGTGATTATAGATACCGCGGGTAGATTGGCTGTTGATGAGCAGATGATGACGGAAATAGCCAACATCCATAAAGCAATCACTCCGCAGGAAACCTTGTTCGTTGTGGATTCCATGACAGGTCAGGATGCGGTAAACACGGCCAAAGCGTTTAATGATGTGCTTAATTTTGACGGTGTCATACTTACCAAACTGGATGGTGATACCCGTGGTGGTGCGGCAATTTCAATTAAATCCGTAGTAAATAAACCCATAAAATTTATCGGTACCGGTGAAAAGATGGAGGCAATTGATGTCTTCTATCCTGCCCGTATGGCCGACAGAATATTGGGGATGGGAGATGTTGTGTCTCTTGTTGAACGTGCCCAAGAGCAATTTGACGAAGAACAAGCCCGACAAATCCAAAAGAAAATCGCCAAAAACCGTTTTGGCTTTGATGATTTCCTAAGCCAAATCCAACAAATTAAGAAGATGGGGAACATGAAGGACCTCATGGGTATGATTCCCGGCGTTGGAAAAGCTATGAAGGGATTGGATATTGATGATGATGCATTCAAGCATATTGAGGCAATGATACATTCCATGACCCCAGATGAACGTGCAAACCCCTCTAAATTGAATGCAAGTCGAAAAAAGCGAATTGCGGCAGGTAGTGGGCGCTCTATTCAGGAAGTCAACCAACTACTGAAACAATTTCAGCAGATGAGCAAAATGATGAAAATGATGCAAGGAGGAGGAGGAAAGAAGATGATGCAGATGATGCAGAATATGAGATAACCGCAATACTAAAACCAACCCAATAGAACCATGGAAATCCTTGACGGAAAGAAAGTATCCAACCAGATTAAAGATGAAATAGCCGTTGAGGTGTCCCAAATGAAGGATAGGGGCGAAAAAGTGCCACATTTGGCCGCTGTACTTGTTGGTAATGATGGGGCAAGCCTTACTTACGTGGGCAGTAAAGTGCGTTCCTGCAAGAAGATTGGTTTTGAATCCACTTTGATTCACCTACCAGAGGATACCTCCGAAGAACAGTTGCTATCCCAAGTATATGAGTTGAATAACAACTCTGATATTGACGGCTACATTGTGCAGTTGCCATTGCCAAAGCATATTAATGAGCAAAAGGTATTGATGGCAGTGGACCCGGACAAAGATGTAGATGGGTTCCATCCAACGAATTTTGGTAAGATGGCTTTGGATATGGAGTCGTTTATTCCAGCCACTCCTTTTGGCATCATAGAGTTGTTGAAAAGGTATAATGTAGCTACTTCTGGTAAGCATACAGTGGTTATTGGAAGAAGTCATATTGTAGGTAGACCCATAAGTATTCTAATGAGTCAAAAAGGTGAAGCTGCAGACGCTACCGTCACCCTAACACATAGCAGAACAAAAAACCTTGAAGAACTTACCCGTCAGGCAGATATAATCGTATCGGCTCTAGGTGTGCCTAATTTTCTCAAGGCAGATATGGTAAAAGATGGTGTTGTGGTTATTGATGTTGGAATAACAAGGGTTCCCGATGAAAGCAGGGAACGGGGCTACTATATTACCGGTGATGTGGATTTCACAGGCGTTAGCGAAAAAGCCTCTTACATTACTCCGGTACCAGGAGGCGTTGGTCCAATGACCATCGCAATGCTTTTGAAAAATACCTTATTGGCTAGGGAAAGACATAAAAGTAGAAAGGCCTAAGCGCCGTTTCCTTTATCCATTTCAGTATACAAGCTGTTTTCTTCTTCTTCAGGGGTGATGAAATCCAAGTCATTTTCCCCTTCTTCATTAGTGCAACTGGATAATGCCATGCCAGCAAAAAAAAGCGTGATAAACAATAGAACAGTTTTCATGATTTTCGATTTGGGCGCTAAAAATGCCTGTTCGTACTAAATATTAACGGTTTAGGTCATTGATTCTTACGTCGTAAACCATTTATTCGATAAATTGTAGGCAAATCAGTAAACATGTCTGGAAGCACGCGTAACAAAATAGCTTGGGTAGTTTTTGCCTTTTTGGCCATTGGAGTGGGATTGTATCCACTATTGTATTGGCTGGTTGATGAACCTATTGGGTTGTTGCTAAGTAAAACAGCCGAGTTGCTGGCAGATGGGATTTGGCGGATTGGGTTTTATGGCCACATTACCTTTGGAGGTATCGCTTTACTGACAGGATGGTCGCAATTCAGCAAGAAAATCAGAAATAGGAATCTGCAATTCCATCGAAATCTTGGAAAGGTCTATGTAGCTGCTGTATTGATTAGTGGCATTTGTTCCATTTACATTGGACTATATGCAACCGGGGGACTTATCACCTCAGTTGGATTTATAAGTCTTGGTGTTATATGGTTGTATACCACCTTGCGGGCTTATACCGCAATTAGGTCAAATGATCTTAACCTTCATCAAGGTATGATGATTTACAGTTATGCAGCCTGTTTTGCCGCGGTAACCCTAAGATTATGGCTACCCTTGCTTACAATGATTTTTGGTGAATTTTTAATTGCCTATAAAATTGTAGCTTGGTTATGTTGGGTGCCAAACATAATATTTGCAAATTTATGGGTACGGAAAAAAGGACTTTCATTGGGTTGATTTCCATATGCCACTTACTTTGATCAATACCGTTTTATAGGATGAACTTAGGTTATCTATTAGGTCTATTGTCCATCGGTCAAGGTATATTCTTGACGTTTTATATACTTACCACAAGAACAAAGGAGCATTTCATTAAACTGTTGCTCATTGCCATTTTATTGATTGAAGTATTCATCTTATATGATGAGGTATTTTTATCCTATAACACTTCGTTACCTTGGCAATTATTCCTCTATGGTAGTGCAGGTGCCTTTCTCTTGGGTCCTTCCTGTTATTTTCTGGCAAGGAAACTTAGACACCCTTCATTAAAACTCAAACCTTGGGAGTTCTTGCATATTTTACCGTTTGTGGTATCATTGGTTTTTATACTCAATCAATATCATTTGCTGCCCATAGCAGAAAAGATGGCTTATATTGAATATTTCAATCGTGAAGATGATTTTGAGCGACAGATATCCGTTGCAGAGTTTTTGGTAAATGGATCTCTAAGATTCCATTTGTTGGTTTACAGTGTTTTAGCATTTTTTCAGTTAAAGGGAATGACCTCTATACAGGTGGATTCAAAACTGGTCACTATTCGATTTGCAAAGTTTCTGGTTTTAGGTCTTGGTATTCTAGGATTGTTCACTTTAGGAAATGCCTTGTTGAATCAATTTGAAGTGGGCAGCATGAATTTAAAGACTGAGGCATTTATCATCTGTTTTGCCAGTCATATTTTTGGATTGACTTTTTTCTACTTCAAAAGAAATTACATTCAATATCAAGCAGTAAAAAAATACGGTAAATCAGGTTTGTCCAATAAGGAAGAAACTGAGATTTATGATAAATTACTGGTTTTGATGCATCAAAAAGAATTATTCACAGATCCACTATTGAGTCTTCCAAAACTAGCCAAGGAATTGGAAACCAATACGCATTATTTGTCACAGGTCATCAATGCAAAAACCAGCCAATCGTACCACGCATACATTAATGATTTTCGGTGTAACAAGGCAAAAGATGCCTTGGTTAATCCAGTCAATTCAGAAAAAACCATTGAAGAAATAGGGTTGATCTGTGGTTTTGGTTCTGCCTCCAACTTTTATAGATCTTTTCGAAATAAATTCAATTATACACCCGCCAACTACCGAAAATCATACGCAAATACATTAGATTGAATTCTTGCAGCCTATCGGGCAGTATTGTTAACCCATGGTAATTGCTGGGATATCGACTTCTTTTGTCCTCAAAATAAAAAACAAAAAAATGAGGATTATACAATTAGTACTTGTATTGTTATGTGCTACAAACGGCATAGCCCAAGAGCTTAAACCGCTAACAACAGTACCAATAGAAACAGATTTTAATCTTATTCACGTACCGGTACAAGTAGGAGATCAAGAAGTTTTAATGATTTTGGATACGGGAGCTGCATTCACTGTAATTGATGAAGGAGTTGCCTTAAAGGCAGGTTTGGAAATAAAGGATCAAAGAGTTGTACCGCAGCCAGGTGGCGAAGTGCGTTTAGGTCGTTTAGATATGCTTACCCTTGGATTGGGTTCTGTAAACGCTGAAATTCCAAATGTGCGCACGGTAGATCTTTCTTCATTAAAACGATTTATTGGCAAGGAGACGCTGGGAATAATAGGGTACGATTTTATTAAAATGCACACTATTGAAGTTGATTATTTGGGTAACGCCATGCATATTTTTGATAAGGACAGTTACACCTATCAGGGTGATGGTACTATTTTGACTACGGAAATAATAGAAACCAAACCTTTGGTGTCTGGTGATATCCTTCATGGTGAAAAAGAATTTGAAGGAAAATGGCTGTTGGATACCGGAAGCTTAATGTCCGTTGGTTTGAGTAAAGCATTTGCCCAAAAAGATGGCATTGGGAATATGGTGAAAATGAAAAATTCCATAAGCGTTGGCTTTGGCGGTTCCACTCCTGGAAAAGCGTTTAAAGTTGACGGATTCAAATTAGGGGACTTCCAGTTTGAAAATATCATTACCGGCTATGCCGAGGATGAAGTGTTGGCCGCAATGGTTGATAATGGGGTAATAGGTGGTGAAATACTATCCCGCTTTACCTTGGTGATTGATTATGAACGGTTGCGCTTTATTTTAGAACCTAACCCTAAGTTGGATGGGCCAATTCGTTGGGATTTGAGTGGGATGATGATGGCTTTTCCTGATGATAAATTTATGGAACTTGAGGTTTTGCATGTTTTTGACGATGCTCCAGCAATGCATACAGGGATAAAACAAGGAGATATGATTAACGCAATTGATGGCATGGGAATTCAAGAATTCACATACCCAAAGCTTTGGAAATTGTTTCATTATAGTTTGGGTAGACCAGTTACCCTTACCATTACTAGGGAAAACAAACAAATGGATTTGACTCTGGTGCTAGCAGAGTACTTTGATTGATGCTATTTGGCGAACAACTGCCCCATGTCCTTAAATGCCTTGAACTCCAAGGCATTTCCTGCTGGGTCTAAAAAGAACATGGTGGCTTGTTCTCCAACTTCTCCAGCAAATCGGATGTAAGGTTCAATAACAAATTCCACACCCTTGGTTTGCAGTTTTTTTGAAAAGGTTTCAAAAATTTCCCAGTCCAATACCACACCATAATGAGGTACAGGAACATTTTTACCATCAACTGGATTGGTATGTAGGTCTTCGCCCGACTTTGCTTTATAATGTATTACTACTTGGTGGCCAAAAAGATTGAAGTCCACCCAATGGTCACTGCTTCTACCTTCTTCACATTCTAGCACATCTCGATAAAATGCTCTGCATTCAGCTAAATTATGTACAGGTATGGCAACGTGGAAAGGAGTTATTGTATTCATAGCTGTAAAGGTAAAAGCTACATCAGAGAACAGCAAGAGATTTAGTGTTGCTTATTGGGCAAAATAGGGTATTCGTTGGGTTAGGTATGTTGCTGGGCTATATGTTTTTATAAGATTACCTAAATGTGGTTACCTTTAGAAAAAAGGTACCAACCAACATGAAAAATACAGCTTTACTACTGGTCTTATTGATCGTTTGCGCTTGTAAAAAAGAAACAAAGAAAACCGAAACTGAAATTGAACCAGTTGCTGAAACAACTTCTGACTGGATTTATTTATTCGATGGGTCAAGTACTGAGGGATGGCGTGCGTACAATGGAGAAGCACTGCCGCCGGGTTGGATCATCAAGGATAGCACACTCACTTTTGATACTGAATTGGGCCTGGAACAAGATTATAAAGGAGGAAAAGACATTATTTATGGGGCTGAAGAATTTGAGAATTTTGAGCTTTATCTAGAATGGAAATTACCGGAAGGTGGCAACAGTGGTATCTTTTATCACCTTAAAGAAGGCTATGGTGGTCCACCAGAAGTTTCTCCAGAATATCAGTTGATAGATGATGAGAATTATGCCAGAATCCATGATTTGACCGCATACAACAAGAGTTTGGGCTATATGGATAAGCCCGAAGAACTAAAACCATTGCAGCAGACAGCTTCTGATTATGCGATGCATGCCGCGGACCCTGCAATGAAGAAACTGAATCCGGTAGGGGATTGGAATTCCTCTAAGATTGTTTTCACTCCGGAACGGGTTGAGCATTGGCTTAATGGTCAAATGGTATTGTCTTTTGTACCTTGGGATGAAGCTTGGTATGAAAAGAAAAACTCGGACAAGTGGAAAAATAGTGAGGATTACGGAAAATTTAAATCTGGATTCATCGGATTACAAGACCATTCCAGTCCAATATGGTTCAAGAATATTAAAATCAAAAAGCTTTAGTCGATATGGAAAAAAGGGAATTTTTAAAAACCACAGCGTTAGCATCCTCATTGGCCTTGTTGCCATCAGGAATGCTAGCTGCTTTAAAAGGAGATAAACGATTGAGAACGGCCCATATCGGCGTTGGTAATATGGGATTTGAAGATTTAAAAGCCATTTCTTCCCATAAGTTGGTAGATGTAGTTGCTTTATGTGATGTGGATGCCAACAAATTGGAAACAGCCAAAAATATTCATACCAAGGCCAAAACTTTTGCCGATTATCGAGTTATGTTGAAAGAAATTGGTGATGAAATTGATGCTGTGATTGTTTCAACACCGGATCATACCCATGCACCTGCCTCTATGATGGCCATGGAAATGGGTAAACCAGTTTACTGTCAAAAACCCCTAACACACCATGTATCTGAAGCAAGGGCGATGCGAAAACTTGCCAAAGAAAAGAACCTTATTACCCAAATGGGAATTCAAGTGCATTCATTTTACGATTATAAATTAGCTACACTATTGATTCAATCCGGGATTATCGGCAAGGTACATACCGTAAGGGCATGGTCTCCGAAAAATTGGGGATTCAACGGGCCAGCACCCGAAGGAAGTGACCCAGTACCAGAAACCTTAGATTGGAATCTTTGGTTGGGAACAGCAGCTGAGCGCCCATATAAAGAAGGCTATTACCACCCGGGTAACTGGCGAAAGTTATTGGATTATGGATGTGGTACATTAGGGGATATGGGAGTACATATTTTTGATACACCTTACAATGCATTGGGATTGGACGTACCGTACACAATAAAAAATGAATGTAGACCACCATCTGGTTTCGGATTTCCGGAAAACAATGTGGTTACTTACGAATTTCCAGGTACCGAATACACTACGGATAACTTCAAATGGGTTTGGTATGATGGACCAGGTGCTCCAACAATGCACGAGGATTTAAAATTACCTGCTGCCCAAACGGCTTCTGAAACAGAGGACACCGATCAAGGAGAGGCTTCACTTGAAGATAAGGTTTCCTTGGATACCAAAGAAACTGCCGAGGGCAAGCTTCCGGAACAAGGAGCCATGTTCATAGGAGAGAAAGGTCGACTGCTGTTACCTCACTTTATGGAATTGCCAAAGAAGATCGTTGATGGCGAATATGTGGATATTTCCGAAGAAATAGCGGCTGTGGAAAAGGCCAACAATATGGGCAAACCGATTCGTAATTATGCTTCAGAAGGACCAAAACACTATCATCAATTTGTTGATGCTTGTCTTGGTAAAGACACCTGTACGGCACCATTCTCTTATGCTGCAAGATTAACGGAAACCATTCTTTTAGGGGTAATAGCGGGTAGATTCCCAGGAGAAACTTTGCATTGGGATAATGCCACAGCGAGATTCAAAGAAGAGAAAGCAAATCAATATTTGGATTCGGAATACCGAAAATTTTAGGTTTCCAAAAAGGAGATTATTTGTTGGTTTACTTGTTCTTGGTGCATGGAATGCCCTAGTCCTTCTGTTGATATGAGCTTACTGTCAGACCAGGTGGCATTTACCTTTTGTGAGGCATGGTAAGGGGCTATAGCGTCCCATTTATCATGGAATAACAAGCCTTTTTTGGTGTTCTTTTTGGCAAATTCCGAAGTGGAGAATTCATGGATTTTAAACCCAAATCTGTTTTGGATGTAGTTATCTATATGTCCCATGAAGCGATTGCTGAATTTCAGAACAGCCTGATATTGATCCATGATTTCATGGAATTCAGAAGGTGAACCAATGGTCACCATTTTGGTCACTGTAGGATTGGGATTTTTATATTCATTATACATCATGGTCATTCCGCCTAGTGAATGCCCAACCAAATATTTTGGATTATGCTTTTTGACCATATGGCTCAATACCTCTTCATATAAGGGGGCATAAAGTAATTTGCCAGTGGAATAGCCATGCGAAGGGGCGTCAAAGGCAATAATGTTAAAGTTGGCCTCACGTAATGTTTTAATCAAATTTCGCCATCTAAAGGTATTGCTCTCCCACCCGTGTACGAGCAAAACAGTTTCCTTGTCTCCTGGCCAATGATAACTCTGAATTTCGTGTTTTGCAACGAGTTCACGTTCTAGTTTAGCTGCATCTAGAAATTCTTTTTGCTTTGGTAAAACCTTGCCTTTTCTTATGGTGCAGAATACATTGAATGCTTTGTGGGCCGTTTTTTTTGGTGCAATAAGGGAAGACAAGTCAAAATATTTCCCGTAGGCCAGTGGAACGATTTTAGCAATCAGTTTTTTCATAACGGTTACTTTTTGTAACTTACTCTTTCAAAGAAACCAAATGTAAGGATTCCCTCAATAAGAAAAAAGAAGTCACTCTAATTCAACCTGGTATGGAAACGGAAACTATTACTGAAAATCAATCAGTTAGGACTGCAAAAAAGTTAGAAAAAATGTTCGGTCATATTGACTATAAAAATCCCCCAGAACTTTGTCCTGTGCGTGATGTAATGTCCGTCGCCTCTGATCAATGGAGCGCCTTGATTATTTTATGGTTGGGCTACTTTCCTGTGTTACGATTCAATAAGCTAAAGAAATTCGTTTATGGAATCTCTAATAAGGTGTTGAGTCAAAGATTAAAAGTATTGGAAGCAGATGGCTACATTGAACGCAAGGCATATGCAGAAGTGCCAATCAGGGTAGAATATAGATTGACGGAATTTGGACAGTCCTATGTGGAGAAATTGTTGGAACTGGCGGAATGGATGCAAGCGAACAGCCCGAAAGTCATTGCCAATAGGGAAAAATATGGTTTGATTTAATCCACCAGTCGATTCCAGATATCGATATACATTTTCCAGCTACCGTTTATCTTTTTCCAAACAACGACATATTTACCCTTCCAATCGGAGATTGCCTCCGTGCCTTTTTGGCTTCGTCCGTTATAATAACCATAATCATAAGCAGTATCGCCAATAATGGTGATTTCCGAGGCATCCATGCTATGGCTAAGAATTTTGGTGTCCTTACCTTTTTCCCACCGTGCTCTAATGGCTTGTCGACCTTCCACAATAGGGACTCCTAGTGGTATGAGCTTTGCATCTGAGGTATACAAGTTGGCCATCTTATCAAAATCTTGAGCTATAAAGGCTGCTGAAAAGGCCTTGGAGGCATTTCTAACCTTTTCCTGTTCCATGGTATCCCCTTCATTTATCTTACCATTACTACAGTCAATTTTCCAAGTTGGGAATACAACAGATTCTGTTTTATCCACCCATTCGCCAACCCATTTAAACCCATTGTTATCAATTTCATAAAAGGTAAGACGATAGTAACCGTCCATTCCATTTGGGGCTTTTCGTTCCCTGTACAAAACGATCTTGCCTTCTTCATTCTTTGTACCCTCCCATGCTGGTAGTACGGTTGTTGGGAACTTTGCTGAATAATAGTGAACATACCATCGGGTACTGTCCGGTATAAACTGACGAATGCTTCCAGAATAGGTGTTGTCCTCCTTCATAGTCTCATCCTGAATGGCCATGCCGTTCATGATATATTTAAATCGCCAGATCATTTTAACGGGCTTGGCCCAAGTTTGATCTTGGTTTCTAGTTTCCGAAATACAGTTGCATTCGCCTATTAGCGGCGCAAAATCCATGAGCTCTTTTGGAGCATCTGGGTTGGGTAGTCCAAAAGGATGTGTTGCAGAAGGTTCGTAATCATATTGGGCAAAAGTCAACAGAGGCAGGACCAAAAACAAGGTCAACAATTTCATATTCATTAGGTTGGAGTTTCCTAACAAATTACCCAAATTACAGACGCCCTAGGTTTGCTTTAGCAATTAATTAACAGCCGTATCATTCCCAACCAATCATCAAATATTTGATTTTTGCTGTCGCAGGAATTTGAACTGATTCAATATTGGACGTAGTGTAACGAAGATTAGAAGGCAGTTCTTCTTTATCAATCGTAAAATACAGATTACTGCTCTTTGGGAATACAACAATGCTGTTGAGCGTAGTTACAATTTTTTTGATGCCGTATTTGGTCTGTACCTCCTCAAATGTGCTATTAAGTGATATGCCGCGGTCCGAGACATAACGCGAATCCAATACTCTTACGTTTTCGATGGTTGGTATACTATCCGTATTTGGAGTTAGTGTCAAGAGGTGGGCACCGCCTTTTTCGTAGATTTCAATTTTTTTGGAATTAGCCCCAAGTTTGATTCGTGCGGAATCACGAACAATGGAATCTTGTGCAAACACCGTTTCCAATTCACTGATGGCTGTTTTTTTTGTAAGTGTCCCTATACTTCCTTCGCCAATTAAAAACTTGGAATTTTTCTCAGAACAGCTCGCACATAGTACACCCCCTATGGCTAGGGTAACAATTATCTTTTTCATGAATAAATCTATCGGATTACTTTTTTCAAAACGCCTAGAACACCACGTATGAACGTAGCGCTTGTAAGCACTTTCACTACTGGATTCATCCGGGTACTGCGTCTTGTGGTTGTTTTTCGTCTTGAGGAAGTAGACTTTTTTTCTTCTTCTTTTTCCGCTTCCTTTTGGGCTTTTTCTATTTTCTCATTGAGAATTTCATAAGCACTTTCCCGGTCAATATCTTCATTATATTTCTTGACCAACTTGGAACTCGCGATAGCTTCTTTTAATTCTTTATCTGTTAGTACGTCCATACGACTCATTGGTGCCCGCAGCAAGGTTGCCGCTAAAGGTGTAGGTCTTCCCTTTTCATCCAATGCTGATATTAGGGCCTCACCGATTCCCAACGAAGTCAATACTTCTTTTGTGTCGTAGAACTCAGAGATGGGATAATTCTCAGCAGTAAGTTTAATTGCCTTTCGATCCTTGGCGGTAAATGCTCTTAATGCATGCTGAACTTTTAAGCCTAGCTGTGCCAACACATCATCTGGAACATCTGTGGGATTCTGGGTGACGAAATAGAGACCAATGCCTTTGGAACGTATAAGCTTTACTATGCTTTCTATTTGTTCCAAAAGTGCTTTGGAAGCTTCTTTGAATATCAAATGTGCCTCATCGATAAAAAGTATCAATTCTGGTGAATCACTATCTCCTTGCTCAGGGAAAGTGGAGTATATTTCGGCCAAAAGACTTAACATAAAAGTGGAAAACAGCTTGGGACGATCTTGAATGTCCGTCAATCTAATAATGTTGATATAACCACGACCATTTTCATCGATACGCACCAAATCCTCAACATCAAATGATTTTTCGCCAAAGAAAAGTTCGGCACCTTGTTGTTCCAACTCAATGATTTTCCGAAGTATAGTGCCTGTTGAACTTGTGGAGATACGACCATACGCTGCTTGAAATTCCTTTTTTCCCTCTCCTGTGGCATATTGTAGGACCTTTTTGAAATCCTTTAAGTCCAGCAATGGCAATTTATTGTCATCGCAATATTTGAAGACCACGGCTACAATACCCTCTTGGGTCACGGTCAAGTCTAAAATACGGCTTAACAATACCGGACCAAATTCAGAGACTGTTGCTCTTAAACGAACACCGTCCTGTTCAGAAAGTGACATAATCTCTACAGGGAATCCCTTTGCTTCAAAGGGAATACCTATCTTTTCGTGACGCTCATCAATTTTGGGATGCCCAGGGCTAGGTTGTGCAATACCACTTAAATCCCCCTTAAGATCCATTAGTAAAACTGGGATACCTTTATCAGATAGATTTTCTGAGATTACTTGTAAAGTTTTTGTTTTTCCAGTTCCAGTAGCACCTGCAATAAGACCATGTCTGTTTAAGGTTTTCAAAGGAATTTTTACCAGGGCATTGGTTACGGTCTCGCCATTGAACATTCCTGCGCCCATAGTGATGAAATCTCCTTTGGTGGTATATCCTTTTTCTATATGCTCGAAAAACTTTTCCTTGGTGCTCATGGCGTTCTATTTCGGATAAAAATAGGGGAATTTTGAGCAAAATTGAAAATGAACTAATGAAAGTAATCAACGCCTGCTCGTATTTGTTGGAATAGTGACTTCTGGTTTTTTATAATGACTCCTAATTATCGCGTAACTACCTGTGGTTCCATCTAGAATTGACGATAATTAGTTACAACAATCCATTGTATCTTTGCCGAATGGTTTCAGAAGAAGTTATGGCAATGGTAGAAGCGGGGAAGATGCTTCCCTTGATGGAGGAATTCTATACCATTCAAGGGGAAGGTTTTCATAAAGGAACTGCGGCTTATTTTATTCGAGTGGGCGGCTGTGATGTAGGCTGCCATTGGTGTGATGTAAAGGAGAGTTGGGATGCTAACATTCATCCACCAACACATGTGGATGAGATTGTTCAGAACGCTGCAAAGTATTCAGATACAATTGTAGTAACAGGCGGAGAACCATTGACTTGGGATATGGCTCCACTGACCTCAGGCTTAAAATCCAGGAATCTTCAAACCCATATTGAAACTTCTGGCGCTTATGATTTGACAGGTGAATGGGACTGGATATGTTTATCCCCTAAAAAAAACAAACTTCCGGTCCAAGAGATTTATCCACTGGCGCATGAATTAAAAGTTATCGTATATAACAAACACGATTTCATTTTTGCTGAAGAACAAGCAGCTAAGGTGTCCAAGGATTGTATTCTTTATTTACAACCAGAATGGAGTGTTAGGGATAAAATGATTCCCATGATTGTGGACTATGTGATGAAAGATCCAAAATGGAAGGTCTCGTTACAAACGCACAAATACCTAAATATTCCCTGATTTAATATTTGCGATTTACTATGCTAACGTCCTCCGTTACCTTGTAAATCACGGATGCATTCTGCATCTAAATGAGGAATAGCGGATAGGCCCTTTGCAGCTCTGTTTCTAAGCATTCGCATAGTCGGTGCACCAAATTCCAGCGTAGCTCTCATCAAACAGCCCTGTACTAGGCAATGGTGTTCGGCATCTGGGTCCTCATGAGGATTGATTTCCTCCGTACCCAAATCCACAAGTCCTAGAAGATGACCAAACTCATGATGCAAAGTGGATCCTTCAATTTCACTTAGAGGTATAGAAGGACTTTGTGCTTGTAAATCCATAATCGTGGATTCATAGATAATCATAGATGTATTTCGATAAACAGCTCCTAAGGTTACCAAACCTTCCTCCATATCATCGCCGTCAGAAGGCGCATCTGCGAAATAAATATAAATTGCCAAGGTAGTCCCATCGTTGTATGCTGTTCGGTTTTCTTGTTCCAAATCGTCTACTTCTTCAATGGTAAGGGTTTCCTCATTAGGAGAAGGAAGACTCAAAAACTCAAAGTCAATAGCAGTTTTAAACGTGGTTTGCCTCACAAAGTTCTCAAATAGCGCAATTGAAGTAGCTTGAGGTCTAAAGCCTTCAACATAAGCTATTTGGAATAAAATTCTATCGAAATTGGTGTTGGACAATATATCGTTTGCCGAAGCTCCTGTTGCCTGCAAATTGGCAGTCTTATCCACGTTATTGTCTGGTGGGGTTGGGCTTGAACCGGAATCTTTGGAGCATCCAACTAGTAGGCCTAGGCAAAACAAGGCGTAAATAGCAATTTTCTTTTTCATACCATAAATGTATTTAAATAGAACGTTTAGTAAGCACGTCTATTATTAATGCAGCAAAAGTTTTGCCAAATAGTCGTAATGATTTCCTTTTCCTACCAGCTCACACTCAAAATTATGTGCCCAGGCAGCATTTTGTAGTGTTCCATAATCCAAATACAACCAAGGAAAAGGTTCACTTCGTTGGTTTTTATATTCCATGGTAAAAACTACTTCTCCATAATAGGAACCATTATCTGGAATCCAATACCCACCGTCTTCGTCTTGATCAAACATATAAATGATATCACTGGAGTCCAATAAGATTTGTCCATTTGGATTTAAAAGCGATTTCAAATGACTTAAGAAACCATCAAGTTTTTGCATGGTGCCCGCTAAACCAATGCCATTCATTAATAGCAGAATGGTGTCATATTTTGTTTTGGAATGGTTCAATATATCTGAATGGATAACAGCATTTAGTCCACGTTGCTGGCATACCTTTACTGCGCCTTTAGATGTATCAATACCTGTAACGTCCATTCCTTTTTGTTGAAGATAGAGCGCATGGTTACCTGCACCACAACCAATATCCAATACCTTGCCCTTCGCCAATTTTAAAGCTGTCTTTTCTAAGCTTGGCATATCCTTAAAAGTTCTAAAAAGGTATGGTAGAGGGATGGTGTCCTCTTCATCTAAAGAGGAATAGGTTGCAATGTCTTCTGTGTATTCGCCAGCGAGATAATCCACCAATGCGTTTCCAAAAATATCGATCATAACTGTTTGCAAACCTACAAAAATGGACTGCAACCAGAATGCTAACAATTCATTCCAGTTTTATAAGTTTGCGGTATGGAGAAGGTATTAAGGGAGTTGCCAAATATGGCTTTGGAAAAGCAATCGGAAAACAGAAAGTTTTTTTCCAAGCTCAAAAAACGGCCCCCCAAGAACCTGGATTACCTTATGCAGGATTTACATGAAGAGGAATTTGAAAGAACTGACTGTCTTGAATGCGCCAATTGCTGCAAAACAACGGGTCCATTGTTCACTAATGCCGACATTGAACGGATTTCCAAATTCTTTCGCATGAAGCCCTCCAAGTTCATTGCAATGTATTTGAGAACGGATGAGGATAATGACCATGTGTTACAAGAACTTCCCTGTACATTTTTAGGGCCGGACAATTATTGCTCCATTTATGAGGTCAGACCCAAAGCATGTCGTGAATTTCCACATACAGACCGAAAAAAGTTTCAACAAATAAGTCACCTTACCTTAAAAAATGTGGCCATCTGCCCAGCCGCTTATAATATTGTTGAAGAAATGAAAAGAAAGTTAAAGTTTTAATATTTGTAGGAGGATTATCTAATAAAGTTAGATTTGCATTTTTTTAAAAACCAATTCATCAATCTTGCAAATGCAAAAATCAACCTTATTTTTCCTAGCGCTTTTATTTACCGTATCCCTAACTGCACAAGACTCTGAAATTCAACTTTCTGATGGCACAAGTATTCAAGGATTTATTGATTATAAGGGTTGGGTTAAGACTCCAGATGTCCTTCGAGTAACTACAAATGGTGTTGCTACCAACTATGACCCCAATGAAATAAGAAGTTTTGAAGTCAACGGTGATCGATACATATCCAAAGAAGTTGAACTGAATATTACCGAACAAAATCTTCAAAATTTATCAGATTTCACCAACTTGGAATCCATCCAAAAACATGTTTTCCTAAAAGTGATTGTGGATGGGAGCATGGGGCTGTATTCTTACAGGGACAGCCGTGTACATTATTTTGCTGAAAAAGACGGAAAATTCATTGAATTACTACGACTTAGACGACGAAGCAAGTCCACTATAAATAGGTATGTAGGTCAGTTGAATATTTTGTTCGCCGATTGTAATCAAAACTTGAAGACCAACAATATTGCTTTTACTTCTACGGGATTGAAACGAGCAGTAATCGCCTATAATAAATGTGTTGCCGGGAACAGTGGTTTTGTAGAGCAAAAAGAATCCTTGAAATTGTCCTTCTATGCGGTTGGTGGATATAAACTATCCTCATATGAACTAGATAATCCAAATTTTGTATTTGATGATGATAGTTCAGGAAGTTTCACATTTGGTGCTGGGGCCAGCATTGGACTGCTGCGCAACGTTCGTAATCTGGAACTTCGCAATGAGGTTTTGTTTCAACAATATGAATTTGAAGCCTCGTATCGAGATCAACGATTACCGGAACAATACACGGACTTCTTTTTGAGTGTGGATGTGAGTTTTGTTGAGATCCATAGTTTACTTCGATACAATTTTGGCAATGAAACCAAAAAGATTCGTCCATTTATCAATGTTGGTGTCAATAATGCCATACAAGTTTCTGATAATAGCGAAGAATACCGCGTTTCATATTTCTTTGGTGATGAAAATAGGGTAGATAGTGAGCCTTTGGAAGGAGAGCTCAAGAAATCCAGAATAGGCATGTTATTGGGCGCAGGTTTGGATTTTGACTTTATGAATGTAGAGGTGCGATATGGTTTTAATCCAAAACTATCGGATTTTCCAGCAATCTCTAGGACTTCTGATTTGAATCTCTTAATGGCTTTCAAGGTTTTTTAATCACCAATTGATTGACACACCTAGGTGGTGCTTTTTGCTTTTTGCTGGGATAATTCGTTAAATTTATTCGCAAGCAAAAATCTATCTACGGTTTCAATGGAACAAATCATTACCTATTTTGAAAACATCCCTGCACTGCATCGAAGCTTAATCTTGGTAGGGGGGATTACCTTTTTCTGGATTCTTGAAGGGATTGTACCACTTTTTACTATTCCATATAAAAAATGGCGACATTCCGTTCCGAATTTCTTTTTCACCTTGACAACCATTTTGGTCAATTTTCCACTGGCATTTCTGCTTTTGAAAACATCGGATTGGACCATTGCCAATGATTTTGGGATTATAAATTGGTTGCCTGAGATGCCATTGTGGCTTTATGTGGTTTTGGGAGTGATGCTCTTGGATTTGATCGGTGCATATACAGCACATTGGGTTGAGCATAAGGTAAAACCGCTTTGGATGGTTCATTTGGTGCATCATTCAGACCATAATGTGGATACCACTACAGCAAATCGTCATCATCCGCTGGAAAGTGTAATAAGATATACCTTCACATTGATCGGTGTTTTCTTGGTGGGCGCTCCAATTGGAATAATCATGCTCTATCAAAGTATGTCGGTGGTACTATCCCAATTCAACCATGCAAACATTCAATTACCTAAAAAGGTGGATATGGCCTTGAGTTGGGTAATTGTTAGTCCAGACATGCATAAAGTGCACCATCATTACAAACTGCCCTATACAGATTCCAATTACGGTAATATCTTCGCTATTTGGGACCGTCTATTTGGTACTTATATGCACTTGGATACTGAAAAGATTGTCTATGGTGTTGACACCTTTCCGGACGAAAAGGAAAATAGCAGTATTTCGGGTTTGTTAAAGCAACCTTTCCACAAATACAGGAAACCAACTACGGAAGGTTAATCATAGATTAAATACCGTTTTCTGATCTTTTGAAAATTCTCCAAATCAGATTGCCAGGTTGCCTTAATCTCTGATTCGGTCATCCCTGATTCGATTTGTTTTTGCAATGTTGCCGTACCCACGTGTTTGGTAAACGAATTGGTTTTGAAAAACAAACTCTTATCGGGACAATTTGTGTACGCATCCAATAGCCAAGCCAACGATACCGTGTGCATTCTTGTGGAATTCGATAAATCCATTCCATAGGTAGTCAAACCATTTTCCTTTGGATGTTTAGACCCAAAATTAGGTTTTGGAGTGTAATGGAATTCATATTTGGTGCTATCCAGAAAAGAAGCCCCATATCTTTGAAACTGAAACTCCGTACCACGCCCAGCATTGATATTGGTACCTTCAAGCAAACCTAAACTTGGATATAGTGTTATCGCAGTGTCGTTCGGTAGATTAGGCGAAGGGCGTATGGGTAGATGATACTCGGATTTATGTGTATAATTCGCCAACGGAATTATGGTTAAATCCGCTTGTTTGTCGCCTTCCAACCATTTTTCCGAATTGATCATCTGAGCGTATTCACCAATGGTCATGCCATATACCAAGGGAATCGTTGTCATGCCCAAGAACCCAGTATGTTCGGCTTCCATAGTGGGGCCATCCACGTAATGTCCATTTGGATTAGGTCGATCTAAAACAAGTACCGGAGTCCCAATTTCCGCACAGGCCTCCATCACTAATTGTAGAGTTGCGATGTAGGTGTAAAACCGGGTGCCCACATCTTGGATGTCGAATACAACAACATCTAATCCGGCCAGTTGTTCTTTGGTTGGCTTTTTGTTCTTGCCATAGAGCGAAATAATAGGTAATGAAGTTTTGGTGTCAACACCGTCACTAACCAATTCGCCGGCATCCGCCTTACCTCTAAAGCCATGCTCTGGTGCAAACACAACTTTTATATCCACGTCTCTTGCCAATAGTGAATCGACCAAATGCGTATGGCCGGTTTTGTGAAATATTACACTGGTCTGATTAGCTACAATACCAACCTTTTTTTGGTCCAGTAAGGGTAAATACTCAGCCGTTCTGTTTGCCGCCACAACAATTGCAGAAGTACTATCCTTTGAATTGTCATTGACCAGTTGATCAGCAGATTCTGCTTTTGCCTTTTTCCCACAAGCCATTAAGCAAAACGAAAAAACAAACAATAAAACTGTACTTTTGGAAAGAGATAAAATGGGCATTCGTTGAATTTAGAATTGTTTATTGCCAAGCGCCTGATTACAGGGAAGGAGCATAAAATTAGTATTTCCGCCCCTATAATAAAAATTGCTATTGCGGCTATTGCCCTTGGCATTATCATGATGTTGATTGCCATTGCCACCGGAATTGGCTTGAAACATAAAATCCGTGAAAAGGTCGCAGCTTTCAATGGCCATATCCAAATTTCCAATTTCGATAACAACAATTCCGACGTATCCATTAAACCCGTGTCTCTAAATCAAGAGTTTTACCCGGAATTCAAGGATATAGAAGGGATAGCTCATATGCAGGCGGTGGCTACCAAAGGGGGGATAATTCGTACGGAGGAAACCTTCGAGGGAATTTTAGCTAAAGGTGTAGGGAAGGATTATGATTGGACCGCATTTGAAGAATATTTGGTGGATGGTCGTATTCCCGATTACTTAAATAATCTGAATAATGAAGTATTAATCTCCAGAATGATGGCGAATCGATTGCAACTTGGGGTTGACGATACTTTTTTCTCCTTTTTTCTAAAAGATGGCGATGCTTCGAGGGTACCTAACAATAGACGATTTAAAATCGTTGGTATTTATGACAGTGGGTTTGAAGAATTTGATGGCACCTATGTTTTTGTGGATATAAGGCATATTCAACGAATGAATAAATGGGAAGCGAATGAAATAGGAAATTTTGAAGTTTTTCTTAGTGATTTTGACCAATTGGAACAAAAGAGCAATGAAATCTATGGCAAAACACTGTCTATTTTAGATACGCAAAATATCAAATCCAAATACTTCCGGATTTTCGAATGGATCGGACTTTTTGATTTTAACATTGCCCTGATTATTGGAATCATGATCATTGTTGGTGGGATAAATATGATTACCGCCTTGTTGGTATTGATATTGGAACGCACCCAAATGATAGGTGTTTTGAAAGCGCTGGGTTCTGAGAATTGGAGTATTCGCAAAGTATTTCTCTACAATGCCGCTTATCTTATTGGCATTGGGTTATTATGGGGAAATGGTATTGGGCTTGGCCTATTGGTTTTACAACAAAAGTTCAGGTGGTTCAAATTCCCAAACCCTGAAGAATATTACATTGAATACATCCCCGTGCATATTGATGTCCCAACCGTTGTATTACTTAATCTTGGGGTTATGTTTCTCTGTTTGTTGATGTTATTGGTGCCTTCCTATATCATCACCAAAATCAGCCCGGTCAAAGCGATCAAATTTGAATGATATCCTTGTAAACATATTCAAAAAATATAGACAGAGCTAGGGCAACTATGTATCTTTGCCACGACTATGGAATATGCAAACAACATCTTAGAAACTATTGGGAATACCCCAATGGTAAAATTGAATAAATTAACTGCGGAACTACCTTGTTTGGTCCTGGCAAAATATGAAACTTTTAACCCTGGTAACTCGGTAAAGGATCGTATGGCTTTGCAAATGGTGGAAGATGCGGAAAAAGAAGGTTTACTTAAACCGGGAGGTACCATAATTGAAGGTACATCAGGAAATACCGGGATGGGACTGGCTTTGGCCGCGGTAGTAAAAGGCTATCGAATGATTTGCGTGATCAGCGATAAACAATCCAAGGAGAAAATAGATATCCTCAAGGCTATGGGTAGCGAGGTTTATGTCTGTCCAACAGATGTAGCCCCAGATGACCCTCAGAGTTATTATTCCACGGCAAGAAGATTATCCACTGAAATACCCAATTCTTGGTATGTGAACCAATATGATAATCCAAGTAATGCTAAAGCACATTATTTGAGTACAGGCCCAGAAATTTGGGAGCAAACTAAAGGGAAAGTAACCCATTTTGTTGTTGGTGTCGGTACCGGAGGAACAGTGTCCGGTGTTGGTTCATATCTTAAAGAGCAAAATCCAAATGTCAAGGTTTGGGGTGTAGACACCTATGGCTCTGTGTTCAAAAAGTACCATGAAACCGGGATTTTTGATGAAAATGAAATCTATCCTTATATCACCGAAGGTATCGGCGAGGATATTCTTCCAAAGAATGTCGATTTTGATATTATTGATGGATTTACCAAAGTCACTGACAAAGACGCCGCAATATATACCCAACGACTGGCCAAAGAGGAAGGCATGTTTTTAGGTAATTCTGCAGGTGCAGCGGTAAAAGGGGTATTGCAACTATCGGAGCATTTTAGCAAAGATGATGTTGTGGTTGTACTATTCCATGATCATGGCAGTAGGTATGTAGGGAAAATGTTTAATGACGACTGGATGCGTGAAAAGGGGTTTATTGACTAAAATTGAGTTCCAGGATGGTAAAATTGAATTCAGGAAATAGTACCGTAAACATTGAAGCCGGCGAATTGGTTGGGTTCGTCCATGATGGGCATGAGTATATCCACCAAAAAGGAAGTCCAGGATGGGGAAGTTCAGATACCGAAATGTTTCCTATCGTCGGTCCGGTGAATGAAGCGAACTTTGCGGTTCAAGTACCTAGAGGTAGTTCAGTTCAAGATCAACATGGACTCCTACGTCTTTTGGAATATAAATTAGTGGATAGCACCAAAAACAAAGCTATATTCCGGAAAGCGTATACCGCTGGAACTCCGGTGAAAAATGCAAAATATCCAGAAAAATCACCAAAGCAATGGCTAATGTGGCCCTATTCCTTCCAATTTGAAAAAACCTATGAATTGCAAGGAAAAAAATTGGAAATCACTTTTACGATTACCGGAGAGCACGATATGCCATTTATGTTAGGTTACCACCCTGCATTTAAACTACATTCGGCAGATCCACTGATTATAGCCGGCGAGCGCCAAATTGAGTTAAAGGAAGTAATGGAATCAGGAAGTAGAGCATTGCCTATACTGGAAACCGATTCCATCACACTTAGAGACCAGCGCACAATTACCATTGAAGCCGAAGGTTTTGGAAATTTCATGTGTTGGACGGAAGTGCCGAATATGGTATGCATCGAACCAGTTTCATTTTATCCGTATGCAGTTGAGCAACGGGAATTGCATTTAGGATTTCAATACCTCAATGCAAAAGAAGCCGTTTTCAAAGTACGACTTAAGGTGGAGGCTTAAATCACAAAAGATTCAGATTTTGGTAGTAGGGATTCCACAATGCGCTGGGTTTCCAATGTATTTTTTTGAGGGATGATGAATGCTTCAATATCGGCAAGTGTTGATATTTCCATTTCGTGATCAATGAATCCATACCCTTTGTAAATACCCTCTTCAATTAGCACCACCCCATTTTCCGTGGGTTTCCTACCTTTCTCCTTAATAATTCGGATTTCCTTTTGGGAAGATTTGATGCTAGCAATGGCCGTGTCCACTTTTTGGTTGTAGTTTTCAATTGCCTCTTCCCCAGTACAAATTCCCTCGCATGTAGTGATTTCATGATGTGAGCATGCGCCATTTGTCTGCTGTAAATGACAATATTTAGGGCACAGGGCGAATGTTTTGCAAAGTAATTCAAGATACGCTCTGCAATCCGTTTGATTGTAAAACACCTTAATGGGATTTGGAATACCTTTGTTTATATTGAAAGCTAGGTGTTTGATCCCTTTTCTATCCTCATAAGAAAAGAGTGCAAACTGTTTGCCGATTCGTTTTTGAGCACTATTGTAAAGCGGAAAAAGCCGTTTTATCTCTGCGGATTCCATGAGTAGTGCCACCAGTTCACTTCCTGATAACTTGAAGTCAATGGATGCAGTTTCGCTGCACATCCGAATTTCCTTGGTGCTCTTATCATAAAAATGACCTAAAACCCTTTTCTTGAGATTGATGGCTTTACCAACATAAATAATTGCACCTTTTTGGTTTTTGAAATAGTAAATACCAGGTTTTTGGGGTATACCATCAAATATGGATTTGGGGAGATGTGGCGGTAAAGTAGCTTCCTGACTACGGGCATTCAAAAACTTTTGGATTATGGAATCTGACCCCGGCGTATGCACCAATTTATGGAACAATAGGGTAGTTGCATGAGCATCACCCCGCGCCCGATGCCTGTCTTTTAGCGGAATTTGGACTGCAGAACATAGTTTTCCCAGACTATAAGATTGAAGGCCGGGAATCAATTTTCTGGAAAGCCGAACCGTGCACAGTTTCTTGCGGACAAAATCAACCCCAATTTGCCTGAATTCTTCTTTTATTACCCCATAATCAAAGTTAACGGCATGGGCCACAAAAATAGTATCCTTGGTAAATTCCTGGATAGTATCTGCTATGGCTTCAAAAGTGGGTGCGCCTTGAACCATTTGATCGTCAATTCCAGTTAATCCTGTTATAAAACTTGGAATGGGGCATAGCGGATCTACCAAGGTGGTGTATTCATCAACAATTTGGACACCATCAAATTTAAATATGGCAATTTCCGTTATTCGGTTGCCTTTTATGCCATTGCCTGTGGTTTCTATGTCAATGATAGTGTACAAATCCGAAAAAAATGAAATGAACATTGAAGTTACTCATATTGAAAAAAGCTGGCAAGTCCATTGTGCTATTGAATTCGCTAGTTTGGATTTTTAAAAGAATGGCGCATCTTCCCACCAAATGATATAGATTTGCATCGTGTCTGATAAAGTCCATTATTCCTTAAATCCCGTACAGCGGTTTATCTACAAGCTGTTTGGCGCTACCCAAGTCACCAGATTGATTATGGGCCATTATTTGCTACAAAAGAACTTTCTGTACAAGGAGGGCTGGAATAGAACGGTGCGAACACAAAAACCCGTTGATGTTAAAGGCAATCCACTGCCTTGGTTTTCCTATGCCTGTATCACTTTTTTAAATGATCGTATCTGTCAAGGTATGTCGGTTTTTGAATACGGGAGCGGGAACTCCACTTTGTGGTTCTTAGGGAAGGGATGCAACTTGGTTTCCGTTGAGCATCACAAAGGATGGTATGACACCATGTTCAAAAAGATCGGCGACAATCCAGCAGTGGAATACTTGTGGCGTGATTTGGAAAGCAAGGATTATTCCATGGAGATTTTAAACCACAAAAACAAATTTGATATTGTGGTCATTGACGGCCGGGACCGTGTTAATTGTAGTCTGAACGCTCTTGGGGCACTTAAGGAAAACGGCGTTATCATTTGGGACAATGCCGATCGACCTGCATATGCCGAAGGCTATCAGTTTTTAAAGGACAATGGGTTCAAACGATTGGATTTTCATGGCATGGGACCCATAAATTCCAAAATGTGGACCACCTCGATATTTTACAAATCGGACAGTTGTCTGAAGCTGTAAGTGATTTACAGCAGTACTTCCCTATTTAAAACGGCCATAATAAAGAATACCGTTAGTGAAATGACCAAACAGCTAATAGCTGCGGTTCTGTTCTGAGGAGAAGCAAACTCCTTTTTTAAATTGTAGGCTATAGTTTTCATTGGGACTTATTTTACCCAAAGATCAGCAGATGAGGTTGGATCCCATAAATCAATGGATAACGGGTGGATTTTTGGGATTAACGGGATGCGGGATGCGATAAATCGAAAAAAAGATAGGTTTCAACTATATTTTTTTATCTAAAACCTGTGCTTAAGCGATAGTTAGGAAGGTCAATGCGAAATTACTCTAAACGCTCCCTAATGCGGTCAATGACCATTGCACCTTTTTCATGAGAATTTTTCTTATTCCAGTTTATTTTTATATCCGGTTCTATGCCATGGATTTCATTCATTCCATCTTTTCTGAACCGAGCACAATCTGGCATACGAATGGTTAATCCTATATGAGGTAAATTCAATTTAAATCCTCCGTGATTGTAACCGCAACCTGCACCATAGCTAACTTCACCAACAATTATTGCAGCATCATTGGCTTGTAACAAGGAACTGAATTCTTCGGTTGCAGAGCCCGAGTATTTATCCTGAACTATATACAATGGACCATCATATACACCTTTTTTAAAGGGTAAAAACCGCTCAATTTCCAATAAGCTCTTTGATTCAAGTTCTTCTAGTTGTTCGTGCTGACCAATTCCAAAAGGTAATTCACCGAAAAAAGGATTTTGGATTAATTCCAGACAATTCAAATTCTGATTGGACCAAACGTGACTAGGGTCACAGTATTCTTTTGTTTTTTCTATTAATTCTGAAAGTAAAGATTCCAGTTTTTCTAGTTTACTAATTAAATCTGGTTTGAGCTGTGTGTTTTTCAAATCATTTTGAACCAACGATAGATAATCCTCTAGTATTCCTGTCCAATGTTTATGCCTAACAAATGAGGCATCTAAATGCTTCAAGTGCTTACTCGTTAATAAGTTAGCGACAGCATTACACCATTCTGTTCCTCCGCCATTATTTGAAACATTAATAATTAGGGCTTCCATACCCATGTTTTTCAACTCATCAATTCGATCAGTCAAGTGTTCCAGTAATTTATCCTCCACTTTTTGGTAGAAGGTCCATTGGCAATCTTCATCACAATCACCGTCAAATGTTTTTTTGAAAGATTTCCATTCCATGTTGGCAGTTTGGAGATACCACCTTGTCAAAAAGATTTCAATTCGGATTACCCCAATGCTGTGGCCGCCATTTTTTATGATGCTGGATTCAAAAGGATTTGTATCAGTAGATAAAGAGTGAAACCCATCAATAGAATCAAATTTTATTGTTTTTTGAATATCTACATTTTGGTAATTCATTTTAGTAAGTGCCAAGGAATCCATCTCATTGGAATTTGGTAGCTGTTCTGCTTCACTCCCATTTATTGATTCTTCTTTGATCAGCGTTGCATTTAAATGGCCATCCTTAAAAACCGACAAAAACTTTCTAATTATTTCTTGAGCTTTTTTTTGAGATTCAGCCTTCTTTAAATTAATTCTGGTTGTGTCACTAAGCTGAATTAAATCAAGCCCTTCTTTCTCCTTCGCATATTTTAAATTGGCATAACCACTTGTCATTTCCTGTTTTAAGAGTTCAAAGTCTTGAAGCCATAGTTTGTTTGATTCTTTAGACATACAACCAAATAGGTAAAAGGAGAGGAATAATAGAAGGAATAATCTTTTCATACGAAAGTCTTAATCAATGTGATATGGTAAACCTAGATTTAACAATAAATTTCAACCTACTATTTCAAGGAAACAGGAGATGATTATTATTTATTGGACTGCATTTAATAGGTCATTGATAAAGTATTGTGTTTCTCGAAGGTGTCAGCGATATAGTTAAATTTTTGATGGCTTGGAATCAACATTAAGAGGTAAAAGTGATTTCAGTCATTTATTGACCTTCTTACTCAATTCCTTTCCAGACTTTACAGAAATCCCCCAGTTTTTTTAAGGGAAATCTATAATGGATTTTGAGGTTAATTGTCTAATTTACAGTGCCTAAATATTGTTTTGAATCACTTTCTTATTGCTGATGAAAATCCCTAGAAATGGGGATTTACTATTTCCTTTCATCATTGGATTTTTGAACAAACCTTAAAAACCTAGTATTATGAGTTCAAAATTGATTACAATTATGTCGATGGCGATATTGTGCGGATTATGTTATGCGTGTCAAGAAGCCATAGTTAAAACTGATACCAGCGTCGCCACGTATGACCAGCCGTCATCGAATAGTTCGACTGGTTCGCAAACATATATGAGCGGCACCTTACCGGAAGAAGTCCTTACCGGGAGTTTTCTTAAGGATAGTACGGGCATTTACCAGTCAATTTATTCGAGTCAGAATTATGGTACATTTTACCAAATTTTCTGTAAAGCCAAATTTACCAAAGAACAAAGTTCGGGCAAGGAACTATTGGATTCCTTGTATTTCAGACTAATTAACTATAAAGGTCAAATGGATTTGGGTTTTGCCAAATCCGCAGTAGAAAAAGACTTGGTGGATTACGATTCTACAACTCAAATAGTAGGAGTCAAACTAGCGGTAAGGGGAATGAGTAATTATCATACGCTGCAATACAAATTACCAGAATCGGTCAAAGTTTACAAAGATCAATTTAATAGAATCAATGTACATCGCATATTGATGCCATTGAATCCAACCGTATCATCGCATGCCTTAGGTAGTATTTTTGATTCTGAGTTTTATTACCGAAGTGGTTTGGAACCTCCAGTGAAGAAAAAATTAGTTGCTGGGCAGCATGGGTTTCCTAAAGATAGTTTGGGCGGATTTAAAATGTCCGATTTACTCAGTATGGATTTTGTAAGCATATATGGTGATGGTGGAAATTGTTATTCTTCAACTATAAATGTTCAGTAAAAGAATTTTATTAAACTTTTTTATTGCCCTATTATCTGCATATGGAAATGCAGGCAATACGGATAAAAATGAATTAGACTGGTTCTTTGTAAGAATCAAACATTTGGAATTCTCTGATTTAGAATCGGAATTGAGTTCAAGGCCCAATTCCGATTTTATTGATGAATTGAAGTATTTAAACAGCCTAATCGCAGCTAATGAGACCAAGGAATTGAATTCTTCCATGCCAGAAAGTGTTTCTGAAACCAGCAAGAATGCCATTCACCAATTAATACTTGGGTATGAACATTTGTTTGCAAAGCGTGATAGAATTTCTGCTTTCAATTATTTCTCAAAAGGGTTGAATACGGCAATTGAAGGTACTTATGATGAGATTTCAAAGGCCTGTTTAATTGGCCTATTCAAGGTAATGGTGCAAGGATATTCTGTCCCCGATGAAAATTTCGTTGAATATCTCAGGTTATATGAGGAACGAATTTCAGATGACATCGATAAATTCTGGTTTCATTTTTATGCCATTGCATTATTTGATTTGACTACCAATTACCATGATAATAAACATGAAAAAGAAGAAGTATATCTTATTCATTTGGATGCCTTGACACAACTTCAATCAAAATTAGACGACAGGCGAATTCTCTTTTTTATCAATAAACTAAATGGAGACTATTATGTTAAGATAGATGGGGCCAAAGCCTTGGAGTATTATCAAAAATGTAATCTTCAAATACCAAATGAATCTTATTATGATAAATATCGCTTTAGGGTCAAGCTTAATGTGGCAAGAGGGTTAAGCAAAATTGGTGAGCAAAAAAGTGCAATTCAGTTTTTGCATCAAGCCAAAACGTTACTAACTGAGGGCAATGAGATAACAAACAATCTGAATTATTACTTTTTCTTATCAGAATTCCACAATAAAAACAAGGACTATGATTCATCAAATGTGTATTTGAGAAAACTGTTTGCATTGGAAAAACAAACTGCCTATGTTGAAACCAATAGACAGATATCTGAATTGGAAGTTGCCTTGGAAACTGAAAAAAAAGAAAAACAAATACTCGAAGAGCAACAAAAAGCCAAGGCAATTCAGAATTGGTTGATTGCAGCTGGGATAGTGCTGCTGTTTGGTGCAGGGATCGCTATTCTTCTTCAAAAAAACACGACTAAAAGACGTCTTTTGGCTGAACAAGAATCAATTCTCAGGCAACAACGTGTTGACAATCTGCTTAAGGAACAAGAATTGATAAGTATTGACGCCATGATTGCTGGTCAAGAAAAGGAACGTCAAAAAGTAGCGAATGAACTTCATGACGACTTGGGCAGTTTAATGGCTACCATTAAATTACATTTTGATAATGCAAGGGTTAATAGAAAGGACCCAGCTTTGCAGAATGCCCAAAAACTCATAGAAGAGGCCTATCAAAAAATACGAAGTATGGCCCATAGTAAGAACTCAGGTGTAATGAGCGATCACGGTTTATTGCCGGCAATCAAGAAAATGGCAAAAACAATTTCTGCCACTAATGTTGTACAGGTAAAGGTTGAAGATTTTGGCTTAGGTGAACGTCTTGAAAATACATTGGAACTCACTATTTTCCGAATTGTTCAGGAACTAGTTGCTAATGCACTTAAACATGCCGTGGCCAAAAACATAAACATCCAACTTACACAGCATCAAGACAATTTAAATATTATAGTGGAGGATGACGGTAGAGGTTTTGATAGTAACGGCGCCAACAATAAGAATAACGGTATGGGATTGACAACAATTGAAAAGCGTATAGAACACCTAGAAGGTAGTTTTACCATTGATAGTATAATAGGGAAAGGAACTTCCATTCTAATTGATATACCACTATGATCACTGTAGCCATTGCCGAAGATCATCAAGCGCTAATAGATGGAATTAAATCCTATGTCCGATATGAGGATGATATTTCCATAATAGGGCATAGTAATAACGGAGAAGACTTGCTCAAGCTGGTGCGCCTCAAACAGCCTAAAGTAGTACTTTGTGATATTCGAATGCCCAAATTGGATGGGATTGAAGCCACAAAAATGATTTTAGATGAACTTCCCTACACTAAAGTGGTAGCTTTTACCATGTTTGATCAAGACGAAGCAGTGAAGCAGATGCTTAATGCTGGTGCACATGGCTATATATTAAAGAACAGTAGCCTGGAGGTTGTTTTGGAAGCAATTCGGACTGTGGCGTCCGGTAAAACCTATTATGACAGAAAAATACATGTGCCAAATGCTGAAAAAAATAGTACAAAAAGTCTGCTCTCATCACGAGAACGAGAAATTCTTCAACTTATAGCAAAGGGTAGAACTTCACATCAAATTGCCAATGAATTATTTATTGGCAAGAGTACAGTGGACACGCATCGTAAAAACATGATTCGAAAGTTAGGACTCAGTGGAGCAGGCGAATTGTTGCGTTATGCGGTGGATATGAAGTACAAGTTTTAGGTGCAACAGTGTTTAATGGAATGATGGGGGCGTATGCCCTTTTTTCATTTGTAATGGGTTTAGAATAAGTTTTTTATCGAAGAAAAATACCTAGAAATGGGGATGTCGCTTAAAAGTAATGGAGGATACTTTTGGTTCAAACGTAAAGACCATGAAACCAAAAATTTTCACAGCGATTGTACTATGCCTTTTAACGAGCGTGCTGTTTTCACAAGAGGATTCCCAAAAATTATCTGATAGTATCGTAAAAATTGCAATTGAAAAACTAGAAAAAAACTATGAAGTGACCAGCAATGAGGTTCTGGGTGAATTTAAGTTGAAGAAGGATAGCACGGATGTGATATTGGAAAGTGATGAAGGATTTTTAAAATCCAATATGTTGGATTCCAGCTTTACGGATAGATTGAAGATAAAATCAGTAAAAATAGATATAAGGGAAGGGGTCATTTTTGACATTAGAGTCAAAGGAAAATTAAAAAACGATAGTGTAGTATTTACGAATACGCGTCCAATAAATATGCAAAGTCTTGCCAACAATGATTTCGAATTGGAATATAGGAAGAAGGATTTATTTTCCAATAAACGAAATATTTATAAAGTACTATTACAGGATTTCTTGGAATATGACTATGAGAATGGGGAAAATTACACTGTGGAAAAACAATTAATTGAACTGATTTCAGGTAGTGAAAACGATGCAAAGGTTTATGGGAATAAAGGATTAAAATCTGTTATAGATTTTCGGATATATTCAGACTTTTTGGGATTGATCAATGAGTCGCCGAACGGAATTGTCAGTTTTGAAGGCAACAGTACATTTTATTTAAATCCTTTTAGCTTGGCTAAAGGGTACAATTATTTGTTTAAAAAAGTTCAAACAGGAATCAATTATTCCAGATTTGATAATGACGACAGAACCATTTCAATACCGCTTACAGATACTTTGAGCATAATACAAAAATCCTTTTTGAACATACACACAGAACTTGATGTATTTGAATTAAGAGTAGATAAGCGATTTCCCTACAAGTTTTTTGTGAAGGCAAGAGGAGATTTGGATATTACCGAGATTAATAGAGATACTACTGAGAACAAGTCAAACGTCTCAACCATTAGTATAGGACTCGGTGCTGGAGTCCAGATTGAACGCTTTTCAAATTTTGGTTTGAACACAGCTTTCTATTACAACCGATATCAAAATAACAATGTGTTTGATGACGGAATTTTGAATTTCAACACTATCGCATTAACAGGTGAAGTCTATTTCTATTCAAACAAAGAAGACCAACAAAATGCCTTTTTCCTTCGCCTTAATTATGAGCAAGGAACACGTGACTTAAGTTCAAAGGCCAATTTTTTCACCATTCAATTTGGATATAAGGCACAGTTAAATTTTCAACCCAAAAATGGGAGTTGATCCGTAGGTATAGAATTAGCGTGTTACTTAGTTTTTATTCCATCCAAAAACTCCGCTTCGGCATTGGGCAATAATCGTGCGGCAATTTCCAGAACAGCTTTAATGTTCAATGCTGGTTCTGGGATTTCCTTATGGTTATCAATTTCAGGATTGTCCAAGGCCAAAATACACACGTTTAATAGGGATTCCAGTTTAAAAAGAAGGTCTACATAACCTTTAACTCTAATTTGGGTAACGGCATAACCCTGTTTTTTAGAAGTCAAAGAAGTAAAATACGCCTCCATAGGTAGGTCCAAGTGGTCTAGACTAATTTGTTTTTTGTTTTTCATAAGTAAAGATTTAGGTGTAAGGTCAAAGGAAAAAGAAAAAAACTAAAAATCCGCGGACGATAGTCCGAACAGTTTTATTTTAATATTTAATGAGTGATGTTGTGAAAATTTATGTTTTAAGCTGCAACAGAACTAATTGTTCTTCACGGTTCATTATAACTAACCCGCTCCCGTATCCCACCACTGGCTCTATGAATAATAACATCGGCCTTATACTTTTTGGCTAGGCTTTTGGCTTTGCGTATTGCGGTACTCTGCTTTCGGTGTTTGCTTGTTACACGCTTGTTGCCCTCACGGCGTACGGCCCAACCATCTTCATAGGGGACTACATGCTGGTGCCAAGTACGACCGCGTTTATTGCTCGCCTTACTATTGATAAAAACTTCAATAAGCTCAATAAGGATTCGCAACCAAGATTTTCCGTTGGACATGGAGTATTGTTATGAATTCGAAGATAATGGTAATCGTCCACTTTATATTAGTCCATATCTCCGCATTTTTTTGAGCGCAAAGCGATGGAGGAGCTTTATTTCCATTAGTTATGCTGGAGGTAGACTAGATATTACACCAACAAACTCATAAAACACAAACAATCAATGTTCCAAATTTCAAGAAAAACCAGCAAGCTTTAGATAAAGTAATTTTCTTTACTTAAATTCAAACAAATGTGAGAAAGCAACCACATCTTTTACTGTTTAAGATTATTAATAATGTTGATTTCCAAATAGTTAAAAAACCAAACAAATGTATATAAAAATAGGATTGAAACCGACCAAAATTTACGCCAAACCCATACTATTTCCAATATTACTGCCTGCTCTGCAAGAGGCCATGACAGATTGTTATTTAGGTATTGGCACGCCATATGAGCCCATCGCAATCGATAATTTTGTGACTATAGGTGACTACGTTTTTCCGGTTTTGGAACCCAACTCGCATATTACCATAAGCCTTGTTTCTGAACGTGGAGATGACAATGGTATACTCAAAGATGCAAGACTGGAATGCTGTATGGTGAAAAATGTAGGTAAAGACTTCACTGATAAGGACTGTAAGCTTCAAGGCTATTGGAAAAAAATATTTAGTTATGATAAAAAATTGGTCCAGAACACTCCTGATGGAACACTTTATATCGCACCAGATAGAAAAAAGAAATGTAGGATTTCTACCAAAGATGTTGAATTAGACGATAATGTCTCTTATAGTATTTTGTTTTCAATGGTAATGAAAGTCAGCAAGAAAAGACAGCGTAGGTATTACTTTGTGCTAGACCCTCTGGTGAAGATTAGTTCTGGCGGTGGCACAGGAACCCCTTAAGTAAAATTCAAATTAGTATTTCATGAAAGCCCTAGTTGTATTGAATAAGATAGTTTTTGTTCTACTAACGCAACTTTTTAATGGCTGTCTCTATTCCCAAAGTATTCAAATTTCCGATAGTCTTGGAACTCTTATTCAACAAGATGGGATTACTCCAGAAGAAAAGTCCCGCCTATTAAGCTTAAGAGCTTACCATCTCCAGGATATTGACTCCTCCCTGATATTTGCAAAGGAGGCCTTGGCAATCGCCCAGGAAATAGAAAGTCCACTACTCGAAGCCGCCGCATGGGAAGAAATTAGCCATGTAGAAAGGCGTTTAGGAAATAACAATACCTCATTACAGGCATCGCTGTCTGCTCTTGCTATTTATGAAACTTTAGGGTTAACAGAAGAACAGGCGGCATCCTTCGGACAACTGGCGAGCAATAGTATTAGTGATGGAGATTATAACAGCGCAATAACCTATTTGAACAAGGCTAGGAAAATATACGAAACCTCGGATACTAATGGCAATCAAATACTAACCATATTAAATCTTGGGGAAACTTTCCGGTTGGCTGGGAAACTAGATAGCGCCGAGGTATATTTCAAAGAGACTCTGACGAGAAATGAACTTGTCAATAATGATATTGTGCAGGGTTATACCCTAGGAAATCTAGGTATGGTATATACATCCCAAAATAAATTCCAACAGGCAAAGGATCATTTAAATGAAGCTATTAAGATATTAGAACCAATAAATGACCCTTATTCAACGTCTGTCTATCTCGCAGAATTGGGTTCAATTCACAAGAAAGAATCCAATTTGACCATGGCAGAGCATAAACTGTTGGAAGCACTTGATATGGCGAAAACTGCAGGCCTTAAAGAACAAATTCGGGATTTTAGTAAAAGCTTGTCTGATTTGTATAGGACTAGTGATGATTATGAAAAAGCTTTTGCCTATCTAGAATTAAATAAAATTTATCAGGATAGTTTGTTAAACAAAGAGTCTATTCGACAAATAGAACAATTAAAAGCAGGCTATGAGATTGATAAAAGAGAAACACAAATAGGATTGCTTCATACGATTAACACCAATCAAAGGAACACTGTAATCATACTAGTAATCGGAGTCTTAATCTTATTAGTGTTGGCATTTCTACTTGTTAGAAGTATTAAAACGATTAAAATGGCTAATAATGACCTCGCTCTTCGGGAAAAGGAAAAAGCCTTGCTGTTAAAAGAACTAAATCATAGGGTTAAAAATAATCTCCAAATGATTTCAAGTTTGTTAAATCTCCATAGCCGCGAACTAAGTGGTCATCCAGCTCAAGAAGCAGTATTGACGGGAAGGAATAGGGTAGAGGCGTTATCCTTGGTACATAGTAAATTGTATTTGGAAGGTTTGGAAACCCGTATTTATTTAAAAGATTATATTGAGGATCTGGTGCTTGGACTATTCCATGGTTATGGTGTAAAATTCAAACCTAGTTTTGATATAGTCAATGTTAGTCTATCAATTGATACAGTGATTCCGGTGGCATTGATTATCAATGAGATTGTAGTTAATTCACTTAAGTATGCTTATCAAGGGATTCCGAATCCAATACTAAATATAAGAGTCAAAAAAACAGCGAATATTCTTGAATTGGCTATTAGTGATAATGGCATAGGATTTTCAACCCAGGAAATTGAAAAGGAAAACTCTTTTGGAATTAAACTTATTACATCCTTGATAGAACAACTAGAAGGGAATGTAGAGCGTATATCCGAACAAGGTACGCGCTGGGAAATGAAATTAAAAGCGGCTTAATATTATCGAATTGATGGTGAAGGATTCAGCAAGGGTTAAAATTATAGTGGTAGAGGACGAAATACTTCTAGCAAATGATATTGCAAATAGATTACGAGATAATAATTATACAATTACTGGAATAGCAGCTTCAGCAGATAACGCGATGAATCTCCTGTCGGAGAATCCTGATGTGGATATTATTTTGATTGATATTGTACTAAAAGGAGAACATGATGGAATAGAACTAGCACGAATGATCAATGAAAGCTACGATATCCCATTTCTCTTCCTTACATCCCATTCTGATGATTATTTGATTGAAAGAGCAAAAAGTGTGAAACCCTATGCTTACCTGCTTAAGCCTTTCAATGATCGGCAGGTCTGTATTGCTATTGAACTCGCGCTAAAGAATTTTTCAAATAAAACACCCGAAAAAGACCATCTGGGGAAACATGAGTTTTCTACAAATCAAAACCAAGTCCTGCAAATAAAAGATAGTTTGTTTTTAAAAAAGAACCATTATTTTGAACGAGTACCACTACAAGAGATTCTGTTTTTGGAAGCGGATAGTAACTACTGCTCGGTATATACAAAGACAGAACGTTTTATGTACTCCGTTGGACTCAATAAAATTGAAGCACAATTACCCGTTGATCGTTTTTTAAGAACACATAGGAGCTATGTGGTAAATATAAATTCGGTAAAGGGATTTTCAGGTAATATGCTGTATGTTGGAGAAATGAAAGTTCCAGTGAGTAAAGCGCATAAAGAAGATGTTTTCAAGTTGTTTCCTACCATTTAAACCAACTTTTTCACGCGAAACGTACAATAACCCCCTTTTCTACATTCTGGTTTACATGGGTTTTTGGTTTACTCGCTAAGTAAATTCCTTCATTCACACATCTATTTTTCATTCAATTCCAGGTATTGTCAAATTTGATGAGAAGCTAATTAAAGCTTCATCAATTGACACAACATGGAGATGAAAAAAGATTGCAATTCAATAGATAGGTATACAGGCACCATGAATATGTTCTGCTTCGTATTTCCAGAATGTCCGGAAATAAAAAATAAAGCGCTTCAAGAAGAACTAAAAATAGCCAAATACTATTTAGAAGGGTACTGGACATTGGTAACTCGAAAACTCCTTGAAAACAATACTGCTGATGACTTTGATTTCACGACGAACTCAATCATGAATGTGGTTGAAAAACTACCCTTGTTGTCAGGTTTCAGTTCAAAACAAGAAAGCCGAAGAAATGTAAAAGATATATACCTCCTTGCTCGTGATTTTTTAAATATCACCATTGATAATCTGGATCCTACGGAAAAATGTTTGAAGAAGACCATTGGATATTTGATGAATATTGGATCTCAGATAGGAATTGCAAATCATAACAAACATGGATATGAGCTTAACATACTTTCTGCATCTATTGAACATAATGCGCATTCACTTCAGGTAAAGTTCAAAGTTTCGAAGGCGATTTTGGATAACCTACAAAAATGCGGTTATGAAAGTGATATGAAAAAGGGTAGACGTGTAAAGTTTGATTATCACGTTCAATCTTTTGAAGCACTTTTAAATCTACAAAGCCTTCAACAGCCAAAGGTAAAAGCAGGTCTTGATAGATTGTTCAAAACCAAGGATTTATCCCCCATTCACAATTCTCGAAACTATTACAATCCATAGTAATGGTTAGTTCTATGGTTCAGTTTCTAGATAACACAATTCTCAATAGAATTTGAATATTAACACTTTAAATCACATATTATGACAACAAAAGAAGCAGTTCAGGAAGAACATTTGCAGCACATCGCCAAAGCAGAAAACGCGATGACAATTTTTGCTGCTGAACCATCTAATGCCATTGTTGATACAGCTGGCAGTGAAAATTTTACAGGATCCGACGGTCTTTTTTCAATGGTGTTTGCAGGTAAAAATTTGTTTGATGATCCAAAGATCCAAAAGAAAGTTGACGATGCGAGATATTATCTTCAAGGTTTTGTAAGCCTTGTGACGAATAAATTAATGAAAGGGCAAGCGGAACCTTCTTTTAATATTCCAGGAACTAAAATTTTGGAAATAGCCCAGCATTTACCATTGTTAGCGGAATTCAAATCTTCCCAAACTTCTAATCATGACGAGACTACTACCGTAGCATTTTCAACAAAGTTTTTGGAAATAGCGGTGGGAATGGCAATTGAAGACCCAACTGTATTAAAGAAAACACAAGACTTCTTGACATCATTAGGTGACCAAATCAAAGTTAGTCATGATGTTAAAGCTACCAATTATGCATTTACTATGTTTTCTTCGGCCATTGAGGTTATTGGAGAAGGTGATGCGAATACAGTTATAGCAAAATTCAAGATTACAAGTACCTCACTTAACCTTAAGGATGTTAAAACATCGATAGCAAGTTGCATTAAGTATGAGAAATTTAAACTTGACTTTGAGGCAGATACATTCGTTGCGGTCTTTAATCTGGATGCTTTAAACAATCCTGCGGTAAAAGCAAAAGTAGATCAGTTGGTTACTGGAAATTTAGTTACACAAGTAGAAGATTCTGAGAATTATTTCAATGTTTAATAATTGACAATTTAGAGGTCTTCATTTATTAAATAGTAATTAATGAATGAAGACTCTCAACTTAAATACTAATACAATGTCAAAAATCAACATAAAAAATCAATTGCCTGAATCCATTACAGTTTCGTATGAAGCTATTGATAATAATAGTGTAAAGCAATCGGTTGGAGCAAGAAAAGAAAAGACAAGCATAAAAGAGTTGAAAACTAATTCTTCCGTTACCGTATCCAGTTCAAATAATAGTAAAAATATCCATTATGAAAACGGCAACCGCGTATTGATGGTGCAGCAAGCAGGAACTTTGAATGATTTTGGACTTTTTTGGCAGTAAGTCATGGTTACAGCATAATAAATCAATAAATCAAAAAAAATGGCAAAAATTATATACTGGAATTTGGAAAATAACAATGCGAAAAAAATACTTAATTCGGTAGCCACAATATTCAATCAAGATTTTGATGTGATGTTTCTTTCAGAGATAACGAGCAGAGGTAATGGCTTGGAACAGAAATTGGAGTTTGCAGCAAAACAGTATGGAAAAAATATATTTATTAATATACTATTCGTTAGGGGAACTACTTATTTTGGCCATGGAGAGAGTATTGCAGTATTGTCCACTGTTGAACTCCAAAATACTTACGTAGTGAATGTTGGAACCTCCGAACAATCAAGGGATATTGTGGTGGTAGAATTTTTTGGAGGATTTAAAGTAGCGACTTTTCATCTTTCTTGTACGAATACAGCACAAAAAACTTCTGAACGTCAAAACATTATACATCGGCTGAAAAATAACGAATTTCAGTGCGCAATTGGTGATTGGAATACGGAACCAGCCGGTTTTCATTACCGTGGATTGGAAATTCTTCCACCTGACTCGGCTACCACAGTGAATGATGAGAAATTGGATTATACCGTGATTAATGAGAATTGTCAGGCAAATGGAATTACCACTGACGTATTAAGGTTTTATGGCAGGAGAACTAGCAATCACTATCCAATTAAAATAGAAGCCGTCCTAAATTAAAGATGTAAAGATTATTAAAAATATCCAGATTAGTATTGTAGCAAAGACTATTCAAAGGATTCGGTTATTTACACATCTTTGAACGCCCTGTATAACTTTCCATTCCCGGATTTTAAACTATAGGCCATCAAATTCATGGCTAAAACGTTTAACAGGACTACCGTGAACCGGGTCCACGGAATCCCAAGGGTTCAGAACAAAAAAGGAGGTTGAAAAATAAAAGAGCCCTCCTATGCTCACGCTTAACCTCGAGTTGTGGAGGGCGTAAGTGGAGCCGGAGACGGCCGAACGTTAAAAAAGGTCTTATATGCCTTTTACGCGAAGGAGTGAGCTGGCGCATTGGCTTTCGAACCCCGGAGGCGTAACGAAAAAAAGCTACCAAAAGGTAGCTTTTTGAAGTGGAGCCGGAGGGTATTGTAATATTTAACTGTTAATAAATACTTGAAAGCTAACAACCATCAAAATACCTTTATTAATAGGCATTTCATAAATTCACTTTGGTTGACAGTACTGAATTTTAACACTTCAAAACGAAATTTTTCTGTCAACCAAATTGTCGACCGCTATGTCAACACTTAGATCAACATTCTTTTTAAAGCATCCTCAAGGCAGGGGAAAGACATCCAATAAGGAGAGTCTAATATTGTTTTCTTGTTACTTCAAATTGGAAGACAAAAAGTTCATTTACTCGACAGGAGAAAAGATTAAGCCGAAAAGTTGGGATTTCAAAAACAGACAACCTCTGCTGCATGGTTCCAATAGGGCTAAACAAGCCTCATCAGTACGAATGCAAATAAACCGATACAAGGATAAATTCGATGAGATCCAAGCTCGTTGCAAATCTTATGGGGAGGATTTCACATCAAAGGTTCTAAAGGATGAATTTGACAAGACCTTCAAGCGTACCCCCAATCACAAGAACCTATTCTATGAGGCGTATGAGGCTTTTATGCAGTATAAAATCAAAGTTGGGGACTGGTCTAGTAGTACAATCATCAGATACAATAATATACTAGGGATACTTAAGGATTTTGAAAAGTCCAGAGGTTACAAACTCAACTTTAATAATATAACACCAAAGTTCCATGCAGAGTTCACTGACTACTGTATGAATGAGCGCGGACACATAAATAATACATATTCCAGGAACTTGGGGCTTTTCAAGACTTTTATGTTTTGGGCATTGGAGAATGGTTATACATACAAAGAGGATTTCCGAAAATTTGAAAAGAAAAAGGTTGTGGTGACTCAGCAACTAGCTTTATCCTTGGTGGATTTAGAGAATCTAATGAAACTGGAGTTTTCCAGAAAGAGATTGGAGAGTGTGCGTGATGTTTTCGTTTTTGCCTGTATGACCGGAATGCGATTTGGTGAGTTGAGCTTGATTTCAGAAGAGAACGTGATTGACGGCCAGATTTACCTAAAAGAAGAAAAGGATGCAGAAAAATCAGTTAGGAAGATTCCATTAAATGACCTTGCCACCCACATCTTGAGGAAATATGACTATCGTTTGCCACTCATTGCTAATCAGAAACACAATGAGTATGTTAAAGAGGTATTCGAGAAAGCTGGATATGACTGGGAGGTTGAAAAAGTAACAACCAAAGGGAAAGAAAATATAAGGGCTACCATGCCATATTATGAGCGTATTTCAAGTCACACGGCTAGAAGGACATTTATTACAATGATGAAGAAAAAAGGCGTAAGCGATAAGCTAATAGCCTCCATCACCGGACATCGGGACATGAAAACACTCAATCAGTATTATCAAGTAGACGATGAAGCCAAATCGGAGGCAGTGAAAAATGTTTTCAAAGTAGATTTTAAACCTTTAAAGAAAGTAGATTAAATGAAAGGGAAATTCTCCAAGGTTGATTGGCAAAAAATGAAACCCATGGAAAGATTTACTTTCCTGAACGAAACAATACGTCCTGAGATTGAGGAATTTTGGATTGAAGAGGCTAAAAAATCAAGCAGGAAAGATTCGTTTGATTCAGTCATAGGATTTACAGCAGAACTATATAATTGTACTACCAGTGATATAGGTCGATCAAATAATAATTTAACTACAAAAAGTGGCTACTTTATTCCTCTAGAAACATTCAGGAAATACTTTGAACCCTATCAACGACAGTGGGTAGGAACAAATAGAAGGGAACAGGCTGAACTTATTGCAAAGGATTACATTGATCATATCCAGAAAATTGTCGAAGATATGACGCTTGATGGGTACACTAGGAAGGAAATTGGAGAATTGGAGCTGAAACCCAGGTTGAACGAAATAAATGAACAAATAGATTCACTACTTAATCCAAGAAATTATGGAGATAGAGAGGGGTTTAAATCTGTGGTTGTAAAAAGTAGGTCTATTGTATCGGGTTTCATAAAGAACATATTAAAAGAATCGAAGGAAATTAATCCTAAAAGCTTCAGAGATTTGTTTGTCGAAAATGCAAACTATGAAAAGGTTATAACCTTGCTTTTGGAACATGGTTATCTTACTCTTGAACCAAAAAGTTGGACTCCACCTTCAAATGGTCATCGGACATCACAAAAATATCTCTCCGCTTTCTATTTTGACCTTGTTGAAAAAGGTTATCTGGTAAGGGTTCCAAATAATCTAGCAGCAGAATTACTGACGGCAGAGTTCATTAGTACATCATCTAAGAATTTGAGCAAGCATAAAAATAATGGAGACTTCACAGAAATTAAAGAAGATTACTTTTTCATACCTAAATGTTAAACTATCGGTGATTTCGGTAATCATTACTGATAACCAATAATTGTTATACCTAATAAGGAATTTAGCCTTGAGTTTAACTAAAAATTCAAGGTTATGTACAATCCATATGAAGCGATTTTAGCCGAGATAAGTTCTCTTAAGACTGACATCGCAACACTTTCCGATAAAATACCAGAAGAGGTATCAGTCAAAAAATATTCCCCTAAACAGTTGGCGGATGTCACTCCCTTGAGTGAACAAACCATCATCAATGCCATTAGAGATGGTAGAATAAAAGCTGAAAAATTCTCCACTAAATACCTGATTACAGATACGGAGTTTAATCGGGTCTGCAAGGAAGTTAAATCAATAAAATACAAAAGAGCTTCCTAGGATGAAGAAAGTATATGTTACAAACATTGAATATGACTTTTTGTTCAATGAGGGAGGTGATGGCCTTGTTGCATTCTTCGCAACGCTGCGGTCATCCAAACCAAATGTTGTCATAAAGAAAGTGGGGAAGAAAGGCTCGGTCGTCACAGTAAAGGAAGCGACGGGCCTGTCCCGCACTACTATTCAGAAGTATCTCCCAACTTTATTGGAATTGGGGATGGTGAGTATCCATCACAATGGCAATATAGCCATACATGGCCGTAAATGGAGTTCCAAACACCTCCCGGGGATAGGTAAGACTAAGTTAATCCCAATACAGGTGCATAAAAAGTTCACGGATACCAAAATATGCTCAGCATTTGTAAGGGTGCATTCAAGATTAAAGAAACAAGAAAGACAGATTGAGAGAAAAGCTAAACGGATAGAGGTACTGAGAACACACTCCAAAGGCCGTTGGTTATCCAAAAGCGATTACAGGATTTGCAGAAAGCTGCTACGTCGCGGCATTACAATAAAGGAGCTAGAATCTAAATATCGTTCATATAGCACCATCTCCAATCTGTCCTTTCATAAGATACTCAAAGATAGCCAAATAGCTTCAGATTGTAATGCGAACAGTGGCAAACATTTCAAATTGAAACTTATTGAACTAGGACTAATACAGCAGCAAAGAATCTCATTCTTAAAATGCCCTAATACAAATGACTGTGAATATATCGAGCATCAAAACTCACTTTCTGGCATTGGTGGTTTCCATCAAGGCTTTAAAGGTATATATCATGAGTATAGTCCTAAGATAGAATTGACTAGTGTGTGTTTATAGTAGGTAACAAAAAAAAGCAAGTTTAGAAAATGAAGGAGATGACAGCATTCAAAAACTTTGGAATCAAAAGCGGTGGAGAAGTACTCGCTACCAACTCACAAATAGAGGAACTATATGAAGTTCCAAAAATCACCCTACATGACAATATCAAAAAGCTAAAGCAGGACGGATTGGTAAACGGTTCGAAAATTCGAACACTTGCAAAAGACGGTAAGAGAAGACAGTTGGAGGTTTACACTTTAGAAGAAACAATAGCAATTGGACTAAGGTTGAGGAGTGACACCGCAATAAGGTTACAGCGATATGCCACAAAATTGGTATCGGATAAGATAGTTGGATTAGAAGAAGAAAAGAGATTGTTGGAAATAGAACTTAGCTATGCCTGGAACAAAAGCGATACGGAAGACCTATATAGATAACAGGTATTAAATCAACCAAACCGTCAACCAGTATTGTAATGTATTGAAAATTAGATAATTAAATATTAAAAGTAATAGTCGGGATGTATTGAACCGATCAAACAAAGAAAGATATGTCAGAAGCGGTAGAAGTATTGATAGTTAAAAAAGCAAGACTAGAATTAAAAGAGGCTATAAGTGATATGACGGAACTCAATGCCAAAATAATTGAGATAGCCAATAACGTAAACAAATTCACAGGAAAGCCTTTTACCAATCCCGTTCCTTCTTCATTGCCAAAAAGAGCGCAAGAGTCTTCCAAATGGATTTCGGACTTAAACGCAGCTAATCGCGAGGCTGAGAGATTAGCGGGGAACGTTGCGCGAAAAAAAGCCCAATTGGCTGCTGCCGAATCAAACAATGCAAAAGCCTTGGCGAAACTAAGGGTCGAGCAACGATTGAACAATAAAGCATTGACCGATGAGGCCATATTGTCCTCAAAACTAGTTGGGGCGTATCAGAAACTTACAACCAGAAGAGCGCAGGCAGCACGAAAACTAAAGGATCTGGAAGCTGCCAATATCCGAAACAACAGGGCGATAAGGCAAGCCCAAAAGGAATTTGATAAACTCGATAGACGCGTAAGGAAAGCGGATAGGGCTACAAATGACTTTAGAAGGAATGTCGGTAACTATTCTTCAGCATTGGGTAAGGCAAGTTTTGCTTTAAGGTCATTCATTGGGGTGCTAGGTGTTTACTCAGGTTTTGAGATAGCAAGACAGGTATTTGAACAGGTCAAGGCAATAGATGGGCTTAACCTTGCCCTGCAACAAGTGACAGAAACGCAGGAGAAGTTCAATGCTGCACAGGAATTCCTTGGGAATGTAGCTGAAGAATCCGGTCAAGACATATTTGTTCTTACCGAACGATACACAAAATTCTTAGCCGCCGCCAAAACCACCAACCTTACAATGGAAGAAATCAACAATATCTTCCGTCAAGTTGCGAAAGCTGGTGGGGTATTGGGATTGAGTACGGACAACATAAATGGCGCTTTCAGGGCATTGGAACAGATACTTTCAAAAGGGAAGGTTCAAGCTGAAGAGATCAGGGGTCAGTTAGGTGAGCGACTTCCAGGGGCGTTCCAAATTTTGGCCAAATCAATGGGCTTGACGACCCAAGAACTGAGTAAGCAATTGGAATTGGGAAATGTGCTCTCTGATGAAGTGCTTCCTGGATTCGCAAAAGAACTTGAAAAGACATACAACCTAAACCTTGTTGAAAGGGTGGATAATCTTGCCGCTTCTCAAACTCGACTTGGAAATGCTTGGAAGGAATTTTTAAGCAATGTAGAAGGTGGTGAAGGTATTATATCCAATGTGTTCAAAGATATTTTCAACAGTGTCACTGATGTCTTAAACGGGTTAAATGAACTAAATAAAACATTTAGCAACAAACAAGCAGAAGGTGAAATAAAAGGAATTTCTACAGCAATAATTGCAGTTAAGGATGAATCCGAGAGATTGAACATCTCGTTTAAGGATGCTGCTAACAACTTAATTCCAAGGTATAAAGCAATTATTTCGGATTGGGGAGAGGAGCTGTCTAAAGTCACCAATGAACAATCTAAGTCTGTTTTAACCAACTTTTTTAATACAGTTACTGGCAAATTCAGTGAACAAGAAAAAACAGCAAAAAGGGCGGGAGAGCAAATGTCTTTATACGGAAAAGCAATTGAGACTTTGGAGCAAATCGCAACCACGGGAAAGCTACCTGAAGAAACGAGGAAGGTCAATAAAGCAACCGAGGAAACGAACAGAACCTTTAGTCGGGCAAAAACAACATTGTCTGGTTCGATTGCCAGTTATCGCGCAATAATTAATGAGTTAACCGATAAGAGGGATCGACTGGCGACAACTTCGGATGAGTATAGTAGATATAATCAGCAAATAAATGAGGCCAAAAGGAGTGTTGACAACTTAAAAAAGGGATTGGTTGAGCTTAGTCAAATAAAGGATTCGGTTGCCAGTATTTTAGGAGCCTCGATAATTTCGGTGGAAACCCAAGAAGAATTAGCTGCTGGGTTCGAGGAAAATCTCAAGAATAGAACTGACAAGGAAGTCGAATTCGAGAGGCAAAAACAAGAGGCTTTGAATGCTTTGCGTGACGGGGAGCTTAAGAACATTGAATCCCTCACTGGTGAGCAGACTAATCTTATTAAAGAAAGTTTGAGCATTAGATTGAACCTAGAGAAACAGTATGCTGACGCAAAGGCAGATTTGGTCTTGGGTAGCATTGATTCAATTTTCCAGATGAGGGTCTCAGAAGTAGATAAGGAAATTGAATTAAACCAAAGAAGGTTTGAGGCTATTCTCAGCAATGAACAATATACCGAGGAACAAAAACAGGTTGCACGGGAGAAATTTGAGAAAGAGCAGGAAAGGTTACAAAGAAAGAAGGAAAAACGCGAGCGTCAAGGTTTTTTAGCCCAACAAGGACTTGCTATAGCAGAAATCGCTATAAACTTAGCAAGAACAATATCTACTATAAATACGAACGCAGCTGGTTTTGCTGCACTTCCTCCTTTTGGGTTTGGCCCTATTGCTGGCCCGCCTTTAGGCGCAGCTTATTCTGCCACAAATATTCCTCTAGCTCTTGGAATAGCAGCAGCACAAACAGGATTGATTGTAGCGCAGACAATTCCTGCATTAGAAAAAGGAGCGTTGAACTTTGAGGGTGGTACAGCACTAATAAATGACGAATCAGGATCTAATTTCAAAGAAATAGTCCAAACTCCTGATGGCAAAATGTATATGGCTGAGGGAAGAAATGTAATTGCGGATTTACCTAAAGGTTCCAATGTATACTCCGCTTCTGAAACCGAAAATATGTTAAAGGACGGATTTGCTAAAACTCAAGAACAAGAACAAGATTTGATTAATAAGTGGCTGATCAAAAAAGCCGAAAATCAAGAATTGAAAAACAACAATATGATGAGAAAGGAGATTGTAAAAAGTCTCGAAGAAGGGTTTAAAAATGTGAAGGTCATCAACCATAATGAAATAGTAATTGAGGAGAGATATGACCAATATTAGGAAATGAAACGGTAAATTTTTAAGTAATAAATAATGACAACAGAAGTAAAGGAAAAAGAAGTAAATCCCGTAATGGGTCACAACATGGATGGTGTTCGAATTTTAATGGGACAGGTTTCAAAAAAAGTGGATGAGATTAATGAAGGACTCAAAAAATATGATGAGTTTTTTGGAGAAGAACCCACTGAAAACCAACGAAAGGAAATTCTAGAAAAAGGATATGATTATGTATTGGAGAAATTAAAAGGAAAATTCCCTTTTCCCAAAGCCACTGATAAGTTCAATTTTGATGCAATGGGTATAGATCCATCTGAATTGAAGACTCCTCTGAATCATTCCGCGAACAGATTTAGGTCATTGGAATATGCTGAACTAAATGGTGTTTGGGTAGAGATGACGGAAGGGAATATTGAAGATATATATAGTAGATACGAAGTAGTTGCCAATACTAATAGGCAAAGAGAAGCACTTGAATTCGCAAAGGAGCTTTCAGAGTTATTCAATCGATACAAACACATTGTGGCCAAATTAGGCTTCCATAACGCAAGCCTTGAAGGCAGGCAAAACGTGGGTAAATTTTTAAGAGTGGTCTCCATCTCTAAAGAAGGCTTTGTCCCAAGTTCAAAAGGAATAAAAAATCTAAGAAATTAAATTGTGATGACGGAAATTGAAAAAAGAGAAATCGAGAAATCCACTTGGGAGTGTACAAAGGAATACAATAAGGACTATAACACTCCATTGGAAGAGAGGAGAGAGCAATTTGTAGCTGAAACAATTGTGAACCTTGCGACAAAACACCACAAACCGATAGCCCATTTAAGGCCAATAGTGGAAAGATGGAAGGGTCTCGTTGTAGAATTACCTGGATGGTCAGGATATGTTTCGCCAGAAGAGAAGGGTAGGACAATGGGTTTGTTCGAGAGAAACTGGAGAGAAGATAATCCCCTTAAATCTGCGAATAACCCACAGTACGCAAAGGATTACTCTGAATGGAGCAATCTATATCTAAGAACCCTATAAACATTTGAACATGGCCTACGATAAAAGTGAATTATTTGCTACGGCAATAAAGGAAACTGAAAGACACAACCTTTTCTTCATTGAGGATGTTGTGTCCTTGCTTCCTTGCTCAAGGTCAACTTTTTACTCACATTTTCCCGCAGATTCGGATGAATTGGATGAGCTAAAAGAAATATTAGGTAAAAACAGGATTGCACTTAAGGTTGAACTCCGGAAGAAATGGAGAGAATCTGATAATGCAACTCTGCAAATGGCACTTATGAAGTTGATAGCCACCAATGAAGAGCGTAAGAAGCTCTCACAGACCTATCTGGATCACACAACAGACAATAAACCTATGAATATAATATCCCTTGGAGGTGATGAAGCTACTACCGAAACAGATTGAAGCGGTTCGCTACCTAAAGGATAGCTCCACTCAGGAATTACTTTACGGAGGCGCTAGTGGTGGTGGAAAAAGCGCGCTGGGTTGTTTATGGATTTTAGAAGCCTGCCAAAGATATCCTGGCAGCAGATGGCTTATGGGGAGGTCTAAATTGAAGAACCTTAGAGAAACAACGCTAAATACATTTTTTGAGTTAGGGAAGATATTGGAAGTAACCGAACAATATACTTACAACTCGCAAAAGCAAATCATCCAATTCCAAAATGGAAGTCAGATATTGTTAAAGGATTTATTTCAATATCCAAGTGACCCTGAATTTGATTCTTTAGGTTCTCTGGAGATTACCGGAGCATTTATTGATGAGTGCAACCAAATTACGTATAAAGCTTGGCAGATTGTCAAATCCAGGATTAGGTATAAGCTGGACGAGTTCGACCGTATCCCCAAGATCCTAGGCACGTGTAATCCTGCTAAAAATTGGGTTTATCATCAATTTTACCAACGCAACAGAAAAGGCGATTTACCCAACCATAGAAAGTTTATCCAGGCACTACCTAAAGACAATCCGCATTTACATTCTTCATATTTAGAATCCTTATTGTCATTGGACAATGATAGCAAAGAAAGACTATACTACGGGAACTGGCTTTATGACGACGACCCTTCAGCCCTGATAAGCAAGGATGCAATTGATGACTATTTCAATCCTGTGCATTTACAAAGGGAAGGAACAATGCATTTGACTATTGACGTCGCTAGATATGGAAAGGATAAAACGGTTTTTAGAGTCTGGCACGGGTGGCTATGTGTAAAGAGATATGAACTACCAAAAAGCTCGGCTACAGAGGTTGTGGATTTAGCTAGACGGGTAATGAGAGAATACTCAGTAAGTCTATCCAAGACTATAGCAGACGAGGACGGAGTTGGTGGCGGTGTAGTTGATATGCTAAAGTGCAAGGGCTTTGTGAATAATAGCAAGGCATTAAAGGGTCAGAACTACTCTAATCTTAAGAGTCAATGCAGTATTGAGATGGCTAAAAAGATTCAGGCAAGGGAAGCGGGAGAACTGTCACAATCTGAAACGGTCAAAGACCTAGTTATCGCAGAAATGGAACAGGTCAAAATGAAAGACATGGATAGGGATGGCAAGCTAATGATCATTCCAAAGGAAACAGTTAAAGAAAAACTAGGAAGAAGCCCTGATGATTGGGATTCTATCATGATGAGGTATTACTTTGAGTTGAAGAAAGGAGATTACTTTATAGTAATGTAATTGTCGTTCATTTCGAATTTTAAGAAAATTGTATTTGGTATAACTTAATTTTATAAAAAACATGTCAACTAAATATGATGGATGTATTAAAAGGGCTATTTGATCTTACTAAGTTACCCGCTAAGTTTTTTTTATTGTTTGCTATAACTTCAGCTATTGTTCTTTTCTCTCCTGATGATTTTTTAGGAAGGCTTCACTTGATTGAGACCAGAAATAAATATGGATGGATAATAGGGTTGATATTTATCTCTACTGGAATTTTATCAATAATAAACATGATAGTTTGGGTTTATAATTATGTAAGGGGTGAGATAAAATTTATAGCGGCCAAGACTAATTTAAAAGAAGTTTTAGTTCATCTTGATCCTCATGAAAAATCAGTACTTAGAGAAATGTTTATTCAAGGCAGAAGCTCTATGGAAATGCCTATGGATAATCAAACAGTAGCAGGACTAGTTGATAAAAATGTTTTAAAGATTAACAATGTGCTTGGAAGCTCTGCAATAACTTCAGGTATGCGAGTTCCAATGTCAATCGGGAAATATGCACTAAAATATCTGGAGTTAGAACATATTGATTTAAAGTTACAGGAAGAAATGACCGAAGAGGATAAAGAATTTATAGCGAATAATCGTCCTCCTTGGATAGACAAATGGAGTCATTGGTCATAGCAAGACGCAATACTCAGGGGCTCCAAACAATTGATATTAAGTGGTTGATATTTAGTAGTTTATAACAATAGATGACAATTTGGTCGATTTGGGCTTTGATTTTTATGGATTTTCGTCGGTATTTTTTTTTAAAGTATTAAATCTCTCTCCATCAATGTGAATTTGTCGATTATCGTGATAATGATAATGAGTTGATTTATCAATGTATTTTCTTGGAGATAAATTTAAGTCTACATCACCAGCCTTAAAGAACATATCAAAAATACCTGTAAAGAGCAGATAGCCAAGGATTGGTAGTACAATGAAAAAGAAGAGCACAATTAGCCAGCCCATTTAATCTTTCTTTTCAATATTTTCAGTAAGCTTAAGAATGGATTCACCTTTTGTTTCGATAAAATCAATGTTCTGAGCATGGGCTTTTATCGAGTCAATAATAGCTTTTGTTTTTTCATATTCGTTGTTTGTTTCCTCCTCTTCTTCAGGCTCTGGTAAAGATTGTACCCGCACTTCAACTTTAAACCCTTGATCTATTCGGTTTGCAAGTTTATTTAACGCGATAATCAATCCATTTTCCAATTCATTTTTTCGAGGATTTTTTTCTTCATAGTGCTCTTCAATGACATCTTTTGCAATTGCTCTTATTTCTTCAACCATCATGCCATTAACATGACTTTCTACCGATTTGGTTTTTGATTCTGGCACTCCTTTTTCATTCAATTTATTTCTCAATTCGCGTATCTCAAGAATGGTTTTATAATGAGTTAACATCCTTTCCAGAGCTTTAGATAAGACGTCAGCAACTTGTAAGCCGATTATGACATATAATATGAAATCACTTGAAGAAATAGTCTTTACCTTGTATTCTAGTTTTTCTCCTAAGATGGCTTCGGTAATATGATCAAGGATAAAATTAAGTTCGTTGATTTCTTTTTTTAGAGCTGAAAGCTTATTGTCCACATATTCTCTTGGAATAGAATAGCCAAGTTCGCACTGCCCATCATCTAACTCCTCGTTTTCAATACCTAAAATTTCAAGACCTGTTAATGTACTGCCTATTCCAGTCATAAACCTTGACAGATTATTATAAATAGTTTTGATCTGCTCATGTGCAATTGTTGGGACGATTTTATTTGAAGTAATTACATTTTCTATCTCGTTCTTCAACTCAATACCCAGGTTAGTGCCCTGACTAATTTGGGTGATAACAGCCTTCCATCCCGGGGGGTAAGTATTATAAGCAGAATTTTCTAAAGATTTGTACAAATCCTTTAGACTTTTAGCTAGGTTTGATTGATGGGTGGGTTGGTTTGGTTGATTTACTTGTTTTTGTAAATTATTATTTACAGAGAGTAGTAGTGCAACCGTTTTTTCGATTTGTAAGTCATTTTTCAAATCGATTAAAACCCTATGTAATCTTTCAACATTCATTCTTGTTGGCTGTTTTTTGGTTTAGTAAATTAATTCATCTAGAAAATCGATATAAGCTTTGACTGGAATATGATATTCTTCTACTCCATAATTCCCCATCAACAACATTTTTTTTTCTTTTGTGGCATATTCTCTCATTGTCATACCATTGCTGTGTTCTAAATAATTCTTCCAAATGACCTGTTTGAAATCATCAGTTTCCTGAATTTTCATAGCTAATTTATAGGGCTTCAGCATAACAATTGATTATACATAATTAAGATTGATTACAGGAATTTACTCGAATTTGTACTTCTGCTAATCATAATGTAATGAAGTGAGTCATTTATTCAATTTTAACTATTCTTTCAATCAAATCATAATTTTCCACAGAATGAGGCTGCCCCATATCCTCTCGGATTTTCCTTAAATGAAGATTTGATTTTTCGTTTGTTGCTTTATCTTCTTCCGATAACAGAATCTCTTCAAAAGGTCGATCACTGCCCAATACTAAGGATACTGCATAAATCCCTGGTTCTTCCACTTTAAATGGGACATGAAATATAGTTGGTGTATTTGGCAGCAAACATATAGAGGATAACCACTGAATATCATAATTTTCTTCTGGTGCGGCAGAATATATTCCTGATTTTGCAACTTCTTTATAGTCGTACCTTCCCTTTCGATTTGATGTCAACCTGTTCAAAAGGACAGGGTGTCCATCGGTATAAACTACACGCATAGTCGACCTGGGGTTTTCTAATTCTATTTCGACAATAAGGTCATAGTCATTGGTATTTTTAAAATACTCAGTTTTTATGTCAACTTTTATGCCTTGGGTCTTTTGGAGTTCCTTCTTGATTTTGTCAATTTCATGTTGAGCCTTTTCCTTTTCCCTGGTATATTTAAATTTTAAAATACCCCAAGCACTTCCAATTATTGCAACTACACTGATTAAGATTGCTTGAATACCTTGTGCTAAATTTTTGAAGTCTTCAGGGCTAAGTTCCATTTGTTTTGATTAATGAATTGAATTGGAAAAATGAATAGTACATTTTGGTAAATTTATGTCATCTATTGTATTTGCTGAACTCGGGCTATTTTTTTCAAAATATTTGACTGCCCAAATAGAAAATTAAATAGTACACTCTAAAATAGGTACAAAAGCCTGATTATTAAAGGCTTAATTGATGCAAAATCTGTATTATTCATTTTTTGGAAATTGTACTATTCATTTTACGGTTTGTAGTTGTATAATCAGACACCTAAATTACCCAAAACTTTAACTTCATTAAATTGTAATATATCCATAAATTTGGATTTTTACCATGATAAATGAAGAGCAATATCATCAAATCTGCAAAAATGTGCTTAAAAGGCACTACTATAGCTTTCGTGAAGATATTAACGATGGGTTTTTCTACAACACACCTACTCAAGCTGAAAAAAGACTTTTGAAGATGATTAGGGATTTTCGGTCAGAAATGGAACAACGAGTGCCTGTCTCGCATAATGATTCAAATTCTCAGGTATTGAAAGAGCAAATCTTGGGGGATTACATCAATATTGCAAGAAAATATGGGAACAAAGTCAAGAGAAAGCAAGGGATGTAACGATGAATTTCAATTAATCCAAGCTTCAATCTTTGCCTTCAATTTGCTTCGAAGCTGCTCAAGAGACTCATAGATTACATGTGGGTAATGGTTGGTGTCAAAATGTGTATTCTTAAAATCTTCTTGGGAACAAGAATAAATGACTGGTCTTTTTAACCCAACAGCAAATCCAGCTTCAAAATATACACCACATTTTTGTTCTGTGAAATCGGCAACGACGAATCTCGACTTTTTAATCTCAGCAATTATAGCATCATTAATTGTTATGTCTGCATCAAAATGCTGCTCGTCGATCAAGATAGGATGATATCCACATTCGGTAATTGTTTCTTTTAGGCATTCCCTCGTTTTAAGCTGTTCTTTGGAAAATGACATTGCAATGAAACACCTATCGGAAAGGTTGCCAGATTCATTGAGTTCAATGACTTTGGATAGACCTTTATAGGTGAACTTGATGTCGGTGATTGAAGGGCCATCCATCGTACTTCTGCTTCCATAACTGACAAAACCCATGTTCTGTAGTGTCGCAAGATAGAAATGCATTTCTTTAAAATTTTTAAAGAACAATTTGTGTGCCAGCTCTTCTGTAAGGAGTTTGTGATCAACTGGGTTAATCGGAGAACCTTGGAATTCTTGAAGTGAGTGCAGATGGTTTAATAGATAATTCAATTTATCTTCTGGAGTTTTGGGAAATGATGAATTCCTTATGATTTTTTCCAGTTGTTCATTTTCAAAGTAAGGTTTATTTGGGTCTTCGTAATATTCGGGGAAATGTCCATTTAATATCAGCCCCTTAAAAATATGCTGATGATCATTTACGAATTTGGAGTTATTATGATCCCAAAGGAATCCAAATTTTATCGTCTTGCCATTTACTTCAATTGTGTATTCTGCAATGTCAGAATTCGATTGGGTGGGAGTAGTTTCAAGTCCCGTTAAATGGCAATATTTTGGGGCAGGTGAGTGCATGTGTTAATCTTAATGTTCTACCAAATATAGATACAATTCCACTTTCGATTCAAGGAAACAATCTAATGCAATAATTAGAACATGACTCTAAAGATGTGCGAAACAGAAAATGCGTAATTAGGAAGATTCTAAAAGGTTGAGCAATCTTTGTAAGTCATTTTGGGAGTTTATGGTATAAACTTTATCCTTATGCTGCACAAAACCGTTCAGCATTTCTCCACCTTTACTAGGTTTAAACAACTCACGTATATCAACATCAAGCTCACTAGCTATTCTGTCTAATAAATCAATACTTGGTTTTGCAGTGCTATTTGCAATTCGGGTAATAGTGTTATTTGACACTCCAAGTTTATCGGCTAGGGCCGTGGCTGTTGTGCCTTTCTCTTTCAGCACTTCTTTTACTCTAAACATATACTTCAAAAGTATAATGAATATATAAAATATACAAATTAAGTATAAATGTATTTGGATAAGTTATACATGTGGTGTATATTTGACCATATTAATCAACTTTATAGGTATATGTTACGATTGAAAATCAACAACAATGAACAATTAGGAGGGGCGTTCGATGCTCTTTGGAGCAATATATCGGAGTTCCGGAACACTCCAAATCAAAAAAATAAAATCAAACTAAATAAAAGTGCAGAGCAACTTAGAACGTTGGTCTCAAAACTGAATTAATTTTAAAACCAAATGATATGACAATTTTAGCAGACAATGATTTGAAAAGTAAGGTAATGGAAGGCGAGAAAATGCACTTTCATAGATATTTCATGGTGGAGCGACCAGAGTATCTCGGTGAAGCTGATGACCGTCGACTGATGGATGCTGTTGAGGTAACTTGTTTAATACAACAGATTTATAAGGTCAATGAAATTTTAAAAAGTCTAGGCGAGCGACAAATAGTGGATGTTGAGATATTCCATAAAGTTGTCGATAGAATGTTGAATCCTGCCTATAGGATGTCTGAGATTCATATTGAAAGATTCTACCAAGAGATGAAAAAATTAGAACAGCTAAGTTTTCTCCTAAATGATCTCTGCGAGGTAAATTTCAATCTTACCAGTAGAATTGACTATACTATCCTAGGTTTGTCATATGAGGAAATAAAATCAATGGATAAACCTCCTTATGACCAAGACTTCAATGATTTTTATTTCCAGGTTTACATTGCATTCATGAATGGGAAAATGGATTTTTCGAAATTCTTTACTTCAGTCAAAAACTTTTTGGAGTCAGTAAATGAGATAACATTGGAGTATCCGTCTTAAAACTTCCAAAACTGTCTACCAAATTGTCAACCGTGATTAAAAACCCCCATTATGTCTATAATAATGAGGGTATATGGTGGAGCCGGAGGGATTCGAACCCTCGTCCAAACAAGCAATCGCATTGCTTTCTACATGCTTAGTCTTTGTTCAGTTTTCGTGATACAGCTGACCAAAAACCGCCTACTGTATCCTTAGCTTTTTAGATTTTACACTTCTGTCAAAGCTACAAAAGCGCTATGTTGACTTTTATGGTGCCCCAAAAAAGGTCGCCGTCAACAAGGGCTACCAAGGGACATTTAGCTTTCGCGCCTGGCGCGACTAGGCTAGGACTTACTGTAATTCAGTCAATTAAGCAGCTAAAGCGTAGTTATTATCGCCATTTAAAAAGGTTGAAATAGATATTAACGAGCATTAATTTCATAGCTCGGCATGCTTACAATCCAACTGGTCTCGCTGTCAATACCGGTCGGCCCCAATTTATCAAAGAACTGTTTTGGGCGTTTCCCTTTTTCGCTGGTCTACTTCGCTTGTTAATCAAACTTCGTAACCCAAGCATCAAAGGGTCGGGCTATTGGCTGTACGCGCTTCGCGGGTACTTGCCGCTATCCCTAACGCAAAATCAATCTATTTATGTACGTTTGCCAAGCTTAAAACTTGGTACGGCCTGCAAATGTACCCCAAAAAGCATTCCAAAAAAAGTTTTGAAATCCTACAACTAAAAAGTTATGTTTGTAACAATAACAATTCAAAAAGTTATATAATTAATGAAATTCGGCATCATTCAAGAACGAAAATCCCCACCGGACCGCCGTGTGGTCCTATCCCCAAAAGAATGTCAAAATGTCCTGTCTAGCTTTCCGGAGGCACAGATAGAAGTGGAAACTTCCCCAATACGCGTGTTCCAAGACCAAGAATATTCAGATTTGGGCATTTCTGTAGTGGAGCATGTGGAAGCTTGTGATGTGTTGTTGGGGGTAAAGGAAGTTCCCATTGATGTATTGATACCGAATAAGAAATACTTTTTCTTTTCCCATACCATTAAAAAACAGCCCTATAACCGGGACCTTTTGCGTGCCATCTTGGAAAAAAATATTGAATTGTACGATCATGAGGTTATTACCAGCTCTAAAGGGCCGCGCTTGGTCGCCTTTGGCCGTTACGCTGGAATTGTAGGCGCTTACAACGGTTTTAGGGCCTACGGACTAAAGTTTGGTATGTACGATTTGCCCATGGCAGAGACTTTAAAAGATCAGCAAGCCTTGATAGATGAACTGCGCAAAATCAAATTACCGAATATCAAGATATTGTTGACGGGTAGGGGCCGGGTTGGCAACGGCTCGCGTGAAATGTTGGATGCCATGGGTCTAAAAAGGGTCAATGTTTCCGAATACCTGAAAGAATCCTTCGATGAACCTGTTTATTGCCAAATTGATGCATCGGAATACAACAAACGCAAAGACGGTGTAAGAGGGAACAAGGCAGATTTTTTTGCCAACCCAGAAGAATACAAATCCAATTTCTTCCGGTTTACTGAAGTAACCGATTTTTATATAGCGGGGCATTTTTATGGAGATGGTGCTCCTTATTTGTACACCAGGGAGGACGCCAAGCATCCTGACTTTAAAATCAAGGTGGTGGCCGACGTAAGCTGTGATATAGATGGACCAGTGGCTTCCACAATAAAACCAAGTACCATCGCCGACCCAATTTACGGGTATCACCCAGAAACGGAATCAGAGGTGGATTTTAAGGACCCAGAGGCCATAGCGGTAATGGCCGTTGATAATCTGCCATGCGAATTGCCACGCGATGCCAGTAACGGATTTGGGGAAGCATTTTCCAAATACGTGATTCCGGCATTCTTTAATAACGATGAAGATGGAATTCTGGAACGGGCACGGATGACACAAAATGGAAAGCTCACTGAACGGTACGCTTACCTTCAAAATTATGTTGATGGTCTAGAATAAACTAGCCTTGGTCGAGTCCTGGAATTCCTACCTTTCCTACTTGCTTCTTTTTTGTATATTGATCTTTCCTAAGTTTTAAACTTGTGAAATTCAATTGGGTAGTTGCTGGAACCCCTGATCCAGAAATAAAACGTGCTTGCATCGATTTAGAATATCGGTTGAGGCCTAAAATCACCAAGTTTTTGTTATCAAAATTAGATAGCGAAAGTTGTGGGGATTTTTCCTGTTTTCACTTTGATGTTGATTTCCAAAAACAATGGGTCTGGATATCCACCAAAACTCCTGAACAATATATTGAACTACTAAAAGCGGATTTTGATCGTGAGATCAATGGTTCCCCCTTGTTTTCTGTAGCTTAGTTACTCTTCACATTAACTTGCCATTCAATCACAGGATGTACTTTTGGTGCCACATATGCTCGTAGCGCTTTCAATTTTAGGGTTAATACCTCTTTTTGTTCCAAGGTTTTGATTTGCAGGGTGGTACTACTTTTGGCCTTTAGCGTGAAAACCGGTGCATTGGAATAAAAGGTATACGGCATTTCGTTCTCAAATAGCAAATCGCAACTGGTATTGTTTTTCAATTTTACCTGGAGTACGCTCGTATTGTTGATGTAAGTAGCACTTTCAATTTGAACAGAAGCTTTCAATAACGGATTTAAGTTTTCCGCTTTACCAACCATCAAATCATCAAAAACAGCCACGGTTCTGCCAGCAAACAACGCCTCTTTAATTGATGCCTTGGAACGTTCCTTGGCCAGAACAAGAGTTATGGGTCTACTGTGTCCTTCTTCCTTAAAATGCCAGTCAATCAAACCATGTATGTCACTGGTTCCCATTATGGTGAGATTTTGCTCCAATGCCAATGCCAATGCCTCTTCTGCATAATCCCCATCATTGATTACCTCAATGCCATGTAATTCCCCATTCTTTATCCGTTCTTTTTGAAAATCACTGAGTTTTGGATTGCCATTTGGATTTTGTGGGTACCAGGCAGGGTGGTTCCAAAATACAAATGCACCCTGTTCTTTTGCTGCTGCAAAAGCGTCCTCCGCCTTATCATGAATTAGTTTGTTGGCATCGGTAATGAATATGGCGTTGCTGTGGCCTACGGGAGCATCTCTGGTTATTTCAGAACCGGCTATGACCATTAATTCATGATTTTTAGCCTCTGCCAAGGCAATTTCATAGGCTCTGTTTCTATCTGGGTGCGGAATATCTTTGATGTGGGGCTGGTATTCCAAATGTTCGGTCATAGAGACTGCATCCAAATCATCACGTAACGCTTCCATGATTCGGATATTTGGCCACACGCTTCCATCGGAAAATACCGTATGCTGGTGAAAATCCGTAGTCAAGGTTTTATAGCCTGGTACATCTGGAAAACTAAGTGCTCCATTACTTTGATGTGAATGATCTTGGGAAAACAGTAAACTGCTGCTTAAAAAAACAAAGAAGAAAATACAAGGTTTCATATGGTTGGTTTTTTCCAAAGTTAAGAAACGATTGCATCCATTTTTGATCAGCAATTCGATTTATAACAACCCAAAAACATAAAGAGTGTTGTCCCTAGCGAAGGGACAACACAACAATCTTATTCGGTGACCTGCATTCCATTCCAGTCAATTTTTCGTGAAGTGAACATAATTATGCCCAGAATTATGAAGAGACCTATGCTGCCGACCAGCAAAGCAAAATCTTCTAGCTGAATGATTACAAAAATGAATGCATACAAACTGAACATGGATCCCAGGACCAGGAGCGTGAATTTTGGATGTTTCAGGATGGAGCGGGAATAGGTGGTGATCAATGCAACAACCGCAATGCTAGAAATTAAATAGGCTACTAGGTAGTTTTGATGCTCGGATATGGAAATCAAAAGTGTATAAAACATAACTAAGGCCAATCCAATCATTAAATACTGAAACGGATGAATAGGAATTTTACTGCTTATCTGAATCAACAAAAACACCAATAATGTGAGGCCTATGATCATTAGACCATATTTGCTGGTGCGCTCTGTTTTTTGGTAGTCGTCTATCGGTACCAAGAATTCCGTGCCAAATGAAAACTGGGAAAGGTCTGGGAGATTGTCAAAAAAATACTGCCCAAATCTTCTGTTGGTCTCCAGTATTTTCCATTTGGCCTCAAACCCGGCATCCGTTATTTTCTTTCCTTCAGTATCCGGTAAAAAGTTTCCATTAAAACTTGGGGAATGCCAATTGGATTTCATGTTCACCATGGTTTCCTTGCCAATGGGAATAAACTGTAGTTGATTACTACCATTGATACTAATATTGGATTGAAAGGAAAGGGCTTGTTCCTGGATGTTTTCTAAATCGGAAAGGTACCCGGATTCCAAAGTGTTCATGAAGGAATTGTCAAATTTGGGCTTAAGTGCATACTCTTTTTCCCCAAGACCGACCTTTACCGTATTTCGGATTCCTTTTAAATTGGAGGTTTTATAAAGCAAAGTAGCTTTATCCCAAAGAATATCCTCCTCTTTAATCTCCTTGACAGCGAAATTGAGTTTGGCGAACTTGCCCTTGATAACATTTTCTGATGAAAACACTACAGACTCGTAAATACCACGCTCCAATGGTTTTGTCTGTACTTTGGATTGGATATCCAGTTCCCATGGAAAGAAGTACGCATAGTGCCGTTCTGGTTTTTGCGAAGTAAGGAAGGTCTTTGTTTTTTCGTCAAAGACCTTTTCCTCAACGTAGATATGGTATGGTATTTTAAGGATGGGCCCATTAAGCACCACTTGATTGCCCCATTTGGTATTGATTTCCTCAATGACTTCGGCTTGTCTAAACCCACGTTCACGAATCAAGTCTTTTACAAAGCCCAAAGGTATAAGTAGAATTAAGATCAAGAATCCTACTGTTAACATTTTGGCCGAAATGGAATTTCTAAACCAATTACCGATTTTCTGTCTATTTGTTGTCATAATTATAAATTAAAAGTACTTTGAAAAACAAAGTGTATTGATAAAAAATTTTATGTTTGTGATTTAATGATATGCTCTAACGCTTCAATGTGTTTTTTGAATGAAAGTTTACCCAGTTTGGTAGCTGAATAGCGGGTATTGGGTTTTTTACCGATAAAAGATTTCTCGATTTTGATATATGCTGCCTTTTCCAAAGTTTTGGTATGGCTCGCTAGGTTACCATCCGTAACATCCAACAATTCTTTCAACCGGTTAAAGTCTACCTCCTCATTGACCATAAGAATGGACATAATGCCCAATCGAATCCTATGGTCAAAAAGTTTATTGATATTGTCAATGATACCCATGCTAAGCTTTCTCTTCCTTAAAGTAAATCAAACTTCCATAAATTATATGAAGCACACCAAATCCAAGCACCCAAAACCAGAAGCCGTAACCTGGAAAAGCTGCGCAGATCAGACCTATGATTATTTCGGTATAGCCCAAGTATTTTATGTTGCCAATGGTATATTTTGAAGCGTTTACCAGGGCTAGGCCGTAAAAAATAAGCATTAGCGAACCGGTAAGCCCGTAGTGTTGACTATTTAGTTTGATAAGTATATAGATCCCACCCGTTACCAATGGTATTAGGAAATTGATCAACAGTCTTTTTGTGGTTTCATCCCAAACACTTTCGTTGTTACGTTTTGCTTTTCTGGAGGTAAGGAGGTATGCCGTAACAAAACTTAAAACGGCAACCGCTATCAGAATACCTACGATCATTCTAAAATTCCAACTGTGGAGAACCACATAATCACCTTTGGGCAAAAAGAACACGTAGGTAATGAGGGCACCAGATATGGCATAAATACCTGCAAGAATCCCAGATAAACCACTTAAGGATATAAAACGTGAAGACCGGTTCATCAAATCCTTGATTTCGGTAATGTCTTCTAAGTATTTTTTTGATTCCATATTAAAAGTACTTTGAAATACAAAGTTAATATTATTTTTTGAACTTGAAATACATGTGGCGGGTATTGGTTTATTTTTTCAAACGAAACCTTAAAATAGGATTCTTATCTAAGTATAAGGTGATGTTCTCACCTGAAGTAATTGCTTCGGTTATTGCCAGTGTGGAGGTAAACACACGTCTGTTTATCTGACTTACATTCAGTTTTCGAATCTTCCCTTTATTTCCTTTGGTATCTATACTGTAATTTAATTGTGACGTAATTGGGAATTGCTCAAAAACGAATTCAATCGCTTGGGAATCAGACTGTGAAAGCATTCCGGCAAAATTATCTTGTAAGACCACATTACTAGTAAAATAACCGGGAAGAAACATAGGTGAAATGTAAAATTCTTCCAATGTTGATTTGGTATCCAACAATTGCCATTTAGACTCTGCAGGAAAATGATCTTTGATGAATTCCTTGGGATTGGAATCAAAGTAATGCTCATTGATTTCCAAAGCAAAACCGCCGGGGATACCGCTCCAATTTACTGCTGCCCAGGTTGCATCCATTAACACCCATTCATTTTCGATTTTAACCGTGTTCCATGTATGGTTTTTATAAAGCGTTTCACCTTTGAGTTCCCGAATTTGATCCTTCACGATTCCTTTAATGATATGCGATTCCAATTCAAAAAGACTGCAAAGCTCATCCAGTAACATGGAATAATCGAAGCAGACTCCTCTTTTGTTGGCAAAAGCCTGGTTCATTTGAAGGTTTAAAGCCTTTTTTAGTTGTTTTTGCTTACCGCGTTCTGAATAGTAGATGATGGTTTTTCGTGGTCTGAACAATTCGTCCATTGTTTTACCATAAGTAATGTTTTGGGTAAGCCATACAAACGCGGCCCTCACTCGGTCAATGTCGGAATCAAAATCATTTTGAATGCGATAAGAGAGTTGTTCCAATTTCGTGAAAACCGGGTACTGAACTACTTTACTGTCTACATGCTCAAATTGTTGTCCAAAACAGAAGCAGGATACCAAAAGCAAGAAGTAAAATGTTATTTTCGACATACAAGCAATTTATCAAATATATGAATCCTGCTGAAAGCTATATTTTGGACCAAGTTGATCCTTTCAGGGAAATTTTGTTACAATTACAGGTATTGATAGAAAGTACCATACCAGAATTGGAATTGAAATTTAAATACAGGATACCATTTTACTATTTGGAGGGCAAACCCTTTTGCTATTTGAATGTTCCTAAGAAGAAAACGTATGTGGATGTGGGATTTTGGAGTTCAGCGCATTTGACCGTACACCAAGAACATATGGTGACAGAAGGCCGAAAAGTCATGAAATCCCTGCGCTATAAAATCCTTCAGGATATTGATGCAACTATTTTATGTGAAGTGCTTTTGGATGCAAAAGCTGTCAATCACCAAGGCTTTTGGAAATAATTAAAGTTCCTGTACAACTTTCCTAATAGCAACCAAATCGGTTAACAATTTTTCAAGCAAACTTAGATCGAGCATGTTGGCACCATCGCTTTTGGCATTCTTTGGGTCAAAGTGGGTTTCCATAAACAGTCCATCTACACCTGCAGCAATGCCAGCACGAGACATCGTACCGATTAAGGCAGGTCTGCCCCCGGTTACACCAGATGACTGATTGGGTTGTTGCAGGCTGTGCGTAACGTCCAATACGACCGGTGCAAATTGTTTCATGGTTGGTATTCCACGGAAATCCACCACCATATCCTGATAACCGAACATTGTGCCGCGATCGGTTATCCATGCCTTATCGCTACCAGAATCTGTTACTTTTCGCACAGCATGTTGCATGCTTTCAGGACTCATAAACTGTCCCTTTTTTAAGTTGACGACCTTACCTGTATTTGCGGCGGCAACAACTAAATCGGTTTGTCGCACTAAAAAAGCTGGTATTTGAAGTACATCCACATATTCCGCCGCTTTTTCAGCATCCGAAACTTCATGGATATCCGTAACGGTAGGTACATTGAAGGTTTCGGAAACCTTTCTCAATATTTTGAGTGCCTTTTCATCGCCTATTCCAGTAAAGGAATCAATGCGGCTTCTATTGGCTTTTTTAAAACTTCCTTTAAAAACATAGGGAATGGACAGCTTGTCTGTTATTTCGACAACACGTTCAGCAATACGTAATGCCATTTCTTCACCTTCAATGGCACATGGACCGGCAAGAAGAAAAAAGTTATCATGGGTTGTATGTTTTATCTGTGGTATTACGTCTAATTGCATGCAAAATGATTTTGTGCAAAAATACTATTTTGATCAAGGAATAGTTCTAATGTTACCAAATTAACCTACAATGAAACGATTTTTAATAGGTATCACTTTGCTCTCCAGCTTGGTTGCCCAAGCACAATTTGGCAGGAATTGCGAAGTGCGACAGTTTAAACTCAATGCTTTTAATCCTGGGATGGAATATGAAATGGCCACCGGGGTAAATAGTACTTTGGATATAAGGATTGCTTGGCAGATGGCCGTGGAACCAGCATCATCCGCACCAGTTGAAGATTACGATTTTTTTCCAGCCTTAACTATTCAAAATAGATACTATCATAATTTCAATGGACGGCAACGAAGAGGACGAGATATTTATGGGAATTCCGGAAATTATTTGGCACCTACGGTTTCCGTATTCTCACCTGGTCAGCGCACCGTGGAAGGTAGGGTTGTGGAAGACCTTCATGGTGTTGGAGGCTTGGTTTATGGTGTACAACGCAGTTATGATTCAGGATTGAGTTTTTCCGTTGATGTTGGTGCAGGTTATTACGTTGGTCCTTTTAAAGGTGATATTCTTCCGGTAGCCAATTTGAGTATTGGATGGATTATCAGTGAAAAAAGATGGTGTGTGGGACGCTAGATTTATAGCGTTATACGTTTGATAGCTTCCATATAACCTCGACTTACACGCACGATCTGTCCATTTTCCATAGTAACATCATAACTTTTCCCATATTTGTTCAGCTCCTTTACCTTTTCCATATTGATTATTGAAGAACGATGTACACGTAGGAATAACTTTGGATTTAGTTTTTCTTCAAGGTCAGTAATGCCATAATTGCTCAGGTAAACCTGTGATTCTGTATGGATTTTGGAATAATCACCATAAGCCTCTATCCATATAATATCCTCACATTTGATTGTAATGAGTTTTTTATTGTGGTTTACCAAAACACGATGAGGATAGGAAGGTTCTTCCATAAGAATGCTTTGTGCCAATGAACCCAATTTGTCGTTTTCGGTATTCAAACGTTCCACGGCCAGATTAAACCGATCTTTGGTATAGGGTTTGAGCAAATAATCCACGGCATGTACTTCAAAGGCTTTTAAAGCATACTCGTCATAAGCCGTGGAAAAGATGATCTTCGGAATTTCCTCCAGATGTTTAAGTACTTCAAAACCAGTTTTTCCAGGCATTTGAATGTCCAGAAATACCAAATCAGGTTTGAATTTATTGATCTCAGTGATGGCATCCACGCCATTGTTAACCTCAGAAATCAAAACCAATTCAGGATAGTCCTCTAAATATTCCTTGATAAGAACTCTACCTGCCTTCTCATCGTCTGCAATGATTACTTTTTTCATAGTGCAAATCGAATTTTTAGCCCTTGTGGGTCATTGTCCAATACTTCCAATTGCGTCTGGTACATTTTCTGAAGTCGCAGTTTTGTATTTGTTAATCCAACACCTTTGTTAAATAGTGCTGTTTTGTCCTTTACGCCGATGCCAGTATCGGCAATCTCAAATTTTAATTTTTCCCCTTCCTTAAAAATACTGATGGAAATGGAACCGCCCTTAAGTGAGTTGGAAATGCCATGTTTCACGGAATTTTCTACCAATGGTTGTAAAAGCATAGGAGGGACTTGCTCTTTATAGATTTCCTCCGCAACATTGATTTCAATCTGTAGTCGTTCTTCAAACCGTGCCTTTTCCAGGTCTAGATACTTTTTTACAAAGTCTAATTCTTCCTCTAGGGTGACCAGTTCTTTTTTGGATGCCTTCAATTGGTATCGGAATAAATCAGCTAATGTAGCGATCAATTGCCTTGTTTTTTCCTGCTTGGCCGGCACGGAAGCATTGATGGTATTGAACACATTATAGAGGAAGTGCGGATTTAATTGTGCTTTGATGGCAGCCAATTCACTCTTCAGGGCAGCTTGCTTCAATTCGCCTTCCAATTTCAACTTTCGTTGGTTCTCCTTATAATACTCATAAGCATGGAAGATCCCAAATTGAACCAAGTAGAATAAAGCAGGAATGTAAAGGTCCCATATTTGACCGGAACCCTCTAAATGAAACCAGCCTATGGCTTCACAAATGTCGTAATAGATATAACGTGCAGTGTAGATGAAAATGGGAAGGAAAATGAGATGTAAAGAAAGACGTTTCCAAAGTTTAATGCCTTTTAGTTTTACAAATACCAACCACCAAATAGGGATGGTGAACAATAGGAATATCCCATATTGGAGACCACCACCATCCACAAAAGCTTTAATTCCCAAAAGGGTAATAGGGGTGTCCGTCCAGTCAGCAGCGCTTAACCAAACCACCCAATGGTAGAAGAAGGAAGAAAATAAATAAAAAGCCAGCACAAAAAGGATCTCTCTAAAGGTTATGCCCCAAACCAATTTTTTGCTCATGATCAAATCTTTTTTGGAAGATAGGCACAATACCCAGATCCATAAAATACCAGCAGACGAATGGTCCTATACGCCGACAGATGGACCTGCCCATTTATCGGTCTATGGGTCAACTCATCGGTTTCCACTTTTATAGCTGTAACGAAAAGGGAAATTTTGGGTATTAATTAAAATCGACTGTCATGAAACTAGTAAAAACCTTAGTATTAATTCTTATTGTAACGGCTTCATATGGTCAAACCATTAAAGGTAAGGTTGTGTCCGAACTTGGAGAACCCATACCTTATGCAGCAGTGACTTTGAACGCTGTAGTGGATGGAGCACTTATCAAGGCCTCCATAACTACTGAGGAAGGTACATTTGAAATCAATGGGATTTTTCCACCAGAATTCAATCTTAATATCTCTAGCATCGGCTATTCCGATTATCAGCAAAAATTGGATAACAAAGAGAATATTCAGGATTTGGGAAGTATTACATTGGCAGATGCTGCAGAAAACCTGGAAGAAGTTACGGTGGTAGCTGAGAAACCTATGGTACAGGTTTTGGCGGATAAAACAGTTTTTAATGTGGAAAACACCATAAATGCTACGGGAACAAGCGCTTTTGAGTTGTTGAGAAAAGCTCCAGGAGTTATAGTTGATAATAATGGAGGTTTAATCGTTGAAGGCAAAACCGGTGTCCAAATCTTTATTGATGGAAAAGTGTCTGTACTACAAGGTGAGGATTTGACCAATTATCTGGAAAGTCTTCAGGCAACGGATATCGATTCCGTGGAAATCATAACACAACCTTCCTCAAAATACGATGCCGCCGGAAATGCCGGTATAATCAACATTAAATTAAAGAAAGATAAGAGTTTGGGAACCAATGGTACGTATACGTCTGGTTTGACAAGCGGGGATTTTGCACGATACAATTCCAGTATAAACTTCAATAACAGGGGAAAGAAGGGCAACTTTTATGGAACCTACAGTAACCGGTTTGGAAAGAGTACGGGTTTCATCAATCTTTTCCGAACACAATCAGGTACCCAGTTTGACGACGAAACTACGAGCATCTATGACAGAAATAGCAACAACGTAAAGCTTGGTTATGACTATTATGTGAACGATAAGCATACCATAGGTGCCATTTTTAATGGAAACTTCAACAATAGCTTCAACACAAACGACACCAGAACCCCAATTCGTCCAGCGAACATAAGTTTGGTGGACAGTGTATTGGTAGCGTTGAACCAAACCGACAACACTTCGTACAATATCAATGCAAATTTGAATTATCGTTATGCAGATACTCTGGGCTATTCCGTAAATCTTGATTTGGATTATGGAAAATATAATAGTGATAGAAATGCGTTTCAGCCAAACACCTATTTCAATGGTGATGAATCCCAGATTTTAACCCAGCGCATTACTTTTCAGGAAACACCGATTGATATCGACATTGCTACATTTAAGGCCGATTATGAGCAAGATTTCTTAAAGGGAAAACTGGGTGTAGGAGTCAAATTCTCATATGTGAATACGGATAATACCTTCAATTTCTTTAATCAAATTGATGGCGAAAATATTTTGGATGCCAATCAAAGCAATCAATTTGAATACACTGAAAATGTGAATGCCGCGTACGTGAACTACAACCGAAAATGGGGTAAATGGAATCTTCAAATGGGTGTTCGTATGGAGAATACCGATTCTGATGGTAGATTGGAAAGTACCCAGGCCAACGAAAATGAACGCGTGGAACGTAACTACACGGATTTCTTCCCTTCAGGTGGATTAACTTACCAATTGAACCAAAAAAATCAGTTTGCTTTGACGTATAGCAAGCGGATTCAGCGACCCAATTACCAATCCTTAAACCCGTTTGAATTCAAGTTCAATGAATTGTCTTTTGGAAAAGGGAATCCTTTTTTACAGCCTCAGTATACGGACAATTTTAAGCTGTCTCACACTTTTAATTATCGCTTGACTACCTCCTTGGGCTATTCCTATATTTCTGATTTCTTTGCCCGAGTAACAGTGGCGGACGGGGAAAGCGCAAGTTTCCTAACCACTTTGAACGTTGCAGATCAGGAAGTCATTAATCTTGGTGTTTCCTATCCAAAAAAGATTGCTAATTGGTGGAATGTGTATTTAAGTGTCAATGCCTACATCAGTGATTATAAACCTACTAGTCCTGAATTTTTAGCTGTAAAACAAGAGACTTTAAGTTTTTATGCCCAAAACACCTTTACAATTTCCAAGGATTTTAAAATGGAGGTTTCAGGTTGGTATAGCTCTCCTTCCATATGGGGCGGAACCTACGAAACTCAGTCTTTGGGGTCTTTGAATGTTGCATTCCAGAAGAAATTCTTTGACAATAAGGTAACAGGTAGACTTGCATTCAATGATATTCTCTACACAATTCCTTGGCGTGGCACCACACAATTTGGAGACCTGTTTATTAATGGTACCGGAGGTAGTGATTCTAGACAAGTTGCATTTAGTTTCACCTATGATTTTGGTAGAAATGAGATTAAGAAAGCCAGAAAAAGAAAGACAGGTCTTGAAGATGAAAACAACCGAATTGGAAGTTAGGACAGATAGATGAGGTATTTGTTAGAAATGGTTAACTGGAATACGCTCTAAATCAGGAAGATAAAAATAACATTTCCTTTAGGGTTCAAGTAGAAAATAGCAGTATCTTTGCGGGCTTAAAATTCAGGTTATGTCCAAAATCAAGAATATCGCGATCATTGCCCACGTAGACCATGGGAAGACCACATTGGTAGATAAGATCATGTACCACTGCAGATTGTTTAGGGATAATGAAAACAAAGGTGATCTTATATTGGACAACAATGACCTGGAACGTGAAAGAGGAATAACTATCGTTTCAAAAAATGTTTCGGTTGTTTATAAAGACACCAAGATAAATATCATTGATACGCCTGGGCACGCCGATTTTGGTGGTGAAGTTGAACGTGTATTGAACATGGCCGATGGTGTTTTGTTATTGGTTGATGCTTTTGAAGGTCCTATGCCTCAAACACGGTTCGTGCTCCAAAAAGCTATAGACCTAGGTCTAAAACCTTGTGTGGTCATCAATAAGGTGGATAAAGAAAACTGTACACCAGAAGAAGTCCATGAAAAGGTCTTTGATCTTATGTTTGAGCTAGGTGCGGAAGAGTGGCAGTTGGATTTTCCAACCGTTTATGGTTCTGCCAAGCAAAATTGGATGAGTGAAGATTGGCAAAAGCCAACTGAAAATATTGAACCACTTTTGGATATGGTCATAGATCATGTACCGGAGTTTAAGCCAGAAGAAGGTTCTACACAAATGCTGATTACATCCTTGGATTTTTCTTCATTTACCGGAAGAATTGCCATTGGGAGACTTCAGCGTGGCACCCTAAGAGAAGGACAGCAGATTTCCTTGGTAAAACGGGATGGTAAAATCATTAAAACCAAAGTAAAGGAGTTGTTCACTTTTGAAGGTTTGGGACGTCAGAAAGTTCAAGAGGTTGTAGCAGGTGATATTTGTGCCATTGTTGGTATGGAAGGTTTTGAAATTGGGGATACTGTAGCTGATTTTGAAAACCCGGAAAAGTTGAAGACCATCGCGATAGATGAACCTACAATGAGTATGCTTTTCACCATCAACGATAGTCCATTTTTTGGTAAAGATGGGAAGTTTGTTACGTCAAGGCATATCAAAGAGCGCCTTGAAAAGGAATTAGAGAAAAACTTGGCACTGCGTGTTGAAGAAACAGATAGTGCGGATAAATTCATGGTTTTTGGTAGAGGTGTACTGCACCTTTCCGTTTTGATTGAAACCATGAGAAGAGAAGGTTATGAACTTCAAATAGGTCAACCTCAGGTCATCATCAAAGAAGTTGATGGTGTAAAATGTGAACCTGTAGAACATTTGACAATTGATCTTCCTGAAGAAGTTTCTGGTAAAGCTGTGGAAATGGTTTCCATCAGAAAAGGGGAAATGACGAGCATGGAAGCTAAGGGCTCACGTATGCTTTGTGAATTTATTATCCCTTCCCGTGGTATCATTGGACTTCGAAATCAATTGTTGACTGCAACTGCTGGTGAAGCGATTATGGCCCATAGATTTTTGGAGTACCAACCCCTGAAAGGTGAGATTGCCCAGCGAATCAATGGATCATTGGTTTCCATGGAAAATGGTACAGCTATTCCATATTCTATAGATAAACTTCAAGAGCGCGGTAAATTCTTCATTGATCCAGGTGAAGATATTTATGAAGGGCAGGTGATTGGTGAAAATTCAAGAGGGGATGATATGACCATCAATGTCACCAAGACCAAAAAGCTCTCCAATGTACGTTCAGCTGGTGCAGATGACAAGGCAAAAATCATTCCTGCCATCAAGTTTTCTTTGGAAGAGGCATTGGAATACATCCAGAAAGATGAATATGTTGAGGTAACCCCAAATCATCTTAGACTTAGAAAGATTTTTCTAAAGGAAGTAGATCGTAAGCGGAATAAAATCGATTAGGTTTTAGGGTGATGAACGCTTAATGTAGGTGTCCGTGATGCTGCTCACGTAAACATGCTACGGCAGGACCTATAATACCTGCATGATTCATCAGCTCGGCTTTCACTACTTCTGTTTCAATAGTAATGTGATGCCTGAATTCCTTCCATTTTTTGGAAGTTCCACCACCTACGATAATAAGGTCAGGTGCGATTATCAATTCCACTAATTGAAGAAATTTATTAAAACGCTTCCCCCACTTTTCAAAACTTAGGTTTTCACGTTCTTTAGCAGAAGCAGCTGCCCATTGTTCAATTTTTCGGTACTTCTTATATGGAATTTGGCCCAATTCAAAATTTGGAAGTAAAACACCATTGTAGAATGCCCCACTTCCAAGACCGGTACCAATGGTAATCATGATCACCAATCCTTGTCTTCCTTTCCCAATACCATAATTCATGGAAGCATAACCTGCTGCATCGGCATCGTTCAATACTGTGAATTCATGTCCCGTGACCTGTGTGAACAACTCATCGATATTGACACCTACCCAACTTGGATCAAGATTTCCAGCGGACCTGCAAACCCCATTTTTCACAACAGAAGGAAATCCACACCCAACTGGTCCTTGGTAATCGAAATGGTCCACAATTTGTTTGACTACTGCTGCCATTTCGTCTGGGGTACGGGATGGAGGTGTTGGAATTCGATGTCTTTCTGAGACCATTTCTCCCGTTTCGGCATTCACCAGTGCACCTTTGATGCCTGATCCGCCTATATCAATACCAAGTATTTCCATATGTGGAATGTAGATTTATTTTTGACAAAGAAACAAAAAACTTTTTGCCATCAAAGTCTTGTTTTGTTGGATTTTATGAAAGATCAGACAGCTTTCTGGATGACTTCGAAAATCTTACCGCCATCGCACTTCAAGGTTTTGTGCGGATATTTTAGTATCAAGGCATAGTCATGTGTGGACATAATGATGGTTCTTCCTGTCTGGTTGATGTCCTGCAATACTTTCATTACCTCTACACTTGTTTGTGGGTCCAAATTACCAGTAGGTTCGTCTGCTAGGATGATTTCTGGGTCATTCAAAAGTGCCCGGGCAATCGCAATTCGCTGTTGCTCACCACCAGATAATTCATGTGGGAATTTAAATCCCTTTGTTTTCATTCCGACCTTATCCAATACCTCCTCAATTTTTTTGTCCATTTTGGAAGTGTCCGTCCAACCTGTTGCCTTTAATACAAAACGCAGGTTGTTATTTACGTTACGATCAGGTAGTAGCTTAAAATCTTGGAAAACGATTCCAAGTTTTCTACGCAGAAAAGGAATGTCCTTTTCAGGAAGGCTTTTTAAATTAAAATCCACAATACTTCCAGTTCCTTGTTTTAAGGGCAAATCTGCATAAAGTGTCTTCATGAAACTACTTTTACCGCTTCCCGTCTTCCCAATTACATAAACGAACTCTCCCTTTTTTACTAGAAGTGTAATATCATTCAGGATAAGATTCTCTTTTTGGAACACAGCAACATCCTGCAGTTTAAGTATGGTCTCAGACATTTGGAACTCAAGTTTTATAGTTTGGAAACTTTAGTTTTCAAGAAGTGATTCTTTGTAAAACCCAATCCAAATTTACCATGTTTAAAATTAATCTCATGCTAAATTTGCAATCACATCGAAAACTTCAAATATACTTTGGCTTGAATTTTGACGTTATGGTAACAGTCAATCGAGAACAGCGTAGAACACTATGAGTCGAAAAAACCTCCTTATTGTTCCCATTATTCTGGGAGCATTTTCCGTATTAGTTGCACAAGAGACCCAGATTTATTCGCATGACGATAAGGCTTTTCAAGATGCATTGACCTTATACAACAATCAACAATACCAAGCGGCCCAAGCTATATTTGAAAAGGTAAAATCCTCTACAAATGATGAGGAAACCGAGGCCAATAGTGCGTATTATTCTGCAAATGCAGCTATTCGTTTAAACCAACGTGGTGCAGATAAGATGATGGAAGATTTTGTGAAAAGTTATCCCACATCAACCAAACGTAATTCTGCTTTCCTGGATGTTGCCGATTATTATTTTGAAACTGGAAAATATCCATATGCATTAAAATGGTACAAGAAAGTAGACCAATCCGCTATGTCAAATGCAGACAAAGAGCGATTTAATTTCAATAATGGTTATGCTTTATATTCCTCCCGTAGACCCAAGGAAGCCGAAAGATATTTAAGTAAGGTTAGTACATCTCAGAAATATGGGTCCCAAGCCAAATATTATTTGGGCTATATCGCTTATGAACAAGATGACTATGATGAAGCCAGTGCCAGATTTGACCAAATCACAGATCCTGAGCTGCTCAACGAAAAATTATCATATTACCAAGCAGACTTAAATTTTAAGCTGGGAAATTTTGAAGAAGCCATTGCCATGGCCCAAAAACAACTCCCAAAATCGGATCGCAAAGAGATTTCAGAATTGAATAAGATCATTGGGGAGAGTTACTTCAACATGGAACAATATGATCAAGCACTTCCCTATTTAAAGAAGTATAGGGGGAGAAGGGGTAAATTGAGCAATACGGACTATTATCTAATGGGGTATAGTCATTATAAGCAAGGCGATTTTGAGGGGGCTATCCAACAATTCAATAAGATTATTGGTGGGACTAATAGTGTCTCGCAGAATGCATATTATCATTTGGCTGAATGCTATCTTAAATTGGATAAAAAACCGGAGGCACTGAATGCGTTTCGAAATGCTTCGCAGATGGATTTTAGCCCGGAAATAGAAAAGGATGCATGGTTGAATTATGCCCGTTTAAGTTATGAAATAGGGAATGCGTATGAACCAGTACCCGAGGTGATGACGGCTTATCTGAAAAAGTATCCTAAAGATGAGCACCAAGAAGAAATCCAAGAACTTTTGGTCGATTCCTATATTACTTCAAGAAATTTTGAAGGGGCCATGGAACTCCTTGAGAAAAACAAGGGTTTTGCCAGTAAGGAGACCTATCAAAAAGTGGCATTTTACCGCGGGATAGAACTTTTTCTAGAAGGAGATTATGAGCCTGCCCTAGAACGCTTTACAAAATCTATCCGGAGTGCTGAAAATCCAAATTTTGAGGCAAGAGCTATGTATTGGAAGGCTGAAAGCAATTATAGATTGAATCGATTTGAAGACGCACTTTCTGATTTTAAGTCATTCCAAGGAATGTCAGCGGCACAAAACTTGGAAGAGTTTTCAGATATTGATTATAACCTTGGATATGCACAATTCAAGCTAAAAAATTATTCCAATGCAATTTCTCATTTTAATAACGCTGCCCAATCCAATACAATAGATGATCAAAAAATAGGGGACAGCTATGTGCGTTTAGGCGATAGTTATTTTGTGACCAGTAAATACAACGCCGCTCTGAATTCGTATGATGAAGCAGCAAAACTCAATGGCCCAGAGCGGGATTATGCTGCTTTTCAAAAAACACTTTGTCATGGCTTCATGGGAAAAAGTACTGCCAAGATTGAAGGTTTGAATCAGTTCTTGGTACGTTATCCTAAATCGACACTGCGAGATGACGCCTTGTTTGAATTGGGGAATTCGTATATCAAGGCTGAAAATGAAGCCCAAGGTCTTCAAACTTATGACCGTTTAATCGACGAGTATGCTAGAAGTAAGTTTGCACCCAGAGGTATGCTTCGGCAAGGTTTGGTCCACTATAATGCCAATCGTAACAACCAAGCCTTGGAGAAATTGCGCGGTGTAGTACAAAATTACCCCAACACCCAAGAGGCCAAACAGGCAGTGGCTACGGCTAAACTTGTATATGTAGATGAAGGAAGAGTGAGTGAGTTTGCAGCTTGGGTTCGAAATTTGGATTTTGTTGAGGTGACGGATGCCGAATTGGATAACGCAAGTTTTGAATCCGCCGATCGCAAAAATGCGGAAGGAAAAACTGATGCGGCAATGCGTGGGTTTGAGGATTATTTAAAGCAATTTCCGAACGGAATCCATGTGCAGCAGGTCAATTTTAATTTGGCACAGCTATATTTCTCCAAGAACAGGAAGGATGAAGCGCTGGATAAATACAAGTATGTAGCAGATAGCGGTAATGGCGATTACAAAGAACAAGCGCTTACAAGAGTGTGTGAGATTTATGTGGGCAAACAAGATTACGATTCGGCAATTCCCTATTTGGAACAACTAGAGTCCATAGCTGAAATTGACCAGAACAGGACTTTTGCACAATCCAACCTTATGAAGGGGTACTATGGTCAAAAGAACTATGACCGCACTTTGGCATATGCAGAGAAGGTACTGAACGCGCCAAAAATCGATAATCGAATTAAAAGTGATGCCCAGATAATGATTGCTCGTTCTGCAATTCAAACGAATGATGAACGGTTGGCAGAAACGGCTTACCAGGAAGTCAAAAAGATTGCCTCAGGAGCCTTGGCTGCAGAAGCTTGGTATTTTGATGCCTATTTTAAAAATCAGAACCAAGATTATGAGGCATCGAATGTGGCAGTTCAGAAATTGGCGAAAGACTACTCAGCGCACAAGGAATGGGGAGGAAAAGGGCTAATTATCATGGCCAAGAATTTTTATGCCTTGGAGGATGCCTTTCAAGCTACCTACATATTGGAGAGTGTGATTGCCAATTTTGCCGAGTATGACGATATCGTTGCCGAAGCAGAAGGGGAGCTGTCCTTGATAAAATCCAAGGAAGCCCAACGGAATTCATCAGTAGATCCAGGCAACTAATACGAGACACCATGACAAGGAATAACTATATATTTTCAATTTTCTTTTTGAGCTTTTGGGGAGCAATTTTTGCTCAAGAAACCGATGATATAGGTACTGAAACGGTAACGGTGGTCAAACCTTATTCACCTACCGTTTCGGATGCCTTTAAAATCAAGTCTGCTCCAAACTTGAATGATTCAATCGTATTGAAGAAAAAACCGGTCAACTACAGTATTTTTTCTGTTCCGGTAGCCTCTACCTTCACTCCGGCAAAAGGAAAAGCTTCCAAAGTGAAGCGCACGCCACCACCAACCTTGTATAATTCGTATGCATCAGTAGGCTTGGGCAATTACAATAATGCCCTTGTAGATGTATACACAAGTAGGACCTTTAACCGTGGAGAGGATTTATTGGATTTTGGATTGAGTCATCATTCTTCTAGAGGAGATATTGAATCCACACCGTTGGATGCTGATTTTTACAATACAAAATTGGATGTTTCCTATGCAAAAAAGGACAGGGATATGGATTGGGGTGCAAGCTTGGGTTTACAGCATCAGCTTTCCAATTGGTATGGTATAGAAAATGGCAGTTTTGATGATGCTACGGTTGCTGCTATTGACGAAACCCAAAATTACTTCAATGCACAAGCAAAAGCGCATATCAACCTGGAGGATTCATTTTTCAAAAGCGGTGAAGTGTTGCTAAGGCGATTTTGGGATGCAACGGACTCTGGGGAGAACAGGGTGGTTTTACAACCTTCCATTGAATTGCCAATCACCGAAGAATTGATAACCATCAATATGAAGGTTGATTATGTCAGCGGTAATTTCCAGAATAGCTCCCTGAATAATACAACCAACATAGGTGAGATAAACTATGGCCAATTTCAAGTAGGGGTCAATCCTAGTTTATTAGTCCTGCGTGATGACCTTACCTTGAATCTGGGAGCCAACTTTGTTTATGGAATGGATTCAGAAAACAATGATTCCAATTTTTATCTCTATCCTGCGGTCACAGCATCATATCGGGTGACGGAAGAAACGGTAATTGCATATGGAGGAATTGAAGGTCAATTAACGCAGAATTCCTATTATGATTTTGTGCAGGAGAATCCATATGTTTCACCTACCTTGGAAATACAACCCACCGATAAGCAATATGAAGGGTATTTAGGATTAAAAGGCCAACTGACTTCAAATATCGGTTATAACTTAAAGGGGTCTTATACTGCAGAAAACAGAAGACCGCTTTTCTTTCTAAATCCGCAGAATCTTTTTCGTACTGATGAAAAAGGCTATTATTACGGCAATTCCTTCCAGGTGTTTTACGATGATCTGAAAACTCTAGGTTTATTTGGAGAATTGAATATTGATGTGAATCGTAACTTCACTATGGGAATCAATGCGGAATTCTATGACTATGATACAGAAACAGATAATCCTGCTTGGAACTTACCTAGCATAAAAGGGTCACTTTTCATGGATTATCAAATCAATGAACAATGGTTTTTAGGTGCTAACTTGTTTTATGTAGGTGAACGGGATGATTTGGTTGCCCAGGCAATTCAAAATGCAACGCCCTCGGAATTTCCTGCTACCATTGTTACCTTGGATGGGTTTTTTGATGCCAATGCGCATGCGGGTTATCGATTTAATGATCAATTGTCCGTTTTCCTTAAGGCTTCCAACATAGCCAATAACAATTATCAGCGATGGGCCAACTTTAGGGTACAAGGATTCCAGGCATTGGCGGGTGTTTCGTATAAGTTTGACTTCTAATTTGTAGGAAAATACAATAAATAACACGTTTTGTCGTTATTACATGACCTTCAATTCATTTGTTGTAAATGTATTGTAGACCCCACTTGGATTGGAAATCATGCGATTGCGATTCAGCTACATATTGACCAACCTCACACTTCTGCTGTTTTTTTATACGGCGGTGGCCCAAAATCTTGTGCACAATGGCGGCTTTGAAGATTTTGTGGAATGCCCTATAAAAATGAGCAATCTCAACGGAGATACCGAACATTGGAGTGCCCCCACTTTGGGTACCACAGACTATTTCAATGAATGTAGTAAAACCAAATTGGGAATACCCTTGAATTTTAAAGGCAAACAAGAAGCCTATGAAGGTGTTGCCTATGCTGGACTTTATTTGTTTGCCCCTAAGGATTATCGTGAATACATACAGGTTCCTTTAAAGGAAACCTTAAAAAAAGGACACCGGTATCGTCTGAGTCTGTCTTTGAGTCTTTCAGAAAAGTCAGATGGCGCGGTAATGGACATTGGGGCCGTTTTTTCCCAAAAACCACTTTCCATACATACCAAACGGCAATTGTCAAACGCGGTGCTGGCGTCCAATCAAACAAGAACTAGTCATGCCAAACAATTTTCTGCAACTGGGTTTTACGATGACAAGACCAATTGGATGCAAGTAAGTATTGATTTAGTGGCCAGAGGATTTGAAAACCATCTCGTATTAGGGAATTTCAAAAGTAACGGGGGAACACACTATTTGGATTTTGGTAAAAAAACAACACGAGGCGAAGGATATTCCTACTACTATTTGGACGATGTCTCCTTGGTATATTTAGGTCCGGATTACCAACCTGATCAGAGTTATGTTCTAAATCATGTGAACTTTGATTTTGATCGCTTTGAGCTGGAACCTAAAGCTAAGCAGAGCTTAAAAGATGTTTTCGACTATTTGAAGAAAAACCCGAAGCTTAAGGTTTCCATAAGTGGTCATACAGATGATCAAGGGTCTGAAGAATACAATGATGTACTTTCTAAGCAGCGTGCCCGAACAGTTGCCAGATATCTTATGCGACTGGGTTTGGAATCCAAACGAATCAGTTCGGAAGGCTATGGTAACAAATTACCCTTAGACAGTGCGTTGACAGACAAAGCACGTCGAAAAAACCGTCGAGTGGAATTTGTTATGACGGAATTTGAGGATCAATAGGTTTTCTCAAGGAATTGGAATAGGAGCTTATTCGTGATCGCTGCCGTTTTCTTCCAGTATTGCTTTCATATCCATATCGTATTCCAGAACGATTGCACCCGTACTTCCGCCCTCTAACACAAAAAAAGTCTCGGTTTGGTATCCTTGGGATTGAATGTTGATTTTCCAATGGAAATCTTTCTCACTGCTTAAGGAAAAGGAGCCATCAAAATCTGTGTAAACAACACTGTCAGTAGCATGTAATTGGATAGAAGCGCGATAAATTGGGAAGCCTAATTCATCGACAATTTTACCTCTAATTTGGTTTTGTCCAAAACCAAAACAAGGTATTAAGCCTAATACAAGCATAAAAGAAACTATGCGCATTACAGCAAGATTTGGACTATAGTAACGAATAGATTGGTAACATAGTATATTGATTATCATGATTTTGGGATATCAAAATTCCTCATAGAAAACAATACAATACCACATTCTTCGTTAAAAGATATAGCACGAGAGCCTAAAATCGTAAATATTATGCATTGTAAGGTTACTCGTTTTTTATTGGTCTTCGTTTTTATCATGTTTTTGAGAAACAGCATGTTAGCCCAAAATTTGATAGCAAATCATAGTTTTGAAAATTATAAAAACTGCCCGGTAAGTATCTCAGGTTTTGAGGCCTTATTGGAAGATGTTTCATTGGCTTCCTCCAGTTCAGGAGACTATTTCAACCAATGTGGGTCATTGGATTTTGATGTTCCAGCCAATTTTAAGGGAACGCAGGATGCTGCGGATGGTTCAGCATATGTGGGATTATACTATTACGCACTTAATGACTATCGCGAGTACGCCCAATTGAATACAACCAAGACCTTAAGACCTGACCACCCCTATAAAATCAGTTTGAAGGTAAGTCTAGCAGAGACGTCCAGTTTGGCCATTAAGAATATGTCCATTTACCTGGTGAACTCTAAAGTGAAATTACCAAATAGCAATGCGCTTACACGTTCCCGTATGGATATGCAGGACGGTGTACAATTTCATGAAGTGAAATTAGAAGCGAACAATACACTTTCCAATACAGATGATTGGGTGACTCTAACAGCTGAATTTGATGCAAAAGGTTTTGAAAACCATATCATCATTGGAAATTTCAATACCAATTCCAATACAGAACTATTAGGAAAAGAAGGACCAGTGCTTTCTAGTGATTTTTCGTACTACTTCGTGGACAACTTCAATCTTGAAGAATTACCACGGGTTAATTATGATAAAGATAAAATCTATGTATTGGAACGTGATCCGTTTGAGCCTAAAGGTTATGAGTTGGATAATGAGGCCATTGCAAGTGTTAAGAAAATATTCAAGTACCTAAAAGAAAATGCAGAGGTGCAAATGAAAATCACAGGACATTCCGATAGTGTTGACCAACCAGGCTACGCCAAATTTATCTCTTCTCTAAGGGCAAGGGCAGTGGCACTTTATTTGACCAAAATGGGCATAGATGATAGTAGGATTGTCTGGGAAGGTGTTGGTGATACGCGACCATTGGGTAATGAGAAATTAAAGCAAAATCCACTGGAAGATAGACGGGTAGAATTTGTGATGACGGATAATAAAAACTAAAATTCCTATATACCCTTATTGGCATGTAGCGGTGCAAATTCATCCATGTCTAAATAACATTGGCGAAATCAGTTCGCTTTGTTTCGGACGTTACAAATTCATTTTCTATTTTTGAGAGAAACCATACTAATCCATGAAATTCTCTCTATTGACCCTTTTTGGCGCTCTGCTGTTCATTTCCTGTGATTCCAAGGAAGAAGTTGATCTTATTATTCAAAATGCCAATATCTATACCGTAGATGCTGCTTTTAGTAAAGCTAGTTCTATGGCTGTAGCGGATGGAAAGATTATTGCGGTTTCAGAATCCAATGATTTAGTGAATAAATACAAGTCAAGGAAGTTATGGGATTTACAGGGAAAAACAATTGTCCCTGGATTGATTGATGCCCATTGTCATTTTTATGGTTTGGGACTTACACAACAAGTTGTTGATTTAATAGGGACGAAAAGTTTTGATGAGGTCTTGGAAAGAGTAGAGGCCTTTCAGCGGGAAAAACCATCCAATTTCATTTTAGGCCGAGGTTGGGATCAGAACGATTGGGAAGTCAAAGAATTTCCAACAAAGGAAAAACTAGATGTGATGTTCCCTGATACGCCAATGGCGTTAGAGCGTGTGGATGGTCATGCCTATCTAGTAAATCAAAAAGCACTGGACTTAGCTGGTATTACAGAAAAAACAGAAATTGACGGTGGCGAATTGGTGAAATTAGACGGTAAATTGACTGGGGTATTGGTTGATAATCCAATGGGATTGATTGATGCCGTAATTCCGCAACCTGATAAAAAAACCCAAATCCAAGCGCTTAAGGATGCAGAAAAATTATGCGTGGATTATGGGTTGACTACAGTAAACGATGCTGGATTACATAGAGAAACCATTGAGCTCATTGATAGCTTACAAGGGTCAGGAGATTTGAATATTAGGGTTTATGCCATGGTTAGCAATACGCCAGAGAATTTGGATCATTATTTAACCAAAGGAATCGTAAAAACGAGTAAGCTTAATGTTCGTTCAGTAAAGGTTTATGGTGACGGTGCCTTGGGTTCCAGAGGAGCTGCATTAAGAGCTCCATACTCCGATAAACATGATCATTTTGGAGCCATGGTCACACCAGTAGATAAGATTGAGGAGTTGGCAAATCGAATTGCCGCCACAGCGTATCAAATGAATACCCATGCCATTGGCGATTCTGCCAATATTGTAGTCCTTAGAGCCTATAAGAATGCGCTACAGGGTAAGGAGGACAGGAGATGGAAGGTGGAACATGCCCAAGTGATTTCGGAAACCGATTTTGATTATTTCGAATCAGGAATTATTCCTTCGGTGCAACCAACTCATGCCACAAGTGATATGTATTGGGCGGAGGACAGACTTGGGCCAGAACGTGTTCAAGGAGCCTATGCGTTCAAAAAATTGTTGGACAAAGCTGGTATTGTTGCCTTGGGCACAGATTTTCCTGTAGAGAAAGTAAGCCCTTTTTTAACATTTTATGCTGCGGTGGCGCGCCAAGATTTAGAAAAATATCCAGAGGGCGGATTTCAAATGAAAGATGCATTGACACGCGAAGAAACATTAAGAGGAATGACGATCTGGGCTGCTTACTCCAATTTTGAGGAAGACGAAAAAGGGAGTTTAGAACCTGGGAAAATGGCTGATTTTGTGGTGCTCAGTGACGACATTATGACTATGCCGGTTGATGGTATTCCTAATTTAAAAGCCGAAAAAGTGTACTTGGGAGGTCAGCAAGTGAAATAAAAAAAGCCCCGGAATACCGAGGCTTTCATTTGTGTTTGGAATATCTTAAAGACTCATGTCCAAGGTAACTCTCGTGGTTCCCCAACCCATTACCATATTTCCATTATCGTCAAAAGCAATTGAAAATGCTTCCAAAGACTCATCGCCAATGCTGGCCTTGGCTGGCACTCGAGCTACGTCACCAGCGCTGTCATACGAATAAGCACCCCACTGGTTCAAATTGTTGTTTAGGATTACAGTCCATTCGCCATCACCTGGTATAGTGAATAAGGCATAGGTTCCAGCTTTAACAGCTTTGCCGCCAACAGTCGCGTCTTTGTATAAAGTAAGTTCAGCGGCTTCGTTGGCTCCAGTTCTCCATACCTTGCCAGCAGGTGCTAAATCAGCTAAACTTCTGCCTTTCAGTTGTGGTCGACTGTAAATTACACGTGCAGCTTTCTCAGATACACGATAGCTTGCAGGATACGAAGCTATGTCTGCTGGACTCTTGTCCAATCCGCTGAATTTTTGAGCAGTTGCTTCAGTAGCAAATACCATAGTTAATACTAAAATGGAAAGTGAAAAGATTTTTTTCATGATGATGATTTTTATTGCTCCCAAATCTAGGAGGTAATTAATAGAGGGTTTTATAAAAAGACGTTAAAATTTAACAAGACTTACAAAGTGCAAACTATTATTACGCTTAATCCGATAATAATTACAATAAATAACAAATATGATATATAAAATATTAATATGTAATCAATAATGTATAATTTGTTTTAATATTTACTTTATGAGCGGATATTTGTCTCATAATTGTTACAAACTAATTGAATTATGTGCGGAATTGTATGCGCGTTTGACGTGAAGGAACCAACTGAGGTCTTGAGACCTCAATTATTGGAAATGTCGAAAAAGGTAAGACACCGAGGGCCGGATTGGAGCGGTATTTATGCCGATGAGAAGGCCATTTTGGCTCATGAAAGATTGGCTATTGTAGATCCTGCTTCAGGAAAACAACCTTTATTAAGTGATGATGGTAAGTTGATATTGGCAGCCAATGGGGAAATATATAACCATCAGGAATTAAGAGCTCAATTTGAAGGTAAATACCAATTTAAAACAGCTTCGGACTGCGAAGTTATCTTAGCCTTATATAAAGAGAAAGGGGCTGGATTTGTAGATGAATTGAATGGAATTTTTGGTTTTGCCATTTATGATACTGAAAAAGATGAATATTTCATTGCACGCGACCACATGGGAATCATTCCCCTTTATATTGGTTGGGACAAACATGGGACATTTTATGTGGCTTCAGAATTAAAGGCCTTGGAAGGAACATGTTCTAAAATAGAGTTATTCCCTCCTGGGCATTATTTACATAGTTCGGATGGTGAATTCAAGCAATGGTACCAACGGGATTGGATGGAGTATGAGGCAGTAAAAGAAAACCATACCAGTATTGCAGAAGTACGAGAAGCACTAGAGGCCGCAGTACATAGACAATTGATGTCCGATGTGCCCTATGGAGTTTTACTTTCCGGAGGATTGGATTCATCGGTAACTTCAGCAATTGCAAAGAAGTACTCCCAAAAGCGCATTGAATCTGGCGATACCAAAGACGCTTGGTGGCCGCAACTGCATTCGTTTTCTGTTGGATTGGAAGGTTCTCCAGATTTAGCGGCTGCTCAAAAGGTGGCGGATCATATTGGCACCGTACATCATGAAATAAAATTTACCATTCAGGAAGGTTTGGATGCCATCAAAGATGTGATCTATAACCTTGAAACATATGACATAACCACGATTAGGGCCTCAACGCCGATGTACTTAATGGCAAGGGTAATCAAATCCATGGGGATAAAAATGGTCTTGTCCGGTGAGGGAGCCGATGAATTGTTCGGAGGATATTTGTATTTCCATAAAGCGCCAAGCCCCAAGGATTTTCATGAAGAGACCGTAAGGAAATTGGAAAAACTCCATATGTATGATTGCCTACGTGCCAACAAATCTTTGGCAGCTTGGGGAATTGAAGGGCGAGTACCGTTTTTAGACAAGGAGTTTATGGATGTAGCCATGCGCATTAACCCTAAAGACAAAATGATCAATGGAGAGCGTATGGAAAAATGGGTAGTACGAAAGGCATTTGAATCCTATTTGCCGGAAAGTGTTGCCTGGAGACAAAAAGAACAATTCTCTGATGGTGTAGGCTATAGCTGGATTGATACGCTAAAACAGCTTGTAGAAGATGAAGTGTCGGATAAACAATTGGCAAATGCCCTTTACAAATTCCCGATACAAACACCTACCACTAAGGAGGAATATTATTATCGTTCCATTTTCGAAGGGCACTTCCCTTCAGATGCAGCGGCATTAAGTGTGCCACAAGAGCCATCAGTGGCTTGTAGCACCAAAATAGCCTTGGAATGGGACGAAGCCTTCAAGAACATGAACGACCCGTCCGGAAGGGCAGTTGCCAATGTTCATGAAGATGCATACGTAAAATAGCGACGCCAATTTACGTTACGTAGAGGAAGATGCTGTTTTGTTTCATTTTCAATTAGTCAGAAAAGCCCCTTTTTAAAGGGGCTTTTTAGTTGGAAATCATCGAATAGTATCCTTTGGCTTTTCCACAATTATTTGTTGATAACTTGAAGGGTCAAATCGACCTGAAACACCTAATTACATTGGGTATTAGTTATATTTGTAAGATTTGAAAATTTCAAGGCAAAATAAGATAGATGTATGAGCGAAGAAGCTAAAAAAAATCAATATTCCGCGGATAGTATCCAGGCCCTAGAGGGAATGGAACACGTGAGAATGCGCCCCTCCATGTATATAGGTGATGTTGGAACAAGAGGGCTGCATCATTTGGTCTATGAAGTAGTGGATAACTCCATTGATGAAGCTATGGGTGGTCACTGTGACACCATAGAAGTCATTATAAACGAAGATAACTCCATCACTACCAAAGATAATGGTAGAGGTATACCTGTAGGACTCCATAAGAAAGAAGGTGTTTCTGCACTAGAAGTGGTAATGACCAAGATTGGAGCTGGAGGTAAATTTGATAAAGATTCCTATAAAGTTTCCGGTGGACTCCACGGTGTGGGTGTTTCCTGTGTGAATGCCCTTTCTAGCCATCTTAAGGCCGTAGTACATCGTGAAGGGAAAGTTTGGGAGCAGGAATATGAAAGAGGGAAAACGCTTTATCCTGTAAAAAGCACGGGAACAACATCTGAAACAGGTACCACGGTTACCTTTATGCCGGATGATACCATATTTACCCAAACTACGGAATATAGTTATGATACCTTGGCGAATAGGATGCGAGAACTAGCCTATTTGAACAAAGGTGTAACCATATCACTTACGGATAGGAGAAATAAGGATGAAAAAGGTGAATTTATTTCAGAAACCTTCTTTTCTGAAGAAGGATTGAAAGAATTCATCAAGTTCTTGGATGAAACAAGGGAACCATTGATCCAAAGGGTAATTTCCATGGAAGGCGAGAAAAATGGCATTCCTGTGGAGGTTGCCATGATCTACAATACCGGGTTTTCCGAAAACCTTCATTCCTATGTGAACAATATCAACACCCATGAAGGAGGAACCCATTTATCCGGATTTAGACGTGGTTTGACCACAACACTTAAAAAGTACGCGGATAACTCTGGCTTACTTGACAAGTTGAAATTTGAAATATCAGGAGATGACTTCCGTGAGGGATTAACGGCCATTGTTTCGGTAAAGGTTGCAGAACCGCAATTTGAGGGGCAGACCAAGACCAAGTTAGGGAATAGGGAAGTAACCAGTGCGGTTAGTCAAGCCGTTTCAGAAATGCTAACGGATTATTTGGAGGAAAATCCAGATGATGCCAAGCAAATTGTAGAGAAGGTGAAATTAGCTGCGCAAGCACGCCATGCAGCGGCAAAGGCCCGTGAAATGGTACAGCGTAAGAACCCAATGAGTGTTGGTGGACTTCCTGGAAAACTTTCCGATTGCTCAGAACAAGATCCTACCAAATGTGAGGTATTCCTTGTGGAGGGAGATTCTGCAGGTGGAACGGCAAAACAAGGTCGTGACCGAAATTTCCAAGCTATTTTGCCCTTAAGAGGTAAAATTCTGAATGTTGAGAAGGCCATGCAGCACAAGGTTTTTGAAAACGAGGAAATCAAAAACATTTACACGGCACTTGGCGTTACAATAGGAACCGAAGAGGATAGTAAAGCTTTGAATTTGGAGAAACTTCGCTATCATAAGGTTGTGATCATGTGTGATGCGGACGTCGATGGTAGTCACATTGAAACCCTGATTTTGACCTTTTTCTTCCGCTATATGCGAGAATTGATTGAAAATGGACACGTTTACATTGCTACACCACCACTTTATTTAGTGAAAAAAGGTTCTAAAAAACGTTACGCTTGGAATGATGAGGAGCGTGATGAAATTGTAGAATCCATGAAAGGTGGGGCTGGTATTCAGAGATATAAAGGTCTTGGGGAAATGAACGCCGAACAACTTTGGGATACCACCATGAATCCAGACTTCAGAACCCTGCGTCAAGTAACCATTGAAAATGCAACTGAGACGGACCGAATCTTCTCCATGCTAATGGGGGATGAGGTGCCACCAAGACGTGAGTTTATAGAGAAAAATGCGGTTTATGCCAATATAGACGCATAAGAAGTGTTCATCACTTGATAGAAAATCCCAGGATGCCCCCTGGGATTTTTTTATGCTTATTGCCATACAAATTCACCATTTTCAACTGACCAGTCATTACCAAAGAATCCTGCACATTTTACGCCATCGGTACCAAAATCCATAATTGCATTGCTGAATAAAAGCAAATCGGGATAAGACGTACCATTTAGTAAATAATGGTTGCTATAAATCGCTTTCAGTCCATCAATTCCGGTGGCGGCTATAACTCCAACACTTGCATTATCACTATCTGGTCTCGGAACGATAAAATACATCCCCCATTCACTTCCCTTGATTGTCTTATCTCCAATCTTAACTTGATTGCCTTTGATAGCTACTGGGGAATTCTTAAGCAGTTTTGACCAGGCAGAATTCGTATCGCTATTGCCATAAATAATAATATTCCGATCAGAAAAATCCTTGAGTTTGAAATCTTTGTCCGCAATCATTTCTACTGAACCGTTGGCTCTGTAATAAAAAGTTTCTGCATCTAATCTAGCCTTATTGTAGTACCACTGGTTTTCAATTTCAGTTCCGCCAGTTGCATAGACAAACACCATTTGATTGGTAAAGGCATCTTTGAATCCTCCATTTCTATGCGGACCTTTTTCAGTTTTGGCAAATGTTTCAACTGTTTTCCAACTTCCGCTATCCTGCTTTAAATGGATTTTGGATGCATTCGAAACTCTTATGGAATCATTATCAATCACAATCCGTTGGGCATCTCCAATAATATCTGACAGGTCCAAACTTAGCCCTGAAACGTTGGCGGTGGTAAAAATTGGGTATTCGCTTTTTGAATAAGTAAGGGAACTTACCTCGAATGGCTTCTCCTGTTGTTCTATGGTTGCAAAATGCGATTTTGCTGATACACCAGGGGAGGCGGTGTAGAATTCCATTTTATTCATTGTAGAATCCATTGGAATGCTTCGTTGTTTGAATAATTCAAAAATAGGAGGCCAATCCATACTATGGTCACCATACCAGTGTGTACCTCCGGGATATTCATAATAGGTGAAATCCGGGTGGAATTGACCAAGTACTTCCCGCATTTCACGGGCAATAAAGGTTGGAACCACATTATCCACTTCCCCGTGCAAAACATAAATGCCATGTTGGAGATAGTTTCGTTTTAAAGTTAAGGTACGACTTGGATTCCCGGCTCGTGAAATCATATGATCCATGTCTGACAGCTGAGGTTTCTTTTGCATTTCGGCCAACATTTTAGGAGTAATTCCCCAACGTTTAAGTTCTGCTTCACTAGCATTCAGCGCTCTTTTAACGAAGCTATCTCGATATCCCAATAAATCCGGATAGCCTGCACAGGGCGCAATTGCGGCAAACTTATCAGGATAGGTAGCGCCAAGATACCAGGTGCCATGACCGCCCATAGAGTGGCCTGTCAAGTAAATTTTTTGCGGGTCTGGCTCGTAAATTCGTTTTCCTTGCTCCAGTACTTCTAGTGCATCCAAACGTCCCCAATCTTCCCAAGCAAACCCAAAAGGTCTTCTGTTTGTTGGCGCAACCACATGACCCCAGTCCTTTTGTTTGTAAGCATTAGCTTGGTTTACCGCTTCTACAGACGCACCATGAACCGATAGAAACAGTGCTCCATTATTCAACGCTTTGTTGGATGATGGCGCAACGCTGAAGTATTGTACACTGTTGTCTATTTGACTGATAAATGTTCGTTTATGCTTCCCGAATTTGGATTTCAGTTCGATATCGATTTCCTGTTCGTCCAAAAGGACTAGACTTGCATCGTTAAGCTTAAGCTTAATTTTCGATTTGCCAATAGCGCTCCCTGTTGCCAAGGCGGGGATGTCAAAAGCGACTTTGCGCACACTCATTGGGGGTATTGCGGGAATAGTAGTGTTGATTTCAACGTTTCTATGTTCTGTTGCTATCTGATGTGATTTCACCCAAGAATCTGACGCATTGATCACGCGAATAGCACCCTTGTATGCCATGGAATCTTCAACCAAAAGGTCAGGTAAAGTCATATCTCTTTGTGTGAACAACACCGGCTTTTTAGGTTGAATCAAACGTGCTCGAACCCGCGGAAAGCGACCTACTTTCATAATAAATACATTGGTTCCTTTTTTTAATCGAACAGGAATCAAACTATAACCAAAGTCGTAATAATCACCTTCATGCGGAAAGCCATTTATAAGGACTTGGGTGTGTCCGGAAGCTTCAAAAAGGACAACTTGTTCCTGGCTGGATTCATAACTAAAGTAAACGTAGGCACCTCGTAGTTTTGGACTGCTGAAAGTACTGTTTTCACCAACAGCGATTTGAGTCCAACGTTGGGCGGTACCAGTATGATCTACCACTCCAATTTCGTTTTCAACCACCGTTTTTTGGGTCATTAAAAATTCTTTGAAGACTTTTTCGGTGGGGAATGATAGGGAATTAAGCGCATTTCTATTGGTGGGCAGGTAAAGCGCTTTAGAAAATAAATGTAAAACATCACCTTCCTTGACTTCGTTTATTTTTTCCTTCCCGAAATATTCCACAATGTTCCCCTGCCTTTTTTGTCCAGAAAGGATGAGGCAATTGAAGAAAATAATGCTGAGGGTAATTACCCCAAAAATGTTTCGTTTTCCCATTGTTTCTGATTAATGAAGACAGAATGTAAAGATTCAAAACCAGCGATTCAAAAAGAATAGATTACCCTTGTTTATGAGTCGACGGATAACCTGTTTTAAACAACCAACAGTTCTGGCCTAAAGGTTAATTGGCGTGATGTTTTTGCAATTTTATCCCAATTAGCTAGAAGCAATCCACAACGGAGCATACCTAAGTATATAGATAATGGCGTTTCACAACAAAAAATCGGACTAGGGGTAGTGTATTCATAGTTTTGGGAAAAACCTGACAATATGAAAAAGTTAGTTCTTTTAATGACATTGATTTGTGCTTCCCATGGAATAGCACAATCCAATTTGAATGATCTTCTGGCCGCGGGCCTAAATGATGCAGAGCGTTTTACAACTGCCTGGTTGGCGCCGGTTACAGAAGCCAGTGTTTACAGTATCTCCAATGGATGGTACAATTCCGCAGATGCCAAACCCTTAGGCGGATTTGAAGTTTCCATCGTTGGGAATATCACAGGTTTCAAAAACAAGGACGATAAAAAATCATTTACGCTCAATACCGCGGACTATGAAAACCTGACCTTTACGGATGGTAGTACTTCTAAGGAAGTTGCTACGGCTTTAGGGGATATAGAAGGAATTGATGTGGCCATTAACGCCTTGGTTGAGGGACAACCGGTAAGTGCAACCTTTGAATTGCCTTCAGGTCTTGCTTCCGAAGACATCAATTTTGTTCCATCAGGATATATCCAAGCTAGTGTTGGTTTGATTAAGGGAACGGAGGTAAAAGCAAGGTTTCTTCCTAAAATCAATACCGATGACGTGAAAATTGGATTGTACGGTTTTGGAATCCAACATGATTTTACCAAACACTTACCCGCAGACAAATTATTACCAGTCGCAATTTCGGCTGTTATTGGATATACAAATTTGAGCGGCGAATATGATTTTACCAGCACAGATGTAATTGCAGGGGAAAACCAACGTTTGGATGCTTCCTTTAGTTCTTGGAATTTCAGTGCAGTGGTTTCCACAAGATTGCCTGTAATCAACTTCTATGGTGGTCTGAACTATATCACGGGTAAATCAGATACAAACATCCTAGGTCGCTACGAAATAGAAACCATAGCCCAACCTATTGTATACAACGACCCTTTTACCATTAACAATAAGGTTAGCGGTGTATCCGGAAACATAGGAACCAAGTTGAAACTTGGATTCTTTAGACTTAATGCAGATTATAACATTTCCGAGTTCAGTACTTTGACATTTGGAATCAACTTTGGATTTAGATAAAATAACCGAACCATATCCAGTAATAAAGAAGGCCCCGACAATCGTCGGGGCCTCCTATTTTCATATGGTGGGTCTTCTTCTACTCCCTAGTGGCGAAGACAGTACCATTCTCCAGGGCTAAGATTTCGGGTTCATTGGTTTCTTCAAGACTAACCACAACATCGGAAACTTCTTCATGGGAATACGTTATAGTGTAAACACCATTGTCCTCAGACCATTTAAAATCGGTATAAAATGTTAGGTTAGCATCTGTGTAGGTCTGGTATCTTCCAAGGTAAACATCATTGAAAATCCATTCCTCACGGGTAGAATTGCCGCTTTTATTGCTGTTTGCATTTGCATCGTTTTTTACCCAAATCCCTAAAATGGGATCGTTGTTTTCTGGAATACTGGTACAATTGCTTATCGCAATTATAGATGCAATGGCCAACAATGAAAAGAACTTCTTCATAGTTAAGTAGGTTAAATCTAATTTGGGACTACTAGAACGATACGGGTTTGAAAAGTATTGTTGAAAATTCGATGTATGGTCATTCGGAATCCCATTTCTTCGGTGAACGACACATTTTCTTAACATTATGAATACTTTACCTACAAAGAACACAATGCAAATAATGTGTTAGATATGGTAAAAAGTCAGGTTTATTCTCTGCTAAATGCCTTATTTTTGAACGTTTAAAATAAAATCTAAAAAAAATGAAAGTTACCGTAGTTGGAGCAGGTGCAGTTGGGGCAAGCTGTGCGGAATATATTGCAATGAAAAATTTTGCTTCTGAAGTAGTTTTATTGGACATCAAGGAAGGTTATGCCGAAGGAAAAGCCATGGACTTGATGCAAACGGCTTCGTTGAATGGATTTGATACTAAAATCACTGGAACCACCAATGATTATGCAAAAACTGCGGGCAGTGATATTGCGGTAATTACATCTGGTATCCCAAGAAAACCAGGAATGACAAGAGAAGAATTAATCGGTATAAATGCTGGTATCGTTAAAACGGTTTCCTCTAGTCTTTTAGAGCATTCTCCAAATGCAATTTTGATAGTGGTCAGTAACCCAATGGATACCATGACCTACCTTGTTCACAAAACAACAAACCTTCCTAAGCACCGAATTATCGGTATGGGAGGTGCATTGGACAGCGCACGTTTCAAGTATCGTTTGGCGGAAGCATTAGGTGCTCCAATTTCAGATGTTGACGGTATGGTAATCGGCGGTCATAGCGATAAAGGGATGGTGCCACTTATCGGACATGCTACCAGAAATAGTGTAAAAGTCTCTGAATTTTTAGATGGTGACAAAATGGACTGGGTAGTTCAAGAAACCAAAGTAGGTGGTGCTACATTAACCAAATTATTGGGAACTAGTGCGTGGTACGCCCCTGGAGCTGCAGTTTCTGGATTGGTACAAGCCATTGCATGTGATCAAAAGAAAATGTTCCCATGTTCCGCACTTTTGGAAGGGGAATACGGATTGAATGACCTTAGTATAGGTGTTCCTGTAATCCTAGGTAAAAACGGAATTGAGAAAATTGTTGAAATTGAGTTAAGTGAGGCTGAAAAAGCCAAGATGCAGGAAAGTGCCGAAGGTGTTAAGAAAACCAACGGTCTTTTGCAGTTGTAAGCGCACTTTTTTTCAATTGCTAAATGTCATTTTGAATTCAAGGGAAGAAGCGATTTTGATGTTTTCTTCTTTCGGATTTGAAATGACATTTTTGTTTTAACAGTCTGCAGCCGCTTCCTTATTGCAATTCCCGCAATTTCTATTGGCAAATCTTATGGGAAATGATATATTTGCACGCTGTTTAGGAAAACATCATAAAAATTTAATAATCAATGCAAAATAAAGGACTTATAAAGCTTTTTGCGCTCCTTTTTGGATTAGTGAGCATTTATCAGCTATCCTATACTTTCATTACAAGTAAATTGGAACAGGACGCTGAAACCTATGCGATTAGCCAGATTTCGGAAGCTGAGGAAGATTATGTAGCAAAGCGTGAAGCTTTAGAAGCGTCGTATTTGGATTCCATTGGACCTAATCCAATTTTGGGTTTTACCAGCTACGATGACGCAAAAAAGAAGGAACTAAACAAAGGATTGGACCTTAAAGGTGGTATTAACGTAACGCTACAAATATCCGTGAAGGATATTTTGAAAGGGCTAGCGAACAATACTAAAAATCCTGTTTTCAATAGAGCTTTGGCTGATGCAGATACTGCATCCAAGAATAGTCCAGATACGTATTTGGAACTGTTTTTTGACGCCTTTGATGCTATTAAGGGTGATGCCAAATTAGCCTCCCCGGATATATTTGCAAATAAAGGCTTAAGTGATGTCATCAATTTCCAAATGACGGATGATCAGGTTAAACCTATCATTCGCACAAAAATTGATGAATCCATAGTTTCTGCGTTTGAAGTTCTTCGTGAGCGTATTGATGGATTTGGGGTTACGCAACCAAATATCCAGAGAGAAGGTAATTCTGGACGTATCTTGGTTGAATTGCCAGGTGCAAGGGATATTGCTAGGGCACAAGAATTATTGTCCAGTACTGCGCAGTTGGAATTCTGGGAAACGTACTCCCAAAACAATGTGAGTTTAGGAGCTTTCTTTGGTTCGGCCAATGAAAGATTGAAGGAGATATTGGAACCTGTTGAGGAAGAAGAAGTTGCTGCAACGCCAGAATCTGAAATAGATTCCTTATTATCCGATGTTGCACAGGATTCATTGGATTTATCGCCACAAGTCAATCCATTGATTGGCAAATTGATTCCGCCAAATCCAGGAAGTCATGCCATTGCAAGAGCTTTGGTTTCTGATACTGCTGAAATAGGAGGCTATCTAAGAATGCGCGAAATCAGAAGGTTGTTGCCAGCTGATGTGCAATTCACCAAGTTTCTATGGGAGCGACCAGCAAAAGATGTTGAGATCGTTGAGTTGTTTGCATTGAAATCAAATAGAGACGGTTCACCAAGAATAAGCGGGGATGTTGTATCCGATGCACAAGATACTTTTGATCAGTACAATAAGCCTGCTGTAAGTATGACCATGAATACACGTGGTGCCAAGGAGTGGGAAAAACTGACGGGTGATGCCTATAACAATCAAACAGGTATCGCTATTGTACTGGATAATAAGGTATATACTGCTCCTGGAGTGTCTTCTGGACCTATTTCAGGTGGTCGCTCGGAAATCACAGGAACTTTTACGGTAAACGAAACCAAGGATATTGCCAACGTATTACGTGCAGGTAAATTACCTGCTTCGGCAGAAATCATTCAATCTGAAGTTGTAGGTCCATCATTGGGTCAAGAAGCCATTGATAGTGGTTTCATGTCCTTCTTGATTGCTATGGGATTTGTATTGGTATGGATGATATTCTATTATGGAAAAGCAGGAATCTTTGCGGATATTGCCTTGATTCTGAACATCCTTTTGATTTTTGGAGTATTGACAAGTCTTGGAGCTGTACTGACACTTCCTGGTATTGCCGGTATTGTATTGACCATTGGTATGTCTGTGGATGCGAACGTACTTATTTTTGAGCGTATCAAGGAAGAGTTGGCTCGAGGAAAAGGAAAAGCGCAAGCGGTTGCGGATGGTTTCAGTAATGCATTGTCTTCCATTTTGGATGCGAACATCACTACAGGTCTTACCGCGATTATCCTATTTATATTCGGGTCAGGTCCTATCAAAGGATTTGCCACTACACTTTTAATTGGTATTGTAACTTCATTGTTCACGGCCATTTTCATTACAAGGCTAATGGTGGATACTTATATCGCCAAAAAGGGTAGAAACTTGGATTTCTCTACAGCACTAACCAAGAATCTATTCAGAAATCTAAGCATCAATTTCTTAGGTAAAAGAAAGATTGCTTACATCATATCCTTTATTTTGGTAGGTGTTGGCGTATTCTCGCTATTTACCACAGGTTTACAACAAGGAGTTGATTTTGTTGGAGGACGTTCTTATCAAATCCGATTTGAAAGAGCAGTTAATCCTTCTGAAATTGCATCTGAGTTAAATGAAGTTTTCGGTAGTGGTACCAATGTGAAAACTTTTGGTGAGGCCAATCAGATTAAGGTTACTACACCATATAAGGTTGATGTAGAAGGAATAGAGGTAGATAACGAGATTCAAGATAAATTATATACCACTTTGCAGAAGTATTTGCCAGACGGTACCTCCTTTGAGGACTTTACCGTTGGTGCTTCAGAGCGATCCATTGGTATTTTACAATCCGTAAAAGTAGGTCCTACTATTGCGGATGATATCAAGAACAATGCATTTTTGGCCATTATTGGTTCATTGGCTGTCGTATTCCTATATATCTTATTCAGATTTAGAAAATGGCAGTTCTCACTAGGTGCGGTAATTGCAGTTTTCCACGATGTTATGTTTGTACTTGGAATTTTCTCCTTGACAGGAAAAATCATGCCATTCAACATGGAAATTGACCAAGCCTTTATTGCAGCTATCCTTACGGTAATTGGTTATTCCCTGAACGATACGGTGGTTGTATTTGACCGTATACGTGAGATTGTAAATCTAAAAGGTTGGAATAATGGAGAAAACATTAACCAAGCTTTGAACAGTACATTAAGTAGAACGTTGAATACATCTTTAACAACATTGATTGTATTGTTGGCCATCTTCACATTTGGTGGGGAAAGTCTACAAGGATTTATGTTCGCCATGATCATTGGTGTATTGGTGGGTACGTATTCATCCGTGTTCATCGCAACGCCAATCATGTTCGATGCATTGAAAAAGAAAATCGGTTCAGCTAAAGAGTAAGGGTTGAACAACTCATAAAAAAAGCCATCAACTTGTTGATGGCTTTTTTATTGCTGTAAATCTTTGGCCATGGCTTGAAACAAGAAATCCTCTTTTCCAATACTAAAGTCGTGATCTCCTAGTATTGTAAAACCGTTTTTTTCATAAAAGCGAATTGCTCGGGCATTCGCTTTCAGAACCGACAACCATATTTTTTCAAACCCCTCTTTTTTAGCGCGTTCCAGAAGTGTTTCCTGCAACGGTCCACCCACTTTTTTTGAAAGGTAATCCTTGAGGACATAGATTTTTTGTAATTGGCAGCAAGTGGCTGTCGAAATGAACTTTGAAGGTGAGTGTAATTTTAATTTGGCGTAACCTACTGGGATTTCATTATAATGTGCTAACCAGAATATGTTATTGGCTTTGGTAAGGCTGGTTTTTAGTTTGGATACATTGAATGTATGGTCCAAATAGGTCTCTAAATCATTTGGATCATTGAAATAGTGCCCAAACGTGTCAGTAAATGTAGTCCGGGCAAGTAATGCAATTAATGGAGCGTCATTGGTTGTAGCCTCTCTTATTTGAATCATTTCGGATAGTTCTCTAGATTTTCCAAGATTTGTTTGTCATGATGTGTCACATGATAAATGGTGAAATACAACATTTCCCGTAATGTCAATTTACCCATGGCAGGATGTTTGACCAAATAGGTGTCCAAGTGGGTTTCTTCAAAATTTTGAAGCCCATGTACTAAATCATTTATCGCGTTGTGAAGATTTTCAAAGTGCCCAGAGCGCTCAGCAAATGCGATTTTTGTTGGGATAAATCGTTCAGGCAATACAAAATCCTTCAGGGTGACTAAAACTGCCAAGTAATCCGAAACCAATTGATCATAACTTCTACTCACCCTATTAGACAAACCATATTTTTCTTGTAACACGGTAAGATCTGTGTTATAAATTTTGGCAGTTGGGTTTACGGACTTCAATATATGGTCCAATTGTTGTCCAGCGGTCCATTTGTTTCCTGGTATTCGCTCAAAATCCACGGCGGAAAGACCGTCCAACTTGTTGGTGAATCTATAATGATTAAGTTCCAGGTGTTTTCTAATTTCCTTTTTATCCATATTATGATTTAGCTATGTGACCTGTTGAACCGGTAACTGCTGGTTCCAGATAATAGTTGAACTGTGGTTCCAGTCCAATTTCCTTTCGATGTGAAACAAATACAATTGTTGTATCACTTTCATTTGCGATTTTATTTACCAACGCAATAAAAAGTGAAGCGTTGGCATCATCCAAACCTGCCGTGGGTTCATCAAGAATTAGTAGCGGTGGATGTTTTACCATGGCACGCGCGGTCATTACCAAGCGTTTTTGACCTTGGCTCAGATCTTTGAATTGCTGGTTCTTTTTTGATTCCAAATCCAATAGTTGTAACCATTCCTTGGCTTTTCTTTTTTCTTGATCAGTAGGTCTAACATATAACCCTACAGAGTCGTGAAAACCGGACACTAGCATATGTTCTACACTATGATAGCCGCGAAATTTATCCGTCATGGCTGGTGTAAAGTACCCAATTTTGCTTTTCAATTCCCAAACACTTTCTCCACTTCCCTTTTTATTTCCAAAAAGTTTCAGATCCGTACCATATCCTTTGTGACTATCACCAGTAATCATGGATAATAAGGTTGTTTTTCCGCTTCCGTTCGGTCCTATGAGCTGCCAAAACTCATTTTTTTTGATGGTCCATTGTATACGATCTAAAACTGGTTTTCCATTAAAAGCAACTGAAACTTCATTGAATTCTATTAATTTTTCCGCAGTGGCTTCAATTTTTAGTAGTGGTTCTGGTAGCTTTTTATTGAACACGACCTTTTGTTCCTTGTTGGATGTAAAAAAAGAGGCTGAATCCGTGTAACCTACCAATTGGTCCACTTCAAGCTTAAAGTAGGAAGCGTCCAATTCTAAAATATCATCTAAACGACTCACAACTTGTACCAATATTGTATGTTTCGAAATTGCGACCAGTTGTGCTTTGAGCGATGTTTGAGTAGCTACATCTAAATTATCATAAGGATTCAATAAGATGATATAATCGGGTTGTTGCGTCAACAAATGCTGAAGTAAAGCCTTCTTTTGCTCACCACTACTCATTGTTTTTAGGGGTTGCGCGGTGTTTGAGGTTATGATTTTGATGTCATGACGTTCTTCTTCATCCATATAGCGATGAATTTCTGAACGGGAAAACAACAAACCAAGTTTATTTTGCAATGGTTGAAAACCATTGGGAAGTTGGCCATTCATCAGTTTTTGTATCAAGGGTTTGATAGCGGCCTTGTTATCCGTTAGGATGAGATAATGTTGGGTAGCGTCCATTTTTTGGTATAGGACATCAAATTATAGATTATCCCCGATTTACCCTAAAAATATGTACAGGATTGTCCTTGTAAATTGTGGTTTTATCTAAGTACATTCCATTTTTTGCAGCAACTTTTTGAGATGGTATGTTGTCCACATGGATGATGGAAATCAAAGAAGATGTGAATTTATGCTCAAAGGCAAATTGCTTGCATTTGGTCGCTGCTTCAATTGCGTAGCCTTTTAACCAAAACTGGGGTAGAATTGAATATCCAATTTCTAGTTCTTCCATTTCATCAACCACTTGAACCAAAAGGCCACAAATACCGACCAATTTTCCTGTTTCTTCTTCAATCAAGGCATTCATGCCGCCAAGATCGTTATCATAACGTTCAAAAATACGATCAAACTGTTGTTGGCAGGCTACTATTGGGTCTATAGGTAGACCATCCCAGAATTCTGTGGATTTAGGGTTGTGGTAAAAGGGCAACCAACTATCAAAATCGGAAGGAACTATTTTTCTAAAGAAAAGTCGTTCAGAGCGTTCTCCAGTCAAAAGATATTTTCCCATTTAGTTTCTGGAATACTCGATTTTATCACCAATTTCCAACTTCCATTGGTCAGCCAATCCAGCATTTACCTCCAATACATATTTGATGGGTTCTTCAGATGGGAGTCCCGTTTCATCAAAGGGAACTGCATTTTTTTGAAAGCTTGAGATTTTAAGGTTCTCATCAATGTATATGATGTCCAATGCAATTTTCGTGTTCTTCATATAAAACGAGTGTACGGCAACGTCAGGAAATACAAACAACATACCCTGGTGTGAGGCCATTGACTCGCGGTACATTAGCCCTGTTTGTGTTTCATAATCTGTTTCAGCAATTTCGATGTCCAAAGTAGTAACTAAAGAATCATTGGCAACTTTGCTAATATTCAGCTCTCCTTCTTTGGTGAATTCGATGCTTTCCGTTTTTATGGCCTTTTTGGATTCTGTTTTGCAAGAAATCACAGCAAGGAGTAAAACCAAAAGCAAACTATACTTTATACTCAGTTTGTGCATAGCATTACTTACTTGTAGGTCGGAACATAAAATAGAGTCCAATCAAAATCATTGGAATACTCAACCATTGCCCTGTGGATAATAAGCCCAAAGTTTCTTCGATTCCGCCTTGTTTCCGTTTTACATTCTCAACTAATAATCGTACTGTCCATAAACAGACCATGAACAAACCGAAAAGGTAACCGGGTTTGTCCTTTTTGTTCGTTTTCCAATAGAGTTGGTACAGCAATACAAATATCAAAGCATACCCTATTGCTTCATACAATTGGGCCGGATGTCTAAAAGGAATTGATTCCAATACGCTAGCATATTGTGGATTGTGTTCAATGGCTTTATAAGCAGCGTTGGCTGTTTGCTCGCCGGTAATTCGCATGGCTTCGCTTTGCGGCATATCTTGATGGTCGCGTATAAATCGTGTTGCCATAAAAAATGAACCATCCGTTTCCTTACCATTGATTTCCGAGTTGAAGAAGTTCCCCAATCGGACAAAACAGGCACCTATTGCAGATACAACGGCCATACGGTCGAGTAACCAGAGCATTTTGATATCTTTCCATTTACGGCAGTACAGCCAAATTCCGATAATTGCCGCAATGGTTGCACCGTGACTTGCCAAACCTGCAAATCCAGTAAAACGAAAAGTTGGAACCGTACTGATGGGTAGTAAGATGGACAATGGGTCTTCGGTGAATAATTCACTCTGATAAAATATTACATGACCCAAACGGGCACCAAGCATAATGGATACAATACCATAAATAAAAAATGAATCCAGTTTTTCCACGGATTTGTTTTCGTTCTGGAATATCCGTTTCATTAAAAACCACCCTGCCACAAACGCTGCAATCCAAAGTAGGTTGTAATACTTGATCTGGATAAAGCCGAGTTGGAGTAGGGTGCCATCTGGATTCCAGTTAAAGCCTAGGAAATACATAAAGTAAAATTTTGAACTAATATAACCACTTTGAATGGTTGGTAAACTTGTTTATTGGATTTTTAGCTATTTGTTTGCATAACCGTTCAAGGAACTGGGTCGTAGCCCTTTCCTCCCCATGGGTGGCAACTAAAAATTCGCTTTGCGGATAACCAACCCCCTTTAAATAGGCCATGTTTCTTTAGCGCTTCAAGGGTATAGGCAGAACAAGTAGGGCTATATCTGCACGTTGCCGGTGTTAACGGGGAAATCAATAGCTGGTAAGCCCTAACCAAGAAAATAAAAGGGGCAATAAGTATCTTTTTAAAGGTCATTGCCCAAATTGGTTTTATTGATTTAAGCTGAAATTGGTTCCGTCTTTTCCATCTTTCAATTGAATGCCCAAGGCAATCAATTCATCCCTGATTTTATCTGAAGTAGCAAAATCCTTGTTTGCACGGGCTTCATTACGCAATCCAATCAAAACCTCGATTACGCCATTGAGTGTTTGGGAACTATCTTCAGTGGCTCCGGCTTGACTTTCAATGCCAAGTACATCATGGACAAAGGAAGTCATGGTGTTTTGCAATACTAAAAGGTCAGCATCGGAAATTGTAGCTTTACCTTCTTTAATCAGGTTGATGTTTTTAACCGCGTCAAAGAGGTGCGAAATCAATATTGGGGTATTGAAATCATCATTCATCGCGTCATAGCAAAGCTGTTGCCATGCCTTAACATCAAAGGTGCTTGCTTTGGAAACAGGAAGTTTGGAAATATGTTCCATGGCTTCCACTAAGCGGAAATACCCCTTTTCTGAGGCCAATAGTGCCGTATCACTAAGGTCCAAGATGCTGGTATAATGTGCCTGCATCATAAAAAACCGAACTACGGATGGTGAATAGGCCTTGGTCAAAATATCATTTTCACCAGTAAAAATCTCCGATGGGTAAATATTGTTTCCGGTTGATTTAGACATTTTTTTGCCGTTCAATGTCAACATATTGGCATGTAACCAATAGTTTACGGGAGATTTACCACAACTAGCTTCCGATTGGGCAATTTCACATTCATGATGTGGAAACTTCAAATCCATTCCGCCACCATGGATATCAAAAGTTTCACCAAGATATTTAGTGCTCATGGCCGTACATTCCAAATGCCAACCTGGGAATCCATCTCCCCAAGGAGAAGGCCAGCGCATAATGTGCTGCGGTTCCGCTTTTTTCCAAAGCGCAAAATCTTGCGGGTTTCGCTTTTCACTTTGCGCGGTCAGTTCACGAGTATTGGCAATCATGTCTTCCAATTTTCGTCCACTAAGCTTACCGTACTCCTTACTTTCATTGAATGTTATCACATCAAAATAAACTGAACCATTGACTTCATACGCAAAACCGTTTGCGATGATTTCTTTGATGATTTCAATTTGCTCAATGATGTGGCCTGTTGCTGTAGGTTCAATGCTTGGAGGTAATAAATTGAACTTTTGAAGGGTATTGTGGAAATCCACCGTGTATCGTTGTACCACTTCCATTGGTTCAATCTGTTCCAATTTCGCCTTTTTTGCAATTTTGTCTTCGCCCTCATCTGCATCGTTTTCCAAGTGGCCAGCATCCGTAATATTCCTTACATAGCGCACTTTAAAACCCAAATGTTTGAAGTATCGGAAAATCATGTCGAAAGACATAAACGTCCGACAATTTCCTAAATGTACATTGCTATAGACCGTAGGTCCACAAACGTACATGCCAATGTGGCCTTCATTAATGGGTTTAAATGCTTCTTTTTTTCCAGTAAGTGAATTGTGGACTTTAATTTGCTGACTCTTGTACAGTTGCATTGATTTGTAGCGTGTTAAAAATCGGTATCCAAGTTGATATAATCCAAAAATTCCCTCCGGACTGCTTCATCTTTGAATTTACCTCCGTATTCTGCAGTCACAGTGCTGCTCTCTATATCGCGAATTCCTCTTGAATTCACACATAAATGCTTCGCATCAATAACACAGGCAACATCTTCGGTATTCAATACGCGTTGAAGTTCTTTTACAATTTGGATGTTCAAACGTTCTTGCACTTGTGGACGTTTGGCATAATAATCAACAATTCGATTCATTTTGGAAAGCCCGACCACAGTACCGTTGGATATATATGCGATGTGCGCTCTACCTATAATTGGCAGTAAGTGGTGTTCACAAGTAGAGTAAACAACGATGTTCTTCTCTACCAACATCTCGCCATATTTGTACTTATTTTGGAACGTGGAAGATTTTGGTTTTCTATCTGGATGCAATCCTCCAAAAATTTCCTTTACGAACATTTTGGCAACTCGTTTTGGAGTGCCGTTCAAACTATCATCATCCAAATCAAGACCCAAGGTCAGCATAATCTCACGGACACTTTTTTGAATGCGTTCAATTTTTTCATCATCACCCAATACGAAGGCATCCTCCCTAATTGGGGTTTCTGTTGAAGAGCCAACGTGATCGTTTCCTCTTTCCTCATATTGTTCTTCCAAAGCCTGCTCTAGTTTCATTTGCTCTTTTTTCAAGAAAGCAAAGATATACATTAATGCCCTATTTAACATCTGATAGCCAAGGTTTGACAACATAAATTATTGTTAAGGCTAAAGGCATTTTATTTTTAAGGTACCCTAAATCCATGGCTAATGAAATTGAAATCTGCAACGATTTTAACTGCGATTGCGATTTTCAGTCAAATGACCTACGCCCAGGTTATACCAGACTGCGGAAATGCTGTACCTATATGTAGCAATACACCTATCAATGGCGGAACCAATGGTTATGGTATTGACGACTTTTCTGGCGTAGCTTCTAGTGGATGTCTGGAACAGACTACCACGGGAAGCATTGAATCCAATTCTGCTTGGTATCGTTTTAGGACATCCGCTGTGGGGCAATTAGGATTTAATATAGGCCATGATAGCAGCGAGGATTGGGATTTTGCCCTATATCGTTCTTCGGATTGTACGAACCTTGGTGATCCTATTCGCTGTAATTTTTTCGATAATAGCGATGCCAAAAGTTTTGTTGGAGTAGGTGAAGACCCTAGCGGTGACCCTGATTCCGTACATTATGAAGATTGGTTGGATGTGATGCCAGGTGAAGATTACTACTTATTCATCAACAATTTCAGCAATTCAAACTCGGGCTTCTCCATACAATTCACAGGGAATATTTGGACAACAAACCCCACGGATGCATTGGACTGCTCTATTATCAATAATCTTTTAGGGCCACCAATTGCTGCCTGTGATGGAGATGTGGTCACTTTGGATGCAACAACAGTGGGTGCATTAGCTTATGAGTGGTACGAAGATACTGGGAGTGGGTTTACTCAAATTATTGGGGAAACCAATTCTACGTTATCAGTTTCATCATCTGCACTTTATCGCGCTCTAGTTACAACATCAACAGGGTCTATTATAAGTGAAGTGCAGGCCTATTTTAGTGCTATTCCGACAACTTCAGTCGTATTGGATGAAGTGGTTTGTCATACCGACAACATGGTATTTGATTTAGGAATCAAGGATGCCGAGGCCCTAGGGCTTCAAAACCCTGGTGATTTTGTCGTGAGCTACCATAGTTCGTCTGCTGATGCCAACACAGGAGCAAACCCAATGAACAAGCAATATGAAAAGTTGCCCGGTCTGGAAACAGTTTATGTTCGGGTGGCGTCCCGGATGAGTCCAGACTGCTATGATGCAACGGTAAGCTTTGAATTGAATGCTTTGGAAACCCCAAACCCTACATTTGAAACCATGGTTAATTTATGTGATGGTACGCCATCCATGATGATTGGTGAAACAATGCCCAACCCTGCATATACTTATCTTTGGGAAACAGGGGAAACAACCCCGACGATTTCCATTACCCAAGCTGGTGATTATACAGTCACAATTACAAATTCACATCTCGGTGTGGATTGTTTCGTGGATAGAACCGTAAGTGTTGCAATATCAAATAGTCCTGTTATTTCTGTTGATGTAGCATTTGAGGATATACAACCCGCAAATACCGTTACTATTACAAATGAGGCGGAAGGGGAATTTGAATACCGAATTGATGATGGGCCCTACCAAACAAGTCCAGTTTTTGAAGAAGTCCTGGGTGGTGCGCACACCGTGACGGCAAGAGATATTCACGGTTGTTCGGAAGTAACCGAAAATTTTGTTGTAGTTGGTTTTTCACCAAGTTTTTCACCTAATGGAGATGTGTTGAATGAAACATGGCAAATTGATGGGCTATCGGAGTTGGATTCTCCAATCGTTACCATTTATGATCGTTATGGCAAATTACTGTGGGAAATGACCGAATTTAGCCCTGGTTGGGATGGGAATTTTCAAGGAACACCCTTACCATCAACGGATTATTGGTTTAAACTAAGTTATTTGGATAATGATGGTAATAGGGTTTACGACCGTCATTTGCAGAGTCATTTCTCGCTAAGACGATGATGTAAATTGCATTTTGTCGATTAACTGTATATTTTTTCCGTTTAAGCATACTAAATCATCCTTTTTTGGAGTTATAAGGGATATTATAGAATAACCTTATAGCCCCAAAATTCTATGAGAGCCCTATTATGCGCTATTTGTTGTTTCATTCTTGGTTTCAACATAGCTATTTCCCAAAATTCTCCGGATTGTAGGACGGCCATTCCTGTATGTGCCGATATGCCAATTACTTCCGCTACCGATGGTAGTGGGGATATTGATGATTTTGACCCTATGGTCATTACGCAATCAGGATGTTTGGAAAAAGGTAGTGTAAGCTCCGCAAATTTGGAAAACAATACATCTTGGTATGTATTTAGGGCTGGAACCGACGGGCAGATTGGCTTTGATATAGAGGCACAACCCGTGATTCCGGGAGGAATCGTCACTTCAGAATTGGATTTTGCAATGTACGGTCCTTTTGATCAAACATCAGGACAAAACTTTTGTACGTTGGTAGGGAGTGGTACGGCACAACCTATACGATGCAATTATGAAGTGAATGATACAAATTTTACCGGTATTGGTGTAAATCCTGTTGACGGCCGTGTTGGGGCGCCGTTTGTTGTGGGAAGCCAAAATACCTATGATGAATACATTGATGTGATCGCAGGTGAGATTTATTACCTGTTCATCAATAACTACAATACCAACTTCAATGGTGATCCTGAACCCTTCACATTGACGTTTACCGGAACTTCTGTAGATGATAATCAAAATACTGCATTGGATTGTACCCTACGTGATGAGTTTTTAGGTCTTGATATCATTGCATGCGAAGGAGATCCTGATATTGTGCTTAGCGCCTTGAATTCTCCAGCAGGACCAAATATGTCCAATATTGTATGGACTTTGGATCGTGATGATGACGGAACTATCGATGAAATATTGGCCAGTGGTCCTGGTGAGACGGAGTTAACCGTAACAAGCCCAAATTCGGGGAGGTATTTTGTTTCAATCGAAACCACGTTTGCAACGATTATCACCGATGATATCTTGATTACATTTTATGCCACTCCTACGGCAGCGGATTTTGATATCGTTGTATTGGATGATTTTGTGAACAGTAACCAAACCGACCCTTATAATGTTGAGTTTGTTCCTTTAGGTGATGGTAACTATGAATATGCATTAAATGGAGGCGAATATCAGGAAGACCCGGTATTCTTGGATGTGCCCCCGGGCTTGAATTCCGTGGAGATAAATGATACAAATGGTTGTGGTACTTCGGAACCCATTGAATTCTTGGTTGTGGGCTATCCCAAGTTCTTTACGCCAAATGGGGACGGTATACATGACAATTGGAATGTCCAAGGTATTGAAACCCTAAGTAATCCTTCCGTTTATATTTTTGATCGCTTTGGTAAATTACTTAAAGAATTGAATGCAATTGGCGGTTGGGATGGAACTTTCAATGGGAGGGATATGCCATCTTCCGATTATTGGTTTCGATTGGATTATGACCGCGACGACCAAGGAGTGGTGGTTGCTCGTCAAGTAAGAAGGCATTTTTCCTTAGTGCGATAAAAAAAGGCCGAATTCCTTCGGCCCTCTATTAGATAAATCTAGTGTCTGATATTAGAATTTTAAAGTATAACCCAGGGTTACATTGGTGTTAATTCTATTTATCATTGCGGTACTGTTGATTCCTGCATCAAAGAGGAATTCATTTACATCTTGTTCCGAGCGACTTACGGCTAAATCCAAACGACTGCCACCAAAGTTGTAACCTATTCCGCCAGAATAAGCAGTTAAATCACCAACCGTATTGCCATTTACATAAGGACTTTCTTCAAATCGATAACCGGCTCTAAGACTTACTTTTTCTATTCTGTATTCCCCGCCAAATCGGTAGCTGTTCACTACGCCCAGTTGATTGGCGATGTTTTCATTTTCACCTGAGAAATTTGGATCGGAAGTAGGTCTCAATTCCGCTTGGGACATATCCTGATAGCCGTAATCAAAACTCAAAAGCCCATCTTTTCCAAATATGACCGCAACACTACCAGTAAGCTTGGAAGGCGTTTTTATACGGTACTCTTCAAAGAAGTTTACAATGCCGAAATCTATAAAATTGATATCTGAAACGGCCAATGTTGAATTGATACGTTGGCTTATGTCATCAGTTAATTCATACCAAGTTGGGGATTGGTAGCTTCCCCCAATTCTAATATTGTCATTAAGCTTGGCTATGGCCCCTAAACTGAATGAGAATCCGTAACCTTCCGTGTGCAAAAAGTTATCGAAAGTGGTTAATTGCACCGAAGAATCCTCGTTATAGCCTCTTTCATCCAGTAAAGTCAATCGGTCATAGAAAATATTATGGAAGTTTAAAGCTGCCCCCAAGTATAGATTTTCTTGGTATTGGCCGGCAAAATTCAACGTGAGCTTACTGTTGTATCCTGTAGTGCTTTTAAGGTATTCTTGGTTAACACTAGTATATTCCGCATTGGAAAAGTAAGAGGTATTGGCGTCATCATCAACCGTAGGTTCAATTATCCCAGCTTGAAAACCTATAAATGCCTGTTGTGCTCCAAATCCAAGACTTGCACCAATATCCAAATAGGCATCTTCAATGAATTCACCATCCTGTACACGTAAAGGTCCCAACGCTTGACCTTGGGCAAAATTCAGGAAATAATTATCAATCCCTTGAGTAGTATTTCCTGTCGCAAAATATTCGTTATCAAAATTTTGAACCATGTCGTAGTTAAACGCAATGGCAAGCTTTTTCCAAGGACTATCAGTAGATTTGAACACAAATACACCGCCAGCTTGATTCAATTCAACCGAATTCAAATCTGTATTTCGGACACTGCTACCAAAAAAAGCATCATTGTTCCTGTTGTAGTTAGAGCCCGTAACCGTAAATTGGCTGTAATTGAATACAGCAGAACCAGCAGGATTTACATTAAGTGCTGACAAGTCCCCACCAAGTGCTCCAAAGGCACCACCCATTGCATGAAGCCGAGCTGTTCCTAAGAGGTTTTCCGTGCTATAACGTACAACATCGTCAATATTTTGGGCACTTGCAAAAGCGCATGCCAATACCATGATGAAAGTTGAGATTCTTTTCATTTCTATGATTTAGTTTTTCTTAAAAGTAAATGGGTCTATTGTCTACCGTTACCTCTTCCTCCGCGTGATCTAGATGCACCTGAAGATCGCGAGCCAGAACTTCTGGAACCACTACTTCTGTAGCTGCCTGAACTTCTTGAGCTACCTGAACTTCTATACGAACCAGAACTACGGGAACTTCTACTCGGAGCACTGCTTCGGTAAGAACCGGTGCTTCTTCTGGTACTCGAAGAACGACTATAGTTACTTGTTCTAGGGACTGATCTTCCTGAAGATTGATAGCTTCTAGTACTGCGACCTTGGGTGCGATAACCGGATGAACTTCGTGTTGCATTGCCGCTTCGGTAATTTCGGGTAGTTCCACTTCTGTAGGCACTGTTGCTTCTGGTTGAAGGAGAAGTGCCATAAGAACGATAATTCCTTGAGCTTCTATAATTTGGTGATGTACGTGTGCTGCGACTCGTACGGTAGTTTCTATTACGTGTAATCGCATCCGTGCTGGACCTTCGTGCGGTTGTGCCACTGCGATAAGTTCTTGAACTTCTGCCTACTGCGCTTCGGTTTACATTGGATCGGCCAGTATTGGTTCGGTATCTAGAGGCATAACCACTGCGTCTGGTGTTCAAATTGGATCTTCCTCTAAGTGTAGTACCAGGAATTACATTACTGGAATAACCTCTTCTACCTCTATTATAGGCATAGCCTCTATTGTAACCTCTTCCCCAGCGATTACCATAGTAGCCTCCCCAGCCCCAATTTCCAGCATATCCCCATCCAGGATAGCCCCAGGCACCGCCATAAAAGCCTCCCCAGCCCCAACGATTCCATCTCCAAGGATTGTTCCAGCCCCAGCCCCAGCCGTAGCCTCCCCAGCCCCAGCCATTCCAGAGCCATGGGTCATTCCATCCCCATCCCCAACCAAGGCCACCCCAGCCCCAATTGTCATAAACGTTGATAGAAACGCTGGTAGGATTATCGCCCCAACCAGGATTGCCATTATAAACATTGTTGTTGGCAAAATAATCGGTTTGTTCACCTATTGGTATACTGTCATTGGTAATTGCACTGCTGTATCCGTCTATATCAGTGAATATCTCATCTTCCAAAATTTCATCATATTCCTGTGCTTTTTGACCAAAATAATCGCCGTAGATATCGCTTTCCTGCTGCTCAATTTCAACTGCTTGAGCGTTTTTCTTCTCTACACTTACTACGCGATTACCATTGGAGTAGATGCCATCGTCTTCATAGTATGATGCTTGTTGGTAAGATCCACACGAAACTAAAAATAGGGTGGAAACTACCATTGCCGTCAAGGTTTGGAAATTGGGGTGAGGTAAAGACTTTTTCATCGTACAATTTTTATTGTTGAACATACTAAAAATAGTTAGTTTTACCGAACTATTTTTGAGGATTAAGTCACAAGTTTTGTGCCAAACTATTGTAGATGGGTAAAAAATTAACAAGTCGAAGCGAGGATTATTCTAAATGGTATAATGAACTTGTTGTTAAGGCTGATTTAGCTGAAAATTCAGGTGTAAGGGGATGCATGGTCATCAAACCCTATGGTTTTGCAATTTGGGAAAAAATGCAGGCCCAACTGGATAAAATGTTCAAGGAAACGGGGCACGAAAATGCGTATTTCCCTCTTTTTATTCCAAAATCATATTTGAGCAAGGAAGCAAGCCATGTTGAAGGTTTTGCGAAGGAATGTGCCGTTGTTACGCATTATCGATTAAAAAATGCAGAAGATGGAAGTGGGATCGTTGTTGACGAAAACGCCAAATTGGAGGAGGAATTGATAGTACGACCAACATCTGAGACCATAATTTGGGATACTTATAGAAAATGGGTACAATCTTACCGGGATTTGCCAATATTGGTCAACCAATGGGCCAATGTGGTCCGTTGGGAGATGCGAACCCGTTTATTTCTTCGTACTGCGGAATTTTTATGGCAGGAAGGTCATACGGCCCATGCAACTGAAAAAGAAGCACTTGAAGAGGCGGAGCAAATGATGCATGTCTATGCGGAATTTGTGGAAAATTATATGGGTGTTCCGGTCATTAAGGGAACCAAAACAGAAAGCGAGCGTTTTGCTGGTGCCGTAGAAACCTATTGTATTGAAGCGTTGATGCAAGATGGAAAGGCGCTTCAGGCTGGTACTTCTCACTTCTTAGGTCAAAATTTTGCAAAGGCTTTTGACGTGAAATTTGCCAATAGAGAAGGTAAACAAGAATATGTTTGGGCTACATCCTGGGGTGTTTCTACAAGACTTATGGGTGCCTTGGTAATGACTCATAGTGATGACAATGGCTTGGTGTTGCCACCAAATTTGGCACCAATTCAAGTAGTTATTGTACCTATATATAAAGGATTGGAACAATTGGATGCTATTTCTGAAAAAGTTGATCCTTTGGTAAAAGAACTGCGTGCTAAGGGAATTTCGGTTAAATACGATAAGCGGGATACGCACAAACCAGGTTTTAAATTCAATGAATATGAGCTAAAAGGTGTGCCGGTACGATTGGCTGTAGGTCAGCGTGATTTGGAAAATGGAACATTCGAAGTTGCAAGACGGGATACCTTGGAAAAAGAATCTGTTAAAGCTGATGAGGTTATTGAAAAGATTGAAACCTTGATGAAGGATATCCAAGAAAATATTTTCAAAAAGGCATTGGATTTCCGTGAGGAGCGCATCACTATGGTTGATACGTACGAAGAATTCAAAAAAGTAATTGAAGAAAAAGGTGGATTTGTATCAGCGCATTGGGATGGAACTACGGCTACTGAAGACAAGATAAAAGAGGAAACAAAAGCCACGATTCGATGTATCCCTTTGAATGCTGAATTAGAGGAGGGTAGGTGCATGGTGACAGGAAATTCGTCGACCCAAAGAGTGTTATTTGCGAAGGCGTACTAACAGGATTAAAAAATTAAAAAAATACTGTTGCAAGACTTAAAAATAGTTGTATTTTTGCACCCGCCTGAATGACTTTTGGTTACGGATTTTAATCAGGCAAAGGTTCTAAAAACTTTTGGCCCGTTCGTCTAGGGGTTAGGACGCCAGGTTTTCATCCTGGTAACAGGGGTTCGATTCCCCTACGGGCTACTACAGGTTAAGTGTTAAGCACTTCCTATGTTCAAATGCATTTTGGCCCGTTCGTCTAGGGGTTAGGACGCCAGGTTTTCATCCTGGTAACAGGGGTTCGATTCCCCTACGGGCTACTTAAGAAAATTAGTTAAGAGAAGTATAGAATTACTTTTCAAAAGAAAAATAAATTAGGATAATGGCAAATCATAAGTCAGCATTAAAAAGAATCAGAAGAAACGAAGCAGTACGTTTGCGCAATAGATATCAGCACAAAACGGTTCGTAACGCAATTAAAAAATTGCGTAATGAGGAGGATAAAAAAGCTGCTGAAGCACTTCTTCCTACCGTTGTTGGTATGATTGATAAATTGGCCAAGCGCAATATCATACACAATAACAAGGCTGCAAACCTAAAGAGCAAATTGATGACTAAGGTTGCTGCAATGTAATTGGTAGTTATTTAAAATATTTAGAACGCTCCTGAAAAGGGGCGTTTTTTTATTGCCGTAATTTTGAGAAATTACGATACCCTGGAAAATTCTTATACCAGTTTTTCCTTGTAGTTCCCCCGGAACGACCCCACTCTTCAAAATACAAATAGCCTTCATTAATGGGTTCTTTTTCTATTAGTAATGGAAAGGATTCCACCACATTTATGGCCCATGGTAAACCATTGTCTGTGGCGTAATTGCCATCGGTATCAGCATTATTCCCTTCAACTAAAGGTAGTGCATTACCCAATGAAGTAGGGGAGTGATCCAAAAGATGGATTTCTTTTTCGCGGTCTCCATTGGCTACTAAAAATGGATTAAATGGCGCTTCTGCCAAAGAACTGGGTTGTATTGGACTTATGAGTTCAATATTGATTTGGTTTTCTTGGTTAACCAAAATAGAATGGTCATCAAAAAGAGGAATAACTGCATGGTTTTGCCCGAGTTCAACTCCGTTGGCGTCCAAACTAAAAACTTCCCCTTCTAAACTTTGACCTGTTACATTAAATACATTATTTGGGTCCAGACCGCCAATTTCAAAAGCCAAACTGTTGACAAACCCAGCTCCATCCGAGGTAACGATGTAATCGATATCTAGGGCAACAATATCACCATTTGTGTTTAGGAACCTAGTAATGGAATAATCAATGGAAGTGTCATTAAAATCCCAATCACCTCTAAAAGGCCATAAATCTTCAAATACCAACGAAGCCGTATTGTCTTTGGCGGGATAGGTTATGGAATATGCCCTTGTGGGATCTGTTGGAAATTCATCAACAGAGTCGACTGCACCATCTCCATCCTGATCATTACAGATTTCGACTTCGGTAAAGGTGAACCAATTGGAATCATTTTGAACGTTGATTTCTGGTTCGTCTATTCTGCGCCAAACTATTTTATTAAAGGTTCCTGAGGTGGCGGAAATCAAAATCGTACCATATCCATCTCTATAGTACCTACCTCTTGTTCTAGGTTGTACATCCCGTAAAATTCGCTGGGATTCATTGTATTCCAATTCCCTTCCTCCAGATATAAGGGTTTCGGTATGTTGCGTACCAACGAAATGATATCTTGAAGCGTCCACACTTCGCACATGCATTAAAATATGCTGTACTGGTGTATCGAAATCCATCTCGAATTCAACGTATCCTGATGGATTATTGTTCGTGTCAATTTTGGAACTAATCCAAAAGTTAAAGCCGTAAAAACTGTAAATAGGAGGGGCAAATCCAGCGCCAGCCAATGAGAATCGATTTTTGAATTCCGCACCATCAAAATCTGTCGCTCTAATGATTGCCGTAGCTCCATTTCTTGGAAATTGAATGTTTGAAATCGTATGCACGCCAGGATCATCCAGCGTTACAATATTGCCCATGTTTATGTAGGAACGTTGTCCAAAAACGTTTGCGCAATCTAAGTTGCTCTTTTCGGAATTTATTGATTGGAGGATGTTTGATTTTCCACTACTACCATTGAAGGTGTACGAAGCCATGTTTTGTTCTATGGGAATCGTAATGTCAACAATTGCCGCGTTGGTTTTCCTTACCAAGAACAACTCTTCTACATAGGCGGGAATGGAAACATCTTCAAGTATGGAACCATTTAAAGTGGGTCTTTCCAATAGTTTATCATCTAGGGGACCTACGATACTGTCTAATTGTTGGGTTAAGTCTTCCGTAACAGGATAAACTTCATAAACAACGTTAGCCGTATCGTCAAAAATACTTAGGCGCACAGTGGTCTCTGTGCTGAAATCAAATTCTTCAGGGAATTTTAGTTCTGCCAATACAGGGTCTTCTACCTGAGTTGAATCATTTTCTAAGGATTCCAGGTAATTGTTGTATTTCTGTTCAAGACAGCTTTGAACCGAAACTGCAACAGTAATCAGTACTATGTATTTAAAAAATGAGGCCCTCATATATCGCTCACTTGTAATTAAATGAACGAAAAAACCTACAAAATGAATGATTTAATCGATGAAATACAGCACAAAGTTGTAAAATGAGTTAAAGCTGTTGTGTGGGCTTAAAAGTTGTTCTAAGTGCCGCTCTGAGTTTGGAAGTGTATAGCATCAAAAAGCCCTTCATTAGAAGGGCTTTTTTTGTTAAACACGAAATTAAAACCTATTTCAAATCACTCTCATTTCTATATCCTTCATTGTCTTTATACCAATCTTGGAACAATACCCCACCTGATGTTGCCCATTGGTTAAAGAAGTTATATGCTCTGTTTACAGGTACTCTTTCTCTTGGCACCTTGAAATCGTGTACAATATTGATACCCCATGGCAATCCAGAATCTGTTTGGAAGTTCCCGTCCAAATCCTGATTATTACCTTCTATGGAGGTGTTGTTCACTCCTAAACTCGTTCTGAAGCGGTTTGGTAAATGAATTTCCCTACCTCTGTCACCTGCTACAATTAGGAATGGATTAAATGGTGCCAAACCTAACTGGAGTGTTGTAATTGGTGTGCTGAATTTTACGGATACCGTATTGGCAACATCTACAATGGCCTCATGGTTGTCAAATAGTATAACCACGGCCCTGGATTGATTTTCTTCAGTACCGTTGGATGCAGTATTGATATAGTTTTCTGTAATAATACTACCAGTCACGGACTCAATCAAACTTGGGGCGATACTTTCCATTTCCAAGCCAAAACCGTTCATAAGACCTGCGCCATCAGAGGTAACCTGAAAGTGAATATCCAGCTGAACCACCATATTATCCGCATTGAGTACGGCAACAAATCTGTAGTTGACTGCTGTATCATTAAAGTCATAATCTCCTTGAAATGGCCATAAATCTTCAAACGCTACGGTTCCCCATCCGTATTTACTGGGCGTAAACTGTTCAAAGGCTTTGTCCGCGTCTTCAGGGTATTCATCATCGGTGTCGATAATGCCATCACCATCAGTATCTGGAACCTGTACGTTTTCAGTTACAGTATAGGTGGTTAAATCGTTTATTGTCCTTCCAAAATTTACTCCTGAAGTGGAATTAGGGCCAAAAATATACTCCCATCCGCCGGTTACCGTATCCATGATTATCAAATCCGAACTACCACCATTACTGGCTAACCAAAGCTCATTATTGGAATCAAATGTCATTGAGGTTGGCGTAAATGGTAAGTTATCAGCACTGATTCTGGTTGCTTGATATACATTGTTGCTATCCAAATCCAATCGATATAAACCGCCAAAACTACTTAGAAACAAGGTTCCATCAGGGGCAAACGCTAAATCTCCCCCATTGGTTACATCCAAATTATTGATATTCCAAGTTGAAAGCGTGTTGGCATTAGTAGGATCAATGGTATAAACTTTGGCGTTGTTGCCGGAAAAATATAGTAATCCATCATTGTCGTTATAGTCCAGACGTGGACCACCCATTCCAACATTTCCTACAATTGACCATGAATCATTGACCATATCATAACGCATTAAAGGATGTGGATTGTTTCTACCAATAGAATATAAATACATGTTGGCATGATCAATTGCAGCCGTCCAACTTCCTTGAGGCATAGCTGCCAATTCGGTTAAATTACCATCCAAGGGGTTTACATTGAACAACTGTCCTGAACCATTAACACAGAATAGCGTATCTATGTCCACATTTCTCGCACTGAGCCTTTTTGTGGCAAGTTGCGATTTAAACTTGCTTACCTCTGCAGCTCGAATTTTTCCACTAGTATCTGTAAAGGTATATGTGACTTCTCCTTGGTTTATATCCAAAATTTCTGAAGTAAAGGAGCTGCCATCTTTGCGTCTTAAGTATAGTTGTGAATAGTATTTTGGCGTCATGATGGTATGCTGAAGCTGCCCATTGGAAGGCGAACCGGTAAATAGTATTTGGTTTAGCTCATCCGTTTCAAATACCATTTCCGTATCGGATTCCCCAGCGTCATTAGTTACGGCAATAGAGGTATTTTCATATTGGGTATTGTTGTATGCATATACCGTATAAATCGCCCCTGGTGTATTGTCGTTGATGGTAATGGTTACTGTTTCAGAAGTTTCAAAGTTGAAATCTTCTGGAATGACCAAATTCACAATTGCCGTTTCGTCGAATTCCTCTTCCACTTCTTCTTGTTCTTCTTCTTGAGTGGTTTCCTCCGCTATTTCATCCAAACTGTCTTTGACACATGACGTCTGGAATAAAATGAAAATGAGGCTTAATGTACCTAGTAGAAATTGAGACTTTTTCATCACTAATGGATTTAGAGATTGAGTTCTTTTTGAGATTAAAATTATGGGCAAGCCAATAGCTTTTGCCCTGATTTTAGATGGAATTCCCTAATCTATCGGTGAATGGTTTATACACTTCGATGAAGGAACCTATACATAATCTGTCACAAAAAGAACGAAAAAACCTACAAAAACATGAAATGGATCGTTGAAGTACCGCTCAAAGTTGTAAAACCTTAAATTCTTGTGGTGAGATTACCTGAAGGCCTTTCTTTGACCTAATAAGAAGCCAATAATGAAGAGGGCGTACATGACCACAATGAGAATCATCAGAAGATGGTGTAAGTTATACATGGTGTATATGCGGGGGGCATCATAGGCTGCTATAAAAATAAAAGGGAAGAAAATGTGGAAAATTGCCAAGCCCCAGCTTATCCAAAACAGTAAGTTTCTTTTTTGAGGGTATGGGTTATCCTCTGCCTTCTTTTCTTTGAAGTACATCCAGATGGCCATTAAAAGCACCAAGGACGCAACTAGGTCAGCATAATACAGGTTAACATGAAATGGATCTTGAAAAAAAAGACTGACTACGTAGCTTGATGCACTTAGCAAGCTGCCATATTTTAACCATTTTCTGTGAACCGGATTTTTGAGGACCTTCCAATAGATATAATAAAAGAATAGGAAGGATATAACTGAATAGATATTGTAGATTATTACATTGTGCCAGGTATATCTAGAATCTGAGAAGAACTGGAATTCTTCATAATTCTTGACAAAATATCCAAGTAATTCAGTCATGAAGGTATACATGATGAATACTGGGAAAAACCTGAGAACGGTATCAAAATAAGACCTGTACCTGTACATGGCAATAAACCATGTTAGCAGGTACAGGACAATGTTGTAGTTATCCGTCAAGAAATTTTTGAGTTCCGGCGACATTCAATTAAAAGTCTGGGTTTGGTGGAGGGCCTGATTGCCCACGGTTCAAGTTAAGGCTTTGACCACCTTGCATTGCAGGTGCTGAAAAATTAGGGGCGAAACTTGCGACCGCTTTCTCTGTTTTAATATTAGTTCCCCCAATTCCTTGTGCGCCAACTGCATCCTTAATCAGTTTGGCTTTACCATCTTCTCCAATATAAAACCCGTATTCCTCCCCATCTACTTTCATAGTTGGCACGAAGAATAAAGAATTTTGCCTTGGGTGGACTATTTTGTCGCCATTAGGAAAATCCTCCTTGTCCGGATAATTTGCGAAATATAAACGAAGTGAGGAGATGTCCACATTGGCTTCTTTGGCTTCTTGTTCAATAAAAGCCATGTATTGTTTCATCGTGGCATAGTCAAAAGCGGAGAACCTCGCTTCTTCAAAACCATCGCCACGTTGTGCTTCAAACTCTTTAATGATACCTACTCTATTTTCAGTGTAATTGTCGTATAGGGATTTTGACTCTTCCAAAGAAATAATACCTTCAGGTGGTTTTACCTTTTCTTGCTTTTCTGCGGGGGCTATTTGAGTTTCCTCTACTTTTTTGGGTTGTTGCTGGCAGGCACCTAGACACAACAATAGGCTTGCCAATACTGGAAAAGTAATTTGTCTGTAATTTTTCATTTGTAAGGATATTAAAGTGTTTTTAGTATGAGGAAACTTTATTAAAGATATGTTTTTTCCCTATAAATCTTAACAAAAAAACCTCTGGGATTTCCCAGAGGTTTCACAAATTATTATGGTTTTTATCCGTTGGAACGAATTCTACTCGTTCATGGTCAGTAAAAACTCTTCGTTGTTTTTGGTCTGTTTTATGCGCTGTTCCATGAACTCCATGGCTTCTACCGGATTCATATCCGCAAGGTATTTACGCATAATCCACATACGTTGAATGGTAGTTTCATCCAATAAGAGGTCATCTCTACGTGTAGAGGAAGAAATAAGGTCAATAGCAGGGAAGATTCTTCTATTGGAAATTCTTCTATCCAACTGAAGTTCCATATTACCTGTTCCTTTGAATTCTTCGAAAATCACTTCGTCCATTTTGGAACCTGTTTCGGTCAAAGCAGTGGCAATTATGGAAAGCGAGCCACCATTTTCGATGTTCCTTGCCGCTCCAAAAAATCGTTTTGGCTTGTGCAACGCATTGGCGTCCACACCACCACTTAAAACCTTACCAGAAGCAGGTTGTACAGTGTTGTATGCTCTTGCCAAACGTGTAATCGAATCCAATAGTATTACGACATCGTGGCCACATTCAACTAAACGTTTTGCTTTTTCCAACACAATATTGGCAACACGAACGTGTTCCGTGGCCTCTTTATCAAAAGTTGATGCAACAACTTCACCACGCACATTTCGCTGCATGTCCGTAACTTCTTCTGGACGCTCATCAATCAAAAGAATAATTTGATAAACTTCAGGGTGGTTGGCGGCAATTGCATTGGCGATATCCTTAAGTAACATGGTTTTACCGGTTTTCGGCTGAGAAACGATCATTCCTCTTTGTCCTTTACCTATTGGCGAGAACAAATCCATGATTCTAGTTGATAAAGTACTTTGTCTTTCCGCTAGTTTAAACTTTTCCTTTGGGAATAGCGGTGTCAAATGCTCAAAGGACACACGATCCCGAACCACTTGAGGATCCAAGCCATTGATTTTGGTCACCTTGATCAGCGGGAAATATTTTTCACCTTCTTTTGGAGGTCTTACATTACCCAAAACCGTGTCACCAGTTTTCAAACCAAACAAACGAATCTGTGATTGAGATACATAAATATCATCTGGGGATGATAGGTAATTGTAATCTGATGAACGTAAGAAACCATAACCATCCTGCATAATGTCAAGGACACCTTCACTTTCGATAATACTATCGAATTCGAATTCTGGCTCCTTGTAACGGTTTTTCAGGTCTTTGTCAAAGTTGCTACTTTTTTTCTCCTGCCCGTTTCTATGGTGTTGGTTCTTTTTGTGATGTTGGTTCTTTTGGTTTTGATGCTGCTTATGTTGCTCCTTCTTTTGTTGCGGTTTTTCCTTTGGTTCTGAAGCTTCTTTTGCCTCTTTGCCAGAAGTTGATTCTTTAGGAGCAACAGCTACATCTTTTTGTTCTTTCTGTGGTCTTGGGGTTCTGGCTCTCTTCGGTTTTTGGGTTGTATTTTCTTTAGGAGCCGCAGTGTTCTCCTGTACCGCTTTGGGATTGGATGCCTGAACGTCCAAAATCTGGTAGACCAAATCCAGTTTTTTTAAGGTCTTGAATTTAGGAACACTTAGTCCCTTTGCAATTTCTTGCAATTCAGGAAGCTTTTTAGCTTTTAGATCTGAAATCTCAAACATTAAATTACGAATAAATTAAACTTGTAAATTCTAAAACTTGAAGTAAAAGTTATTGGGGTACTATAGATAGGAAAGAATCCTGAGGCTAGTGCTTTGCTAATAACGTCACAATAATACAAATTATTTTTCAAGATTAAAGTGTCTTTTATCGAAAAGACGCCTATTTTTGCCATCTGAAATCAATTTGATAGATGATTCAAAGAATCCAAACATTATTCTTGGCCTTGGTGGCACTAATTGCAGGTGTTCTTCCGTTTATAGTCTATCTATGGTTGGATGCAGACGGCAACCATTTTTTTGCCAAGGAATCCTTGGGAATTAGCTTGGGTTTTTATGCTACTGCAGGTTTGGCCTTGATTTCAATTTTTTTGTACAATAAAAGACAAAATCAATTTGTGGTGAACAGATTGAATATGATATTGAACCTTTTTTTACTAGGATTTTTCGTTTACCGATCGCTAAGCTTATCCGGAGAAACTGTGGTTTCTGAGAAGGGTATTGGGATGCTGATTCCTGTATTTTCTATCGTTTTTCTGGTTCTTGCCAATAGAGCCATCAAAAAGGATGAAGATCTTGTAAAATCTGTTGATCGCTTACGTTAAACCTAACATCTTAGTAGTATTAGTGCGAGAAAACCCCGGCAATTGCCGGGGTTTTCATTTTTTTGTAAACAGTTATGGACTATTGCATCAAGGTTTCCGCCGTAAATCCATTACCAAATTTCACATTGGTCATTGTCTGAACAATACTTGGATCTTCAGAATAACCTTCCTCACTTGGAAGGTAATAGGTGCGTTTAGAAGAAATCAACTGTCCATCAATGTTTTCATAAGAATAATCTGCGATGATTACGGGCTCGTTCACACCCAAAAATGGAAGTGAAAAATAGAACCTATCAATCAATCTAGTTTCGGGATTGACATAAAGAATATAAATGTCATTTTGTTCCTTTCCTGTTATGGCAGGGTCGTATGTAACGTGTAATTTATCATAGGTAATACCATTATGCTCTTCTTGTCCCTGGTAGGTCGTAATAGTGCCTTTGTCTCGCAATTTATAGGGCATAACAAACCAAAAATGATTGGCTCGTCTTAAAAATTCACCTACTGCATTTCCTTGTGGATCTTCAGTTTTTTCACCGTTTATCATTACGATGGTTTGGTCCCCATCGTAGTACTGTTCAATCTCACCTTCTACGTTAGGCATTACATTGATTTCATGCTGGGAGTATTTTCCATAGGAGGCTTCGGTACTGAAAATGTATCGTTCTAAGGAAATGTCTTTTTTGTCATTTCCAGGAGAATGATAGGTATACGTATATTCAACATCTCCTTTTTTCCATAAGTCACCCCACCCACCATGGGCATGTGCAATGGATGTAAGCACCGTTTCAGGTTTGCTGGTGTCATAAATAGGTTCCGCTTCAACTGTTTCAGTTGCAGGTTCTACTACACCATTTTCTTTTTTTGTGTTTTGTCCACAAGAAAGTAATAGTGCCAAGGCTGCAAATGCAGCCAGTTGTAAATTAAGTCTTTTCATCGCTGTGGTATATATTGTTTAACCGCTTAGACGAAAATTCCAAGAATTACTTACCAGCTCTATCAGAGACCTATGACTTGTTGGAATTTTGAAATGTGATACCCTTCTGAAAGAACAGTTCTGCTGGCTTCACTATCATTCAACAACAATGGGTTGGTATGATTAAAATGAATAAAATGGATTTTTGCTTTGTCAGCCTTGGATAATGACTTGAAAAGTTCCATACTTTCAATTACAAAAGGATGTGGGATTTCAGCTATATCCCTGTTGTTTATCTCTTCAGCATCAAAAAAAGACGCGTCTAGAAAAGCATAGTCTACTTTTTTGATTTCTGAACGTATACTTGTTTCCCATTTTGCCCATTTATCAATATCGGGAATGAACAATACACTCTTGTTTGGACCCAAAATCTTAAAGCCTACAGTTTCAGAAAATTCATCACGATGTGGCACTTTAAAAGGAATAACTGTGAGGTTTGATGTAATTGGTATTTGGTTTTGATGCTCCATTGCCTTAATGTCAATATTTCCTAGTGTAACCAATTGACTCCATGGACCATTTGTTTCCAAAAAGGATTTCATTTTTGGCATTGCATAAACGGGAACATGATTACCGCCAAGTGCCTCCCTACCTAAATACATCAGACCTGTATAATGGCCAATATGTGCATGGGTAAGGAAAATACCGTCTGGCGTTTCTTTGTTTAGGCCAGAAAAGTTCCTTAATGCCTTCATCTGGGCAGTCATATCCGGAGTTGCTTCAAACATGAATGAACGTTTGTTTTCATGGTCTATGACGCCAAGGGAAACTACCTGCCGGGTTTTATCGGGATTTGCAAATAGCGCTTTACAACAATCGCGTTTACAGCCAATATGCGGACTACCCCCATCTTGAACAGTGCCCAAAATAATTAAGGACACGGGTGAAGTATTTTGAGTCTGACTGCAGCTAGTAAAACTGATTGAAAGACTGATGATAATAGTTGCTAACCAATATTTCATATTAACGTTTTCCAAGTTCAATAACTTCCAGATCCGAGATTTTACTACCATCTATGGTAAATCGCAACATGGTTCTAACCGGATGGAATCCATGTTTGCCGCATGCACCAGGATTCATATGAAGCAAATCCAGTTTTTTGTCATGCATCACTTTTAGGATGTGCGAATGACCACAAATAAAAAGTTTGGGTGGATTTTCCTTGATTTGATCCTTGACTCTTCTGTCGTATCTATTGGGATATCCTCCGATATGGGTTATCCAAACATCTACCGCCTCACATGTAAAACGATTGTGTTCTGGAAATTCCAATTGGATCGTGGCATTATCGATATTTCCATGAACTCCTTTCAAAGGTTTCAATGTTTTGATTTTATCGGTAACGGCCAAACTTCCAATATCGCCAGCATGCCATACTTCATCAGCCTGCGAAACATATTTTAAAATGGTTTCATCTAAATGGCCATGCGTATCAGAAAGCAAAAGGATTTTGGTCATAACGCTAAAAATATGCTAAAAATAGACACCTGGATTTCTATTGCTTGGGATTCAAGTATCTTTAACATTTAAAAGTAGCCAATCCCATTGAGATATTTTATCCGCTTCTCTTATTTTGGAAAACCCTACCATGGCTGGCAAAATCAACCTAATGCCATAACGGTACAGGAAGTCCTGGAAAAAGCGCTTTCCATGCTTTTACGTCAACCCATTGAGGTAGTTGGTGCCGGAAGGACGGATGCTGGTGTTCATGCCAAGGAAATGTATGCGCATTTTGATGCGGATATTGAGCAAACGGAGGAACTCGTCTATCGATTGAACGCTTATCTGCCTGACGCAATTGCAGTTCAGAACATATTTCGAGTAAAAGACACAGCCCACGCCCGCTTTGATGCCGTGGAACGCACCTATGAATATTGGATCGTTCAGCATAAGAATCCATTTTATTCGGATTTGGCGCATTGCGTATTACAACCATTGGATATTGATGCAATGAATCAGGCTGGGGCTTTGCTGAAACAGCATTCTGATTTTGAATGTTTTTCAAAATCCAATACGGATGTAAAGACTTTTATTTGTGATGTGCGAAAAGCAATTTGGGAAGTTCGCGATGATAAATTGGTCTTTACAATTTCGGCAGATCGCTTTTTACGAAACATGGTTCGGGCGGTTGTAGGAACCTTATTGGATGTAGGGCTCGGTAAAATGGAACCAGCGAGGATAGAACAAATAATTGCGAGTAAAAACCGAAGCGAAGCTGGGGTTTCTGTACCTGCAAAAGGTTTATATTTGACGGCGGTCTCTTACCCAAAAAATAACATTGATGAGTAAAAATGAAGAAATAGGCAAAGCATTTGATTTTGGTTTGTTCAAAAGAGTTTTTGCACATACCAAACCTTATCGGTCTATATTTTGGGTAGTAGCTTTGGTTGCCATTCTATCTGCGGCTTTTGCCATACTCACTCCAATTTTGGTAAAATACATCATTGATGAGCCGCTAACCAATAGGGACAGCGAACAATTGCTCCTTGTTGTGCTCATCATGCTTGGGGTTTTAGTGGCTCAGGTAGTAAGTCAGTTGCTCTTTAATTATTATGCCAATTTATTAGGTGAATCTGTAATCAAAGACATCCGTGTTCAACTTTTCAAGCGGATAATGGGATTCAAAATGACCTATTTTGATAATTCTTCCATAGGTGTATTGGTTACAAGGGCAGTTGCGGATATGCAGCGGATAGGTGAGATATTTAGCCAAGGATTTTTCGTAATTGTTGCCGATGTCTTGAAAATGTTGTGTGCGGCTGGAGTGATGCTATACATGAACTGGCGGATGGCATTGATTGTGTTTGCTATTCTACCTGTAATTCTTGTTGCCACAAGGTTGTTTCAACAAGCCATGAAAGTTGCTTTTATTGATGTTCGTGCACAGGTTGCCAATCTAAATTCATTTGTCCAAGAGCGGATTGCAGGAATGAAAATCGTGCAATTGTTCAACCGGGAGCAAATTGAAAAAGAAAAATTCAGGAAGATCAATGAAAAGCACCAAAATGCTTGGTTGCGAACAGTCTGGTACAATTCCATATTTTTCCCAATTGCAGAGATTTCCAATTCCGTTGGAGTAGGATTGGTGGTCTATTTCGGAATTATTCAAAATATTGATAGTGCAAGCTTGGATAGCAACAAAGGGTCTATTATCGCATTCTTTTTCTTGATGGATTTGTTGTTCAGGCCATTGCGCCAAATCGCCGATAAATTCAATACCCTACAAATGGGAATGGTGGCTGCGAACAGGGTGTTTGGTATTTTGGATACGGATAGTAAAATCCCGGATACAGGACAGTTGGAAAGAAAAGATGTAAAAGGGGATATAACATTTACAGATGTCCGCTTTGGTTATTTGGAAGATGAGGAAGTGCTTCATGGTATATCCTTCAAGGTAGATGCCGGGGAAACCGTTGCAATAGTTGGAGCTACGGGAGCAGGTAAATCAACCATCATAAACCTCTTGAATCGTTTTTATGAAATCAATTCTGGGACGATTATGATAGATGGGCATGATATTAAGGAATATACGTTACGGTCCCTACGTTCCCATATAGCCATTGTTTTACAAGATGTATTCCTGTTTGCGGATTCTATAGCAAATAACATATCACTGCGCGATAAGTCCGTTAGTTTAGAACAGATAGAATCGGCGGCAAAACAAATTGGGGTACACGAGTTTATTTCCAGTTTACCCGAAGGTTATCTCTATAATGTTAAGGAAAGAGGAACTATGCTTTCTAGCGGTCAACGGCAGTTGATAGCATTTTTGAGAGCGTATGTGAGCAATCCTAGTATCTTGATTTTGGATGAGGCAACTTCCTCGGTTGATACGTACTCAGAACAGTTGATTCAACAAGCTACGGACAAAATCACTGAAGGCAGAACGTCAATTATAATTGCACATAGATTGGCTACCATTAAAAAAGCAGATAAGATAATTGTGATGGATGCCGGTAATATTGTCGAAATTGGTAACCATCAAGAACTCTTGAAAAAAGGCGGCTATTACAGTGATTTATATGAGGCGCAGTTTATGGCCGAAGAAGTAGTTTGATCATTGTTGGACAAAATCAGCCAAAGTAACCATGCCCGTGGATAATGCAATGATTACCATCACAACGCCAATACCTATCATAACCACCATTAACATAATCATGTATAGGGCTGCCCGCCAAAATGCCCCCCAAAATCCAATTTCATGCATTCTGGCCAATGCATAAAATTGGTAAATAACCATAAAGAAGAGGAAAATAAAATTGAACACATCAAACTTTATGGGGAATAGTCCTAGAAAGATGGTATACGTAACCACTTGTACATAGGATGACTGCCCTATAATGTAAGCGTTGGCCACTAAATGTTCCGTATAATTGAATTTGTTGGGTCCTCGGAAAAGAATATACGTCATTAGGGCGTAGACCGGCATGATCAAATAGGAAACAACACCTTGGTAATCGAAGACAAAATTAAGTTCAGGGGCTTGATTGTCATTAATGCTACTTTCCGTCAAATTCAAATGATATACATCCCTTAGGATAAAAAACATTAATCCGGAAAGCGTAATGGCAATGGCGAAGTAACTGATTGGATTCATGTAACGTTTCCGGGTCCCAGAAATGTACTCGATAATGACTTCTTCTGGCCGGACAAAGAGATGTTTCAACGTTTTTAGAAAGGTGTTGTCGACATTGAGTACTTGTTGACTCACATCATGCCAAACATTCTTTAAGGTAAGACGGTTTCGGATGACTTTGGCACCACAGACATGGCAAAATTTATCCGTGTGTTTCAGTTCAGCATTACAGTTTTTACAATGCATTTATTCCAAGTCCTTTTTAATCTTTGCCGTTAAGTCGTCCAAACCTTTATAAGGGATGAATTCGCCATTTTTGATGTATGAAATGGAACCCGTTTCTTCACTCACTACCAAGCAGACCGCATCAGTCTTTTCAGTAATGCCCACTGCGGCCCTGTGACGCAATCCAAAACGTAAGGGAATATTGCGGTCATTGGAAACGGGTAGGATAACACGGGTTGCGGTAATGTAATTGTCTTGAATAATGGCAGCACCATCATGCAATGGGCTGTTTTTGAAAAATATACTTTCCAATATGGGTTGTGTTATCTCAATATTCATGCTGTCCCCGGACGACTTGAAAAAATCAAGTGAGTTGGTTCGTTCCATTACCAAAATGGCCCCAGTCTTGGTTGCACCCATTTTATCGCAAGCTCCTACAACGGCTTCAACATTGGTGTCAGTGGGCAAGGCTTCTTGCCTCAAGAACTTAAAATGGCGCGTAAAATTTCGTTTGGCCGCAAAATTAGTGGAACCGATCATCAACAAAAACTTTCGGATTTCCTGCTGAAAAACGATGATCAAAGCGATCAAACCAATATTCATAAAACCACCAACAACGCTACTGATCATTTTCATTTGAAGTAGTTCGGTGAGTTTCCATAGCGCCCAAACAATGACAATGCCTATGAAAATATTTATGGCCACTGTGCCTTTTACCAGCTTATAAACGTAATAGAGGAGAGCGGCTACCAGCACAATGTCAATGACATCGGTAATCTTAAATTCAATAAAATTGAGAAAATCCAACCGCAGTGTTTTTGTAAAATTAGCAAAAATAGCCTAACCTTAAATTAAAGCGAATTTGCTTTTAGTTCTTCAATCAATTTAACACATTCCACAGCTTCTTTTACATCATGAACGCGCAAAATGCTCGCACCTTTAAGGAGTGCGACCGTGTGTAATGCCGTAGAACCATTCAGTGCTTCTTTTGATGTGCCGTTCAATACCTTGTAGATCATTGATTTCCTGCTCAAACCTATAAGAAGTGGAAGCCGAAACGTTTGGAAAAGGTCTAAATGATTTAAAAGAGAATAGTTTTGCTCCGTTGTTTTTGCAAAACCAAAACCGGGATCTATTATTATGTCGTTGATTTTTAGTTGTGTGGCCTCATTTATTTTTTCTGAAAAATAATAACGTAAATCTTGGATCAGGTCATTATAAACAGCTTCTTTTTGCATGGATTGTGGTGTACCTTTTAAATGCATCATGATATAAGGTACCTGATATTTGGCTATGGTACGGAACATTTCAGAGTCCAAATTTCCTGCCGAAATATCATTTATGATTGCGGCCCCTGCTTCTATTGCTTCTTTAGCAATTGAGCTTCTAAATGTGTCTATAGATAGCAATGCTTTTGGGAAGTGCTTTAAAATCAGTTCCAACATAGGGAGCATTCGCTGCGCTTCAATAGCCTCAGGAACGTGTTCTGCACCTGGTCTGGAGCTGTAGGCACCCATATCAATAAAGCTCGCACCCTCTTTGAACATTAGTTCAACCTGATTCAAAATACTTTTAGCATCCTTGTATTTGCCACCGTCATAAAATGAATCAGGCGTCAAATTAAGAATGCCCATAACTTTTGGTATGGTTAAATCAACAAGATCTCCTTTGCAGTTTAATGTCATAAAGAATAGGTGCTTTGATGGGTTTGATTATCTTTGGCACAGTGCCTTTTTTGGTGCTTTTGTATAAGACGAAATTTACGCAATTTAGCTAGAATAGATGAAGCAGACTTCGCAACAATTCGATGCAGTGATTCAAACTTGTCGGGAACTTTTTACAAAGAAGACCAAAGACTATGGAACTGCTTGGCGAATATTAAGATTACCATCCCTAACAGACCAGATTTTCATAAAGGCACAACGCACTCGGAGTTTGCAACAAAATGAGGTTCGTAAAGTTGATGAAGGCGAACAATCTGAATTTATAGGAATTATCAACTACGCCATTATGGCCTTGATTCAATTGGACAAAGGGGTAGCCGAACAACCCGATTTGGAAGAAAAACAAGCTATAGCATTATATGATGAACAAGTTCAGGTGGCTAAATCGTTGATGGAGAATAAAAATCATGATTATGGTGAGGCATGGCGCGATATGCGCGTGAGCTCGCTTACCGATTTAATTCTGCAAAAGTTATTACGCGTCAAACAAATTGAGGACAATAAAGGAGCCACCTTGGTGAGCGAAGGTATTGACGCCAATTACCAGGATATTATCAATTATGCAGTTTTTGCGCTAATCCACTTAAACGATAGGTAATGAAATATTTGGTTTGGATATCAAGAATTGTAGTTGGTATACTTTTTATCATAAGTGGTTTGATCAAGCTAAATGATCCAGTAGGTTTTTCATTTAAATTGGAAGAATACTTTAGTCAAGGGGTGCTGGATTTACCATTCCTAATGCCGTTGGCTTTGACAATTTCCCTGTTTGTGGTAATTGTTGAGGTATTATTGGGCATATTACTATTAATAGGTTTTAAGCCCAAATTCACGGTGTGGAGTCTTTTGTTGATGATTGTGTTTTTCACTTTTCTCACTTTTTACTCCGCTTATTTTAATAAGGTCACGGACTGCGGTTGCTTTGGTGATGCGGTTAAACTTACCCCCTGGGAATCTTTTACGAAGGACGTCATTTTGCTGGGGTTGATATTGATTCTGTTTTTTGGAAGAAAGCACATTAATTCAATTTTTAATACCAAAACCAATTGGATAATAGGCGGGGTGTCACTAGTAGCCTGCATACTTTTTGCAAATCAGGTTTTAAACCATCTTCCAACCGTTGATTTTAGACCCTATAAAATTGGTGCCAATATAGAAGAAGGAATGTCCGTTCCAGATGATGCTCCCAAACCTTTATACGAGTATGCGTGGCGTTTTAAAGTAGATGGAGAAGATAAAATCGTGGTCACCAATGGTGAATACCCATCCGTTGATGGTGAATTTTTGGATGTGGAAACCACGGAGATTCAAAAAGGCTATGAACCACCCATTCATGATTTCACCATTGAACAAAATGGAGTTGATTTTGCACCTGAACTATTGATGGTTGACAAACTAATGATGGTAATTGCATATGATTTGGCCAAAAGCGACAAAGCATATTTTAAAGATGTCGCCGAATTGGCGAACAGTGCCAAAAAGAAAAACTACCAAGTAATAGGTATGTCCGCATCAAGTGATGCCCAAACAAGTCAACTGATCAAGGAATTTAACCTGGATTTTCAGTTTTATTTTACTGATGAAACTACATTAAAAACCATTGTGCGATCCAATCCAGCAGTATTGCTATTGGAAAAGGGTACAATTGTGCAAAAAGTACATCACAATGATTTGGACCAGATTACGCTTGAATGATTTAAACCGATAACCAACATAAACTGATAATTTTAAGACACTAACAATGAGAAAGAAAATTGTTGCCGGAAACTGGAAGATGAATAATAATTTGGAAGAAACAGAAGCTTTATTATCAGAGCTCTCCGCCAAATTGCCCAATACACATGCCGATGTGGTAGTTGCGCCAACCTACGTGAACTTGGCTACAGCACAACGTAATTTACAATCCTCTGCAATAAAAGTTGCCGCTCAAAACATGCATTATGCAGAAAACGGTGCATACACCGGTGAAATTTCAGCAGATATGTTGCTTAATATCCATGTTGATACTGTAATTCTTGGCCATTCGGAAAGACGCTCCTATTTTGGAGAGGATGATGCTTTACTTGCCAAAAAGGTACAGACCGCTTTGGACAAAAATATGACCATTATCTTTTGCTTTGGCGAGGAACTGGAAGAACGCAAATCCGACAATCATTTTACAGTAGTTGAAAGTCAATTAAAAAATGCTTTGTTTCAATTAGACGGCACGGCATGGGAAAATATCGTATTGGCATATGAGCCGGTATGGGCTATTGGAACAGGCGAAACCGCAACTCCTGAACAAGCTCAGGAAATGCATGCATTTATTAGAAAGACCATTTCAGAGGCCTATGGTGATGCGATTGCTGAAGAAGTCTCCATTTTATACGGGGGTAGCGTAAAACCCACTAATGCTGAAGATATTTTTGGTAAACCCGATGTTGACGGAGGCTTGATAGGTGGGGCTTCCCTAAAGGCAGATGACTTTATCGCCATTATCAAGGCCATTTAATCATATTTGTGGCAGCAACCTATATTGAATACAAGTTTACCATCTCCCCGTTGTCACCATGGTCGGAGATTCTCATTGCGGAACTGGGAGAACGTGGTTTTGAGAGTTTTGTAGAAAACGACCTTGGTATTGATGCCTATATTCTCAAAGAAGAATGGAATGAGGGTATATTGCGGAAATTACAAGTTTTGGACAGCCCAGGGGTAGAAATTACTTGGGGCCATTCAGAAATTGAACAGCAGAACTGGAATGCTGAATGGGAAAAGAACTTTCATCCTATAATTGTGTCTGATCAATGTATGGTCAGAGCGCCTTTCCACAAGCCAATTGATGTTGCTTTTGACATTATCATAGAACCCAAGATGAGTTTCGGAACAGGGCATCATGAAACTACCCACATGATGCTACAGCATATTTTGGATAATGATATGAAAAACAAAACGGTTTTGGATATGGGTTGCGGAACAGGGGTGTTGGCCATATTGGCAAAAATGAAGGGAGCCAAACATGTGGAAGCTATTGATATTGATGAATGGTGTTATTTGAATACCGTCGAGAATGCCGAAAGGAATGAATGTGAATTGGATGCAATGCAGGGCAATAGCGAGTTATTGGATGGAAAAAAATACGATATCATCTTCGCAAACATCAACAGAAATATCCTTTTGGAAGATATCCCAATCTATGCCAATTGTCTTAATACCTCGGGAGCTCTTTATTTAAGTGGCTTTTATTTGGATGATTTGGATGTAATATCCTCAAAATGTGCTGAATATGATTTGGAATTCGTTAAAAATTACGAAAAGAACAATTGGGTTTCCTCAAAATATGTAAATTAGGAATAAGTAATTCCGGAGAAATGGGAATCAAAGAGAAAGAATCGGAAGAACTCCTACTGGAGGAAGAAGTTGTAAAGCAAAGTGAAATTGTTTTGTTCAATGATGATGTAAACACATTTGATCATGTCATAAATACTTTGATATCAGTCTGTGATCATTCTCCTGAACAAGCAGAACAATGCTCACTGATAGTGCATCACAATGGAAAGTGTACGGTTAAAACTGGGGAATACAACGATTTGAAGCCTAGATGTACCCGGCTGCTCCAAGCAGGCCTAAGTGCCGAAATAGTTTGATTTGGATTTGGGTCAAAGCATACTTCTAACCAATAATTGAAAAATCATAAATGCTTTACACAAACAGCATTGCTGATTGCCAACCTAACTTTTATTTTTACGAAAAATAATAGCGTAGAAATCCATAAATCCCTCACTTAGAAATGGGCGAGTTTTTCAAGGCCGAATTAAAAGATCGCTTTTTAGAATATGCACTTGATCGCCAAGATTACTTTGAGGCACAAGTTCTTTATGACGAATATTTGAGACCCAACTACAGTCTGGAGTTCGTTACCAAACTCATTAAGGAAATAATGGAACACGATGCCAATCTGTTGGATGTTATGGCTGGAAATGGTGTGGATATCTTTATGCTTGCATCCACAAGGAATACCCAAGATTTTTTAGATGACGGTGGTTTTATGGATATGCATGTCAAGGAAGAAGAAAAGTGGGATACTTTCCTTGATCAAATGTCTAATAACAAGAAACTTTCCAAGGATGAAAGAGCGCTGCTCAAGAAAAATTCACCAATTCTAAAAAAAGAAAGAACCATACTTTTGGTTTTGATATCTGCGGTAGTGGTTAGTTTCCTCTTCACACTATTTAGTTTGCTAAATGGACTATTTTGGGAGCCGGAGTACGTTCCTGCAGATGAATTTGAACGTAAATTGGAAGTATTGAGATCACAATACACTGAAGAAAATCAAAAGTTGGAACAGGAATTGGACAAGGCAAGATTGACCATCGATTCATTGCAAAAATCCAGTTTGCCCACGCCAAGACGTTAGCACAAGAATAGATTAAATTCCATAATGATTAAAGACAGTGCCTAACAACTCATTTGTTAATTCATAACGTAACAATGGCCCATCATCAGATCTACTTTGGTTATTGAGTACGGCAATACTTACCTTACTAATGGGCTCAAAGAACATATAAGAACCATAACCTCGCATACCACCTGTATGACCGTAAGTAGAACGCCCATGGAATATAACTTCCCGTGTGCCAAGCCCGTAGCTTACAAATATGGTATCCGGTATATCGAAGTGACCCGTTATCATATTAATTCGCGAAGCCTCTGAAACTGCACTACCGTTATACAAATGTTGTGCCCATAAAGAGAGATTGGGAGCAGTTGAGAATACATCGGCAGCACAATAAAAAATACTGTGAAAAGAAGGGCCAAAATCTGCTTCAATGTCCTCCAATACGCCATCATCATCACCATCACGCCACGGCGTCGCCCAAGTTCCTTCAATCGGTTCATTGGTTCCAAAATAAATTTCACTCATGTTAAGCGGTGTCCAAAATTTTTCCCGCATAACTTCGCCAACTGTTTTTCCAGTGGCAGCTTCTATGATCAATCCCAAAATCAAGTAATTGGAATTAGAGTACTCATGGACAACACCTGGTTCGTTGGTCGCTGGGCCAATAAAACCAAATAAGGTCTCCTGGGGTATTGGTGTTTGAAGATCTGCTTCTGCCATGGCCCACAAGTCATTGTACATATATCCAAAAAGTCCAGAAGAATGTGTCAATAATTGATAGATCGTAATAGAGCTGTCCACATTTTCCGAAGTAAAACTTACCCAATCTTCAATGGTGTCCTCTAAGTTCAGAATGCCCTCGTCAACCAACTTCATAACTGTGGCAGCAACAATGGTTTTAGTCACACTGCCCACACCAAAGCGCATGTCTTTGGTTATTGGTACGCCCAATTTGGAAATGCCGCCTACCAAACTTAAATGCGTTTCATCACCTATGCGGATAGAAACAGAAACACCTACCAATTTATCAGAATCCGTTCCTACCTTATCATCTATTATGTTTTGTAATTTTTCCTCAATGGTCAAGGTGGGAGTAGGATTTGGCGTAGGTGTAGGTGTCGGGTTGGGAGTGGAATCTGGGTTTGTATCAGTAGTATTGCCGTCACTGGAACAACTAGCGACTAGGATTAGCAGGATGAGGATAATTAATTTTCTCCAAAGGTTAAAGGTGGAACTAGACATTGTTGATGGTGTTTGATTGATGATTAGCTGTTTTCAAGATACAGAATATTAGACAATTAGAATTTTTCATGCTGATTCTGAGACTATATTGTGGAAGTTTTGATTGTTTCCATTCCCTACGATTCGATCATCTGGAAGATTTATTTTGGCTAATATTTAACTAATTGTGTATTGATTATGCCTATTCATTTGACAATTATCTGATACGTTTTTATTTATTTTGTCCAATTCAAAATAACATTAGTTTCATGTATAAGTTTACCAACCGAAACCTTCATCGTGACTTTGCCTATTTCTATGTGGGCTTGATTATTGCTTTTTCATTTTCAGGAATTATATTAAATCATAGACAGGATTGGTATCCTATGGATTATGCATACGAAAGTGAGGAAGTTTCATTAGCAATGGTTACAAATACCTCTGATTTTTCCAAGGAGCAGATTGAGAGTTTTTCCAAAGACTGGGATGTGGAATACGACGGCCATAGGGTGAGGGACAATACCCTTCGTGTTTATTACAAAAACAATGTCATTTTAGATGTTGATATGTCCACCGGCGAGGGTGTTCTTGAGCATAAACGAAAGGTGCCTTTTATTGGACATACCATGTTTTTGCATAAGTCCACCAATTCATTCTGGATTTGGTATTCAGATATTTTTGGCGCAGCCATGTTGCTTATTGCCATCACCGGAATTCTGATTCCAAACGGTAAAAACGGATTCAAAAGCCGCGGTTGGAAATTTGCAGTTGCTGGAATACTATTCCCACTGCTATTCTTGATACTTTACGCCTAATCTGATAGAAAAACAGGCTGGGCATGATTTGTTTGCATGGTTTGTTCATCTGTTTGATGCAACAACAACTGGAATACCACTTGATTATTTTCGGCATCATTACAGAAATTTAGTTGATAATCGTTCCCGTATATGGCGGATAATCTTTCATCTATGTTTTTGATGCCAGTACCATTTTTCTTCAAATCCCCAATTTTTTGGGTTAATGGTAACCCGTCGTTGCTGACTTGAATACATAATTGATTCTTTGGTCGGGATACATCAATCTTAATGTTTAAATGCTCATGATCCCTTGAATATCCATGTTTTACAGCATTTTCTACAATAGGTTGAATAATCAATGGAGGAACCGATACATTTTTCGTGTCCACTTGAATTGACTTGGAAATGCTTAATTGTGCCTGAAATCTAGTTTCAATAATGTTGAGGTACTTATCCAATAATTCCAATTCGTATTCAAGGGTAATGTATTTGTGTTCAAACAGGTTTACTGTATTATACAAGTACTCGCTAATATCAGCGATCATGTCTTTTGACTTCTTTTTGTCAATATCGATTAGTGCAGAAACATTATTAAGTGAATTGAACAGAAAATGTGGGTGTAGTTGATTTTGCAAAGCCATGGCCTTTGCCTCATTGAATTTCTGTTCAATATTGTTCTTTTTTTCACTTTCGGTTAAGGCCCTATTGATATAATAATAAGTGTAAATAATAAAGGTAACAGTGAAGTAGATAAGAAGATTGTATTCCAAATACCTTATAAAGTTGAATTGTAGTCGACCTAAATCAAAAAGTACGACATTATGTGTATTGTCTATAATAGTCGCTAGATGATGCAAAAAGGTCATGAATATCCCAAAAAGAAGGCCAGCAATTAAATGAATTGGTATAACCAGTGATAAGGAAATCTTTCTTTGCATAAGATACTTTACAAGCCTACTGATTAAAATGGAAAAGAGCATAACACCTGACCATTCCAATATCATACTAAATACAATATCGGACCAAGTTACACGTGCCAATCCATCATTATATACTTTGATGTAAATGGTTTTAATGAATCCCAATAGCGTGAGTCCGGTATAAAACGCGGCAAGTAGACCTAGTAACCGTTTTTCGGTAAAAAAAAGTTTTTTGGACCCTTCGTTTTTCTTCATTGTCAAACTTCTCATATAAATCTATTTTCCTCGTTACATGACTCCTTACTTGAATACATATCAATAATTCCGCTATTGAAATCAGAAAGCAAGGGACACAAATCATTTGTTCTCACCGTACTGGTCTGGGAAGGTATTTTTAAGCAGACAATTTATTAATTCTCAGTGTTAAATTGTTTGAATTAGCTTTGAAAGCCGGCCTTGAGTCGGCTTTTTTATTGTATTCCCAATTTAGAGAAAAATGTCTTTTTGTACCCCTTGCTTACTCTGATTAAATTGTGATCAACCATTTTCACATCCAACTCACCATAATTGGAATAAACCAACTCTTCTATAAAATCAAAATTGACGATTGAGGAACGGTGAATCCTGGCAAATGGTTGGTGCTCCAATTGTTGGATAAGGTTTGTAATCGACTCTCGGAGCACATATTTTTTCTTTAGCGTATATATTTCTGAATAGTATCCAGAGGCCAAAATATATTTGATTTCAGTAGTGGGAATAAGATTGATTTTATTCCCGAGTTTTACCGGTATTTTGGTAAGGTTTAAACTATTGTTTTTATTATTGTCGGATGTTTCTAGATAGGCCAAAAGTTTAGAGACTTTATCGTCATACCCTGGGTTTTTCTCTGCCAAATATTCTTCAACCTTGTTCAAAGTCTTGAAAAAGCGTTCATCCTTGAATGGTTTCACTAAAAAGTCAAAAGCAAACACGTCAAATGCTTTTATGGCGTGTTTATCATAAGCTGTTACAAATATGAATATAGGATTGTATTCCAACTGTTTGACAATATCAAAACCAGTGATATTTGGAAAGTTGATATCCAGGAAAACCAAATCAGGTCGTAAGGCATTGATTTTTTCCACAGCCTCATGTCCTTGGTTGTAGGTGCCAATTACTTCAAATCTCTTGTTTTCCTTGAGTAGGAGTTCAACCCGTTTGGTTGCCAATATTTCGTCATCCGCAATAATCGTCCTGATCAATGCCATCACATACTTTTTGAGATTTAAAAGTAACAAATATCGCTGTCAGTCAGTTTTCTAAAGACTTCGATAAAATCAATATAAGGGGTTTAATAGCATGAAAAGTCATTTACAAATCAAAAAACATAGGTTACAAATCATAAAATGGATCGTTTCTAGGCTGAAACTTGCCCATTGATTTTTCATTATTTCCACTTAAGGGCAAGCAGATCAGAATACCCATCGCTCACTTCATCTAAAAGTGAATAGAATTCATAAAAACCTAGCGCGTATGGGAGGATTTTACTTTTACCCGGATAACTAATAACTCAAATATGAAAATGAGAAACAGATTTTATTTGATTTTCCTGTTCTTTCTCGCCTATGCTACAGTTGGCTACGGACAGGAAAGAAGTATTACGGGTAATGTTACCGATGTTAGTGGTTTACCACTACCTGGGGTCAACATTGTCGTTGAAGGTACCACTACGGGTACCCAAACAGATTTTGACGGTAACTATGCCATCAGTGCCAGTCAAGGTCAAGTATTGGTGTTCACCTACATCGGCCAAAAAGATGCCAGAAGGGAAGTTGGCGCAAGTGATGTGATCAACGTCCAAATGGAGGAAGATGCACAGGCACTCGAGGAAGTTGTTGTGACTGCCCTTGGTATCAAAAGGGAGAAGCAGGCATTGGGTTACGCCGTTACCGAGGTAGGTAGCGAGGACCTGGAGCAACGACCGGATGGTGATGTCGCCAGGGTACTTCAAGGTAAGGCCGCCGGTGTACAGATTACCAACCAGAGTGGTCTTTCCGGTTCCGGTACAAACGTGATCATCCGGGGTCTTTCCACGTTCAGCTCTGGCAACCAGGCATTGTTCATCGTGGACGGTGTGCCGTTCAGTACGGACACCAACTCACAGGGTAGACAGGGCGACCGTCAGGATTTCGTGAACGGTAACAACGGTTCCAGTAGGTTCCTTGACCTTGATCCCAACAGTATCGAGAGCGTGAACGTCCTTAGGGGTCTTGCAGCTGCTACCTTATATGGTTCACAGGGTCGTAACGGGGTCATCCTTATTACCACCAAAGGTGGATCCACGGGTGCTGCCGGTCCAAAGAAGACAGAGATAACGGTGAATTCTTCGGTTTTCTTCAACGAGATAGCATCCATTCCAGAATACCAAAATGAATACGGTAACGGTTTTGATCAAAACTTCGGATGGTTCTTCTCCAACTGGGGCCCAAGCTTCAGAAGGGAAGGAGCCGCAGGATGGGGAAATCAACCCTCCATTGACGACCAAGGGACATTGGCCCACCCATACTCCACTTCAACTGCAGCCATCCAGGCCGCTTTCCCGGAGTTCCAAGGGGCACGTTACGACTGGAGACCTTATGACAGTGTGGGACGTTTCTTCAAAAGAGGAACAATCTTAAATACTTCCGTAAACGTTAGAGGCGCTTCAGATGACGGTAAGATCGGGTACAACGTGAACTACGGTCACTTGAAGGATAACGGTTTCACACCGAACAACAGTGTTACACGTAACACCCTTTCCGTTGGTGGTAGGGCGCAGTTGAGCAACAAGTTCACTGCTTCAGGTACCTTGAACTATGCGCGGACAAACTTTACCTCTCCCCCAGTGGCGCTCAGCCAGGGTAATGGTGCTACAGGTACAGGTTCCTCCGTGTTCGGTCACTTGTGGTTCACACCACGTAGTATCGATGTTCAGGGACTTCCGTTCCAGAACCCCATTGATGGAAGTAGCGTTTATTACAGACAGAACAACTCCATTCAGCACCCATTATGGACCGTTAACAATGCGGAGTCGAACCAAGAGACCAACAGGATTTTTGGTCAAGCTTCGCTGCAGTACGATATCAACGACAACCTGAACTTGGTGTATCGTGCGGGTATCGATATCTATAGTGAGAACAACACCAACTACCAGAACAAAGGTGGTATCGGTGGCGGTGCCAGAACGGTAAGTGGTTTTTATGAAACATGGAACAACACCAATACCATTTGGGATCATAACTTCTTATTAAATGGTGACTTTGACATCACCGAGAAGATCGGGACCACCTTCAATGTGGGTGCCACTTCAAGAAGGGAGATTTTTGATCAGAACGGTGTTGCCAGTGATGGCCAACAGGGGTTCGGTGTGCTTAGGCACTTCAACTTCTTGAACCAAAACGAAATTCAAACATTTGTTGAACGTAACCTAGTCGGTGTTTACGGCCAGGTGGATTTCGATTACGATAAATACCTATACTTGACCCTTGCAGGTCGTAACGACTGGGTATCGAACTTCTCCAGGGACAACAGGACTCAGTTCTACCCATCGGCAAGTATCTCCTTCATCCCAACGGCCGCCATCGATGGCCTTAAGTCGGAGAACGTATTGAACTACTTGAAGATCCGTGCGGGTCTTGGGGTATCGGCAAACTTCGAGTCGGCCGCCTATCCAATCGCAAACACGCTTATTTTGGACACGCAGGACGTTCAGGACAGTTCTGGCGCAAACATCGTGACCAACGAAGTAGGTGTTAGAACGGGTAACCCGAACCTGAAGCCAGAGACCTTGGAAGAGATTGAACTTGGTATCGAATCCAGATGGTGGGACGGACGTATTACATTGGACGCTTCCATCTACCAGAGAAAGACCAACGATCTTATCTTGGACAAACCTTTGGATCCAGCCGGTGATCTTGGTACAAGGATCGTTGCCGTAAATATCGGTGAGATCAAGTCCGAAGGTATCGAGGCCGATTTGGGCATCAACTGGTTCAGGGCAAAAGACCAAGGTGGTTTCAGCTGGAGAACCAATGTGAACTTCACGGCTTATGAGACTACTGTGATTGACTTAGGTGTTGATACTGATCAAGTGGTATACTCCGGCTTCAATAATCTTGGTAACGCGGCCATCCAGGACGAGCCATTGGGCGTGTTCTTTGGAACACGTATACTTAGGGATGCCAACGGTGACTTCGTTGTAGGTGCTGACGGTAACTATGTACAGGATCCGAATGATGGCATCATCGGTGATCCGAACCCGGACTGGGTAATGAACGTTAGGAACAACATCTCCTACAAGAACTTCAGCCTAGGCTTCCAGTGGAACTATACTTCAGGGGGTGACGTATACTCCAGTACCATCTCCACATTGATGGGTAGGGGGCTAATCACTGAGACCATCGATCGTGAAGATACGTATGTACTTCCAGGTGTGGATGCCAATGGCAATACCAACAACCTACAGATCAACAACTCCACCTTCTGGTTTACCAATATCCTTTTCGGACCAAGTGAGCTTCAGGTGTACGATGCCACAACAGTAAGACTTCAGGAGGCCTCATTGAGCTATTCCTTGCCAAGCCAGTTCTTGGACAAGACACCATTCGGGAACCTGACCTTTACGGTATCGGGGAACAACCTTTGGTTCAGGGCCATCAACACTCCCAAGGGTGCCAACTTCGATCCGAACACCTCTGGAACCGGTGTTGGGAATGGTTTCGGTTTCGATTTCATCAACGGACCCAGTGCAAGAAGATACGGGCTTAGTGTAAAGGCAACATTCTAAGAATAAAAAATCTATAAAATAATGAAACGGATAACTAGAAATATTTTTACGGCATTCTTCGGAATGGCCCTTGTATTGGTTTCCTGTGAGACAACCGAGTTGGATCTTACCGCAAATCCCAATGCGTTGACACCAGATCTCGCAAGTGCTGATTTCCTGCTGAATTCTGTACAGGAAGACTTTGTGAGACAGTTCGAAGGGGATGCCGATAACGACCCTAACGATAACTGGCAATCGGGTGGTAACACCACCGGTGACGGTTTCAACGAACTTGGCATGGAGCTTACCCGTATCGTGAATATGAGCGGTAGGAACTATGTGAGTACATACCAAGGAAGTGATATGACAGATGAATGGTCCAATGCCTATCGGATCTTGGCCAACATCAGGACCATGCAACCTTTAGCAGAAGAAGCCGGACTTACACACCACTTGGCCATTGGTGAATTTATTGAAGCTTTTTTATTTGTGACCATGGTGGATTTCTTCGGGGATGTACCTTACTCTGAGGCTGCCATCGCCGATGATAACTTCAACCCAGTTGCGGATCCAGGTGCTTCAATCTATGATGCCGCATTGGCCTTGTTGGATCAGGCAATAGTCAATTTCAATTCCGACCCCTCCGCTAAACCTCCTACAGATTTTTATTATGCAGGTGATGAGGACCAATGGATAAAGGCCTGTAATACGTTGAAGATGAAGATCTACTTGCAACGTAGATTGGTGGATGCCAGTGCGGCTGCCAGTTTCAATGCCATTATTGCAGCCGGGGATTATATTTCAGATACCGAGGATGATTTAATATTCCAATGGGGTGCTACCAGTGCTTCACAGCCTGATAACAGACACCCACGTTACGGGATCAACTATACGGTCTCCGGTGCTGGGGAGTATATGTCCAATTGGCTCATGAACCTTATGGACACAACGGACGACCCGAGGATTAGATACTATTTCTATCGACAGAATGCTACGGTACCTGGAGCTGACGGTACTCCTGTAGATGAGCAAACTTTAAATTGCTCCCTGGAGCCTGTTCCGCAACATTATTTGGATTTTGGCACAACTTTCTGTAACCTACCCAATGGATATTGGGGCCGTGACCATGGGGATGCTGATGGTATTCCACCGGATGGTCTTTTACGGACTACATATGGAACCTATCCTGTAGGTGGTAAATTCGACGATGATAGTTTTGAAGCCATAGGTCTTGTTGCCGGTGCTGCGGGCCTTGGTATCACTAATCTGTTGACCGCTTACAACACGGATTTCATGATCGCTGAAATGGCCATGGCCGCCGGTGATGAACCAGGTGCTAAAACTGCATTGTTGAATGCATTGGACAAATCCGTGGCCAAGGTACAGGCCTTTGCTGCTTCAAGATTAGGGGATGCCGATGGATCATTCCAACCTGATGCAACCGCCATATCCGATTATCGTGATGCGGTTGAAGCTGCTTGGGATGGCGCCGATATTGAAGGTAAATCAAACATCCTAGGTGAGCAATTGTTCATCGCAAGTTTCGGAAACGGTGTGGAGCCATATAACTTCTACAGAAGAACTGGGTTCCCAACCACTTTGCAGCCGAACCTTGAGCCAAATCCAGATGTGTTCATTCGTTCCATGTACTATCCGACCAACTCGGTGAACAACAACTCTAGCATCAGCCAGAAAGCAAACCAACAACAGCCCGTTTTCTGGGACAACAATGGTTCGGCACCTGCTGCTAATTAATAACTGCATTGAAAATAAAATAAGAATTCATGAAAAATTTTAAATTATTTATAGCACTTGCATTTGTAGCGCTTTTGGCCTCTTGTTCTGAGGACGATAAGATTACTTTGTTTGTACAGGATTCCGTGGAGCGAGGTGCGGTTTTAAGGACCGTCTCGTTCGAGAGCACAACCTTCAATGTCCTTGATCCAAGTTCTACATTTGGAGTAACATTGGAGGAACAAGATCACCTTGACGGGGAATTGTTCTCTAATATGGAAGTTTACTTGGGTTTCGTGGACAATACGGATTCCAACGGAACAACCACTGCTACCGAGACCTTGGTGAGCACAGTGGCCGCTTCAGAGTTCACCAATGGACCGAACAATTTACCAAGATCTAGTTTTTCCATTACACTAAGTGATGCGTTGAGTGCATTGGGAATCGTCAATGACCCGGCCAACGTAACAGGTGGTGATGAAATTAACGTAAGATTGGTAATTAATTTAACGGACGGACGATCGTTCACTGATTCAGATGGAACTGGTAACGTTTCCGGTGGTTCCTTCTTCTCATCGCCTTTTAGCTATAGAGTTGGGGTCAATTGTATTCCTGTGACCCCTGTAACTGGAGATTACGTGTTGAACATGGATGACAGTTTTGGTGATGGCTGGAATGGAGCGTTTATCTCCGTTACCGTTGACGGTACTACCACTGAATATACGGTATCGGCTGCCCAGGCGACCACAAATACAGAAACAATCAATGTGCCGGATGGGACTACAGAGTTAATCTGGTCGTTTTCCTCAGGAAGCTTTGATGGTGAGGTCACCTATGAGTTGATCGCACCCAGTGGTGAGACTGCTGCGGCAGATGGCCCTGGTCCGACGCCCGGTGAGATCGTTTTGAATATCTGTAACTAAAAAGAGAGAGTTAGTTTAGAGCGTAAAGCAGCTTGCTTTATGAAAAGTGGATCGGTCCCATCGTATTGCGTGGGTCGATCCACTTTCTTTTTTCTTCTGATTTAGGTGGTTTGTGCTTAGCAAGCTTGCGTCGAAAATTATGGAATTAGGATGTTCATAGCATGAAAACCCTGCTTCGTTGCATAGATGATGCCCTTTACTTCACTTAACCTTGGATTAACAAATAACAGGGGGTGAAATGTGAATTTTACCCCAAAATCACTAAACTATAAACTAATGAAAAACAGGAAATTAGCGTTATCAATTTTGTTCTTTTTCTCATTCTTGATACTCGCTTACAGTCAAGGTGTAACCACCTCATCCATTGGCGGTCGCATATTGGATGGAGAAGGCGAACCTTTACTTGGAACCAATATTAAGGTAACCCACTTACCGTCAGGAACTTTATATGGCGGTACTACGGATTTTGACGGTTACTTTAGAATTTCTGGGATGCGTCCCGGAGGTCCTTACAAGGTGGAGATCTCTTATGTTGGGTTCAATGATTATGTAGAAGATAGTGTGTATTTGCAACTTGGTGAAGCGTACAGGATCAATAGGCAACTACTGGAATCAGCTACAGAATTGGAAGGTGTGGTTATCACTGCCCAATCAGATGGTGTTTTCAACTCCAATAGAACAGGAGCTGAAACAAATATTAGCAATCGATTGATTCAAACCATTCCAGCCGCTTCAAGATCTATTGCGGATTTTGTACGATTGACACCGCAGGCCCAAATACAAGAGGGTAACGATGGATTTTCAGTTTCGTTGGGTGGTCAGAACAATCGTTACAATGCCATTTATATTGATGGTGCCATTAACAACGACGTATTTGGTTTAGCGGGTTCAGGAACCAATGGAGGACAAACAGGCGTTAATCCGTTTTCAGTAGATGCCATAGAATCTTTTCAAATTCAATTGGCACCTTTTGATGTTCGCATTGCTGGATTCTCTGGTGGTTCCATAAGTGCCGTAACACGGTCAGGAACCAATGATTTTCAAGGATCTGCCTATTACTTTTTTAGAAACCAAGGATTGGTTGGAAAAACCCCACACGCCAACGTTCCTGATGGAGGTAGTCGTGAAAAATTGGCGGATTTCTCCGCAAAAACATATGGTTTTAGGCTAGGAGGCCCATTGGTGGAAGACAAGTTGTTTTTCTTTGTGAATTATGAAAGACAGGATGATGAAACACCTCAACCTTTTGATATTACCAACTATGTTGGGGATACGGATGCACAAGGACTGGCGGATTTAAGTTCGTTCCTGCAAAATACGTACGGTTACAATCCCGGAGGCTACGACAATAACACCAGAACCTTGACCAGTGACAAGGTTACCGCAAAGTTGGACTGGAATGTTGATGCTAACAATAAGTTGTCTTTACGCCATAGCTATGTAAAGGCTGATAATTTGGAATCTAGAACCTCAAGTAATTTTGGAATTGGATTTATCAACGGATCCGAGATTTTTAAGTCTATTACCAATTCTACTGCTTTGGAGTGGAACGCGCGTATAGGTAATCGTATGGCCAATAAAATGGTTATCGGATATACTAAGGTTCGGGATGATAGAGATCCTTCTGGTGACCCATTCCCTTCAGTAGATATTTTTGATGGGAGCGGAAGAATCACCTTTGGCGCTGAGCCATTTTCGACAGCAAACTTGCTGAACCAAGATGTATTTACCTTCACCAACAACTTTGAAATCTATTCCGGAAAACATACTGTAACACTTGGAACGCATAATGAATATGCAAAAGTGAAAAACTTGTTTTTTGCGTTTAATTATGGGGATTATACCTATAACAATGTTGCCGATTTCATCAATAATGAAAACATCAACTTTTACCAGCACGGTTATTCATTGGTAGGCGATGGCACTGTTGGTGATGAGTCGGCTGGAGCATCTGAATTCAACGTGTGGCAATTGGGTTTTTATGCACAGGATGAAATACAGGTTACCGAGAATTTTAAGATGACTGCTGGTTTGCGCTTTGATTTCCCGATTTGGGAGGATGGGACAGTCAATGATGATTTCAATTCCAGAACAATTCCATTATTGACGGCAGAAGGAAAAGATTTGCAAGGTGCACAGGTAGGTAAGGGCGTAAATACATCGGTGCATGTTTCTCCGAGGCTTGGATTCAACTGGGATGTTAATGGTGACAGACAGACCCAGATACGAGGAGGATGGGGTATGTTCACCTCAAGACTGCCATTGGTTTGGCCTGGTGGCACCTATAACAACAATGGGATCACAAGTGGATTTGCTGCAAGCTTCAATTTGCCAGATGATGTAGTTTTCACCCCAGATGTTAACAATCAACCTGTTAATGTTGAACCTGGTACTGGTGGTGTTGGTGGTAATGTGGATATGTTTGCTGAAGACTTTAAATTACCTAAAGTTTGGAAGGCCAATTTGGCGGTAGATCAGAAATTACCATTTTTTGGACTTGTTGGTTCTGTTGAAGGGATCTACAATAAAAATATCAATGCCGTATTCTACCAAAATCTGAATATTCGTGGTCCAGTTGGGAGTCTCAATGGAGCGGACAATCGACCAATTTATGACAGGAATGACCGGATTGATCGCACTTACGGTGGTATATTTCTCGCTTCCAACACCTCCGAGGGTTCTTCTTGGAACTTTAGTGCAACTTTAAGTAAACCATTTGAAAATGGATTTGCCGGAAGTATTTCCTACTCGTATGGAGATGCACGCGCCATATTTGATGGTACATCTTCCCAGAACAGTTCGCAATGGAGAAACATGGAAACCGTGAATGGAAAGAATTCCAATATCCCTTTATCCCGATCTGATTTTTCTCCTGGTCATAGGATTGTGGGTAATTTCTCTTATCAATTCAGATGGACAGATAACTTGAAGACTACATTGGCACTTTTTTATGATGGGAATCAAGCTTCTCCATTTAGCTATATATATCAAGAAGGCGCAGACCTTTTAAATGATGATTCCAGGGATAATGCTTTAATCTTTGTGCCGCAAAATTCAAACGAAATAACATTGGTTGAAAGTAATGGTTTGAGTCCAGCTGAGCAATGGAGTGAGTTGGATGCTTTTATTGAGAGCAATGGATATTTAAGAAGTAGAAGAGGACAATACGTGGAACGTAATGGTGATCGAGGACCTTGGAGCCATGTAATTGATCTTAAATTCATTCAAGATTTCAAACTTAATTTAGGGGGGAATTCCAAGCATTCGTTTCAATTTACCGCGGATATTTTCAATTTTACCAATATGTTGAACAAAGATTGGGGACAGCGTAAGTTTGTAAGTGATATTGGTTTACTTCGAACTGAATCTGGTGGGGAAGACCCGACTTTTAGTTTTAATCCCACAATCGTTGAACAGATTGAGCAGATTGATGATGTAGGGATACAAAGTTCCAGATGGCAGATGCAATTGGGACTACGATATTCTTTCAATTAGCGTTTTAGATAGTTTTCATAAAGAAAAGCCGTGGTCATTTGAGCACGGCTTTTTACTTGGCAAATTTTAGTGTAAAACAGTTATTTCTGTTCGTGAAACTGTTTGCCTAGGGTCTTGAAATCAGCGTAATCTTCATGCTTTATGATTTTATCTCCCTCAAATGTGAGAATGACCACAGATCTAATGTTGAAATCGTAAACCTTTTTGGATTGATAATCTTGCCAAGAGTATTTCAAATCACCTTCGAATATGGTGTATACATCCGACTCAAAACTATGGTCAATTATGAATTCACAAATCAAGATATCCCTGGTCATTTTTTTGATGTGGTTTATTACATTGATTTTGCCCTTTACTTCTAAAATGTATGTGCCTACTTCCTTAGATGTATGATCGGACCATTGAATGGAATCATGCATATGTTGACCTGAAGTTTCGGCATTCCCTGCATAGTAGGCCTTGATGTATTCTTGTGCTTTAGGTAGCAACGAACGATTACCATCTTGGGCAACACATTTGCTACCTAAGCAAACCACAAATAAGAGGCTGAATAGCGCGTTTGTCGACTTAGTAATTGTCCTACTGTTTTTCATATTACTGGATTTATTTAATTGATATTTAAGTGTTAGTTTCAATTAAAACAATCCAATCCAAAAGTTTTGAAGAAATGATTTAAACGACTTATATAATGGATTCAAAGACCATGAAATTGATTTATGGGTGCCGCCCATAATTAGGTCAAATTGGATTTTGAAGTGTATTCTTTTGGGCTATTCCCAAACTTTCGCTTAAATGCTGCACTAAAATGTTGAGGATAAGTGTACCCCAGAATGATGGATACTTCAGATACGTTTAAACCTTCATCAAAGAGGTCTTTGGCCTTCTTCATTTTTAAATCATTGATATAATTGAAAACAGTGGTTCCAAAAAGGGCTTTAAAACCCTTTTTTAGTTTGAATTCGTTGATTTTAAATTGTTGTGAAATGCCAGTGAGACTTTGTTTTTCCAGATAACTGAAATTAAGATACTCTCTAATTTTATTTAGTATCAACATATCGCGATATGGGATATTGCCGACCATGATAATATTTGAAGTGCGGTCGTAACCAAGGTTAAAACTGATGAGCTCCAAAATTTTAATCGTAATGTACATTTCTTTTAAAGCATCGTCTAAAGGAGGGTTTTTAATTTCACTTAGACACTGCACAATCTTTGGATGCATCACCAATCCCTTTCGGTCAATAAAACGCTGACCTTTTACTACAAAGGGTTTGATCCAACTATTTCCACCGAACATTTTAAAAATGACATCATCAATAAATTCTTTGTTGACCACTATTCGGACCCATTGTACAAAAGACTCTTTGGGGTAAGTGAGTTCATAGTCGTTGTCTGGTAAGTAGTAGGTGTACTGATTGTTTTGGCTAAGTGTTGTAGAGGTACCATCGCCATATGTGATGTGTAAATTTCCTTTGAACATATACGTTAGCACCAAATGCGGGGAAGCAACTTTTCCAGCATAGGTTACTTCATGCGGTGTATAAGCTTCCACAAATCTTATGGAAAAATTTTTATAAACAATATCCTGTTTGCTGTATACCGGGATAAGTTTTGCTTCAAGATTTCGAATGTTGTTTACCGATTCCCATAATTCGGCATAAGACTCAGTTTGGAGATGGTGATTGTCCATAAAGAAACTACTTATTGCGTAGGGAATTTATATAATTGTAAGTACATGCAAAGAATGGATTGTGTTAAAAAAAACTAATTTTTAAAAGCTTTCTGAGTCAATTCGGAATTTCCGAAAAGTTGAATATTATCCGAATGTGATACAAAAAAATCCTTTTAGCGTAGGTTTTGGGGTCATATCATTAATAATATTGATGATTGTTACTAATTTAGAAACACCGTTGCCGTATTTGAAGCTTTTTTTATGCGTTCATCCTATTGTTTTCATGTGATTTGTATGCTTTTTATGCTGTTGGGCTGCATGGAAAAGAAGGGGCAAAACCACAGTACGGCATTAGATTACAATCTCATTCATCAAGTTGAAAGCAAGCTTACCGAGAAACTCCATTTCAAAACGACGCCAACATTTGATCTGCAATCCCAAATGGAAAAATATAAAGTACCAGGATTGGCATTGGCAGTCATTGCAGGGGATAGTATTTCATGGGTTAAGGGCTATGGTACGGCAAAAGTAGGAGGGATGTTCCCGGTTGATGAGAATACCATATTCCAAGCAGCTTCCATTACAAAATCGATTACCGCTTTGCTTGCTTTAAAATTGGAAGAAGAGGGTTTTTTGTCATTGGATGTGGATGTCAATGAGTATTTGAAAGGGTGGCAACTAGAGTCACCAATGGGCTATGCCACCAATGTTAGTATTAGACAATTGCTCTTGCACAAAGCAGGAACTAATATTCATGGTACTGGTGGTTATGAAGACCATCAGGAGTTACCAGATTTGTTGACCTTGTTAAATGGGAATGCTCCATCACTTTCACCCAAGGTTCAAATTGTATTTCCGCCAAATCAAGAGTGGATCTATTCCGGAGGCGGCTATTGGGTAGTGCAAAAGGCATTGGAAGATGTCTCGGGCAAAACTTTCCAGCAATTAGCAAATCAGTACATTTTCGACCCTTTAACGATGACCAACAGTAGTTTCATACAATATGAGTCCAACGAAGTTTCTGACGCCTTTTCTTTTGGGCACCAAGATGGAAAAATAAAGGGTAACGGAATACGCAGATACGCTGGATTGGCGTCCGGTGGGTTAACAACCTCTGCAAAGGATTTTGCTTCGTTAGTAGTTGAATTGATTAATGCCTATTATGGAAAAGGGAAGTTGTTTTCCAAAGAAATAATAAAGAAATTGATGCAATCCACTGAAAATGAAAGATATGCATTAGGGGTTATGACAGGTGGCGACCTTGGGAATTTGTTCTTTGAACATGGCGGGGTAAATCCAGGTTTTACGTCTCATTTTATTGCTTTGCCAGATGAAGGCATGGGCATGGTGGTTTTTGCTAATTCGGAGTTTGCTTTGGATTTGATAGATGAAATTACCCATTCAGTAGCGAATACATACGCGTGGAAATCGCACCAAGCACGAATAATTGAGAATCCACGAAAGTTGACAAATGCTGAAACCATTCCACTACTAGGGATGTATCAGCGACGAGGAGAAGAGCATTTGGCCATGTGGGTAGATTGGGTGGATGGTAGGTGTCAAATGCACTTGGATGATTTAAAAAACCCGATTCCAGATCCATTATACGATGAACCAATTGTTATCGCTGAAAATCAATTCATGTTGAAAAAATTCAACGCGGTATTGACTTTCGAAAAAAAAGAGGGCTCCTACCTTGGTTATAAAATGGAATATGGTGGTGGAGATGTGGGTTATTTTACAAAATCGAATTAAGTTATGGGAAAAATCAAGTTTTACGCAGTGTTGGCAATGTTGATGGGACATCTTGGATTTGGTCAACATGAGGAATTGGATCTTAAAACAATAAGTAGGACTTATATCGATGCCTATTTTGGCAAATCAATAGACATTTTTGCTTCAATGATGGCAGATGAAGTGGAATGGTCTGACCCAACATGGGCAGAAGTGGATCCTTCTACAAAACTGGTTAGCGGTAAAACCAAGGTACTCCAACATTTGAAACAGGCAACCGCAGAAATTCAAAATATGTCCTATGCTATAGATCACCATTTTGTTTCAGGAAATTTTGCTGTTTTTGAGGGGACCTTAAACTATGAATGGAAACAAGAGGCCACAGGAAAGGTATTTTCATTTAGCATGAGAGAGGTATCGGTATTGGAATTTGAATCGGGCTTGATTGTAAAACATACGGATTACACGGATTTCAAGAGATGGAAAGAACAATATACGAGTCAATTGAACTAATATGATGAATAAGAATTTCAAAATATCTAAGATTTGCAGGTATTTCATACTATCAATCGGCATTTGTTTTATTCCCTTCCTTGTTCAGGGTCAAAGAACGACCGAAGTACCTATGGAGCTGCTGGAAAATGTAAAAAAAGATGTTTGGCTCCCATTTATGCAATCATATAAAGACTTAGATGCCGAAAAATTACAGGCAATTCACGATAAAGATATCATGCGTATTTCAGTAGATTCGAATAAAATCTACGGCGGTCAAATTTACCTTCAAGAATTGCATGGATTTTTTGCTATGCTCCGTCAAAAGAAGGAAAAAGCAGAAATCATTTTTTCCATTGGTTCAACTGCGTTCAATGCCAATTATGTCTATCAAACAGGATTTTATCGATTTAAGGCAACAAATACTGACGGACTGGTATTAATGACCAATTACCGGGAATTTATGGTAGTCCTGCAAAAGCAAGACGGGGTTTGGAAAATTACCCAAGACATGGATCGTAGGTCAAATTTGGATGAAGAAAGCTTTAGAAAATCCGGTACCATTTATGAACTTAAACCATAACTCTGCAAAACTTTAATATGCATAAACTAAAAGCGTTTCTCATTCTTTGTTTGTCGATTTGGCACTTAGGTAATACCCAAACACTTGAAGCATTACAAAATGAAATAGCTCAGCTTCCAATTTATACCAATTTGGATAAGGCTTCCCAAAGCCCAACTACTGTTTATCGCATACATGTCCCTTGTGAAATGGAGCAAGCTAGACAGTGGTACAAATCGTTGGCGCTATTCGAGAATGTAAGAGAACTGAAATTATGTGCTGAAAATTGGCATGAAACAAATGTGAAGCTTAAAGAATTAAATTCCATTGAATTCTTGGATTTAGGGAATTATTCGACTCAAAACACTTACCCTACGGATCTTCCTGCTGGCACATATAGTTTGAACAGCTTAGTATCCATAAACCTCAATGGACTTCCAAATTTGAATTGGAACCTGGTGCTTTCAAGACTTTCCAAATTAACAGGTCTGAGAAACTTAGCACTTATGAACAATGGATTTGTTATACTTCCTAAAGAAATTGAACAATTACATTTTTTAGAGGCTTTATGGCTTGGCAGTAATTCCAAATTGGATATAACAGATAGCCTAAAAAAGCTCGGATCACTGCGTTCCCTTCGGCACTTGGGGTTTGGAGGAAATGGAATACGTAAAATTCCAAAAGAGATAAAAGGACTGCAAAAAATAGAACTGTTATGGCTTAGCGGAAATCCAATTGAGTCGTTGGAAACCTTGTCGTCAATTAACAGTTTGGAACAAATGGCATTGAATAGCTGTGATTTAAAAGGCTTTCCCGAAACGCTATTCAAATTAAATAACCTTAACGCTTTATCAATGAGGAATAATCCAAATCTAAAGCTGGATTGGCATGTTATGTCTTTGCCCAATAAGCTTAAAACACTTGACTTAAGAGGAAGTTTGAATGAAAATATTCCACTTGACTACATCCAAAAAACACATTTAACCAAATTGGTATTGGATAAGGATCCTTGGCCGAATTATCAAATCGAAAAATTAAAGCAGTTAAATAAAAATCTAACTATCATCATCAGAAACTAATATCATGAGAATGAGAACTATTTTGGTTTTGTCCTTTTTTTATGCCTTAGCCGCTTTTGGACAAAGCCAAGCAGAAGATCAAGCCGAAATAGACGCTATCATTAAAAAAATGTACAACTCCATCTCATTTGATGCCAATAAGCCCGTGGATTACGCCACCTTGGATTCCATTTATCATCCTGATGCATTAATAGGAAAGATTGACACAGCACGAGTGCAGGTTTTTGTAGCCAAGGAGTTTAGGGAAAAAAACAAGAAAGCCTTCAAAAAGAATAATATTAAATCCTTTAAAGAGCATGAAATTAAGGGTATAACCAACATTTTTGGAGGTGTGGCCTTGCGTTTCAGTTCTTATGAGTTTTTCTTGGAAACGTCCAGTGGGAAATACCACATAAAAGGAGTTAATACCTTCCGGTTGATTAAGGTTCCAAATCAAGGCTGGAGGATTTATTCCAACTTTTTTAGCGATAATTTGACGTACCCAGAATTGCCAAAGGAGTATTTTGGGAATTGACTTTCTAATAGTCAATTCAGTAGGATTTAAAAAAAAGAGGCATCAATTGATGCCTCTTTCTATTATAGTAGGATATTTTATGTCATTCTACTAGTTGCAAATATTCAACACGATATTGCCAGGAGTTGGGCCAGGACCACCTGCGGCAGCAGTCTCACCGCTAGGTGCGATCAACTCGTAAGTGTGCTCTCCCTCAAAGTTACCTGGAGTATACGTCCAAACCAAAGTGGTCGTACCATCAGGAACATTGATCGTCTCTGTATTGGTGGTCGCCTGGGCAACGGATACCGTATAATCAGTGGTCGTACCATCGATGTCAACGGTAATAAATGCACCGTCCCATCCATCACCATAACTGTCGTCCATGGTCAACTCATAATCCCCAGTTACGGGAGCAGTTGGGATACAATTGATCCCAGCTCTGTAAACATATGGAGATGAGAAGAAGGAACCACCGGAAACGTTACCAGTAGCATCCACATCGGTAAAAGATCTTCCATCGGTAAGGTTCACCACCAAACGGATGGCGATCTGGTCACCACCTGTTACGTTGGCAGGATCGTTGACGATACCCAATGCACTGAGTGCCTCACCAAGGCTCACGCTGAAGCTGGTCCTTGGCAGGTTGTTCGGTCCATTGGTGAACTCTGAAGCGGCCACGGTGCTCACCAAGGTCTCGGCAGCAGTGGTCGTTCCATTGGAGGACGTGTTGTCCACAAATCCAACATAGATCTCCATATTGGACAATAATCCACCATCCAATAGGTCTTGTTCCTCGATGGTCACCCCGAAAATGGAGGCCGGATCAAAGACATTGAACGTTGTGCTCTCAAACGAGACAGTCCTTAAAACCGCACCTCGCTCAACAGTATCCTGAACTAGCACGGTTACCTTGTCGTCCTCAGAGCAAGAAGCCATAAGCGCGACGAAAGCAAGTGCTATAAATAATTTTAAATTTTTCATGAATTCTTATTTTGTTTTCAATGCAGTTATTAATTGGCAGCAGGTATATCACCGGTATCCCAGAAAACAGTCTGCTGTTGGTTCGGTTTCTGGCTGATGCTGGAGTTATTGTTCACCGAGTTCGTCGGATAGTACATGGAACGGATGAACACATCCGGATTTGGCTCCAAATTTGGCTGCAAGGTGGTCGGGAAGCCTGTTCTTCTGTAGAAATTGTAAGGCTCCACACCGTTTCCAAAATGGGCAACCCAATACTGCTCGGCTAAAAGGTTCCATCTTCCGTTGGTATCAGCGGCATCCCAAGCGGCGTCAACAGTATCACGATAAGCACTGATGGCTGCTGCATCAGGTTGGAAGGAGCCATCCGCAGTTCCTAATCTTGTAGAGGCGAACGCCTGTACCTTTGCAACGGACTTGTCCAATGCATTCAACAATGCGGTCTTTGCCGCCGGTTCGTCACCTGAAACCATGGCCATTTCGGCTATCATGAAATCTGAAGTGTAGGCGGTCAACAGATTAGTGATACCAGCACCAGCTGCACCAGCAACTAGACCAATGGCTTCAAAACTATCATCATCGAATTTACCACCAATGGGATAAGTTCCATAAACTGTTCGTAACAAACCATCCGGAGGCGTTCCATCCGCATCACCGTGATCACGGCCCCAGAATCCATTTGGAAGGTAACAGAAGGTGAAACCTCCGTCAATATAGTGCTGTGGCGGTGCTTCCAAAGAACAGTTCAAAGTCTCCTCATCCGGTGGAATCTCCGCACCAGGTACGGCACTTGCCTGGCGGTAGAAGTAGTATCTAATCCTTGGGTCGTCAGTCGTGTCCATAAGGTTCATGAGCCAGTTGGACATGTATTCCCCTGCACCGGAAACCGTATAATTGATTCCGTAACGAGGGTGTCGGTTGTCTGGTCGAGAGGCACTTGTAGCCCCCCAGTTGAAAATCATGTCATCTGTTGTGTCGGCGATATAATTACCACCTGTAACAATCGCATTGAAACTGGCCACAGCACTGGCGTCCACCGATCTACGTTGCAAGTAGATCTTCATCTTTAAGGTGTTACAGGCTCTTACCCAGGCATTTTCATCCCCGTTAAAGTATAAATCTGTAGGAGGCAAAGCAGATTCCGTGGCGTTGAAATTCGCAATTGCCTGATCCAACAAGGCCAATGCGGCATCGTAAATTGAAGCACCTGGATCCGCAACCGGGTTGAAGTTGTCATCAGCGATGGCAGCCTCAGAGTACGGTACATCCCCGAAGAAATCCACCATGGTCACAAATAGGTAGGCCTCAAAGAAGTTGGCCATACCCAAATGGGTGAACAATTCCGATTGTTCAGCTAAAGGTTGCATTGTCCTGATGTTGGCCAAGATCCGATAGGCATTGGACCATTCATCGGACATGTCACTTCCTTGGTACACACTCACATAGTTCCTGCCGCCCATATTCACGATACGGGTAAGCTCCATGCCAAGTTCGTTGAAACCGTCACCGGTGGTGTTACCTCCCGATGCCCAGTTGTCATTAGGGTCAAAGTCGCCATCCCCTTCGAACTGTCTCACAAAGTCTTCCTGTACAGAATTCAGTAGAAAGTCCGCGCTTGCTTGGTCCGGTGTCAACGCATTGGGATTCTGGGTAAGGTCCAATTCCGTTGTCTCACAGGAAACCAATACAAGGGCCATTCCGAAGAATGCCGTAAAAATATTTCTAGTTATCCGTTTCATTGTTTTATAAATTTTTTATTCTTAGAATGTTGCCTTTACACTAAGCCCGTATCTTCTTGCACTGGGTCCGTTGATAAAATCGAAACCGAATCCATTCCCAACGCCGGTTCCAGAGGTGTTCGGATCGAAGTTGGCGCCCTTGGGAGTGTTGACCGCTCTGAACCAAAGGTTGTTCCCTGATACCGTGAAGGTCAGGTTCCCGAATGGTGTCTTGTCCAAGAACTTGCTTGGCAAGGAATAGCTCAATGAGGCCTCCTGCAATCTTATCGTAGTGGCATCGTACACCTGTAGCTCACTTGGTCCGAAAAGGATGTTGGAGAACCAGAAGGTGGAGTTGTTGATCTGTAGGTTGTTGGTGTTACCGTTGGCATCAACCCCTGGAAGTACATAAGTATCCTCACGATCGATGGTCTCCGTGATAAGACCCCTACCCATCAAAGTTGATACGGTACTGGAATAAACGTCACCACCTTGGGTGTAGTTCCACTGGAACCCTAGGCTGAAGTTCTTATAGGAGATGTTGTTCCTTACGTTCATTACCCAGTCCGGGTTCGGATCACCGATGATACCATCGTTTGGATCCTGTACGTAGTTACCGTCAGCACCTACAACGAAGTCCCCGTTGGCATCCCTAAGGATACGGCTACCGAAGAACACGCCCAATGGCTCGTCCTGGATGGCCGCGTTACCCAAGTTTGAGAAACCGGAGTATACCACTTGATTTGTATCTTGACCTAAATCTGTAACGGTCGTTTCATAAGCGGTGAAGTTCACATTGGTTCTCCAACTGAAACCGCCTTGGTCTTTTGCCCTGAACCAGTTGATGCCCAAATCGGCCTCGATACCTTCGGACTCGATCTCACCGATATTGACGGCAACGATCCTTGTTCCAAGATCAGCGGCTGGATCCAAAGGTCTGTCCAAGATAAGATCGTTGGTCTTTCTCTGGTAGATGGAAGCGTCCAATGTGATACGTCCGTCCCACCATCTGGATTCGATACCAAGTTCGATCTCTTCCAAGGTCTCCGGCTTCAGGTTCGGGTTACCCGTTCTTGTACCCACTTCGTTGGTCACGATGTTGGCCCCGGACCCGTCCTGTACATCCTGGGTGTCCAATATCAGTGTACTTGCAACGGGGTAAGGAGAAGACTCAAAGTTCGCCGATACCCCAAGACCCGCACGGATCTTCAAGTAGTTCAATACGTTCTCCGACTTAAGGCCATCGATGGCAGCCGTTGGGATGAAGGAGATACTTGCCGATGGGTAGAACTGAGTCCTGTTGTCCCTGGAGAAGTTCGATACCCAGTCGTTACGACCTGCAAGGGTCAAGTATAGGTATTTATCGTAATCGAAATCCACCTGGCCGTAAACACCGACTAGGTTTCTTTCTGTAAACCTTTGAATTTGATTCTGGTTCAAGAAATTGAAGTGTCTTAAAATGTTGAACACCTGCTGGCCATCACTGGAAACCCCGTTCTGGTCAAACACCTGTCTCCTTGAAGTGGCACCAACGTTGAATGTGGTCCCGATCTTTTCGGTGATGTCAAAGTCACCGTTAAGGATGAAGTTGTGGTCCCAAATGGTGTTGGTGTTGTTCCATGTATCGTAGAAACCGCTAACCGTTCTGGCACCACCACCGATACCACCTCTGTTCTGGTAGTTGGTATTGTTCTCACTATAGATATCGATACCTGCACGATACACCAAGTTCAGGTTGTCGTTGATATCATATTGCAAAGTTGCTTGACCAAAAATCCTGTTGGTCTCTTGATTTGATTCTGCATTGTTCACGGTCCATAATGGGTGCTGGATGGAGTTGTTCTGTCTGTAGTAAACGCTACTTCCATCGATAGGGTTCTGGAACGGAAGTCCCTGGACATCGATACTACGTGGTGTGAACCACAAGTGACCGAAAACGGAGGAACCCGTACCTGTTGCTCCGTTACCCTGGCTGAGTGCCACTGGAGGGGAGGTAAAGTTTGTCCTAGAATAATTTAGTGTTCCAGCAGCGGTGAACTTGTTGCTCAACTGCGCCCTACCACCAACGGAAAGGGTGTTACGCGTAACACTGTTGTTCGGTGTGAAACCGTTGTCCTTCAAGTGACCGTAATTCACGTTGTACCCGATCTTACCGTCATCTGAAGCGCCACGGACGTTGATGGAGGTATTGGTGATGATGCCCCTTTTAAAGAAGCGTCCCACACTGTCATATGGTCTCCAATCGTAACGTGCCCCTTGGAACTCCGGGAAAGCGGCCTGGATGGCTGCAGTTGAAGTGGAGTATGGGTGGGCCAATGTCCCTTGGTCGTCGATCGCGGATTGACCGCCCCATCCTGCGGCTCCTTCCCTTCTGAAGCTTGGGCCCCAGTTGGAGAAGAACCATCCGAAGGACTGGTCGAAACCGTTACCGTATTCGTTCTGGTAATCTGGTGTAGAGGCGATCTCGTTGAAGAAGACTGAAGAATTCACCGTTATCTCTGTCTTCTTTGGACCGGCAGCACCAGTGGATCCACCTTTGGTGGTAATGAGGATGACCCCGTTACGACCCTGTGAACCATATAAGGTAGCAGCTGCAAGACCCCTAAGGACGTTCACGCTCTCGATACTGTTGGGATCAAGGTCAAGGAACCTACTGGAACCGTTGTTACCATTGATGAAATCCTGACGGTCGCCCTGTCTACCCTGTGAGTTGGTGTCCGTACTGAACGGCACACCGTCCACGATGAACAATGCCTGGTTGCTAGAGCTGAACGTGGAAAGACCCCGGATGATCACGTTTGTACCGGAACCGGAAAGACCACTCTGGTTGGTGATCTGTACACCTGCGGCCTTACCTTGAAGAACCCTGGCGACATCACCATCCGGTCGTTGCTCCAGGTCCTCGCTACCCACCTCGGTAACGGCGTAACCCAATGCCTGCTTCTCCCTTTTGATACCAAGGGCAGTCACAACGACTTCCTCGAGTGCCTGTGCATCTTCCTCCATTTGGACGTTGATCACATCGCTTGCGCCAACTTCCCTTCTGGCATCCTTTTGGCCGATATAGCTGAACGCCAATACTTGACCTTGACTGGCACTGATAGCATAGTTACCGTCAAAATCTGTTTGGGTACCCGTAGTGGTACCTTCAACGACAATGTTGACCCCAGGCAGCGGTAGTCCATCTGAATCTGTGACGGTACCACTAATTGTTTTTTCCTGGGCAAGGACAGCGGTGTAACTAAAGAGCGTTAACACCAAAACCCTGAACAGTTTTTTTAATTTCATAGAATTAGAGTTTTGTTATACATTATTGAGTTAGTGCAATAGAGAAAGGCAGGTGGCTAAAGAAACGTTGATAGCTAATTCAATTAACTTCTAAAATGAGAACAAAACCTAATGGGATTGATTCTGAAGAAGTAAGGCCTCTCACCACCTTACCTTTACAATTGCGAGGTAAAACAACATAAACAGCACTCTATAAACGCAAAGCCTTATAAGTCTTACGGACTTTGCCGTTACTAATTAAGAGATTGCTTGGTGTTCAAAAGAAGACCACGGTATTTTGAAGGTGTAAGTCCGGTATTCTTTTTGAATGCTTTATTGAAGGAAACCGTATTATTGAAACCTGAAAGATATCCTACTTCTGAAAGTGTTACTTCCTTTTTCCTGCTTTCCAATAATTTAATGGATTCCTTGACACGGTAGGTATTGATGAAATCAAAGAAATTTGAATTGAAATATTCATTGATCACCTGAGAAGTATGGTGCCTGCTGACACCAAGTAACTCTGCTAAATCATCTAATCGCAGCTCACTTTGTAAATAGGGTTTTTCTGATTTCATCAGCCCTTCCAATTTGGCCTTTAATTCCAAAGAATAATTCTTGGATAATCCTGTTTTTTTGTACTTCACAAAAGGCAGTACATTTTCAATTGGAATACCATTGAAAATGGCGCTGTAATTGAATGCGAAATAGGAAATGACCAGCACAAAAATTGAGAGTAGCAGATTGGCCGCATAATCTTGCTCTTCGGTAACAACACCCAATAAATAAAGAATGCAATAGGCAACAAAGCTAAGTACACATCCGAAAAATGCCGTTATGATGGCTCTGGTCCAAATTCGTAGATCCCTGTTTCCTTTATAGATTTTCCAGAACTTGAAAATGATGACGATTCCATAAAATGCCATTAGGGCTATAAGAATTACATCAAGATGTGGGATTAATAAATAGGTATACTTACCTAATTGATGGGTCCGTAATAATTCCAGTTTTTCCTTTGCAGGAATCAGTATGATAGGCATAACACTAATTACCGTATACAACAACGGAATAAAATGCCAAAAGTCTTTTTTTGGAACAAACCTTTTTTCCAAAACAATGTTTCTAAGATAGAAATAGAACAACGGTGCAAAAGCTGCGAGTGGTATATGAAAAATCCAATAGAAATGGATGTATTCTACAGTGAACAATTGCTGTGTCCAATACAATACGCTGGAAATAAGTAACCATGAACTGGAAGCCAGAAAAAGCGATAGCAAAATATTGGCCTGTCTGTTTTGCGTTTTTCGGAACACAAATAAAACGGCAAGCAATAAAGCTTGAAAAGCGAACATCAATACCAATAAATAAGACAGTCCCATGTTTTATTTCAAATGTATCCAATGCCTAAGTTAATTTATAAAAGCCTTATAAGTATTATGAAATATTAAGGTTTTAGACTGCGTTTTTCTGTCAAAAGAGTATCGTTTTGAGTCATTTGAAGCCCAATTCTGTATGTTATTGATGTATAAATTTGATGGTTATTGATTGGTTTAATCCTCATTTAATTCGCGATAATTAACTTTTTAACCTAGCCATGAACCTCAATTTTGTAAAAGTTCTGATAATCCTCGTAACGCTTTGCAGTATAGGCTGTCATCAAAATACCCCTTCCATAATATTTGAATATGTAGATCCATTGGAAAAAGTACTTCCAGATAATGGCTACTTCAAGGAAACTAATGCCCACGCCGATGTAGCTCGTGGCGAACATGCCTCATTTCAGTTTGTGGTTAGGTCCAATGACGATATTAAAAACCTATCATTGGAAATTACACCACCTGAAAAGCATGGAACGGAACTTTTGGAAATCCAAAAAGGTTTTGTTGAATTTGTGAAAGTCGGAAGAACCAATCCTGACCCATCCAAGGATATCATAAAATCCAATTCTGGCTATTTCCCAGATCCTATAATCTACAAAAGCAGCACCGATGTTCCATTCTCAACAAGTCAGCCTATTTGGGTATCCGTTAAAATACCCGAGGATGCAGAAACCGGAATGTATATTGGGCAATTAAAGATAACTGGCGAAATTCAAGGTTCTGAGTTTACGCAAACCAAACCGTTTTCAGTAGAAGTCTTCAAACCAGTGATTACAAAAACCTCTTTATTGGTTACCAATTGGTTTGCACTAGGTAATTTGGATTATTTGAACGATAATGAATCGGTTGAAGCATACAGTGAAACGTATTGGGAACTTTCCAGGGTGCTTGCTAAAACATTGGCTGATTATCGTCAAAATGTGGCCATGCTTTCACCATTACAGCACACGGAGTTTACTTATGAAAATGGGAATTGGCAGTTTGATTTTACAAATTTCAATGCCTTAGTAGAATTGTTCATTGAGGAAGGCGTGATTGGAACTTTGGAAGGCGGTCATTTGGGTACAAGATTAGAAGGTTGGGATGGTCCTTTTGGGCTTAATGTGCCTGTCTTTGGCGATGACAGCAAAAAATTAGAAACCAAGTCTATTAATGAATCTGGTGTTCGCGAATTTTATGCGGCATTCTTGCCAGCATTGATGCAGAACATTAGAGCCAAGGGTTGGGAAGATATTTATTTACAGCATATTGCTGATGAGCCAATAACTTCCAATGCAGATTCCTATATTGAAATATCGGATTTTCTCAAAAGCATCGAACCTAATTTAAAGGTTATTGAAGCCTGTCATACTGCTCAATTAAAGGGAAGAGTGGATGTTTGGGTTCCTCAAATGAATTTTCTAAATGAAGACCTTGATTTTTACAAGGAGCGACAAGAGCAAGGTGAAGATGCATGGTTTTATACCTGTTTGGCACCCAAGGGTGAGTATGCTAATCGTTTTATAGAATTACCATTGATTAAAACGCGTTTGTTGCATTGGGTCAATCATAAATATGGTATCCCAGGTTATTTGCATTGGGGTTTTAATTTTTGGAAAACCGGTAGTGGTATAGCTACAGCAGGTAATCCATATGAAGATGCGTCTGGAATGATAGTTTCATCAGGAAATGTGTTGCCAGGAGGGGATTGTTGGATTGCCTACCCTGGAAAAGGGACTATTTATCCCTCCATCCGTTTGGAAGCCATGCGAGATGGTATTGTGGACTATGAATTACTTAAAATGTACCAAGAAAAATTTCCGGAAGCGGCAAAGGAATTAGTAGGGACTACAGTGTACAACTTTGAGCATTATGATACCAATATTGGTGATTTCCGCAAAAAGCGAAGAATAATTTTGGAAGCTTTAAGTCAATAATTTGATTGATTTGTTCAATAGGTTGATGTTGCAATTAAGCAGTGTCCTATAATAGGAAACGATGTGAATTTTACTAACCAATTACTATAGGGTTATTTACGCTTCAAAATTTACTGATCTTTCAGTTATAGTTGGGCTCATTTTATCACCACTTGGATAACCGATTTCTACTGGTGATGGTGAAATATACGCCGTGGTGCATCCTTCAATATGGAGATTGTTTTTTTCAGGATCCAATGTAATCACAGTGTAAAGAGGATCACGGTAAGGGCAGGTTGAGCTAACGGTAGGATAAGCGCTTTCAATATGAGGAGCAAAGCGTTCTCTACTGTATTTGCTGCCGACCCAACGATAGGACATACTGTTGATTTGAATGTAAGGGATATCATTGATTACTTTCATGTAATCTGTGTGATGATGCCCAGATAGACATGCGATGACCTTTGTTTTACCATTCTGTAGTTTCTCCTTCTCTAAAATGGTTCTTATGTCCGCATTATTGGCAATTCCCTCCTCGTTTTCAAGGCTCTGATGAATAAACACGATCGTAGGTTTATACGTATTGGCCAGATCGTTGCTTAGCCATTTTTTCTGTTCATTTCCGATATAACGGTCATAACCGCTCCAAGGTGCAGGGTTTTTATCGTTACCATCTAAAACGATAAAATGAAAACCTTCCTTATCAAAAGAATAGTAGCGAGACTGCATTTGCCACCATTTCATGGTCTGTTCTCGTGTAAAACCCAAATCACGCATATCATGATTGCCCAATACATGGTACGCCGGACCATCAAATTCATTCCAGATATCCAGAAAAGGCTGGTTTTGTTTCCGTGGTAAGGCAAAATCACCCAATTGAATTATAAAATCCGGTTTCCGTTCTTTCATATCGTCCATGAAAAAACGTAATCTGGCATAGGCATCATGGATAATGTCTTGATGTACGTCTGCTACAACACCAATTTTTAGCACGTTACCTTCCAAAAAATCCACAGTTGGGATTTGCAATGGAAGCGTCATCATTATGCTCGCTTTTCCGGTGTTTTTGATAAATTTTCGTCTATCCATTTGTTGTATTTTGTTTGGTTTGGTCAAGGGTCAGTTCCAAGATTACCGCCTGGGAAGCAGCTTTAGCACACTTAAAACAGGAAGATGGTCGGAACCCACGGGTTCTTGGATTACTTTTGTCGAAATAACTTCCCATCTATCTTGTGGTCTATATAAAATGTAATCTATTTTGGATTGCGGATTGCTTGATGGGGAAGTAGGTGTATTTTCCGAAAATGACTTTTGCCAATGATTATAAAATATTTTCATGGTTTCACCGTAAGGAAGCGCATTTAGGTCCCCTGCCAAAATCGTTGGCGCATATGATTCTTTGTCAGCAAATGTTTGATTGATAAACTTGGCTTGATTCAAACGATCAGAATTCTCATCCATATTATCCAAATGTGTGGAAACGAACCGGATGGTGTCTTTCGATTTCAACGCAACCCAAATTTCCAATGCAGTTCTAGGTTCATGACCGACTTTGCTTGGTAATTTATGGTTTTGAGATTTGACTATTGGATGTTTGGACAGAATGCCTACACCATAATAACCATTACTGAAGGGCATGGCCGAGCCAAAAATTGGGATTAATCCTGTTCTTTGTGCTAATTCTGTGACGATGTTCATCCCCATTGCACGATCTGTGTGCACATCTACTTCCTGAAGTGCTACAAGGTCAGGATTCACACTTTTAATCGTTGCTGAAATAAGGTCAAGATCAAAATTGCCTTTCATTGTCTCACCATGATAAATATTATAGGTGAGCACACGAATGGTTGAAGTTTCTTGGGCCATACTATTAAAAAGGACAGTAATAAGTATTGTTACCGTTAAGACTGTTCGAAACGTACAGGAGGTTGTCATTGATCCGTGATTTTAAGGCTGGTATGGAGAATTATTCTGAAGTAAATTTAGGAATCTTATTCGTTTAAAATCGTAATCTTCAACTTCTTGAATGAAAATGAATATATGCAGTGACAGTTGGTCATTCCAAGGTCAGGATTCAAGGGGTCAAAAAAGGAAGTAATATGTTTTATTGACTCTGTTATTTATGGTTGGCCAGAATCTAGCAGCTTCACGGAAATCGAGGTTTTATATGTTTGGAAACGACCTTACAAAATCTGTTGACAGTCTATTTGAACGTAAATGATATCATTTGGCTTTCATTTCATACATATGTATATCAATTTTTCAAATCAAGAATTTGAGTATTTAAACAAAACCCCAGAAAATATTCATATAAAGATATCTTTTGTATCAAATTTAAAAACCTGTTTTCTAAGGCGGTAAGTTGTACTGAGAATTTTCCTCCGTTATCTTGATTTTGCAATAATCAGAATGAAAGAGCAAGGTGTTTATACGTAAACTGCCTTGTTCTAAGGTTAGTTCTTTTATATTATTGTTACTTTGATTAAATATGGAAATCCCAAAACAAATAGATTTTATAGCCTTAGTTATATTTTTAGGGGTTTTTCTTGGCCTATTCGTATCCTACTTCATCATCAAAAAATCACTAGGCAACAATCTCCCCAACCTTTTTATGGGGCTTTTTATTCTTGCCATATCGCTAACGATGTTGGAAGGCTGGCTGAATTACACAGGGTATATTTTTAGGTTTTTATGGTTATCGAATTTTGCTGAGCCACTGAACTTTTTAATGGCGGGATTACTCTATTTATTTATCGATTCACAACTTGATGGCCATAGGAAAAAATATTATTGGGTGCATTTTATCCCTTCGCTGTTCTGGTTTGGCATTTGTATGTTTTATTTCTTGCAACCTGATGAAGTCAAATTTAATGATAGCCTTGAGGTAATGGATATGGATTATCCCAGATTGGATGAAAACCAAACTTTTTCAGATGATCCCCTTGGCGTTCGCAATTATACAAATCTATTAACGGGCATTTATTTTGTAGTTTACATAATTCTTGGGTCACGTAAACTATTGCTTAAAACCAAATCTTTGGGAGAGTCAATTTTTGTAACGAAAAACAAAACCCTTAAGGCTATTCGTAATATCTCCTTGCATATCATAATCGTGACGATAATCTTTATTCTTGTAAAGAATACTTTTCATGACGACGTAGGTGACCATTTTATATATCTCTATGTTTCTTTTATGATATTTATGACTGCGATCCAAATCATGAATCAATCGACCTATTACAACGAGGTTTCTTCCTTTTTAGAAGTCCCATCTCTAAAATATATAAAGTCGTCTTTGGAGGAATCTGAAAAAAATACCATTCTCGAGAACATTTTGTCCCAAATGGAGAATGAAAAGTACTTTAAAAGTAGTACGGCCTCATTGTCTGGGTTGGCGAAAGCCATTCATGAAACCCCGCATCATGTTTCACAGGTCATAAATGAGAAAATTGGTAAGTCTTTTTTCGAGCTTTTGGCAACCTATCGTGTCAAGGAAGCACAGACGATTTTAAAAACGGATATGGGTAAAAAACTGACCATTGAAGAAGTTGCGGAACGTGTGGGCTACAACTCAAAGTCCGCCTTCAATTCCGCTTTTAAGAAAATTACTTCTAAGACTCCCTCCGCCTTTCGGGATTCGTAAATCACTGATATACAGTATAAAAATGTGCTTTCCGATAAGGGCGAACACCGTACTTATAGGCTAGGTCGTTGGAAGGGGGCGTTGTACAATAGCTTTGTTTCATAATCAAAGAACGAACAGTTATGTACACACAGTCTACACCTAAAAAACCAAGAAAGTATTTCATCGATTGGCTAAGAATCGGACTAATAATAAGCGTATTCTTCTTCCATGTTGGAATGATTTTTAGACCGGAAAAATGGCACGTGAACAGTGCGGAATCATTTGAGTTTTTAGACCCTATAATGTGGTGGTTACATCTATGGCGCATGCCGCTATTGTTTCTGGTTTCTGGTATCGGAACATTCTACGCTATGGGCCATAGAACAACTTGGCAATATGTGAAAGAGCGATTAAGAAGACTGTATATCCCATTTACAGTTGGCTTTTTCACTTTAGTACCACTTATGGTCTATGTAGAACGAATTGACCTATACGGCTCATTCTTGGATTTCACCCCCCATATGTTCGATGGAGGACCTTATCCAGTTGGTAATATCTCATGGCACCACTTATGGTTCATTCTTTATTTATTGTTGATTTCCTTGATAATAGCACCGTTTTTACATTATACCAAAAGTGGGCATTACAATATGATCAGGGGAAAATTGATAAACATTGCCTCAAGGAAAATGGGGTTGAATTGGCTGTTGCCCGTTCTTATCCTTTCCCAGGTTATTTTGAGACAGTATTTTCCAAACAGTACCCATGCCCTTTATAATGATTGGGCTTATTTTTCCTACTACTTGTTATTCTTTTTGGGCGGATTTATCCTATTCACAAGTGATAAAGTAATTAGGGCTCTTACTAAGGATAGGCGATTGTACTTGTATCAAACAATCCTATTTACAGTATTACTCTTTTCATTGCCATCAATTTTCGGAGAACCTTCCATAGTTCAGGATTACACTCGAGGTATAACCGAAATGGTCATTTCATTGTCCTGCGGATTGACTGCAATCGGCTATTGTAAAAGATACTTCAACAAAGATCATGTATCACGAAAAGCATTGAATGAAGCCATTTATCCCTTTTACCTATTGCATCAGCCTGCCTTGATTTTTGTAGGCTATGTCGTCTTACAATGGGATGTTTCCTATGGATTGCAAGCAATTTTAATAACCCTAATATCATTGGTGTTCATTCTAGGAAGTTATTGGTTCATTCAAAAATTTAATGTTCTGAGAGTTGTTTTTGGAATGAAGCCAAAAAAGAAACAAGGTGCGGTAGCCAACGCAGTCCCTAAATCCCCCGTATTTGATAAATAATTGGTTCAACCCTTAATAAACAAAGATGAAACTATTCAGAAAAATACGACAGTCCCTTATTGTAGCGGGGAATTTAAAACGATATACGCTGTACGCCCTAGGCGAAATTCTGTTGGTCATGATCGGGATAAGTTTGGCCATTCAAGTCAATAACTGGAACGATAACCGAATAAAGGGCAATGCTGAAATTCGGTATTATCAAAATGTACGTAATCAGATAGCGAACGATAGAGAATTGATTTTGGAGCAAATGAACATGAACAAGAGCTTTATGTTTCAATTTAATTACGCCAATGAAATTCTGGAAGATAATAATAGAAGTCAGATGGACACTCTGGGGCTTCTTGTTCGTAAACTGACCCAATATACCGATTTTGACCGTCAAGGAAACATTTACGAAACCTTGGTAAATAGCGGGGAGATTAAACTCTTGCGCAATCAAGATATCATTAATGGGATTCGACTACTAGAGGAAAAATACCTGTATATCAATCGAATGGAGAACATTCATTATGATGCTATGATGAATTATGTGGTACCCAGTATAACCCCCCTTTTAAAATTTTCAGACGGTAAAATTCAGAAACCCGATGAATTATACACTTATAAATTTCAAAATCTAGTATTGGCCCTGCTTCAGATTATGGAAGAAAAGGACAAGGTATATCAAGAAGCGTTGAACGAAATTGAGGTGATTACAGCTGAAATTGGCGAAGAACTTCCATCCTGAATTTTAACACAACACATTTTAAATATTAATAAATCAATTGAAAACAATCAAAATGAGAACAGTTATAATGAAAACAAGTAAAAATCAAATGAAAATTGCAATGATGGCAATAATGTCCATCGTATTTATCACATCATGTAATAATGACGATGATATTTCGCAGCCGAATGCAAGTAGGAATGAACCACAGCAGGTAAGTATTAATCTAGGTACACACAAATTAGAAACTTATAACCAAATCAACAATACAGAATATCTTGTTGTATTTGAATCTGGACTTGGTTATGGTGCTTTCGAGTGGTTCACAACAGGAATAGTAGACGAAATTGGAGATTTATCAGATGTATTGCTTTATGATAGAGCAGGTTATAATAATTCTGAAATTGGTCCAAGCCCCAGAGATATTGAGACTTTAACCTCCGATTTAGAAATGGTCGTGGAGCCCTATTTAAATGGAAGAAAAATGATATTGGTTTGTCATTCTCTTGGAGGACTAATTGCTAGAGATTATGCAATCAAAAATCCAGATAAAGTAGCATCAATCCTTTTTATTGATCCAACACATGAATCTTTTCACAATCTTAATCAAGCTAAAGAAGATTTCGTCTATGAAATTTATTTAGGTCTTTTTGGAACGGAAAATCATGGGGCACCAATGGAAGCCAGAGAGTTAATAGAAGATGACATATATGCCACAACCTTAACGGATTTGCCGAACATACCCATAACGGTGCTTACAAGCATGAAACAAGATCAGAATAATAACGATACCGATGATCTGCATGAAGGAACTAGACAAACTTGGTATGAAGCACACGAAGAATTAGGTGTTGGCATCTCCGACTTTACTCATATTAGTACGGTACACTCAGGACATGGTATAAATTTCGAAGAGCCAAGTCTAGTAATAGAACACATCAAAATATTATTATCAAAATAGAATTGACAATTAAAAATCAAAAAATTAAAAGTAAATCAAAATGAAAACAATAAACAAAATTTTAGTAGGATTAACATTGCTGATAGTATGGTCAGCCAGTGTTACAGCTCAAGAATTAATGGTAGAAGCAGTATCTTCTGTAAGCGTTGATGAACTGCCTGAATACGTGGTTGTTACTTCAGAGAACACCAAACTTATTGGGGGAATCAATATAAACATCGATTATAAAAAATCTACTTATGAAAAGGTTTTAAGGGAACTTGAATCCTTACTTCAAAACAAGAAAAAACTTCGAATCAGAAATCAAACCGATTTATTGAACGCGATGTCCAAACTTGGCTTTGAGTATGTCAATGCCTATAATGGTAAGGAGAACAATATAAGTCTTAGTTCAGGAAAGGATGTAGAAGTCATCGGTGGTCAGGCCAAGTACCGTGTTAACATGGTATTCAAAAAGAAGGATAAGTATCAGAGTTGATCTAAAGAAGAAACGAAGACCAATGAGCACAAACAGCTTACGATTGAGCTCATTGGTTTTTAATTTGATGAATGCCTGTAAACCCTACCAACCGACCGATGAAACCAGAGAGAAAACTAAGCCTACAAAACATTTACATAATCATGGGAATTTCAATGGTTTTTGGGCTTTCATATAACTACTTCTTCTATTCACATACGTTTATAGAGTTTTTTGAGGCAGGTAGTATAGGTGTTATTTTAGGTCTGCTTATTGGAGTTTTGGAAGAGTTTGTTTTCAAAAAAGCATTTCATAAAATTTCTTCTCTAGCTGTAACCATAATTAGGTCATTGTTATACTCTTTGCTTATAAGCACCATTTTGGCCTTGGTATTGGCTATCGAAAATGTCTTTAAATATAATACCAGTTATTCAGAAGCAGTAATTCAATATCTGATCGGCCCTGAGTATAGACGAGATTTTCTATTTAGTTTGTCGTTTATTGCTATAACACTCTTTTTACTGCAGATTATACACCTCATCGGGAGGGCCAATTTTTTAAGATTATTTTTTGGAATGTATCGTCAACCACGTGAAGTTTCTAGATTGTTCATGTTTCTAGACCTTAAAGGTTCCACGTCCATAGCTGAAAAATTGGGCAACAAAATGTACAGTACATTTATAAGGGATTTCTTTAATGATATTTCCGATGCCATTATTTTGTTCAAAGGAGAAATCTATCAATATGCAGGAGACGAGATAATCTTGGTATGGCCTATAGGAAAGAATAATTTGAATGCCATCCTATGCTTTTTTAAGATGGTGGAAATCATTAAAAAAAAGCACAATGAGTATCTTACCAAATATGGCATCATTCCTGAATTTAAAGCGGGCATACATACCGGAAAGGTTATCGTAACGACCGTTGGGAAACAAAAAAAGGAAATCGTCTATCATGGCGATGTTCTGAACACCACCGCAAGAATTGAAGGAAAGTGTAATGAGTTGCAACAAAAACTATTGGTTTCAGAAAATATATTGCCATTTCTACAAAAGGAAAAAGACTATTATATAAAGGTAAAAGGCGAAATTCAACTTAAAGGTAAATCACAAAAACTTCCGCTTTATGGAGTGCAATTAGCGACCCAAAGACAATTTTTGCGTTAGTTTCATTGTTTCAAAAATGCCCGTTTTAAGGGAATGTGAAGCTTAAACAGATTCTGACCTATATCTGTGTGCCATTTTTGGTCTTTTTTAATAGTTTCAATAAGTGACGTTTTATGGCACAGTATAAAGTTATTTGGAATTAGGTCAACACGGTTTACGAATAGATAATTGTAGATTGAATTGTTGACGAATTCATTGAAATCAATTAAAACTGTAATCTTGGGCAAAAACAACAAAACCCTGCATTTTCATGTAGGGTTTTCGCTTTAAGTGACCGCGGCAGGATTATCCATGATTTTCCCTAGCGCTACGCGCTGAAAATCAAAAACCCACAAAATCAAAAAAGCAAGCTTTAATATTTTGCTTGCTTTTCGATTTATTCGTGACCGCGGCAGGATTCAAACCTGCAACCTTCTGAGCCGTAATCAGATGCGCTATTCAGTTGCGCCACGCGGCCTTTTAATAGGGGTGCAAATATATTTCTTTTTACCTTTACTACAAAACCACTTAATCTAAAATTGCTAATGGATTTTGAGTCCTATATCCGTGATGTTGCGGACTTTCCAAAACCGGGTGTGACTTTCAAGGATATAACACCACTCCTCAACAATACCAAAGCACTAACTGCGGCATCCGATGCTCTATTGAATATGTTGGAAGGTGTCCATGTGGATAAAGTTGTTGGTGTAGATAGCCGAGGTTTTATTTTCGCGCCAATGCTTGCTTCTAAACTTGGTGCGGGATTTATTCCTGTACGAAAAAAGGGAAAACTACCCTACAAAACCCTCTCTGAACCCTATGATTTGGAATATGGTACGGATATTCTTGAAATCCATTCAGATGCCATTAAAAAGGGCGAGAAAGTTTTGGTCCATGATGATGTTTTGGCGACTGGAGGTACCGCACAGGCGGTCTGTAAACTGGTTGAAAAATTAGGTGGAGAGGTAGTGCAGTGCAATTTTTTGATTCAGTTGGCTTTCCTTGATGGAGCGGAAAAACTGAATGGATATCCCATCCGATCCTTGTTGCGTTATTAATCCAATGCTCTTGTGGTAACGTAATAACGCCAACCAATAATAGCCAACTGCAACTTTGAAGCTTTTGCTGGATCTAGACCCTTTTTAGTAAAAGAGGGCAATACCGCTTTATTGATTTTGGCCAATATTCTATAAAACATCATACTAAGTGTTGGTGTTGCAAATATAACCATCCTTGTGTAACGAGTTGATAGCAAAAAAGAAAGGGGGCAAAGCCCCCCAAGAAAAATTAAAAAAACCTAACAATTAACTATTTTCCTTAATCCAGTTGTCGATTTTGTTTTCCAATAAGGCTAAAGGCACACATCCGGTTTCTAAAACTTGGTTGTGGAATTGCCTTATATCGAAGTTAGCGCCCAACGCATCTGAAGCTTTATTTCGAAGCTCCCTGATTTTCAATTGACCTATTTTATAGGAAAGGGCTTGACCCGGATTCGCCATGTAGCGCTCAATTTCAGAGGTTATGGATGCTTCGGATTCAGCCTCATTGTCCAAAGAGTATTGGATGGCCTGCTCTCGAGTCCATCCCTTGGAATGTAAACCGGTATCAACGACTAAGCGAATGGCTCTGTGCATTTCTGCGCCAAGCATGCCAAACAATTGATATGGATCTGTATATAGACCTAATTCTGTCCCTAATGATTCGCAATACAAGGCCCAGCCTTCACCATATCCGCTATACCACAATAATTTTCTGAATTTGGGCAATTCCGTACTTTCTTGGGTCAAGGAAATTTGATAATGATGTCCAGGTATTGCTTCATGCAAAAAGAGGGATTCATCTGAGTATACATTGTATTTCGTTACGTCAGGAATCGGCGTGTAAAAGATGCCTGGTCTTGTCCCGTCCAGTGAGCCCGGATTATATTCTGCACTTGCCGAGCTTTCCCTGAAAGCCTCAGTACGTCTTACTTCAAAAGGGGTTTTTGGTTTTACATCAAATAACTTTTCAATTTGCGGTTGCATGCGGTCATGAATGGCATTGAAGTTATCAATGACCTCTTGAGGATCTGTAAAGGGCATTAAGTCCTTATTGTTTCTAACGTAATCAAAAAAGGCCTTTAAGTCCCCTTCAAATCCAACCTGATCTTTGATTTTTTCCATTTCTGACCGAATACGGGCTACTTCGCTTAAGCCCAATTCGTGGATTTCAGCTGCAGTCATATCCGTTGTGGTGTAGCGCTTAATTTGGTGTGCATAATAGGCGTCACCATCAGGTTCTCCTTGGATTCCACTAGATTCACGTCCTGCATCCATATACTCGTTCGCCATGAATGTATGAAGGTTCTCATATGCTGGAACAATGCGTTCCAGAATCATGCTTTCGTATGCATTTGTCAATTTTTCTCTGTCCGCTTCAGAAAAATCCGCGGGCATATTCTTGATGGGGGAAAAGAACAAGTGTTGGTCTACGTTTTTTACGGTTTGCGACTGCAATTGTGGTAACACTTTCTTAATTAGGGATTTGGGAAGGACGTGTCCGGATTCCATGCCTTGTCGCATCCGCTCTTGCGCACTGGAAAGCCACGCCAAATAGCCATCCACTCGTTTCATCCAATTTTCATAATCTTCTACCGTATTGAACGGTTGCGCACTGGAGCCACTAGCCAATTGTCCCATAAAAAGGTTGGGGGACCACATTTGGTCTATCGGCGTAAGATTGGCGTTGTAATTGAATTCATTTAAATTAATGTCACATTCCCATTGTAAAATGGCTTTGCTCATTTGCTCACTTGAAGAAAGTTGATCATCAGGAAAACTATCGAGTTTGGCCTTATATGTTTCGTAATATGCTTTTACTTTCGCAATATGATCGTCAGCAAGTGAATTAGGGAAACTATCGTCGTATCTGTGGTCACCAGCCGTTGTTGCGTTTATTGGGGATAATTTGAGGCCATCTTCATAATAGCCATCTAAAACTGCTGTAAATTCAGCTTTTAGGTTTGGGGAAACTTCAGTTTTTGGTTCGCTCTTACAGGATTGAAGTACTGCAATCGACAGAACCAGAATTGTTATTTTTTTCACTTTTTATAGATTGATTTGTTACAAAAATGTAAAATAATCAAATCGTGAATAGCAACTCTAGATCAACTGCTAAAGTTTTGATAAAAAAATACCTCGCCATTTGGCGAGGTATTGCAACTAAGGTTCTACTTCTTTGGATTGCTCATCATCTGTTTGGCCAAATCAGCACCAATTAATGATTCCAGCAAATTGTTGTCGTTACTTTTACCATCAGAACCTTCAATAAAAATTTCGGGTAGACGGAGTTCTTTTAATTCCCTGGCAACACCGACCGAGGTTTTATAGTCCCATTCAGCACGCTCTTGAGGGGTAAGACCGGCATTTACAAGTTTGGCATTTTGGTAAGCCTCAGCATCAGCAGCCACTTTTTTACTTTGTGCCTTGTATTTTTCCACCTCAAATTGCTTCTTCTCCTTCACAAGATTGAACTCCGCAACTTTAGCTTCAGTTTCCGCTGCAATGGTCTTCTGGATCTGCTCTTTTTCCAGTCTGGCTCTTTCTGCGGCCTTTTCAGCTTCACCTCGTGCTTTTTCTTTTTGTGCACGGTAAAACTCACGCTCCGCTTGTTGTTTTTCCAATTGGGTTTGCGCAACTTCTTCCTTTTGCAACTGTAGGCGTTTGTCAAAAGTTGTTTCCCAGTCGATTTCTGTTACCACCGCTTGTACCACAGTTAAACCATAGGCCTTAAGCGAATTTCCCTCTTCGCGAATAGGTTGTCCATTTTTGATTTTGATCCGAAACCGCTTTTGTTTCGTTTCCTTGTTCACCACCGTCCGAACCGTAGTGGAATCGCCAATGATTTCCTTGTTCTCCATAGCTGAGTACTCTTCTAGTACATACATTCCATTTTCCAACTGATCCTTGAAATAGCGGTCAAAGTCTGAAGCTTGACCTGAAATGTAATCCTGCGCGTCCATAAGCTTACAGGTGTTTTTTATGGACTGATCAATATTTGGAATGATACGTGATCTAATTAGGTTTTTTTCAGTTTTGTTGCGATCTGCCACTGATAAGAACTGCGTTTGATCGTCCGTATTGATACTGATAACTACGGAGGTAGCAATTCTTGCTTTTACTGCATCACTGAACGCCCAATACTTGGCAGCGTCAACGTTAGCGTATTCACTCTGCTCTCCCAAATCACCTTCGGAATTGGGAATAACATATTTAATGGGCAATTCAAATTGTATTGGTATTAATCTACCCCACATCTTGGTATGAATGCCTTGTCTGAAGACAGCTTTTTGACCTCCCCAAGGATATTGTACGGCGTAGGCGGTACCTGGCTCAGCATAGAAAAACGTCCCGGTTACCACACTCATCAAAATACCGACACCTATGATTTGCAAACTTCGCTTTGGATTAAACCATTGCAATAGTTTACTGGTTTTAAAGATGGGTTTTGCAACCAGGGTAACAATTCCTAAAAGTATTATGAGTATTCCTAATGTTATAAGCATAGCGATTGGTTTTAAAGGTTAAACAAAAATTACAGTGATGAGCTGAACGACCAGCATCACCAAAAACTTTACAATTGTGATCATTGAAATGATTGATTTTAATGGTTGAAAATGATGTAGTTAACCGGTTACTTTTTTTAAGATAAAATGATGGAAATCATGTTTCCAAATTTTTGGGGCAAAATCAATACAATTGCATACATAATTGTAGTTAAAAAAATGATATAGGATATAAATATGATTCGAAGCTCTACGATAAAGTAATAGTATGTAAGGTTATTGTCAGTATACTATAAGAAATTGTAATAATTGTAGGGGTCTTTTTGGTCTGATTTTAAAAACTAAGGGCGAAAACCTTCAAAAATTGAGCGTTTTTGAGGATTTCGTTTGGGGGTGGATAAAAAAAACGGCCCCATATGGGACCGTTTTTAACTGTCAAAAACGAAGAAAATTAACTATTGATTACGCTTTTTTGTAGTGATTTCCACTACGCCATTTTTTGCTTTCTTACCATATTTTTTTGTCGCACTTTCGCCTTTCAGTACTTCAATGGTTTCTATATCATGGGGAGTTAATTTTTCGACTTCTTTTTTTGTGGTTTTTTTACCATTGACATAAAAGAGTGGCTTATCGGTACCATCATAATTAAATATTAGATTCCTGTCGTTACCGCTAAATTCCATCTCATCATGTTGGTCACCATGTTTTATCATGATGTTATTCTCGGTGTTTCCATCTTCGGATAATCTTTCAATAATAACATGCCCCTCTTTTTCGGTATCGTGATTCATGTCTTCATGAACTTCAACATTGTGCCCATTTTCACTATCCACTCGCACATTAACACTAGCATGGTTGTCTGCGGAATGTACTTGGATGTTCTTGTATGATGAATTTCCGAAAGACACACTGTTTGAAGGGCCATCATAATACATGGAAATTGGGCTGATAGGTGAATTAGAGTTAGAACTGTAACTACCTGTGAAGTTATCACCATCTTTTCCACGACCACTTATGTGCAAGTCAATTCCTATGATTTCATTGTTGGAGTTGTGGACTACTGTATAGGAGAAATCAACGTTTTCTTTCTGCAAATCAGATTTGATACGTTCTAGTTCCGCATCAGAAGTATCTTTATCAATGACAACACTAATAGAATTGTCCTGCGCAATGTTGGGATGAACGTTGTCTTGGGCTATTTCATTTTTATACACAGTTTTGGTGTTGAATGCCATAAGGAAAAGCGTGAGGGCAGGAAAGACTACCAGCATTTTAAGCATTCTAGTTTTTTTGGAGTGATTTTGATTTAACATGACTATTCGTTTTTTGATTAATGAACTATAAAATGGATTTGCAAGTGTCATGGATTTTGGGCCCATCACTTGCTTTAACATTAGGTATTGATAGAATGTTTTGCCTTCACCTGTTGTACAACTTTTCGCATCTGCCAGAAATTCCAGATTTTGTTTTAGGCAAGTCCGGTATAACCAGACCAATGGGTTAAACCATAAGAAGATTACTAGAGATTCCATTATTAGGATGTCTAGACTATGGTATTCCCTGGCATGTACCTTTTCATGGGCAATAATAGATTTCAACTCACTGGGGTTAAAGGTGTCTTTGTGATAAAACAAGTATTTGAAAAATGAAAACGGGGATATGGTTTTTTGGGTCTGAACGTGATAAAAAGACTGTTCCCTTAGTAGTTTGCCATTTGTAATCATATGATTAATGGTCCATAACTGTACCAAAAGACGTAAGCCGAATACAAGTACACCCGCCAAATAGAGTACCAAAAGTGTTGTATTCCAATTAAATGTTGAAGGTGCTGTTGATGTTCCCGTTGTAAGAGCATTATTGATTGTTGCTCCTGAAAACAGATTTGAATCCAAGATTACGACTTCAGTTATGGAGATGAAAGGGGCGAACAGGGCAAATGCAATTCCGGATAACAGAAACCAACGGTTGCCATCAAAAAAAGTCTCTTTTTTCAAGAAGATCAAGTAGCATCCTAAAAAAAGCAACAGGATGCCAGATGATTTCAGTAGATGTATAAAATAGGGTTCCATTACTTTTTCTTTTCAATGAGTTCAATAATTTCCTTTAGCTCTTCCACGGATATCTTTTCTTCCTTGGCAAAAAATGATACCAAACTTTTATAGGAATTGTCATAGAAATCAGCAATTGTTGTATTGATGAACTTTTTACGATATGCTTCTTTGGTAATTAGGGGATAGTATCGATGTGTATTTCCAAAAGCCTCATGTCCCACATAGTTTTTTTCCTGCAGGTTTCTTATTATGGTGGATAGGGTATTGTAATGGGGTTTGTTACCCTCCATTTGTTCCAACACCTCTTTTACAAAAGCCTTTTTCAGCCGCCATAAAATTTTCATTACTTCTTCTTCCTTGTTTGTTAGTTTTTGCATGGTGGTTCAATGTATGTTCAATGATGCTTTTTGCTGCTCAAGTTTTGTTACAAAACCGAATAATTGATGAATTTCAACCAAACATACTATTATAAATTTAGTTATACAACTATAAAAATAGTTAATTAACTAAATATTTAGTTTTTATTTCGGTTGTAAATCATCAACTGTCATAAAATCTTGGTCTATATTTACGCCAAAATTTACTGGATTGGAAGATTTCTTCTTTATACTCTTGGGGCTTGTTTTGTTAATTGCAGGAGGTAATTGGCTGTTAAAATCAGCAGTTGCACTTTCCTTGAGATTAGCCATACCAAAAATTGTCATTGGGATGACTATTGTTTCATTTGCAACTTCTGCACCGGAACTCATTGTAAGCATAAAGGCTGCTCTGGAAGGTTATCCTGATTTGGCTTTGGGAAACGTTGTTGGTTCCAATATCGCGAATCTGGGATTGGTCCTTGGTATCACGGTAATTCTAGGTAGTATTGATGTTAGGAAGAGCTTTTATACAACGGATTGGCCGGTAATGATGGTAGCTTCGTTGTTGTTTGTTGGTTTCATCTTTTTCGATGGAACGCTACAACGGTACGAAGGAGTCATATTTGTGGTGTTATTGTTTTTGTTCCTAGTGTATTTACTTCGATTTCAAAAACAGGCAGTTGAAGATGAGATGCCGGAAGATGACGAAATGCTACCGTTATATAAGACCGTACTTCTGTTGGGAATAGGTGGGACTGCCTTATGGGGTGGTTCGGAATTGTTGATTGATGGTGCCGTTGGAATGGCCTCCAACATAGGAGTCAGCGATCGCGTCATTGGCATCACAGTTGTATCAGTTGGGACCAGTATTCCTGAATTGGCAGCTTCTGTTATAGCGGTTTTGAAAAAGGAGAAGGCTATTTCCCTTGGCAATCTTATTGGGTCCAATATTTTCAATTTATTGGCCGTTTTGGGAGTCGCCTCGATAATTACACCAATTTCGGTGGTTGATCAGGGATTGTTGACCAATGACATTTTTTGGATGCTTGGTATTTCATTCTTGATACTTCCGTTGGTGTTTTTTCCAAAGGGACTACGATTGGGGTGGAGAGATGGGATAGTGTTATTGACCTTGTATATAACCTTTGTGTTCCTTACCATAAATTAAGAAACCGCCCTATTAGGGCGGCTTCCTAAATATAATCAACAATTAATCTATGAGCTTATACGTCAGCTGACTTAACAGTCTTGATAATTCGGCCTGCAATTTTGTATGGATCACCATTAGAAGCTGGCCTTCTATCTTCTAACCATCCTTTCCAACCTTTTTCAACAGTTATAATCGGAATTCTTATCGATGCACCTCTATCCGAAACTCCATATGAGAAATCGGAAACGTGGGCTGTTTCGTGTAATCCAGTTAAACGCTCATCATTGAATTCACCATAAACATCGATATGTTCATCAGTTACAGGTCTGAAGGCTTCACAAATTTTCTCGTAGATTTCTTGCGAACCACAAGTTCTTAATGTGGTGTTCGAGAAGTTTGCGTGCATACCAGAACCGTTCCAATCTCCTTTGACAGGTTTTGGATGGTACTCGATATAATAGCCATACTTTTCAGTCAACCTATCTAATAAATAACGAGCTATCCAAATCTCGTCACCAGCTTTTTTAGCGCCTTTGGCAAACAATTGAAACTCCCATTGGCCTGGTGCAACCTCTTGGTTGATACCTTCAAAATTTAAACCAGCTTCGATGCATAAATCAGCATGTTCTTCAACCAAATCCCTACCCCAGGTGTATCTTCCGCCAACTGAGCAATAGTATTTACCTTGTGGTCCAGGGAAACCTCCCCGAGGAAAGCCTAAAGGTAAATCTGTTTTGGTATCCATTAAAAAGTACTCTTGTTCAAAACCAAACCAGAAATCATTATCATCATCATCAATTGTCGCCCTTGCATTTGAATCATGGGGTGTTCCATCTGCATTTAAAACTTCGGCCATAATTAACCAGCCATTTTTTCGTACTGGGTCTGGGTAAATGGCAACAGGTTTCAAAAGACAGTCAGAAGAACCTCCTGAGGCTTGTTCTGTAGAAGAACCATCAAATGACCATATTGGACAATCCTCCAGTTTACCACTAAAATCATCTTCAATTTTAGTCTTACTCCTCATGTTTTGAGTTGGCTGGTGACCATCCAACCAGATGTACTCTAATTTAGATTTGCTCATAATTACGGTAATTATTTGTTCTCAAATTTTCAAGTGACAAAAATAAATGTTTAAAACAATATTATGCATTTTATAGGGTTAAAATGTCAAAATAGTCTATAAATTTAAACGAACCCCTAAAATTTATGGGGTATGCTGATAAAAAAGTAAAATATCAATCATTTATTATTAAATTGTTAATTGTAGTTTTGTATTTCAAATACATTCAAGCATGTCAAGAACCAGATTTGATGCATTAGCAGAAAGCAACAATCGAGAATATACCACAGTAGAGGAAACCGGAAGACGCTCTCAACTATTTGGACAACAGGTTTTCAACGAAGAAAAAATGCTTCAGTTTCTTACTAAGGAAGCACTGGAAAAAGTAAAGGCCGCAATTTTTCAAGGAACCAAAATCGACCGTAAAATTGCCGATCAAGTTGCAGAGGGGATGAAAGCTTGGGCGTTATCCATGGGCGCTACCCACTACACGCATTGGTTTCAGCCACTAACAGGCTCTACTGCTGAAAAACATGATGCTTTTTTTGACATACTTTCTGACGGAAGGGCGATGGAGAAATTTGGTGGGGCACAGTTGGTTCAGCAAGAACCAGATGCTTCTAGCTTTCCTAGCGGAGGTATTCGCAATACGTTTGAAGCAAGGGGCTACACAGCTTGGGATCCCACTTCTCCGGCCTTTATCTATAAAACCACACTTTGTATTCCTACCATATTTGTAGCCTATACGGGTGAAGCATTGGATAACAAGGCACCGCTCTTACGCGCCTTACATGCTGTGGATGAAGCGGCCACTGGTGTTGCCCAGTATTTTGACAAAAATGTGAGGAAAGTACATGCAACCTTAGGATGGGAGCAGGAATATTTCTTGATTGATAAGGCCCTTGCCGAATCACGATTGGATTTGATTATGACTGGCAGGACGATGGTCGGGAATGCTGCTGCGAAAGGTCAGCAATTAGACGACCATTATTTTGGTGTTATACCAAGCAGGGTGCTTAGTTTTATGAGTGATTTGGAGAAACAGTGCACTAAACTCGGTATTCCGGTAAAAACTAGGCATAATGAAGTAGCGCCAAATCAATTTGAATTGGCTCCTGTTTTTGAAGAGGCCAATTTATCGGTGGACCATAACCTACTGCTAATGGATGTTATGGAAGAAATAGCCGATAGACATCATTTTAAGGTGCTGTTTCATGAAAAACCATTTGCTGGAGTAAACGGATCTGGGAAACATAACAATTGGTCATTGGCCACAGACACTGGTGTCAATTTACTGAGTCCAGGGAGCACGCCAATGAAAAACCTACAATTCCTTACGTTTTTCGTGAATACCATAAAAGCTGTCGATACATACGAGGAATTATTGCGTTCGTCAATTGCCTCGGCAAGTAATGATCACCGGTTAGGGGCCAATGAAGCCCCTCCATCCATTATTTCCATATTTATTGGTAAACAGTTGAGTGATGTTTTGGACGAACTGGAAGGTGTTTCCCAGGGAAAACTGTCGCCACAAGAAAAAACAGAGCTTAAACTAAATGTAGTAGGTAAGATTCCAGAAATCTTATTGGATAACACTGACAGAAACCGTACTTCACCATTTGCTTTTACAGGAAATAAATTTGAAATGCGAGGGGTGGGTGCCAAAACGAATTGTGCTAAACCCATGACCGTTTTAAATACGATTGTTGCTAAGCAATTGACCAGTTTTAAAAAGGAAGTTGATGCCTTGATTGACAAGAAAAGTCTGAAAAAAGATGAAGCAGTTTTCAATATTTTGCGGGAATACATCAAGACTTCAAAACGTATTCGATTTGATGGCGATGGATATGGTACGGAATGGCAAGACGAAGCGAGACTAAGAAAGCTCAGTAACAATAAAAATACCCCGGAAGCGCTGCAGGTACTAACATCCAAAGAAAGTATCGCTTTGTTCAATGAGATGCAGGTGATGAGTGAGGTAGAGCTAAAGGCGCATCAAGAAGTGGAATTGGAAGCGTACATCCTGCATCTGCAAATTGAAGGTCGCGTGCTAGGTGAAATGGCATATAATCATATCATTCCAGCCGCAGTACGATATCAGAATGTCCTTTTGGAGAATGTTACTGGATTAAAGGAAGTTTACGGCGCCGCATATAACAAAGTGGCCGAAAACCAATTGAATATTCTGGAGCAAATAGGTGAACATCTCTCCGAAATCAAAAAGTTAACCGATGAAATGACGGCCAGTCGCAGACGTGCAAATGGTCTTTCCACAATTAACAAGCGAGCACAAGCATATTGTCAAGATGTAAAACCTTATTTTGATTCTATTCGAGAACAATCGGATAGTTTGGAGAAACTGATATCCGATGATTTGTGGCCTCTAACGAAATACGCTGAACTCTTATTTAAAAAATAACCAGACATGGCGTTGGATTTAAAAGATATTGAAAAAGCAAAATCCCGTATTTCAAAATTTGTTCACCAAACCCCAATTCTTACATCAGAACTTTTAAACCAATGGTTGGGGCATGAAGTGTATTTCAAGGCAGAGAATTTTCAAAAAATAGGTGCCTTCAAGGCTCGGGGTGGTTGCAATACCCTTGCTTGGTTATTGGAAAACGGTGAGCCACCTGAACGAATTGTAGCCAATAGTTCTGGAAACCATGCCCAAGCAGTGGCTTTTGCGGCAAGACAGTTTGGTATTCCCGCCACTATATTCATGCCTGAATACGCGTCAAAAGTTAAAATACAAGCTACAAAGTCCTATGGGGCCAAGGTAGTACTAAGTGAAACTAGGGATATCACTGATGTCAAGGTACGAGAGGCAGCTAATGAACCTGGAACGTATTGGATTCCGCCGTACAATCACAAACAGGTAATCTGTGGTCAGGGAACCGCGGCATTTGAAGCCTTAACTGAATTGGAGGCAATTGATGCCATTTTTGCACCATGCGGTGGTGGCGGATTAGTTTCTGGAACCTATATTGCTACTAAAGGACTGTCATCCAAAACAGAAGTACACGGTGTTGAACCATTAAATGCCAATGATGCAGCAGAATCATTGCGGACAGGCATCATTCAAAGACTACCGGGGATTCCAAATACCTTGGCTGATGGTGCCATGACGATGGCTGTTGGAGATATTACATTTGAATATTTGAAGCGTCTTGATGGATTTCATGAAGTTTCTGAAGCGGATATGGTGTATTGGACCCAATGGCTGACCCATCTCCTGAAATGTAGAATTGAACCTACCAGTGCAATGACAATGGGCGGGGTCGTACATTGGTTAAAAGGAGTTTCGACCAAAAAAAGAATAGTGGTAATACTCTCTGGCGGAAATGTTGACCAACCTACTACCAATAAAATCTGGGAAACGGATTACATGGAGCATTCCCCTGCAGAATTGTTGTAAATCCGGATGACATAAAACCCAGTTTCCCTATTTTTGCCGAAAACCTGATTATGTCCTCAGAAACTAGCAAAAGATACGCCCAAAGAGGGGTTTCGGCATCCAAGGAAGATGTTCATAATGCCATTAAGAACATTGATAAAGGACTCTTTCCGAAGGCTTTTTGTAAGATAGTACCGGATTATCTAACCGGGAGTGAGGAACATTGTCTGGTGATGCATGCGGATGGGGCTGGAACCAAATCTTCGTTAGCGTATATGTACTGGAAGGAAACCGGGGATTTATCTGTTTGGAAAGGTATAGCTCAGGATGCCTTGATAATGAATGTTGACGATTTGATCTGCGTTGGGGCTACCGACAACATTATGCTTTCTTCTACCATTGGCAGAAATAAGAATTTGATTCCAGGGGAGGTTATTTCCGCTATAATCAATGGTACTGAGGAATTGATTTCGGATTTATCGGAACATGGAATCACAATACATTCTACAGGAGGTGAAACCGCGGATGTAGGGGATTTGGTGCGGACCATAATTGTGGACTCCACGGTTACTGCAAGAATGGAACGTAGCAAGGTTATTGATAATGCCAATATTAAATCGGGAGATGTTATTGTGGGCTTGTCTTCCTATGGAAAAGCATCCTATGAATCATCGTACAATGGTGGAATGGGGAGTAACGGATTGACTTCGGCAAGACATGATGTATTTTCAAAATATTTGGCCGAAAAATACCCAGAAAGTTTTGATGAATCAGTTCCTGCTGAATTGGTGTACTCAGGCAGCACCAAGCTTACAGATGCTGTTGAAGAGGCACCTCTGGATGCTGGAAAATTGGTACTTTCGCCTACGCGTACTTATGCACCAATTGTAAAACGGATTTTATCAAAATACAACACAAAGGATATCCATGGTATGGTGCATTGCAGTGGCGGTGCACAAACCAAGATTTTGCATTTTGTGGATAACCTACATGTGATAAAAGACAATCTGTTTCCGGTGCCACCCTTATTTAAATTGATACAGGAACAATCCGGTACGGATTGGAAGGAAATGTACCAAGTATTTAATTGTGGACATCGATTGGAATTATATGTAAATCCAGGTATTGCCGAAGATTTGATATCTATATCCAACGAATTTGATGTGGAAGCCCAGATTATTGGTCGTGTAGAAGATGCAACTTCCAAAAAGTTGACCATAGAAAGCGAGTACGGCAAGTTTGAATACTAGCATACGAATCCAATCAAAATAGCGTTCTTTCTATAAACCCCACGCTATGGAAAGAAAAGATTTTTTACGAAGTATAGGAGCAGGTGCTGCATTTGCCCTTACGTTTCCTTGTTTGAATGGATGTTCAACAGATTCCGAAAATTTAGAACAGTTCCCTGAACCGGATGGTGTAGATTTTATTGTGGATTTAACTTCCTCAGATGCGGCTCCTTTGGCGAACAACGGTGGCTTTATATTGGTAAAATCAATACCAAGCCTTGGTTATACCGATATTGTTGTGGCTAGGAACTTGGAAGGTAATTTGATTGCCGCAAGTCAGATTTGTAGCCACCAACAAACAGAAGAAGTACGTTTTATCTCCGAAGATGGAGGTATTTTTAGATGCTCTACCCACGGTTCCAGATTCGCGCAAAACGGTACACCTCTCAACTCTGTTACCAGCAATCCATTACGAGTTTTCAATACTGAGCTTAATGGTACCGACCTTAGGGTTTTTGAATAATTCCAAATCTTTAAATAAACCATGAAGAAAGTACTGACCTTTTTATTCGCAGTAGTGACTTGTGGAATTCAAGCGCAATGGCAAACAAATTATGATGAAGCTTTGGCCATGGCCAAAAATGAAAACAAACCTATTGTTTTGGTGTTTTCCGGTTCGGATTGGTGCGGCCCATGTATACGATTGAAAAAAACAATTTTAGATACGGATGCCTTTAGCGAATATGCCTTAGAGAATTACGTGCTTTACAACGCTGATTTTCCACGAAAAAAGAAGAATCAACTTGATGATGATCTATTAAGCCAGAACAAAACACTTTTTGCGGAATATAACCCAAAAGGATATTTCCCATTAGTTGTGGTCCTGGATGAACAACAAAATGTTTTGGGTAAAACAGGATACAATAGACGGAATTCCGTACAAGATTACATTTCGTTAATAGATGGCTTCATAGAATGAGGAATGTCCTGGTTCTTTGTGTAACATTTTTTGCGCTGTTGTCATATGGGCAACGGCAAGAGGATGTTACGGTAAAAAGGGTCATGAAATTAATGGGTACGCGATTCGAAATTACCGTGATTGCGCCCAACGAGGACATTGGATATATAAATATAGATGAAGCCGTATCCGAAATAAAACGGATAGAGCGCATTATTTCCTCTTGGGATGAAGCTTCTGAAACATCCCTGATAAACATGAATGCTGGGATACAACCGGTAATAGTCAGTGCTGAGTTATTTGGGCTGATAGAACGAGCTAAAAAAATATCAGAAATTACAGATGGTGCTTTCGATATTTCCTACGCATCCATGGATCAAATCTGGAAGTTTGATGGTAGTATGGAAGGTTCACCAAAAGAATCCGAAGTGCAAATGGCAATTTCCAAAATAGGACACGACAAAATCATTTTGGATTATGATAAGCGTACGGTTTTCCTTTCAGAAAAGGGGATGAGGATTGGTTTTGGTGCCATTGGTAAAGGTTATGCAGCGGATAGGGCCAAGGAACTATTGGTTTCAAAACAAGTAAAAGGTGGGATAATCAATGCTTCTGGTGATCTTACCACCTGGGGAACAAAGATTACTGGTGAAAAATGGTTAGTTGGTATTGCCAATCCCCTCAGCAAAGAGAAAGTGTTCAGTTGGTTGCCTGTCGTGGAATCTTCTGTGGCAACAAGTGGCAATTATGAGAAGTTTGTTGTGTTAAATGGTGAAAAATATTCCCATATCATAGATCCGAGAACAGGTTATCCCACGAAGGGAATCCAAAGTGTATCCGTTTTTGCGAAATATGCGGAGTTATGTGATGCTCTGGCAACTGCTGTCTTTATTATGGGAAGAGACAGCGGTATACATCTTATAAATCAAATTGATGGCGTGGAGGTGGTCGTTGTAGATTCGGATAACAAAGTACACCGTAGTACAGGGATATTGTTTGATAATAATCCATAATTTTAAATATGGGCAGAGTCTTTCTTGTAGTCATCCTTTTAATTTTCGCTAGCTCCTGCGTGGTGGTTAGGGAATATGATAAAATATACCTCACTGATGCTGATATGATATTAAGTGCAAGGCCCTGTGAGCGTTTCGAAACGAATTTTCAATTGTATAGAGAGGGTTCAGCTGGTGCCAACGGCGGAAAAACTGGAGGCGGATGTGGTTGTAACTAGCATCTGCTGAATTGTCAAAATAGTTCCATGGGTAAGAGACACCAAATTAGCGGCAAGGGACTTGGAATTTCCAAGGGTTATCTACTTTTTCTGTTTTTGCTTGTGAACACCATGTTAATTGCGCAGCAATCGAATACTACCTATTCTAAAAAGGTTTTGGAATCCACCGAAATCGACATGCTTTTTAGCTTCTATGAACAAGAAGGAAATAATGCTGCTGTGACCGGTGGGGAAGGAACTGAAGAATTAACAGATGCGACTTCCAGTTTGGTATTACGGATGCCCATGAACGAAGACGGTGTCCTTACAGTGGATGTTGGCTTATCTGCTTATACTTCTGCTTCTTCAAGTAATGTAAATCCGCTTGATGGTAGTAATAGCAATGCCACACCTTTTGATGCTTCGTCCGGAGAATCCAGAAAGGACTTATTGGCCTATATTAATCCGTCTATTCAATTTAGTTCGGCGGATCGCAATACGGTTTGGAGTGCTAACCTGTACTTTTCCAACGAGTACGATTATACATCTTTTGGTATTGGGGGTAGTTACACCAGACTTTTTAACGAAAAAAACACGGAGTTTTCAGTGATTAGTCGTGTTTTCTTGGACAAGTGGAATGCCATTTATCCAATTGAATTGCGAGACGGTTTCTTTGATGACCGTATTTCAGGTAATGGGACGTATAATCCCAATTTTGTTCCATTTGTTGGTGAATCCAGAAATACCTATTCCTTATCCTTCGGATTATCCCAAATTTTGGGTAAACGCCTCCAAGGTGGTTTGTTTGTGGATTTGGTGTCTCAGGAGGGATTGCTAAGCACCCCATTTCAGCGTGTCTATTTTGGAGATACAGAAGCATTTTTCATAGATGATTTTCAACTGGCTGATGACGTTGAGCGATTACCGGAAAAAAGATTGAAGATTCCTGTTGGTGGTAGATTGAACTATTTTTTGAATGATGTAGTGATTCTCAGAACGTACTATCGTTATTATTGGGATGATTGGGGCCTTACCTCGCATACTGCAAGTATAGAGGCGCCTGTAAGGTTATCTGATAAATTTGTGTTGTTTCCTACCTATCGATTTTATACCCAGTCTGCTGCGGATTACTTTTATGCAAAGGAAGTCGCGTCTTCCACGTTTCAGTTTTATACCTCGGATTACGATTTGTCGGCATATGATGCGCATCAATATGGCATGGGTATCCAATACAAGGATATTCTGGCGAATGCTAAACTATTAACCTTTGGATTGAAAAGTATTGATCTTCGATTTAATCGTTATGACCGCAGCGATGGGCTCAACGCTTACATCATCACTTTAGGTACCACCTTCGTTGGGAATTAGCACAGTTTCCTGCCTGAAACAATCCAATCAAAAATTGTAAATTCGCAGCTTAACGCGGATTGATTTATGCTAGACAAGCTCAACATTGTAAAACAACGTTTTGATGAGGTTTCTGACCTTATTATCCAACCCGATATCATTGCAGACCAAAAACGCTACGTAAAACTCAACAAAGAATACAAGGATTTAAAGGTACTTGTAGACAAAAGAGAGGAATACATTGGATTTACCAATAACATTACGGAAGCTGAGGAAATCATAGCCGATGGAAGCGATAAGGAAATGGTGGAAATGGCCAAAATGCAGTTGGATGAGGCCAAAGAAGGGTTGCCGAAGTTGGAAGAAGAAATAAAATTTCTTTTGATACCCAAAGATCCTGAGGATGAAAAGGATGTTGTAATGGAAATCAGGGCTGGAACTGGTGGTGATGAAGCCAGTATTTTTGCTGGAGACCTCTATCGGATGTATGCTAAATATTGCGAATCCAAAGGGTGGAAGACCAATATTATGGATTTAAGTGAAGGCACTAGTGGGGGTTATAAGGAAATCCATTTTGAAGTGAGTGGCGCGGATGTCTATGGCACCCTAAAATTTGAAGCTGGAGTGCATCGTGTGCAACGCGTACCACAAACCGAAACACAAGGGAGGGTACACACCAGTGCGGCAACGGTTATGGTAATTCCGGAAGCAGAGGATTTTGATGTTCAGATAGACCCCAAAGATGTCCGAATTGATTACTTCTGTTCTTCAGGCCCAGGTGGTCAGTCTGTAAATACCACATACTCTGCGGTACGTCTTACGCATGTTCCAACCGGATTGGTCGCACAATGTCAGGATCAAAAATCGCAACATAAGAATAAAGAGAAAGCTTTTAAAGTGTTACGATCCAGATTGTACGACTTGGAATTGGCCAAAAAACAAGAAGAGGATGCTGCTAAGCGTAATTCACAAGTAAGTAGCGGTGATCGTTCAGCAAAAATTAGAACTTACAATTACCCACAAGGTAGGGTTACGGATCACAGAATAGGGTTGACGCTCTATGATCTTCAGAATATCATCAATGGAGATATCCAAAAGATAATTGATGAGTTGATGTTGGTTGAAAACACTGAAAAATTGAAGGAAGCTTCTGAGATTTTTTAAATCCAATTTAAAGTACGTCCTGGTTACTACCATTACCTCCTAGAATCAAGAATGAAAATAGAACACTTAATAGCCCAAATCAAATCCAAGAATTCCTTTCTCTGTGTGGGATTGGATACGGATTTGGATAAGATTCCTGAACATTTACTAAAAGAGGAGGATCCTATATTTGAATTCAATAAGGCAATAATAGACGCTACACATTCCTATTGCGTAGCCTATAAGCCAAATATTGCGTTTTATGAGGCTTATGGCATTGCGGGGTGGCGGTCCTTGGAAAAGACCATGGATTACTTAAATGAAAAACATCCTGATATGTACACGATAGCAGATGCTAAACGTGGGGATATTGGAAATACTTCAACACGCTATGCAAAGGCGTTTTTTGATACCATGAATTTTGATGCGGTGACCATAGCTCCATATATGGGGCGTGATTCTGTTGAGCCGTTTTTGACATTTGAAGATAAGCATGCGATTTTATTGGCATTAACTTCCAATCAAGGGGCTTTTGATTTTCAAACTAGAACTACTGAGGGCTTGGAGCTCTATAAACAAGTCTTGAAAACTTCTAGGGACTACGAGAATTCAGAACGTTTAATGTATGTTGTAGGCGCTACGAAAGCGATTTATCTAAAGGAGATAAGGGAAATAATACCAGAAAGTTTCCTGTTGGTTCCTGGGGTAGGTGCGCAAGGGGGAAGTTTGCAGGAGGTCTGCAAATATGGTATTACTAAGGATGTGGGACTATTGGTGAATTCGTCAAGAGGTATTCTTTATGCTTCTCAGGCCAAAGATTTTGCCAACAAAGCGGCACAACAAGCCAAAACCATCCAAAATGAGATGGAAATGGAATTGCATAAACGCTTTGGAGATTAGCCTAAGTTTTCCAAGACCTTCTGAATGCTTTGGGCTTTGCGCTTAAAAAATTCACCCAAATTGGTATTGATATAAGCGGCATCAGCAGCCATTTCAATAAATTGTTGGTACCTGAATTCCAAAACCGAGACTGCCTGGGCCCCGCTGGTGATTGGGGTAACTGCCCCAACTTTACAATACTGATTTTTCATAACTAAGATTTGTTATAACAAAGATACGTTCAAAAACAGGCTTTGGATTATTGGTTTGTAGTGTATTCAACTAAAAACCAGGTACTTTATCTAAAATTTAACAGTGTAGTCCAGTTACATTCAAAAAATTGGGAAAGTTTAATAAATAGGTTAAAGTGATCATTAGTGCAAGGACTGAAAAGATAAACAGCCTACCGTATGTATTGATGACTAATTCAACTGCACCTATGTAGACCGACTATTATAGGAAACGATAGACTGCTTATCCTTTAAAGTAATATGTAAGTTGTATTAAGAAGGCTAACCCTGATAAACCTTTACCATTGCACAATTATTTTAATTAATAGCGCATTACGCTTTTTTGATATTGAGACGGCGTAAGCTGCGTATCTTTTTTAAAAGCCTTATTGAAAGTCACTTTGTTGTTATAGCCAACCTCGTAGGCTACATTTATAATATTCAATCTTCGCGCTTTGTCCTCCAATAAGAGTTGCTTTGCTTCTTGAATTCTGTACATATTCACAAATTCATGAAAGCTCACTTCAAAGTGCTCATTGATGATCTGTGAGGTATTATGTCGTGTGGTGTTTAATCGCTGGGCAACCATGTCCAGATTTATATTGTTTTCCTTATAAATTTTCTCTTCTCCAAAAAGAATCAACAAATTCTGTTTGAGTTCAAGCGATAGACTGGGAGTAAGCCCGGATTTTTGGTATTTAGGAAACAAGCGGTTCGTATAGGCATATGCACCACTGAAGACATCGGGTTGAATGTTGGCGGAATAGCCAACATATAAAACCATCATGGCCATTGTAGCTACCGAGATATCAAATAGTGCCCCGGAATTAAACTGATTGGATATTAAAATACCGTATCCGGTATACGTAATTACATAAAGGATATGGATATGATAGACGTTTTTTTGCCATATCAGCTTCTTTTGCTGTAATAGTTTTTCTTTTCTGCCCTTGCGGTATACCCTGCCGATGAAATATCCATATACAGTTAAGGATATGATTTTTAAAACTACCAATAGAATCAACCTGTTGGAATCCTGTGGGTTTAACCCATTTTGGATACGCTGTAACATCAATTCTAATTTGGTGTCATGACTGTTTAGATAAATATTGATGGTTAAAAAACCAAGTAGAATTAATGTGGGTGTCAAATGAAGCAAGTCCCGCAGCTTTAATTGATATTTCTGTAAAGTAGATTTGAAATATAAATACAATAAAGGACCATATAGAAAGGACGCCCAAGTCGTCATCAAATAGGTGTGTGGATATTGTAAGTTATAGCTCGCACTATTAATGGCAATATGAAGTATGAAAAATGAGTGAAGGAAAATGAAAACAGCGATTAAGAAACGTGGAGTTCGATGTATTTGTTTGTTAAAGCAAATAATGATAACTACATAAAACCCTACTATGGCAACAAATAGATATATCAAGGACCAAATAGTTACTCTTGGAATAACCCGGTCTGAAATTGCTTTAAATTCTGAGGTGGTCCTTATGGGGTCAAAACCTTCATTAAGTAGAAAGTTAGGGTTGAATTCTTCTTGAAGGTATTCGTTTAGAAATTGCGTGGAAGCTTCCGGATGTTCTAGGGCGGCTTCACTTAATGCTATTCGTTTTAATATGTGAATTTTGTCTGCGGATGTATTCTCTAGATTTTTTTCATAGAGTGTTAGCGCTCGATTGTATCTATGGATGTTATAGTAGTAATCAGCCCAATCAAGGGAATCCTGTGCTGGGAAATTGAAAGATATGTTTTCGGGACTCTCCGGGATACGACTTGAGTTTGCCATACATAATGTGCACGACATTACAAGCAGTAATATGATAGTACCGAACCGACCCATGTGATGATTAGTGAATTAGCCTCCCTTGAAATTACCAATTATGTAGGGTCGAAATGTTAAAAAAACTTTAAAAACCGTAAGCCCCGATAATAACTTACTTTTAGAATCAAATGATTTTGTTGGTTTAATGTTGGAATTTATTCATCGATCCTAATAATTCGATAAACGAAAAAACCGGCGCACGCGCCGGTTTTAAACTAACTAACTCAAAAAAATGCTAACTCAGATAACTTGCTACAAAACTCCGTTTTAACCTTTGGATCAAGGTTAACTTAACTTTAGGAATTTGTTAAAATTGTCTTGTTTTGTTGTGATAATAACGAATAATCCTGAATCTTATTGCATTATTATGAAAATTTTATAATTAATCTTGCAAAGCAAACACCTTTTTTAACAATTCAGTGGTTCTAGACGCAATTTTTGTGCGAATTTCCTTCTCTTCCACCGCTATCATTTTATAGACGCCGTCCAAAGCTTCCTTAGTCGTATAGTCTGTTAAATCGGGATTTACATCCGTAGTCAAGGGTAGGGCATTATACTTGGTAATAATGTTTCTCCAGACCACATCAGCACCTACTTTTTTAAAGGAATCTTCGATTACAGGATTGAATTTATTGTAAAGTCGTGTTTCTGTAGTCCTCCTTAAATATGCCGTAGCCGCATCATCAGAACCCATAAGAATATCACGTGCGTCGGCAAAGCTAATGCCTTTCACAGCCTCCACAAATACGGACATTGCGTTGTCCACCGCATCTTCGGCAGCCCGGTTCAGTGCTCTTTCGCCCTCGTCGGCCAAATTTCCTAGGCCAACATCACGTAAGGTTTTCTCAACTTTTTTTAGTTCCTCCGGTAGTAGGATTTTTGCCAGTTGGTTTTTAAAGAAACCATCTTTTCCCGCCAATTTGTTCACCTGCCTTTCAATACCTTGGTTTAATGCATCTTTTAAGGCTTGGGCAATTTCAGCTTCTCCAATAGTGGTTCCTTGAGGCAATTGATTGACTACTTGTTGTAGCTCGTTACATCCCATTAATTGGAATAATAGGACGAAACATAATAATCGTTTCATGTTTCAGTGTTTTATAGTTGAAGATAAGTTACGGTTTAACGTCCTAATATCAGCTAAATAACACCTATTTTTTAGGAAAAGATTACGGTCTTATTATTGTAAACGATTGTTTTACGGGCAACATGAAGATGAACTGCTCTGGATAACACAATCTTCTCCAAATCTCTTCCTTTGGCGATAAAATCCTTAATGGAATGCGAATGTGAAACTGTGGCTACATCCTGTTCTATGATTGGTCCTGCATCCAATTCTTCCGTAACATAATGGCTAGTTGCTCCAATAATTTTTACCCCTCTCTTAAATGCTGCATGATAAGGTTTGGCCCCTGCAAATGCGGGTAAAAACGAATGGTGGATATTTATGATCTTATGCGGATATACATTGATAATAGTAGGGGAAACAATTTGCATATATCTCGCCAAAACAATAAAATCAATTTGATGCTCAGCTAACAATTTTAACTGTTCTTGTTCCGCTTCACTTCGGATATCTTTCGTAAATGGCACATAGAAATAAGGTATCTCAAATTGCGCGGCAACATAGCTGAGATCGTCATGATTACTCAAAATAAACGGGATTTCCACCTCTAATTCCCCAGAATTGTAGCGACTTAATAAATCATAAAGGCAATGATTGTATTTGGATACGAATATGGCCATTTTTGGTTTAATACCATCTTCATAAATACTCCATTCCATCTGATATTCATTGGCAATGTTATGCTCAAAATCTGTTCTAAAACTGGTCAGGGAAATTCCATTGGTAAACTCGCTTTCCAATCGCATAAAAAAGACGCCAGCCTCCTTATCAACGTGTTGGTCCAAATAAACGATATTCCCATTTTTCAAAAATAAAAATTGGGTCACGGAACTTATTATTCCCGCTTGATCCGGACATGATATGAGAATGGTTAGTTTCATTGATAGTGTTTACCTCGTAAAATTATGATATTCAAAAAAAGGATACCGAGTTGGAGTGAATTTTTATAAAATTCGAAACGAAACCTTATTTTACCTGCATTTTCTGTAAATTGCATAGCAAAATATGAGTCAATATTGTCAATGAAACAATCCACGCCCTACCAGCCCCAAAACAAAGTAAGGATAGTTACTGCAGCCTCATTGTTTGACGGGCATGATGCAGCTATTAACATTATGCGAAGAATCATTCAATCTACTGGGGTTGAAGTGATTCATTTGGGTCATGACCGCAGTGTTTCTGAGGTGGTCGATTGTGCAATTCAAGAAGATGCTAATGCCATAGCCATGACATCCTATCAGGGAGGTCATAATGAATACTTCAAATACATGTATGATTTATTGCAAGAGCGGGGTGCAGGTCATATCAAGATTTTTGGCGGCGGCGGCGGTGTCATATTACCGTCAGAAATAAAAGATCTGATGGAATATGGAATCGAGCGAATTTATTCCCCGGATGATGGTAGGGAAATGGGACTTCAGGGCATGATCAATGATTTAGTACAAAGATGTGATCTACCGGTTCCTGAATTGGTGACATCCAAGGATAAATCTTTGAAGGATGAGCTAAAGGGTAAAAATGTCAACACCTTGGCAAGATTGATTTCATTGGCGGAGAACCGATATGATGAATTTAAAAGTTACCAATCTCAATTTAAGAGTGAAAAAGGAAATGTCCCTGTACTTGGAATAACGGGAACCGGCGGAGCTGGGAAATCGAGTTTGGTGGATGAACTTGTACGACGGTTTCTTTATGATTTTGAGGATAAGCAAATAGGAATTGTTTCTGTTGATCCTTCGAAACGTAAAACAGGGGGTGCATTGTTGGGCGATCGTATTCGTATGAATGCCATCAACAACAAAAGGGTATATATGAGGTCCCTGGCTACGCGACAATCCAACTTGGCATTATCCAAACATGTAGCAGAGGCCGTTGATGTCCTCAAGGCTGCTGATTTCGACCTAATTATCTTGGAAACCTCAGGGATTGGGCAATCAGACACAGAGATTTTGGAACATAGCGATGTTTCTCTTTATGTGATGACACCTGAATTTGGTGCCGCTACCCAGTTGGAAAAAATCGATATGTTGGATTTTGCAGATGTTGTTGCCATTAACAAATTTGATAAACGAGGAGCATTGGATGCACTTCGCGATGTCAAAAAACAATATATGCGAAATCACGGTCTTTGGGAAACACCTGAGGATCAATTACCGATTTTTGGAACCATTGCTTCCCAGTTCAATGACCCAGGAATGAATCAACTTTACCAGAAGATCATGGAGGTATTGGTTGAGAAAACAAATACCAATTTAAAATCAACCTTCCAGGTATCTGAAGAGATGTCTGAGAAGATATTTGTGATTCCACCGGCACGAACGAGATACCTTTCAGAAATTTCGGAGAACAATAGGTCTTATGATGCCAAGGTTAAAGTGCAAGCTGCTATTGCCCAAAAATTGTACGGTATCTTTCTTTCACTAACCTCCGTTATTGGGATGGATGAAAATGAAGCTGCCGTTAAACTACTCAACAAAACAGGAATCGATGAGGAAGTTATGTTGGACTATGCCTCAGATCCAGATGATAAACTCCTAGTGTCGCTTTTGGTTAAGGAATTTGATAAAGTGAAAATGAATTTGGACCCGCATCATTGGGAAACCATCCTAAAATGGAAGGACAAACTAGATCGGTACAAAAAAGATGTTTATTCATTCAAAGTGCGTGGTAAGGAAGTTAATATACAGACACATTCACTTTCATTGTCACAGCAAAAAATACCCAAAGTGGTATTGCCCAAATACAAAGCATGGGGAGATGTACTTCAATGGTGTCTTCAGGAAAATGTTCCCGGGGAATTTCCCTTTACTTCAGGATTGTACCCGTTTAAAAGGGAAGGAGAGGACCCTACAAGAATGTTTGCTGGAGAAGGTGGGCCGGAAAGAACCAATCGCAGATTTCACTATGTGAGTCTGGACATGCCGGCAAAAAGGCTGTCAACGGCATTTGATTCGGTAACACTTTACGGTAGCGACCCAGATTATAGACCTGATATTTATGGAAAGATAGGCAATGCTGGGGTTTCCATTTGTTGTTTGGACGATGCGAAAAAATTGTATTCTGGCTTCGATTTAAGCAACCCCATGACTTCCGTAAGTATGACGATCAATGGTCCTGCACCAATGTTGCTTGCCTATTTTATGAATGCGGCAATAGATCAAAATTGTGAGAAGTACATTAAAAAGCATGGTCTTGAAAAGGAAGTTGCAAAGCAGATGACCAAGATTTTCAAAGACCGGAATATGGAACCGCCAAAATATGCTGGTGATCTTCCGGAAGGGAATGATGGTTTGGGATTAATGCTTTTAGGGGTAACCGGGGATCAAGTGCTTTCAAAAGATGTATATGATATTATCAAAAAGGAAACATTGACTCAGGTTAGGGGAACGGTCCAAGCGGATATTTTAAAGGAAGACCAAGCCCAGAATACCTGTATTTTTTCCACGGAATTTGCCTTGAGGCTTATGGGAGATGTGCAGGAGTATTTTATTGCCAATGAAGTTCGTAATTTCTATTCCGTTTCAATATCTGGCTATCATATCGCTGAAGCCGGAGCCAACCCAATAACCCAACTTGCCTTTACATTGTCCAATGGTTTTACTTATATAGAGTATTATCTGAGTAGAGGTATGGACATCAATAAGTTCGGACCTAACTTATCGTTCTTTTTCTCCAACGGCGTGGATCCTGAGTATGCGGTTATTGGTCGGGTTGCCAGAAGGATATGGTCCAAGGCACTAAAAGAAAAATATGGCGCCAATCCAAGAGCGCAAATGTTGAAATATCACATTCAAACTTCTGGACGTAGTTTACACGCTCAAGAAATAGATTTCAACGACATCAGAACTACTCTTCAGGCATTATATGCGATATATGATAATTGCAATTCTCTACACACAAATGCCTATGATGAGGCCATAACAACACCCACCGAAGAATCTGTGCGAAGAGCTATGGCCATTCAATTGATCATAAACAAGGAACTGGGATTGGCCAAAAACGAGAATCCTTTGCAAGGTTCCTTTATAATTGAGGAATTAACGGATTTAGTTGAGGAAGCCGTGTTGGTGGAATTTGATAGGATTACGGAAAGAGGAGGTGTTTTAGGGGCCATGGAAACGATGTACCAGCGTTCCAAAATACAAGAGGAGAGTTTGCACTATGAAACCCTAAAGCATACCGGGGGGTATCCAATTATTGGCGTGAACACCTTTTTGAGCTCCAAAGGATCTCCTACGGTGTTACCGGCGGAGGTCATTAGGGCTACTGATGATGAGAAACAAAACCAAATCAACACCTTGGTAAATTTGCATAAAGGACATAAGTCCTATGCGGAAGAAGTATTGAAGGAATTGCAATCCAAAGCCGTTCAAAACGAGAATATTTTTGAAGTATTGATGGAGGTGGCCAAAGTGTGCAGTTTAGGCCAAATTACCAAAGCCCTTTTCCAAGTGGGCGGGCAATACAGAAGAAATATGTAATTGTGTGTTTATTGATTTCCGTTCTGGAAAGATTTCTTCCACTTTTTAAAGGAAACTCTAAAAATCTTGATTTCTCGGCGAAGAAGGTTCAAGTATTCTTTTTCCTTGACACCATCTCGCTCCAAGCCATTGCAATAAGCAAGAATGTTACGTGTCATGATATTGATAAATGAAAGACTACGCATTTTAACAGAATAGGAATTACTCAAGGCAATTTGTTCTACCTCCTTGGTAATCTGTTCAGCATCCGCTAATATGGATTGGGTAACATCATCCCTGAAACTTTCAATTTTCCTAAAGGAAAGAAATTCACGGTTTCTGGCGAAGTAAACGGCAATTGCTTCACTTAAGTCTTTTAAAACCAGTGATTGTCTATAAACCGTAAGAGAATTTAATGATTGTCTCTCCATTTTTTCAAAAGCAATTTTCTACTATAAAATTACATATCAAAAAGATAACTTAACTTTGGAATCGAAGGTAAAACAATTCATATGCTTTATTTTAGAAATTAAACACAGCATAATCTTTAAGAATGAAAATCGATGAGTTAAACTGGCAAATACTTGCCCGTCTACAAGAGAATGCCCGAGATACTTTTGCGAACATTGGGAGAGCGATTGGGTTGACTCCACCGGCAGTAGCGGAGCGTGTTAAAAAGATGGAAGACCTAGGTATTATACAGGGTTATGACACCAAGGTTTCTTATACTATGGCCGGGCATCAATTAAAAGCAATCATAATGCTTCGTGCTTTTGTGGGTAAACTAAAACCCTTTTTAAATAAGGTGGATTCTTTCCAGGAAATCGTAAACTGCTATAGAATTACGGGGAATGAAAATATCATAATGGAGGTAGTGCTAAAGGATCAATCCCATCTTGAGAAGTTTATTGATCAACTTATTGTTTACGGAGAATGTCGTACACATATTGTATTGTCAGATGTAATTTCCAATGCTCCGATAAAAAATGGCAAGGTTTACTGATCTTTTTAGATTAATTTTAAGTGACCAAGCCTCAAATATATTTTGGCGGGGTTTTTGTTGTGAAAGGAATATGAAAAAAAATCTCACGCTACTTCTCTTAATTTCGTGCACGCTTCAGCTAGGTTTTGCTCAAGAAATGGTTTTAAAAAAGGGAGCTGTATTGGATGCGCTTCCCGTAAATGATTCCCTGCAAGATACCTACGCCTTATATTTGCCCACTTCTTTTTCAACAGATAAGCAATGGCCGTTGCTTATGGTTGTGGACATGAATGGGAAACAAACCCAAGCGCTGTCCATGTTTATTGCCGCAGCCGAAAAAGAGGGTTATGTGCTTATGGCGCCACAGGTGCGTGATAGCGTTTCTTTGTCAGGAAACGTAGTCATTGCAACAAGGGCCCTGAAAAAGGTCTTGGATTATTTGCCCATCCAAAGATCCAGAATTTATAGCGCAGGTGCAAATTCAGGAGGGAGGTTCGCCAATCTATTACCCATATTCACAAAAACGGTGAGTGGAGCCATTTCAATTGGAGCGGCAATTACGAATACTGAACTTCTAAATGTTAGACAGCCATTCCATTTTATCGGAATCGTTAACAAGGAAAATTACAACTATCCAGATTTATTGAAATCTGAAAAAGTCCTTGAGCGATTACGATACCCAAATCAGCTTTTGATTCATGAAGCCGAGAGGTTATGGCCTGATCCAGAATATTTGCAAAGAGCATTGCAATTCCTTACCATTTCAGCAATGCGAAAAGGAGTTGCCAAAAAGGATTCCACATACATTCGAAAAGCATTTACTAATGATCTTTTAAAAGCAAACCAGTTAAAAGGGTCAATGCAATTGTTGGAAGCTGAGCAATTTATTGGGGAAATGTTTGGAGTTTATGCAGCGCATCAAAATTTGGACTCACTTCGTATGGTTCAAAAGGATATCCGAAGGAATAAGGTTTACAAAAGCATGAAACGAGGCGAAAATGCTGCCTTTTTAAAGGAATCATTGCTCAAGGAAGATTTCCTGTATTATATGGATGAAGATTTAGTGACATATAATTTCAACAATTTGGGATGGTGGAATTTTCAAAGGGAAGAAATCGAGAAATTTATAAATGGCTCCAATCCGTTTGAAAAACAGATGGGTCATCGATTATTGGGCTTTGTAAATGCCTTAGCGGAAGACAATATTGATTTGGTAGTGTCAGAAGCCTTGATTGATGAAGACGCCCTTGCTTTCTTGTATATGCTCAAGACTATTTTGGAACCTGAAAATTTTGAATATTATCTCAAGGTCATTTCATTAAGTTGTAAAAACGAAGATTTTGGAACGGCCTTATTTTACTTGGAAGAAGCCTTGAAAAAAGGATTTGACAACACAGAAAAACTTTATGGTCTGCAGCATACCGCCCTATTAAAAATTGATCCAAGATTCAATACGTTGGTGTCTAAGTATTTAAAAGATGCCCGTTATAAAGTTAAGGAGCAATAAACTTAGGCACTGAATCCAAATCCCACTCAATGACTAAACCGCCGGCCAGCGATTGGGCAATTTCCTTACCATATAAATACTCACATAAGTAGAGCGCTGCCTCAAAACTTTTTGCACCTCCAGCAGAAGTAATAAACTTGCCATCATGCACGAATAAAACCTGGTCCTTGACATCCAAGTGAGGGAACATATTTTTATACTTTGGGATATCGCTAGGGAATGTGGTGGACGCGACATTGTCCAGGATTCCTGTTTTTGCCAAAACAAAAGCACCATCACAATGTGAAGTGACGTACGTCGCATTTTCGCTGGTGTTTTTAACAAAATCCAACATTACGGTATTTTCAAGATCGCTGTCCAAATGATGTTCTGCACTGGGCACAACCAAAATATCAATATGCGGAATGCTATCTCTGGTGTAATCGAAATCAGGAAGAATGCGTACACCTTCAAAAGAGGTAATGGGATCTAAGGTGTTGGCTACTGTAAAGGTGTTCATTGCTTTTATACCTTCGCGGTATTGTGTGTGTTGAAAAATATCATAAGGCGCTGTAAACTCCGTATTGTAAACACCGTCCATTATTAAAAAAGCCACATTGTACCTATTTGGTTCCAATATTGGGCGGTGTCGTTGAGGTTGCTCAGGTGCTTTCTGTTCTTTGGTCTCAGGTGTTTTCTGTTGATTGCAAGAAGTGGATAAAATAAGCAGCGTAAAGGCAAATAGATACTTGAACATTGTAAAATGGATTATGTGGAGTGCTAAGGTACCAATCAATTTCATTTACGCTACTTTTATGTAAAAATAGATTTGATGAGGTTTATTCTACTTTTGACCATTGGTTTACTAATTGCATGTAAATCGGATAAGAAATTCCATGGCGAACCGCTGGCAATTGAAGGTGTTTCCGAGAAAATGAAAGGGATTTTGGAATTTCAATCCAAATATGACGCTATGTTCAAGGATCCTGAGGCATCTCCGCTACCGGATAGGTTCCGTAAGGATTTTGAGGGTCTTGAATATTATAACGCAGATACTACATATGTGGTGAACGCGGTCTTGGAACGTACACCAGATGCGATTCCATTTAAGATGAGCACCACAACAGATGAACAACGAAATGAGGTGGTTTTTGGAATAGCACATTTTGAACTCAATGGGAAATCCCATCAACTGGAGATTTATAGAAGCGCTGATGAGGGTGAAGCGGAGGTTGGGGATTATTTGTTTTTACCATTTCTAGATGAAACCAATGGCAACGAAACTTATGGTGGAGGGCGTTATATTGAATTGGAAGTGCCTTCGGGCGATAGCATCACTATAGATTTTAATAGGGCATTTAATCCATATTGCGTTTACAATAAAAAGTACTCCTGCCCTCTAGTGCCAAGGCAAAATTATTTGAGAACTAATGTGAGAGCAGGAGTGAAAGATTTTAAAAAGGATTAAAAAAGCCTTTACTCCCATGGGAGCAAGGCTTTTAATCACATTAGTCAGAACTTGTTAAAAGGAATAGATTGCAGCAAAAAGTACTGATGCCAAACTTGATGTTGGGGCAAGGTCGTTGTCAATAAAAGCATCTTCAGATGCGCTATCCAATCGAATTTCTGGTTTGAGGATCAAATCCCCAATAGTCGCACTTCCTGTCAATGTCAATGCCAAAACGCTAGAATCACCATCAGCGTCAGAAGCACCAATGGCGCCAAAGAAATCCCCTTCCATAAAATACTCACCTCTTAAACCAATTGTAAAATTATCAGAGGTGGCCAATTGTGGATACAGCGCAACACCGGTAAAACTTCCACCATCGTCTTCTTGGCTAAAGTGAGCGGCATTGATACCTAAAAAGAAGTGCTCGGTGACATCAAAACCACCGGTATAATCAATTTCAAATCCACCTTGACTATAAAGTAGGTTCAAAAATTGACCGGAATATCCTAGCTGTGCACCAACGGCGTAATCCCCGGTACCATTCAATTCGGTCAAATCAGTTGGGTTCATTACTGCAAGCATGGCACTCCATTCGTTGCCCAAATCAAAATCGGCTTTCAAGCCTGTGTGGCTAAATGGGCCATAGGAAAACAAATAAGAGGTGCTGTAGTTGAAGTTAGCAGCAGGTGAGATTACTTCATAACCTAAAAATGTATTGAAGTTTCCAAAGGTAAGTGTCACCGATTCGCTCACATTCCAATAAACGTACAACTGATTAACAATGTCTCCAGTGGCGGAATACATTGGTGATGCGAAGATGGCATCCGTTCCTCTTGGACCAAAAACCAAGTCAGCAACGAATCCTACATCTCCGCTATCATAGCTTGCAATAACATTTGCCATACCTAGTGCAAATCCATCCAAATTTGCAAAAGATGACCCAGGTGCGATGGCATCTTCACCATTTGGCGCGGTCAAATTTGTTCTATAGTAGGCATCTACCGTTCCGCTGAACGAGAATTTAGATTTTTCTTCCTCTTCTTCCTGGGCAAAAGTGCTAATCGAGACCAATGCCATAGCTGCGAAAGCTAAATTTTTTACGTACTTTGTGTTTATAATCGTTTTCATATCTATAATCAAGTTAGGTGCCCCATAGTGGGCATTTAATAATATTGAGAGTTTGTAGTTTGAAAAGGTTATTCTAACGGAGCGTTCTGCCAAACGCTCCGTTTCCTTTTGAATTTATTAATGCTGATTCATTCGGAAGTCCGCATAAGCATCCATACCGTGTTCGTGTATGTCCAATCCTTCCAATTCTTCTTTTTCCTCCACTCGGAGTCCAGATACTTTTTTAATGGTGAATAGGATAATAAACCCGGTTATTGAGCAGAATGCAGCAGCGGCACCAACACCAGCCAGCTGAACCAAAAATTGGTCAAATCCTGCTTTGGCGCCAAAGATTCCAACGGCCAACGTACCCCATATACCGCAAATCAAGTGAACTGCAACTGCACCAACAGGATCATCCAGTTTTAGTTTGTCGATTAGGGCAACACCTGCTACGATAACCACACCGGCAATTAACCCGATGATAACAGCCTCATTGGGGGACATTTGGTCTGCTCCAGCAGTGATACCAACAAGACCACCCAATATACCATTCAAAAACATGGTAAGGTCGTAGTTTTTATATGCAAAAGTTGAAGTAAGAAAAGCGGATACGCCTCCTGCTGCGGCTGCCAAAGAAGTGGTAACCAATACTAGGGAAGTAGCAGCTGGGTCTGCTGATAGTACAGAACCACCATTAAATCCGAACCATCCCAACCAAAGAATCAAAACACCAGCGGCCGCCAACGGTAGATTGTGACCTGGAATGGCTTTTGGTTTTCCGTCTTCACCAAATTTACCAATACGTGCACCCAAAAGATAGATGGCGATCAATGCACCCCATCCACCAACGGAATGTACCAATGTAGATCCAGCAAAATCGTAGAATCCTTCGGCTTCACCATAAGAAAGGGAAGAAAGGAATCCGCCGCCCCATTGCCATGAACCAACAATTGGGTAGACTAATCCTACGTAGATGATGGTGAAAATCATAAAGCCTCCAAGTTTTACTCTTTCAGCTACGGCTCCAGAAACTATGGTTGCTGCAGTAGCTGCAAACATGCCTTGGAATAGGAAGTCGGTCCACCAAGTATAACCGCCACTTGCGTAATCTGGGGTCATGCCATTTTCAGGTGCTCCTATTCCAAATCCTGCAAATTTTAAAAATCCACCATCTCCATCTTCAAAACCTGGGTACATTAGGTTGAACCCGCCTATATAATATAAAAGGAGTCCAACACATATAATAAATACATTCTTAAATAGAATGTTTACGGTATTCTTTTGACGAGTAAGACCAATTTCCAAAAAGGAGAATCCCAAGTGCATAAAAAACACTAGAGCGGTACATACCATCATCCATACGTTATTCGCTGTAAATAATCCTGCGTCCATATCTTTAAATATTGTAGTTAAGGTTAGTTGATTCCGGCGCTGCCGCTTTCTTTGGTTCTAATACGGTAAGCTTCTATCACATCGGATACGAAGATTTTCCCGTCTCCTACATTTCCGGTAGAAGCACTTTCAAGTAGTGTGTTTACAGTGCGCTCTAAAAAATTGTCGGAAACCACAATGACCAAATACCTTCTTTGGATATCTGATGTGCTGTAGGAAATGCCGCGGTAAACGTGACCTTGTTTTTCATTGCCAACTCCTGTTACATCCCAGTAACTGAAGAAGTTGACCTCAATTTCATGAAGTGCTTTTTTCACCTCATCAAATTTGGATTTTCTAATAATCGCCTCGACTTTTTTCATAATTAAGTAGTTAATTGATGTGCCAAATATATGTTAAAAGCATAATTACCCTTCAAAATATAGGGGTATAAGCTTAATTTTTATTATTTATAAAAAAAGACCCCTATTAAATTAGGGGTATGTGATTTTAAATAATGATTTATTGATCAATTGGTGACATTTTGCTGTCCCAGGTCTGAATTAAAGCTATATTCTGGTGCTTGGATGTTACAAATGCGCCCAAATTGTTTGGAAATCAACAAATACTAAAAGAAAATGAAGGAATTGTAACTAGTCTAAAAGTTTAGACAACCATAGTCCTAGTGCAACCGCAATTACACCTACCGCAATACTGGAAAAGGTGTAAAGTGAAAAACTAAGGATTTCATTGTTTTTGAGTAAGCTATGTTTTTCAAAAGCAAATGCAGAAAAAGTGGTGAATCCTCCGCAAAAACCGGTGGCAAGAAATAAGGTGTTGTTTTGCGAAAGTAGATTGGCCTTGGTTGATATACCTAAAAAGATGCCAATTAGTAAGCAACCTATTATATTGACTAAGAACGTGCCAAGGAAGAAATTATGAAAAACAAGATTCAAGGGTTTGGAAATGACAAAGCGCAATGCACTACCTATTCCACCTCCTAAAAAGACAAGAAGAACCTGCTTCATGCCCCAAAGGTACAAACTATACTGCTTTTTTGTACTCGGATTCGGATAGCTCTCGGGGGAAGATTTTTTTGATAGCGGTTTCCGAAATTTTCTGAACTGGTTTTCTAAACGTATCCTTGGCGCCGTTTACGCTAAAAATCAATAAGATAGCGTTGATGGCAAGCAATACGAAAAGAAGACTGAAAAATGTTACCATGTTTTAATGATCAAGTGCGCTACAAAAGTACGTCTTTTCCTATACGCGCCGTCCTATTGTCTGATTAAAGTTGTAAAACGGTAAATTTTTGTTGTGAATGCAATTTTGCTGTTAATTTTTGAGGGAATATTTAATCAGACAGAGGATTACAATAAAAAACACAAAAGAAATCAAAACCCATTGTACCCCTTTGTAGTTTTTTTTATGCCATGATCTGTCTTTTTTATAGGTGAAAAAGATAACGGCCACGAAGGCAATAAAAAAAAGCACTGCAAAAATTAATTGACCGTTGCTGAACATATTTTATACTTTTATGCAAAGCTAACTTAAAACTAGATAATGCAAAGCAAAATTAAAGCAGTAGAGTTATTTCATAATTCATTTGGATTAGGGGTTCGGCAGGATCCCAAGGCAGATTTAGGAAAGGAAAAAAATAAACTACGTTTCAATTTGATGGATGAGGAAAACAAGGAATATTTAGAAGCTGCAAATGAAGGGGATTTGGTTGAAGTAGCAGACGCATTGGGAGATATGCTCTATATACTTTGTGGTACCATTTTGGAACATGGGATGCAATACAAGATTGAGGAAGTGTTCAATGAGATACAGCGGAGTAATATGAGTAAATTGGGAGCTGATGGTAAACCTATATATCGCGAAGATGGCAAGGTTTTAAAAGGGCCGAATTATTTTAAACCCGACATTGAAGGAATACTTAAGAAATAAAAAAAGCGCCAGTAGGCGCTTTTTTTTAGTTTATACTGGATATCTCCAGCCAAATTTATCTTCAGAACGATTGTATTGAACGTCTGTTATATATTTCTTGAGTTGGGATGCATAACTATTCTCCAGCTCCGGTAACTCATAATCAGTGTCCTTATAGCCAAATGCAGCTATTGGTGACACCACTGCAGCAGTTCCCGCACCGAACATTTCCTTGAGGCTTCCATTTTTAGCGGCCGCTACAACTTCAGATACGCTGATTTTTCGTACCTCTGTCGCAATGCCCTGGTTTTCCGCAATTTGTAGAATACTCTTTCGGGTGATACCATCTAAAATACGGTCGCTGGTTGGCCCTGTGATCAAAGTATCGTTTATCCGTACGAAAATATTCATCGCACCGGCTTCCTCAATATATTCATGGGTATTGTCATCGGTCCAGATAACTTGATGATATCCTTTTTCAATAGCCAACTGTGTTGGATAGAATTGACCAGCATAATTACCGCCGGCTTTAGCATATCCCACACCACCATTTGCGGCTCTCGAATATTTTTCCTCAATAAGAACCTTTACTTTTCCGGAGAAATAAGCACCAGAAGGTGCGCAGGCAATAATGAACTTGTATTCATCCGCTGGAGAAGCATGGAAACCTTTTCCTGAGGCCAACATAAAGGGCCTGATATAAAGCGAACTTCCTGGGTTTTGGGGAATCCAATCCTGTTCTACTTGCAATAGTGTCGTCAGACCATCCATAAAATGGGATTCTGGTAGTTCCGGGATTGCCAATCGCTGCGCTGATTTGTTCAAACGCTTGTGGTTTTCAAGGGGACGGAACAACCAAGTTTTACCAGATTCGTCCTTGTATGCCTTCATTCCTTCAAAAATGGACTGGCCATAGTGAAAAATCTTGGCAGAAGGATCTAATGAGATAGGTTGGTATGGTACGACTTTCGGTGACTGCCAAGCTCCATTAACGTAATCACAGACCAGCATGTGGTCCGTGTAGACGCTTCCAAACGATAGATTGTCAAAATCAACTTCGTTAATTTTGGAAGTGGTTGCTTTTTCCACAGAAATGTTGTTTACCATTGTTTCCATGTCTTTACGTTTTAGACTCTAAAATTAGCCATTTATTGTTAGTTTTGGTATACTGCCTATTTCTAATTATCATCCTTTGTTAGGGTGGGTACAAAACTTATAGATTATGAGATTTTTTAACATATTCACTACAATTTTAGCAACGTTTTTAATGGTGTCGCTAAGCGCTCAAGAATCTCAAAACGGGAATTTCTATGGAAAGGAATTTGAGATTCAATCCAATAAAGGCACTTCCAGCATTCAAACTGACCTGAAAGACAATGATGTTGTGGCAACTCAATTGAAAGGAAAAATAAAGGAAGTGTGTCAAATGAAAGGATGCTGGATGAACGTTATTTTAGATAATCAAGAAGAAGTTTTTGTACGATTTAAGGATTATGGTTTTTTCGTGCCCCTAGATTCAGTAGATAAAGATGTGGTCTTGAATGGAGTTGTTTTCTTGGAAGAGATTTCAGTGGAAGACCAAAAGCATTATGCAAAGGACCGTGGTGATTCTCCAGAGGAAATTGCCAAAATAACCAAGTCAAAACGCCAATTACGTTTTGAAGCTGACGGTGTTTTAATCCAATAATACAATTGAAACGTCGAATTATAGAGACGGGTGATGGTTCCAAAACCATTCAAATTGAGGATTGGAATGAACAATACCATTCCAAACATGGTGCAATACAAGAGGCTTATCACGTTTTTATCAAGAATGGGTTATGGCAGTTAAAAGAAAAATCCATTAAAATATTGGAAATCGGGTTTGGGACAGGATTGAATTCCCTGATAACCTTGATTGAATCCCAAAAAACCAAACAACATATCGATTATGTGGGTGTAGAAGCATATCCCGTGTCTCAGGAGGAGGTGGTCGCGCTTGATTATTGCAATCAACTTAACGTAGGCGATATGGAAAATAACTTTCTAAGTTTCCATGAATCGCCATGGGAGGAATGGCATTCGATTATAAATGGTTTCAATCTACTGAAGCAAAGAAAGGATTTTCATCAAATTTCTGATGAAAATCTGTTTAACCTTGTATATTTTGATGCCTTTGGAGCACGAGTCCAGCCCGAATTATGGACGGAGGAGCTGTTTGGTAAAATGTACGTGGCAATGAAGACCAATGGCATTTTGGTCACCTATGCAGCTAAAGGAAGTGTGCGAAGGGCCATGCAAGCGGTTGGATTTAAAGTTGAACGTTTACCTGGACCTCCTGGAAAGCGTGAAATGCTTCGTGCTACCAAAGTCCAAGAAAATGAAGTGCTAGAAAAGACGACTAAAAGTTGAACAATACTGTTAAACCTTATTTAATCTCGCAACAAACCGGATTTTATTCGACTAATTTTGCAAAAAGAATGCTGGTATGGGCGTGTTGATTACAGGGGCTACAGGATTGGTGGGGCAGGAATTACAGAAAACACTTCACTCAAAAGGAATTCCCGTTAACTATTTAACTAGAAACAAAAACAAGCTTGGATTACATGGCCAAGCCAAGGGTTTTTATTGGAATCCCGCCAATGGTGAAATAGATACGGCCTGTTTCGAAGGGATACATACCATAATCAATTTGGCTGGTGCTACCATTTCCAAAAAATGGACCAAAACGTATAAAAGAAAAGTACTGCAGAGTAGGGTGGAGAGCATTAACACCATGTTTAATGCACTTAGAAAAAGTGGGCCTTCCCATATTAAAACAGTGATATCGGCATCGGCAATAGGTATTTATCCTAATTCTCTTACCGAATTCTATGATGAAAATACAAAGGCGGTAGATGATAGTTTTTTAGGCGAAATTGTCCTTGCATGGGAAAATGCGATATCCAAATTGAAAACCGTTGTGGATAGGGTTGCAGTAGTAAGAATTGGGCTTGTTTTATCGGATGAGGGAGGAGCTTTACCTAAAATGGCTACGCCTATTCAATATTTTGTTGGGGCACCTTTTGGCTCCGGATTACAATGGCAATCTTGGATTCATATTAACGATTTGGCAGGAATTTTTGTCCATATCATGGAAAATCACCTTAAAGGAGTTTACAATGGTGTTGCTCCTAATCCCGTTACACAGTCAAAATTGATACAGACATTGGCCAAAGTGCTTCAAAGGCCTGTTTGGCTACCCAATGTTCCCAAATTTATGATGCGCCTGATCCTAGGAGAAATGGCCTATTTGTTATTCGCCTCACAACGCGTTAGCAGTAAGCGTATAGAAAAAAAGGGATATGCGTTTAAGTTTGCTAATCTAGAAGCAGCCTTACAGGATTTATATGGCGACAAAAGTCAACACCCGTCTATTTAGGTCAATCACGATTCCATTTGGAAATTCCTATAATGTCTGGATTTAAACGATTTCTTGTGACATTTTGACATTTTTGGACAAATGGCAGTACTTTTGCCAACTCTAAAAAGAAAATAAACCCAATATATGAGCAAGAAAAGTAAGGTTGAGGAAATGGAAGCTGAATTAAACGATTCCTCAATTGCTGAAAACCCTGAAGTAAACAACGAGGATTCCGCGAAGGAGGAAATCTCGGTTGAGGATCAACTTAGGGAAGAACTTACCAAAGAAAAAGACAAGTTTTTAAGACTTTTTGCCGAATTCGAGAACTTTAAAAAACGTACCTCCAAGGAACGAATGGATCTTTTCAAAACAGCAGGTCAGGAAGTCATGGTTTCACTTTTGCCTGTGTTGGATGATTTCGATAGGGCTTTAAAGGAACTATCAAAATCTGAGGATAAGGAGATGTTCAAAGGGGTTGAATTGATCAGCAATAAGTTCAAAGAAACTTTAAAGGGAAAAGGCCTTGAACAAATTGAGGTAGGTGCTGGTGATGCTTTTGATGCAGAGATACATGATGCGATTACACAGATTCCTGCTCCAGATAAAAAATTGAAGGGTAAAATTATTGATGTTGTTGAAAAAGGATTCAAACTTGGAGACCGCATCATACGACATCCAAAAGTGGTTGTTGGTAACTAATTCTATATGAAGGAAGATTTTTACGACATATTAGGCGTTTCCAAGGGAGCTTCGGCAGCGGAAATCAAAAAAGCTTATCGAAAGAAAGCAATTGAATTCCATCCTGATAAAAATCCTGGTGATACCAAGGCTGAGGAAATGTTCAAAAAAGCTGCAGAAGCCTATGAAGTACTAAGCGATCAAGACAAACGTGCCAAATATGACCAATTTGGACATGCTGCGTTTGAAGGAGGCGCTGGTTTTGGTGGTGGTGGAATGAATATGGATGACATATTCAGTCAGTTTGGTGATATTTTTGGAAGTGCCTTTGGTGGCGGTTTTAGCGGCTTTGGAGGCTTTGGCGGCGGACAGCGACGTGCGAAGGGAAGCAATCTTCGAATTCGTGTGAAACTAAGTTTGGAAGAAGTAGCCAATGGCGTAGAAAAGAAGGTGAAGGTACGGAGAAAAGTACAGGCGGATGGTGTGACCTACAAAACATGCCCTACCTGTAATGGAACCGGACAAGTGACCAAAATTGCAAACACCATTTTAGGGAGAATGCAAACTGCTGCCACTTGTTCAACTTGTGGAGGAGCAGGTCAAGTAATTGATAAAAGACCCAATGATGCCGATGCTCAAGGACTAAAGGTGCAGGAAGAGACCGTTTCCATTAAGATACCTGCAGGGGTGGAAGACAGTATGCAACTTAAAGTAACTGGAAAGGGTAATGATGCGCCCGGAAATGGTATACCCGGAGACTTATTGGTGGCTATTGAAACTGTGGAGCACGACACCCTAAAAAGAGAAGGGGATAACCTTCATTATGATTTGTACATAAGTTTCTCTGAAGCAGTATTGGGCAGTTCCAAGGAAATTGATGCAGTTGGAGGTAAAGTGCGAATTAAATTGGAGCCTGGAATACAATCTGGTAAAATACTAAGATTAAGAGGGAAGGGAATATCCAGTCTCAATGGTTATGGTAGTGGCGATTTGTTGGTTCATGTTAATGTTTGGACCCCTAAAACGTTAAACAAAGAACAAAAAGAGTTCTTTGAGCGTATGCAAAATGATGAAAATTTCGCCCCTAGACCTGAGAAATCGGACAAATCGTTCTTTGAAAAAGTAAAGGATATGTTTTCTTAAGAACGGAATAAAAGTTTTCTGTTTAAATAAAAAACGTATATTTGGAACTGATGTTGGGAAACCAATATCTAATTTTCTTTTTCATAGCAATTTTTTTCCCATCCTTAGATTTATTTAAGGGTGGGTTTTGTTTTTAAGGCCAATAGAGGTTATTTACCTATTAATTATCTTTGAAAAAATAGTTTAGATGGACCACATCCTTGTTGCCAAAAACGTCTCCAAAACCTATGGAGACCATAAAGCTTTGAGCAACATTTCGCTGGAAATCCCTGAAAATTGTATCTATGGCCTATTGGGACCTAACGGAGCAGGGAAAACTACTTTTATTCGCATAATCAATCAGATTACCTATCCGGATACTGGAACAGTTTTGTTCAATGGAAAACCTTTGTCACCTGAACATATTGCACTGATTGGATACCTGCCTGAGGAAAGAGGACTTTACAAAAGTATGCGTGTTGGAGATCAAGCGTTGTATTTGGCGCAATTAAAAGGGTTATCACGCAGTGAAGCAAAAAAAAGACTCAAATATTGGTTTGATAAACTTGAAATTGGGGATTGGTGGGGTAAAAAAATACAAGAGTTGTCTAAGGGAATGGCCCAAAAAATCCAATTTATTGTCACCATTCTTCATGAACCTAAACTTTTGATATTTGATGAGCCATTTAGCGGTTTTGACCCTATAAATGCCAACATCATAAAGGACGAAATCTTGCAGTTGAAGGAGAAGGGCACCTCCATCATCTTCTCTACACACCGGATGGAATCCGTGGAGGAACTATGCGAATACATTGCGCTTATCCATAAATCTGAAAAAATATTGGATGGGAAGCTATCCGATATCAAAAAATCCTATAAGAACAATATTTTCAACGTTGGCGTGGAGGTCAGTGAGGAATCAGGTTCATTTTTGGATACGATTCAAGAACGCTATCAAGTGTTAACATCAAATTTTGATGCCCAGGAAAGGCAATTGGATATTTCGGTGCAACTTGCTGATAATGAGACTTCTGTAATACTTTCAGAATTATCACAAATGGCAAAAATTAATCGCTTTGAGGAAACCATTCCTTCGGCCAATGATATTTTTATTCAAACCGTAAACAACAGGGACAATGACAGGTAAGCTTGGGTTGATCATAAAACGGGAATACTTGGCCAAGGTGCGCAACAAGTCATTTATCATAATGACCATTCTAAGCCCCATCCTTATTGTTGGGATGATTGTCCTTATCGCCTATTTGACCAAAGTAAACGACAGTGAGAAAAGAGTGGTGGCCGTACTTAACGAAAGTGATTTTTTCCATGAGGAATTCGGAAGCACAGATCATTTATCCTTTGTGAAGTTTAGGGATTTAACGCTGGAAAAAGCAAAGGATTCCACAAGTTCCATGGGACTTTATGGTTTATTGCATATTCCTGAAAATGAAGTATTGGAACAAGCATCGAATCAATCCTATCTGTATACTAAGGACAATCCCAATACACAGATAACGCAACAATTGGAGGGTATTTTTCAAAGGAAGTTACGCCAAGAAAGACTAGGGGATTTAGGGGTGTCCAGTGAACAATTCTCATCCATTGAAAAACCATTTGAATTAAACCTATCAACCTTTGAAGGTGAGAAAAGCGTAAAAGGCATCACTGAAATCAAGGCTTTTATTGGCGGTGGATTTGGCTACGCCATAATGATGTTTATAATTATATATGGCACTTTTGTGATGCGTAGTGTAATTGAGGAGAAAACCAGTCGAATTATAGAGGTCATTATTTCTTCAGTAAAACCTTTTCAACTAATGTTGGGAAAGATCATTGGAACATCATTAGCTGGTATGACACAATTTGTTATTTGGTTGATTTCCGCTTCGCTATTGCTATTTGTAGTGGTTTTGGTTTCTGGTATAGATCTGTCAGCACTAATGACCGAGGTACAAAGTACACCGGGTGCAATGAATGGGATGTCACAGTTTTCCCAGTCACTTGACAATGAGACTATTTTGTACGCCCGGGAAATACTGAATATTCCCTGGGTTTTGTTGATCGTATCCTTCCTACTTTATTTTGTTTTGGGCTATTTTATATATAGTTCCATCTACGCTGCAATTGGTGCGGCAGTTGACAATGAAACGGATACACAACAATTTGTCTTTCCAGTGATACTACCATTGATGTTGGCCATCTATGTGGGATTCTTTTCCGTTTTCAGCAATCCACATGGCCCAATAGCGGTAGGGTTTTCGCTCTTTCCATTGACATCGCCCATTGTAATGCTGATGCGATTACCTGCGGGAATTGGTGAAGGTGGTGTACCTTTGTGGCAGCTGTTGACTTCCATAGCACTCTTAATCGGTACTTTCTTAGGCATCGTTTACCTAGCAGCTAAAATCTATAGGGTGGGAATTCTCATGTATGGTAAAAGACCAACGTACAGGGAATTGGTTCGATGGTTACGATACTAAATGGCAATGCAGCAAGAAACCAGTGAAATAAAGGAAATTATCCAAGAAGATATTTGGGGGTCCATTAAAGAGTTCCTAAATATGGGGATACATTTGGGTGAAGGGGAAAAATCCATACATCTAACCATTGGTCTTTTGTTGTTATTGGGTGTTGCCTTTGTGATCACAAAGTTTCTTTTGAAGTGGTTAAGGCATTTGCTTACCCGAAAAATGGAGCGTGAAGACAAACAGAAATTCTCCAGCGTATTCAAGTTTGCCAACTATGTAATTTACTTATTGGTGGTACTGGTTACTTTGAGTGCTGCTGGAATAGATATTACCTTGATCATCACGGCATCAGCCGCATTATTTGTTGGTTTGGGATTGGCCCTGCAAGAACTGTTTCAGGATATCTTGGGGGGAATCTTCATCATAATTGACAAATCATTGCAGGTAGGGGATATCGTGGAAGTAGACGGTAAGGTAGGCAAGGTGTTCGAGATCAAATTGCGAACTACCCGTGCCATTACCAGGGATGATAAGGTAGTGGTGATACCTAACCATAAGTTTATCAGCGATATCGTATTCAATTATACGCAAAACCATCGGACTACCATGGAAAGTGTACGGGTTGGTGTGGCATATGGCAGTGATGTGGATTTAGTCACTAATATTCTATTGGAAGTGGCATCGGAACAGAAATTGGTGTTGCAAAAACCAGCACCTTTTGTCCTTTTTGATGATTTTGGTGATTCAGCGCTCCTCTTCTCACTCAACTTTTTTACCAACGATAGTTTTGCAGGGCTAAGAATAAAAAGTAAAATACGTTACGATATAGATACCAAATTCAGGGAAAACAACGTTACTATTCCATTCCCACAGCGGGATGTGCACATTATCGGGCAGCAAAAACCTCAATAATAACAAGAACCTCAACATATCAAAAACCTTCATTGACACTCTTGGTATATCTAAGTGTGTTGTTTCCGCTCATCGGCTTAGCGCAAAGTTCTGATGTTTTTAGGTTGGAGTATCTCAATATTCCAGAAAACGATACGGGTATAAAAACCCAACGTTACAAGTTTTTATTCAATGTACCTATCAAGCTAAACCCTAAGAAGGATTACTTGGTCGCCGGTTTTGAGTACAATAAACTGGACATTGGTTATTCCAGAAATTTTGACTTTGACCAGAGTGATTTAAATCGGTTTCATGTGGTGGATTTTAATTTGGGATTTATTACCAAATGGAATGAAAACTGGAATTTTGTCGGCATTCTGACTCCAAGATTTGCGTCAAATTTTACGGATGGTACATTGACTGACGATTTTTTCATGAATGCCACGGCAACCTTTTGGAAAGAAAACTCAAAGGCGGATAAACCATTTCGCATTGTACTTGGTCTGTCCTATAATAGTACCACAGGATTGCCCATTCCGTTACCTTTGATCAGTTACTACCGTAAATTCCATCCTAATTGGTCCTATATGCTTGGAATACCACGTTCCAACTTCAAATATCACTTTGCAAAAAAGCATTCGTTGGAAATGGCATTGTTCTTGGATGGCTATTTTATAAATATCCAGGACAATATTGTTTTGCCGGATAGTCAAATTGCATCAAAAATATCATTATCTGCCTTGGTGGCCGCATTGGGATATGAATTCAGCGTAGCCAAACGCATGAAATTTTATACGTTTGTTGGAAGGTCCATTGAGCAAGAAGGTAAATTGAGGGCAGACAATAGGGATGATGTTTTTTTGTTGAATGACGAGGCGAATTTTTATATTCGGACTGGATTCAAAATAGGAATCTTTTAAAAAGCAACGTATGTCGAAAATACTGGTAATTGAAGATGAATCGGCCATTAGAAGAGTATTGGTGAAGATTTTAAGTGAAGAAAGTGATACTTATAATGTGCTTGAAGCGGAGGACGGTCTAAGAGGAATGGAAATCATCAAAAAAGAAGATTTTGATTTGGTGCTCTGTGATATAAAAATGCCTAAAATGGATGGCGTGGAAGTCTTGGAAGCCGCAAGTAAAATCAAGCCAGAGATACCCTTCATCATGATTTCTGGCCATGGGGATTTGGATACCGCGGTAAACACCATGCGTCTTGGAGCATTTGATTACATTTCAAAACCTCCGGATTTAAACAGATTACTTACCACCGTAAGAAATGCTTTAGATCGCAAGGAACTTGTTGTAGAAAACAAGAAACTGAAAAAAAAGGTTTCCAAGAACTACGAAATGATTGGGGAAAGCAAGGAAATAGGTGTAATCAAGGATATGATTGAGAAAGTGGCACCAACCGATGCCCGCGTCCTTATTACAGGCCCAAATGGTACAGGTAAAGAGCTGGTAGCACATTGGTTACATCAAAAAAGCCCAAGATCTGCTTCTCCATTTATTGAAGTGAATTGCGCAGCCATACCTTCAGAATTGATAGAAAGTGAGCTTTTTGGTCATGTGAAAGGCGCATTTACTTCCGCAGTAAAGGATAGAGCCGGTAAATTTGAAGCTGCCAATAAGGGAACCATATTCTTGGACGAAATAGGCGATATGAGTCTTTCTGCCCAAGCCAAGGTGCTTCGAGCTTTGCAAGAGAACAAAATTTCAAGGGTTGGTACAGACAAGGACATTAAAGTTGATGTGCGTGTGTTGGCTGCTACCAATAAAGACTTAAAAAAGGAAATTGCGGAAGGTAAGTTCCGTGAGGATCTATATCACCGTTTGGCGGTAATTCTTATCAAAGTTCCAGCGCTTAATGACCGAAGGGATGATATTCCAATTTTGGTGGAACATTTTGTAAAGAAAATCGCTACCGAACAAGGTGCTGTCCCGAAAAAATTCGCAAAAAAGGCAATGGATCTATTGAAAAGTTATGACTGGACAGGGAATGTCCGGGAGTTGCGTAATGTTGTTGAACGTCTTACAATTTTGGGAGGCGCTGAAATTTCAGAGGAGGACGTTAAATTATTTGCTAGCAAATAAACGTTATTCGTTGTTACATTTTCCTAAACGATTTAATGCACTCATGGCAATAGTCCGCACTCTATTGTGGTATTCCTTTTTATGAGCGGACAATTCCGTATTCAACAATGTTTCACCAGCGTCTTCATGGATATTGGAAATAAAGGCATAAGCTTCCTTACAATCCACATCAGTAACAACTTTGGCTAATGACGATTCAAATCCTAAAAGACAATTGTGTACTTGGGATTTAATGGGGTCCATATCGCTTAAGATAATCACTTCATGGTCATTCAAGGCATCTTGAGTATTGTCCAACAGCACTTGATTGACGTTGCTGTCAATGGAGTCCTGTTCAAAAACTTTTAATACTTTGCTTCCAATCTCCAAATTTTCCAAAGCTGTATGTAGGTATCGTTTAGATGAAGAAAATGACTTTGCTTTTGTAGCATCCTTTAAATAGAACAAAGCAGCTTCTAAACTCTCTATTGTACCATTACAACCACAATCCACAAAATTGGCTCTGGTTTTTTCTATACTATTCAAAGCTTTAAAGGCATGGTATTTAGACTGCTCATAGTTATCAGCACCTATAGCAGCTTCAGTCTTGATTTTTATGTAATCAAGATTGGCGTGTGCGTATTCGCAAGCACTTCGGGAGATAAAGGAAGACAATATCAAGAGGCTGACAATGCCCAAGATAAAGACTATAAGTAGGATAACCTTTCTTGTTTTCATAACGCTAGATTTGGGATATTGCGTCTTATGTTTCCTACGAATTTAGAGGAAGAGTCCGCTAACGGTAAAAAAAATCGATAAAAAACGAACTTCTACTACGAAATGACCTTAGTATCGATGAATGGCACTTTTTGGTCGATGGTTGAAGTAATGCGCAAAAACAACTATATTCATTCCCATGGAAAACAGGGATTTAGACCAATATCGCATTCAAAAGGCCATAAAACTGCAGGAACGGCCTACCTACGAGGATTTCGGAAGTTCGAGTAAGGACCTTAAAAACAAATTGGAAGAAATAAGGGAGGAATTGGGCAAATTCCAAGATAAACTCTATGCCCATGGCAAGTATGGCGTACTCGTATGCCTTCAGGGCATGGATACGGCGGGCAAGGATAGTTTGATCAGGGAAGTTTTCAAGGATTTCAATGTGCGTGGCGTTACGGTGCATAGTTTTAAAGTACCTACGGAATTGGAACTGAAGCATGATTACCTCTGGCGACATTATATAGCCCTACCTGCTCGGGGAAAATTCAGTGTGTTTAACCGTACACATTATGAAAACGTATTGGTGACCAAAGTTCATCCCGGCTATATTTTAGGTGAAAATATACCTGGAGTCAACTCGGTTAACGATATCGATGAAGCATTTTGGGAAAACAGATACCGTCAGATCAATGACTTTGAACGACACATTGCTGAAAATGGCACTTTGGTGTTCAAGTTCTTTTTACATCTATCAAAAGAAGAACAGCGTCAGCGTTTGCTTCGAAGAATACGATTAAGAGAGAAGAACTGGAAATTTTCACCCGGTGATCTAAAAGAGCGAAAGCTATGGGATAAATACCAGGACTGCTACGAGTTGGCTATCAATAAAACCAGTAAGGAACATGCGCCTTGGTATGTTATTCCTGCAGACAACAAAAAAGCCGCCAGGGTAATCGTGGCTTCTATACTATTGGATGCGTTAAAAAAGTACAAAGATATTGAGGAACCAGAGCTTGATGACGAAATAAAAGCTAATTTAGAAACCTTCAAACAAGAACTAGAAAAAGAAAGCTAATGAGAACATCCCTACTCCTGATTCTTTTATTGATCTCTGCTACAAATTTTGCCCAATCTGAGGATGAAAAACAAATGAAGGCCATTTACGATTTGGCCTTGACCGAAGGAAAGGCCTATGATTGGTTGAACTATTTATCCAATCAAATCGGTGGGCGACTTTCAGGATCCGTGCAAGCACAACAAGCGGTGGATTATACTAAAGGACAATTGGATTCCTTAGGTCTTGACCGTGTGTGGTTGCAACCCGTGATGGTGCCAAAATGGGTTAGGGGTACTCCAGAGTTTGCATACATAGAAACAAAACCAGGTTTAACAACCAATGTCCCGATTTGCGCTTTGGGCGGTTCCGTGGCAACCCCAGATGGCGGCATCAAAACCAATGTGGTGGAAGTGCAAGGAATTGAGGATTTGGAAAAATTGGGTCGCGAGAAAATCGAAGGGAAAATTGTTTTTTACAATCGTCCGATGGATCCGACACAAATAAGTACATTTTCTGCCTATTCTGGTTGTGTAGATCAACGTTACTCAGGAGCTGCCGAAGCAGGCAAATATGGCGCTGCTGGGGTTATTGTCCGTTCTATGAACCTTCGTTTGGATGATTACCCGCATACGGGATCCATGAGCTATGGGGAAACACCAGTTGCTGAACGGGTTCCTGCAGCAGCAATTAGCACAAAAGGAGCTGAACTTTTAAGTGCAACCTTAAAGTTGAATCCAGCTATCAAGTTCTATTTTAAGCAAAATTGCAAGCAATTTGACGATGTGGAGTCCTATAACGTAATAGGGGAAATTAAAGGAACAATCCATCCAAATGAGATTATGGTGGTTGGTGGCCACTTGGATTCTTGGGATTTAGGTGATGGTTCACATGATGATGGAACGGGCTGCGTGCAAAGTATGGACGTGCTGCGACTATTAAAGGAAACAGGTTACAGACCTAAAAGAACTTTAAGAGTGGTACTTTTTATGAATGAAGAAAATGGTTTGCGTGGCGGTAACAAATATGCTGAGGTAGCGCGTGCAAAAAATGAAAAGCACGTATTTGCCTTGGAAAGTGATGCCGGTGGATTTACACCACGCGGTTTTTCATTTGATTGTTCCGATGAGAATTTGGCGCAGGTCCAAAGTTGGAAAAAATTATTTGAGCCTTATTTGATCCATTTATTTGTGAAAGGATATGGAGGAGCAGATATTGGACCATTAAAAACCGATGATTTGGTTTTGGCTGGTTTGGTTCCGGATTCCCAACGCTATTTTGACCACCACCATGCTGAAAATGACACCTTTGAGCACGTTAACCAACGCGAATTGCAATTGGGCGCTGCTTCTATGGCCAGTTTGGTGTATTTGATAGATAAATACGGAACGATTACTTCAGATAAAATAAAAGGGTAGTTTTTATTTCTACCCTTCTTTTTTTTTATTGAACAAGAGCTTTTTTGACTAAAGACCAGTAAGCAGATCAGCTATACAAACAATATCGCCTGGTACACCTTCACCGTGCCACTCAGGATCCCATTGAGTGAATTCAATATAGCAATTAGGATACTGAGTAAAATAACCTCCATAAAAGCATAAAGTGTGGGGACTCCAGATGTATCCGTCCCAATATTTCTTCTCACAAGGTCCATCATTGGAATTTGTTAATTGCAGCAAAGTATTGGAGTCCTTTTTTACCATTCCCTTTTTAACCGTATTGGATTGATGGTCAAAATACTCAAACACTTCCAATTCAGCGGATTCTAGGACTAAAGGGTCCACAGAGCTAATGGTAGCATTAAACTGATTTTGGCCTTCTTCTTGCGCTTCTTCAGTTGTATTGAAATCAAACTGAACCTGTTGTTTGGCCACTTTGAATACTTCAGGAGTGCTGACATCTTCTTGTGAGCAGGAAAAAGCGAATAGTGCGATTAGCACGATGAAAATAGGAAAATTGACTTGGGTTCTCATAAGTAAGTTTTTGGTTATAGTTAATTATTGAATTGATTACACTTTGGTATTAAAGGACTACTACAACATCCTTAAGGCAGAAATGCCAAGGATGCATATCATGTATTTTCCATTTATAACTGGAAAAGGTAACACTGCAATCAATAGTTTGCATAAATGATCCATAATAAAAGCAAAGGTCGTAGGGGTTGAAAACATAACCGTACCAGATTTCTGTCTCACAAGGTTCACCATTATCGGCCTCTAATTTTGAGGAGGTTCCTATTTTAGCAATACCTTCCACATACGTGTTCGTTTCGTGGTCAAAATACGTGAAGACCTCCAATTCCTCGGATTCAATAGCCAATGGGTCTATAGAGACGATGGTCGCATTAAATTCATTTTGGCCTTCTCCTAATGATTCTTCAGTTGTATTGAAATCAAACTGGACCTGTTGTTTGGCTACTTTGAATTCTTCAGGGTTGCTGACATCTTCTTGCGAACAGGATAAAACGAATAGCGCGATTAGCGCAATGAAAATTGGAATTTTGATTTGGGTTCTCATAAGCATTGAGTTTTAAAATTTAAGTTAGACATAAAGTGAACCTTACATTCGCTTGGATGCAGGCAGTACTACGTAATAAAATCTTTTCAGTGAAGAACATTAGCTACATCTGAAAGACAAAAAACAGGTGATTGAAATGGATAGGTAAAGAAAATAAAATTACAATCAGGAAATACCTTATAATAACCTGAATGAAAGCATGATGTTTGAGGGTTAAACAAATATCCAGGTATTGTCTCTTCTTCACAAGGTTCACCATTATCGGCCTCTAAATTTGAGGAGGTTCCTATTTTAACAACACCTTCCACATGGGTGTTCGTTTCATGGTCTAAATAGGTGAAGATCTCCAATTCTTCGGATTCAATAACCAATGGGTCCACAGAGCTAATGGTTGCATTAAACTGATTTTGGTCTTCTTCTTGCGGTTCTTCAGTTGTATTGAAATCAAACTGGACCTGTTGTTTAGCCACTTTGAATTCTTCGGGATTGCTTACTTCTTCCTTGGAGCAGGATAAAGCAATTAGCACGACTAGCGCAATAAAAATTAGAATTTTGATTTGGGTTCTCATAGTTTGATATAGTATTAGAATGAATAAAAAATACTTGAGTTACGCTTCAGGAAGAAAGAATGTTGAAAGACATATTTCATGCTTTAGTTTTTCCGCGGTGTAGGGATGGAAATGGATGGTACAATCTGGCCATTGACTCCAGACACCAAATACAAAACAATTTTTATTCAAGTCGTACTTATAACCTTCTTCAAACTGAAAACCGCAAGGTTTGTTACTTGCAGGAGTTAAGTTAGGAAAGCTGCCTTTAGGCACAATACCTGCCATGAGCTCATCAGAACCATCGCCAGAAACTTGAAACGCCTCCAATTCTAAAGAATAGATAATCAGAGGATTGATGGAAATGACGGTTACATCAAAGTGATTTTGGCCTTCTTCTTGGTATTCTTCCGTTGTATTGAAATCAAACTGGACCTGTTGTTTAGCCACTTTGAATTCTTCGGGATTGCTGACATCTTCTTGTGAGCAGGATGAAGCGATTAGCACAACTAGCGCAATAAAAAGTCGAATTTTGATTTGGGTTCTCATAAGCTTTGTGGTTTAAAATTTAAGTTAAACATATAGTGAGCCTTACATTCGCATGGATGCAGGCAGTACTGCGTTATAAAATCTTATGAGGTTGTACTATCCCTTGAGGTACTGATGGGAATAGCGTGGAATAATGCTAAACCTAGTGAAATTGTGGGTAAAGCAAAAATTGATGCTAAAAACAGCCGTAATTAAATGTTTGCAATTGGATAACAAACATGGCGATTCGGATTTTTCCAAAAGCAACATGGTGATAAAATATGGAAAGCTATACCCTTGATGTTAAGTTGTTTTTAGCGCATGTTAGACTTATTTACCCCAATTAAATCCCGTACCTTTGCAGCCTTAATTTTGAAGAATCGAGCAGTCGATTAACTAAATATTCTAGAAAAATGCAAGACGGAATCTACGCAAAATTCAATACCACCAAAGGTGAGATTTTGGTAAAACTCACACACGATAAAACTCCAGGTACTGTGGGTAATTTTGTTGCCCTAGCGGAAGGGAACATGGAAAACAGTGCAAAACAACAAGGGAAACCTTATTACGATGGATTGAAATTCCATAGGGTTATCGCCGATTTTATGATTCAGGGTGGTTGTCCTCAAGGAACCGGAACAGGAGACCCAGGTTATAAATTTGATGATGAATTTCATCCAGAATTAACCCATGAAGGACCAGGTGTGTTATCTATGGCCAATGCTGGACCAGGTACCAACGGAAGTCAGTTTTTCATTACCCATGTTGCCACACCCTGGTTGGATAACAAGCACACGGTTTTTGGACATGTAGCACACGGTCAGGAAGTAGTGGATGCCATTGCCCAAGGAGATTCCATAGAAACTCTTGAAATTGTAAGAGTAGGCGGCGAGGCAGAAGGATGGAATGCCATTGAGGCATTTAGAACGTTTGAAGGTGCGCGCGAAAAACGAATTGCTGAAGCTAAAGCAAGAGCAGAAGCTGAAATGGAGAAATTGGCTGCTGGCTTTGAAAAAACAGAAAGTGGATTGCGTTACCAAATGATTCAAAAAGGAAGTGGTGCACAAGCCGAGAAAGGGAAAACAGTTTCCGTACATTATGAAGGCAGCTTAACCAATGGTCAGGTTTTTGATTCTTCTTATAGCAGAAACCAACCCATTGATTTTACCTTAGGTGTTGGTCAAGTTATTCCAGGTTGGGATGAAGGAATTGGTTTGTTGAAAGTAGGAGACAAAGCGCGTTTTGTAATTCCATCCAATTTGGCTTATGGTAGTGCAGGCGCTGGTGGTGTAATTCCCCCTGATGCTACCCTGATATTTGATGTTGAATTGATGAACGTTAAGTAATCAAATCAGTAGAATAGAAAAGAAAAAGCTTCCTTTTAGGAAGCTTTTTTTATTTTGAACGATTCACGCTTATCAATAATAAGCAGAAATTAAGGGCTATCAATAATAGCAGTACGGTAAAAAATGTGCCCATAGTTAATGGTTTTAGCTATTCAGATTGTGTTTTCGTCTCGGTTGAATAACAATTGAACGAAGAAATACCCTACTATATTGTGTTATTTTTTTTGACTATTGACGCTGATTAAAATCAGGGCCAAGTTAATCGCCAATAAAATGGAAAGAATAACAAAAAAAGTATTCATGGAAATTTTGTTTAATGGTTTTGGGGAACGGTGTTTGTTTAATCTTTAGATTAATTACACCAAATAGGTTGCGTATTGGTTAAACAAAATTTTAAACAAAAAAACCCGAGATATTATCTCGGGTTGCATATAGAAAGTAATTACTTGTCCTATTCGATAACTTGTACGTTAACGGCGTTCATTCCTTTTTTACCTCGTTGTAATTCAAATTCTACAACGTCACCTTCTCTTATTTCGTCAATTAAGCCAGAAATGTGTACAAAGTGATCTGTGTTTGAACCATCTTCAGTGATAAAGCCATAACCTTTTGAATCATTGAAGAATTTAACTGTTCCTTTACTCATTTTATTATATTAAGATTATTGAGCCGCGAAGGTAATACTAAATTACCTGACACTGGAGGGTTTACAATAATTTAATCTAAGCTTAGTCTAAAACCTACAATTGAATTTTTAAAAACTGATGGTACTTAGCAATGAAAAGTCTACAGAATCCTCCAAGGCATTTAATTGAAATTGGAACAATCCCGTTTCCCCGATTGCAATTAACAGATCACCATTGATGATTACGTCAAACGCCTTTTTATCAATTGCCTTTACCAATTTGGAATTCGAAGGGTCACTTACATCAAATACCTTGATCTCATCGTCGCACACAATTAGGTAATTACCATAAAGGCCCAATCCACGTGGAAATATCAAATTCCTACTACTTACCAGTATTGGGTTTGTGACATCCGTTACATCATAGATTTCCAAAAGATTGATGTCATTACCGCAAAAAGTATCGGAATGTAGGGTTACAAAAGCATGAGTTGCATTTGCCACCACAGGATCACAAGCCGTAAAATGTTCCACATTGGATAGTTTTTCAGGAAATTCAGGGTTATCCAAACTGTAGATGAACATACCTGTCCTAGAACCGATGTACAAGTAATTTCGATAACTAAAGAGAGTTTCAATACCAAAGCCAATATTCATTTTATTTACGAATACGGGTTGCAATTGCTCGTCCAAATTGAAAACTTGCAAGTCAAATTCATCAACAACGTATAGATAATTTCCTTTCAATGTAAAGGTTGCCAAAGACCCACCTTGTCCGTCTACAGTGGGACCAGCATTTTCATCAGAACTGGAGGAATCGCTGCTGCAGGCGAATACAACCAAGAATATCAAAAAACTGCATAATGCTATTATTTTCTTCATGGCTAATCGTTTTTAAGGTTCCAGTTTACTACTACGCTGTTTTCAGGAACGTCATATGGGTAGTAACCGTCTGGTGAAATCAATTCTGGAAAGGTTTCCTTGACGCGTTTAGTCACGGAGATGGTGCTAAGGTCAGGACTCAATTGGGCAGCTATGAGGTCCGTGGCCTGGTTGATGTAAAGCGCATTGTTCCGGATTGCCAAATCAGTTGCTCCAGGCACGCTGATAAATTTGATTTTTATTGGGTTTTGAGGATTGCTATTATCAAAAACATGAAAGCCTTCACGGATTTCATTTATAAATAATAGATTTTCTTTAATATAGATTTTACCAGAGCTGTAAATGGGTTTCGGGTTTTCCAAGGCGATGGAATTTTCCAACATTTCCCTGGAAAGGTAAACAGGTTCGTACTGCGAATAGTCAAAGGGCTCGATGGTATCATCGATATCGTCACTATACCACCAACACGATTGTAGTAATAAGACAATGACCAACCCCAATTTTGAGAAGTTCTTCATGGTTAATGTTTTAGAATAAGATTTGGGGTAGGGGTTATATTGCGTGTTCCCAAGTTAAAAAAAAGTTATTTATACAAAAAAACCTCCTAAAAGGAGGTTTAAAATTGTTTTGAGATTCGATTTATGACACGGTAGGGTCTGGTGTCAATCGCAAATACGGTTTTACCTCTTCAACACCCTTACTGAACATTTCTCTTGCTTCGATTGTTGGAATAGCTGGACTAACAACCACCTTTTCTCCACTTTCCCAGTTGGCTGGCGTAGCTACTTTATGATAGGCTGTAAGTTGCAGCGAATCCACCACACGCAGTAATTCATAAAAATTTCGTCCAGTGGAAGCAGGGTAAGTCAAAATCAGTTTGATTTTCTTGTCCGGCCCTACAATAAAGACTGAACGTACAGTTAGCGTATCATCCGCATTGGGGTGTATCATATCGTACAGATCAGAGACTTTTCGATCCTCATCAGCGATTATTGGGAAATTGATCTGTGTATTTTGGGTTTCGTTGATGTCCTTGATCCATTCAGCATGGGAAGCTGCTCCATCCACACTTAGCGCCATCATTTTTACGTTTCGTTTGTCAAACTCTCCCTTGAATTTTGCAGCAGTCCCAAGTTCGGTTGTGCAAACAGGTGTAAAATCCGCTGGATGCGAAAATAGAATCCCCCATCCTTCACCGAGGTATTCATAAAAGTTTAAGGTTCCTTGTGAAGTTTCAGCCGTAAAATCAGGGGCGGTATCGCCTAATCGTATAGTTGCCATATGTTTTTGTATTAATCGATTGATAAATTGTTTTTTACAAAGTTAGGGCAATGTCAATCCCAATATTTTTAATGGCGTTAAAAGTGTATTAAAGTTTATGCAGCTGTCTATTTAGGACTATTTCTGTTCAAATCCTGGGTAAAAGTTTTCTAATTTTATGCTATGGAAGAACAAACTTTGGAACAACTCAGATACCCTATTGGGACATTTAATGCCCCTGAAACAATTGGCCATGAATTAATTGCTGATTGGATAGCAATTTTAGAACATTTACCTGCTCGACTTGAGCAAATGGTCACACCCTTATCCGAGGAACAATTGGAAACCCCATATAGACCTGAAGGATGGACGGTTCGCCAATTGGTACATCATATTTCGGACAGTCACCACCATAGTTATATCCGATTTAAATGGGCGCTTACCGAAGATAATCCAATGATAAAACCTTATTTTGAAAAGGAATGGTCCAACTTGTTCGATGCGAAAACTGCTCCAATTCAAATGTCTTTAGATCATTTAAAGGCGGTACATGCTAAATTGGTGTATTTGTTGAAAGGACTCTCTGATGATGCTTTGCAACGGAAATTCACCCATCCTGAAGGTAACACGGAAACTACCTTAAAAGAAAATATTGGAAGGTATGCCTGGCATGGAAGTCATCATTTTGCCCATATAGAAAATCTAATCAAAAGAGAAGGTTGGTAATCAAAGTTGTTTTGTGAGTACCCACATGGGTTTTTCTTCGGGAATAGCCCCGGGAATTTGTAGCTCACTTTCTTTTTTTATCTCAAACCCGTTTTTGAGATAAAACTTTATGGGACCTCCTTTCTGCATGGTGTCCAACCAAAGGATATTTTTGTTTAACTTCCGTGCTTTTTCACTGATCAGATCTAGGATTTGCTTGCCCAAACCTTTACCGGAATAGGCATGTAGCAGATAGATTTTTTGGGCTAACAAGGCGTCCTTAGCCTGGTATTCATCCAATGGAGCGTCAAGAACCAGTTTTACAATTCCAGCAATTGCTTCACCATATTGTACAAGATATAACTGAAGATTTGGATTTTCCATGTCCTTTTCAACGATTGTACTGGTAAAACTTCTACTGATATAAGGGTATGGGTCATTCCGTTCCCATAAATGCAAATAATGTTCTTTATAGGATTGTACACCAACGGAAATGTAAATTTCCATGTTGGTTTTGTTGACAGGTATAAGATTTAATTTCATATAAAACTATTCACCACCCTCAGGTCCGTAAAACATTACCCAAGTAGCAAAATCATCAGTAAAATTTTCAAATCGATGTTCACGGCCTGCTGGCACAAATAGAAAGTCACCTGGCCCAATATCAGTGCGAACATCACCATTTTGAAATTCACCGGTGCCAGAGATAACCACATAAACTTCATCTCGTGTATGTGGTTGTTGCAGATCTATTTTCTCTGGTTTATAGATTTCCACTTCAAGCGTACCGTGTGTAAATAGTTTTTTAAATGGACTTTCTTGCTTTTGCAATGCATTCAAAGCGTCTTCCGTTGATATTCTCATTTCCATTTGATATTACAACCAATACTTGGTTTTTGTTCAGAACTAATTTTGTCGCCAGCCAGTAGGGCGTCCATAGCGTTTCTTAAGTCTAACCCGGTCAATGGAAGCCCATTCCCAGGTCTTGAATCGTCCAATTGCCCTCTATAAACCAATTTGGTATCACCATCGAATAAATAAAAATCTGGTGTACATGCAGCATCATAGGCTTTTGCCACTTCTTGGGTATCGTCATAGAGATACGGAAAAGAATAGCCTTCCCGCTTTGCTGTGATCTTCATTAGGTCTGGAGCATCATCAGGGTAATTGATTACGTCGTTGCTTGATATAGCCACGAATCCAATACCTTTTTCTTGATATTCTTTACCGAGGTTAACCAATTCTGGGTTCACATGAATCACAAAAGGGCAGTGATTGCAGATAAACATGATTACAGTACCAGCTGTTCCCTTTACATCTTCTAAAGAAACAGTGGTGTCAGAAACGGTATCGTATAAATCAAAATTTGGGGCTGTTGTGCCTAATGCCAACATATTGCTAGGTGTCCTCGCCATTATCTAATTTGTTTTAATTGTATGAAATTAATGGACTTTATCCACAATTGAAAGAATCCTGTATATTGTAATGCAAACACCAACTTATTGGAACAAATAATAGATAACGTTCATATCAATTTTGATGCGAAATCCCTTTGGATTTTAAACCTTGCTTTGGCATTGGTCATGTTCGGGATAGCTTTGGAAATCTCAATACAGGATTTCAAACGATTGCTAAAAACCCCGAAACCTGTATTAACTGGGATTGTTTGTCAATTTTTACTTCTACCTATAATCACATTTCTGTTGGTTACAATTGTTGAACCACTACCTAGTATAGCATTGGGCATGTTTATGGTAGCAGCTTGTCCTGGGGGTAATGTTTCTAATTTTTTTACGCATTTGTCCAAGGGCAACGCCGCACTTTCCGTTACATTAACTGCAATTGCAACCTTACTTGCGATTGTAATGACCCCCTTTAATTTGAGTTTTTGGGGAGGCATGTACGGACCTACAGCCTCTATTTTACAAGAAGTATCCATTTTTCCCTTGCAAATGATAAAACTTGTTGCACTGCTTTTGGGCGTGCCATTGCTATTAGGCATGTTGGTTAATCAATACCGTCCCAAATTGGCAAAAAGACTGGCCAAGGGGTTTAAAATTGGATCATTATTGTTCTTTGTTGCCCTTGTTTTCCTTGCGCTTTATAACAATAGGGATATTTTTATGGAATATGTATTCTACGTTTTTTGGCTAGTGGTCATCCATAATTTAGTTGCTTTATTGACAGGGTTTTCGGTTGGCAAAATCATGCGGTTTTCTTCAGAAAATGTAAGATGCCTTACCATTGAAACAGGTATACAAAATAGTGGCTTGGGATTACTTTTGATTTTCACCTTTTTTGACGGTTTGGGCGGAATGGCATTATTGACAGCATTCTGGGGGATATGGCATTTAGTGTCTGGACTGGTAATGGGTATGGTTTGGGGTTCAAAACCCGTAGAAAAAGAAGAACTGGTTTGAAACAACTAGGCTACCAAGTTTTAAAACTGTGGGTCAAATTTGGCTTGTACTGCTACTACAAGAAAATCAATGTAACGGGAATGGGGCATATTCCCAAAGACAAACCTGTACTACTGCTTTCCAATCATCAGAACGCATTGATGGACGTTCTTTTGGTTGCAACTCATTTGGAACGTAAACCTTGGTTTATAACCCGTTCAGATGTATTTAAAAGTGGATTATTAAAGTCGCTTTTCGAATATTTACAAATGCTTCCGATTTATCGCATTCGCGATGGAAAATCCCATTTGCATAAGAACAACGCAATTTTTGAGAAATGCGGAACACTTTTGACCCATAAAGAACTAATCCTCATTTTTCCTGAAGGGAACCATAGTTTAAAGCGTAAGGTAAGACCATTGAGTAAGGGATTTACTCGGTTGATCTCAGAAGCATATCAGCAAAATCCCGATTTGGATCTAATGCTTGTGCCAGTTGGGCAGAACTATGCCAATCCTCAAAGGGTAGGAGATGCAGCATTGGTAAATGTTGGTAAACCAATAGCGGTTGGGAATTATGTGGATACTAAGGTATTTATTACGGAACTCAAACAAAAGGTATTTGATCAACTATGTGAACTCACCACACATATCCCGGAAGCGAATTATGATTCCGTAGTTTCGGAAATTGGAGCTAATGGTAATCATTTTTTGAATTCAGAGCGAATTAATAGCGCGATTGCCAATAAGGATTTAGCCTCCCTAAAGCCTAATAGGACTAATAAAAAAAGAACGCTTAATAGGGTATTATTTGTTTTATGGAACTTCCCTTGGATCCTGCTATGGCGAACCTTGATAAAGCCCAAAGTTCCTGAGCCAGAATTTGAAGCAACTTTTCGGTTTGGGTTTGCACTTTTGGCTTATCCCTTAATTTACATTCTATGTTTTCCTGTATTGCATGCCAGTTTGGGATGGACGCTTAGTATACTTACTTTGTTACTACATTATTTGACAAATATTCTAATGGTAAAGCTGGCCAATATTAATTTATAATATTATACTATTGATCATTGTTTTCAATAGATACCAGTTTGTCTTTCAACGTCAATAGTGAATTTTTTATAGTATTCGATTCAATCTTTTTTTCCAAAAGGTCAATTTTTTGGATAGTTTTAGAATAGTCCCCTTCTGGATTCATTTCTACAAGCTTGTTGAAGTAAATACTAATACCTTCAGAATACACTCTTTTCCCTTCTTCAGAATATGCATTTTCATTGTTTAATTCATTAAGGTAAAGTGAGAAGTTATCTATTAGTGTTTCAATATTATTTTTAAGATGAAATTGAACTTTACGATCTGACGGATCTAACGAATTTGCCAATATTTCATCGTTTCCTAATTTGAAATAAACTAGTTGAAGACCAAGTCCGAATTGCCATACTTTAAGTAATTCTTCATCATATAGATATTTGTCTTGAACATTTCTGCCTTGATATATTTTTTGCATATCCTTCCAAACATTAAAAAAAGATTCTGCAACATTGTTTTTGTATTTAAGACCTAATTCTTTATCATAGAGTACTATTTCATAGTTTCTATGGTCTGTAAGCTTTTCAATAATTAACCTTGTACTTGGGTTGGAAAAAGAAGGTAGTTGTTCGTCAACTTCGTAACCATAGTTTAATTCTAACACTACTTTTTTATAATCTTCAACATCCCAGTATCTTTTATCCAGAGGGAATTGATGTTTTTCCTGGTTGCAACTAATTATTGCTGTCAGAATAAAAACTATGGAATAAATGAATTTTTTCATCTTGTTTTTGGTTTGATTCTAGGATTCTTAAATTTTTCAAGTAAAAGTAGTAAACTATCTATCTTCTGTTCATACCTTTTTTGTTCGGAAAACACATAGCTATGAAATGTATCGAAATCATATTTTTTCTGAAAATTCCTTTCTTTTAACCAAATGTCACCTACTATTTTATCTATATCATTTTTAGTTGGATTCTTTAACACACTTACCAATTTTCTAGCCTTCCTAGCGTACAATTCTGTAACCTTAAAATGGTACAATTCGTGTTTTAGTAAGTCAGGACTATTCGTTGCATTGTTATAAACATATGATCTGGAAGGATGAAAAAAAGATTGAATTATAATGTAATCCTCATGGTATTTTAACTCAATAGAAGTGACTATATAGGCGTATCGTTCATTACCGTAAAGTGTTTTTTTAAAAAATTCTAAACCTCTAAAATTTTCAAATGAGATTTCCTCAATTCTATCATAAGGGATTGGTTTTTCATAATCAAGAAAGTTAATTCTGATCAATACTAAGAAAATTACCAGTATAGGAGTTAAAATTATTAAGCTTACTCTTAATGCTTTTTTTAATTTTTTATAAGGTAATTGATTACCTTTTTTCTTTTCCTTGATTACAATTGATAATTGGAAGAAAACTGGTGAAAAATATATGGCTAAGACTAAAACTACAATTAAAACATCATTCATAGTTTGTTAGACAAAATTGTATCCATGTTACTTAACCAAACAATTAAATCATCAAAATCGTGATTTGATTTTGTAAAAAACAAATTATTTGAAGATTGAATAGATACTAGTTACCGCTTTTGCATTATTAGTTAATTCTTCAAATAACGCTCAGGAATATCTTTTCCTTCGTCTTTGCTCATGGCCCAAACCATATTGGCAATCCACCAACGGCCGTCAGAATAAATCATCTGGTAACTCCCCACACCAAAGCCTTTTTGGTTTTCAGAATCAATGCCAGAAAAGCTCTGTATAACTTGTGCTATGCCATTGTATTCCTCAACAATTGACCCAGTAGGGCCTTCATAATAGCCTTTGCTGTAGTATTCATCGGTAAGCATTTCTGCAAAAGTCTCAAGATCCATGGTTTCATGGGCGGTAACACCATCTTCCTCACCCACCACCGTAAATCGGGCAGTGGGCAGGAACAAAGTCTTGAAATATGCAGTGTCTATCTTTTGACCTGCTTCAATGGAGATTATTTTTTGGGTTTCCTTGGCTAAGGAATTTGGGTCTTGGAAAACCTTGTTATTTTGGGCATAAACCAAAGTTGTGCCGAGAAAAATCAACAAAAATCCAAAAGTTGAAGCAGTGCGCATAGTTTTATTTTTACATCATTTGACCAAAGAAAATAGCATTCATGAGCAATTTGTTTGTGCCATACCAGAATGCTCTGAAGTTGGTGTTGTCCGTAAATAGGATTACTCGTCCCTTGCCCATTCTTTTCACTTTGAAAGGAACACTGTTTTTGATTAGTTCATTATTCTCCTCGGAAATATAGCCACTTTGCAAAGGGTCATTGGTATATTGGATTGGATTATCATAACTATTCTTCTCAGGTTTCAAGTAAATATTGGTATTCCTGAACAGTGATAGTCTATCATTTTTATACCCATAGTTAATCGGATGGGAGCGATCAATTTTGGCTTCAAAAATGGCACCACCTGTAACTTGTGCCCCTAGGAAATCATTTTTTTGGTCAAAACGAATGTTCTTCGCTTCCAATGTGTCCGATTTGGTTTCAAACTTGATGAATTCATTCTTTTGGAGCCAGTTTACGGCATTTCTGTATCCAATTACTGTTCCACCATTTTGCACCCAGGATTTTATCTTTTTAGCCCCGTTCGCATCCAACAGATTATTGTTCCAGCCGCTAGGTAAAATTAAGTCGGTGTAGCTATCCAAATCCACATTATCAAAATACTTGGTATCTATTTTGGTGATTTTCATGTTATAGCGCGTATCGAACAAATGCCATACCTCCCCAGCATCATATGAGCGAACCCCGTCACCAACCAAAATGGCAATTTTTTGCTTTTTGATAGGGTCAAAATCATTACTTCCTAAATCAATCCCTTGGGTCAATCCAGTAGAAACTGCATCAATTGAGATGCCACTTTCATTGGCGACTTTGGTCAAGAATTGATGCAAAGCATCCGCATCCAATTTCTGATTTTGAACAGGAACCATAATGGTTCCGTAATCGTAAGACTTTCCAGCTAATGTAAATGGTGTTTTTGCCGTCTTTGCCCTTAGCCCTTTTTGAAGAATTTGGTTCAGCGCTTTAGGGGTATAATATCCGTGCCATTCAAAAAGATAAGCATAGTTGCTTTTACCACTTACAGTGCCTTTTGGCTTTTCAAAATCGGTAACTTCACTGCCTGCATTGGCCAATGATGATAAATTGGCATAATCCAAATTGAAAGCTAGCGGAAAGGTCCAAGCGGATACATCGTAGAATAAACTATCTTGAAAAGCGGTCCGCTTTTCGAACATGGCTTGAATCAATCTAGGATTCTTTTGGTTCATAGGCACCACATAGCTAAAACCCTTTTTATAACTTTTCCCGGCTATGGTCACATCATTTGCCAATTCGTGGAATTTGATTTTGTGCCGTTTCAGGATTTCTGCCAGATGATAGGTCTTTGTTGCATCTTTGCTGTCGCCAAATACAATGGCTTTTGTTCTTTCCTTGCCAACTGCAGCCTTCATGTCCTTGTAATACTGTTGATGGTAATTCAATAGTTTGACACGCATGTTTTTAGCAGCTTCTACAGTGGATAGTGCCGTGGTAAACTGATTTCTAATTGTGAATGGAAACGTTAAGATGCCGTTTTCACTTTCTTGAATATGCCCCCGTGAACTACCTTGTTCAAACAGAATTCCAATACCGCCATTTACATCTGGGAAGGTGGATCCTTTTCCATAATAGTAATCGTCAAAGTTTTCCTCAGAATAGTAAAGTGAACCAATTTTATCCAATGCTTTGGCGTGGTAAGTTCCTATTTCCTTTGTCAATTCTTGATTGATTTTAGGTGTAAGTGGATTTACCCTTGATGGTTCACCTGGTTGAAAAAAGAAGGTGGAATTGGTGCCCATTTCATGATGATCTGTCAATATGTTGGGCATCCAATTATGGTAGGTGGCAATTCTAGCCCTACTTTCAGGTAATTGAACAGGTAGCCAATCCCTATTCATATCAAACCAGTAATGATTGGTTCTTCCTCCAGGCCATACTTCGTGGTATTCACGCTCGTTGCTGTCAGGGTTTAGATTAATGCTTTTATTGGTATTTGCCCAATAGGCAAATCGTTGTAAACCGTCTGGATTAAAACTCGGATCCAGCAAGATGACCATGTTTTCCAACATCGCCTCGATTTCTGCTCCTTGTGCTGCTGCCAAATAATAGGCATAGGCCAAGGCAGCATTGGAACCACTAGCCTCATTGCCATGGATGGAAAAACCTTGATATACCACAACCGGCATGTCAGAAGTGTCCATGTTCCCGCTTCCTTCGGACAATTGCACATGTTGCGTGCGTATTGTTTCCAAGTTCGCATGATTTTCAGGTGAGGTTACCGTGAGCAACACCAACGGACGTCCCTCGAAGGTGGTTCCACGATCCTCAATGGTAATCCGATCACTGGAATTTGCCAATTGCTGCATATAGTACACCAATTTATCATGGGTAACATGCCATTCGCCAACCTCGTGACCGATAACATCAGCTGGTTTTGGTATGTTGGGATTGTAGTTTAGTCCATCTGGAAGGTAATAGTCTAGACCGACAGTTTGGGCAGAAAGTGAGATTCCTAAACATAGGAACAACAGCAATTTGAAATGTTTCATGCAAGCGATTTTGAATTAGTCAGTGTTAAAAATAAAAAACGGCCTACTCACAGCAGGCCGTTTTAAGCTTTTTTTAAAAGAATTGTTTTAGATGTCATCAAAACTTACATCGGTAAAGTTAGCAGCCGAGCCGTTTTCACTGATACCATTTTCTTCTTCTTTCTTAAAATCACGTTGATGGCGTTCCGATATTACCTCTAATCCTTTCTCATCAATGATATAATCCATCATTTCCTCCATAATTTCCTTAAAAGCGGTAAAATCTTCTTTGTATAAATAGATTTTATGCTTCTTGTAATGGAAGGAACCATCGTCATGGGTAAACTTCTTGCTTTCGGTGATAGTTAGGTAGTAATCTCCGGCTTTTGTACTTCTTACATCAAAGAAATAAGTCCTTCTACCGGCTCTTAGGACTTTGGAAAATATTTCTTCCTGGTCCATAATATCTTTATCCCTCATGTGGTCAAGTGTGTTTAGTGCAATAGTGAATAATTCTACCAAAAATGTAAAAAAAAAGCTAATCCAGCAACTTTTTTCTCATTCTTTCTCAGAGAGTTGATTCAAGTAGAGTTCCTTATAGTACCCATCTGTATTATTCAGTTCACTGTGGGTTCCCTCTTGAATTATTCGACCGTTTTCCAATACAATGATCTTGTCTGCATTCTTGGCCGAAGACACTCTATGGCTAACAATGAGCGTGGTTTTGTTCTTGGAAACCTGCTTGAGATTTGTCAATATTTCTTCCTCAGTTTCTGTATCAACTGCGGATAAACAATCATCAAATAAATAGATTTGGGGATCTTTCAATAATGCCCTTGCAATTGATACCCGTTGTTTTTGTCCACCACTAAGTGTAATTCCACGTTCACCAAGTATGGTGTTATATTGGTTAGTGAATCCTTCAATGTTTTGATGCACGACAGCTTTCTTTGCGACATCGACAATTTCCTCAAAAGAAGCATTTTCGTTTCCAAATCGGATGTTGTTTTCAATGGTATCCGAAAAAAGAAATGCGTCTTGCGGTACGGCACCAATGCTACTTCTTAGACTATCCAGATTCAAATCCTTGATTTTTCTTCCATCTATTTCAATCGAACCAGACGAAGAATCATACAACCGCGCAACCAAATCCAGTATGGTGGATTTACCAGAACCAGTTTTTCCTAAAAACGCTACGGTTTCACCAGGGTTGATTTCAAATGAAATATTATCGAGAGCAGTGATGTTAGTGTCTTCGTAAGTGAATGTTACATTCTTAAAGTTTATTTTTCCCTCAATGGGCGTTGGGGCGTCCAGCTCGTTCTTAATTGCCGGCTCTTCCAATAAGAATTCGTTGATCCTCTTTTGGGAGGCCTCTGCACGTTGAATGATGGAAGTAAGCCACCCAACTATTGCCACAGGCCACGTAAGCATATTTACATACAGGATAAACTCAGCAATAATACCAATAGATTGAATTTCCCCATTGATAAACTGTCTTCCACCGATATAGATGACAAAGAGATTACTGATACCAATCAATAAAATCATTAAGGGAAAGAACCATGCATTGACTTTGGCTAAATCCATACTTGTATCTTTTCCTTCCAATGCCAAAGCATTAACCTCAGTATTAATTTGTGGTTCCAAACCATAGGCCTTAATCACTGCAACACCAGAAAATGATTCTTGGGTAAAGGTGGATAAGGTGCTCAAAAATTCCTGAACTCTTGTACTGCGTTTATGAATGATTTTACTGATTTGATAAATCAATACAGAGAGGATTGGAAGCGGAATCAAAGTGTAAGCCGCTAGTGACGGTGCCTTAATGAACATCAATGGAATGATACAGACGAACATCGTCAAAGTATTGATGCCGTACATAATAGCCGGACCCACATACATTCGAACCTGATTGATATCCTCACTTATTCGGTTCATTAGATCCCCAATACGATTCTTTTTGTAAAAATTGAGGTTCAGCAGTTGGTAATGATCAAATACCTCATTTTTAAGATCGTATTCAATATATCTGGAAACATTGATGATGGTTTGACGCATCAAAAATGTAAAAAGACCTGAAAGCAATGCCGCCCCTATGATGATAAGGATATATTCAAAAAGGGTGCTTTTTGCCTCCACTGCGGTCATCGTCTCTCCTAAATACGCCTCAAAAGTTTGCAAGGTCTTGTTCACATATGAAGGCATGATTAGCGAAAACACCCGGGCAATTACGGTAATGATAATCCCGATGAGCAGTTTAAACCAATATTTTTTGAAGTATTTGTTTAGGTATTTAAGTTCCTTCATAGGAGGGTTTGGCAGTGGATTTATTGTGACAATTCAGCAAATATAGCCGATACACCACAAAGTAAATGTTATAAAACTGATAAGAAAACAAGTTTGGTAGGTTGGATGAAAATATAAGATTACTTTTGCGCAGTAAAAGCCAACAAACGACTTTAAAGTTCTTTTAAATGCTTACTAGAAGGCATATCAGAGTAAAAGTGATGCAGTGCATATATGCATTGATCCAATCCAAGGATGATTCTTTGGAAAAGCAACAGAAATTCCTGAAAATCAGTATAGATAACATGTATGTGCTCTATTTGCTGGTGTTGAGCTTATTGGTTGAGATACACCGATTGGCAGAGAAACACGTGCAGCACGCATCAAAAAAATATGTTGCTACTAACGACGACAAATACCCAAATCCGGAAAAGTTTGTGCAAAACCGATTGTTGGTTCAATTGGCCAACAACCAGTTGCTTCAAAATGAACTTGAGAAAAGAAAACTGAACAACTGGTACCTGAACGAGGAATACGTCAAAATCATCCACAAGGAAATTGTAGCAAGTGACATTTACAAAAGCTACATGACCACTGGGGACTCCAATTATGATTTGGACCGGGATGTCATTGTTCAATTGTTTAGGGAGATTATTGCTCCTAATGAAAAAATCTACGAGTATTTTGAGGATGATAAATTGACATGGGTAGACGATATACCGATTGTAAATACCTTTTTGGTGAAAAGGCTCAAAAAAGCTACTTCCAGTAGCAATGAGAGCTTCTTTTTGCCCGCATTGCTCAAAGACCAACAGGATATGACCTTTGCGAATGACCTATTGACAAAGACCTTGTTGAATGACGCAAAATGGGAGAAGGAGATAGAAGGTAAAACTCCCAATTGGGACAATGACCGTATTGCGGAAATCGATTCCATTATCCTGAAAATGGCCATATGCGAACTTTTGAATTTCCCATCGATTCCTGAAAAGGTGACATTGAACGAATACCTTGAAATTGCCAAGGAGTACTCAACACCAAAGAGTAGTATCTTCATTAACGGTGTGCTGGACAAGCTTGCCAAGGAGTATAAATCCTCAGGAAAATTGCAAAAAATGGGCAGGGGTTTACAGTAAACAATATTTGATTAATTTTGGACAAATAAATTTTTAGTATGAAAAAAATAACAACGATTTTAAGTTTGATCTTGACTGTTGGACTTGTAAGTGTTTCTTGCAAGGACAAGGCTGCTAACAAAGTAGTTGCCGATAATGTGGAGAATGCGTCCGACAGGGATGAAGCGCAAAAGCAGCTTCCTGTAATGAGCTTTGACAAGCAAGAGTATGATTTTGGTACCATTACTCAAGGTACTGCACAAGAAACAACCTTTAAATTCACCAATACTGGAAATGCTCCTTTGATCATCACAGATGCAAAAAGTAGCTGTGGATGTACAGTTCCAGAGTACCCAAAGAACACTCCAATTGCCCCAGGTGAGACAGGAGAACTTTTGGTTAAATTCAATGGGTCTGGGCAAAACCAGATTACTAAAACCGTTACGGTAACGGCCAATACCGAAAAAGGAACTGAATTGTTGCGTATCAAGGCGTTTGTAAATCCGCCAAATGCAGCACAAGCAGGACCTGTAAACTAGAACCAACAATCTACAATGGAAAACCTAGGACAGTTTTTACCTTTGATGCTCATCTTTGTGGTGGCTTATTTCTTTATGATTCGCCCTCAGATAAAGCGTCAAAAGGATGAGAAAAAGTTTGCATCTGAACTTAAAAAAGGTGATCGTATAATTACCAAAAGTGGACTTCACGGCAAGATTGTGGAATTAAATGACAAGGACTTTTCTTGTGTCATTGAAACCATGGCCGGCAAACTTAAGTTTGATCGCTCCGCTATTTCAATGGAAATGAGCCGAAAATTGGCTGCCCCAGCGAAAAAATAAGTTCTGCACAATACTATTGAAAAGCCCCTTGAGCATTTGTTCAAGGGGCTTTTTGTATTTTAAAGCAAAAATAACAACCATGGGCAATCGCAGACAATTCATTAGGCAATCTTCATTGTTAACAGCAGGACTAGGGGCATCTTTCATTTTTCCCACGGAATTATTGGGAGCTATTCGAAAGAATGTGAGTCCCAACGATAAGATTCAGGTTGGTTTAATTGGTTGCAAAGGGATGGGGTTTGCCAATCTTACTTCAATGCTGAAAAATAGCGAAGTTGAAATTGTAGCCTTATGCGATGTTGATAAGAATGTGCTGGCAGCAAAAACCGAGGATTTGTCCAAAGCAGGAATCAAAAAACCTAAATGGTATGGCGATTATCGGAAAATGTTGGAAGATAAAGATGTGGATGTCGCAATAATTGGTACACCGGATCATTGGCATTGCTTACAATTGGTAGATGCCATTGATGCCGGAAAAGATGTCTACTGCGAAAAACCGATAGCTAATTCCATTGCGGAATGTGATGCCATGTTAAACAAAGTGAATGCGAATGACCGAATGGTACAAATTGGACAATGGCAAAGAAGTCAACCGCATTTTGTGGATGCTATTGAATATGTGCATTCCGGTAAATTGGGACAAATACGATTGGCCAAAGCATGGGCCTACCAGGGTTGGATGCAATCCATACCGGTGGTTCCGGATAGCCCTGTACCGGCAGGTGTGGATTATGAAATGTGGTTGGGACCCGCACCAAAACGACCTTTCAATAAAAATCGCTTTCATTTTAACTTCAGATGGTTTTGGGATTATGCGGGTGGTTTGATGACCGACTGGGGAGTTCATCTAATTGATTATGCCTTGTATGGCATGAAAGCAACAAATCCCAAATCCGTAATGGCCATTGGCGGTAAATTCGCTTACCCAGATGACGCAGAGGAAACGCCGGACACCTTGCAGACGGTTTATGAGTTCGATAATTTTTCCCTCTTATGGGAACATGCCACAGGGATTGATGGTGGCAACTATGGCCGTGATCATGGCATTGCATTTATCGGAAACAATGGGACATTGGTTTTAAATCGAGGTGGTTGGGAGGTAATACCTGAAAATGACCGTCCACATTGGAGTGAGAACAAAGGTCCTAAAATTGAACCTGTTCCGCTGCAAACCGTTGAGGCAAGTGGATTGGATTTGCATACTGCTAATTTTTTAGAAGCAGTAAAAGCGCGGGATAAATCCCTGCTGAATGCTCCGATACAAGTTGGCTACGATACGGCAAGAGTTTGTCATATGGGCAATATTGCATTCAAAACGGGACAGCGAATCTTTTGGGATCCTGAAAACTCGAAATTCATGGAAGCTGAGGCAAATGCACTCTTGGCAAATGCATATCACAACGGCTGGAAGTTACCAACAGGATAAGGTCAATTTATCGATAAGCATCATTTAACCCCTTTCCCACTTCAATCATAGGTAGGATTTTTTCCAAACGTCTTATTTTGGTTTTCTCCTGTTTGGCTTCGGAAATGTACTCACAATATTCTTTTTGTTTGTAAGGTGTCAATGCATCGTATGCGTCGCGTAACCCAGCTTTATCTTGTAATGCGTTTTCCAATAATTCTGGAATTGCGATAGAAGTACTCTTTTTCGTTACAGTAATTTTAAGACCTTGTATTTCGTTGGAGATTGCTTCCTCCATATAAGCCAATACGCCTTCGGAATCAATACTGCTATTGCCCTCAAAATTCCAGTGGCGCATTCCCTTGGTTTTACCTTCTTGGGCATTTCGAAGCACATTTTTTGGATCACTCAAAAATGAACCATTGAAAAACCATACGCCAAAGTGGTTTTTGAATCTACAGATGCCAAATACGTTTTTGCCCTTAACAGTATAGACAGGAAAATTCCATTTAAAGGTTTCATCACTAGCCGTCTGATTTGCAATCATTCGTAATTTGGAAATACCTTCTTTAAAAGGATGTTCTCTTTCGTAGTAAGCCTCAAGACTTTTTTCTCTTTCCATTGGATTTGATTTGAATAGCGGTCAATTCGCATATTTTTACAATAACCTGAACAGCTTTTTGCATGCTTTCCAACGGAATATATTCATATTTTCCATGAAAATTATGTCCACCTGCAAAAATGTTGGGACAGGGTAGGCCCATAAAACTAAGTTGGGAACCATCCGTTCCACCCCTTATCGGTTTGATAATGGGTTCAATGCCCAAGGACTCCATGGCTTCTTTTGCAATTTCAACAATGTGGAAAACAGGCTCCACTTTTTCCCGCATATTCCGGTATTGGTCCTCAATTTTCAACGCCACGCAATCACCGTACTTTTTGTTCAGTTTTTGTGTGATGTCGTCCAATAATTCCTTTCGTGCTTGAAAATGACCTGCATCGTGATCTCGAATGATAAGTTCAATTTGGGCATTTTCAATTTCACCTTTTAACTTATGGACATGAAAAAAACCATCTCGGTCAGAAGTGTGCTCAGGTACTTCCCTTGCTGGCAGCAAGCTCAAGAATTCGTTGGCGACATTAATGGCGTTTACCATTTTGTTCTTGGCATATCCAGGATGGACACTTTTTCCCGATACTATAATTTTAGCGCTGGCTGCGTTGAAATTTTCGTATTCCAATTCACCAACCTGACTTCCGTCCATGGTATATGCCCATTCCGCGCCAAACTTCTCAACATCAAATAAATGCGCACCCCGACCAATTTCTTCGTCCGGCGTAAATGCGATACGGATTGGTCCGTGTTTAATTTCTGGGTGTTGAATTAGATACTCCATGGCCGTTATGGTTTCGGCGACCCCTGCTTTATCATCAGCTCCCAGTAATGTCGTGCCATCGGTGGTAATTAGGGTTTGTCCAATGTATTGTTCCAGATCGTCAAAGTACTTGGGTGAAAGCACAATATTCTTACTTGAATTCAGCACAATATCCTTACCATCATAGTTTTCAATGATTTGTGGTTTTACATTTTTACCGCTGAAATCCGGAGAAGTATCCATATGTGAAATAAATCCAATGGTGGGAACTGTTTTTTCAATATTTCCGGGTAGTGTTGCCATGATATAGGCATTGGCATCGATGGAAACATCCTGCATACCGATTTGATGCAATTCCATCACGATTTTTTTGGCAAGATTTCGCTGTTTTTCTGTACTCGGAGTAGTTTTTGAATAGGGGTCACTTTGGGTATCAATGGCCACATATTCCAGAAATCGGTCTAATAATCGATCCATATTGTGCGTTTCATCAAAAATACTGTTTATTCAATCGTTTTTTTGATAAAATGGAGAATTGAAAACCTATCTTTTCCGCTTACTAAAACTAAACCATTGAAACGAATACTTTTGCCCATTGTTTTATTTTTTGGGCTCACCGTTTGCGCTCAGGAAGATTGTTTGCTGGGCCTCGGAGGAATGGATGATGAGGCCATTATCTCTGTTTTTCAGTTGAATGAAGAACAAGAGGAGCAAATGCGGAATTGGTCTGCTGAACTTAAGGTGCGGAATGCGGTATTTAAGGATCGTGCCAACTATTTACTTAAGCGTCATGCGCAAAGTTCCCCCGAAGATTTAATATCGGTATCATTTAAGTATAAGGATTTGCTGGATAGTATGCGGCAAAATGTTCGTATGCTCGATAAGCGCTTACTTTCTATATTCAATGACAATCAATACAATCTATATATCGAACTGTGCACGCAACTGACTTTGCGGCCTATTTATATTAATGGGTCAGTCAACGAAAATTAATCGATTTCCAAGATTGTGATACTAGAGTTTATATTTTTGTCCAAAATTTGCTGAATGTACAAATACCTTGTTCGCCCATTACTTTTTTTATTGGATGCGGAAACCGCCCATCACTTTTCTTTTAAGTCAATCAAGGTATTGTCAAAACTAGGTTTTGGTGCCTTGTTTCGTAGCTTATACTTGGTTGAGGATCCTAAACTGGAACGTGAGGTTTTTGGGTTGAAGTTCAAAAATCCTGTTGGGCTGGCCGCGGGCTTTGATAAAGATGCGGTTTTGTATAATGAACTGTCCAACTTTGGCTTTGGCTTTGTTGAAATTGGGACACTTACACCAAAAGGTCAACCTGGGAATCCCAAAAAACGACTTTTTAGACTTCTCGATGATCAAGCGATCATCAATCGTATGGGATTCAATAACAAAGGGGTGTTTGAAGCTGTTGAACAGTTAAAAAAGAAGCACAAAGTACTGATTGGTGGAAATATCGGGAAAAATAAAGTGACCGATAATGATAAGGCCATCAAAGATTATATGATTTGCTTTGAAGCCCTTTTTGAACACGTGGATTATTTTGTTGTCAATGTAAGTTCACCAAACACACCGGGTCTTCGCGAATTGCAAGACAAAGAACCTTTGACGGCTTTACTGAAGAAATTAAAAAAACAAAACGGCAAATTGGCCAAAAAACTGGAAGCCTCACCAAAACCAATATTGTTGAAGATCGCACCTGATTTAACCGATGATCAACTGTTGGATATAGTCGATATTGTTAAGAATACCGCTATTGAGGGTGTCATTGCTACAAACACAACGATTTCAAGAAAAGGCCTGAAATCCCATTTGATCCAAACGGAAGAAAAGGGAGGTTTAAGTGGTAAACCTTTGACAAAAAGAAGTACACAGGTAATCCGGTTTTTGGCTGAAAAAAGTAATAATTCGTTTCCGATTATTGGAGTAGGAGGAATCCACACTGCTGAGGATGCCCTGGAAAAACTGGATGCAGGCGCTGCCTTGGTTCAACTGTACACGGGTTTTGTTTACGAAGGTCCTGGATTGATTAAAAAAATCAATAAGGCGCTTTTGGAAAGGGCCTGATGCGATTCATCTAAATCTATCGTTTTAACGAAAAGTGGCTTTTGTATTCCTTCCGGATTCCCTCTGAATTATCGTAGGTTAAACGAAACCAATAATCGCTCGATGGTACTTGGTTGCCATTCCGGGTTCCATCCCAACTTTGCTCGCCAAAAATTTGATGCTGTATAATTCCAAAGCGATCAAAAATGGTGATTTCTGGATTTCTGATTTCTACAATTCCAACGATTTGCCAAGTGTCATTGATACCATCACCATTGGGTGTAAAGAATCGAGGATAATCCACAATTATGAATGGTTGTGAGGTGATATTGCAACCATAGGTATCCTGGACTTCAGCGGTATGTTTCCCCGGAGCCAGATTGTCAAATATTGGGTTGTCCCTAAACGAGCCACCGTCAACGGCAAAACGGTATTCACTATTGCCCTCAACTTGTATTTCTATTACATGATTATCGGCGAACAAATCGCTTAAAACCTCAACCTCAAAGCTTGTGGGCGGTTCAATGCTAAAGACATTGGTGCTAAAAGATGTAGAACAGCCATAAATCAAATGTTGGGCTTCAACAAAATAGTCACCAGGGGTGTTTGCAGTGTAAGAACTACTCGTTGCGCTGGGAATTATATTAGCTGGATCAATACTATCTCTATACCAGATAAATTGGAAATCTGTTTCAGATAGTCCAGTATCCAATACGGGTAAATCGCCATTAGGAACCCCAGTTTCGTCTACACAGAGTAAATAGGATTCCTCTAATGAAGGCGTGAAATTAAGTTGTAATAGATTAATATTGAAGGGTTCAATATCGTAGCAACTTTCACCAGAAGAAACTCGGGCAAAGATGGTTTCCTGCGCTTGTGACAAATTGTATTGGCTAGGTCTTCCGATGACGTTCTCAAAATTTTCAGCATCAGCTAAAGAAGTATAATAGTAGACCCTATATATACTTGTATCCAATGTGCCCAACATTCCGGGCGAATTAACCGTAAGATCAATAGATTCAGACCCGTCATTATCGAAGTCACAAGCGTTTAAGTCAGATGGTGGTTGGTCAATCAGTGGAGGGGATATGAACTCTAATTCTACGCGGCCTGTTGAAATACAGCTAGCTGAAAATTCAACTTCCACCTCATAAAGCCCATTTTGGGTGACATCAACCGTTTCCATATCATCAAACAAGGGTAAACGTATTCCATTCCTGTACCAGCGATAGGCCAAGGCACCTGATGATGTGGCATCCATAGTGTAGGTTTCGCCAATACAAAGTGGATTTCCTGATCGTACAGTTCTATCATCACCTAATGAAACATCAATGGAAAAACTACCTGCTTCCAAAAAAACAGCGGAGTCCAATGCAGAATCCAAGTTGTCCGCGATGACCAATTTAATATTATAGGTCTCTCCAGGATTTACTTCGGACTCGGCAACAAGACTTTGGGTTTGCCCGGTCATTGATATTGCTGAGGTATCCCCATTGATTCCCCCAAAAAAGTTACTGTTTCTTGCACTGCATTCATTAGGAACTCCTGGTCTAATGGTTGTGGCCGACACCCGATCTTCTGAATCCGGAACAATGGCCAAATTAGTCGCGTCCCCGTTGGAATCTGTAAGGATAAAGGCAAAAACATCCGAATAAACGCATTGAAAACCATCTGAATATTCCTCAGAGGCAAACAGGAAATTAAAACTTATTCTATTGGTTTGTGGTACAAAATCAAAACTGATATAAGATGCATTGAACAAACTTCCTATACTGGTAATTCGACCTAAATCAGCATCACCAGGCCATGCAGGAGTTCCGGAGGTTTTTATGTCAATGTTTGGACCAACTGCATCAGTGGCACTACCTGTGGAAATCATAATGCCTTCGCGATAGCTGAACCGTCCGCCATTGGAATTGAAATACCCAATACCGTTGATCATGTCGGCATCTCCAGTGGAAGAATCGTAGTTGGAGGTAGTTGCACAACTACTGTTGATCAAAACGTCTCGAATTAGCTCTTCTACCGTATAGTTCTGTTCAACTACAATCTGTTGAGCAGCAACAAAAGTGCTACAGAGAAGCAAACAAAGTGCAAGTGTATTTCTCAATGTTCAGTGTCCTTACTTCCCAAATGGGGGATTTAAATATAAGTGTATTTCGCAAAACCAAAGGTTTTGAACCTTAAAAGAGCAGATAATCGATGGTAAACACAGTTCTATCGGTAATTTAAATTGTCACAGTCCTGAGAGTTAAGCTGATCGAATAAATAGTGGTAATTTTATGCGCAGCCTATGTCAAAAGTCAAACTCATAGAATGTCCACGAGATGCCATGCAAGGCATTAAGACATTTATTCCTACGGAAGCCAAGGTGAAATACATCCAGTCTTTACTGGGCTGTGGATTTGATACTTTGGATTTTGGAAGTTTTGTTTCGCCCAAGGCCATTCCTCAAATGGTGGATACGGCAGAGGTTTTGGCACGTCTAGATCTATCCAAAACAAAAAGTAAATTATTGGCCATTGTAGCCAATACTCGTGGCGCCGACGATGCATGTCAACATAAAGCGATTGATTATTTGGGCTATCCGTTTTCAATTTCGGAGAACTTTCAAATGCGAAATACGCATAAGACCATTGACCAATCCGTAGATACTTTAAAGGCAATTTTAGAGCTGGCAAATCGACATGATAAGAAAGTGGTAACTTATGTTTCCATGGGGTTTGGAAACCCATATGGTGATCCCTGGAATGTGGAAATTGTAGGGGAGTGGACAGAAAAATTAGCTGCAATGGGTACCACAATCTTATCCCTATCCGATACCATTGGAAGTTCTACCCCAGAAGTCATTGATTGTTTATTTTCCAATTTAATTCCTAAATATCCAGATATCGAATTTGGGGCCCATTTGCATACCACGCCTACCAAATGGCATGAAAAAGTTGAAGCGGCATATTTAGCCGGATGTCGAAGGTTTGATGGGGCTGTACAAGGCTTTGGTGGTTGCCCCATGGCCAAGGATGAATTGACCGGAAATATGCCCACTGAGAAAATGCTTTCTTATTTCACAGAACAAAAAGCGGACTCAGGAGTAAATTGGATGGTCTTTGAGGCTGCCTACAACAAGGCAACAGAGCTTTTCTCTGCATACCACTAAACCTTTCTTAGACGGCTCCAAATAAGGATTCTTAAAATTTATTTAAAATTAGTCTAATTTAATTTGGTTGAAATTTAAGCTCATAATATATTTGCCACAACAACTTATTTACATTTAATCTAAATAAACTTTAAAAAAGATGTTAGCAAAAAGATTGCTTTTATTAGGTTTCGCAACAGCCTTGTTTGTTGCCTGTTCAGACGACGATGGTAGCGTAGATCCTATTGCTACTTGTAGTGACGGAATCATGAACGGAGATGAAGAAGGTGTTGACTGTGGTGGCAGCTGTGAACCATGTGGCACTTCCATAGAAAACCCAACTACCTACGTATTTGAAAGAAACAGTGAAAGTTCAGTAAGTTTTGGTGGTCAGACTACCCGAATCTTAATGGCAGAGGAAATCATCACTAAAATGAAGGATGAAACCACTACTGCCGTAATATTAAAAGCAATGTTTGCACATGAAGAAGGAGCCAATGACTTTGAAAATACCGAGTTGAATGCTTCTGACAAGAATGTTCGAGGTAAAACTGCGGCGTCATTTGATTTCTTTTCTGGAAATGCAACAGATCAAGCCTTGATTCGTGCTGATTTTGAGGGCTGGATAGATAGCCAAGTAGCTGAAGTATTCCCAAGATGGAATGAAGCTGCTTCGGCTGGTGTTGCAGGTCAATTGGCAGATGGTTCCTCTACCAGGTATGTCACTGGTGATGGTTTGGAAATGAACCAATTGTTCAATAAATCATTGATCGGGGGATTGATGGTAGATCAAATGTTGAACAACTATACAAGTAACAATGTTTTGGATCAGTTTGAGTCAGCAAATGACGATGAGACCTTGGTAGATGGAAAGAACTACACCGATATGGAGCACGATTGGGATGAAGCCTATGGTTACGCTTTTGGAACCGCTCAAGATTTAACAGATCCAAGACCAACTATTGGAGATGATGACAGCTTCTTGAACAAATACATAGGCCGAGTGGAAGGTGATGATGATTTTGCAGGTATAGCAGATGATATCTATCAAGCATTGAAATTAGGAAGAGCGGCTATCGTAGCCAAAGATTACACCGTAAGAAATGAGCAGGCGGATATCCTAAGGGAACTTATATCTAAGGTAATCGGTGTTCGTGCAGTATATTATTTGCAGCAAGGTAAAAATGCCTTGGACCAAATGACACCAGACTACGGTGGTGGTTTCCATGATTTGTCTGAAGGATATGGATTTATTTATAGCCTACAATTTACACGTAAACCAAACTCTGATGACCCATATTTCACCAAAGCTGAGGTTGATGCCTTCTTAGCGGATTTATTGGATGATGGAGCCAACGGACTTTGGGATGTGACCCCGGCAACTTTGGATGAAATTTCCAATGCCATTGCCGATGAATTTGATTTTACCGTGGAGCAGGCTGGCAGCTAGTTTCCTAGTAAATATATTTAGCAAGTTTTCATAATAATAAAGAGGTGGGTATTGGTTCAATCCCACCTCTTTTGTTATCTTTGGGCGCTATTTAATTAGAATAAATAAAAATAACCTCATGAAAGGGAAATGGTATTACGCATTTGTGGCGATTCTAGTGATCTGGGCCTGTTCTTCGGACAGCTCTAATCCAACACCGGGGACGGATGATGATGGTATGGGAGGGGGCACCGATGATGAGGTTCCTGTAACCTTTGATAGAGGGGCAATGCTTACGAACTGGGCGGATAATATCATCATTCCTTCATATCAAGCTTTTCAAACTGATTTGGCGGCATTGCAAACTGCTTTTGAAACATTTGAATCGGATAAAAGTGAAATAAATCTGCAAGCTTTTAGACAAGCATGGGAAGTAGCATACATTACCTGGCAAAAAGTTTCCATGTTTGAAATTGGGCCAGCTGAATCAGCAGGATACAGACTGAACATGAATACCTACCCAGCGGATACGGATTTGATAAATGACCATATCACAACTGGCACCTATGATTTGACGCTTCCATCAAACAGGGATTCAAAAGGCTTTCCGGCTTTGGATTACTTGTTGAACGGCCTTGCAGCAGATGATACGGCATTATTGGATTTATGGACCAATGGTGCTGAGACCGATAATACCATGGCATTTATTACCGCATTGCTTGCAGATATGACCGCGTTAACCAATACTGTGGTAGGCGATTGGGAAGGTTCTTACAGAAATACCTTTGTGAGTAACGACGGTTCTTCCGCTACAGCCTCCGTAGATCGCTATGTCAACGATTTTATCTTTTACTACGAAAAATTTCTTAGAGCAGGGAAGATGGGAATTCCATTAGGTGTTTTCTCGGGAACTCCTGCGCCAAATACCATTGAAGTTTTTTACAAATCAGAATTGAGTAAAACTATGTTTCTGACCGGTATGGACGCGGTACAGGATTTCTTTAATGGAAAACACTTTGCTTCTGCAACCACAGGGGAAAGTTTAGCATCCTATTTGGGTGCCTTGAACACCCTAAAGGATGGGGCTGATTTAGCAGAAGTTATTAATGATCAAATGAATGAGGCACGTGACCTTGTCAATGGCTTGGGAACATTCAGAGATGAAATTGAAAACAATACACCACCAACTAATATGCTTTTGGCATATGATGAGGTACAACGCGTAGTGCCATTGTTCAAAGTGGATATGGTTTCTGCTATGAGCATTAGTATCGACTTTGTGGACGCTGATGGGGATTAATGACATTCAATCTTAAAAAATACCTGAATACCAGTATGGAGGCCGCCCCTTTGGCGGTCTTTCGTATTTTTTTCGGGTTAATGATGTTGGGCAGTATTGTCCGGTTTTGGGCCTATGGCTGGATAGAAAAATTGTATCTAGAGCCCGAATTCCATTTTTCCTATTATGGTTTTGAATGGGTAAGGCCATTGGGAAATATTACATATCTCTTATTTCTAGTTTGTGCCTTGAGTTCTATTGGTATTGCGCTGGGTTACAAGTATAGATCATCCATTCTTTTGTTCTTTCTATCGTTTACTTACATCGAATTGATGGACAAGACAACCTACCTTAACCATTACTACTTTATAAGTGCGCTGTCGTTTTTAATGCTGTTTCTTCCAGCAAACAGCTATTTTTCAATGGATGCGAAAAGCAATAAAGCATTGCGCTTCCAAAGAATACCTAAATGGACCATAGATAGTATCAAATTAATGTTGGCCGTGGTCTATATCTATGCCGGAATTGCCAAATTGAATTCAGATTGGTTGGTGGACGCTATGCCCCTAAAAATATGGTTGCCATCAAAATTTGATATTCCAATTATAGGAGAATTGATGACCAAAGAATGGGTTCACTTTGGATTTAGTTGGGGTGGCGCCTTATATGATTTGAGCATACCTTTTTTGTTGTTATGGAGTAGGACACGCTTTTTGGGATTTTTCCTAGTGTTATTCTTTCATATTATCACTAGAATATTGTTTCCAATCGGGATGTTTCCCTACATCATGATTGTGTCGGCTTTGATATTTTTTGATCCGGCGTTGCATCAGCGCATATTAGCCATTATGTCGAAATGGCTTCGTGCGGATAAATCGGTATTTGACAATGGCAAAGCTTTGTCTTTCGCGCATCAACCCCTACATAAATTAAAATATGTTTTGGTGTCGGTCTTTTTTGCGTTCCAAGTACTGTTCCCATGGCGTTATTTGTTATATCCTGGTGAACTGTTTTGGACGGAAGAAGGTTATCGCTTTTCATGGCGGGTCATGCTTATGGAAAAGTCAGGATACGCGCAATTTAAGATTGTGGATAGCGTAAGCGGGAAATGGTTCTATGTTGACAATTCCGATTTTCTTACTCCTTTTCAAGAAAAGCAAATGTCTTTCCAGCCTGATTTTATTTTAGAATACGCACATTACTTAAAATCCCATTTTGAAAATGATGGGCATAAAAACATTGCAATCTATGTTGACTGCCAAGTGGCTTTGAATGGCAGGTTGAGTCAACCTTATATAGACCCAACAGTGGATTTAACAAAGGAAAAAGAATCGTTTAAACACAAAACCTGGATATTACCATTTAAGGATGAAATCAAAGGGATTTAAAAGCACAATTTTACTGCTACTATTATTTTCAAGTGCTGGTTGGGGACAGTCCAAACTTACTGGGAAGGTTGTAGGTGGTGATGGAATTGGTTTGCCAGATGCAGAAGTCTATATTACTGAATTACAGAAACTGGAGTATACCTCAGAAGATGGTAGCTACCAATTTGAACAATTGGAACTGCGACCTTATAACCTTGTGGTTTTTGCCTTTGGGTATCAGGTATTGGAAAAAACCGTGACTCTGAATGGTAATACCGTTCAAGATTTTAAACTGAATCCGTTAGGGGAACAACTGTCCGAGGTAATCTTGACCCAAGAAAGGGAAAAGGTATTCGCCTTGCAGCAATTAAAAAAAGTGGAAGGAACCGCCATATATGCCGGAAAAAAGAGTGAGGTGGTTCTCATTGAAAACTTGACAGGGAATTTAGCGGCGAATAATTCACGTCAAATATACGGTCAGGTAGTTGGGCTTAACATTTATGAAAATGGAGATGCGGGTCTTCAATTGAATATTGGAGGACGAGGATTGGACCCTAACAGAACCGCAAATTTCAATGTTAGGCAAAATGGCTATGATATAAGTGCCGATGCTTTAGGGTATCCCGAAAGTTATTATACACCTCCTGCCGAAGCACTCCGTCAGATTCAAGTGGTGCGTGGTGCTGCTTCTTTGCAATATGGACCACAATTTGGTGGATTGGTCAACTTTAAGTTCAAAAAACCCAATCCAACAAAGAAATTGGAATTGGTATCCAGACAGACATTGGGTTCATTTGACTTATTTACGAGTTTCAACAGTTTAAGTGGTACAGTTGGCGATTTTAGTTACTATACCTACTTCAATTACAAACAAGGTAACGGTTTTCGTCCCAATACAAATTTCAACAGTAGAAATTTCTTTGGTCACTTTGGATATGACCTTTCCAGTAAGACCAAGTTAACACTGGAAACCACATTTTTCAATTACCTGACCAAACAACCCGGAGGTCTGACCGATGCTCAATTTCTTGAGGACCCAACCTTTAGCAATAGAGATCGTAACTGGTTCAATGTGGACTGGAAGTTGTTTTCATTACGTTTGGATCATGCGTTTTCAAACCATACGGATTTTAGTTTGAATTTGTTCACTCTTGATGCCACCAGAAATGCTTTGGGTTTTAGGACGAATCGCGTTTCCCAACCAGACGACCCAAATGAACCCCGTGAATTGTTACAGGATAATTTCAAGAACTGGGGCGCCGAAGGGCGCGTTTTAACCCGTTATCAAATCAAGGATAAAGATGCGGTATTATTGTTGGGTGCCAAATATTACCAATCGGATAATGACCAAAGACAGGGACCGGGAAGTATTTCAAGTAATCCGGAGTTTGAGTTTCAGGAAACTGATTTTCCTAATTATGAGCGTCAGTCCCAATTTGATTTCCCTAACCTCAATGTTGCTGTTTTCGGTGAGAACATCTTCAATGTTTCCGATAAATTCTCGATTACCCCTGGTTTTCGTTTTGAATACATAAAAACCGAAAGCGAAGGAAGTTATAGAAACATTGTCTTGGATTTGGCTGGGAATCCACTGCTAAATGAAGAGATTCCTGATAACAGGACTTTTGAACGAGGATTTTTGCTCTATGGGATAGGAGCTTCTTACAAAGCCTCAAGAAGCGCTGAATTTTATGCCAATTTTTCCAGAAACTACCGATCTGTCACCTTTAATGATATTCGTGTGATCAATCCTTCATTTCAGGTTGATGAGAACATTTCGGATGAAGACGGTTTCAACACGGACATAGGAGCCCGTGGTCGATTTGGGGATATATTGAGTTATGATTTTAGTGCATTCGGTTTGTTGTATGACGATAGGCTGGGTGAAGTGCTTCGAAGTGAAACCAGACTTAATGCCCAAGGAGAACTTGTGGAAACGGGTAGGATCGTCCGTTTTAGAGGTAATATTGGTAGGGCATTTATGTATGGCTTGGAGAGTTTCTCTGATTTGAATCTTAAGGAGTTCCTATTGCCTGGGAATGAAAAGGTCCGCCTGAACTATTTTCTCAATTTAGCGTTGACCAATTCAGAATACCTATCATCAGAAGAAAACAATGTTGAGGGTAACCAAGTGGAATTTATCCCTAAGGTAAACCTCAAGACCGGATTAGGATTTGGATATGGGAATTTATTGGGGAATATCCAATATACCTATCTATCCAAACAATTTACGGATGCGACTAATGCTCCACAAGATATCAATGACAACCAACGAGGAATAGAAGGTGCCATACCATCTTACGATATTTTGGATTTTTCAATGTCTTATACTTTTAAAAAGTTTAAATTGGAAGCTGGAATCAACAATGTTCTGGATAATAGTTACTTCACAAGAAGGGCAACAGGTTATCCGGGTCCAGGGATTATTCCCGCGGAACCACGAACATTTTATACTACATTGGAAATAAAACTCTAAAACAGCGTCCATGAAAATTGTAAAGAAAATTCTACTAGCGTTATTGGTGATTTTGGTTGTGTTGCAGTTCATAAGGCCAGATAAAAACCTATCAGATCAAGATGTTACTGATGTGTTTGAGACCGAAACACAGCCCAATAAAGAGGTAGTCGCAATTCTTGAAAATAAATGTTATGACTGCCATAGTAACAATACCGAATATCCATGGTATGCTGAGGTGGCACCTATATCATATTGGCTGGATGGCCATATTGAGGAAGGCAAAGAACATTTCAATGTTTCGGAATGGGCCACCTACGATTTGGAGAAGAAAGAACATAAAATGGAAGAGCTGGTGGAAGAAGTAGAGGAAGATAAAATGCCGGAATCATCTTATACATGGATTCATGGCAATCTCACTCCAGATGAAAAAGAGAAATTGATGGAATGGGGTAAGCAAGTGCGCATGGCTTACAAGGATAAAATGGGCGGTTAGTAATGGATTACAATGGCCGGTTAGCCACTTTTCCCAGAGAAATACGCTTGTTCATAGTTGCATTTGTAGTTGTATTATCCGTGGGCTTTGCAACCGGGTTACTCTTTATTAAACATACAGATGCCACAACTTCAGCTGGTATTGAGGAAAATTACCTGGGCAATGAAGAGGATGAGATGGCTGAGGTAATGAAATTCAAAAAAGGAGATCGTGAAATGCTTACTATTGTGCATACCCATATCCTTAGCATGTCCTTTATATTTTTTCTGTTAGGCGGATTGGTCTGGATTACACGCTTTCCGAAAAAATGGAAGTTGTTTTTGACTATTGAACCCTTTTTCTCCTCGGTGTTTACCTTCGGGGGGATTTATTTGATGTGGTTGGGTTTACTTTGGATGAAGTATGTTGTTATAGCTTCTGGAATTTTGATGACTTTGACATTTACTATATCCGCTCTTTTGGTCATCAATCAATCACTGTTCCCAAAGCGGAGTTAAAAGAACAGTCAAAACTTGAAGGTTCAGCTAAAGATCAATTTTCTATCATCCTGTAATTGATATCCTTGAAGGTTATCAATCGTACATTTTGTTTGTTGATTTTCAGTAAACGCTGTAACTCGGATATTTCCTCTTGATTGACTAAAATCACAAAACACTTGTTACCTACAGAAATGGGTATTTTTCTATGTGTCGGCGCATAAGACATCGCATTCTCCCAATAGTCCAGATTCAGCTCAAACAAATGCCTTTTAAAAGCTTCTAATTCCCATTCGTAAAATTCAAAGCAAAGATTGTTGAATACCAATTGAAACAGTTTATTGTGGTTGCAGAAAGTTAGGATTCCATTCTTACTTTGGTTAAGTACTTTGATTGATGGGCACATAGCTGAATGATTTAATGGTATAAAAATACATTATTTATAATAATTCTAAATAAGTATTTTGGTAAAAATGTTAATCAAATTCCAGAGGTAATTAGGTTGAAATTAATTGTGGTATATTTGCACGCAATTAATCCGTAATTGCAATGGAAGCCCACCTAAATAAAATTGTTGGAGAAGGTTTAACCTATGATGATGTTCTCCTTGTGCCAGGTTATTCTGAAGTCCTACCTAGAGAAGTAAACATTCAGACCAAATTCACCCGAAATATTTCTATAAATGTGCCGATTGTATCTGCTGCTATGGATACGGTCACAGAATCGCGTATGGCGATTGCAATGGCGCAGGAAGGCGGAATAGGAGTGTTGCATAAGAACATGACCATTGAGCAACAGGCCATAAAAGTACGCAAGGTAAAACGTGCGGAAAGCGGCATGATCATGGATCCTGTGACCTTACCATTGAATTCTACGGTGCAAGATGCCAAAGCCAATATGAAGGAGCATAGCATTGGTGGTATTCCAATTGTGGATGAGCAGAAAAAGTTGTTGGGAATAGTGACCAACCGTGATTTGCGCTTCGAAAAAAATAACGACCGTCCAATTTCAGAGGTAATGACCTCAGAGAATTTGGTTACAGTGGCTGAGGGGACTTCTTTAGAAGAAGCCGAAGTCATTCTCCAAGAAAACAAAATCGAAAAACTTCCAGTCGTCAACGATTCTAATGGCTTAGTTGGATTGATAACGTTTAGGGATATAACCAAACTTACACTTAAGCCTATTTCCAATAAGGATGAATACGGTCGTTTGCGCGTAGCAGCGGCCATAGGAGTTACTCCAGACGCCGTGGATAGGGCTGGAGCATTGGTGGAAGCTGGAGTAGATGCCATTGTTATAGATACAGCGCATGGTCACACCAAAGGTGTGGTCGGAATCTTGAAGGAGGTAAAGAAGGCTTATCCAAAATTGGATGTGATTGTTGGAAACATTGCGACCGGTGAAGCGGCTAAATATCTTGTTGAGGCAGGTGCAGATGCTGTAAAGGTTGGAATCGGACCAGGGTCTATTTGTACCACAAGGGTCGTTGCTGGTGTTGGATTCCCACAATTTTCAGCAGTTTTGGAAGTAGCAGCTGCCATAAAGGGTAGTGGGGTTCCTGTAATTGCAGATGGTGGTATACGTTATACTGGAGATATTCCAAAAGCAATCGCAGCGGGCGCTGATACGGTGATGCTAGGTTCACTATTGGCAGGTACCAAAGAATCCCCAGGCGAAACCATTATCTATGAGGGGCGTAAATTCAAATCGTATCGTGGAATGGGATCCGTAGAAGCCATGAAGGAAGGAAGCAAGGACCGATATTTTCAAGATGTTGAAGACGATATCAAAAAACTGGTTCCGGAAGGAATTGTAGGCCGTGTTCCTTATAAAGGAGATCTATATGAAAGTATGCATCAATTTATTGGTGGTTTACGAGCCGGAATGGGTTATTGCGGAGCAAAGGATATTGATACTTTGAAGGATACTGGACGATTTGTAAAGATTACCTTCAGTGGCATCAATGAGAGTCACCCTCATGATGTAACAATCACAAAGGAAAGTCCGAATTACAGTCGGTAGAATTTAAATCTCGATTATTTGCTGCTGGTATAAGCTTGCCAGTCTTTATCCTTGTAGTGGTCATCACCAAAATAGCGCGCTATTTCAAGAAATGGCTTTGCTTTTTGATATCCTGGAACAGGAGAGAGCATATTTAGATTTTCATCCAAGAACACAACAGTAGGATAGCTTAGTTTTCCTTGTAGGAGGGCAGCTGCTAATTCGTGATACCCTCTTCTTCCAGAAGGAACATATTTAAAGGTGTTGCCTTTATATTCAATAGGGTCCTTCCCTTCGGCATCCATTTTTACCATATAAAAGTTTTGCTGCATATAAGCAGCCACTTCTGGATTTTGAAAAGTGTCCTTGTCCATCTTTTTGCACCATCCGCACCAGTCTGTGTAGATATCGATGAATAATTTCTTGGGTTGCGCATCTGTTTGTGATAGTTGAACAGCTTCTTCCCAGCTCATCCATTCAACAGTCTGGGCTTGGGATTGTAATCCAACAAACAGCAATACAAGTAGGGGTAATCTTGTTAAGTAGGTAATATCTGCACGCATCGTTCCTTAATTTTATTGGGATTGGTCTTCCATCCCTAACAAAACTAACGAAAATTATGCCAAATTAGTGTTAACCTAGTAGTTCCAAGAGCAATATCAATAAGCCCATCAATAGACATAGGGGGGAGTAGTAACGGGTATCAAGCAACGAAAATTTGCTGTTTTTGGCCGTCTTAAAAAAGCCAACATATTTGAAATCCCCGAGTGCCCTTACCATAAAAAGAATGCCAATTCCTATAGCAGCATAATCGAGCCAAATTCCTTGAGTGTATTGAATAACCTTGTTGATGAACACAAAAGCAAAACCGAGAAGAAATACACCAACTATGACCGCTCCAAATTTTCCGGGTGATTTTATGGTTCTCGTATCGACGTTGGTGGGTAAAACCGCTTCAGGATCTTTAATGCCGAATATTGACCAATAGAAATGTAATACCGCCAAGAATATGAGAACAACGGATAACATTATGGCCAATACATCCATATTATTTGACTACTGCTGGTTTAGGTTTAATGAAGAGGTCTTTTACGTCTACTTGATTCCTAAGAATGTCGTCAAAGGTTTCACGTTCCCTGATTAGATGTGCCTGTCCTTTGTACCATAGGATTTCTGCAGGTCTAAACCGGGAATTGTAGTTGCTGGACATGGTAAAACAATATGCTCCAGCACTTTTGAAGCATAAAATATCCCCTTCTGAAATTTCATTGATTCTTCGGTTGCTGCCGAAAGTATCTGTTTCACAAATATAACCAACCACCGAATAATAACGCTCCCTTCCTTTCGGATTTGAAATATTTAATATTTCATGCGAAGCACCATACAACATGGGGCGTATTAAATGGTTGAATCCGGAGTCTACACTAGCAAAAACAGTGGATGTTGTCTGCTTTACCACATTGACTTTGGCTAAAAAATGACCAGCCTGGCTAACAAGGAACTTGCCAGGTTCAAATGCCAAGGTGAGTTCTTTGCCATATTCCTCACAGAATTGATTGAATCGAGTAGTTAGTTTTTTGCCCAATTCTTCAATATTGGTCTCAATATCCCCGGTTTTGTAAGGTACTTTGAATCCACTTCCAAAATCTATGAATTCTAAGTTCTTGAAGTTTTTGGCCGTATCAAATAGTATTTCGGAAGCGTACAAGAACACATCAATATCTAAAATATCGCTTCCCGTATGCATATGTATGCCGTTGATGTTCATTTTTGTCAGATCAACAATCCTTAGCAGATGCGGGATTTGATGTATGCTAATCCCAAATTTAGAATCGATGTGACCTACGGATATCTTGGAATTGCCACCTGCCATAACATGCGGGTTAATCCGAATACAGACGGGTACATCAGGGTGCTTACTTCCAAATTGTTCCAATATGGAAAGGTTGTCAATATTGATTTGAACACCAAGTGCGGAAGCTTCCTCAATTTCCTCTAAGGATACTCCGTTTGGGGTGAAAATTATGGATTCTGGCTTAAAACCAGCCATCAATCCCAATTTTACCTCTTGTATGGAAACAGTATCCAATCCACTGCCCAATTGGTTCATCAATCGAAGAATGGAAATATTGGAAAGGGCTTTTGCTGCATAATTCAGGCGTAAACTGCCAACACCTTTAAAGGCATTCGTTAACCTTGTGTATTGAGAAGCGATTGTTTCAGCATCGTAAACATAAATCGGTGCTCCAAACTGCTTTGCTATTTTAAGTAGATTCTGGGTATTCATTTTTAATCAGTCTTTGAAACAAATCTAATTCTTGCCCTATAGCTATACAAGAATATCGTTTCAATTAAAAATTATATAACAATATGTTGTAAAAATAACAATCATTGAAAAATACTACTTGTGGCTTTTCCAATCACATTGTACATTTAATACAAATTCGCAGCATGAAATTACCCCTTTTTCCATTGCAGTCGGTATTTTTTCCGGGTGAAACAGTACCTCTGCACATTTTTGAAGAGCGTTACAAGCAATTGATCAATGATTGCAGACAAGAAGCTGTGACTTTTGGTATTCCTGTTTTCATCAATAACTCCATTGCCTTTGGAACAGAAGTACAGCTAGTTGAAGTGGTGACGACCTATGATAGTGGGGAAATGGATGTGGTTTGTGTAGCACGACAAGTATTCCAGGTATTAAGTTTTGAACAACAATTGGATGGGAAACTGTATGCTGGGGGTGAGGTCGAATTTTTAGATGTACAGTATGATGCAAATGACAATTTGCGCCAAGAAGTATTGGAGAAATTGGAACGGTTATATGATTTAATGGAAGTTCCATTTAATAAAATCCCACGAAAACAGTTCAATAGTTTTTCCCTAGCTCATAAAATGGGGCTTTCTTTTGAACAGGAATACGAGTTACTTCAAATTTCCAAGGAAACCGATCGGTTGAACTTTATCAAAAATCATTTGAGTACGACTATCACGGTCTTGGAAGAAATAAATCGCACTAAGACGCTTATTGAAATGAACGGGCATTTCAAAAATTTTGACCCTTTGGATTTTAAAAACTTCAAGGGTTAAAAGTCAGCCCTACTTGCTTCGGGCAAGTTTCGGAACGCCAATACATAAAATCATTCGAACGGAAATCCTTGAATTCGCATCAAACCGAATCAATTAAGGGCGAATAATTCTTTTTCACCTTCAATTTGTCGTCACGGTTGTTTATTTTTGTCCGCAAATTAAAGTCAATTCAAAGATGAATCTTCACGAATATCAAGGGAAAGAAATTTTAGCCAGTTTCGGAGTTAGGATCCAAAAGGGAATCGTAGCCCGTAACGCCAAGGAGGCTGTTGATGCAGCAAAACAACTCACCCAAGAAACGGGTACTGGTTGGCATGTTATCAAGGCTCAAGTACATGCAGGAGGACGAGGAAAAGGAGGCGGTGTTAAACTGGCCAAGAACTTGAAAGAAGTAGAAGAGTTGGCAGGAAGTATCATTGGGATGAATCTGATAACACCGCAGACTTCCGCAGAGGGTAAAAAAGTACACCAAGTCTTAATCGCAGAAGATGTCTACTATCCAGGGGATAGCGAAACCAATGAGTTTTACATGTCTGTACTTCTAAATAGAGGTACGGGACGCAATATGATCATGTACTCCACTGAAGGAGGAATGGATATTGAAGAAGTAGCAGAGAAAACCCCACATTTGATATTTACTGAGGAAATAGACCCTGCAGTGGGTCTTATGCCTTTTCAAGCGCGTAAAATTGCGTTTAATCTAGGTTTGTCTGGTGCGGCTTTCAAGGATATGACCAAGTTTGTGTCGGCTTTATACAAGGCTTATCAGGAAAGCGATGCAAGTCTTTTTGAAATCAATCCGGTTTTGAAGACTTCGGATGATAAGATTATGGCTGTTGATGCAAAAGTTTCCATTGATGATAACGCTTTGTACCGCAGAAAAACTTACGCTGAAATGCGTGACCTTCGTGAAGAAAACCCAATAGAGGTTGAAGCTCGAGAAGTAGGTCTGAACTATGTTGATTTGGATGGAAATGTCGGCTGTATGGTAAATGGTGCCGGTTTGGCCATGGCTACAATGGATTTGATCAAGATGGCAGGAGGAGAACCTGCTAACTTTTTGGATGTAGGAGGTACCGCAGATGCCAAGAGGGTTGAGGAAGCCTTTAGAATCATTTTGAAAGATCCTAATGTTAAAGCGATCTTGATAAATATCTTTGGAGGTATCGTGCGTTGTGACCGCGTTGCCCAAGGAGTAGTGGACGCCTATAAGAATATGGGCGATGCCATAAAAGTTCCAATTATCGTAAGGTTACAAGGGACCAATGCAGAATTGGCTAAAGAGATTATTGATAACTCTGGATTGGCCGTGCATTCAGCAGTGCAATTCCAAGAAGCTGCAGATAAAGTAAAAGAAGTCTTAGGATAATATACCTAAGATTTAAAATACAATAGGCATCGATTTTTCGATGCCTTTTTTCGTTTATGATGATTAGGTTGCAACGTTAAAATCGCTTTTAATAGCGTTAAATCCAACTCCTTAGGCACTAAAAGGTCCATCAGTTGAGTTCTATATAAGTAAACCGACCTTTTTTAAGAAGCATGGGAACGTACCAAGAAAAGCTTAGTATTCTTACCGAAATGATTGCCTTTGCCAGGGTGGATCATGCGTTAAAAGATTCCGAGTACCAGTTTTTGCTGGGTGTAGCTACCAATCTTGGTGTGGACAAGGATACTTTTGATGGATTGCTAAATGAGAAGTCTTCCAAGGTCATACTCAAATCCCAGGGTGAGCGAATCGTTCAATTTCATAGGTTGCTTTTATTGATGAATATTGACCAAGAGCAACATAAAAAAGAGATTAGGACATTACACAATATTGGTCTAGCTATGGGATTGCCGCCATCTGCCATCAGTCAGGTATTAGAGGTGATGCATAAATATCCGGATAAGGTTGTTCCTGTTGATGTCTTGATTAATATCTTCAAAGCGCATTATAATTAGCGACATATTGACAGTATTTTTTGTTAATAAAATGCCAAAATGACACTATTTCAGCTATGGTACGGCATTTGACTATACCATCGTGATTTGCAGTATTAAATTAAAATTGAATCACCATGAGTATAGTAAAAAGAAATAATCTGTTTTTCCCAACCTTAATGAACGACTTATTAAGACCGGATTGGTTTGGCGGAACTGAAAATTGGAATAACAACCTACCTGCCGTTAATATTAAAGATAACACAGAAGGATTTGAACTGGAACTGGCTGTGCCAGGAGGTAAGAAGGAGGATTTTAAAATTGAGGTTGACAACGATATTCTTACCATTTCGAATGAGGCTAAGACAGAAAGCAAAGAACAAAACGATAAATACACCCGTAAGGAATTCACCTATTCCGCATTTCAAAGAGCATTTACTTTGCCAGAAACCGTTGATGGTTCCAAGATAGATGCGAAATATGAAGATGGAATTTTAAGGATAAGCTTACCTAAAAAGGAAGAGGCTTTACCTGCTCCAAAGCGGATGATTTCCATTGGGTAAAGGACATTGACAATCTTGAACACCGACTAAGGTGTTTCATGATGGTTGGTTTAGTTGGTTAGTTTGATGGCGCGCTTCTACATACTTCAACGTAGAGGCGCGCTTTCTTTTAGTCCTGTTCTTGAAGTGTTTTTATTTCGTCCCGAAGTTTTGCTGCTTCCATAAAATTGAGCTCCTTGGCAGCCTTTTCCATGGCTTTTCGTTTCTCACGAATCAATTTATCCCGTTGATCAGGGGTCAAGTATTCCAAATCGGGTTCTGCCGCACGCAATTCTTCTTTCTGAAAATGATAGGTAGACACAGAATTTTTGGCCAATGCATTATCAAGCGTTTTGTTCAATGCCTTTGGGGTAATTTTATTTTCTGTGTTATAATTGATTTGCTTTTCGCGACGATAATTGGTTTCATCTATTGTTTTTTGCATGCTGTCCGTGATGGTATCGGCATACATAATCGCTTTTCCATTTAGGTTCCTTGCTGCTCTTCCGACGGTCTGTGTCAAAGAACGATTACTTCTTAGAAAACCCTCTTTATCTGCATCCAATATGGCTACTAAGGAAACTTCAGGTAGATCCAATCCTTCCCGTAGTAGATTCACACCTATTAGTACATCGAATAATCCTTTACGTAAATCTTGCATAATCTCAACGCGTTCCAAGGTGTCCACATCACTATGTATGTAACGGCATCTGATATTGATACGTGCCAAATACTTAGCCAATTCCTCTGCCATTCTCTTCGTCAAGGTGGTGACCAAGGTACGCTCATCCAATTCAACACGTTGTTGAATTTCTTCCACCAAATCATCAATTTGATTCATACTTGGACGCACTTCGATAATGGGGTCCAAAAGACCTGTAGGGCGAATTACCTGCTCCACATACACCCCTTGGCTTAACTGTAGCTCATAATCTGCTGGGGTGGCGCTAACATAAATTGCTTGGTTCTGCAATGCTTCAAATTCCTCAAATTTCAAAGGTCTGTTGTCAAGAGCGGCAGGTAGTCTAAATCCATAATCCACCAAATTCTCTTTGCGACTTCGGTCGCCTCCATACATGGCATGAACTTGGGGTATCGTGACATGGCTTTCGTCAATCACCATTAAATAGTCATCCGGAAAATAATCCAAAAGACAGAATGGCCGTGTTCCCGGTTCCCTGCCATCAAGATATCTGGAATAATTCTCAATTCCGGAACAGTAACCCAATTCTCGAATCATTTCCAAATCAAAATTGGTACGTTCCTCCAAACGTTTTGCCTCTAATGGCCGTCCAACTTCCCTGAAATAATCAATCTGTTTTAGCAAATCGTCCTGGATCATATGAATGGCATTTTGCAGGATATCTGGGGAAGTAACGAACATATTAGCAGGGTAAATATTCAGCGAATCGTAGATTTCAATCACTTTGTTGTTAAAGGGGTCAAGCGCTTCGATCTCCTCGATTTCATCACCAAAAAAATGGATTCTGAATGCATGGTCTGCATAACCAGGGAATACATCCACTACATCTCCCTTAACCCTAAAGTTGCCATTTCTAAAATCTGCGGTGGTTCGTGAATATAGACTCTGGACCAATAGTTTTAGGAATTTCGTCCTCGAGATGACTTGATCTCGTTGTATAGAAATCACATTTTTTTGAAATTCCACAGGGTTCCCAATACCGTATAAACAAGATACTGAGGCCACCACCAAAACATCCCGCCTACCTGATAAAAGAGATGAAGTTGCACTTAAGCGCAATTTTTCAATATCTTCATTGATGCTAAGGTCCTTTTCAATATAAAGTCCGCTAGTTGGAATGTAGGCTTCAGGTTGATAATAGTCGTAATACGAAACAAAATACTCGACGGCATTGTTCGGGAAAAACTGCTTGAATTCCGAATATAACTGTGCTGCCAATGTTTTGTTATGCGCTAAAACCAAGGTTGGTCTTTGCACACGTTCAACCACATTGGCAACAGTAAACGTTTTTCCTGAACCGGTTACACCCAAAAGGGTCTGATGTGGTTCCCCTTCTTGGATTCCGTCTACCAATTGTTGTATGGCTTGGGGTTGATCCCCCGTGGGTTTGAAATCTGATACGACTTGAAATTTCATAGGTTAAAAATACTAAAGGGAAAGGGCAATCGGAAGTGTAGCGATCTTATCTTTTTAACGAAAAATGACCCTTTACTTCTCGATTCATATCATCCGTTGCAGAGAACCAATATTCACCAGCAGGAAGTGGTCTACCTCCATAATTTCCGTCCCAACCTTGCGAGTTTTGATTTATTACGGATAACAACCGGCCAAACCTATCAAATATTCGGATATCTCGCAGAATAATCTGTATACCTTCAGTGGGTTGTATGAATTGCCAAAAGTCATTAATACTATCCCCATTTGGGGTAAAGAATTTCGGAAAGCCTTCTACGGTAAGATCCTGCACAAAAAGTTCACTTACAGTTCCACAACCATTTTTATCTCTAACATAAAACGTATGGGTACCAGGCGAAACTGGATTGAATCTGTTGCTATCTTGATATGGGCCGTTGGGGTCATCAATGGCATACTCGTAATCTCCAATTCCTGATACATCTACCGTTACATCAAAACCTAAAGCAGTGTCCACTGCGGTAATTCCATCAATGGTTGCAACACTGCTTGATACTACCTCAAAAATCTGAGTAACCGGACATTCAATGAATTCCCCAGACTGTGAAATGATGTTATATGCTTCATAGCGATAGCGTCCATTTTCATTGATAGCAACATCGGCTGTGTCTGAAATCAGTATTTCGTTATCAAAATCATCAATTTGGTACCAGCGATAGCCATCTGCTAAGTCTGGTGCCGTAAAATTGAAAGGCACTTCATTGGCACAGAATGAAAACACTTCCTGTAAATTAGTTGCTGGGCTAAAATCGACAAAATCACCTGTACTCGGATCCAAATATGGCCCACATCCCAAAACCGTGGAAAAACTTTCCTGCCCACAACCAATAGCATCCCCTGCGGCATTAAAGGGTACAATGCGCACAAAAAAGCTTTGATTGGGTGGAAAATCAATCACGAAGGTTGAATTGGTCGCGAATGCTGTATTATTTAGGATATCTGTACCATCAGGTGTGGATCCTATGGTTACGCGATAGCCGGTAGCCCCAGGCACTGGTAGCCATTCCAAAAATGGTGTTAGGGGTACATTGATTTCCCCATTAAATGGGGTTACCATGGTAGTACACCCTGGTATAGGGGCCAAAATTCCGGTCTGAAAGCTAATTTCAACGCAGCTAGTAGCATTACCAATACTGTTGTAAGGAATTACATTTACATAAATGGTGGTACTGGCAGGTAACTCTCCAGGTGGATTAAATAGCAAGGTGTTCCCAACATCCGTTGGCGCAACTATATCGGTTGCACCAGGAGAAGTTCCAAGTGATACGATATATCCAGTGGCTCTTGGTGCATAAAACCAGGATATATTCGAAAAAACACTAACGCTTGTGTCGCCATCCATTGGCGTTCTATACAACACACATGCTGGAGCTGTGGTTACGTTTTCGGTAGTAAATGTTTGGCTATCGCATACGATATCTATTCCACCTTGAAATAGAAAATCCAAAATTATGGTAACGTAAATGGTAGTATTGGAAGGCAGACCCAATGGTGGTGTATACGAAGTAGCACTTCCTACTGAAGCGTCTGTGATTTCACTGCCACCTGGTGTGGTTCCCAAACGAATGCGGTATCCAGGTACACCTACAGCGGCATTCCATGTGATTGAAGCATCAACAGGGACCCCCGTGGCACCATTTACCGGACTAAGTAAACTTGGACAGTCTTGAGCAAGTATTGGCGTTAACGCGCAAAACGCGATAATTTGTAGCAATTTTTTTAACATTTCAACTAAATCTAAACTTCGGTTACCTCATAATTTCCAATCAATCATCGTTTTAAAGTAAAATGTCCTTTAAATATACGCCCATCTTCTAAATTAACCTTAAACCAATAATCGGAAGCTGGGAGTTCATTATTGTTAAAAGTACCATTCCAACCTTGGGATTCCGGACTTACCATGGCCATTAGCTTGCCGTAGCGATCAAAAATGGATATCTGACTATTGGCCTGAAATTCCTTATTAATACCAATAATCTGCCAGGTATCGTTAATATTGTCGCCATTTGGGGTAAAGAATTTAGGGTAGCCAATCACGGAAAATTTACCTTCTGTGATTCCACAATCGTTTTTGTCCTGAACATAAACCTTGTGAAAACCGGGTTCCACATTTTCAAATATTGTGGCATCTTGGTAGTTGATTCCATCCAAGGAAAATTCGTAATCCCCATCACCAGAGACCAATACTTCTACGATGTTGTTGTCCGATAAATCTTTTACTACAATATCCTCAATCAAAGCGCTGTTGGAAGGGATGATTTCAAAATCTACGGCATTGAAGCATTGAAAGACACCCTCAGCAGTAATGTATTCGTATCCTACTTCCAAAGAATAGGTGCCTAGGTCAGAAATCATGAGGTTTTGGGTGTTGCCAACTTCAGTAGGACCTGAACCCGTTATACGATACCATCTATAAAGGTCGTAACCTGCGGGCGCTTGAATTGGTAATGGAGCACCATCAGTGCACCACAAAAATGATTCATTAAATGTGATGGTAGGTGTTGGATTGACAGTTAAATGGACCCGTTCAATGTTTAAACAGGCGTTGCTATTTTCAATCCGGGTATATATTGTTGTGGATGAAGAATTAAACTCACCAGAAACTGGATTTTGTTCTAAAATAGCATCATCAAGATTCGTATAGAAAGCAATATCCATGCTACTGTATTCGGAGTCTTCGATTGCATTTAAATCAAAATTACCCTCCAATAAAAAATCTTCTGGGATGGAATCGCATGCATAAAATGTCTTGTCATTTGCAGGGTCCAAAATTACATCACGTACCACCAAATGGAGTTGACCGGTATTGGAGCAACCATTGGAATCAACGATTTCATAAAAGATGGTTTGATTAAAGGGGGTAGTATTTGTATAACCAATGGGATTTGTAATAGGATTGCTGCTAATATAATCCGCTGGTGTTTCGTAGAAGGTATAGGAATTACCATCCTTAGGGAATGTTTCTTCCAAGTTAAAAGGCGTCAAACCATCAGGAGCACCAAATTGAACAACATCACACTGCGTCAAAGTGACATCAGGTGCATCAGGAATGGGGTTTACAGAAACAAAGGCTTCTCCAATAATTGGACAAAGGCTAGGGTCGATTGGAACAATTTCCAAACTATATCTTCCTGAATCTGTGGCTGAAGCGTTGATAACTGTGAGTATATTACTGTTGTTTACTATTGGGGTTCCGTCTTTCTCCCAATTGTAGGTTGCGTTGACAACGACATCCGCTTCAAATGAGAATTCTTCACCTTCACAAAGCGCTTTTGACGTGCTTTCCGTGCCGTCATCATTTTTAATGATAGCCACGCGGTCAAAATAGGACTGGATGAAAGGAGGTAATCCTTGGGTAGACCTAGCCGTTCCAAGAAAAATTGCATTATGCACATAGGAGGCATCTGTTCCCAACTCATTTGGATTCTCGATTACGCCTAAATAGTTGGTTCCGCGGACGTAATTTTCTGCAATGGTTCTGTAAATTTTTCCGTTTTGCCCAAGCTGCAAGGCACCACGGTAAATGGCCCGACGGTCAATTTCAATTTCAGAACTTGAAATGTCTGGCGCGGTCATGTCGTATTGCAGCAAAGAGGAAAAATGTCCACCCTCTTGCAGTGCGGGTTGATTGTTGGAAGTGTGAACGTATAAAAATTGTTGATTGGGAGAAAATTCCAAACCATAAGGGATTTTGTTTGGCGCAGTTACCCTAATCCGTTCCTGATTGGAGACCATTCCATTTGTGGTATCAAAATCATATAAATACAGGCCAAAACCCATATTGGCACTTGCCAATTTTTTTCCATCGGCAGAAAATTTCAAATAGCCTCTTGGGTCTAAAATCTCTAAATCTGTAAAAGTGGAAGATACCGAAGTGGTGTTGACCCCTGTAGGTGCAACTTCAAAGGCGTGATAGGTATCAAATGGACCTTCACCTCCATTTACGGTTGCCAGTGTAACCACCCAGATGGATTCATCGGAACAGTCTTTTAGGACCGCTGTGATTTTTTCAGAGCAGTCTGCCAATAGGTTCACATTCTTCTGCGTGATGGCACCAAGTCCACCGTTCAATGTCATGTCCACCTCCGAATAACTGAGCCCGCGATCAGGGTCGTCTTCAAAGGTGGCGGTATCTACCGTAAATATGTATAGAATGTTCGGGTCTTGTGGTTTTTGCACCACAATAGCGGATTGGGTACTGGAAGGGTCGCCAAACAATCCATTCCCGTTTTGCATAACATTATGCGATGCATCGTAGACTGTTATACCATCAGTATAGAGGATAAGATTTCCAAGCGCGTCCGAAATGGAGGCGCAACCTTCAAATGTACTTATCCGACCATCAGAAATTGGTGATACGGTGCCGTCATTATTAAAGGTAATTCCAGCACTTCGACCAAAATACCAATTGGAGGTTTCCCCTTGTGCAAAAGCGCTCAAAGGAAGTAATACCAATAGTAAAAATGTAATGTATCTATATAGCATTCAAGGGATAACAGTATCTCACAAGATACTATAAATCCCGTTTTTTCAACAATGCGTATGATAAATAGATGAAAAGTGCCGTCCAAAAGATCACAATGAGGAATTCATACCAGTAGACTTGGTAATCAAAACTCATATCCTCACCAATTTGTTGTCCAATGTTTTGGACCGCTGATAATCGCGTAAATGGTTCCTTGATTAGATTTTGCATCGACTCCAAAGGAAGAAAGTTCTTGATGTTCTGTGCAATTTCCCAAGTGGTGAACTTCCATCCTAATATTCCGAATATGATTTGTTCCAAAATCACCCACAGAATGAGGAAACCTAAGGCAAAGGCGGAACGTTTAACGAATATTCCCAGAAAAAGACAAAAGGAGAAGAATCCTACCAATTTGAAGAAAAATGCAAAAACATACTCCAAGTCAGAGAAAATAATCGACAATTCGTTATAGTCCGAATAAATCAACCCTAAAATCATGGAAACCACAAAAACAAAGACTGTGGATATCAATGAAAACGATATGACCGTCAAGAATTTGGAGGCAATGAACTCCTTTTTTGAAAGGCCGTCAATCAAGTTTTGTTTAATGGTTTTATTGCTGTATTCGTTGGCCATCATCGAAACGATTACAATAGCCAGGAACAATTTAAAAATGGCGGTGACAAAGGTGTTGAAATGCCAGATATAGGGAAAGTTGAATATACCCTGTTCGGCCAAATGGAACTTAACTGGGCCAATATCGAACTTAATTGCTGCAATCAGGGCAATGGAAGTCAAAAGGATAAAATAAGATGTGATTAAGATCTTACTGGCCCTATTGTTCCAAAGCTTTATGAATTCTATTTGTAGTAAGCGTACCATTGGTTTTTTGATTAGTTGTTTTTGGTAAGGGTAAGGAATTGTTCTTCAAGACTTTCTTTGCGTTTTACAAGATGTGATAGCACAAGTCCTTTGTCATACAGCATTTTGTTCAGCTCTTCTGCCTGCATTTCCTCCTTTAAATATGCGGTCAACGTTCCATTCTCTTGTGTGATTTTTCCGAAACTTGCACTCTTTTCAAGCAGTTCTCGTAGTTTATCCATCGCTGTGGTCCTGAGCTCAAAGAAGCCATGACTGGCCATCATGCCATCCACAGGTCCGGAATAAAGTTTTTCTCCCTTTCTAAGGATTACAACATGGGAACAAACTTTTTCTACTTCATCCAAAAGGTGGGAAGCCAATAGAATGGTGGTTCCTTTGGCCGCAATTTTCTTGATGATTTCCCGGATCTGATGAATTCCTTGGGGGTCAAGTCCATTGGTGGGTTCATCCAAAATGAGAATTTCTGGGTCATTTAATAGGGCAGAGGCTATCGCCAAACGCTGCTTCATACCTAAAGAATAGGTTCTGAACTTACTGTCTTTACGATCTAATAAGCCTACAAGTTCCAGTTTCTCCTCGATTTTAGTTTCAGGAACCTCCTTGATTTTACAGACCAGCTTCAAATTCTGTACTGCGGTCATATAAGGGTAGAAGTTCGGACGTTCAATTATGGCCCCGACTTTTTTCAAAGCTTCATGCGTGGAGGTATTCCCCTCAAACCAGCAAAAGCTCCCTGAAGTACGATTGACCACATTAAGAATTATCCCAAGCGTTGTGGATTTACCACTACCATTGGGACCTAAAATACCATAGACATTTCCTTTTTCGATAGTAAAAGATAAATCCTTTACAGCGGTGAGGAAGCCGAATTTCTTGGTAAGGTGTTGTACGGTTAGTATTGTTTCCAAGACGGAATCGTTTTTTGATTAGTTTATAGTAACTTGACGAGGTATAGCCGAATTTGTTACAAATTAGGGAAAGAATGTCCGAAGAAAAATTGATGTCCAAGAAAAAACCCGCCTTTCCGGTCAATAAAAAGCTGGATGGTTATTTGCATCGATACAGCAGAAAAATAGAGATTCCCATCTTTTATGAGGATTTGTTACGATTTGCAGGATCCGTTGTGGTTTATGATGCTAATGGGGAGGATACCCTTTGGGTAAGGGTGTATTATTCGGATTTTGACCGTGAAGAAATTGACGCTAGTTTAAAGAAGGTGTACTCTATTTTGCATTCCGATGGTGGTGATCGCATATTGGAGTATTTGAACGTAGATGCTGTGGATTACTGCACTTTTGGCAACTCCAAACCTTTCCGTATCAAGGTGCGTAACATCTTGAATGACAACTATACTTATTTCTATGTGAAAAAAACTGATGCTTCACGGGTGTATGGTTTGGAATTGGAACACATGCTTTCTCCATACAACCTCAATTTTTTGGTGTACGGTGATACTTTGATTGAGGAACATATCGCCGGAATTCCAGGAGATGTATTCATTGAGGATATGTTACCTAAATGCAGCGAAGCTGAAAAGGCGCAATTGGCCAAGGAATTTGTGAAGTTCAATGAGCGCTGTATGATACGACTACTAGGTGATATGCGTTCCTACAACTATGTGATTGTACCCGTTCACGATTTTGATCATGTGGTTTATAAGATCAGGGCCATAGATTTTGACCAGCAGTGTTTTGAGGGTAAATTAAAAGTTTATCGACCACAATTTTTCAAGGAAAACTATAAAATGGTAGAATTGGTCCGGTCCAAGTTGCAAAAACATTCCGTGGATCAGTATAAGATTGAGGAACGCTCTATAGTTGCCAAAAGGATAATCAGTTCTGGTAATCGAATAAAGCGATTAGTGGGCATCAGCAAGACCGATCATATTTCCTTGGATGAAAATATTGAGGCGCTTAAACTGCAGATATACGATCTTACGAAGGATATGAACTTTAAGCGCTGCTCCACTATGGGTGAGGTACTGTCACTTGCACTTGATTTTGTCAAACGTAATTATCAAGATGTAAATATGAACAAGATTTTTGATAGCTAGACTTCAGACTTCAGAAATCAGACATTAGAGTTCAGTTAACTAAAATCTGACAACTGAATTAAGATATCTGTGTTATGACTAGTGGTAATTAGCTTTTCTGCTCCTTATTAAAGTAAACAAGGTAGTAATACATCTGACGTTCTTCATCCCATCCTTTTTCAACAAACTTCTCTGCTGATTCTGGATTAATGAAATCCATCTTAATCTGAATGTTGGTGTCCAGATTGATTACATTTTTGATTTTTTTGCGTGCATCTGAAACGGCCTTGTTCGCAATATCGAAGTTTGACACATCTTCAATGCTGTACTTAGGGCCTTTTTCTACTTTGTAATGTTTGAACTCTGGAATCAATTCCGGGTTTTCCATCACCTCATTTAAAAAAGAGGTTTCTTCAAACTCGTCGTTTTTGGCAAAATGGTTTACTGCACGGTTCATGAACAGTACCTCTTGTTGCTTATCCTCCGCAGGTAACACCACATCTTTGGCGAAGTTCTGGCAGAATTTCAGATAATTCTTGGTGTAGAAATTTTCATCTGTCAACGGCGATAATCCCAAAAAATTTTCTATCCAATATTTAGCATCATACCGATTGCTATCCACGGAAAGTACTTTGTATCCTTCTTCTTTATTGGTATTAAAAACTATGCAGCCTTTATCCAATTTGTTGATATTGATTCCTTGTTTGATTAGGATGTCCAGATTGGCTCCATCTTCTTCAAATTGAAGAAAATCATGTTTAAGTTCACTTTTAAAAATCCCAAGTGCGTCCACTTTCTTGTTATCTAGCACCATGTCGGAAAAATGGACAACGTACACCTCTCCACTTTTAATATGGGGATGATTTGATTGCTCAAATAAATGCGTTGTGATTTTTTTAGAGTGTTCGTGTACATTGGAAGCATCCTCGAAAATCGTAACCACCGATTTAAATACTTCATTAAACTCCAAATCCACTTCATGGTCAAAACGGTAATAGTTCTCTTCTTTTTCTCGAAATGGTTTAAAGAAATATTCCTTCAATAAGCCAGACATCTCATCATTGAGGCTAAACGGCTCTTGGGATAAAAAAATGGATTCGTTCTTGCTTTTGTTGCCAACACGGTGCAAAGACACGCTTTCGATTTGGGCAGGATATAGGTTTAGCATTATACAGGATAGGCGTTATGGTTGGCGATTAATTCCAGTTCTCGTCAAAATCAAGGTCGTCGTAACTGTCCAAGGAATCATCAAAATCGATGGATGGCTTGGATTCAAATTTTTTCTCTGGGGGAGAATCTGGTAACTCGCCAAAACTAAAGAGTACATTTGGATAACTTCTGCCATCTTCTTTTTCAACAATATCGGCCAGTTCCACGAAAAAAGTCCACATGCTGAAAAAGTCATAGACATAAATCATTTTTGGGTTACTTTCGGTAAGTACATCATCCAAGGCGGTTTCATTCATGAGTCGCACGTCAGAGCCAGTTTCACTCATATCGAAAAGCGCAAATTCTTCCTCCTGATTCCATTCTTCGTCGCAAGTATAAAAGGAGGCCATTTCGCTTCCACCAAAACCAAATGCCTGGGTAATGGCATTATGGAATTCTTCCAAAGATTGGGAATTTTCAATTTCCAAATCCCTGAAAATATCTTCTTCAGCATCAAGAATCACCCTGATTTTATAGATCATTCAGCATCATTTAAAGTAAAGGCAAATGTACAATAAATAGTCCTTTATTTAGAAAATCGGTGTAAGGTAAACGTCATTGCGGCCAATAAGAAAAAAGCACCTACTTGGTGCAATACGCCCAACCACAATGGAACTGCAAGAATCAATGTAAGTACCCCTAAAATAAACTGCAAACTTACTAATAGCAGTAAGGCTTTAATTCCTTTGACTTGCTGGATAGTTTTATTGAAGTTTCTGGATTTGTACCAAATGGCTATTACAAAACCGACCACCAGATAGGCTAAATAGCGATGGATGAATTGTACGCCACTTTTCCCTTCATAGAAATTTTTGAGCAATGGATTTTGTTCGATATAGACGGTTTCATGAATCAATTTACCTTCACTCATCAATGGCCAATGGTTGTGTATGAACCCAGCATCCAACCCTGCAACAAAGGCTCCCCAAATAATTTGAATCACAAGCAACACCAAAGCTACTCGAATAAGGTTTCTAAAGGATTTTTGTATTTCCCGCTTTTCCGGGTAAATGAGGTCCAATGCGACCCACAGACTATACGCAAAAGTTAAAAAGGCAGTAGTCAAATGTGCTGCCAATCGATAATGGGAAACGTCTGGACGGTCAATAAGCCCACTTTTGACCATATACCACCCAAGAAAACCTTGAAAACCGCCTAAAAAAAGTAAAACCAAACACTTTCTAACGGTAGGTTTGTCAAGTCTTTTTCGGATCAAGAAATAGAGAAAAGGTAGTATAAATACAATACCTATAAATCTGCCAATTACACGATGTAACCATTCCCAAAAGTAGATGCTTTTGAAGTCTTCAAGGGTAAAATGGTAATTGAGTTTTTGGTATTCTGGATATTGTTTATAGAGGTCAAATGCTTCTTCCCATGCTTCTTCACTCATTGGGGGAAGGGTGCCGGTAATTAAGTTATAGTCAGACATGGAAAGTCCAGAATGCGTCAATCTAGTAATGCCGCCTACAACGACCATGATAAAAATCAAGGCGCAACCTGTTAACAACCAATAAACTACATATTTATTCTTTTTCATCATCAATAGGAATTAAATCAAGTTCCTTTCCTTTTTTCAACATAAACTGATAGGCTGCGCTATATTCATTAGGAATCTCACCTTCTAGAATTGCTTCTTTGATGGCATCCTTAATTATACCAATTTCCTTGGAAGGAGATAAATTAAACGTCTTCATGATTTCCTCACCGGAAACGGGTGGTTGGAAATTTCGAATATGATCTCGTTCCTCAACCTCTACAATTTTTTGACGTACAATCTTGAAGTTGTTTTTGTATTTCTTCTGCTTGCGCGGATTTTTTGTTGTGATATCCGCTTCGCAAAGCGTCATCAAGTCCTCCACATATTCTCCAGCGTCAAAAACCAATCTTCGGACGGCAGAATCGGTGACATGATTTTCAGAAAGAATAATAGGTCTTGAACTCATCAAAACCATTTTTTGGACGAATTTCATTTTATCATTCAATGGCATTCGAAGCCTTTTGAACAATTTGTAGACCATTTTAGAACCAACAAACTCATGTCCATGGAAGGTCCATCCGATTTTTTTATGAAAGCGTTTAGTTGGTGCTTTACCAATATCATGTAGAAGAGCGGCCCAACGCAGCCAAAGATTGTTAGTGGTCTGTGCAATATTATCCACGACTTCAAGCGTATGCCAAAAGTTGTCTTTATGTCGCTGACCCTCGACCTCCTCTATGCCCTGCAAAGCAGTTAACTCCGGTAAGATCAATGGTAGCAATCCAGTTTGATGCAGTAATGCGAAACCAATGGATGGTTTAGGACTTGCCAAAATCTTATGCAGTTCGTCCACAATCCGTTCTTTGGAAACAATTTTTATGCGGTCCTTGTTTTCCAAAATTGCTTGAAGCGATTTTAGTTCTATTTCAAACTCCAATTGTGTGGCAAATCGGATGGCCCGCATCATACGCAAAGGGTCGTCTGAATATGTGATGCCCGGCTCTAAAGGGGTTCGAATTGTTTTTTTGGATAAATCTGTAATGCCATCGAATGGATCTACTAATTGCCCGTAATTTGCTTTATTTAAGGATAAAGCCATTGCATTTATGGTAAAATCCCTACGATTTTGATCATCTTCTAGGGTACCATCTTCAACTACGGGTTTTCTACTACCCCGATTGTAACTTTCCTTGCGGGCGCCCACAAATTCCAATTCAAGATCATCTGTTTTGATCATTGCTGTACCAAAGTTCTTGAACACGGTCACTTGAGGATTTCCCTTCAACTTGGAAGCAACTTTTTCAGCAAGCTTTATTCCACTGCCAATGGCAACTACATCAATGTCTTTTGGTGTGCCGCGATTTAAGAGATAATCCCGAACGAAACCACCAATAACATAAGAGTTAACACCAATTTCTGATGAAGCTTCACCAATGAGTTCAAAAATAGGATGTTGTATGGCTTTTTTATGGAATTCCTGCGTCATGCTACTCCCGGATTACCTTGACCTGGCCATCGTTGCTCAACTTAATAATGGACGATGTGGAAGGATTTTTGTTTTCGTCCGGCAAATTTACCACATAGTCCACTCCTTTTAAAATTTCAGGACTAATCTCATTGAATTGTTTTGGTGTTGGAATACCTGAAACGTTTGCTGATGTTGAAACTATAGGTTTGCCAAATTTGTTGATGAGGTATTGGCAAAACTTGTCAGAAGCTACACGAATGGCAATGGTATTGTCCGAGGCTATTAGATTTTCAGCTAGCCCTTGTGGCTCATCAAAGACTATTGTTGTAGGTTTTGTGGCCAAATCCATAATGTCATAGGCGGCATCTGGAACTTCCTTTACATGTCGTTCTAGCATTGCCTGATTTGCTGCTAGGCATATTAAGGCCTTGCTGTCTTCACGTTGTTTTAAAGCATAAACTTTTTTAACAGCTTCAGGATTGGTTGCATCACAACCAATTCCCCAAACGGTGTCAGTTGGATAAAGAATCAGATTTCCTGCTTTTAAAGCAGCTATGCAATTGTTGATTTGTTCAGTCAAATCGTTCTGGTTTTATGTCAAAATGTGAGGTCAATGCCTCCCACTGCGTTCTATTTTTATCTTCGGTTATATTAGATTTCTTAAGAGAAACCCTTTGTGAGCCCCAAATAGGAATAGGTTCTTTTCCAGTATTTGAAGCTTTTATTGATTTGGTTCCATTCAATAATCCCATAGCTTTGAACCATAAGTCATCTGCTTTTGGGGTCAATTTCAAGAATAGTTCCCGGTCAAACATCGTTTCGCTAAAAGCGCCGATAGGATATAATGTGCCTCCCGCCCCAATTGGTAACAAGGCATCTGGGCGTTTGCAATCCTTTCCGAACGGCCAAGATTTGTAGGGGAGTAATTGACCATCCTTGTACGATATACATCGTGATTGATTTCCTATTATAGCCCTTGGGTTTTCGAGGTGCTGTTGGTATAACTTTGGAAGCCAATCTTTTCGATACATCATATCATCATCACAGGTAACCACAATGGCATCATCGAAAATCTGAAGGGTATCCACCAATTTTCGATGGGAACTTTTGTAATCAGAATATTTTATGGAGAATATTTCTCCTTCAAGTTTTGCTAATTGTTTAGGAATTGTACTTTTCAAATCTTCATGAAGCCAAAGAATGATTTTGTTGGGTAAAACTTCTTGATTTAGAATACTTTTTACCGTCAGATGAACAATGGAGAGCCTAGACGGAATGGAAGCCAATGAAACAATAACTGGGATAGTATCTTTAGCGCGTATTAATTTACTGCTAGTAGCATAGGATAATCGCAATTGATTGTATAGGGATACCGGTATTTCTTTTACCTTCATTAGATTATGTTCGGCATGCAAAATTAAGGATATACCATAACATTTTATATTGCTATTTTTGCCAAGATGGACCAGAATGAAATAGACATACCCAAGATATCGGTTATTGTAAGTACATATAACTCTGAAGAGTGGCTAAAAAAAGTACTCTGGGGGTTTAATTGCCAGCTTTTTAAAAAGTTCGAAGTGGTTATTGCGGATGATGGTTCTGGGCCAAAAACCAAGGAGTTATTGGAAAAAATGTCCAAAGAAGTTTTTTATCCAATAGTTCATGTTTGGCAGGAAGATGATGGATTTCAAAAATCCCGAATTCTGAATAAAGCTGTTGAAGCTTGCAGGGCGAATTACATTATCATGACGGATGGGGATTGTATTCCTAGAGAGGATTTTGTTGAGGTTCATTACATCAACAAGGAACCAGGCTATTTTATCTCAGGGGGGTATTATATGTTGCCGATGAATATTTCAAAGATGATCACTATAGATGATATCTTGCAGCAGAATTGTTTTAATATCAATTGGTTGAAGGAAAAGGGTGTTCCGAAGACCTTTAAAAATAATAAACTCACTGCCAGCGGCTTTATCTCCAAAATATTAAATACCATAACGCCAACAAATGCCAGTTGGAACGGTCATAATTCATCAGGTTGGAAACAGGATATTCTAAATGTTAATGGCTTTGATGAGCGGATGCAATATGGGGGTCAAGACCGGGAATTGGGCGAACGTCTGTTCAATTTTGGGATAAAGTCCAAACAATTGCGTTATAGTGCTGTATGTGTGCACTTAGACCACAAAAGGGGATATAAAACTCCAGAATCAATTGCGAAAAATAGGGCGATACGAAAGGAAACGCGAACTAATAAAGTGGTTTGGAGCCACTACGGCATCACCAAATAATAGGTGAGCTGATTTTTTTTCTCCAAGCGTTTCAATTCCCTATAGCGTTCCAGCACACCTAAGGCATTGAGGTAAGAAACAATGATTCCTTTTTTACCATCCAAAAAACCTAATCTCAGAACATAGTGGTTGAAAAATTTCCAAAGCGGTCTGAATACCAATAAGAAATAATTAAAGTGCTTTTCCTTATAAAATGCCTCTTTGGCCTTTAGTTGACCATATCGGAGCATTTTACCTTTATAATCCTCGTAATCCTTATAGCAATAATGTATTAATCGCTCTTTAAGAATACAGGATTTACCATCTACCTCTAGTGTTTCATGTACCAATTTTTGGTCCGTGAATTTAGCTTTGCTTTTTCGGAATAACCTGTGGTTTTTATCAGTTTGCCATCCACTGAAATTCAAGCGGGTATTTTGGAACATGAATATTCGGTAAAACCAGTAAGCTTCACAGGCGTTAGGGTCATTGATTGTTGAAACAATCTCAATTTGTAGTTTATCGCCAACCACTTCATCAGCATCCAAGAATAATATCCAATCATTGGAAGCTTGTTTTAAGGCATAGGATTTTTGAGCTGTAAAGTTTTCAAATGGATGTTGCATCACCGTTACTTTGGGGTGATTTTGTAAAAATTCATAGGTTCCATCCGTACTGTAGGAATCAACCACAAGAATTTCATCTGCAAAGGAAACGGATTCTATGCATCGCTCAATATATCCTATTTCATTGTAGGTGATAATAAGCGCGGATAGCTTTTGCTTTGGGGTGCTCAATCCAGCCATATTTATTGGTACGCGGTTTGGTGATTACAAAACTATAACAAAATTATAAGGAGAAAATTGTTTAGAATGGTAATTTTCTTACATGGATGAGATTTAACAAATCCATCAATTCCTCCCTTATTGGTTAACGATGTAGGTGGTTTTGTAAGCAAAAGATGCCAAAAGTTTAATTGGTTGCTTTGCGAGTTGATAAAAAATGAATGCTATATTGAAAATTACAATATAGATAGTTCCAAAATTCTCAAATAGCTTCAAAAGCAAAGGCGAAATTTGAAACTATACGGCAACGTCATGCTCTCGTAACGCATTGTTCAAGGAAGTTTTCTTGTCCGTACTTTCTTTTCGTTTTCCAATGATCAACGCACAAGGAACTTGATATTCACCAGCTGAAAACTTCTTGGTATAACTGCCAGGAATTACTACTGAACGCGCAGGTACCCTTCCTTTCATTTCAACAGGTTTATCACTTGTGACATCAATGATTTTTGTAGATGCGGTAAGTACCACGTTGGCGCCTAAAACGACTTCTTTTTCAACACGCACGCCTTCAACAACGATGCAGCGTGAACCAATAAATGCATTATCCTCAATGATTACAGGGGCTGCTTGTAAGGGTTCCAATACCCCACCAATTCCTACACCGCCACTTAAGTGAACGTTTTTACCTATCTGGGCACAACTGCCTACTGTTGCCCAGGTATCTACCATTGTACCTTCGTCAACGTAAGCACCTATATTCACATAACTTGGCATTAATATAGTTCCGGAGGAAATATAAGCTCCATGTCTTGCAACTGCATGCGGTACAACACGAACTCCTTTTTCTTGGTATCCTTTTTTTAATGGAATCTTGTCATGATATTCAAAAATCCCAGCTTCCAGAACCTCCATTTTTTGAATCGGGAAATATAGTACAACCCCCTTTTTTACCCATTCATTGATTTGCCAACCATCAGCGGTTGGTTCGGCACAGCGCAATTCTCCAATGTTAATAAGGTCTATAACCTTACGAATTGCATTTTGAGTAGCTTCATCTTTTAACAATTCCCGGTTCTCCCAGGCTTCTTCAATTTGTGCCTTTAACTGCGTCATGGTATAGAAAATTTTGACAAAGATAGTGGGCTCCTTAGAATAATCGCAGCATATTTAATGACGTAACATTTTTAGGGTTATTTTTGCCAAAAATTAAAAATTGGCAAGACTATTGGCATTGGATTTTGGTAAGGTGCGTACCGGTATTGCGGTCACGGACGAGCTGCAATTGATTGCATCAGGACTTACCACGGTCTTAACCGATGAATTGCTGGATTTCCTGAAATCCTATTTGAAAGAGGAAAAGGTGGATGCATTTGTAGTTGGACTACCGAAACAAATGGATAATACGCCATCAGAATCCGAAGAATTGATACAAGGTTTTTTAAAAAAGTTAGTAAAACAGTTCCCTGCTATTCCCATAGAAAGGCAAGATGAGCGATTTACATCAAAAATGGCCGTTCAGTCCATGGTGGCCAGTGGTATGAAAAAGAAAAAACGACAAGATAAGGCCTTGGTGGACGAAATTAGTGCGACCCTTATTTTACAGGCATACCTTAATAGATTTTAACCTATGATTTTACCTATAATCGCTTATGGCGACCCCGTATTAAGAAAAGTAGCCAAGGCTATTGATTCTGAATACCCAAAATTAGAAACCCTGATAGCAAATATGTGGGAAACCATGTATAATGCGCATGGAGTAGGATTGGCAGCTCCTCAAATCGGATTGCCTATTCGTATTTTTTTGGTAGATACATCCCCTTTTGCGGATGATGACGAATTAAGCCCAGAAGATCAAGAAGCCTTGAAGGATTTCAAAAAAGTGTTTATCAATGCTAAAATCACTGATGAGACGGGTGACGAATGGGATTTCAATGAGGGTTGCCTAAGTATTCCTGATGTACGGGAGGATGTAAAACGCAAACCAAAGTTGACCATTACGTATATGGATGAAGACTTTAAGGAACACACCGAAAGCTATGACGGGTTGCTGGCAAGGGTGATTCAACATGAGTACGATCATATTGAAGGTGTGTTGTTTACAGATAAATTATCATCGCTGAAGAAACGGTTGCTCAAAAATCGATTGGATAAAATATCCAAAGGGAAAATCAATGTTGAATACAAGATGAAATTCCCGAATATCAAAAAAGGACGTTAAAAAAAACAAGGATTGCGCTAAAAGCCTAATTTTGCGCGCATAAAAATTAAATATGGCACTGGACAAAATTTTATCAATTGCAGGCAAACCTGGACTTTATAAACTCTTAACCCAAACAAGATCTGGATTTGTTGGTGAATCCCTTTTGGATGGTAAACGAGTTACTGTTGGAATGCGAAACAATGTTAGTGTTCTTTCAGAAATAGCCATCTATACATTGGAGGAAGAAGTTCCACTTCGGGATGTATTTTCCAAGATGTTGGATAAGGAGAATGGAAAAAAGACCACCATTAGTCATAAAGCGGAAAAAATTGCTCTAGAGGAGTATTTCTTTGAAGTATTGCCAAATTATGATGAGGATCGCGTTTACGCCAGTGATATCAAGAAAATCATCCAGTGGTACAACATTCTTCTCGATAACAAAATCACTGATTTTACGACAGAAAAAGACGAGGAGGTCGAAACCCCCTCATCTGAAGAGGAGTAAATTTACTCCCAGTCTACTAGCTTGGTTGGATAGTAATTTATATTCATTCGGGAGAAGTAAGGAACCTGCTTTGCCAATCGAGTTCTATATTCTTCCCAATTCCTGCTTTCTGCTGTTGACCAGCCCATTTCAGCATAACCAATGGCCCTTGGAAATGCTAAATATTCAAGCTCGTCACTATTGCTAATGGTCTCTGACCAAAGCGGTGCCTCAATTCCCATAATGCTTTCCTCAGGTAATTCTTCCAAATACGTTTTTGGATCCCAATTGTAAGCCAGATCTACAGGAATCAAGCCTGCCCATGTAAGGCCATATTCAGAAATAGAATCGTATTTCATATCCAAATACATTCTTTCCGCAGAGGAAACGATGATTTTGGAGCCGTTATTCGCTGCTTTTAATGCATTGTGGGGTTCATTCCAAAGTTGCAGTACCGTATTTGGGCTTATTTTGGCTTGACCTATCTCATTCCAGCCAACTGCAGTTTTACCATGGTTTTGCACAATCTTTTCTACTTTTTCAACAAAATGGATATAATCTTTTTTCTTGGTCACATGACTTTCGTCCCCTCCAATATGGAAATATGGGCTTGGCGAAATTGCAGCAATCTCACGTACAACATCATCAATAAACTCATATACCTCATCTTTTCGAGTATGAAAAGAACTATAGCCCACTTGGGTATCAGTACGAACACGTGGTTTATCCGCCTTTCCACCAGCGTGAAGGAAGGGATAACTCAAGGAAGCAGCATTTGTATGGCCAGGCATATCAATTTCAGGAATGATTTCAATATGTCGCTCTGCCGCATAGGCGACTATTTCTTTATACTCTTCCTGGGTATAGAAGCCACCTGATTCGCCTCCAACTTCCGAAGCTCCACCGATTTCGGTTAGCTTAGGCCAAGATTTAATTTCTATTCTCCAGCCTTGGTCATCAGAGAGGTGTAAATGCAAGGCATTGTATTTATAATAGGCTAAGATGTCCAGGTATTTTTTCACCTCATCCACGGTAAAAAAGTGCCTTGCCACATCTAACATGGACGCACGGTATGCATATCTGGGCGCATCCATTATTTTTCCTGTTGGTACCAACCACAGCGGATGGTCTGTTAAGGTATCGTTTGATTGTTCTGGTATAAGTTGCCTAAGCGTCTGTATACCTCTAAAAGCGCCGGCCGCTGTCTTGGCGTTAATGTAAATAGAATCCTTTTTTACATAAAGTTGATAGGCCTCTGGAGTCTTCAAGTCATCGCTGTCTGATTGGTTAATATAGACAATGCGGTCAACCGAACCAGCTTCACTTGTGGTATTTACGTTAACCGTTAATCCGGTCTTCCCTTTAATTTTATTGGCTAAAAATTCACCCACTGCATGAAATTCCGGGTTAGCTTGACTTGTGTAGATTACCGTACTGGAGTCCAAGGCGTAGGCAGAATGAGTTGCAACGGTTTCCACTGGTTTTGGTATCAAGGCAACCTGTGCCATATCCGTTTTAGGAAGATTGATTTCCTTTTTTTGTGATTGACATGCCGCTAAACTTATAACAGCAATAAAAATCCATGCAACTCGTGATATCATGATTAAAGGGTATTGTTTACGTATTCTTTAAGTGCTTCTTGCCAAAGATCATAACCTTTGGAATTCATATGTAACCCATCTTCGATGAATAGGTCTCGCTTTAACTTTCGTTTATTGAGCATCGTGGTCCAAACATCAGCATAGCGAACACCTGTCGTTCGTGACGCCAATTTGCTCAATCTTTTATTAAAGCGCTTGTACTTTCTTTTTAAGTGCCATCTTGATATGCTTGGCTTGGCCGAAATAAGCACAATGTCCATGTTTGGATTTTTGGTTTGCAGAACTTCCAATATATCCTCCATTGTACCAATAATGGCCCTTGGACTTTTTTTGGAATTGATGTCATTATCTCCTTCGTAAATAAAAACTTGACTGGGATTGTAATCCAATATCAACTCGTCTAGAAAGTGTTCCAAATCTGAAGATTGGGAACCCCCAAATCCCGTGTTCAATATTTGGGTTTCAGGAAATCGTTCCTGAAGATCATTCCACATTCGAATGCTGGAACTGCCTGTAAAAACAATTGTTTCTTTGGAATTGTCCCAAGTTTTCTGGATGTTTTCCTGAATTTCTTTTACCTCTCCTGCAAATGGCAAATCCGTTTGTCCAAAAAGTGGAAAAATTGCGAAAAACGTTAATGCAAGTAAAGAGCGGATTTTCATCTTGTATTTCATAATGACTGAACTAATTGATAGTTAATTTTAAGCTTGTCTAAAATTACCGAAAATCCAGCCTCTCTAAATGTATGGTCTTTGTACTTTTAGATAAAATTTTATAGATGAATGCAAGATCTGAGCAGCTAAAGGCCATTGATAGACTGCTAACCATCATGGACGAGCTTAGGGCAGGTTGCCCATGGGATAAAAAGCAGACAATGCAATCCCTGAGGCATTTGACCATAGAGGAAACCTATGAATTAGGTGATGCCATTTTGGATAATGATTTGGAGGAAGTGAAAAAGGAACTTGGGGATTTGTTGCTTCACATAATATTCTATGCTAAAATTGGCTCCGAAACCCAGGATTTTGATATTGCCGATGTGGCCAATGGGATATGCGAGAAATTAATAAATAGACACCCACATATTTATGGAGATGTTGATGTTAAGGATGAGGAAGAAGTAAAACAAAACTGGGAAAACATCAAATTAAAAGAAGGCAAGAAAAGTGTTTTGGAAGGAGTGCCAAACAGTTTACCAGCATTGGTTAAGGCCAATAGAATCCAAGAAAAAGTAGCAGGGGTTGGCTTCGATTGGGAACAACCAGAACAGGTGTTTGAAAAGGTGCAGGAAGAATTGGGTGAGTTGCAGGAGGAACTTAAACAAGGCAATGCTGACCGATTGGAATCTGAATTTGGCGATGTTTTGTTTTCAATGATCAATTACGCCCGTTTTTTGGACATCAACCCTGAAAATGCACTTGAAAGAACCAATAAAAAGTTCATCAAACGGTTCCAATATCTAGAACAAAAAGCAAAAGGACTGGGCAAAAGCCTCAAGGATATGTCATTGGCAGAAATGGACGTTTTTTGGGAAGAAGCCAAGAAAGCATAGCCTTTTTGAGGTAAAGGGAATTGATAAAAATGAGTAGTTTTATCATTCACCAACCCTAAAACCACACCAATGAAAGTTACCTCCGCTTCTAAATTGCTTGCATTTCTGTTGCTAATAATAACCTTTGTTTCGTGCGCAGAAAAGCTGGAGCAACAAGAGGAACCTCCTAACATCTTGTTTATTCTCTCAGATGATCATACCTCCCAAGCTTGGGGACTCTATGGTGGAATTTTGGAGGATTATGTACACAATACCAATATTAAAAGATTGGCAAATGAGGGTGCGGTGCTGAATAACGCCTTTTGCACAAATTCCATTTGCACACCAAGTAGAGGTAGCATTTTAACCGGTCAATACAGTCATGTAAATCAGGTGTATACCTTAAGTGAACCCCTTCCTAAGGGTCATCCAAACATTGCCAAGACACTTTCTGGACAGGGGTATCAAACCGCAGTAATCGGAAAGTGGCATTTAGTGGGTAAGCCAGAAGGTTTCGATTATTTTAATGTGTTACCAGGACAAGGTCTGTATTGGGACCCAATACTAAAAACAGATGCAGATTGGGTAGATGGATACGACAGTTCTAAAGGCACGGTTCATAAAGGTTTTTCAACGGATGTGATCACGGATTTAACCATATCCCACCTAGAAAAAAGAGATAAAGAAAAGCCCTTTCTAATGTTCTGTAATTTCAAGGCTACACATGAACCTTTTGAGTATCCTGAACGATTTGCGCATTTATACGAAGATGAGGAAATAGTAGAACCTAAATCCCTCTACGATTTTGGAAAGGAAACCACGGGAAGGACTTTTGGTGGCCAAATTTTGGAAAGATTGGCCGCACGATGGGACGAGGCTACCAAAAACCCGGAAGAATTTTGGACCGACTACCCTGGATTGCCTTATCCCTTGGACGGCTTGGATAGTATCCAAAAACGAAAAAAAATCTATCAAAAATTGGTCAAGGATTTTATGCGTTGTGGCGCGGCGATAGATGATAATATTGGAAAATTATTGGATTGGCTTGAAAGTGAAGGAATAGCTGATAATACCATTGTGGTTTACACGGCAGATCAAGGTTATTTTTTAGGAGAACATGGCTTTTTTGACAAAAGGTTGATTTATGAAGAATCCTTGCGCATGCCCTTTGTAATTCGCTATCCAAAGAAAATAAAGGGAGGTCAACGTATTGATGATATTATCTTGAATATCGATTTTGCACCCTTGATTGCAGATTATGCTGGAATTGAAAAACCTGCTTATATGCAAGGGGAGAGCTTTAGGGAAATCCTGGAAGGTAACTCCGATGGGAATTGGAGAAAACAAATGTATTACCGGTATTGGTTACATCATCCGCATAGACCCGCACATTTTGGAATTCGTAACCATAGATATAAGTTAGCCTTGTTTTACGGACAGGCTCTTGGAAAAAAAGGCACATCCAAAGACAGTACAGCGCCACAATGGGAGTTTTATGATCTAGAGGAAGACCCAAAAGAACTTCACAATGCCATTGCCGATGAAAAATACGCCGAGATTATTTCCGAGATGAAAGTAGAGCTGATAAAAGAGCGAACTAAATATGGGGATTTGGATGAGGAATACCCCGCAATGCAAGAAATTCTGCAATCTTCTTTCTAGTTGATATTTTAGTGATTTTAGGTTCGTTTAAGGATTACGGAAACAGTATCTTTGGCGGTCTAAATCCAATAGCTTGTTTTCTAATTACACTAAAGAATTTGTGTACAACCTAAGGTTGGCCTACCCTGTTATTCTGGGTATGCTGGGTCACACCTTTGTGGCATTCGCAGATAACATCATGGTTGGCCAATTGGGAACAGCTGAATTGGCAGCCGTTTCTTTGGGAAACAGCTTTGTTTTTATCGCCATGTCCTTGGGTATTGGATTTTCTACGGCTATAACTCCGTTAGTTGCTGAGGCGGATGGTGCAGGGGATAAAAAAGCAGGTAAAAGTGCATTAAAGCACGGTTTAGTGTTATGCACGCTTCTTGGTTTCTCGCTTTTCGGTATTATTTTACTCTGCAAGCCTTTTTTACACTACATGAAACAGCCCGTGGAAGTGGTGGAATTGGCAATGCCCTATTTGGATTTGGTGGCCTTTTCTTTAGTGCCCTTAATCATATTTCAAGCGTTCAAACAATTTTCGGAAGGACTTTCACAAACCAAGTACCCAATGTATGCAACCGTACTGGCCAATGTCATCAATATTGTTATCAATTACTTATTGATTTTTGGCTCCTTCGGTTTTCCTAAACTTGGTATAGTTGGTGCTGCAATTGGTACATTGACTTCACGTTTCATAATGGTTGGTTATATCTGGTTTTTGTTGAAGCGTAAAGAGAAATTCCAGTTTTATGTCACCAATTTCAATTTCAAGGCGATAGAACGGAAAATCATCAATAAAATCATAAGCTTAGGTTTTCCCTCTGCGCTACAAATGTTCTTTGAGGTGGCCATATTTACAGCTGCCATTTGGTTGAGTGGGGTTCTGGGTAAAAATGCACAAGCGGCAAATCAGATCGCATTGAACTTAAGCAGTATGACGTTCATGGTGGGTATGGGATTGAGTGTAGCTGCTATGGTCAGGGTTGGAAACCAGAAAGGACTTCAGAATTTTCAAGAATTGAGGCGTATAGCACAGTCCATCTTCTTTTTGACTTTACTTTTGGAGGTAGTTTTTGCCGCCTTATTCTTGTTGGGTAGACATTGGTTGCCCACAATCTACTTGGATGTGGATGACGTAGTCAATCAAATGGACAATACAGAGGTAATTATAATTGCAGCAAAACTATTGCTGGTGGCTGCGTTTTTCCAAATTTCGGATGGTATCCAGGTGGTGGTATTAGGAGCGTTAAGGGGCTTGCAAGATGTGAAGATTCCAACCTTGATTACCTTTATTGCTTATTGGTTGATTGGCTTTCCAGTATCCTACTATTTTGGCTTGTTTTCAGAGTTGAAGAGTACAGGAATCTGGTTGGGGCTATTACTTGGACTTACGGCATCTGCAGTAATGTTGTATATTCGATTTAACTATCTAACCAAAAAACTGATACATACCAATTGATGGCCTCACCATCAAAGAAACCTTGAACATGGAACTACCAAAATTTCTATTGGGGGATAACACTGATTACCCAACTTCAATTTTCATTGTACACACGGAGTATCCGCGATTTATCATCAATTTGGAAAATGATGAAGTGGAATGGTTGGAAGAATTCTCAAAGGAAGATGAAGCCGAACTGGCTTCTGAAGCTGAAAGTTTAATTGAAGCCGCTACTGCTTTCTACGATAGGGAAGTGGCCCGATATGACAACTGATCATGTTGGAAGAAATTATAAACATTGACCATGAACTCTTCTTGTACCTGAACGGATTGGGTACGGAAACATGGGATGGATTTTGGATGTTCATGACCAAGACCAGAAATTCATTTCCACTATATGTTTTGTTGCTATATCTAGTTGGAAAAAACTTTAAAACAAAGCACATTATTATAGTTCTTGTGGCTATTGGTCTGTTGATTACATGTACCGACCAATTATCCAATTTTTTCAAATATGGTATTGGTCGTTTGCGACCTTGCCATGATCCTGAAATCAGTGGTATGATGCGATTGGTTAAAAGCTATTGTGGCGGAAAGTTCAGTTACTTTTCGGCCCATGCAGCCAATTCATTTGCACCTGCCACTTTCTTTGCCTTATTGTTTAAGGAAAAAGTACGGTTTATTGGAATTTTCCTTTTTATCTGGGCATTTATTGTAGCCTACAGTAGAATTTATATTGGGGTGCATTTTCCGTTGGATGTGATTAGTGGTGCCGCAATTGGAGCATTCTTTGGATGGGTCTTTTACAGGTTGTCTATATTTGCTTTCCAAAAGATTAGTCCATGATTTCTAAGCTTCGCTATTGGTTTTTGATAGCCCTGGTGGTTATTGTTTATATAGCTGGACTGTTTGTAACACTTTTTGAAAATGATTCTGCACAATTTGCCGTAATGGCAATGCGGATGGTTCAGGAAAATGATTTTTTCACCTTGATCAAAGGCACTGAAGAATACCTGGATAAACCACACATGCATTATTGGTTGGCGGCATTTTCCTATAAAATATTCGGCATACACGATTGGGCGTACCGTATTCCCGGAATATTGATGCTCTTTTTGGGTGCCTATGGTTGTTATGGCTTAGGAAAGCTATTATACAACAAGGATGTTGGAAAGTTGTCAGCTTTGATTTTCCTAACCGCTCAAACCATTGTTTTATCAGGAATTGATGTAAGAACCGATGCGGTTTTGACTGGATTTGCAATCTGTGCTATCTGGCAATTGGCAACGTATATTGAAAAAGGCGGGTTGAAAAACATACTATTTGGTGCTTTTTTTGCAGGCATGGCCTTTTCCACAAAAGGGCAGATAGCATTGGTGGTGATTGGATTTTCCTTGTTATGTCATCTGGCCTATACCCGCAAATGGGAACGTCTGCTCAATTGGCGAGTTATTTTGGCCCTAATGGTTTTTGGATTGACCATTGCACCTATGTTGTATGCATATTATTTACAATTTGATTTACATCCAGAAAAAGTTATACGGGGAAGAGATCATAGAAGCGGCATCTTTTTTATTTTATGGGAACAAAGTTTTGAACGAATGAGCGGTCAAGGTGTGGGCAAAAACAGCAGTGACTTCTTTTTCTTTTTCCATACATTTTTATGGGTTTTCCTTCCTTGGACAGTCCTTGCTTTAATTGCTTATTGGCAAAGAATCAAGGAATTCTGGCGGTCAAAGTTTGCTATAAGGCCCAAGGCGGAATTTTTAACTGTTGGCGGGATAACGATTTTGTTTTTCTTAATCAGTTTGGCACAATTTAAATTACCACATTATATAAATATTCTAATCCCGCTTTATGCAATATTGTCGGCAGGGTTTTTCTATAGGATTTATAAAGAGGATAACAAACGACTGATCAACGTCTTACTAGGTATTCAATATTTTATATTGAGTCTTGTTTTTGTGGGATCAGTCCTGATTTGTTTTTATGTGTTCAAGCTTAAGGAAATATATCAATATGCGCTGTTGCTACTTGCATTGGCAGGCATCGTCTATTTCTGTTTGAAACGTGAGCCACGGTATCTACGTATCATAACCTTGGGAGTGTGTGCTTCATTTTTGTTGAATGCCGTTTTGAATATGCATTTTTATCCAAGATTATTGGAGTTTCAAGGCGGGTCTACAATGACTGCGCTAGTGAAGGAAAAGGGGATTCCGGTTTCTGAAATCTATAAGATTTCTGAACGTCATACCTGGGCCATGGATTTTTATAACCAACATCCTATTAAAATTATGCCCATCACAGAATTGGAAAACCAAAAAGGTATATGGATTTATGCATCTGATTCTGAATTGGAAGCGCTGAAAAACAGTGGCTATCATTGGCATCAACACTATACGGTGGATCAATTCAGAATTACGCGACTACAGCTCAAGTTTCTTAACCCTGCAACCCGGCAAAAGAAGTTGAACAAGATGCATCTTGTACAGTTGGATTAGGATATGGTTTCCAATTCTGGTTTATTTAGCACATAGAAAATCCCGAAAAAAGAGATGAAAGCCGTAATTAGGAAAAAAATGAAGCTTATTCCTATTGAAGTACTTGCATCTAAACCTAACCATTGTGCACCATAAAGAAATGTAATTTCCCTACTGCCTATACCTCCAATGGTCAATGGAATAACAGAAACAATGGACGACACCAAGAATATGAAGAGATAAGCTATCACATCCCAAGTAATGGAGAGCGCTTGAAGGATTAATAAGATACTGATCAATTGTGTGCCCTGCACCAAAGCGGAATAACCAACGGATTTCCAAAAAACTGGCAAGGTATATTCAAAGAACTTTTTATTCAGTAGCCAAAACGTAAATACTGCCATGGGAATGGCAACAATCAGTAGCCACCGAACTTCACGGAACAGATCTTCCTTTAATACAAGGGCCAAAAGACATCCGAGAACAAAAATCAATAGCATTCCGCTTAAACGATCAAGAAGTAGAACTGCTACTACCCGTTTTGTACCTGATTTATATTTTTTTTGAATTACATACCCCTTGTAGGCATCCCCACCAATACCACCTGGAAGGAAAAGATTGTAGAACATACCTAGCAAGTATAGCTTTAGATTGCTTAGCTGGGTAATTTTTACTCCAATTTGATGAAAGTACAGATTTAGCCTAAATGCGGCGAACATCTTGGATAAACCAACTAGCAATACCGCTGCCACAAGATAAAAAAGGTTGCTGCCTTTTAAGGCTTTCGCCACATCCTGAACGTTGATTTTGGTAAATATGAAATAAATCAGTGCTGCACTGACCACAATCTTTAGGAGAGTGATGAGTTTTTTACGCAGATTTTCCGTCACCTATGGAAATTTTCTTAATTCTGTAAGGTCTTTTTTGTTGGGATTCATAGTAGGTTCGAATCAGAAGTTCCATAACAATTCCGATAGTAAACAATTGAATACCTCCTAATATGAACATCATTCCAAAAATCAGTAACGGTCTGTTACCAATATCCTCACCAAGACCTAACTTCACTATCAGCAAATAGATATTTATAAAAATACCGAGTATGATCAGCAATACACCTAAAATCCCAAACAAGTGAATTGGGCGTTGAAAATACTTTCGGATGAAAAGTAACAGCATCATGTCAGCTACCACTTTAAATACTCGCTCCAAACCATATTTGGAAACCCCAGCATGTCTAGCATGGTGTTTTACGGGCATCTGCTTGATCTGTGCCCCCTCAAGATGCGCCAAAAGGGTGATAAATCGGTGCATTTCGCCATAAAGATTTAGACCTTTGGCTATATCCTTGGTGAAGACCTTAAGCGCACAGCCATTATCCTTTATGTCCAATTTGGTTACCCTTCGTACCAGGAAGTTGGCAATTTTGGATGGAATCTTTTTAATTAGGGAGTCTTTTCTTTTTTGCCGAATCCCCGTAATAAGGTCAAACTCACCTTTAACCGCTTCGGCCAACATCATTGGAATGTCGGATGGGTCATTTTGTAAATCACCATCCATGGTAATGATATACTCTCCCTCCGCATAATCAATACCTGCGGCAAGAGCAAGACTTTGCCCATAGTTTTTCTTTAGTTCAATAAGGTGAACTTTATCATCATCCATGTCTTTGACCACCTTTCTGGTCCTATCCTTTGAAAAATCGTCCACATAAACAATTTGATAGTTGTACCCTGGAAGACTTTCATGGATTTTCTGGGTAAGAAGTACCACATTGTCTTCTTCGTTGTATAAAGGAACTACTATGGATAAAAGTGAATCGGTAACAGTGCTCATGAAATTGCGTCTAGACGCGGCAAATTTACTTCTTTTATTTAAGTTCTTGATGTATATCCATCAGTAGGGTTTTGGCGGCGAAGTAGGGTGATATTTTGTTTGCTTCGATTTCTGTGAGCAAACTTTCAATTTTGGTTTTGTAATTCTTTCGTTGGTAAAACAGGTGTTTCAATTGCTCATCCAATGTTTGCAAAAACCAGTTTTTGTTTTGAATTTTCCGATGTTGTTCAAAATGACCATTTTTTGTTGTGTGTTTTGAAAACCCTTCGATTAATTCCCAGATCTCTAGAATTCCTATGTTTTCCATTGCGGAACACCGCAAAACCTTAGGTGTCCAACCATTTTCCTTTGGCGGATATAGATGTAAGGCTCTGGTAAATTCCCGCTCGGCTAATTTTGCCTTTTCAATATTATGACCATCGGCTTTGTTTATGGCTATGGCATCTGCCATTTCCATGATGCCTCTTTTAATTCCTTGCAATTCATCTCCTGCACCAGAAAGTTTTAACAACAAGAAAAAATCAACCATGCTGTGAACTACGGTCTCACTTTGACCTACCCCTACGGTTTCAACCAAGATGACATCAAAACCTGCTGCCTCACAAAGTATAATACTTTCACGCGTCTTTCTGGCAACACCACCTAAGGAATCGCCAGATGGAGTAGGCCTAATAAAAGCGTGGGGGTCTTTTGATAAACGCTCCATTCGGGTTTTATCACCAAGAATACTCCCTTTACTCAATGTGCTAGTAGGGTCTACCGCCAAAACGGCTACTTTTTTACCTTGATTGGTCAATGTTTTGCCAAATACCTCAATAAAAGAACTTTTGCCCACCCCGGGAACTCCTGTAATACCTATTCGCACACTTTTGGTGGGTTTGGACAAGCACTTCTGAATTACCTCATTCGCCTTTTCAAAATGAATAGGATTAGAACTTTCCAATAAAGTTATTCCTTTGGCAAGCAGTGTTTTGTCGCCCGCAAATATTCCTTTGGTTAGTTCTGAAACGGACATTTCCTTTCTGCGCAGTTCTTTTATTTTGGAAACCGTATGATCAGGTGTTTTTCTTTTATTGGACAAGATTGAAGGTATTTACCACTAAGGTATAAAGTTTTACTGATGCAACCGAATACCCCAAAGGGCTTCTATTTTGTTAAAATCCCTTAAATCCGTATTATTTTGCAACGATGATATTTTTACATCGTCCTTAAGGAAAACAACTAAAACACCAAACCTTTAACGCTGCATGTTTCAGATTGAGCTCGTAGAAAAATGCAAGGATAACGACCGCAAAGCGCAAATGCAATTGTATCGGCAGTATTGCGATGGTATGTATGCCGTTGCCATGCGCTTTGTAAAGGAACCACATGATGCGGAAGATGTGGTGCAGGAATCCTTCATAAAAGCGTTTCAGCGAATTGAGCAATTTAAAGGCGAGGTAACGTTTGGCGCATGGTTAAAACGCATAGTTGTAAATAGAAGTATAGACTTTTTAAAGTCGAAACACCAAAATACCATTGCCTTGAACGAAAGTTATATGCAAGTGAGCGAGGACGATGATTGGACGGTGGATGATCATGTAAAGGTCGAAAAGGTAAAGCAAACTATTGAAGCGTTATCCGATAAATATAGATATGTAGTGCAGCTATTTCTAGTGGAGGGCTATGATCATCATGAAATTTCCCAAGTATTGGGAATTACGGAAACTGCTTCGAGAACAAGATTGCTCCGTGGTAAGGCGCAATTAAAAGATAAACTTAAAGATTTGGCATATGGCACAGGATCTTAGAAAAATGTTTGAAAAAGAGCGAAAGGAGAAAACCTTTCGAATGGACAAGGACCATGAGTTACGATTTCTCGCCCGATTGGATGCGGAATTACCTGAGCAAAATCAATCGCAAAGAAAAACGGACTATAAGTGGTTGAAAATTGCGGCAGCAGTTGTCGTTTTATTTGGTCTTGGAGTTTACTTCTTTAATGCTAGTAACCCAGATATTCCTGGGCCAAATGATCAAATTGTGGATGCCACGGATAAAAGTGGTCAGGTGCCCAGTATTTCCTTAGGGGATTTATCTCCGGATTTGAAAAAGATAGAGAGTTATTACGTGTCCAATATTAATTTGGAATTGTCCGAACTCGATTTTTCAGAAGACAATAAGGAACTCATTGACGGATATATGGAACAGCTATCAGAATTGGATAGCGAGTACAAGGCATTGAATAATGAATTGAACAGCCTAGGGCCTAATGATCAAACCATTAATGCACTTATTAAGAACCTTCAGTTAAGATTGCAGCTATTGCAAAAACTTAAGTCAAAATTAAATCAATTAAAATCATCAAAAAATGAACAGGAACAATCAGATATTATTTAGTGTACTGCTCATGGGTCTAGTGGGTTTTTCCACTATGGCCCAAGAGAAGAGAAAAACCTATAAGGAGACATTTAATGTGGGCGATGAAACGGTATTGAATATCGATACCAAACATGCCGATATCGAATTTCAAACTTGGGATAAATCCGAAGTTGAAATCACAGCCATTGTAGAACTCAAAGGAGCTACTGATGAAGAAGCTGAAACCTATTTTGAGCGGGACGCGTTTAAAATCATGGGAAATAGCAAGGAAATACAAGTGACCACAAGCGGTTCGGATTTTGGGGTGTTAGCCCCAGGTGCTCTAAGTTTTGGCGATATTGATATAGTCATTCCTGAGGCTCCCTTTGTTGAACCTTTGTTTGAGGAACTCGAAATTCCTGAACTTCCAGAGGTAATGGTAATACCAGAATTGCCACCCTTGCCACCAATTCCTTCCATAGACTTTGACTATGATGCTTACAAAAAGGATAGCGATAAATACATGAAGGAGTGGCAAAAGAAGTTTCAAAAGAATTTTGATGGCGAGTATCAAAAACAATTGGAAGAATGGAGCGAAAATATTGAGAAAATGGCAGAGGAACGCAAAGCAGAACGTGAGGCTATGTTGGAAGAAAGGGAAGCCATGATTGAAGAAAGAGAGGCCATGCGTGAAGAAGTTAAGGCGGCTAGAGAAGAGGCTAGGGAATTGATGCGCGAACAACGTAAATTAGAACGCGAGCAGCTGCAGTTGGAACGCGAGAAAGATAGAAAAACACGTGTAGTTAGTCGGTCTATACGGATCAGTAATGGGGATGATTCCAATATTTTCTATTATTCTAACGACGATGGAGAAGCCAAGGAATACAAAGTGAAAAAGAGCATTAAGATAAAAATGCCTAAATCAGTGAAATTGAAAATGAATGTGCGTCACGGTGAGGTAAAACTCTCTGCAAATACCAAAAACATTAAAGCAAGCTTGTCCCATTCAAGCTTGCTTGCTTCAATTATTGATGGCGATCATACGGAAATCCGTGCTTCGTATTCACCCGTGGTGGTCCAGCAATGGAATTATGGGCAGTTAAAGACGGACTTTTCGGATAAAGTGGATTTAAAGGAAGTGCGGGAGTTGAAATTGGATGCGGTTTCATCCCATGTGACCATAGACAAATTGATGAACAAGGTGTTTGCAACCAGTAATTTGGGTGCACTGCAAATCAATACAGTATCCAATAATTTTTCCAATATTGATATATCCGTGAAAAATGGGGAGGTGGGTTTAAATGTACCAACTGTGCCCTTTACCATCTATGTCAATGAGGCGCATTCTGAATTGGAATTACCAGATTTGTTGACCGTAGAAAGTACCGAGGACTATAATGGCAAGGTGTACAAAGGATATCACAAAAGTAAAACAGCTGATAAATCCATAACTATTAATGCCAAATACAGTGAAGTGGCTGTAAAGGAGCAGGGTTGAAGGTGACTTATCTATCCTAACCTAAATCTTATTTCCTCTTGTAGCTACACTCAATTGGCCTTAAGATTCCAATTTTTCTTCAATGGAATCAGTGGCTTTCATCTTTTAAGTACGTATTAAAATTCGCCTTGAATCGATTCAATCTAGGAATGGAGACATTTCTGATGTACGAATTGTTAGGATTTCTTCTTTCATAGTCCTGATGATACGCTTCCGCAATGTAGAATTTTTCAAAGGGTACTACTTGGGTAACAATAGGCCTACCATACACATTTGATGCTTCCAAAGCTTCCATGTACTTGGTGATGATTTCACGCTCCTTATCACTCTTGTAGAATGCAATGGAACGGTATTGTGCTCCTCTATCAGGTCCTTGTCGGTTTAATGATGTTGGGTCGTGAGAACCAAAAAACACCTGTACTAATTCCGTAAAGCTTATGACGTTTGGATCATAATATACTTCCACAGCTTCAGCATGTCCTGTTCTTCCGTAGGCAACATCCTCATAGGTGGGATTTTCTTCTGGGCCGCCTGAATACCCCGAATAAACCTCTTTTACGCCTTTTACGCTTTCATAGATAGCTTCAACACACCAAAAACATCCACTGGCAAAATAGGCCGTTTCGTATCCTTCCAAATCTTGTTTGCTCATTGGTGTCTTTTCTTCCATCTTTTCTTGGATGGAAGCTGTATTTTCCTGTACTGTACTAGTGGTCTTGGGCTTGCAGGCCGTGGAAGCAATGAATAGCATTCCAAAAAGAAGTAATCTCATAGTGTTTATTGTAATTTGATGTGTTGGTCGTTTTACGTCTGGATGCATTACGTAAAAGCTGCAAATACCAAAACTAAATGGTTAGGCTTTGGCCAATTTCCAATAAATGCAATTCCTTTCCTCTTGAATCAAAGTGCGCTCTCGCTTTCTCCTTATCCAGCTGTATTGGGGGGAATGTATCATAATGACAGCCCAAGACCTGGTTACATTCGATAAAGTCGCTGGCGACAACCGCATCTTCATAACCCATTGTAAAATTGTCTCCAATAGGCAAAACTGCCAAATCCAACTTGGGTGAAGTCATTGGAATCAATTTCATATCCATGGTAAGTGCAGTGTCTCCCGCTATGTACACTGTTTTAGAACCGCCAGTCACTATAAATCCACCAGGATTGCCACCATAAGTACCGTCGGGTAGGACACTTGAATGAATTGCATTTACGTATTTGAGGTGACCAAAATCCAATTGATGCATACCACCATGATTCATAGGGTGTCCATTGATTCCTTTTTCAGCAAACCATTGAACAATCTCATAATTGGATATCAATACAGCTGTAGGATTGTTTTTGGCAATGGTTTCAACATCCAAAACATGATCTTGATGTCCATGGGTGATCAAAATGTAATCGACCTCTAATGATTCTACATCAATTTCTGATGCCAAAGGATTTCCAGTAATGAATGGATCAACAATGATTTTTTGATTTTCTATTTCCAGTAGGAGGGATGCATGTCCCAAAAATGTAATCTTCATAGCAGTGTACTTAAAATTGATTGTAAAAGACTCTAATAGGACATGAATTTATGAAAAATTGGGTCTCGTATCAAGATTAATCATAGACGACCATATCAAAAAATCGGATGAACTGCACTTGTGTTAACGTTGACTATTACTGGGAATATCGATGAAATGCACTAGATATCGTTAGGGTGTTTTTGGGCCTGAAATCTTTCATCGAGGATAAAATACACTTCAGCCGAAAAAAGTACCGACACCGAAAAAAAATGGAGGTTAAGCGATGAAAATCTAGGCCGGGTTGACCCCAAGGTAACTTTACCATGTAAAAATAACCCAAGTCATGAAAACAGTTTTAACCATCATCGCAATCGTCTTTTTCGGAACTCTAGCTATGGCACAGAATGTTTCTAAAGAAGTAAAAGTGGAAACTACTACTGCAAGTGTAGCGTTGGATGTTGAAATCAAGAAAGCTACTAAAAAGGATACTAAAGTTGCTCGCTTGTATATGTTTAAAAACTCTAGGGTTAAAAAAGCACTTGCTTTCAGAACTAAAAGAAACAAGTCTAAATTGGCTTAATCATGTTATTGGAAATTGCAATACCATTTACATTATTCCTAAGCGTTGCCTTTGTAGTGGCATCCATTGTGTTTTCGTTCCGCAAAAGAGCACCAAAAACAGACATGGAGACGCTTAATCGGATTAAATCGCAACAGGGCGATAATTAAGCCTCTACTTTTTTACAATGTTTTATTTTCAACAAACAAACCCATTACCCCACAATATGTATACTATTCTGATCCCGGTTGCTTTATTTTGTAGTTTAGTTTTTGTTTCTGCTGCTGTACTGTTTTCTTTACGTCTTGCAAAAGAGCCTTTGCGTCGTAAATAATACCATCCTTTATGGTGTAGCTAACACCACCAACACGGACAACTTCATTATTTTCATTTAGTTTGATGGCACCTGTGCCATAAAGAACCTTGAGGTTTTTCAATGGATTTTCGGCCACAATGGCAAAATCTGCCAGTTTTCCTATCTCAACAGTTCCAATATCATCAGCCATTCCTAAGGCTTCTGCCCCGTTAAGTGTTGCAGAACGTATTATTTCCAATGGATGAAAACCAGCCTCACGTAGCAATTCCATTTCCCGGATATAGGCAAATCCATATAATTGATAGATGAACCCAGAATCAGACCCTGTGGTTACCCTACCACCTCGATTTTTATATTCATTGACAAAAGTCATCCAAAGGTTATAGTTTTCTCGCCAAGCCACTTCTTGTTCTGTGCCCCAATCATGCCAGTAAGATCCATGAGAAATTCTACTTGGCATGTAAAAAGACCATAAAGTGGGTAATGTGTATTCTTCATGCCATTCTGCCCTGCGAGCACGCTGTAAATCCCTACTTGCCTCATAAATATTGAAAGTGGGGTCCAAGGTAAAGTCCAAGGCAATCAGCTCGTCCATAACCTTATTCCAATGTTCTGAAAAGGGTTTGGCCGCTTGTTTCCAAAGTCTTCCTGCTTCTTCAAACCGATGTTGTTCGTTCTGGTAGTTATAATCCAAGGGATAATCTTGAACTGTACGGTCATTGAATAATGCTTCTGGAAGTCCGTACCAATGCTCCATGCTGGTAAGTCCTGCCCTGGCCGAATGCAATACATTCCAACGCGCCACATCCACTTGGGCATGATGACATGCTGAACGTAAGCCCAATTTTTTGTTTTCGTCTAAGGCGGCCGCCATTATTTCCGGTGGTGCACCAAAGAATTTTATGCCGTCTGCACCTAGTTTGGCATTAGCTCTAACCCATTCCCTAGCTTGTTCTGGCGTACTGATGGGTGCATCATTCAATGGATTGAAACCACTGGTGGTTTGACCAAATGCTGTATAGGCCTGTATTCTTGGGGCTATGATCTCATTTTTCTCACTTTTGCGTTTTAGGTCCAAGGTCCAATCGATACCTCTTCCTGCGGGTTCCCTTATTGTAGTAATTCCATGGCCCATCCAAAGTTTAAACACGTAATCAGAGTCTGCACCTTGTGCCACGCCTCCTATATGGCCATGCATATCCACAAAACCTGGCAGAAGGTACATCCCTTCACAATCAAGTTCTTTTCCGCCTGCTTTTAACTGTGGTCTATCACTATCCTTGATCTTAACACCAGGGTAGCCTACAACCTGAATGTTTACAATCCGATTGTTTTCTACAACGATATCCACGGGACCTCTTGGCGGCGCACCATTTCCGTTTATCAAGGTCACACCTCGAATAATCAATTGTTGAAAAGGGCCTTCACTTAGGTTATCCTGACCAAATGCATGGATACCACACAAAAGTATCAGTACTGAAAGTAGTTTTTTCATAATAGTTGGTTATTCAGGTATTTCAATTTTATCACCCAAGAACAGTGCGTTCAGGAATAGACGGTTTGTTCCGTACCATGAACCCCGAAAATTAGGGTTGTCCGCGAACAGAATAACACGCCCACCACCCAATTTGCTTACGATTAGGGAGGCGGATGGTTTTAAGAACTCTTCCGTGTTCTTTTTGGTGATGAAACCATCAACATGAGGGTCCTTTGCATATTTGGCCACGGTGGCATATTCATTTTTACTTGGCGCCAGCCAAACTGTATTGTTTTTATATACCGGAATAGTATTGTCGCGGTACCCGAAGGCTAGGGGATGGGTAATATCCAAATCTACCTTAAATATGGCACCTCCCACATAATCCTTTCCTAAATTCTCTGGTGCATCCACGTAAGGTTTTCTATTTACGGCCTTAGTTGAGTCCTTTTCTTTTCCTTCAGTCAATTTCTCTTTGACCAATTTTTTATCAATAGCCCATTTAGCTGCTGTTCCAAGCGTAATTAGCGTATTGCCCTTACTGGTCCAATCCTTGATTTTCTCCAGCTGTGTTTTTGAGAAATTATAATTGCCAGAAACCATGACCAGGGTATTGTACTTATCCAGGTTTGCCCGACCAAAATTTCGGATGGGAATTTTAGTAATGGGCATATGAACTCGAGTATCTAATAAATGCCAAACTTCCCCAGCATCATAAGAACGAACACCATCACCAATGATCATTGCCGCTTTGGGTTTGGTAACGGGTTCTACGTACCTGCTTCCCAGGTCAATACCTTGTGCATTGTAACCGGTATTTGCCGCATAGGTAGGTACCTGATATTTTTCTTGTGCTTTGCTCACAATCTTAAATACATCATCTGCATTTTTCTTCTGAAGACTTACCGGTATTACCAGGGCTCCATAATTAAAACGCTTATTGCCATCCGTGGTTTTTGCAGTGAATGGTTTAAAGGATGACGAAACGACCAATCCTTTGGATTGCAAATAGTTCAGCGCTGCTACCGCATTGTAGTCATCGTAATCAATGATATAGGCATAATTGGTCTTTACTACGGCCTTAGGTTTGACCAAATCTTCGGTTGATGTGATTTTTGTGCCAAGATTCAAGGTGGAAACTGGCTTGTATTTCATGTTGTAGAAGTTGGCTACAGACCACGCGGAAGCATCATAATAAACACTATCCCGATACTTTTCATAAGTCTCGAACATGGTTTGCACCATTCGGTATTGCGGTTGTCTGGTTGGGACTACAAATTCATCACCAGATTGGTAAACGTCAATTTTATGCAACAATAGCTTGTCGATAAATGCTTTTACCCTATTTGGATCGTGATTATCCTTAAACGAGTATCCCTTCAATCTGTTTTTGTCGGCATTACCCAAGGCGCTCTTGAAGAAATCCTGCTGGTATTTTCTAAGTTTTGCTTTATTTTCCACTGAAGCCTGGACTGTTGCCATACTAGAGGTGTACTGATTTCGTATCGTGAACGGGAACGTTATTTCACCAAATGCAGTGGTCTGTTTATGTCCCCTAGAACTTGCTTGCTCAAATAGAATTGCCAAACCACCTTGTAAATCTGGATAGGAAGAACCATAACCGGGATAGGTCCCATCAAACACTTCCTTGGTAAAATAAAAGGAACCGATACTGTCCAAAGCGGCTGCGTAATAATCCCCAAATAAGTTGTTGAGGTCGATATAGTTTTCTTTGGGCATTATGGGGTTCAATGAGGCATTATCTTTCATTGGCTCAAAAAAGTAGGAGCTTTGTGTTCCCATTTCATGAAAATCGGTAACAACGTTAGGGTACCATTGATGATACCATGTAAGTTTGCCTCGACTTTCTGGATTGATTCCCAGAAGCCAATCGCGGTTTAAATCGAACCAATAATGATTTGTTCGTCCTCTTGGCCAGTATTCATTGTGTTCTGCATCTTGTGGGTCGGCCACTAATGGATTCCCTTGGTACATATTGGCCCATTGGGTATGCCGGTCCCGTCCATCTGGATTTATGGTAGGGTCTATTAATATGACCCCGTTGTTAATGTACTTTGTTACCTCAGCACTGTTTGACGCCACTAAGGTATATGCGGTCAGCATTGCCGCTTCCGAACTAGAGGGTTCGTTGCCATGTACATTATATCCTAAGTTGACAAAAATTGGTACTTCATCATAATTGGATGCTGTTTGTGAAGGATCTACAAATTTCAAGTGCTGTGATTGAATCTGCTCAAGATTACCAAGGTTTGAAGGCGATGTCACTGTAAGCATTACCAATTTCCGGCCCTCATGCGTTCTTCCATACTCGTAGATACTTGCACGATCTGATGTTTCAGCGAGTTTTGTCAAATAAGCCACAATCAAATCATGTCTAGTGTGATGTTGCCCAATAGGATACCCTAGAAATTCTTCAGGAGATGGAATGTCGCTATTAAACGGATGATATTTTTTAAAGAAGTAGTCTTGTGCGGAAACGGTAGTACCTATAAAAAGCACTACTAAAAGTAGTTTTTTCAGCATTCTCAGGAAGATTAGATTAATCTTCTAAAGATAGGAAAAGGATTTAATCGATGCTGTTGAATTCTTCTATAATTTCTTCAAATTCCAAGCGGTAATAGGTTCCCTTTTTTTCAGGGTCACGATCAATGGTTCCCCGTAATTGACGTGCCAAATTATAGATCAATTTTAACCCAAGGGATTTGGAGGTTTCAGGACCAATGTTGTCTGCATAACCAACCCCATTATCTCCAAGGTGCATCTCATACCTTTTATCGGATAATTGCCTTAGGGAAATCAAAATTTCCCCTGCATCATCTTCCTTGATGCCATATTTAAGGGCGTTTGTAATGGTTTCGTTGATAATGAGCCCTAATGGGATAACCGTGTCAATGCTCAGTTTATGATCATCGATATGAAGACTGAGTTTTATTTTATTGGTGTTGCCTTTAACGGAACGAACCAAATAATTGCAAAGTTCCTCTACGTAAGGACGTAATTCAATTTTAGAAAGGTAATCATCGCGCTTGTATAGCATTTCGTGTACCATGGCCATGGAGACCACCCTGTTTTGACTGCTTTTGATGATACTGCTTATTTTTTCATCAGCAACGGACCTGGATTGTAAGCTTAACAAACTGGAGACCGTTTGAAGATTGTTTTTGACCCTATGGTGTACTTCTTTCAATAAGGTTTCTTTTTCTTCTATTCTAGCTTGAACTTCTTTTCTGGAATTGTACAGGTTGTGGTGCGCACGTAATAAATTACGGCCAAAAACGCCACCCAATAAGTATACCGCAAAAACAACACTTAAGAATGCAAACCATCTGCGTGAAGCTTCTGGAACCATATTTTCTGTAAGGTTGAAGTCACCCATGTCATAAATAAAAATGGCCGCCACGACGATCAGATTTACTATCAAATAAACCTGTCCGTAGATTTTTGTTGTGACATATCCAGCAAAGACTACAATGGCCAATACGAAAATAAATGGGCTTTGAATGCCACCGCTGTGAATGGTAATCAAGACTCCACCTATCATTGCCAAGAGGGAAGCTACATTATAGGTGAGGGTAAGGTTTTTATGCTTGCTGTATAGATAAGTGTTCAAAAAATTCAATACCGCATAACCAAAGAACACATAATTGATGATCCCTTTGATATCCAGTAAAAACATACAGATCAACCCAAACGCTATGGAAGTTAAGATGGAATTGTGGTTGACCTTAAGAATCAACTGGATTTTATCCTGTAAACGACGATTTTCCTCGTTGGGTATGTTCATAGACATGGTATGGTTATTCGCTTTTGCCACTTACAGGTTGTTTAGAATGACAAATATGCTTAACGGGGGTGTTTGGGATGTAAAGCTAATTATGTTTTTCCTATAATCAAAAACGACGGCCATAAATGACCGTCGCTTTTATTTTTTAAGGTATGGGGATTAGTTTTCTACAAGTACCCATTCACCCTTATCTATCAGAGGTTCAGCTTGTTTGTATTTAACTGTTTTGCTTTCTCCTGACATGACATTTTTTATGGTAACTCGTTCATTACGACCAATTTTGGGTTTTTCACGAGTAATAGTTTCTGTAACAGCGGGTCTACCACCTTGAGTCTGTCCTGCAGCTCTATTTTGTGCTGCTAGTTCATCGCTATTTGGAATCTCTTCCTTGGACATCCGCAATTTTTCTTTTGGACGTCTAACATTGCGTGCCTCCTGGATATTGTTGGCGTTTTCGGAAGGTAATTCTCCTTTGAACAAAAAGGATATTACTTCCTTATTCACCTTGTCAATCATGGATTTAAACAATTCAAATGCTTCAAACTTATAAATCAACAATGGATCTTTCTGTTCGTGAACTGCCAATTGTACTGATTGTTTCAATTCATCCATTTTACGCAAATGCGTTTTCCATGAATCATCAATTATGGCCAATGAAATGTTCTTCTCAAAATCCGTGATAAGTTGTTTCCCGTTACTGGAATAGGCTTCTTCCAAATTGGTGACCACATTAAGGGATTTGATACCATCTGTAAATGGAACAACAATGCGTTCAAACTTGTTGGTTTGATCCTCATAGACTTTTTTAATCACCTGGAAAGCTACCGTTGCACTTCGTTCCATTTTTTGTTGGTAGAAGTCATATGCTGCGGTATAAACCTGGTTTGCAATTTCCTGAAAGTTCATCTTTTTGAACTCTTCCTCGGAAATCGGGGAGGTAATTGAAAAATATTTGATCAATTCAAACTCAAAGTTTTTATAATCCTCTGCCAATTTGTTGGTCTCTGCAATAACCTCACAGGTATCATAGATCATATTGGCAATGTCCACTTTAAGACGTTCTCCTTGTAATGCGTGCCTTCTTCGTTTGTAAACTACTTCACGCTGGGCATTCATCACATCATCATATTCCAAAAGTCGTTTACGAATACCAAAGTTATTCTCTTCAACTTTTTTCTGGGCCCGTTCAATGGATTTGGTCATCATGGAGTGTTGTATCACCTCGCCGTCTTCCAACCCCATTCGGTCCATCATTTTGGCAACACGGTCCGAACCAAAAAGACGCATCAAGTTATCCTCCAAGGAAACATAGAATTGAGAACTACCCACGTCTCCTTGTCGCCCGGAACGACCTCTTAACTGCCTGTCAACCCTGCGGGAGTCATGCCTTTCGGTACCCACTATTGCAAGTCCACCTGCTTGTTTTACCGTGTCGGATAATTTAATATCCGTACCCCTACCGGCCATATTGGTGGCAATGGTAACAACTCCTCCGTTACCGGCTTCGGCGACAATATCCGCCTCTTTTTTGTGCAACTTGGCGTTAAGAACGTTATGTGGTACTTTGCGAACACTCAACAATTTTGAGAGCAATTCGGAAATTTCAACTGAAGTAGTACCAATAAGAACAGGCCTTCCCGCTTTGGATAGCTCTGTTACTTCTTCGATTATGGCATTGTATTTTTCCCGTTTTGTCTTGTAAATCAGGTCATGGCGGTCATCTCGTGCAATCGGTCGGTTGGTAGGAATTTCCATCACGTCCAACTTATAGATCTCCCAAAATTCACCAGCCTCTGTTACCGCTGTTCCCGTCATACCTGATAATTTGTTGTACATACGGAAATAGTTTTGAAGCGTAATGGTGGCAAACGTCTGGGTCATGGCCTCGATTTTTACGTTTTCCTTAGCTTCAATCGCTTGATGAAGTCCATCGGAATAACGTCTTCCGTCCATAATACGACCGGTTTGTTCATCCACGATCATAACCTTGTTGTCCATTACCACATACTCTACATCTTTTTCAAACAAGGTATAGGCCTTCAATAATTGACTCATGGTATGGATACGCTCACTTTTAACAGCGAAGTCCTTGAACAATTCTTCCTTGAGTTCAGCCTCTTTTTCAATTTCTAGTTCTTGCTCTTCAATTTTTGCAATTTCCCCACCAATGTCAGGCATAACAAAGAAATCCTTATCCTGATCGCCAGAAATATAATCGACCCCTTTATCGGTCAATTCAATTTGATTGTTCTTTTCATCAATGGTGAAGAGCAAATCGGCATCTACCTTAGGCATTTCCCGATTGTTATCCTGCATGTAGAAATTTTCTGTTTTCTGAAGCAGTTGTTTTACGCCTTCTTCACTTAAAAATTTGATAAGGGCTTTGTTTTTTGGAAGTCCTCTATGTACTCGAAGCAATAGGAAGCCTCCTTCTTTGGTATCCCCTTCTTTGATTAGTTTCTTTGCTTCTGCCAGAACACCGGTCAAATGCTGGCGTTGTTTCTGAACAATATCGCCTACTTTCGGTTTTAACTCATTGAACTCGTGTCTGTCTCCTTCGGGTACTGGACCGGAAATGATCAAAGGTGTCCTTGCGTCATCAATCAATACGGAATCCACCTCATCTACAATGGCATAATGGTGGGGTCGTTGTACTAAATCGCCAGGGGTATGGGCCATGTTATCCCGTAGGTAATCAAAACCAAATTCGTTATTGGTACCATAGGTGATGTCAGCGTTATAGGCAGCCCTTCTACCATCAGAATTGGGTTGATGTTTATCAATGCATTCTACGGACATGCCATGGAATTCAAAAATCGGTGCCATCCAAGTACTATCCCGTTTGGCCAAGTAATCATTTACTGTTACCAAGTGTGCACCTTTACCTGACAGGGCGTTCAAATAAAGTGGCAATGTGGCCACTAAGGTCTTACCCTCTCCAGTCTGCATTTCTGCAATTTTACCTTGATGCAAGGAAATTCCGCCGATGAGCTGCACATCGTAATGGATCATATCCCAGGTTACTTCCTTTCCGGCAGCGTCCCAAGAATTTTTCCACACGGCACTATCTCCTTCCAGTGTAACATAGTCTTTAGTGCCAGATAAGGATCTGTCAAATTCTGATGCAGTTACAGCGATTGTTTCGTTGAGGGCAAACCGTTTTGCGGTTTCCTTAACTACGGCAAAAGCTTCTGGTAATATATCGTTTAGGGTCTTTTCCGATATTTTGTAGGCCTCCTCATTGAGCTTATCAATTTCTGTGTAGATCTCCTCATTTCTATCAATATCGGTTGAGGTGGATACCTCTTCCTCAAGGACTTTTATTTTGTCGTTGATTTCTTTGCAGTCTTCTGCTATTTGGGCTTTGAACGCTACTGTTTTCTGTCTAAGTTCATCATGCGATAATCCTTCCAGCTGCTGTTCAAAGGACTTGATTTCTTTTACTAAAGGCTGTAATGCTTTTACATCTTTCTCGGATTTGTCCCCAACAAAAACCTTTAGTACGGAATTAATAAAGCTCATGAATAAATTTTCTTTTGGATTGCAAAAGTTGTTCCATTGTCCAGAACGGCATGGTAACCCCTTGCAAGGCTGTCAAAATTACATAAAAAAAAGCCTCAAATGAGACTTTTTTAATTCGGTTTTATATCTGAAGATCAATACTCATCTTCGTTCCAGAGGTAATCTTCCTCTGTAGGGTAATCTGGCCAGATTTCCTCGATGGATTCGTATATTTCGCCTCCTTCTTCTTCCATGGATTGTAAATTTTCCACAACTTCCAACGGAGCTCCAGTACGGATGGCGTAATCTATTAATTCGTCTTTGGTGGCTGGCCAAGGCGCATCACTTAAATATGAAGCTAATTCTAATGTCCAGTACATAGTAACGGTTTGTTTTTAATTTTTTGCAAAAATAATTTTTAAACCCAATTTGTCAAGTAAAATTGGAATTATTTAAAAAAATATTTCAGCGTGTTAATCTGAAACGCAGAAAATTACGATTTATTCTTCCAGTTTTTCAGGAATCCATTTGACCTCTTCTGCTTGCAATTCCTTTGACAATTTTCGTGCCAATACAAAGAGGTAGTCGGAAAGGCGATTAATGTATGACAAAAGGTTTTCTGGTACGGGGTCATTTTCATGTAGATAGGAGACCATACGTTCTGCTCTACGACAAATGGTTCTTGCAATATGACAGTATGACACAGTTGTGTGTCCGCCAGGTAGGATAAAATGCGTCATTTCTGGTAATTGTTCATTCATTTTATCCATTTCCTGTTCAAGGAATTCAATATCTGCTTCGGAAATACGTGGTATTTTAAGACGATTATCTTTTGTTGGCTCGGTGGCCAAAATAGCTCCAACAGTAAACAGCTTGTGTTGAATCAACGCAATATCTTCCTTGGTTTGTTGGTCAATTTCCTGATCTCGGATAAGTCCAAGGAAAGAATTCAATTCATCCACCGTACCATAACTTTCAATACGAATATGATGTTTAGGAACACGTTTGCCCGTAAATAGTGCAGTTGTGCCTTTGTCCCCTGTTTTGGTGTAGATTTTCATTTTTGATTTAATTACTTATCTGAAAAGATAGAAGAATAATTAGATGAGATGGTTTAACAAAATAGTGCTCAAACCTATTTTTCATGGCGCTTCTTCCCATCCATAAATTGTCTAGATCGTCTTCGTTTGTTTCCTCTTTTATTCCTAAAAAGGATTACCAGATAGATAAAAAACAAAAAACCAAGGACATACCAAATGGTGTAATCGGTTGTACTATTTTCCATACTTAAAATTACTTTTTTATATCCGGATAGTGAAATGTTCCTTCTCCTGTTCTTTACGGATGAAGATAATACCCAAATGATAGAGGTCCATACTTACCGTTATATCTTTTGCGCAAATCAATTGGGTCCATTGTTGATAACACATTTGATCTTTGTAAATGCCTGGAATAATAAGTATACTGTCATTATGCAAAAGACCTTTTTTAATCATGTCATCGAAATCATTTACTGTCAATTGTGATTTGTAAATGATATCAAAAGGATTATTATTCATTTCAATCCCATCGAAACTTTTACGCAACAAATGTTGTACTTCAGGTTCATCGCTGAGATGGATGTGCTGTGCATTAAAGTACGATACGGATTTTAGAAGCACATTTATACTGGGATTAGTATGTTGTTTTTTTGTTCCATACAAGCATTTGGTTACAAACTGAAAAACAAATGGGGAGTGTACACCATGTTGATTAGTGGATTTGAGTAGAAATTTCAAGTATGAAAGAACTCTGAACATATACAGCACTTACCCGTATGTTAACCTTCCAGGATGGCAGAGAGCTCAAACCATCGTTCAGTTTTTGTTTCTATGGAATCGGTAATCGTGTTCAATTCGATGGAAAGTCGCTCTATTTCCTCACCAGTTATATCGGGGTCCATGAATTTGTTTTGCAATTCGGACTTCTTTTCTTCCAATTTTTGGATTTCCTTTTCCAGTGTTTTATGTTCCTTCTGTTCCTGGTAGGTAAGTTTTCTTGTATCGTCTTTTTCCTTCCAAGAAGATTTTTCCGATTTGTCTGTATTCTCCTTTTTTGCCTCTCGAGCGGCCAATACCCGGCTATTTTCATAAGCTCTATAATCAGAGTAGTTCCCAGGAAAATCCTCAATTCTGCCATTCCCTTTGAAAACGAATAAATGGTCCACAATTTTATCCATGAAATACCGGTCATGGGAAACCACGATCAAGCAACCTGGAAAGTCAAGTAGGAAGCTTTCGAGAACATTCAGCGTTACAATATCCAGATCATTTGTAGGTTCGTCAAGAATCAAAAAATTTGGGTTTTGAATGAGTACGGTGCACAGATACAAGCGTTTTCGTTCACCACCACTTAGCTTTTCTACAAAATCGTATTGCTTTTTACGATCAAAAAGAAATCGTTCCAAAAGTTGTTGAGCAGATATTTGCTTTCCTTTTTTCAAAGGGATGTAATCCCCAAATTCCCGGATGACTTCTATAACTTTTTGACCCTCTTTTATTGGAATTCCCTTTTGTGTGTAGTACCCAAACTTCAGCGTATCGCCGATTACAATTTTACCTCCGTCTGGGTTTTCCCTTTCGGTCAAAAGATTTAAAAAGGTAGATTTTCCGGTACCGTTCTGGCCGATGATGCCAACGCGTTCCCCTTTGGTGAAATTGTAATCGAACTTATCCAAAATAATGCGCTCATCAAAAGCTTTGGAAACATTGTGCATTTCCAATATTTTACTACCCAATCGCTCCATGTTCAATTCCAGCTGCACCTGATGGTCTTGTCTTCGTTGGTGCGCCTTTTTCTTGATTTCCATGAAATCATCTATACGGGATTTGGATTTAGTAGTACGTGCCTTAGGTTGTCTGCGCATCCAATCCAGTTCTTTTTTAAATAGGATTTTGGTTTTATGTTGCTCTACCGCTTCACGTTCTTCCCGTGCTTCTTTCTCTCGCAGATAATAGGAGTAATTTCCTTTATAATTGTATAGTTGATTATTATCCAACTCAATGATTTCATTACACACGCGCTCAAGAAAATAGCGGTCGTGCGTTACCATGAACAAGGTGATGTTTTCCTTGGTGAAATAGGCTTCCAACCATTCTATCATTTCTAGATCCAGATGATTGGTAGGCTCGTCTAAAATCAATAGATCTGGTTTGTTCAATAAAGCATTGGCAAGTGCCAACCTTTTTTTCTGGCCCCCAGAGAGTGTACTCACCTTTGCATCTAATTGATCTAAATGCAATTTGAATAGAATTTGCTTGTATTGCGTTTCAAAATCCCAAGCATTATGACGATCCATGGCATCAAATGCTTTTTGATATTTTTCTTCTTCCTCCGGATGTTTGACTGCTTGTTCGTAGTTGGCAATTACCTTAAGGATTTCGTTGTCCGTAGTGAAAATGGTTTCCTCAATGGTTAAGTTTGGGCTAAGATTGGGTTCTTGTTCTAAAAATGAAACCTTGATTCCTTTTCTGGATACCACTTGTCCGGTTTCGGAGGTATCCTTTCCGGACATGATATTCAATATAGAGGTTTTTCCACTACCGTTTTTTGCAATCAGGGCAATTTTCTGATCCTTGTTGATGCCAAAGGAGATGTCGGAAAACAAAACAAGTTCCCCGTAAGATTTGGAAATGTTCTCAACGGTAAGCAGATTCATCAATAGATTTTTGTAGCAAGATTATGCCTTAGTAAACTTCAATAGGTATACGTAGCGAATGGCCAAAGTCAAAAGTAAAGGAATCAGTACAGGAGAAAAAATCTGAACGCCGATTAACCAAATCAATAACATTATCCCCATACAAACCAATGCGGCTATTAGATATTTTTCAAACCATTTTGGAACTTGCTGAGGGAAAACAAAGACGTAAACTACGGCCAGATTCGTGGGCAAGGCCCATAAAATATTGAAATTCCAAGGAGTGGAGGTATGGTCCGTGGCAACCCAAAGTATGAACAGAAAAAGGCCAATCAATCCAGTGATGGAGAAAAGTGCTAGGTCCAACCAACGACTACGGGCACTATGCTTAATGTCCAAATAAGTAACTACTGCGGTGAACAAAAGAAGAACTATGAACCAAAATAATGGGGATAATGGAAAAAAGGAAGTTTGTTTGATTTCATTGTAATCCAAAATGGTGCGTTCACGCGCCAACAAAGGTTTCCCATCTTTAGTTGTGTTTCTTATCTGCCGCATGGCATAATAGGGTAGAAACATGTGTTCTTCTACAGTAGCTTTTCGGTCCACCACAGAGCCAAAGGCCACATCAATTCCAAAACTGGCCCAGGAGTTCAATTTCAGATTTTGACGTACCAATTGCCTGAAGGTATAGCGTTGGTCAAGATAACTGCCATCAAATACAATTTCATCACCAAATTGGTCCTTTAGAATAGTACCTGTAATGCTGGAACAGTTATTAAGCAGCGGGTCATATAGGTAATCACGGTTTTCAGGAAGAAAATTGGTTTCAAAAAAGTTCAGTAGTTGGTTTTTTTCATCCAAAGTAAGGTCAAGGATTTGTTCTTTAACCCATCTCTTTTCCAATTCGTATTCAAACAAAAACCGCTCAAAACTCCTTCGGGACAAGGAATAGATCAATCTACCTTTTACAAAATTCAAATAGAAATTGGGTCTGTTGAAATCAAAGGTTCCATAATTGTAGACTACATCAATACCCAAAACAGAGTCCTGAACCCGAAACGCACTGTGCCCAAAAGCGTAATACAGTTCGTCTCCAGCAGCGCAGGTCAAAAGGCTAATTTGAGATTTTTCTGAAAGTTTAGGTATTTGAGCATGGAGCTGTTTTCCAACTAAAATCAAACAAACAAGAAGAATGAATTTTTGCTTCATAATGATACGATCACGGCAAATATCAGAATAAATAAGACAAGGTAATCACATTAAACCAGCGAGACTGATTTTTAGCTTATTTTTACGAAAACCGAAACCTATGAGGTCTTACATTCCCAATTTTTTAACCCTATTGAACCTGTTTAGCGGTTGTATTGCTGTTGTTTTTGCTGTTATGAACCAACTTGATATGGCGGCATTATTTGTTGTATTGGGGATTGTTTTCGATTTTTTTGATGGTTTTGCCGCAAGGGTTCTGAAAGTTCAAAGTGAATTAGGTGTTCAGTTGGATTCATTGGCGGATATGGTGACCAGTGGCTTGGTGCCAGGTATTGTGTTGTTCCAATTGTTGGCAATGAGTCAAGGTTCCGCTTGGGTGGGAGGTACAGGAGTTGCTGAAAGTTCACAGTGGTGTGGGTGGAAATTCCCGCCTATAGCATTGTTGGGTTTTATTGTCACGCTTTCTTCTGCGTGCAGATTGGCTAAATTCAATATTGATGAGAACCAAGTCACATCCTTTATAGGTCTTCCTACGCCAGCAAATGCGCTAATGGTTTTGTCCTTGCCATTGATTTTGATTTTCCATCAAAATGATTTTTTAAATGGAATTATCCTTAACCAATGGTTTTTGATAGGATTTACCTTGGTAAGTGCATACCTGCTCAATGCCAAAATTCATTTGTTTGCCCTTAAGTTCAAAAGCTGGTCATTTAATGACAATGCAATACGATATCTTTTTTTGATTGGTAGTCTTGTGTTGTTGATTACGCTTCGTTTTATGGCAATACCAGTAATAATAGTACTTTATATATTCTTGTCTTTGCTGATGAAAAAAGAATAGCATGACCAAACGGATAATTTACAAATCAAAAGTAGGGGCAGGGTTATTGCTATTCGTGCTAATCGTATTCGCTCTTGGGACATATTGGTTACTGTTGGATTGGAATTGGGTTGGCGGAACGATTCATTTTGGTACGCTAATTCTGATCCTTTATCTGTTTTATTCCATTTCCTATGAATTCAAAGAGAAGGATCTACTGATAAATTATGGCGTATTTTATCAGAAAAAAATCAAGATAACTTCAATCCAAAGTATTAAAGAAACGCGAAACCCAATTAGTTCGCCTGCAGCTTCTTTAGATCGATTGGAATTAGGTTACAAGGATGGTATAATTCTGGTTTCGCCTAAAGACAAAGCCGGATTTATAGCACATATCAAAACCGAAGTACCTGATGTCAAGGTAGAAATGAGATCCTGATCAGATTTAGAAATCCAATTTCTTTTTCCGAAGTTCGAAGTTTTGCCCCAGGTAAACTTTCCGTACCATTTCGTCAACTGCAAGCTCCTCGGGAACACCTGCCTTAAGAATACCACCCTCAAACATTAGATAGGATCGTTCAGTAATTGCCAGTGTCTCTTGAACGTTGTGGTCAGTTATTAGGATGCCTATGTTTTTGTTTTTCAGTTGGGCTACGATACGTTGAATATCCTCAACCGCAACAGGGTCAACACCGGCAAAAGGTTCATCCAACAGAATGAATTTTGGGTCAGTTGCCAAGGCCCTAGCGATTTCCGTACGTCTTCGTTCCCCACCAGAAAGTAGGTCGCCTCGGTTTTTGCGAATATGTCCCAAACCGAATTCATCAATTAAGGATTCCATTTTCATATGTTGCTCCTTTTTTGACAATTTAGTCAGTTGGAGTACACTTAAAATGTTCTTCTCTATACTTAACTTTCGAAAAACAGAGGCCTCCTGAGCTAAGTAACCGATTCCGTGTTGGGCTCTTTTGTACATTGGAAAAGTCGTGATTTCCATGTCGTCAAGAAAAATCTTGCCACCATTGGGTTTTATCAACCCTACAATCATGTAAAAGGAAGTGGTTTTACCTGCTCCATTGGGTCCTAAAAGCCCAACTATCTCACCTTGGTTAACTTCAAGGGAAATTCCTTTTACAACTTTTCGGCCTCTATAGGCCTTCATGATATTATCGGCACGTAGCTTCATAAGAATTCGCCAAATCTAATCATATTCTTGTTTGGGGTCACTTACTTTGGGTTTTTTTTAAGCCTCATTGTCTTCTAATGCTTCCCAGTATTCATAGGCTCTTCTGAGATGGGGAATAACAATGGTGCCTCCAATCAACGTAGCAATTCCAAGTGTTTCCATTACTTCGGCCTTATTTGCTCCGGAATCTTTGGAGCTTTCCAAATGGTACTTTACACAATCATCACAGCGCATCACGGCTGAAGCCACAAGACCCAACAATTCCTTGGTTTTCACATCTAGTGCGCCTTCCATAAAGGCATTGGTGTCCAGGTTGAAAATACGTTTGATCAATTTGTTGTTCTCAGCCAATAACTTATCATTCATTTTGGCTCTGTAGGCGTTGAATTCTTCGACTTTATTTGGCATTTCGCTTTTCTTTTTTGGCCTCTCTCTTTACTACTATATTCGAAATATGAATACTTGCTTGATATAGCATTAGAACTGGGATTGCAACAATAATCTGACTAGTAACATCAGGTGGAGTTATAACAGCACATAATATCAACACTACCACCAATGCTATTTTTCGGTATTTTTTTAGGATTTCAGGTGTTACTAATCCAACTTTGGTTAAAAAGAATACGACGATTGGTAATTCAAACATTATTCCGCAAGCTATAACTGAAGAACGTATTGTTGCAATAAAGGAACTGATATCAATCTCGTTCAACACTTCACTACTCACCTGATATGTGCCCAAGAAGTTTATGGACAATGGAGCAACTACATAATAACCAAAGAGGACCCCTAAAAAGAATAACGACGATGCAACTAATATAAAACCTCTTGAGTATTTCTTTTCATTGGTGTGTAACCCGGGACTAATAAAGCGCCAAAGCTCCCAAAGTACATATGGGAAAGAAACTATGAATCCTGCCCATATTGAAGTCCAAATATGTGCAGAAAACTGTCCGGCCATAGTTCTATTCTGAATGGTAAAGGGTAAAGAATCCCCACAGAATTCAGATTCTACACCAAAAAATGTAGCTATTTTACAGAAGAATTGATAGGTTGGAAAGTCCATTTTTTTAGGACCAAAGAGAACAGTGTCAAAAATAAAATCCTTCATTATAAACGCACCACACGCTACAATCACTATGGCGACAACTGAACGTATTAAATGCCAGCGTAATTCTTCTAAATGGTCCAAAAAGGACATCTCATTGGGGTTGTTGATTGCCTGTTTTGCCATTACAGAATACCTTCGTTAATAAGGTTATGAATGTGAACTACACCAGAATATGTGCCATTATCAAAAGCCAGCAATTGAGAGATACCATTGTCCTGAAGCATTTTCAAGGCTTTTACAGCCAAGGTGTCCACTTCAATCGATTTTGGGTTCTTGGTCATGATATCTTTGGCGGTGAGTTCTCCAATATTATCGTATTTGCTCAGCATTCTCCGTATGTCACCATCAGTAACAACACCAACTACATCTTCACCATCCATAACAGCGGTAACGCCCAACATTTTTTCAGATATTTCTACAATTACTTCCTTAACGCCAGAATCAACACTGACCTGGGGTTTTTGGTTGTTGAGCACAATATCGGCAACCCTGAGATAGAGTTTTTTACCCAAAGCCCCACCAGGGTGGAATTTTGCGAAATCAGCACTACTGAAGCCTCTTAATTCCAATAAGCAAATAGCAAGGGCATCGCCTAGTGCCAATTGCGCGGAAGTACTGGTGGTAGGTGCCAAATTATTTGGGCATGCTTCCTTTTCTACATGGGCATTTAATACAAAATCCGCTTGTTTGGCCAATACGGAATCCATATTCCCGGTAATCCCTATAAGTTTATTTTTTCCCTTCTTAATTAGAGGTAACAGCGCTTTTATTTCCGCAGTGTTGCCACTTTTGGAAAGGCAAACTACCACATCATTGTTCTGAATAGTACCAAGGTCCCCATGGATTGCGTCTGCCGCGTGCATAAAAATTGCAGGTGTTCCTGTGGAATTTAATGTAGCTACGATTTTGGAAGCGATGATTGCACTTTTACCAACACCAGTAACAACGACCCTGCCCTCGCTTTTAAGGATATATTGAACCGCTGCTGCAAATTGTTCATCCAATTGCTCAACCAATTTTAAAATGGCCTTACTTTCTGTTTCCAAGGTTCTTTTGGCGGTGGATAGGATAGATTGGGTTTCGTCCAAGGTAATTAACTGATTATCTAATTGTATTCCTAAAAGAATGTCTTATATTTAAGTTTACAAAACTAAACAAACTATCGCTTACTGACCATTTAGGGAAGATAGATTACTTCCGCTTTTTAAAATAAGATTATGAACTTCCTTGATATGAGGTCGTTTCATCCGAATAGAATGCAAAGAAATGGGGCCTGCCAATACTGATTTATACTCCTCGCTAAAAAAATACTTTGGTTTTTCACAATTTAAGGGTCTTCAAGAAAAAGTAATCCAAAATATTCTTGATGACAATGACACCTTTGTGATCATGCCAACTGGTGGTGGTAAATCCTTATGTTACCAACTTCCGGCCATAATGAAAGAGGGAACTTCCATTGTGGTATCGCCTTTGATTGCTTTAATGAAGAATCAAGTCGATGCAATTCGAGGGGTTTCAGAAAATCATGGCATTGCCCATGTTCTGAATTCTTCTTTGACCAAAACTGAAGTAAAGCAGGTGAAGGAAGATATTTCCAAGGGTGTTACCAAACTGCTTTATGTGGCTCCTGAATCCCTCACAAAGGAGGAAAATATAGAATTCCTACGTGGTGTTACCTTGTCTTTTGTTGCGGTTGATGAAGCGCATTGTATTTCTGAATGGGGCCATGACTTTAGACCAGAGTACCGTAACTTAAAGAATATTATCAATAGATTGGGAGAAAACATACCAATCATAGGCTTAACGGCCACTGCTACACCAAAGGTTCAAGAAGATATTATCAAAAACCTTGGGATGACGGATGCCAAAGTATTCAAGGCTTCCTTTAACCGCCCTAATCTGTTTTATGAGGTAAGACCCAAGACGCAAAACGTGGATGCGGATATCATTCGTTTTATAAAACAAAACCAAGGAAAATCCGGAATAGTCTATTGTTTAAGCCGGAAGCGAGTTGAAGAACTCGCCCAAGTCCTGCAAGTCAATGGTGTTAGTGCAGTTCCCTACCATGCTGGATTCGATGCTAAAACACGGTCAAAATACCAGGATATGTTCTTAATGGAGGAGGTTGATGTAGTGGTTGCTACCATAGCTTTTGGTATGGGAATAGATAAACCGGATGTCCGTTTTGTAATCCATCACGATATCCCAAAAAGTATTGAAAGTTATTATCAAGAAACAGGTAGGGCAGGCCGAGACGGTGGCGAAGGGCATTGTTTGGCATTCTACGCCTATAAGGATGTGGAAAAGCTTGAAAAATTCATGTCTGGTAAACCTGTTGCGGAGCAGGAAATTGGAAATGCACTATTACAAGAGATTGTGGCTTATGCCGAAACTTCCATGTCTAGACGTAAATTCATCCTGCATTATTTTGGGGAAGAATTTGATGAGGTGAACGGTGATGGTGCCGATATGGATGATAATACCCGGAATCCAAAGCCAAAAGAAGAAGCGCAAGATGATGTAGTGAAATTACTGAGCGTTGTCAGGGATACCAAGGAAAAATTCAAGACCAAAGAAATTGTAAAAGTGCTGGAGGGTAAGGTAAATGCGATGATTTCGTCGCACAAGACTGATGAGAGACCGTTTTTCGGTATTGGGAAAGACAGAAATGAAGCTCATTGGATGGCTTTGGTACGTCAAGTAATCGTTGCGGGATTATTGAAAAAGGAAATTGAACGCTACGGTATATTACAAGTTACCGACCGAGGCAATTCTTTTTTAGACAAACCGTGTTCTTTTATGATGACAAAGGATCACGAGTATAGTGAAGCTAAGAATGATGCCATAGTAATAGCAGCTAAATCTGCGGGAGGCGCTGCTGATGAGGCATTATTAAAGCTACTGAAAGACCTTCGAAAGAAAGAAGCGGCTAAATTGGAAGTACCTCCATTTGTGGTATTTCAGGATCCTTCTTTGGAAGATATGGCCTTGAAATATCCCATTCAAATGCAAGAGTTGGTGAACATACATGGTGTGGGTGAAGGAAAGGCCAAAAAGTACGGTAAACCCTTTGTGGATTTAATCTCCCGTTATGTGGAGGAGAACGACGTGGTTCGTCCAGATGATTTGGTGGTAAAGAGTACAGGCGCCAATTCCGGACTGAAACTCTACATTATCCAGAATGTGGACAGAAAACTTCCGTTGGATGATATCGCCTCAGCCAAAGGTTTGGAATTGCCATCCTTGATCAAGGAAATGGAACAAATTGTCTTTAGTGGAACCAAATTGAACATTGGTTACTGGATTGACGAAATTTTGGATGAAGACCAACAAGAAGAAATCCACGATTATTTTCTAGACGCGGAAACAGATTCCATATCCGAAGCAATCGAAGAATTTGATGGGGATTATGAGGATGAAGAGTTACGGCTCTACCGCCTCAAATTTATTAGTGAAGTGGCTAATTAGTAGCTCTCCCAGCCGCCAGAACTTATTGCGGCAATAATCAATCCAAAATAAGCAATACAAAGTATCAAATAAACAAGGGAAATGGCTAAACCAATATAAGCTAGAATTTTCCCAGTTTTAATGTTACTGTAGTCCGTGTAAGCTTCAGGATTTTGCAAATACAATTGATTGGCAGACTTGGCTTTGACCAACGCTATTATGCTGAAAATTGAACCAAATGGGCCACAACAAAATATGGTGCCAACAATGGAGATTATCCCCATTGTTAGCACTGTACTTGCACCAGGTAACGGTTGTTGACTCATATCTAAATGTTATTGTCCGTATTGTTCAAGTAACTGTTCTTGCATTTCTTGGATGCCTTCCATTCCTATGGTGCTGAACAAGAAAATGGTATAACCCAGGTAAAGTACATTTAAAATGATACCTATTATGGCCAAAATCTTACCAGTCTTTACGTTATTGTATCCCTCATAATTCTCTGGGCTTTCCATATATAATTTGGTAGCCTTATTGGCCAAAATCAGTGCAATTACACCAAAAATTAGACCAAGCACACCGTAACAGCAACATGTTACAATGGAAATGATTCCGAAAACAAGAATCAATGTGGAATTTGGGAGTTTTTGTTTTTCCATGATTAGGGTTTTAGTTGATTATAGTACTCATTTTTATTACATAACTAATAATGATCGTTCCTGCCGCGAGCAGCATTAAGATCAATTTTATTTGTGGAGCATATTTGATTTTCACGAAAAATGTTGAAATGAGGAAAATCAGGAGCAGCATAATGGGATATATCGCAGGATACATTTTAAAAGCTCCCACAAAGTCGCCTTGAAAAAGCAAATGAACCGCTCTTTGCATTCCACAGCCCGGGCAGTCAAAACCAAAAATCTTCTTGTTCATACATGGGAGCATATAATCCCTTGCGTTCAGGTGAAGTGCGAAAAGGTTTGAAAGCATGGTTATGGTTATGATCAAGTAAATTACTACTATTTTTGGTATTGCTTATAAATTTTCAAAATATTTTTGAAGGGTGTCAAATACAAAATTCAAGATAGGGGATAAGGTAGAAGTCTTGGATGAGAATATCACCGGCTACGTTGACGATTTGGTAGGAGAAACGGTGATTGTAATTACGGAAGATGGATTTCCGTTAAGCTATCAAGCCGATGAACTTTTGTTGAAAAAAGAAGGTATCAAGGTTTCCAACTATGAAGCATCTATGGTCAAAAAAGAGAAAGACCGTCCTTCAAAAAAAAGAACAAGCACCCCAAAACCAAAGCAGCGAAATGCTCCCAAAATGGAAGTTGATCTTCACGTCCATCAGCTTATTAAATCCACAAGGGGGATGAGTAAATTTGATATTGTAAACCTTCAATTGGACACAGCAAAAAGACAATTGGAATTTGCCATCCAAAGACGAATACAGAAAATAGTGTTCATTCACGGTGTAGGGGAAGGTATCCTCAAGGAAGAACTAGGCTATTTGTTTCGAAAATATGAAGGTATAGATTGGTATGATGCCGATTACCAAAAATATGGAATGGGAGCCACAGAAGTTTATATATGCCAAAGCGCTAATTCGTGATGGCTGTGCTCACTATGCCAAACTCATCAATGGTTAAATTGGTTATTCGTTCTCCATTTTCGGTGATAAAGGAGACCCCACTTAGTGTGATATTGTGTTCAAATTCGGTCTGATCTGCATTAGCCGTGGTCACAATGGTTACAAGACCATCTTCAGCAACAACTTCCTGGCTAACGGTGGGTGTGGCTGGAGGTACATCGGAACAGAAGTAACTTGAACTTACCCCATCCGAGAAATTTCGGTAAATCAATTGTGATTGGCTGGATATACTACTTTCTGTAATTACGGTTTCCCCAATCGAGCCATTATTCAAAACGCCACTTTGCAACGTAAGTATTAACGCTTCGCTATTGTTGATTTTAAAAAGCAAATTTCCAGTATCCGCTTGTGGGGCATCACAAAACTGTATGATTTCGTCATTAAAATCGATGGTTTCAATCTGAAGGTCGCCATCACTGCAAGAAACAAGAGCTAACACAAGCAAGAAAGGGAAGAAGATTTTTTTCATGGCCCAAATTTAAAGTAATTCAAAATTAATACCTGAATCAAGGAGTAGACTTTAAAAGAAATTAACTTTATTTCACCTATTTTTGATGATTGGAAAATTGATAGCTTAATCATGCAAAAAGTGTATCTAGATAACGCGGCTACAACACAGGTTAGGGCTGAGGTTATCTCAAAAATGCAAGTGGCATTGTCGGACTTTTATGGCAATCCATCCAGCACCCATAGTTTTGGTAGGTCAGCTAAAACTGCTGTAGAACAAGCACGCAAGACTATTGCCAAAACTCTTAATGCCCATCCATCCGAGATTATTTTTACTTCTGGAGGAACTGAAGCTGATAATATGATCCTTCGTTGCGCGGTTCGTGATTTGGAAGTGAAGACAATCATAACTTCCAAAATAGAACATCATGCTGTATTGCATACTGCAGAGGAGTTGGAAAAAGAGTATGGAATAAACTTACTTTTTGTGGATTTGGATGCATTTGGTAATCCTGATATTGGGCACTTAAAAACGCTTTTAGCTCAAGATGCATCCAAGAAACTTGTAAGTCTTATGCATGTAAATAATGAAATAGGCAACTTGGTTGATATCAACGCTATTGGTGAATTGAGTAAGGAACATAATGCTTTGTTCCATTCAGATACGGTACAATCCGTAGGCCATTATCCTTGGGATGTACAAGCAACTTCAGTAGACTTTTTTACCGCAGCTGCTCATAAGTTCCATGGGCCCAAAGGTGTTGGTTTTGCATTTATCCGCAAGAATTCAGGCTTAAAACCCATGATTTTTGGAGGCTCCCAAGAAAGAGGGTATAGAGCAGGGACAGAACCGTTTCACAATATCGTTGGTTTAGAGGAAGCTTTTGTGCAGTCCTATGACAACTTGGAGGAAGAAATGGCATATGTAAAAGGGTTGAAGCAGTATTTTATTGAAAAAATCCAAGAAGCAATTCCCGGAGTACAGTTCAATGGGCATTCAGGTGACCTTGAAAAAAGCACTTATACATTGGCCAATGTGCGATTGCCAATTGATAAGCAAAAGGCATTGATGCTTTTGTTTCACTTGGATATCAAAGGAATTGCTTGTTCAAAAGGAAGCGCTTGTCAATCTGGAAGTGCAATGGGTTCGCATGTGCTTACTCAAATCCTTCCGACTGAAGAACTTGAAAAACCCTCACTGCGTTTTTCTTTTTCCAAATACAACACTAAAGAAGAGTTGGATTACGCAATTGCAGTTCTAAAAGAGTTTTCCGAGAGTTAGGATTTGTTTTTGCGCTGTTTTTTTTCCTTGTCATAAGGAAATTTACGGGAAGCCAATTTCATCATTTTGTCAATAAGTTCGGTGGTATTCTTACCGGTCTTTTTGGTAATTGCCTTTTCATATTTCCAGAGCAATTTTCCAGAATCACCATCACTGACTTTTACGCCGATTCTACCGTAATTGGCATCCCCGCTAAAGTAATCCAACAAATTAAAATCGGTTGGAACACCCTTGGAGAGTAAAATGTTAAGGTTCAGATTTCCACTAATTATGCCATCAACCTCTAAAATTTTACAAAGTTCGTTTATGGTATGGATATCTAAATTGTCGTAAGTGATTCCATTTTGGGCCAAAATTGCATTGGTGTCTTCAATATTTTGGAAATCCACATTGAACTTTTTACGCTTTTTCCTTTTGGAGAAATAGGTTTCCAAAGCATTTTGAACGGCGTAACCTTCCTTTTTGGCCAATTCCTTTAGTTCATTGCGATCTACATGGCGCTTTAGATCCAAATTGGCAATAAACGGTATGATTGCAAGAACTTCGTGGTGTTCACTTAATTCGTCAAACCTTCGATTTTCATATATGTTCTTTTGGCCGAACGCTGAACTTAACATCACGAAAGCCAAAAGAAAAAGTAATTTTTTCATCAGTGTATTTTAAAAACGCAAGCCAAATTTCAAATTTAGAATGCGACCGGTAAGAAAATTTGGGACGGCGAATTGTCGTTGTGTGTCCACATCCCTTACCCATGTATTCGTAATGGAATTCTGATTGTTGAACATATTGAAAATTTCAAAACCAACATTGAACTCCTTGAACCTATGCAGCCAATGCCCTTCGGGGAACTGACTTTTTCTATCGGCAAAAATATAGGAAATTCCCATATCCGCACGTTTATAATCTCTTAATCTATTCTGAAAATCATAGGGATCTACGTAATTGGGTGACCCTCCTGGTACTCCTGTATTATAAATTAGGTTGAGGTAGAGTTTTAGGTTAGGAATGGTAGGAATATAGTCTTGGAACAATACACCAAATTTCAAACGCTGGTCGGTAGGTCGGGATAGGTAACCGCGTTGGTTGGAGTTTTCTTTGGTCTCCAAATAGCCAAGGCTTACCCAGGATTGCGCCCCTGGCACAAAAGCTCCTGTAAGTCGAAAATCAAAGCCGTAGGCGTAAGCTGTTGCATCGTTGTTCGCAGCATAACGAACTCGGACATCCTCAATAGTATATGTATTTATTTGGGACATATCCTTGTAATACGCTTCGCCAATTAGGGTAAAGGGCCGGTTCCATAAGTTGAAACTGTATTCGCTGCCTAACACATAATGGACGGATTTTTGGGCTTTAACTTCTGGGTTGATAGCACCGGTATTGTCCCGTAATTCCCTGTAGAATGGGGGCTGTTGATAACTTCCAATAGCCGCTCTAAATACTATATCTTTTTCCCAGTAAGGTTTGATGGAAAATTGTGCTCGCGGACTTAGAATGCTTTGTTTACTTCGTTCAAAACCAACAGCATTAGCGGACCATAGTTGCGTTCTTATACCAAGGTTATAATACACATCATGTTTGCCTAATTTGGTTTGTTTGGCAAATTGAACATGACCAGAAAAGCGATGGGTTTTTACAAAGTTGGTGGCTTGGACTTGGTCATAAGCCACTAGGTCTCCAGTGAATGGTTCTTCCGGTTGATTATTTTGAAAAGCTGGTTGAAATGGACGAATGAAAAATCCAGCGGAATCAATAAATTCCGATTCTCGGAGCTGGTCTCGAATATCCTCAAAGGTATACTTGACTCCCCAATTAATAGTAGAACCGTTATTCTTGTGAATGCCCCCATGGCTAATGGCGAAAAGTAACGCATCCAACTGGTTTCTGGCTCTATTGTATTGTGATCCTACACCTCTTGAATTGGTTGCCTCACCAAAAGATTCGTTGTTTAAATTGCTGTCCACCTCGCCTAACTCGTAAGCTGCAATGATATCTGAAAACTCTTCCTCTTGTGTATGGTAAATAGAGGTGGTCAAGTTCAATTTGGTTTTTTCACTAACCAGAAAATCACCTTTTAATGCAGCTATACCACTTTCATAACTACTCTTTTCTTTCCCTTGATAAAAAATAACCAGAGCCCGTGGATCATTCAAGGTGCCAAAATTAGTTTGCCGGGATTGAGGTTCATTATTGTAATCATTGACTGCGTAGGTACCCAAAAACCCAAGCCGAAATTTATCTGAAAATTGGAAGCTCATGTAATTTTGAACATCGACGAATACAGGGTTGTAATTGCCTTCTGTCTGTTGACTATTCACCAAAAGACCATTATTACGATATCTAATACCTGAAATTGCACTGAATCTTTTGTTTTTGGAGGCGGATTCTATTGTAGTTGAAGCGCCTAATAAATCTGCATTAAGTTTAAGCCCAAATGCTGTTGGAATCTTATAGGTAATATCTAGAACAGAAGACAGTTTATCTCCATATTTAGCTTGAAACCCGCCAGAGGAAAAATCCAAGGACGAAATCATGTCACTATTGATAAAGCTCAAACCTTCTTGCTGCGCAGAACGAACCAAGAATGGACGATAGACTTCAATGCCATTGACATAGACCAGGTTTTCATCAAAGTTGCCGCCTCGGACATTGTATTGCGTACTCAGCTCGTTGTTAAAAGAAACACCGGGAAGAAGCTTCAGTACGTTCTCCACACCTGAATTGGCGCCCGGTATTTTTCTAGCAATTACTGGGTCGATTGTAGTAATGCCTTCTAGTTTTTTAGAGCCAGTTGGTGTTACTTCAACACCTGCAATTTGGGTGAGGTTTGTTTTCATCACCGGATTAAACTCAAAAGTCTCATTGGTGGTCAATATGAGATCTTCTAATATAATAGCTTCATGGCCCAAATGTGTAAAACTTAGTTCTACTTTGGTTTCAGCGATAATTACAAGAAGGTAATTTCCATTGGAATCAGTTACTCCACCGGTATCATTTGCGGTAATATTAACATTGGGGAGTGGTTGGCTGTTTTCATCCAGAACACGCCCGAAGACCGTTGCGGTTTGGCTGTAAACACCCGTGGTCCAGATAAGAACCAAGAAAAAAAAGACTTTTTTGCTATAGGATGGCACTATTTTCTAAAAAACGTACTTCGGAAAGTACTGGAATTACCTACATTATCAGTAACGGTAAGCTCAAGATCACATTGTGTTAGATCTAGAATCTTATCATCGAAATTATAGGTAAGGGTGCGCGTTTTGGGCTCGTATTCCATCAGAATCCACTCGCCATTAAGTGTGGCGCTGTAGGAATTGATTCCGCTAAGATCATCTGAAATTCTTAAGCTTAGATAATTGTAATTGCTAAGCCATTGCTTTTCTTTAAAATTTCGGGCCTTTATCTCTGGAGCTATAGTATCCTTGGCAAGCGTATAGATTCCAAGGGACCTGGTACGTGTGGTAAAAGAACCATCTCTTTTGAATGTTTTTGTGTATCGAGGTTCCAGTTTATCATCCAATCGGGCAATAAAAAGCTGTTGTTTATCGGCTTCAGCATATTTTGAAGCGTCAAAGCTGATGGTGAAATTCCGGTGTGCGGCTACTCTATTGTTATGAATGGTTACTGTATCGGTTCCTTTCTTTAGGTCGATGTAAAAATCGCGATAAAACGTGTTCGCCGGGAAATACACCTTAGCAGCGCCCAAATCGAAATTATTAGGTTTATCCGCAATAATATAGTCGTTTGTTTTATCGGCAATTCTTTCAACAATTGGTTGCTCTCTTTTGCCATCCACGGGGATGACTACCTTGATCTGATTCTGTTCGATATCGGATATTAAAAGTTCAATCGTATAGGACAAACCTTCTTTAATCTCAATTTTACCATTGTTTTTGAGGTTTTTATAGATGCCTAAACGGTTATGTGGTTCCTTAAAACACTTTTGGATACGTTGGCGAAATCGGCCAAAATGGGCATAATCAATCAAAGTATTGATGTACCGAGTCTCACCAAAAGAAAACGACTCAAAATCATATTCGGAATAAACTGTACCGTTGACAGTTTGTTTAACGGAAAACACACCGTTTTTATTCGCTGCCAAGTCCTGACGGTCAAACCCATGAAACCCAAAGCCAATAGTGCCAATTGCAGTAACTTTATCCGCCATAAAAGTCCCATCAGCCTGTTTGGTAAAGTTCAATTGTATTTTTCTTCCACTTTTATTGACGACTGCATCTTCGGAAATGGGATAACCATATAGCCCCAACATAGTTGGGTTGGTAGCATCACGCACCTCATAGCCATAGAGTAGGGGGTTCGTTGGTTTCTCCGAAACACTACTTCGAATTTCAAAATGCAAATGTGGGCCTGAGGAGCCGCCGGTATTGCCTGAAAACGCAATTACCGAGCCTTTGGAGACTTTAAGTTCCCCATAATCTGGAAATACTTCAACCTCGTAGGATCTCTTGCTATATTGGATTTTTTTGATGTATGCCTCTATTTCCGGACTGAACTTTTGTAAATGGGCATACACTGATGTATAGCCATTTGGATGCGCAACATAAATGGCTTTCCCGTAACCCCATAAGGAAATTTTGATTCGAGTTACCGTACCGTCCGCTATCGAATATACCGGCAAACCCTGCCTGCGTTGTGTTTTAATATCTATTCCCGAATGAAAATGGTTAGATCTTAATTCGCCGAAGGTGCCAGCTAAGACCAAGGGGATATCCAAAGGAGATTGAAAAGCATCTTGGGGATATTTTTCCTGAGCTGATACTAAAAAGGAGAGGAAAAACAAGATTCCGGGTAAATATAAACGCATAAGGAAATTTATAATTACATACGAATGTAACCAATGTTTTGATTTAGAAAAAGGTTTCCTTTACTAAAGCGGGTTCGCGGAGCATTCCATCAAGATAAAGAGGAAAACTATTGTGCGGTTAACAGAGGTTGGTTAACTTTGTGTGATACGCATTGATGTTTGCATATGGGCGAGCTTGTTGAAATTGTTGATTCTTTGGAAAACAAGGTGAGCAAATTGTTGCACAAAATGGAATTGTTGCACAAAGCTAATACCAAGTTGAAAGAAGAATTGGAATTTGCAAAAGAGGAAAACAAGGTTCAACTAAGCACCATAAATGAATGGGAGGAGAAATATAACTCCCTAAAAATGGCAAATACAATGCTGGGTAGTAACACTAATAAAACAGAAGCCAAGCTCAAAATAAACACATTGATCCGTGAATTGGATGTTTGTATCGCCAAACTAGCGGATTAAGATGCATAGAATATATGGAGGAGAAGCTCAAAATAAAGCTTTCCATTGCAGATAGGGTATATCCTTTGACCATAGACCCCAAACAAGAAGAGGGGTTACGTAAAGCGGCCAAAAACATAGAAAATTTGGCTAAGAAGTTTGAGCAAAACTATGCAGTGCGTGACAAGCAAGATGTTCTTGCAATGTGTGCCTTACAGTTTGCCTCCAAGATTGAGCAAGGTGGAATAGATAGTTCGGAAAACACCAAAGCGGCATATGAACGCTTAAAAGCTTTGGACGATTTGGTACATTCCAAACTTGGAGAATAAGTTCTTTTAAATAAAATATTTGTTACTGCCCACATTGGTAATTATTTTTTGACAAACTCAACACTATTATATTTGAAAAGGGTGAGTTTAGGTTGTAAAAGCAGGCCCTACCTGTATAGGGATCCTTGATCAACTTGTTAGCCCTAAACCTGTAATTTGGAGTTTGTACAAAACTTCGGCTAATGTGGGCTTTTTTTATAACCAAACATAAGCAACATGGATAGCACTATATTATTGGTTGTGGCGGGGGTAGTAGGATTGATCATTGGATTCGCAATTGCCAAAATGATGGAGAAAGGAAAAGCCGCTAAGACCATTTCTGGAGCAAAGAAGGAGGCTTCCGATATTGTCAAAGAAGCAAAAAAAGAAGGTGAAAACATAAAAAAGGATAAAATCTTCCAGGCCAAGGAAAAATTTCTGGAACTAAAGGCCGAACATGAAAAGGTCATCATAAATAAGGATAAGAAAATTGCCGAAGCTGAAAAACGAACCCGAGATAAGGAATCACAAATCAGCAATGAACTTACCAAAAACAAAAAACTAAACGATAAACTTGAAACTAGAATCAAGGAAGTTTCCTATAAAAGTGAGATTCTAGAAAAGAAGCAATCGGAGGTAGAAAAACTTCATAAAAGTCAGGTTCAGCAGCTGGAAGTAATTTCTGGACTATCCGCTGAAGATGCGAAAAGTCAACTGTTGGAGTCGTTGAAAGAGACAGCCAAGACGGATGCAATGGCTTATCTTCAGAGTACCCTTGAGGAAGCGAAGCTTACTGCCCAGCAAGAAGCACGAAAAATAGTCATCAATACCATTCAACGCATTGGTACGGAAGAAGCAGTTGAAAACTGTGTTTCCGTTTTCAATTTGGAATCTGATGATGTTAAAGGACGAATCATTGGTAGGGAAGGACGTAATATCCGTGCCATAGAAGCAGCTACTGGTGTCGAGATTATTGTAGATGATACGCCAGAAGCCATTATCCTTTCTTGTTTTGATTCCGTGCGTAGGGAAGTAGCACGATTGTCGTTACATCGCTTGGTAACGGACGGAAGAATCCATCCTGCACGTATTGAGGAAATCGTTAAAAAGACGGAAAAACAAATCAACGAGGAAATTGCGGAAATCGGTAAACGTACGGTCATTGATTTGGGGATTCATGGTTTACACCCAGAGTTGATAAAGGCAGTAGGTAGAATGAAATACCGTTCCTCATATGGCCAGAACTTGTTACAACACTCAAGAGAGGTTGCAAAACTTTGTGGGGTAATGGCTGCAGAATTGGGACTAAACCCAAAAATTGCCAAAAGAGCAGGTTTATTGCATGACATAGGCAAGGTGCCAAATACCGAGGTTGAGGTTGAAACCCCACACGCGATTCTTGGTATGCAATGGGCCCAAAAGTATGGCGAAAAGAAAGAGGTGTGCAATGCCATTGGTGCCCACCATGATGAAATAGAAATGACCACCTTGATTTCTCCAATTGTACAGGTTTGTGATGCTATTAGTGGTGCGCGACCTGGGGCAAGAAGACAAGTATTGGATTCCTACATCCAACGTTTGAAAGATTTGGAGGATATTGCGTTTGGTTTCAATGGCGTTCAAAAGGCGTATGCCATTCAAGCAGGAAGAGAGCTTCGGGTAATTGTTGAGAGCGAAAAAGTAAGCGATGACAAAGCCGCGGAGTTATCTTTTGAGATTTCCCAAAAGATTCAAACAGATATGACCTATCCGGGTCAGGTAAAAGTTACGGTAATTCGGGAAACGCGTTCAGTTAATGTGGCCAAGTAATTCTGCAGGCTGACTTTTATCATAATTTTCCCGCATAGATAGGGCTAATTTCATGGTAGTTTTAAATCAAATATCATGAAAAAGCGAGTTCCTGTTTCCGAGATAATGTCCAGAGATTTGGTCACTTTGACCACAGCAGATGATTTGGTCTATGCTGAAGAATTGTTCAAGAAAAATCGCATCCGACATATTCCAGTGGTTGCTACGGATAAAATTGTTGGAATGTTGAGTTATACCGATTTACTTCGTATAAGCTTTGCAGATGCCGTGGATGAGCATGAAGAATCTGTAGATACAATGGTCTACAATATGTTCACAATTTCACAAGTAATGGCCCGTGACGTTGTTAGCGTTACCTCCCAAACAACAATTAAAGAAGTGGCGCAATTTTTGGCATCGAAAGACTTTCACGCCCTACCTGTAGTTGATAATGGGAAATTGGTGGGTATTGTAACCACCACTGATTTAATCAACTACCTACTGGATTTGTATTGAATTCCTTAAGAGTTCTGAGGCCTATTCCTCTTCCCCGGAAGATTCGGAATTGGTCTCTTCCGCCTCTTTGTTCCTATTGTTTTTGAGGATGTTCAATTTTTTCAGCTTGGCTTGCCATGTCTCTAAAGACTCTTTATGCTGGTTGATGTTTTTGATAACATCCTTCACCAACGGATTATCTTCGGAAGCATTTGAGAAGAATTGCAAATTATTTTCCAATTGCCTTATCTCTGCCTTGCTCTCGTCAATTTTCCTGCGAATAAATGTGCGTTCGTTGTTGATCGCACGTTCATCATCGGCTTTGGCCAATTCTTGCATTTTATCGCCATAACGCAATAGCTCTGATTCTTGTTTGCTTACGCCAAGCTTTCTGAACAGGGCATCAACAATTTTGTTGAATTTACCATTAATATGCTTTTTATTGTATGGAATTCTCCCGTAACCTTTCCATTCATTGATGAATCCCTTTAAGGTCTCAAGGTCTTTTTCATTTTCACCAGTTAGTTGGAACGCCTTTAAGCGATCTAAGCAAGCACTCTTCTTTTCAAAATTCTCGTATTCTGCCTTTTGGGATTCATTTTTTTGCGCATGTAATCTGTTGAAATAATGATTGCAAGCGTCTTTGAATTCATTCCATATTTTATCGGAGTATTTCCTAGGTACATGGCCAATTTTCTTCCATTCACTTTGAATGCGTTTCATTTCTGGGGTGGCCATTTCGCGATCGTCACTGTCTTTTAATGCCAATGCCAAACCAAGTAAGGCGCGTTTTTTCTCCAGATTTTCCAGTTGTTCTTTCTTTTGACTTTTATAGAACGCATTTTTGTTTCTATTAAATGTCCTTACAACTTCCTTAAACGCACTCCAAGTTTGTTCATTCACTTTTTGTGGAACCTTTCCTGCTTTGAAAAAGTCTTCCCTAAGTGCTTCTATTTCCTTTATCTGTTGCTGTAAAGCTCTGTGGTTGTTAGTCACATTATTGGCAATTTTACCAATCTCCGCTATTATTTCCTGTTTCTTTTCAAGGTTTTTCTCATAAACCTTGTCCATTTCCTGAAAATGCTCCTGTCTGCGCTGATGCATGGCTTTGGTTGCGTTGCTAAAACGTTCCCAGACTTCTTCGCGTTGCTCTTTGGCGACAGGACCAATATCTTCCTTCCAGATTTTATGTAACGTCTGTAATTCTCTGAAGGCCTTACCAAGGTCAGGCTCATTAACAAGCCCTTCAGCGCGTTCCACTAATTTTAATTTTTCTTCAAGGTTGTGCTTGAAATCAAGATCTCGAAGCTCTCGATTTAAATGCAGGAAATCGTAAAAAATCTCCATATGATGATGGTACGTACGCCATACATCATTGTAATTATTACGAGGAACCGGACCTGCATTACGCCAGTTTTCCTGTAATTCCTTGAAGTTTTTATACGTGGTATTGATGTCTTCTTCAACATTTACCAACCCTTTCAATTCCTCAATGATCTCCAATCTGCGTTGCAGGTTGTTTTTGAGAGATTGTTCAAGTTGCTTGTAATACTGATCACGTTTTTCGCGATATTCAGAGAAGACTTCGTTAAATTGTCTTTTAGCCACAGAATTGTATCTAAAGTCAATCGCATTTCCTCCGTGGGAGACAAACTCTTCTTTCTTATGCTCAATGAATTCCTGGAACTTCTGGTCAAATTCGTATTTAATGGAGCTTACATGTTTGCCAATGGCTTGAACTTTCTCGTTCTTCACCAAACGTTGTAGCTCACCCACCAAATTTTCCATGGACATGGAATGGTAGTCCAAAAAGGGGATATGATGACGTTTTTCGTTATCCACATCTTCAGCATCTTCCGCATTGGATTCGTCGATTTCCTCAATAGCTTCTTCAGCTTCTTCGGATTTGGGTACGGCTGCATCCTTCGTTTCCGCAGGTGCTTCTGCCTTCTCCGTTTCTTTTTCTTCCTTTATTTCCTGTACGGGCTCCTCCGTTGTGTTGGTTTCAGAATTGGGGGATTCTTCTAAATTTGTCTTTTCACTTTCCGTTTGTTGCCCAGTACCACCACCTTCAGTCTCCTGAAGTTTTTGCTCGTTATCCTGCATTAGTAGTTTCTTTACCTTTTTGGATTGATGATAATTATAGCCAAGTTAACAACTAAATTACCTAATAACAAAAGTAGTGATTCTTCTTTTGGGCAGGTTTTGCGGTATTTTTTAAGGAATTGACGGATTTTGGATTAGAAACTAAGGCGTATTCCATATTTCCCAAGCTTTTTCCGCTTGATATTCCAACATTTTCTGACCATTGATTATTGTTGCTCCATTTAGCGCTCCAAGTTCTAGAAAGGTGGTTTTGGAAGGGTTATAGATTAGGTCAAAAAGTAAATGTTTTGAAGTGAGATATTCGTAGGGCAGATCAGGCTTGTCTTTTACCTTGGGATAAGTTCCCAAAGGTGTGCAGTTTACAATTACTGTAAATTCTGTTATTAATTCCTGGCTAAGCTCCTTGTAGGTTAATTGACCAGGCTTTGAAGATCTGGAAACCAATACATTTTCGATGTTCAACTGTTCCAATGCGTAGGATACCGCTTTGGACGCACCTCCTGTTCCTAGAATCAGTGCTTTGTTATGCGTTGGTTTCAGTGCGGGTTCCAATGATTTCTGAAATCCGTAATAGTCCGTATTAAAACCAATAAGTCCATGCTCAGTAAATCTGATGGTATTTACTGCTCCAATTGATTTAGCGGTATCATCAAGATCCTGGAGGTAGGGCATGACCAACTCCTTGTAGGGTATAGTAACATTCATTCCCGATAGGCGGTTGTCCGAAATCAATGCTTTAAACTCGGTAATATTTGGAATATCAAAATTTTCATAGCTATGATCATCCAGTCCCAATGACTCGAATTTTTTGGTAAAATAGCCCTTGGAAAAGGAATAGCTAATGTTTTTACCGAGTAGCCCGAATCTTTTTTCTTTCTTTTCTGTTTTTCCCATACCAATCCAAAACCAATAATACCAAAACGCCGAGAATAATAAAAACCACTGCCCAATAAGTGTCTATATTGGATAAGCTTGGTAAATAGCGTTCGTAATTCAAAACAATTTTGTCACCATTACTGTCCAGCAAAGTATTTCCTGCACTGTCCAATTTGTACATGGTTCTTTTCCATGGCCATAAAACACCTAGGGAGCCGGTAATAAAACCAAGAATCACTGCTGTTGAAATATTCTTGTAATGTTTAAGGACATAGCTCAATAAATGTGAAAAAGTGACCAAACCTGTAGCTGAACCTAAAGTAAAAACCCCAAGAATCTTCAGTGTTTGCAATCTCTTGGGATTTTCCATAAAACCGAAATCCCCAACCAGCAATTCTGACATGGTATCGTACAAAGCATTCACAGAATCCACCAATAGCAAAACATAATTACCAAGTAAAATTAGAATAAAGGAACCTGACAACCCTGGAAGGGTCATCCCTGAGACGCTGATAATACCGCAGAAAAAGATAAATATCAGATTATCGTTTTCTGTAGCTGGACTTAAAAAGCTAATGGAAATACCCACAACCAGCCCAACAAAACCAAAAAGGATGTTGCGTTGATTCCAATGATGAAAATCTTTACCGATGTAGTAAATGGAGCCCAATATCATTCCAAAAAAACCAGCCCACACGTAGAGCTCTTTTTGGGCCAAAAAATAATCCAATACCCTAGAAACACTGAAATAGCTGAAAAGCATTCCTGCAATAAGCAATACCAAAAACTGTCCGTTGGTATATTGGTAGAAACTTTTAAACCGACCATTTATGAGCAGTTTAAATGCCTTTCCATTAATCTTTTGTAAGGAATAAATGAATTCTTCATAAAAGCCACCAACAAAGGCAACAATTCCTCCCGATACACCTGGCACCTTGTTTGCGGCACCCATGCATAAGCCTTTTATGACCAAAAAGAAATTGTCAAGAAATGTTCTTGGCTGATGCATGCTTCTATGATGTTAATCCTATTTTTTGGAGGCCGTTCTTTCGAGGATAAAAATAATGGAAAAACCAACAATGGCGAGTATAACTGCGGCGAGCAATTGATTGTCACCTTCAAATGCTGAAGGCCAAACGTTTATGTCCTTAACCACAACGGTTTTGTCACCATAGGTCCTTGTTTCCAATACCTTTTTCCAAGGCCACACTTGATTTATGGAGCCTATTATCAGTCCGGTAAGAACAGCAAAAGTTTGAAATTTGTACTTGTTCAACAACCATTTCAAAACCTTGGAAAAACTCAAAAGTCCAATTACTGCCCCAGAAACGAAAATCAATATCTTTTTGATATCCAAATCTGCAATGGCTGTACTCAATGTGCTATATGCGCCAAGAAGTATAAGGATAAACGTACCTGATATACCAGGTAAAATCATTGCGCAAATGGCAATTGCTGCACAGATGAAAAAGTAAAGCTGATTGTCCGAAGCTTCTGAGCTTGGTAAGGTGGTGAGAAAGTAACCTAGGCCTATGCCCAAAATCAAAAATAATACGGAAGAAAGATTCCATTTTGGTATTTGTTTGCCCATATACCAAATACTGGCTATGATCAATCCGAGGAAAAACGACCAAATAAGTATTGGATGGTTCTCAAGAAGGTATTTTGCCAATTTCATGAAGGTCACATAGCTGACCAAAACACCAGCGCCAAGAGCAAGCACAAAGTTCCCATTTGCTTTGGTCCAGAAATCCTTCAGTTTACCTTGTAAAAGGAGTTTAAGAAGCGCCAAATTTATGTTTCCAATGGTCCCAACAAGTTCCTCATAAATTCCTGAAACTAAAGCAATGGTGCCACCTGATACACCAGGAACAGCATCAGCTGCACCCATGGCCATACCTTTAAGGCCAATCAACACATAATCGACTAATTTGCGTGCTTTCATAATACTCTGAACTGGACTAACGCCTTGTTATGTAGATGTTTTTTTTATTTCGGAAACGAAATTTCGCAACCAAACCATTTTTTGGAATTCTGGAAATTCTTTTTGAAACATGGCGAGTTTATCGATATCCAAGTGCATGGCTTGTGCCAGTTTTTCCTTTGCATTTAAGAGTTCTCCATTTTTTAGATAAGCTCCGGCAAGTTTATAGGCCATTTCTGCATGTTCAGGGTAAAACTCCATGCCTTGCACCAGGACTTGAATTGTGGATGCAAAGTCGTTCAGTTTTAGAAGAACGTCTGCCCAATTCATCCAAGTATCCAATTCGTAATTACCTAAATCCACGGCTTGTTTATAGGAGAAATCCGCTTCATCAAAATTTTTGAGCGCTAAATAGATTTTAGCACTTCGTTTCCAGTAAATGGGGTTTTCACCGTCTATGTTTATAGCCTTGTTGATGTAATACAATGCCTTTTCATAGTTCTGTAACTTATAATGGAAATCCGTAATGGCCAGCCACCCTTTATCCAATAGCGGGTCTTCATGTACCGTGTTGTAATAATAATATTTGGCCAAGTCGTTATTCCCTAGTTTTTCATGACACCTTCCTATTCGGAGATAGGCATGTGATGTCGGGTCCTCAATGGAGATTGTGGTTTCGTAATTTTCAATGGCCTCATTATAGCGACCCAATTTCTCCAAGACCTTTGCCTTTTCAAAATAGGCTCCAATAAAAGAATCATCGGAAATAATCGCAAAGTCAAATGATGCAAGGGCTTCTGTATACATCTTTTTACTGTAGTATATTTTACCCAATTGATGCCAAGCAACCTCACAATACGGATTGCGCTCCAAATATTCATTCAAGAAATGGATAGCCCCATCAAAATCCTCCAAGAATTCAAAACAGTAGACTACGTTGTATAGTGATGCATAATCTGAATTATCAAATTCCACACACTTCATGAAGCTTCGCTTAGCTTTTTCGTAATCATCCATAAAAAGATACTCCATACCCAACAAGGAATGAATGTCTAAACTATTGTCTGCTAGATTCAATGCTTCCAATAACAGGTTTACGGCCTCTTGATGATTGTCTTGTTTGGATTGTATATTGGCCCGTTGGATGTATATTTCCTCGTTATGGCTATCGATATTTTGAAGTTCATCCAGTAACTGTTCAGCAACTTCATATTTATCCTCAAAAACCAATACCTCCACATGAAGGAGTTTTAATTCTGAAGAGTTGGGATGCTGTTCCAATCCTATTTGGATGGCCTTTTTTCCCAAGGAGATTTTGCCGTTGTTCAAGTAATGGTGAATGATTTCCTCGAAGTCCTCCGCGTCAAAAAAATACACATCATCCGTTTTGAGCATGGACTCAAATTTGCTGATGGATTTATCCGGAAATTCGTTAGAATCTAACGCCATAGTAAGGTGTTTGGTTTAACTATGGACTTAAAATTAGCCGTTTGCGACTATCAAAAAGTCCGATTTTGGGGTATGTTATCAACAAATTAGTTAACAGCAGTAGGCTTAAATGCATTTAAAATACTGATGATTTGATCACAACCTTGTCGGATTTCCTGTTCTGAAATCGTTAATGGAGGAGAGATGCGAACCGCTCTGGGTTCAAACAACAACCAAAATAGTATCAATCTTTTTTGGGCTGCCGTAAGCACTAAATAATCAGCAATTTCTTTTTTTTCTAATAGCAAGGCAAGCATTAAACCTTTGCCCCTTATTTCTTTAATCAAAGGATGTACCAAACACGCCCGAATGAGTTTTTCTTTCTCAAGTGTCTGTGTAATGATTTGGCTTTCAGTAATTTCCTTTAAGGTTGCCAAGCTGGCAGCAGCAATGACAGGATTACCTCCAAAGGTGGTGATATGCCCTAATTTTGGATGTTCCTGAAGTGTTTTCATAATCGCCTGAGAGGATACAAATGCGCCAACTGGCAATCCTGCTGCCATTCCTTTACCGATAACCAAAATATCAGGGGTAATGCCGTAGTGCTCAAAGGCAAATAATTTACCAGTTCTACCAAAGCCTGGTTGTATTTCATCCAATATCAACAGGGCGCCAACGTCATCACATCGTTTTCTAACCTCAGTAAGATATCCATCAGTTGGTAGTATGAATCCTGCACCGCCTTGTATGGTTTCCAAAACTACGGCAGCAGTTTTCTCTGTAATACCATTCAATTGGTCTTTTGCATTGAATTGAACAAAAGCAACATCTGGTATCAAAGGTCTAAATGCGCTTTTACGTTCTTCATAGCCCATTAGACTAAGGCTACCCATGGTGTTTCCGTGATACGCATTTTTAGCGGAAATTACTTGAGAACGACCCGTGTAGCGCCTTGCCAGTTTAATAGCTCCCTCGATAGCTTCTGTACCCGAGTTGACCAAATAAGTGCAATTCAAGTGGTCTGGTAAAAGACGCGCCAGAAGTTTGGTATATTCCACAGCTGGACCTTGCACATACTCACCGTAAACCATTACATGCATGTACTTTTCAACTTGCGCTTTAATGGCCTGGGTTACTTTTGGATGACCATGACCTAAACTACAGGCAGATACTCCAGCCACAAAATCCAAATGCGCATTACCATCAATGTCATAGATATAGCTCCCCTTTGCATGCGACACTTCCAAGCCCAATGGATGTGGTGTGGTCTGTGCTTGATATTTGAGAAAATCTTCTTTCAAATCGTTTGCAGTGGATTAATCTGTAACTGGTAAATCAATTTCCTGATTTAGGTACGGTAGTCGGTTCTGGTTTCAGTCCGCTAGAGTTTGGCTTTTGAGAATTATCGATAGGTAAATTGCCACTTCGTTCCTGTTCTTCCGTGTCAATGTCCACAGGGTTGTCAATACCTCGTATCTTGACCAATTCAATTGTATTATCATCCTCATCAAAAATGTCCTCCTTGGACAGAATACGTTCTTCTCCACGCCAGACAAAGCCCTTTAATTTTCTACTTTCAACAGGGAAATCGGCCTCTGGAAATATATCCCCATCTGGATTTACAAAAAATGTAATGTCATCGATATCACTGTTCTCCATGATCAACCGAATCTTGCTACAAATGGTCTTATTGATTCCAACCAGCTCATCGTCATCATTGTACATGTAGTAAATTACTTCTGTGTTTTTGATCAAATCAATGATTTTCAACTCATTCTCAATGAATTTTCCAAAGAGGTCCTTTCCCTTGGCTTGATTATATCCTTTTTGACCAATGGTGTCTTTTGAAATAATAAATGCATTATCCAAAACTTTTAACGAATCCAACTTTTCCGTCTCCAAGTCTGAGATCAAATGAATGCTATCGCCTGTTATCTGGTTGTCCAAGTTCCATAGGATGGGATTGGTGATCAATTGGGTGATTCCTGTTTTCTCCTCGGAATGAATGGAATCACATTTACCGCTTAAATCCGTTTTGTAGAATTTGGCGTTTCTAAATGCCCTTAAAATCCGGTCCTCCTCTGGCCCTGTAATCATTAAGGTGTCCCCATGAATAAAGAGCGAATCTTGTTGCACTAAGTTTATGGCAACTGCTCGTTTGGTGGCGAAAACAGAATCCTTTTCCTTGAATACTTCAGCATAATGTGCCCTGATGACCCCATTGTTGATCGTATCCGTCACTGTGATATTGTTTGTGGCCGAGGCGAAGGACGTGGCCTTATCGAAATAAACACTGTCCCCTTCAATAATCCGATTACTGTAATCGATTCGTGTATTTTTTACCCCATAGCCTTGCTCAATTGTTGTATCATAAAAGCCTCTTTCACAGTATATTTTATATTCTTCACCTGTTATTGTAGAGGGGCCATACATATAAGCATTCTTGGATAATCTATAATAATCCAGCTGCTCAGAGTCAATTATGTACTCGGGATTGTCAATATGGACGTTTTCTCGGAATTGTACTTTTTTCAATTCCATGAAGTAGTTACCTATTTTACTGGTGAGTACATTGGCGGAATCAATCACTTTTCCTCCAGAGCGGTAATAAGAGAGTTGGTTTTCCCTGTCAAAATAGAGCGTATCGGTAGTCAGGGTCATTTTGCCATCGGTAAGATCTACGTTTTCCCATGCCTTGGCCAATTTGGTATTTCCATCGTAATCCATTTTACCACTGTTCATTTCAATGGAATCTCCCTGTTGCAGGCGGATATTTCCGATTGCTTTCAACCGATTTTCTTGGGTATAAAAAATGGCGATATCACACCATAAATCTGCACCTTGATGTTCAAACTGAACTTGCCTTTCATCATCCTTGCTAAATATGGATGCACCTGGAAATTGTTCCTGATCCTGCGTGAAATTGGCTCCGTAAACAATATTGATTTGTCTTCCTTCACCTGGTTCGGTTTCTTCCTGTGCCAACATGGGGATGGCCAACAAACACAATACTAAAACTAGAAATGGTTTCAATACCCTAAAATTTTGTCCAAAAGTAGGACTTTTGACAAAAGTACATTCAAGGATTTAGAAAGGTTTGGGATAATTGTATCTGTTTTGCCTTAGGTATTTATCGACTGAGAAATATCCTCGGTCGATTTTAAGAGGCCCATATCTTATTAATTTGATTTCTTGTTAGTTCAAACATTGATTTTATGAAAAACCGCATTTTTCTATTTGGTTTTACACTGATTCTGCTATGTTCCTCCAGCTGCATAGATGACCAACCAGCACTTCCCGGTTTTATAAATGAGTTGCCCTTAGAGATCAGTATATTAGAGGATAGCAAGGAAAAACCAATATATGCGGAATATGCAGAGACGAATCCGAATTCAAAGGTCAGCGTTAATCGGCAATTGATAAGGCAGGAAGATAGTACTTGGCTTTATGTCTATACGATTAAGGCCAATGAGGAAGTAGCTATAAATTTGAAGAAGTCATGGAAGGTTAACAACGCCTTATTTGATGCTGCGGAATTTCTATTACCCGGCTTTTGGTATAAACGCAATATGAGATCTCCTGAAAATGCACCCTCTTTTAAAACGGCTGACTTCTGGTCTTTTAGGGAAGATCGCATGAGTGCACCCCTTGCTGTAGGATTTGACCCTAATTTAGAGCAGTGGGTAAAGTTGGAGCGCGCAGATAGCTTGTTACTGGAGTCAAAGCCTGATTCCACAGCGGGAAAAGTAATAAACAAAACAGATATAGGAAGTCTAGGTATTGGAAGAATAGATGAAAATCAAATTCAACTAAATGCAAGTTTTCCTTTTAACGAAAGCCCTAAATCGTATCAGTCTAAGTTGACCTTAAACCCAAGTTGGAAAGCTTTTTATCCACTGAAAAAGGGAGAGACACTTACTTTGAGCTGGGTAATTAGTCATGGAAATGCAGAAAATTTCTCTGAATTGGTGAACCAGACTTGGGAAAAAGCATATGAGGCTTATAACCCAGAACCAGTTCAGCCAAGAAAATCAGATTCCGAAATCAAAGAGATTTTAGCCAATTACTTCTATGAAAGTTATGCTGAAACAAAAAACCTGAAGGGATTTGCGGGATTATGGTTCAATACCGAAACCTGCGACAACACAGGGGTATTATCCATTGGTTTTTGTGGTAAAATCTTTGCCAACGTGTACAATCTGTTGGAATATGGCCATAAAATTGATAATGAAGAACATATAGAATTGGCACGTCGTGTTTTGGACTCGTATTATAAACATGGATTTACAGCGAATGGGCTTATTCGGGAATTGGTATATGGGGCGAACAAAGAAGATGTTTACACTTTGCGCAAGCAAAGTGAAGGTCTAAAAAATCTGCTGTTCTTACTTGATTTTGACCGGCGTCAAGGCGTGAATCATCCAAAAGTGGAGCGCATTGTGGTTGATTTATTGACTGCTCTTGCGGACTTACAAGACAGCGAAGGTGGATTTCCAAGAAAATTTGATGCTCAATTCAATGTTTTAGACGAATCCAGAGGAAGTACGCAAAGCATCATTACTCCCATGATAATGGCATCGCGATATTTTAAGAATACTGCTTTCTTGAAAGTTGCCAAGAATGCGGGACGCTACACAGAAGAAAACATCATTGATAAAGCGGATTATTTTTCTTCCACCTTGGATGCCAATTGTGAGGATAAAGAGGCCGCTGCTATCGCTGCCGTCTCTTATTATCATCTCGCTTCATCAACAACTGGTGAAGAACGAAAGCAGTATGTTAAATTGGCTACGCAAGCGGCATATTTTGGGTTGAGTTGGTATTATCTCTATGATGTTCCTTTTGCCGAGGACAGTCTTTTGGGAGAAACTGGACTTAAAACTAGAGGCTGGGGTAACGTAAGCACAGAAAACAACCATATTGATGTTTGGGCTTTCGACTTTCCACATGTTTTGGAATGGTTGGCCAAAGAAAACAGTGAACCTCGATTTGCTAAGATGGCACAAGTCATTACTTCGTCTATTAAAGATCAGATGCTACCCTACGAAAATCATATGGTTGGTGTGGGCAAAATAGGATATATGCCTGAAATTATCCAACATACGGTTTGGGATTATGGTGCCAATGGTAAAGGCTATTTAAACTCCCATATGTCTGTAGGTTGGACAGTGGCTTCCATTTGGGAAGTTTTGACACCTGGCAGGTTCCAACAATTCATGGAGAACAATCCTGTACAATAATCACTTTGGGTTTTCCATTTTGGCGTTGGTTTGTCTTGCGAAAGATTTTAGGTCGCTAAGCAGTTCTTGGGAAATCTCTGGATTAGCTTCAGCAACATTAAACGCTTCACTGGGGTCCAATTGTAGATTAAAAAGCTGCATGCCCGATTCCTCGGTATACCGCAATTTCCAATCGCCCTTGCGTACCGCTTGTAATGTAGCTTCTTTGCAATAAAAAAATGGCGCTGCCCTCGGTTCTTCATTTCCATGTAGTATCGCGGATATGTCTTTCCCATCAATTGGCCTATCCATGGGTAAGGTTGCACCAGTTGTTTTGGAAATTGTGGCAAACAAATCCATGGTGGTGACAACATCTCTTGAGACAATCCCGGAGGGTATTTTATTGGGCCATCTTATTACTGCAGGTACCCGAAACCCTCCTTCATAGGTGGTGGACTTCGATCCTCTAAGTAATCCTGCCGTTCCAGCATGGGTTTCTTCTACGCCTCGTTGCAGCATACGTTCCGGTAAATTCTGCCAAGGACCATTGTCACTTGTGAAAACAACCATAGTTTGCTCATCAATACCTTCATCTTTTAAGGTTTTCAGTATTTGACCAATACTCCAATCCAAGGTTTCAACAACATCACCATAAAGACCACCTTTGGATTTGCCTAAAAAAGGCGGTGCGGCACTTATTGGGAGGTGCGGCATATTATGTGCTAGATATAGAAAAAATGGTTTTTCCGTTCTGTTTTTAATGAAATCAACTGCTTTTTGGGTATAATCAACAGTTAAATTTTCCTGCATGAAACCTACTTCCACAGTTGGTTTAGTGTCTTCATACATAAAGAGTTTGTCGGCTTCAGTGAGCCACGGGCACCAAGGTAAAATCATATCATTGCTATACGGCAAACCATAAAAGGAATCAAACCCTTGTGCGGTTGGTAAGTAGGCTGCGCGATGGCCTAAATGCCATTTGCCAATTGCCATGGTAGAATACCCTTGATCTTTCAACAATTCTGCTAGAGTTATTTCACTTGGGTCTAGTCCATTTTTGGATTCTGGACCAAAATTGAATGGGGCATTCCTAATGGGATAGCGTCCGGTTAAAAGTGCAGCCCTTGAAGGTGTGCAAACAGATGCTGCCGCATAAAAGGAAGTAAATCGAATTCCCTCATTGGCCATTTGATCTATATGTTTTGTTATGATATTGGGGTGACCATAACAGCTTAAATCCCCATAACCCAGATCATCCACAAATACCAATACGACATTTGGTGGGTTTTCATTTTGTGCATATAGGCTGCTGGATGCGGTTAGAATAATACAAAGTAAACATCCGAGTGTTTTGAACGAGTTAAGGCTTATGTATTTCATTTAATTGGTTTTGGCGTTTTTTAGATGTTAAAGATTATCTGCTTACTAGTTCAATTTTTTTTCCAGGACATAATCGTCCATTACGTATCCATTGCCTATATCCTGTATTATGGCAGTTATAGTTTCAAAACCCATTTTTTCATAAGCCAAAATGGAATTGCTGTTATACTTGTTTACTGTTAATCTTATTTTGGAAAAACCATTAAGCTGCGCTTCATTTTCCATAAAACACATGGCTGCCTTACCTATTCCTTTACCTCTGAAATTCGCGTGTACATAAATCTTGCTTAGAAACAAATGTCCGTCTTTATAACAAAACGCAATATATCCTGCGGGTCTATCATCAAATTTCAAAAGGTGGTATTCATAACCATTGGCTAGTTGTGATTTTATGGAACTTTCAGATTGAAATTTCTCCAACATATAATTGACTTGATCTATTCCGATGATGGGTGTATAATGATGCGTCCATATCTCTTTTGCCAATTGTGCAATCAGCTCGATATCGGAATCTTGTTTTACCGCTGTTATTTGAATCATTCGGTTGCTAACGTGTGTTTAATTTAGTTTGGTTTTTGGAATGACCCAAATGTTCTTCTCCAGGTCAACGGTGCCACCCAGTTCCTTTTCAACAATACGATCAATTATAGAAATACCTACTGCTGACATGTTCTCAAAAGTATCCATGCCGTTATTAGGGAAGTTTTGCCTGGTACGATGAATGTTATAACGGTTGGAAAATGTTCTTCCAAATGCTGTTTCAACACCGTTTTTGCCCATCATAAAACCCAATAATCCTCCCCAAGTTGCCGTGGGATTATCCGAATCCCAACCTGTTAATGAACCTATTTTGATGGTTTCTTTTATATCTCCTTCTCCATAGAAAAGACTTACCAAACTAGCAGCAAAATTTATTCCCGCGGCAAAACAACCATTGCAATGCAAGTTTTGCCCGGTGATTTCATAGCCATCTTTTTGTTGTATTTGGTAACGCACATAGATGGAATCCCTAGTTTGTTCCCATGGTATCCCTGAATTGTACAGGTTCTTTGTGTAGTCATACATATGAGCTGCATACGTAGTATCCGGGAGAACTTTTCTAGCTTCTTCCGCCATCCAAAACAGTTGTGCTTTCGGATTGCTTGCTTTTTCAGTGCTAATGGGTGCCAACGCGTGCATTACAACGTAAAAATTTGAAATATGCTGTGCGGTACCCCTCGCTGTTGTTTGAATGGGTAAATCTGCCAACTTAAGCGCAAAGGCAGGTTGTGAGGGTGCAAAAAGCCCAAAAATTTCAGTCGTCAATTGAGCGTCTATCATATCAAAATGCGCATTGTTGGTTGGATCACCTGTTAACGGAGGTAGCATTCCAGCTTGCATTAAGTCGTAAGTTCTTTGATTGGAAACCCAAAGGTAGTTTTCTTCCTCTGGTATTATGTGTTTTAACCACCCATTTCGAATCTCTTCTGGGGTTAGTATTGTGTTCGGAGAAGCAGCCATCAGGTGCTGATACATATATTCGATATCTGTGTCATCATCTGCGCCCCAGACATCCGAACTATCTCTAAATACAAAATCAATGGTTGGGGATATGTCACTGATTTTATCACCAGACCAAATATTGGGTAAATCGGGTTTGCCCCAGTCATCTCGGATATAAAACGCTCCGGTTTTAATCGCTCCGATATTGCCAATTTTGTCCATTTCAGTAACCAATCCTGTCCAATTGGCAATACACTGACCTAACCAAAATCCATGAAGTTTATTGGCATAATCCTCTCTAGAAATTACATAGACGTCCTCATTTGCATACTTAGAAGTGTCCGTTTGACCTTTGCAGGCGATAAACAGGAGTAGTGGAAGAAGGTAGAATTTTGAGAAATGCTTACCCCATCCTAAACAGCGTAGAGGGTTGGCCATGGTTGATTTTGCTCTGAAGATACAGAATAAAAGCAAAAAGCGACCAAGAAAGTACCTTGATCGCTTTAGTTTTCTAAATAGATTAATCCAGTATTATTCCTCAGGTTTCGTGTAGGTTACAATGTCTATGCCTATTCCGTTTGGATCTACAATGGTAAAATGACGATCGCCCCAAGGTTCGTCCCTTAGTTCGATTGCGATTGGAATTTGCTTTCCTTTGATTTTTTGGTAAAGCACATCAACATTCGCGACTTCAATCGTTAAATACACCCCTTTGCCTGAAAATGCGGTTTGGAAAATGGGTTTCTGACTTGGGTGGTTGGGTTTTAAGAAACTTAGCTGGGCAGATTTGTCTTTGGTATGCATTAATAGGTAAAAATCATTCTCAAAACTTATCCCGAAATCCAAAACATTCGTATAAAACGATTTGGTCTCCTCTATTTTATCCGTTATTATTCCAGCATTTAGTTTCATTTGATTCGAATTCTGAGCATTTAAGACGATCGATAGGGTCATAAATGCAATGGTTAAACATGTTTTCATAAGTGTTGTTTATGGAAACAAAATTCGCATCACTTTGGAGGTTAGGATTGTAAAAAACGGACATGTTTCAACTAAAGGCCTTGCTAGGGGTTATGCCGTAAAATTGCTTAAAGGATTTGATGTAATGTGCCTGGTCAAAAAATCCAACGTCGTAGTAGATTTTGTTGTCATTATTCTGTGCAGAAGGACTAGCATTAAGAATGTATTGGAATCGCACAACATTACTGAAAGCTTTGGGTGTGGTACCGATATAATAATTGAAAACCCTTCTAAGTTGTCGAGCACTTAAGCCAGTGTTCAGCTCTTTTGTGGTGTCTAAAGCACCATTACGTTTGATAATTTCATTCATGGCGTTGAAAAACCGAGTATCATAATCGAGAGTTTTGCCTTTCACCATTAAAAGCAATTTATCCTGAAGTTTTTTTATGCTATGTTCAACGCTATTGGATGCGGCCAACTCTTTACTTATCCATTCCGATAAGGTGGGCAATATGACACTTAAATGCTGTGTCTGATTGGTGAGTGACTTCGCATTGAACCCAAACAGTAGAGGAAATGCGGCAGGAAGAAACCGCACTCCGATATAGTTAAATTCCGAACCTATGTCAAAAGCAGTGAACTTTCGGCAAAAACCCATTATAAAGTTTTCAGATGGAATCAACTGATTGAAAAAAATATCGACACAGCCGTCCGAGACAACACGATAACTATAGTCTTGTTTTAAAGGGCTTTTAGTCCTCAATTGCCAAAAACAATGGATAAAATTGCCAAGTTGGCTATCTGGGGGATATTCTTGATAAGAGATTTCTGGATTTCTGGCCTTAACTGAAGGTTGAATAGGGTGGAAATTGATTTTTGGAAAATCTGAAACCTTCAAAATGATTATATTTCTATTGCAGTTTGATTGGTGCTAAGTTAATTTATAAAAGTCATCTTCGTTTACTTTAATGGAAGTCAATTCAACCGTATGGCCATCTGGATCTTGGGTATATACAGAATCAAAATAAGTGTGGTCTTTAACGGTATATTCCAACCCAAGTGATTCGTATTTTTTTAATGCATTTGCAAAGTTTTCTTGACTCACGTTGAAGGCAAAATGATCAATTTTGACGTTTCTGGAAGTTGCAGGAATTTTCGGGTCATCGCTATCGGCTGGAAATAAGGCAACGCCTGCTTTTCCTGCCATCATGAAAACAGGAAACTCACCCCAAGCTTCCAGTTTGTATTTCCTAAGACCTAAAACCTTGGTATACCAATCCGCCGAAGTTTCAAGGCTTTTTACCCGTATTGCTACGTGATCTAAAAAGTTGATTTTAAACTCATTTTTCATACTACCTGCTTTTAAAGTTCCTTTTTCATTATGATCTCGGTGCGATCTACAACCAACATGCCTTTTGGAGCTGGACAATCCAGGAAACCCATTTTTTGGTACATTATTACTGCAATTTCAAGCTTATGGAAACTTTGAAGGTATAAGGCCGTTCCTCCAACTGCAATAACATAATCGAGACATTTTTGAACGAGCATTTTACCTAATCCCATACCCCTGGCTTCTTTGGTTACAACCAATTTGCAGAATTCATATTCCAATTCATTCAATCGCTTAACTGCTACAACACCCAGACAGGATTTGCCTTTGTTGGCGTAAAATACCATGCCACCTTGCTTTATGTAATTTTTAATGGGGTTTTGTACATCTTCCAAATCTTCCTGCTGCGGCTCAATTCCCATAGTATTCAACAACCAGTCCACCCAAATTCGTTCAAAATCCGACTTGTTATTTTCTGAGTAGTTGTCTATCGTCATTAGTGGTCTTTTGATTTTTGAAAATGCATATCAAAAATGATATTGGAGCAATAAAATCCTGATTTTTCTAAAGCCTTTTTTGATGCAATATTTTCCACAGTTGTAGAGCAAATAGGTTTCCTGCCCATACGTATCACCCGATTGGCCTGTTTTCTCATTACTTTGGTTGCAATTCCTTTTCGCTGATGATCCCGATTTACAATTATCCCTAAATCTGCGAACTGAGGTTGACTTTCACTTAGTCTGCATTCACTGGTGGCAACAAGTTCACCAGAATCTTTATAAAAATACAATTCAGAGCGTTTGACAAGATTTTCAGTATAGCCAAAATCATCTATAAACCCGATCTGTTCTTTCAGAAAGTTCTGAATGGCCAGAATATCATTGGGTTTTGCCTGCGTCAACAACAAGGTTTCGTCTTCTTCAACTTCAATGTTGTTATGCTCAAAACAGAGCGTATTGGCTTTTATCTTGGTGGAAAGATGCAAACATGCATTAAAGGCAAGGGTTTCCTTAGAGCTGAGGTTCGCTGAAGTTATTCGACTTTGTGCAATCAATTCTTGAATGACTTGATTCATTATTGGATTGTATTTTGCTTCTACAAAAACCTGTGTTAAACAACGTTTTTCATTGATGCAACAATAACCAATGTCAGCTCCATTCCATTGGATCAAATAGTGTTGGGAGTTTCCAATGTATAGGATTTCCCACATGGCATCTACTGGGGCATTTATGGTTCGATAAAATTCTGCCCTGTATTGATCTATAGCTTCGGTCTTTTCCGTAGGTTCAAAAATCATTGATTTGAATATTTTTTTAGCACTTCCTCTTTTATCTGATCAAGAGGGAAATCATCATAAATTCCTAAATAACTTAAAGCAATGCCATCCAATTCGGCTATGAAGAGATGACTTTTCACAAGTGCCGTTTTTGCGTCCAATTGTTGGAATATTTCCATGGTTTTCTCGAGAATGTAACTCGAACGCTCTTGAATCAGGTCGTTTAATATTTCACGCGTTTTTGGTTGAACAATGACATTCATATTGAACTGAAAGAACAGACGATCTACCTTAAGTTGTTCAAAAAACGATTCGAGTAGGGCTGTTAGCTGTTGATTTGGAGTAGTGTTGATCTTGTCAATGGCATTTATCTCTTTAATAAGATCGGTTGTTTTGGAAAATATTTCCCTGAGCAAGCCATCTTTGGATTTGAAGTGATGGGAAATCAATCCTTTCGAGACCTTGGCATGCTCACAAACCAGGGATAAGGGCGTGTTTTCATATCCGTGTTCGGAAAACAATGTTGTGGCTATTTCTAAAAGTTGGTCTCGTTTATCCATAAAATTGACTACTGACTGCACGTGCGTTCAGTTCAAAAGTATGAAATTTTCCCATACCATAACTCTGCTTAAAAGATTATTGCGCTAGAAGGTATTTAGACCTGATTTCAGATACATCATTGATTTTGCTCCAAGTCTTAGGTCGTTCAAAATCTTGCCCTGACTTTAGTACCTGTGCAGTTGGATATTTTTCACGAATTGATTTCCAAGTGGTATCTTCCCAGTTCGTTTGGTTCATTTCCAGCAGTTTGACGTTCTGAAGCGGGCCGGAAACTGCTTTGCCAATCAATGGCCACCACAGACTTTCCGTCTCTCTGTCCCATAGAATGAAGCCATCTAAACCACCCCAAACATCTTCATCATAATAAGTGTATCCGCTAAGCGCAAAAGTCAATTCCGTGGTACCGTATGTACGTTCATAGATTGCTCCTAAATCTGCTAAAATGCAATAAGCAGCCATAATGGGTTTCCCATCCAAAACATCATTTACAACTTCGTGACGAGTTAAATCCTCCACAGAATATGCCTTTATTTCATTAACGGATTTAGCCAATAAAAAGCGGGTGCTGTCCGCCCAGATCAAGTTTGCTTCATCAACGGAAATGAATTCTGGTTCCAGCAAAGCAGGAAAACGTTCTCTACCGATTCCATAATGGAATTGCTCATCTTTTAGCAGATACCCACTAATATCAAAATGCTGGTCTTCGCTTTCACCTCCATAAAGCATTTTTTTGCCTTCCCGCTCAAAGAACTTACCATTTTCAATTGCTACAGGACGTTTCTTTTTTTCGGTTGGCGCTTCTGCCTTTTCTGTATTTGTAGTTTCGTTAGTTCGCTGTTTACACCCTGCAAGAAATACAAGTGCAGCCATAAAAATGATTCGTCTCATGAGAAGAAATGTTGTGGATTGCCTTCTTTTTAGTGTTAAGGTTCAATCACTGGTTAACTTCTTAAAGATAAGTGATTCAGCGAATTGTGGAAATCAGTTTCATGCAAAACAGCAAGGTATGTTAATTAGGCAACTAACTTCTGTCCAAATAAGAAAGTAGCGAACTTAAGTCCACCTTGTAAATATTCATCAAGCCATTGTGTATTTGGTCAAGACTTTCCACCAAGGTGTCATATTCGGTGAACTTATCCTGTCCTGCTGCTATTTCACCCAGTTTATCACTCGAAAAATAAAGCGTTTGTCCGTCCGGGGACAGAATCGGGTCGGAGTCCATGTTTCTGGAATTGATTTTGGGTCCGAGGTTAATTCCCTTTCCCCATTTACCATCTTTTTGTTTTTTGAAAATGTATAGATCATAGTGACCCAAACCGCCTTCACGTTGACTTGTTAGGTATAAATAATTACCATCAGGACTGATTTCTGGATCTGCGTCACTTGCGGGTGTATTAAGCTCATCAACCAATTCTGGGGAAGTGTAGGTGCCATTCTCATATTTTGAAACAAAGATATCCCCGCCCTTGGAACCCGGCCTAGACCAAGAAACAAAATGAATGGTTTTATCTGCTTGAACCGTCGGATATACGATTTCGTGTTTATCATTCACGGCACCTTTAACCAATTCAGGTTCCGACCAACCTTGGTCGTTTCGTGCAACAAACCATAGGTTTGTGGCACCCAGTTCCGGGTTAGATGTAGGCCTACTCGATGTAAAATAAAGTCCCTTTCCATCTTTGGCGTGATAAGGGTTGCCATCTCGATATTGGCCAGAAAATGGAGCTATTTTCGGCTTTGACCAGTACCCATCTTGCCATGTGGAATATACCAAAACAGTTCGCCTAAAACCTGAAATTCCTTTTACAAAAAAAAGCTCCTTCGAATCAGGGGAGATGGAGGTTCCAAATTCAAATCCATTAGTGGAAATTGTACCTGGTTGAACAAGTTCAACTTGTAGGTTGTTTAGGATTTGTGTCAATTCTTGATTTTCCTGGGCGAATGTGGTTACCAAGAATGTCAGGGATAAAAATGTAGCAGTGCCGATTTGTTTTAAGTTGATCATAATGTTGATTTTGATTGATGTAACGATTCTAAAATAGGCACTTTATTTTCAACTCAGTATATTCTTTAGGCGACTTAACTTTTTATTAAGGTTTCACCTGAATTCCAGGTCATTTTTCAATCAAAAAAATTGTTGGTTAACAGAAGTTTTTCAATTTTGGTGGTAATCCCCATTACAGGGTAGGGCCGGATATTGCCTAGGATAATAATTGTGACTTTATCATCCAGATACCGATGAATGTTGCATACAAAACCGTACATCGACCCACCGTGACGCACCAGTTTTCCCATTTTACTATGCTTCCTTGCATAGCCTTTGACTTTAAAGCCATAACCATAGCCGCCATATTTTTCTGGGTTTCCATCAAACAATAGCTCTTTACTTTTTGTGTTGAGGAGGTCTTCGTCGTACAAGGATTGGTCCCATTTTAATATATCCAACACTGTCGAATAGATATCCCCGCCGCCCATAGCATAAGCCAAGTAATTTTTTGGTGCGGGTAGCAACCCTAGATTTTCAACTTGATACCCTAATGCCCTGTCTGGAATTATATCCATTGTACGTTGAACCCCGGATGAGTCCATTTGTAATGGATTAAAGATGAATTTTTGTAGATACTGTTTATAGCTAAGTTGCGATATGCGCTCTACAATTAATGCACAAAGCTGGTAGTTCAAGTTGGAGTATTCAAACCGACTCCCAGGAGTAAACGATAATTCAAGTTGGGAGTAGATGTCAAGTAATTCGGTACTAGTTATATCCCGATATTCCAATTGGGTAACTCGATTCAAATGGACGGGTAACCCAGATGCATTTTTCATGAGATGATGCAGCGTTAACGAGCCAACTTTATTGCTGAGTTCGGGTAAATAGTTTTGGATAGGTGCATGCAGATCTAACAATCCTTGTTCTACACATTGTAAAACCGCTGTGGCAGTAAATGACTTAGTGGTAGAACCGATAAGAAACTTTGTATTTCCAGTGTTTTTTTCATTTTTGGTAGTAGAGGCATAACCAAAACCCCCCGCATAAATTATCTTTCCTTCCTTTGCCACTAGCACTGAACCATTGAATTTTTTGTTTTGGTAGTATTGCTGTACCAAATCTTGGATTTGAACGGCTGTCTTTTCCTTTTTTTGGGCAGGAAGGACACCACAAGATAGTATCAATAGTAATGAGGTAATCGCATTAGAAAGCTTCATAGTTGATTATCATTTTTATCGAAATGTTGGGAAGTTCTAGCGCCATCAACCTTATTGTAAGTGAAAATGGTATACGCCCGACCATTATCTTTTCTGTTTACCAATATTCCTGTTTCCGAATGATAGCTGATTTTAATTAATCTTCCATTTTGGCCGTACGCATAGCGCGCAGCATGGTACCCTCTTAGCGCATGAGAAAAGGCTTTACCATTGCTATCAAAGTAGCTTAAGGATTCACGTTGATTACCGAACTTATCCCACTTGATTTGGAGTTGATGATAGCCAGCGTTAAGGTGATAGGTAGGATTATTATTAACATCGTAAAAGGCTCGTTTTTCGATGTTCCCATATTTATCGAATTCTGTTTGACTACGGAATATCCCATAATGGCTCGCTATTGTTTTCCCTGTTTCATCTTGGTGCTCTAGTTCAATTTCATAGCCATACGCATCAAAGTGTTGCCTGCCAATGGCGACATTTGGTCCATTACCGCGTTCCAAATTGTGCTTATTGTCCAAAACATTCCATTCCAAAAAGTTACCGTGGGTGTTGGTTGTAATTCGGTCTTGTGAAGCTCCAGAGCTGTTCTCGAGCAAATTGCCATCGCTATCAATATTTTGCATTAATGCAATATGTCCCCATGGGTTAAATCGAAGTCTGAGCAGATAAAACTCAAAACTTGGTCGGATGCTAACTTGCTTCCCTGTTTCGTCTACTCTATTTTCGATGACGCTTCCGTCTCCTTGAAAATCCCACCTATACTCATATATTCCCCAACCATTGGCCACACGTTTTTTGTGTTTATCCATGAAATATAGCCGATGTCTATAACCCAAATCATTTAAACGATAGACGAATTCGGCACAATTACCAAGTACCTCTATGGCATTGCCATCCGTATTGAAAAAAGTGATGGTTTCCGTATTCGAAGTATAGTTGAATTCCATACGGTGGGATAAGGTGAACAGGTTGGCAGTGTGGTTTGGGTTTCGGGGTACATCTCCATTAAAGAAAGACACAGAAACCAATTGATGCAATTGGTTGTAGGCAAAACGATAATGATTTCGAGTCATGGCTTCTGCTTTGGATAATGCAATACTTCCCTCAATAGGAGATAATGGAGTTTCCACAAATTTCACTGTCGAGTAATAAAACACGTGGAGTTCAGAATTGATATTAGCTTGGGAATTGAAAACCAACCCCAATAACATAAGTGTTAAGAAGTTTATTTGAATGCTTGATTTCAACATTGGTTAATGGATTTTACAGTCTTAACAAAGATGTAGGCTAGCGTAAAATCAGAATGCATCCAAACCCGTTGATTTGGTGTCAATTCAGGTATTGAAACCTATTTTAAAACTTGGTAAGTGGAGTTAATCTAGGATAATAATCTCAAATTGCTGGGTTAATGCTTTGGCATTTTGGTACCCCAACTGCGTTATATCCTGTTGGGCATCTGCAAAGTTTTCCAAAGGTATATGCGCAATCAATAACAGCTTGGCGCCAATATACGTTTCAATGAGGTCCATCCGTTCCGAGGACCCTATTTGCCAATAAGGTAGAATTGCAACATCAATTTTTCTTTCCGCTAAATTTAGTTTGGAAATATTCTCAATATTGAGGTTGGAATCCCCAACATGTAATATTTTTTTTCCATTCAAATGTATGAGATAGGCGTAATTTTCCGCCTTGTTCCAAGGATGTGTACCAAAATGTGCCAATCGGAAGGCTTCCACTTTAATTTCGTTTAAACTGTATGCGGAGGTTTGATGGAGTTGTAAAGAATCAGTATGTACCCTATTGGATATTTCCTGAAAACCTTCAAATTTCTGTTGAAAAACCGAGAAGGTCTCTAAAGGCCCGAAAAATTCAGTTTTTGGGTTGGCCCTTAGATGGTTTCCAGTTAAAATCGGATGGAAGTGATCTCCATGCAAGTGCGTAGCTAGAATCAAATCAATCTCATTGTAGTTCGGTTTTGCATCATCCAGCAATTCCAATTCCGTTTTAGGCAATACATCTAAAAACTCAAATTCTTTGTCAAAAACGGCATCTATCAAGATTTGTTTATCCTGACTTTTTATCCATACACCTTGATTGGCCATGTATTGAATTTGTACTTCTTGAGCTCTGGTTTGATAGAGACCTAAGCAAACAAAGATTAAAGCAAACAACTGTTTTTCCATAAGATGAATATATCAACGATTCTTGTCGGTTGGCATACAAATGAAATTAACAGTCTCTTTTTTGATGTAAATCCAATTTCTACCATTATCATAGTCACTTTTACGGTGTACGCAATAACTAATTGTATTTATGATTACTTCATTTTCAGCTTGATTTACAGATCTAAATCACCTAATTCAGAGTGTATATATTCTCATCTCCTTGCAGCGGTGGTGGTGGCGGTGGCGGGAGTAGACTTACATCATGATCCTCAAACAACACATCATACTCAAAAAAACCCGCACCTTTGGTCAAATTGATGCGATAGAACTCAGAAACGATTTCTTTTAGGGTACGTGATATTGTAGTAACGGGTTGGTCATCCGTTACGTGGAAACTTATTAAAGCCTGATTGAGTTTATGGCTATCGTAGCGATATTTATAGGGTGTTTCCATAATGGATTCAAGAACTAAGTGTAGATCTTCGATGGGTTGCTGCGTTCGTTCTTTACCAAAACCAGAATAAATTGAATCGTTTTTGATGTAAAGATGATTACGATTGAAGTAACACGCAATTTCACCTAGCGCTGGGCAACCCGAAATGCCAATTAAATGATATTGTGTATTCTCCCATTTGAATTGAATTCCTACAATCTTGTCCTCACAATTCAATAGATTCATTTTCTTTAGAAGCTCCGAGTAATTGGTTATGGAATCCAAATCGATTATGTCAAAATCACTCGAGTTGCGAAGTTTTATAAATTCATGCGAGAACACTTTGTGCATTGACGCAGAGCTACTATTCTCAACGCAGGAGAAAATTAAGAACAAGCAGGTAAAACTTAAAAAGAGGGATCTCATTTGGTCAATATTTAGGGGATTATAGAGTTCCACAAGTAAAACAATACTACGATAAACAAGCTTAGATAAGCGTAGATGGCTGAGGTATTGAACAATGCCCCTGCATTGCCCGATGCGCTATAAACTGATTTTAGAACGTTCTGAAACTGATACCATTTCAAGTGTTTGTTCCAGCGTAATTGATTTACATAGTACACAGGTAACATGATCATTGAAATCAATACAAAAGGAAGGAATAGAAGCCCAAATAAGGTGAATCCCAACAAGCCTATGGAAACTATTTTACTTAACATGCTTTGATAATGAATCTGCTCCCCATCGACCCGCTGTACACTTTTGGCCCTTATGTAAATTCCGCTTATTACTAAGGATAATGTTTGAGCATCCATTAACCAATTAGGAACTGTTAGGTCGTTAAATAGCCAGGTGAGCGGTTTGTAAAGCAATTGAAAGATCGGTTGAATCAATTCCCTGTAAAAATTAAGAATTGCTTCGGGACTTAATGCCAGTGGGATATCAAAGCCCATTTGGATCAAACTCACAATGGACGAAGCAGATAACGTTATCCCAAGTATGTTCCATAATTTACCTAAGAATCCAGTCATTTTTTTGAAGTGTTAAGATTTGGGTTGCTGTGTTTGATTTGATGTAAAATCCAAATACCAAGTCCAATTCGAACCAAGGGCTGAAGATAGCCATAGATCCATTCATAACACCAATTTACAATTCCATTTAATGCACTTACATTCAGATAATAACGCAAAAATGAAGATAGACTCAAAATGCCAATGAAGAGCATGGCAAAACCTAACCATCTAGGCCAATTCCTTTCTTGAACAAAGGCCAATCCAAACAATAGGGTTCCTAGACCAAAACCATAAATGACCAGAAAGTACTTGCTGTCTGAAATGCCATTGGCCGCATGTATCAAGGTTGAATACATGTCTTTGGCGATTTCATTTTCTGCGTTTACATAACCTGGACGCCATATTTGATTAAGAGAATCAATAAGTAAAGCTTGTTGTGATATTTCGGTATATGCCCAAACGAATAAAAACAAAGTTCCGATACTGATGCATAAAGGGTATTTTCGAATGAACAAATACGCGATTCCAATAGCCGCAATAAAATTGAATTGGGGATGCATAAACAAAATCCAAAGTCTACTGAGGTACAATTTGTTTTCGTACAGCAAGACACTTGTTTCAAAATCAACAGCCGAAGGATGGGGTAAAAATATCAGTAAGGCCGTTGTCAAAGCGCCTAAAAAGGAGCATATAGCAGTAAACCTTAGAAAAGTGGCTGTTTTGTTCATGATGTTCTGATTAGACTGATTTGATGAATTTTGTCACAAAGGTTTAGGGCCTTCCCTAGTTCTAAGTGGCATGAAGTTAACGAATTATGCAATTCGTAGATTAAAACGAATTGATTATGGTAACTCCGCTGTTTTTAAATTGATCCATTTTAGGTAACAGATCTACGGATTGATCCAAGGAAATTGTCCGTTCTATAAGTAATTCGGGTCTCAATTTCCCCGATTGTATCATTTTCAACATTTCTCCATACTTGAAAGCTTGCATACCATGGCTTCCCAAGATTTCCAATTCTTCAGCAATTACTTGATCCATAGGGATGGATGGATGTTTATCATCCCCGGTCATAAGACCTACCTGGATGTGTTTTCCCCTCTTCCTTAAGTTAGCAATTGAGTTGAAGCAGGTTTGCTGGTGGCCAAGGGCGTCAATGGAAAGATGTGCACCTCCTTTTGTAAATTCCTTGACTTCATCAACCACGTCTAATGACCTTAAGCTATTAATCGTGATAACGGCACCGAGATTTTCAGCAAGTTCCAACGCATCATCATTAATATCCACGGCAATGACTTGGGCGCCTGAAGCATGCGCTATCATAATAGCCGATAAACCAACTCCGCCACAACCATGGACTGCTACAAATTCCCCGCCTTTTAGATTCCCTTGTTCCACAACGGCACGAAATGATGTAATAAACCGGCAGCCTAAAATACTTGCGGTTTCATCATTGATTTCATCGGGTAACTTCACCAAGTTTAAATCTGCATGATTCAAGATCATATATTCTGCGAACGAGCCCCAATGGGTAAAACCAGGTTGTGATTGGTTATCGCAAACTTGATGATTGCCGGAATGGCATTGGTAGCAACTTCCACAGCCACCCACAAAAGGTACTGTAACGCGATCACCTACTTTGAAATTAATTACGTCCTTCCCGGTTTCCACAATTTCGCCAGCCAGTTCGTGACCGGGCACATGTGGTAATATGATATCTGGATCGTGGCCTATCCATCCGTGCCAATCACTCAGACACATACCTGTAGCTTTTATTTTAAGCAGTACACCATGAGACATTGGCTTTGGAATAGGTACATCCATTACTTGGATTTTTCCTTGGAAATTTTCGTATACCGCTGCTTTCATATCAAGTTTTTGGGCTAATTCAAATAGTTGAAAGTGTCGACCATTTCATAATTTTCGTCCCTTTCCATAAATTCCCTCAAAAAGGCAGTGTGACTACCACCCATGAGTATAAATACTCGATCTGTTTTCTTTAGATTCAACCGATTTAGGTTGGAATAGATTCTTAAGTTTCTTTGGTAATATTTGGCCGCCTCATCTGCGCCTTCAAAGCCCTCTTCAGTGCCCGCATAGGTTAGGATATCAGCATTGGCGGTAATCAATAGGTCCAATACCTTGGGATGATTCATACGTTTTAGCTTTTCCGGTAAGGAGAGCCCGCTTTCGAAAAGGTTCAAATTTGGAATTGCGGCAAATGGGTCAGATTGAAAACGATTCAGTGTTACAGAATCTATTGCATTGTCAATTTCAAATCCAATTCCATAATTATATTGCAATTTATGGTCTATGCCCCATATTTCCTTCGTTCCAGATAGTCTACCTACTTCAAAAGCAAGGAGCTCCACTTCGTTTGGTTCTTCAAACGTGGAGGTAGAGTCCGAAAGATAGGTGGCATAGTTTTTTTGTAATGTGGGATTGTAATCCGGTACGGTCTCCACAATTAGTACCGTAGGTTTGAATCTGGCTAATTTTTTGGCTATTTGATGGATTGAATCCACATTTTTCTTATCGTATTCGTCAAATTCTATGGTCTTGGAATCTGAAGTATATCCCATATGAAAAGTGCCAAAATTTAAGACTTGGATGGCTGATGGAGCTACTTCTTCTACGATGGGCTCTTTCTTTTGTTTAGCAGCAGACTGTTTATTGTTGCAGGAACCTAGGAGTAAACTAAAAGCAATTAATGGTATGTATTTCGGTATCGGCATTGGTTATTTTTAATTCAGTAAATACTATTTGTTTTTCAAAGCTATTTCGTGAAATCGTCAATTTCCTTAAAGATTTCAACTCCAGTTCTTCTCCCTAAATCATGCATGGAGCTCATTTGGGTTGGTTTACTATCCTGCCAAAAATTTTCCCAATCTTGCAAACTATCCCAACGGGCAATCGTTTTTATACTATTGGCATCTGCCTCATTTTGAAGCATAAAACTACCCCGAGCCCCCTTCACTTCTTGATGTATCTTGTTTGTGGTGGTTTTCCAGGTTTCAATGAATTGAAGTCGATTTTCCGCTGGCACATCCCAGCTATAAATTATTCGTATCAAACTTTCGTTTTTTGGATTGATTTTCTATTCGTAATTGATGAAGCTATGCTGCACAAATGATGATTGTGCTATAAAAATAGTTGCTTAGCCAATTTGGTATTTAAAATACCGAAAATTAAGGATAAAGTTCAGGCTTGAACTTCTATTTTTTCAATTCGTGAAGCATTTTTATTCGGTTGGATTTGAGTTCCGAGACGATCACTCAAGATTTTAACAAAAGATGCACCCAAAAACAGGATTTGTGAAGTGTAATAGACCCAGAGCATAAGTAGGGCAAGAACGCTCGCTGAACCAAAGGTTGTGGATACTTTACTATGGCCAATATAGAGTCCAATACCTACTTTCCCTAGCATAAAAAATACGGCTGTACCAATACCTCCTGCTACAATGGCCTTCCATGGAATAATAGCATCACCTAAAAATCTGAACATCAAACTAAAAATAATACTAAATACCACAAAGGATAACAGATGTTCATAGAGGTATGCAAGTTGAAGGCTATGATGCAGCTTGTCCGAATGTGTGATGAGAAAACTGTTGAACACGGTACTGAGCAAAATAACAAAGAAAGCACTAATCAATACCAAAAATGCCGTCAGGTGTTTGGAAAAGTATTTCAGTATACCGCTGTTTGGCTTTGCTTTGATATTCCAAATGCTATTAAAAGCACCGTGAATTTGACTGAACATGCCAGAGGCACTTAACACTAATGTGGTAAAACCAATAATGGTGGTAAGACCATTATTATAACTTTCATGCTGGTTCTTGATGAGGTTTTGAATTTGCATTGCCGCATCTGTGCCCAAGAGCCCTTGTAATTGGGAATGAATTTCACCAGAAACGGCTGGCTCACCAAATATCAGTCCCAGTATTGAAGTGATGATGATAATAATGGGAAACATTGAAAAAACGGCATAATAAGCCAAGGACGCACCTTTTTGGAAGGTGTTACTTTCAAGGAAATGATCTAGGACTTCTTTTAAAAATTTTAGTGTTCTAGATATTGTCATGTTAATGATTGGCCGCATTCTTAATCCACAACCTAGAATAAGGTTAAAAAAGGTAATACGATTTATTCAAATTGATATCAACGGTGAATGGTCTGCACACGGTCAGGTCCAACGGATACAATTTTAATCGGTACGTTTAATTCACCCTCCAGAAACGCGATATAATCATTTAATGCCGGTGGTAAGTCTCCAGCTTTTGTCAATTTGGTCAAATCCTTGGCCCAGCCCTTCATTTCCGTGTAAACCGGTGTTACGTTTTCACTTTCAATATTATAAGGCAAGTGCTGGATTTGTTCTCCGTTGTATTCGTAAGCCGTGCAGACTTTCAAAGATTTGAATCCACTTAACACGTCCGCTTTCATCATCATCAATTCGGTCACGCCATTAACCTGAACCGCATATTTCAACGCTACTAAATCCAACCAACCACAGCGTCTTGGTCTTCCAGTGGTAGCTCCAAACTCGTTGCCAACCCGACCCATGGTCTCTCCATCTTCATCAAATAGTTCTGTGGGGAAAGGACCACTTCCAACTCTAGTGGTATAGGCTTTGAAAATTCCCAATACTCGACCAATTTTGTTTGGTGCAACACCAAGACCAGTACAAGCACCCGCTGCAGTAGTGTTTGACGAGGTAACATACGGGTAAGTTCCAAAATCAATATCCAAAAGGGAACCTTGAGCTCCTTCAGCTAAAATCTTCTTGCCTTTGGTTTGTGCCTGGAATATGTACTCTTCACTGTCAATAAATGTAAGTTTTTTTAGCGCTTCCACTGCTTCAAAAAACTCAGCTTCCAATTCAGCCAGATCATATTGGATATCCACGTTGTAGAAACCAATCATGGCTTCATGCTTGTTGGCTAAATTTCGATATTTCGTTTTCCAAGCATCAAATTCCAAATCGCCAATGCGCATTCCATTTCTTCCAGTTTTGTCCATGTAAGTTGGACCAATGCCCTTGAGCGTAGAACCGATTTTGGCCTTTCCCTTGGCAGTTTCGGATGCGGCATCCAGCAAACGATGTGTTGGTAAAATCAGATGTGCCTTTCTGGATATAAGTAATTTGGCAACAATATCGATATTGAACTTTTCCAGATTGTCCAGTTCCTTTTTAAAGATCACTGGGTCAATTACAACGCCATTACCCACAATATTGATGGCATTCTCATGGAAAATCCCAGAAGGGATGGTGTGTAAAACGTGTTTAATACCATCAAATTCCAACGTGTGACCGGCGTTCGGTCCACCTTGAAATCGTGCTATGATATCGTAATCTTTGGTAAGTACATCAACAATTTTTCCTTTTCCCTCGTCTCCCCATTGGAGTCCAAGCAATAAATCTACCATGAAATGAGCTGGTTATTCAGTTAGGTTTTCTTCTTTGTTACGGGTTCCGTAAAAGTAAAGTGAGTGGTTGCTGATTTTGATGTCAAAAACCTCCTCAATGGTTTTTTTGATGGATTGGATTCGTGGGTCGCAGAATTCAACTACTTCCCCAGTATCCGTTAAGATAACATGGTCGTGCTGACGGTCAAAATAAGATTTTTCATATTGGGCCTGGTTTTTCCCAAACTGATGTTTTCTCACCAACTTACATTCCAACAAAAGTTCGATGGTATTGTAAAGAGTGGCCCTACTTACCCTATAGTTTTTGGTTTTCATTTTGATGTAGAGTGATTCCACGTCGAAATGATCGTCACTTTCATAAATTTCCTGAAGGATAGCGTAGCGTTCAGGGGTTTTTCTATGCCCTTTTTCCTCCAAGAAAGAGGTGAACACATTCTTTACGATTTCCTGATTTTTATTGTTGCCCATAGCGTCTCACCATTGCTAAATGACAAAGGTACATCTTAAAATTTAAATTCGTGAGACTTTGTCTATTCCCTCTACCTGCTTAAGGCTATTGATCAATTTTTTAAGGATATTATTGTTCTTGACCACTAAGGTGATCTTACCTGTAAACGTCCCACCATCCGCACTAAAGTTTAGATTGCGCATGTTCACATGTAGGTTGTCTGAGATGATGTTGGTGATTTCATTTACTAACCCAAGGTTATCAATACCTGTAATTTGAATGTCCGCGGTGAATTCTTCCTGTGTGGAATCTATCCATTTGGCAGACATGATGCGGTATGCATAATTGGATTGCAAGGAAATAGCGTTAGGGCAACTTTTGGTGTGCACCTTGATACCGTCATTAACGCTCAAGAATCCAAATACGTCATCACCTGGTATAGGATTACAACATTGCGATAGTTTATAAGGCAATTTTTCTTCCTCTTTACCAAATACCAACATGTCGTATTTGGTGGTGATTTCGTCTTTGTCCACGTCCTTAGGCGTGGGATTTCTTCGGATTTTGTTCTTAAAGAAGTTCAGGAAGGCATTGTGATAGGACGACGCGAAATCCTTGATGCGCTCATTGTCGATTACGCCGATACCTACGCGGTAAAAAAGGTCTAAACTGGTCTTGAGCTTGAAGAAGGTCACCAATTTATTAACCGTGTCCTCGTTAAGTGTAATCTTTTGGGACTTGAGCTTTCGTCTTAAAATCTCCTTGCCATCCGCAGCAATACTCTTCTTTTCTTCACTAAGGGAAGATTTGATTTTAGATCGTGCACGCGCAGTTTGGGCATAATCCAACCAGCTTTGAGTGGGTTTTGCACTCTCGGAGGTAATGATTTCGACCTGATCACCACTTTGGAGTTCAGAACCTAGAGGTACCAATTTTCCGTTAACACGTGCGCCGCGGGTTTTCATTCCTATCTCGGTATGGATATGAAAAGCAAAATCCAAAGCTGTAGCCCCTTTGGGCATGGATTTTAGATCTCCTTTTGGGGTAAAGACAAAAATTTCCTTGGAATACAGATTAAGTTTGAATTCCTCCACAAAATCCACAGCGTTACCATTGGAGGTTTCGAGAGCTTCCTGCAGACGGTTAAGCCATTCCTCAATTCCCTGTTCCTTCTGTTCACCGTGTTTGTATTTGAAATGCGCGGCATACCCTTTTTCCGCGATTTCGTGCATTCGCTCACTTCTTATTTGCACTTCCACCCATTTGCCTTTTGGCCCCATCACGGTAATATGTAAGGCCTCATATCCTGTAGATTTGGGGGAAGTGATCCAATCCCTCAATCGTATGGGGTTAGGGGTAAAGTGATCAGTTACAATGGAATAGATTTTCCATGCGAGGAACTTTTCGTTTTTCCGATCGGATTTATAAATGATACGAATCGCAAACTTGTCATACACCTCATCGAAAGCCACATTTTGAGCCTTCATTTTACGCCGAATGGAAAAAATGGATTTCATTCGACCTTTGATATCATAGTTCAACCCTTCCTTGTCCAAGGAATTTCTTATGATGTTTGAAAAGTCCTCGATATAGGCCAATTGGTCTTCTTCCGTGTCCTCTATCTTGGCCTGAATATCGCTGTAAACCTCCGGCTCAGTATATTTTAAACTAAGGTCTTCAAGGTGGGTTTTGATATTGTAAAGACCAATTCGGTGAGCCAATGGCGCATAAATATATAAGGTCTCCGAGGCAATCTTGACCTGTTTATGCTCCGGCATGGAATCCATGGTGAGCATATTATGGTATCGATCAGCAATCTTAATAATGATCACACGCACATCATCGTGCAGTGTAAGGAGCATTTTCCTGAAATTCTCCGCTTGCTGACTGATATCCTTGTCTTTATTTAAATGTGCTATTTTGGTAAGACCATCAACGATTCGGGCCACGGTTTCACCAAACATGCGATCAATGTCGTCTAAGGTATAAGGTGTATCCTCCACCACATCATGGAGTAGGGCAGATGCGATTGATACAGCATCCAATCCAATTTTTGAAGCAACTATCTTGGCTACGGCGATGGGATGGAAAATATAGGCTTCTCCTGATTTTCGCCTCTGATCCTTATGGGCATCAACGGCCACGTCAAAGGCAGAGCGTATCAATTTCTTGTCCTCATTGGTCAAGGTTTGATAGCTGATGCGAAGCAATTCCTTGTACTGCTTTGCAATCTCCTTATTCTCCTTTTCAATAGCAGCCTCCGTCATATTAAATTAAAGTTAGCATAATCTTAATAGCTAACCAACAAAAATTATGCCTTTAGGTTACGGATGCGTTCAATTAGTGGTGGGTGCGAATAATGTACGAACACGTACGCCGGATGGGGCGTGAGGTTGCTCAAATTGTTTTTGGAGAGCTTTTTCAATGAAGTGACCAAAGGTGCCGAGGCATATGTTGTTTTGGCATAATCATCTGCCTGAAACTCAAATCTCCTGGAGAGGTAATTCATGGCCAATCCAGTTACTTCAGAAATGGGACTATACAATAACGCAAAACCTATTAATCCTGCATGAAAACTTGGAGTGGACACGCCAATGGCCAGGGAAATCTCTGGATTATTTATAAAAAGAGACAAAACATAAAGTGTAATACCAGTAAGCATCAAGGAGGTCACTAAATTGAATATAATATGCTTGCGCTTATAATGCCCCACTTCATGGGCCAATACCGCTACGATTTCTTCCTCTTCCAGATCATTGATCAAAGTATCGAATAAGGTGATTCGTTTTTCCCGACCAAAACCTGAAAAGTAGGCATTGGCTTTGGTAGACCTTTTAGAACCATCAATTACAAAGATATTTTGGAGTTCAAATCCAACCTTTTTCGCATAGCCTTCTATGGCATTTTTCAAACTACCATCGTCCAGTGGAGTTTGTTTATTGAACAAGGGAACTATAAATCGACTGTAAAATAAATTGATAAATAGAATAACCACAGTGAACATGATCCAAGTGTAAAGCCAAAATTTGGGGCCTGTCCATTGATAGAATAAAATAAACAGTGTCAAAATACCGCCACCGAAAACGGTTGTTAGAATTAGACCTTTTACTTTATCCAAAAAGAACAATCCTTTGGTTGTTTTATTGAAGCCGTATTTTTCCTCAATAACAAAGGTTTGATAATAGGAAAATGGTAGTCCCGCTATGCTGCTAATGAGCATAATGATGCCAAAAAATACTAAGGTCAAACCAATGGTATGGTCAGTAATGCCACGTGCAATATTGTCTATTAATTCAAAGCCCTCCAGCAGTAAAAAAGCGAGAGTTGCAATCAGAGAAACGCCTTCTGAAAGTGAACCAAATCGATAGTTGGTTAATTTATATGCCTGAGATTTATTGTATTCTTGGGCATCGAAAACGTCTTGCAATTCTGGTGGCACTTGAGCGTCGAAATTTTTGGCGTTCAAATATTCCAAAATTTGGTGGATGATATATTGCACCATCAGGATTCCGATGATGACATAGAATAGATTAGTCTTTTCCATAGGTTAGTTTCCGCGTTGCCGCTTCGCTTCAAATATAAGTATTGCCGCCGAGACCGATACATTCATCGAGTCAATTTCCCCTTCCATGGGAATGATAATGTTCTGGTGGGATTGTTCCAGCCAAGTAGGTGTCAAACCTATGGATTCCGTGCCTACAACTATGGCTGTGGCTTCTTTATAATCACAGCTGGTATATGTTTTGGAAGCTGTTAATGCTGCACAGTACATCTTAATGTTATGCTTTTGCAGAAATTCAATGATTTCTGTAGTGGTCCCCATTCCAATTTGATTGGTGAACACGCATCCTACACTGGAGCGTATAATGTTTGGATTGTAAAGGTCAGTACGTGGATTCGCAATTAATACCGCATCAAGGGCTGCTGCATCCGCAGTACGCAATAAAGCACCGATGTTCCCTGGTTTTTCAGGTGCTTCCGCAATCAGTATCAATGGATTTGGGTTGTTGAATGCAATCTGGTCCAAATGATGTTCCTTTGCTTTTACCAAGGCCATAACGCCTTCCGTAGAACCTCTATAGGCAAGCTTTTCATAAACAGTTTTGGGAACTTCCGCTAGCTGTATATGCCCCTGATTTAGGTAATCTTGAATTGGGAAATCCGAAAGCAACTCGGGACAATAAAGAAGGGTGTCCAAAATGTAATCGCCCTTCTGCGCTAATTCAAGCTCCCGCTTTCCCTCCAAAACAAAGAGTCCAGTTTTCCTTCGTTCCCTTGATTTATCCTTTAGCAGCAGTACTTTTTTGATCAACGAATTCTGCGCACTTATGATTTTCTTAACAGTAGCCACGGCGTAAAAATACGTATTCTTGTAATCCTGTCACCCAAAATCCGACAGAGCTTGAAATTGACTAAAATGAAACACTTATCAACCCTATTTTTGGCTATTGCCATTGTATCCTGTCAACCCAAAGCGGAGAAAAAACAGGACATTGAAACTACTGTTAAAATTGAAACCAAGGCTAAAAAGGATTATCCTGAAGCACTCAACTTAGTATTTGAGGCCCATGGTGGTTTGGATGCTTGGAAACAACAACAAACCTTGGTTTATGAACTTCCAAAAAAGGATTTTACGGAAACTCACACTACTGATTTACATTCACGTAAAGACCGCATTGATGCTCCAGATTTTTCTATGGGCACAGATGGAGAAGGCGTTTGGTTATTGGACACTGATGAAAAATACCAAGGCGATGCCGGTTTCTATCACAATTTGATGTTTTATTTCTATGCCATGCCTTTTGTATTGGCCGATGATGGTATTTTGTATCATACCACTGAGGATTTGGTTTATGAAGGTAAAAGTTATCCCGGAGTTGGTATCTCGTACAAATCGGGCATTGGGACCTCTTCCAAGGATGAATACTTTATTCACTTTGATCCTGAAACACATCAGATGGCGTGGTTAGGATATACGGTTACTTATCGTACGGGTGAGATATCAGAAACAGTAAAATGGATTCGTTACGACAATTGGCAGCGCATAAACGATTTGACATTGCCAAAATCCATCACATGGCATAATTTTGAAGGTTCGACCATATTGGAAGCTAGAAGCACTGTGGAATTTGAAAACGTAGCTTTAAAGGATTCTCGAATGGCGGATGATTTTTATTCCAAACCGGAATTGGCAGAATTTGTTGAGGTAAAAACAAACTAGAAGTAAAAAAGGCGTTCATTGAACGCCTTTTTTTAGTCTTATTTTCCTTGATATTTGCCCATATATCGCTTCCATAATTCGGTTTGATGGGTTTCCAACGAGATGTCCCTACCATCAATAAATGCCTTGGACAATTGATTGGTTCGCATGTCGAGTGCATCTCCTGCTGAAATAAAAAGCGTTGCACTCTTACCAACTTCCAAGGTTCCATAATCGCTATCTATACCTAGAATCTTAGCATTGTTTCCTGTTAATAGCTGAACAGCAACTTCATTATCGAGACCTTGACCTACCGCTTGCCCTGCATAAAAGGGTAGGTTTCGAGTTTGGAAATTGGAAGCATCAGCATTTTGCAATCCAACTACTAAACCGGCATCTACAAGCAATTTTGGCAATTTGTAATTGAAGTTGTAATCATCATCATCAAATCGAGGTAGACTGTGCGTGAAATTTACTAAAACAGGAATATTGTGTGCTTTAAGTTGGTCAGCAACCAAATGGGCATGATATCCTCCTACGAGTACCAAGGATTTTATACCCTTATTGGTCAAGGACGTAATGGCATCCAATATTTCCTTTTCGCCATTAGCATACACATAAAGTTTTTTGCTGCCATCAAAAACACCTTCCATGGCTTCAAAGGGTAAATTTCGGTCGGTTGATGGACCTGCACCGTATACTTTGGCATTCTCCACGAATGACATCAGTTCCTCGATCTGTTGGTCATAATTTTTGTTTGGAATAAAACCTCTAGGCTCGCCCATCCACCATCTTCCGGTTCTAAATGTTGCGGGCCAATTTAAATGTATGCCGTCATCAGCTTTTATGGTTGCATCTTCCCAGTTCCAAGCATCAAATTGAACAATGGATGACGTGCCGGAAATCCTGCCACCTTGTGGTGTGATTTGTCCCAAGAGCACTCCGTTAGGACGCATACTTTCTACTACTTTGGATTCTGCGTTATAGGCAATGATACTTCGAACATGGGGAATCAATTCCCCAATTTCATCCTGGTCATTACTTGCCCTAACAGCATTTACTTCTACCAAACCCAGTGATTTTCCAGGGGCAATAAAACCCGGATAGATATGCTTCCCGGATGCATCGATGATTTTTCCAATGCGGGCAATTCGCATTTTGGCATCACCAACAAAAGTGATTTTTCCCTCGTCAAACATGATCAAGGAATTTTCGATGATTTCTCCATTGCCTAAATGGGCCACTGCACCTTCAATGGTGATAGGACCAGTTTGAACCGGTGCTGGCGTTTGTTGTGCCCAACAGAATGCAGTTAACAGTCCCAGAATTAATGTGATTCTAATTTGTTTCATGGTTTTTTGTTTAGAGGGTATCACAATGGAACCGCATTTTCTTGTTTTGTTTTGGTCCTTGGGTCTTGGCCCCGGCTTCTTTTTCATTCAGCATCATATTTATCAGCTGATTCCTTTCGTTACTTACGGCTTCTTGAAGTGCCTTATCTTTCTCAAGATCAAAGTAGATCGCACCTTCAATCATGGTCATTTCAGATTTTGCATAGACCGATAATGGATGGTTGTTCCACAAGACCAAATCTGCATCTTTTCCTGCTTCAATGCTTCCTACACGGTCATCGATGTGGAGTAAAATGGCAGGATTAAGTGTTACGGTTTTCCAAGCTTCAATTTCCGACATGCCACCGTATTTTACGGTTTTTGCCGCTTCTTGATTAAGCCTACGTGACATCTCCGCATCGTCACTGTTGATGGCAACCGTAACCCCTTGGCTATGCATGATGGCCGCATTGTATGGTATGGCATCATTGACTTCATACTTATAAGCCCACCAGTCGCTAAAAGTAGAACCACCAACGCCATGTTTGGCCATTTTATCAGCCACCTTGTAACCTTCTAGGATATGGGTGAAGGTGTTTACCCTGAAATTGAATTGTTCTGCGACTTTCATCAACATATTGATTTCACTTTGAACATAGGAATGGCAACTAATAAAGCGTTCACCATTCAGGATTTCTGCCATAACCTCCAGTTCTTCATCATAGCGAACACTTTGCCCATTTTTCTTTTTGGCATCGTATTCCTTGGCACGTTGGAAATAATCCACAAAAACCTGTTCAACTCCCATTCTGGTTTGTGGAAAGCGTGAGTAACTTGGCCAGTTGGACTGTTTTACATTCTCCCCCAACGCAAACTTGATGAACTTAGGGGCGTTTTGAAAGACCAGCCCCTGTGCAGATTCTCCCCACTTTAATCTTAAAATGGCAGAACGACCGCCTATCGGATTGGCGGAACCATGGAGTAATTGTATTGTGGTTACTCCTCCGGCTAGATTGCGATAGATGTCCATATCCTTAGGGTCAATGGCATCTGTCATTTTAACCTCTGCTGAGGAATTATGCCCTGCCTCATTAATGGCAAGAGCGGCAATATGCGAATGCTCATCGATGATGCCAGCGGTAAGATGTTTGCCGGTTGCATCTACTATTTTTGCGTTTCCTGAGCTTAAATCCTTACCTATTTTAGCAATCTTTCCGCTTTTGACCAAAACATCGGTAGCTTCTAAGATGGATTCCCCGGTCCAAACTGTGGCATTTTTAAAAAGGATGTTTTCTTGTTTGGGCAGCGCATCATAGCCATATCCAACATTTGGATAATTGAGGGTAACCTGATGTGGCACTACCATAGTGGTATTGGTGTTTGCTTTTACTTCAAAACCTTTTGTACGCTCAAGTTTAACCTGCGATTCGCTCCCATCAACAGAAACCAACTTCCCTTGGATAGTATCTGGATTAGCTACTAATGCTATAAAACGATGTGATTTACCCTTTTCTTGGTTAATGGTAATATTTAGCCAATTGTCTTTATAGTTGATTTTAGAATCAATGGATTCATCCCCAGATTTGACTGAAATTTTTGGTTTATTGATATCTCCGGTAATAGAAACTTCATAGCTTCCCGTATCTGTAGCCAAGGCGTAATCTCCTCTAACATCTTTAGTGCTCATGGAAGTAATGACATTCTTTTCGCCTTGTACCCAGTTTTCATAGAGTACCGTTGTTTTGTCAAAAACATCACCGGAGGTAATCAAGAAATTTGCATGACGACCTGTTTGCAATGATCCCACCAAATTCGATTTTCCTAAAATCTTTGCTGGGGTTGTGGTAAGCGCTTCTAAGGCTTTGGTTTTGGATAGGCCATATTGGATGGCCTTTGCCAATTTTGAACCAAACTCGGCAGGTGACTCCAATGTATGTAGCGTAAAGGAAAATTCAACAGAATTGTCCTCCAGTGCCTTTGGGTTGGATGGTGCCAGATTCCAGTGTCTCATGTCCTGCAAGGAAACATAATGCGCTTGGTACGGGTTAGAAACATCGTATGCCTTGGGGAAATTAAGGGGCACTATCAATTGTGCGTTGGTCCTGCGAATTTCATTTATGTATTGGTATTCATCACCGCCTGCCAAGATCGCATATTGTATTCCAAATTGATCCCCGATTTTATCAGCACGCTGAACATTTCCATTTCCACCGGCGGCAAAAATCTGTGTTAATCCTTTATTGGATATCATTGCTTCAAGGGACCTGTCCTTAGTTTCCACATTTCCGTTATTATACCAATTCATGTCGTGGTATAGTTGTCGCATTAAAGCTGTTGCCCCCATAAGTGATGTTGGGTAGGATTGTCTTTTGGCGATGCTTTTTGAAAACGAAAAGTACTGCGCAGAACGATCTTCCAAAATTCGCTTTGATGCTGTACCCTCATCGTTAAGGGCAACTAGAAGCCCCGTACCTCTGGCAATACCATCTTGAATATGGGCATTAACCACTCCAAATCCAGCTTTTCTTAATTCTTTAGCCTTCTTAGCATCGTAGGTAAATCCCGCTATAGCATTGTTTTCCGGCATTATGTGGTCATTCCAGTAAAAGCCTTCTCTACTGGCTTCGTATTCCGCAGAACGACCTTGGCCACTAGCTCTCTCAGGTTTTTTAATGCCGAAATCGGAATACACATCAATAAAAGAGGGGTAAATGAACTTTCCTTTAAGGTCTTCCACCACCGCGTTTTGGGGAATGTTTACGGAGCTACCTACTGTAACTACTTTTCCATGTTGAATAAGCAGTGTTCCGTTTTGAATTACCTGCGTTGGTGTCACATAAATAGTGGCATTTGTGAATGCCGTGTAGTTGTTGTTCTTTGTTTTGACACCATCATTTTTCGGGAAATAATCTTGTGCCCACAAAGAGGCACCACCAAACAGTAGGGCGAGTGCCAGCAGCTTTACTTTCATAAGTACTTTCTTGAATTAGTAGTTTAAAGGTAAAGGAAGGTGACTTAGTTTACAAGTGATTGGTTAAAACCCTGACTTTTTATGATAATTGATAAGTAATCCTACAACTGAATTGTAACTCATAATACCTTCCTCTTGATTGTTGGCTTTTAAAAAGGTATTGAAAATGGATTTAAAGACAGGTTCCAATGGGTTTTCATATTGAGCCCAAAAATCAGATACTTCCCGGAAATTTCGCTTAACACCTTCATTCATAGCTGCTAGTTGTTCCTTGAATGCATCTTCATCCATTCTCGATAAGTCGGATAAACAATAGCCTAAGGCGTGTGAATAAGCTGCATATTTAAAATAAGGGTCTTCATTGGTCGCAGTAACCAAAAAGCCAATAAAATTTGTGGCGTCTTCTGCGGAATATCCAAGTTGATGGCCAATTTCATGTCCGCTTACGGTAGGCATCCGATAGATGGGTGTAATTCCATTAACCTGAGCCTCATTGGTAAACGGATTTAAGTAACCACCGTACCCCATATAACTCAATGGGATGCTAAACACAGAGGACTTAATGCTCTCTCCTTTATATGCTAAAAATGGATATATATTTTGTAAGCTGGAATACCCTGTTTTTGTTTTACTGAAAACTTCTTTTCTGGAATAGGGGATGGTCACCGAATTAAGTGTATCTCCGGTAATTTCTTCTTGGTATTGATTTGATTCTTGAATAAGATAAGCCGTGAATTCGATCAAGTCCGTTTTGCTGTATTCCTGTTGGATCCCCAGCTTCCAGGTTATGGGTTGTCGATAGTAATTTAATCCCCATAATAAATGAAAGGAAAAATAGACAATGGAAAGCACCACAATAACATCCTTCAGAAATCCAAATGGTTCATGCTTAATGTAATGCCATTTTCGATAAATATATCGAAGGGCCAGAATTATTGCTACTGCGTACAAAATATCCCCAAAAGAAAAAGGTATCCATCCAAATAGCCATCGTAGCGTACGAGAAATATAAGGGTAGAGTCCTTCGCTATAATACCTTTCAACTAGATCGGGATAACTGCCAACCCACTTTACTAATAGTATCTGAAGTGGTAACAACGCAGCGATTATTGTCTTAACTCTTGGTCTCATGATTTCCCTAAAAGGTGCTTCTAATCTAAATTTAAAATTTTAGATAGTACAGCCGGATATTTGTTCTTAACAAAGCTTTAGCGAATTAAAAAAGGGAGCATTGTAGTGCTCCCTTTTAATAAATTTTATAATGCCTATTGGATTCCTGTAATTTCCAAATCGAAAACCAAATCTGCGTTTGGTGGGATTGGTCCGCCGCCTTGTGGTCCATAACCTAAATGAGGAGGAATAAACACACGTATCTTATCACCAACACTCATGGTCTGTAACCCTTCTTTGAATCCTGGGATCAATCGCGCTTCAGGGCTGTATTCCATTGGCGTAGGGAAATAGCCGCCACCTTGTTTTCTTCTTAAATCGAATTTGTTGTACTTGGTTGCCACTTCTTCATAATTACTGTCAAACAGCGTTCCATCTGCCAACCAACCGGCATACATTACCATCACGGTTTGTCCAACTTTTGGTTTTTCGCCTTCACCTTTTTTAAGGGATAGGATTTTCAATCCGGAGGGTAATTCTTCAGCTTCTTCTTTTTGCTGGGTCAATTCAGCGGCAAAATCCGTGATCATTTTGTTGAACGCAGCTACCGCAGCTTCTTCTTCCGCAAAATAATCTGTCATAATTTGGACAGCATCAAAGTTTTTGGCTTCCTTTCCATTTCTTACGATTTCGACTTTGTTCATTACGACTTCCTCTACTGGATTGTTCGCAGGTGCAGAGACTTCTACATTGGCTATTGAATCCACCACTTCCAAACCTTTCACAACTTCGCCAAATACGGTATGTCTACCATTTAACCATGGTGTTTCTTTGTGGGTGATAAAGAATTGACTTCCATTGGTCTTAGGACCCGAATTGGCCATGGAAAGTATTCCTTTTTTGGAATGCGCAAGTGAATCGTGGAATTCATCTTTGAATTTATAACCAGGATTTCCGCGCCCTGTACCTTGGGGATCACCACCTTGAATCATAAAATCCTTCATGACTCTATGGAAAATCAGACCGTCATAAAATTTCTTGTTTTTTAAACTGTCAGCTACAAAAGGACTGTTCCCTTCAGCCAAGGATACAAAATTCGCGACTGTAACTGGCGTTTTTTGATATTCCAGTTTTAATATAATATCGCCCTTGTTCGTTTGGATATCTGCAAAAAGTCCATCGCCCAAATCGGTGTAATGGCTGGATTTGCATCCTAACAACGTCAAGGTGAACGCTGTGATCAATATTAGAGATCGTTTCATGGTATTATGGTTTTAGATTTAGACTATCTTGATTAATAATTATTGTGTGCAACTCCACGGTAGATTTAATAGGGGTTCTTGGGCTGATTCTATCCCCATCTCCGTGGTATCCATAAGCTTGAAGTGATGGAAATAGAAAAGTGGCTTTTTCGTTGATTTTAAGTAGTTTAACTGCGTTCTGAAGTCCACTGAATAACTGTTCTTTGTCTACAACATAAGAGGTTGGGCCAATTTCTTCAGCAGTATAAATCGTATCATTGTCCAAGGTGACCAAATTATAGGAAAACAGAATTTGGTCATCGGTTTGTGGCAAATAAATTGCCGTATCGTTTTTACTTTCGAAATAATACCAAAAACCACTTGGACTGTTCAGGTATTGATGTGCTGTATCTTTACCTATGATGTTTTGGATAATTTGTTCTTCTTGTGCCAAAAGTACTTTGTTTCGCTCAACAGATTCCTTAAAGAAACTTCCTGAACTGACCTTAACAGGTTTTCGAGGTTCAGGTCCTGCACAGTTGATTAAAAATAGGACCAATGCCACAATTAGAATTGATTTTTTCATGAATTCAACTGAGTTTTATAGGATTCCAATACGTCATTGAATTTTTTCAAGGTATCTTCCATGCTAAGTTCACTTCGACCTCCAGCTGCATTATCATGTCCACCTCCGTTAAAATGGGTTCGAGCAAATTGATTCACTGAAAACTCGCCAATGGAGCGGAAGGAAATTTTGATGATACCTTCTTCTTTGTTTTCAATAAAAATGACAGCGAATTTGATGCCTTCCAAGGTCAAACCGTAATTCACGAATCCTTCGGTATCCCCTTTCTTAAAACCATGTTTATCCAACTCGGCTTGACTTAAAGTTATAAAGGCAGTGCAAAGTTCAGGTAGGATAACCATATTACTGAGGGCAACCCCAAGAAGGTGTAAACGGGAGGGTGAATTGGTGTCAAACACGTTTTGATGAATCTCCATGTTTTTCGCCCCTTTGTCTATCAAATCAGCTACCACACGATGGGTTCTGCTTGAAGTTGAGCGATATTTAAAGGAACCCGTATCGGTCATGATGCCTGTATATATGTTGGTGGCAATTTCCGCGGTAATAGCATTCAAACCATCCAAATATTCTATAAAATTATAGACCATTTCACAGGTGGAACTCATGCTTACATCAGAATAGGTTACACGAGCATAGTCAGATGGCTGTTGATGATGGTCAATCATTATGAAATCAGCATTACTTGCTTCTAAATGTGATTCCAACTGACCTGTTCTTGAAAGATCGTTGAAATCCAGTGTGAATATCAAGGATGCCTCCTCCAGTAATTTTTTGGACTGACTGTTTTCGCGTTCAAAATTTAAAATAGAGGCACATCCGGGCATCCATTTCAAAAATTTAGGAAAATCGTTAGGTGCGATTACGTTCGCAATGTGCCCTTGTGAATCGAGATATGCCTGCAATGCCAAACAGGAGCCTATTGCATCTCCATCTGGATTTTTGTGGGGTATGATTACGATTTTTTGGGGCTGGGAAAGAATCGACTTAACCGTCGTGATATCCTCTAAATTCATGCGCCCAAAGATACAATAATATAATATAGAGGTAAACCAGAATACACTATTTTTGAGATAATCCAATTGTAAGATATGAAAGCACAACATCTACTTTTTTTAGCTTTTTTCACCGTTTTAAGTTGTAAGCCAACACAAGAGGCGGTGCCCGAAACCAATACATCAAAAGCACAAGATCAGGCTGTTTTTAGAGTTGCTTTTGGCTCCTGCAATAGACAAGAATTAAATAACCCGTTTTGGGATGATGTGCTGCAATTAAATCCACAGGTATGGATTTGGGGTGGGGATAATATTTATGCCGACACCTCGGATATGGAGGTGTTAGGTGCAATGTACGAGGCGCAAAATGAAGTTGAGGGGTATGCACAATTAAGGGCCAATGTGCCAGTAATCGGAACTTGGGATGATCATGATTATGGATTGAATGATGGGGGAGAGGAATTTGAAATGAAAGCAGAAAGTCAACAGCAGTTTTTAGATTTCATGGGGGTATCCAAGACCAGCGAAAGAAGAACTAGAAAGGGTGTGTATGCGGCTCATACCTACGAGACTAAATGGGGGATGGTCAAAGTTTTAGTGTTGGATACGCGTTATTCAAGAAGTAGATTGCAACGCGATTCGAATCCAAACAGAAGGTATATCATCAATGATTCGGATTCGGCGACCATTTTGGGGTCAGAACAATGGCAATGGTTAAATTCAGAATTAACAGATTCTCAAGCTGATTTCAACCTTATTGTAACCAGTATTCAGTTTTTATCCGCTGAACATGGATTTGAAGCCTGGGCAAACTTTCCAAAAGAGGTCGAAAAATTGAATGGCTTGATAGCGTCCTCAGGTGCCAACGGGGTTATACTACTTTCAGGTGATAGGCACATTTCTGAATTTTCCAGAGCTAATATCAACGGGTTAAGTTATCCTTTAATTGACTTTACCAGCAGCGGGTTAACGCATTCATATTCAAATTTCACCTCGGAACCTAATAGAAGAAGGGTTGGTGAGGTAACTTCATCGCTTAGTTTTGGGGTTGTAGATTTGAATTTGGAATCCAAAGAAGTGGTCTTTAGGATTATGGGTGAAAATGGGCAGGTATACCAAGAGTTAAAACAGGCTTATTAAAGCTTGTCCGTTGCTTGAAAAAGTGTAAGTTTGCGCAAAATTTTAAAGCATAATGGGAAATAGAACGTTTACCATGATTAAGCCAGATGCCGTCGAAAACGGTCATATTGGCGCTATTTTGGAAAAAATAACAGGAGCAGGCTTCAAGATCGTAGCCATGAAATACACTCAGCTGAGCAAGAGGGATGCTCAGGAATTCTATGCAATTCACAAAGAACGCCCATTTTTTGGCGAATTGGTTGAATTTATGACCCGAGGTCCTATTGTTGCAGCCATCTTAGAGAAAGATAATGCTGTTGAGGATTTTCGTGCATTGATCGGTGCAACTAATCCAGCCGAAGCAGCCGAAGGTACAATTCGTAAACTGTATGCAACTAGCATAGGAGAAAATGCGGTACATGGTTCAGATAGCGATGAAAATGCCGGTATTGAAGGTGCATTCCATTTTTCAGGCAGAGAAGTATTCTAATCCTGATAATCAAGAATACGGAAGCCACTTCATATGAAGTGGCTTTTTTTATGCCGTAAAAAGTAAATATTCAATTTCTTTACCAGGCGGGCTAACGGTTCCATTCGGCTTTAGCCCGATCTTTTTGAGCAGATAACACGATTTGATGTTGGAAGGAGTGGTGATGCCGTTTATCCGTTCCAAGCCCAATTTATGTCTTGCGTGTTCCATTAATGCCATACATGCTTCATAGGTATATCCGTTACCTTCAAATTCAGGGAGTATGGCAAAGCCTATGTCTGGATGATTTAGATATTCCCGTTGCAGGAAACCACATAATCCGATGGGTGTATTTTCAGTTTTCAAAATCATTTTGAAAAGCCCGAATCCATGCTTTTTGTAGGATGCTGTAAGGCTATTCTTTATGTATCCCTGCGCTTGTTTTTCTGTTTTTACGCCACGATCACCAATATGAGCGATCCAACTAGGACTATTCAATAAGTCCAATATGAATTTAGTGTCAGCGGCTTCAGCCTCTTGAATCCATAATCTATCTGTGGCAGTTATTTGTTTCATGGATTCGAAATTTGGTTTTGAAGAATTAGCGAAGGACGATTTTCTTAATCATTTCCTTGCCAAGTTCTTCGTTTAACATGTTCATGATCTTGGTTTTGCCTAAACTCAATTCTTCACGAAGTACAGATGAAGACAGCGATACAAAAAGGGTTTCATTCCTTAGCTCAACAGCGGTAGTGTAATTGTTGACGCCATTCCCCATTAATTTAACCCAGGCTTGTCTTGCATCTACCTTATCCATTCCTTTTTGGAGTTTATTTTCTTTGATGAACTCGCCCAAGGCATCTTTCAAAGGAAGATGTGAATTTTGTCTTTTGGCCATTATTTTGGAATGCTTATGGGTGTAAATCTACTATAGGTATACAACACTCCTTCTTCGTTTCGTACTGAAAAACTCATTGAATCCAAAGTTTCAAGTGTTTCCTCCCAACGATTTAGGGAATTCTCATAACTAAATAAGAAATGTTCAGTGTTTTGGACGAGCACAAAATTTTCTACCGCATTTGTTGTCTGATAATTGCCATCAAATTTAGGTTTCATTTTTTTACGGTAACCTTTTTGATCCTCAAAATGGATGAAATCAATAGTGGGATTCATGCCGTATTCCTTTTTACTTCCATCTGGAAATGTAACCTCCTTGATTTCCCAATAACCATTTAACATTGGCAATTGGTCTTTGTCGATTTTCGTATCGGCACAACCAATGCAAAATAGTGCTATTGCTATAACCAGAAATCGTCCCATCCTACAAATTAAATATTTTATAACTCTGTTTGATATTCTTAACTACACTTTCTGTGCGCTCAGCATGTGTATCGCTTATAAAGAGTTGACCAAAATTCTCATCATCAACCAAAGCAACGATTTGTCCAACACGATGTTCGTCCAACTTGTCAAATATGTCATCTAACAACAAGATAGGAGTTGTCTTTGCTTGTGCTTTGATGAAATGGAATTGCGCCAGTTTTAAGGCTATTAAAAATGACTTTTGCTGCCCTTGACTGCCAAATTTCTTAATGGGATGGTTTGCGATGGTAAATTGAAGGTCATCTTTGTGTATTCCAACACTGGTATATTGCACCACCCGGTCTTTTTCTATTGCACCTTCCAAAAGTTGCAGTAGATCGGTGTTTTCCAATTGACTTTCATAAGACAGCATAATTTGTTCATCCTTTTCGGAAATATGCGCATATTGTTCCTTGAAAATCGGAAGAAATACATCTATAAATGCTTTACGCTTTTCATGGATTTTAGTACCTAAAACATTTAATTGTTCATTGTAAATACCCAGGGTGTTAGGGTCAAAGGTATGATTCGCCACAAAATACTTCAAAAGTGAATTGCGCTGCACAAGAACCTTGTTATACTTTAAGAGATCTTGAAGATATTGCTTGTCAGATTGCGATATCACTCCATCCATGAATTTACGTCGTGTATCACTTCCTTCTGTAATCAAATCCCTATCAGACGGGGAAATAATGACTAAAGGTAAAAAGCCGATATGGTCGGAAAACCGTTCATAGGGTTTACCATTGCGTTTGATAATTTTTTTGGTACCCCGCTTAAAACTACAGATGATCTTTTCTTCCCTTTCGTTTTTTTCAAAACTTCCGTCTATGACGAAGAAATCGGTACCATGTTTGATATTCTGTGTTGCAACGGGATTAAAGTAACTTTTGCCAAATGCGAGGTGGTAAATGGCATCAAGAATGTTGGTTTTGCCCACTCCGTTATTGCCTACCAAACAGTTTATTACGGGGTCGAATTCCAGATTTTTGGAATCGAAATTTTTGTAATTAACTAAGGATAAATGCTTTAAAAACATAAAAAGCTAGAAGGATAGTGGGTTATGGACGGTTTTGAGCTTAATAAAGATTCCAAAAATAACGAATAAATTGCCTTTTGGTTTTGGATAAAAACTTTATTTTTGCGCGATTAATTAAATGAAGAATGGCAACATACAAGAAGCGTGGCTTTAAGCCAAAAAATAAGGTAGAGGAAGTACCGGTTGATGAAAACAGCACAACCGCTGAGGTGTTTAGCACCTTGGACGAGAGTGCATCCAAAACAGAAGCTTGGGTACAGAAGAACCAAAATTTTATTTTAGGAGCTATTAGTGTTATTGCCATTGGAGTGTTGGGTTACTTGGGTTACAATGAGTTTATCCAAAAACCAAAAGAAGCTTCTGCAGCCAACGAACTTTTTTATCCGCAACAATATTTTGACCAAGCTCTGACCAATGAGACAGCGAAAGATTCGCTATTTACGTTAGCGTTGAATGGAGCAGAAGGTAAGTTTGGCTTCTTGGACATAATTGAAGAATACAAGGGTACAAAAGCCGCTAATTTGGCAAGATATTCTGCTGGGATGACCTATCTAAATTTGCAACAGTACGATGAGGCCATTGATCAGCTGGATGGATTTACCTCTAGCGATGCGATACTTAGTGCCATGGCTAAGGGAGGCATTGGAGATGCTTTTTCCCAGTTAAACCAAAAAGATGATGCCCTGGATTATTACGAAAGGGCTATCGCGGAAAGTGATAATGAGTATACTGCGCCTAGATTTTTGTACAAAGCAGGCGTATTGGCGTTGAACCTTGAGCAAAAAGAAAAAGCGCTAGGTTTCTTTGAACGCATTCAAAATGAATACGAGGAATCCCAAGAGGCAAACGGTGTAGAAGTGCTTATTGGGTTGGCCCAAAACTAAGAAAATGGCCACTGAAAATAAAAACCTATCAGTTTACGATAAATCTAAAATCCCAAATGCGAAGTCACTTCGGTTTGGGATTGTTGTTTCTGAATGGAACCATAACATAACTGAGGCACTTTATAAGGGTGCAGAGGAAGCGCTGTTGGATTGTGGTGCATTGCAGGAAAACATCATTCGTTGGGATGTCCCCGGCAGTTTTGAATTGACTTTTGGATGTAAAAAGTTGCTGACTACGGAAAATGTTGATGCAGTTATTGCAATTGGCAGTGTGATTCGAGGGGAAACCAGCCATTTTGATTTTGTATGTAGTGCTACAGCTGAAGGTATCAAGGATTTAAATATCACATATGATACCCCGGTTATTTTTTGCGTGCTTACGGATAATACCCTTCAACAAGCCCAAGACAGGAGTGGTGGTAAGCATGGCAACAAAGGTACGGAGGCGGCCATAGCTGCTATTCAAATGGCCGGATTGGGAAATAACTAAGATTCCAAGCTTAAGTTTTCCACTGTTAACATTTTTTGGCAAGCCAGCCAAGTCATGTTTTTTGATTTTAAGTACCTTTGAGGTTACACCGAAAAGGATTTCATGCGAAACTTTCTTAAACTTAGAAGAAACAAGTCTTTCGACTATTCTCCACGCCATTATAAGGGGGAAGGAAATCCATATAAAATAGAACATAAACTCGATAAATTCCGAAGTACTGCGCATACCCAAAGAGGACTTAAGAACAAGGTTTCCAATGCTGTTGAAGATTTGAAAAATGAAGGGGATAAAAACCTTAAAATCAGGTTTTTGGTGATTGTGGCGGTTTTGATACTCCTGTTCCTCTATATCATTGACTTTGATTTATCCATATTCCTGAATCCCTAATGGCGGACATCATTAAACTTTTACCAGACCATGTTGCCAATCAAATTGCAGCAGGGGAAGTGGTTCAGCGCCCGGCATCCGTAGTCAAGGAATTATTGGAAAATGCCATTGATGCAGGGGCAACTTTGATCAAGCTTATCGTAAAGGACGGAGGTAAGGCTTTGATTCAAGTGGTGGACAACGGACAAGGAATGAGTGAAACCGATGCTCGATTGTCTTTTGAAAGACATGCAACCTCCAAGATTTCCAATGCACAGGATTTGTTCAATCTTCAAACCAAAGGTTTTCGGGGAGAAGCTTTGGCGTCCATCGCGGCAATCGCACATGTTGATATGCTTACAAGGACCGAAGACTATGAGGTAGGTACGCATTTAAAGATTGAAGGAAGTAAAGTGGTATCGCAGGATATTGTGGCAACTCCCAAGGGCACTTCAATCGCTGTAAAAAATTTGTTTTTTAATATTCCTGCGCGAAGAAATTTCTTGAAATCGAACCAGGTGGAACTCCGACATATCACGGATGAGTTTCATCGGGTTGCTTTGGTGCATCCTGCTATTGAATTCCATTTTTACAATAACGGCACAGAACTATTCAATTTACCGAAAGCCAATGAACGCCAAAGAATCAGCCATGTGTTTGGCGGTAAAATGACAGAGCGTTTAGTTCCGGTGGGTGAGGATACTGAAGTGGTTAAGATATCAGGATTTGTTTGCAAACCGGAATTCGCTAAAAAAAGTAGGGGGGAGCAGTTTTTCTTTGCCAATCATCGCTTCATTAAAAGTCCCTATTTGCATCATGCAGTAGTTTCGGCATTTGAAGGGTTGATCAAACCAGATGTTTTTCCAGGCTATTTCCTGTATCTGGAGGTGGACCCTAAAAGCATAGATATTAATATTCACCCAACCAAAACGGAGGTGAAATTTGATGATGAACATACCTTGTATGCTATTCTAAGGTCTACTGTAAAACATAGTTTGGGCCAATTCAACGTGGCTCCAGTGCTCGATTTTGAACATGATCCCAACTTGGATACACCCTACGCCTATAAAGAAAAAGACGCAGTTTTACCCGGGGTGACCGTGGATGCTGGGTTCAATCCATTTAAAGAATCTGTAAAAGCGCCCAAGTCATCCTCCCCAGTCCAAAAGCAAAGTGTTAAAGGTTGGGAGACTTTGTATCAAGGCTTGGAAATGGATGAAATGGCCGCCTTTAGTAGTTTAGAGATTGAATCTGAAACAGAGGTGCAAGGCAGTATTTATGGTGATGCTGAAGTTGAAACTCCTTCGGGAATTACTTTTCAACTGCAACGAAAATTTGTAGTAAGTACCATAAAATCAGGCTTGTTACTTGTACATCAAAACAGAGCTCATGAACGTGTTTTGTTTGAAAAATTCCTGGGAGAGATTACCGTGAAAGAAGGTATTAGCCAACAGCTACTTTTTCCTTTGGAAGTTTCCTTCTCTAAACAAGATTTGGAGATTCTTAAAGAGGTCAAGGATAGTTTGTACAATGTCGGTTTTGCCTTTGAAAACTTAGATCAGGAGACTGTAAAAGTGACAGGAGTACCCGTATTGGTTTCTGAAAGTGGGATTGGCACGGTATTGGATCGTTTGATTGCGGATTATAAAGAGGGCTATGAGGTTAGCGTATTATCCCAAGCAGAATTGATTGCTAAAACCTTGTCCAAAAACCTTGCGATAAAAACAGGTGAAATATTGGATAATGAATCCCAATTGGCATTGGTTCACGATTTGTTCGGGTGTAAGGAACCTACATTAAGCCCTTCTCACAAAAAAACATACACTATTATCTCTGACGGGGATATTGAAAAAAAATTGAATTAGATGGGTAGATTGACAGAAACAGTAAAACATCTTATTATAATAAATTTCATTGTATGGATCGGCCTAATTGCTATTGGAAATGAGAACCTTTACAATATGTTGTCATTGCATTTTCCATTAAACCCGGAATTCAAGCCATGGCAAATAATTACCCATATGTTCATGCATAGTAATGTGTTCTTCCCACATATATTCTTTAACATGTTAGCTTTATATATGTTTGGAAGCCCTTTAGAGCAAATGTGGGGGAGAAATAAGTTTTTGTTTTTTTATTTCTCCGCTGGTTTAGGGGCTGTATTATTACCTTTTGCAATTGACTATTTTCAGTTTAATTCTGCCATCGAGTTGCTGACAGGACAAGGGTATGTTAAGTCTGATATTCTAGCATTATTGGAACAGGGAAGATACAATGAACAATGGGTTGAAATTTTAGGGCAGGAAAAATGGATTGATAACGTTTTTAGAGTTTATTTTCAACAAGGTGTCGGCGCTTCTGGCTGCGTAATGGGCTTACTTGTTGGATTTGGAATGTCTTTCCCTAATGCTAGACTAATGCTAATTTTTTTACCAGTTCCTATAAAGGCAAAGTACTTTATTCCCCTAATTTTAGCTTATGAAATTATTTCTGGTGTTTCAGGGGGAGCAAGTGTATTTGGTGTTAATGTAGCACATTTTGCCCATGTCGGAGGTGCTCTTACAGGCTTTATCATGATGTGGTATTGGAAAAAAAATCAGTTCAATCAAAATAGATGGGATTAAGCGATGGCAACTGGAGGATTAAAATATAATTTCGCTAGGCTGAATATAGCTGAAAAGCTTATTGCCATTAATGTATTAGTGTTTATACTTGATGGTTTGGCCAGAGCCCTTTACAACTATTCGCTATCTGAATGGTTTCAATTGCCAAAGGCTTATTTGGCATTCTTCGGACAGCCATGGTCCTTGGTCACATATTCGTTTTTCCACGCTGGTTTGGGTCATATCTTTTGGAATATGATCATGCTGTATTTTTCTGGGCGTATTTTTCTTAATCTCTTTGGAAACCAAAAGTTCCTTAACGTCTATTTCCTCGGTGTGATTGTGGGAGGGCTCGTGTTTTTACTAAGCTATAATTTCTTCCCAACACTTTTACAATCCAACACGGTGTTAATTGGTGCTTCAGCTGGTGTTACCGCCGTATTGATATTTGTATGTGCCTATTTACCCAATCAAGAGGTTAGATTATTGTTCTTTAATGTGAAACTATGGTATATAGGGGCATTTTTTGTTCTGATAGATTTAATTCAGATTCCCTATGGAGGTAATGTAGGAGGCAGGTTGGCGCATCTTGGAGGTGCATTTTTGGGTTATCTATATGCGAGACAATTGTTAAATGGCAACGATATAGGTGCTGGTTTTGGTAAACTATGGAACGGAATTACCCAATTATTCCAACCAAGAGAAAAGAAAGTTCCCCTAAAAACAGTGTATAAAAAGAAAACATCCAAAGCTCAAGGTAAGGCCGAATATGATAAAGCAGCCCACCAAAAAAGGATAGATGATATTCTAGATAAAATCAGTAAATCAGGATATGAAAGTTTGTCCAAAGCAGAAAAGGATTTTTTATTCAAAGCGGGAAAACAGGAGTAGAGTTTGAAAAAACGTTCAAAAATCATTGATAAGGTTCTTTATTACATTAACCTAATTTTTGTGCTATTAGCGGTTGTTGCGTTAATAGTACCTCATGTTCCAGTCAACTACATACCCACGCTTTCAACTGCAAGTTTGGCGGTACCCATACTAATTTCCATTCATGTGCTTTTCACCTTATTTTGGTTTGTCAGGAAAAAGAAAAGAATGCTACCGTCCTTATTGATACTTGTGGCATGGTATCTTACCTTAGGACCATTTTATTTGTTTTCAGGTCCTCAAAAATCAGTCAAGGGGAATGGAGTTTCCATCATGACATTTAATACCAGGGGATTTAATGAATATGGGCAATTAGATAAGGAAAATGTAGATAGCTTGATTATAGATTTTGTCACAAAACAAGATCCTGACATTGTTTGCTTTCAGGAATGTTACCATGTGATGAAGATAAATGATGCTTTGGCGCAATTTCCCTATAAATATGTGGATTACGAATACGGTAAACGTTTTGACAAGGTAATTCAGGCGATATATTCGAAATTTCCAATCCTCGAAATTGATTCAGTTCCCTTCCCTAGGAGTGCAAATACAACTATCTATGCAGATTTATTGATAGATTCGGACACAGTACGCATGTATAATGTACACCTACAGTCCTTCCGCATAATACCTGAATTGGATGTGCTTTCCAATCAAAAATCTTCCAAGCTCTTATCTCAGTCCAAGAAGGTAATGCAAAAGCAATATCAGCAAGCGGGCCTGATCCAGGAGAGCATGCAAAAAAGCCCATATAAGAATATCTTGGTGGGTGATTTTAACAATACTCATTACTCCAATATTTACCGGACCATTATTGGGGATATGAAGGATTCCTTTATGGAAAAAGGTTCAGGGTTTGGTCGGTCCTATAATTTTCTTGGATTCCCTATGCGTATTGATTATATCCTCGCTGATCCTTCATTTGAAGTGTTAACGCATCAGAATTTTGATGTAAAGTTATCTGATCATTATCCTGTAATGGCGACTTTAAAACTCAAGTGACATTAAGAGGCAATCGGAGAAATCGGCAATGATATGAATGATAAGCGCAAGACCGATTAATCGTGTTGGTTTAAAAAATGGTAGAATACAGTAAATCAGTATGGCCCAATAGCTATGTAGAAAATGAAAATTGATACTGCATCTGTTACTATCAAAAATTGGGTCTGCCCATAAATGATCAATGTCAATTAGCATTCCAGCCAGTAAAATTAGGGTGATTTTTAAACGGTTTTCTTTAAATAGTAGTAATCCAATTGCAATTGGGACTAAAAAATGGATGCCATAATGGATAAGGAACCTAAGCATCCAGAAAATCTAAACGGACGTTCTTTAGGTAGTCTAAAGTACTTGGTCCCTCATTGAAGAGCAAATCCAGCACACTGAGATTTGGTATAAAGCCATGTCTTTCGCCAAATACCTGAGTGTATTCTGGAGTCATCACTTGATTGTCTTTTTTGGCATTCACGAGGATTCTTGCATCAACGGATTCATTGGGGTCTAAGATGTATTTTTCCGTAAAATCTTGTGATAAGTTAATGCCTAAGCAGTCACCAATAGTTGCTATGGTTTTAAGATTGAATTGGAAGAGATTTGTGGCGTTAGTTTCAAATAGGGGTTTTAAATCATCTTCAAAATACTCAAAGAAAGGAGAGGTCCGATATGCGGTTTCCAGGGTTCGCCAATGTTGTTTTTGCCAATTCTCTGAATGGTCAATAACAACATCCTTGTATTTTTGCCTGCCTTCTTTCCCGCCAACATGCTTTATCGGGATATTGAGCATGTGTTTGCCTTGATCCGTGCAGATATAACAGCGATTCCGGTAGGTTTGCTTTTGAAAGTTATCTTCTGCCTCCCAAAGAATATTTTTTTGAACCATCACCGCAAAATTGGTGATACTTGGAAAATACGTTGGATGAAGAAGAACCTTGGACATTATGGTGGGGTTATCCCTTATTCTACATTTTCTTTTTTCGTTTCCGAAAGAAATCAAAGACAAACCATCCTAAAACGGCGGCAACAAAATACCAGCGATAGGACACAGGTTCTCCACTTCCCCCAACGGTAGTGAATACACGGTCCCAGCGCGGACGCCAATTGAAAAATCCGTCTTTGAAATTGTCAAAGCTCAACCAAAGAAATACAGGCTTTCCTACTATGTGGTTGGCAGGTACATATCCCCATGTGCGACTGTCTTCAGAGCTATCCCTGTTGTCGCCCATCATCCAATAATAATCTTGTTTAAAGGTATACGAGTTGGCCTCCTCACCATTGATCAAAACTTTTTGTCCTGAAACTTTTACATCGTTGTACTCATAATCCCGAATTATCTTCTTATAAAGCGGAATGGTTCTGGCATTGATTTCGACCGTTGCACCTGCTTCTGGTAAATATATTGGTCCAAAATTGTCATTGTTCCACGGATATAGATTAGGTTTTTGTGGATAGGAACCGCCGTATTTACCCTTGGGTTCATTCGTTCTGATCACCGAATCTATTTCAGGGTTGTTACGCAGTTGTTCTACCATTTCATCCGTCATATTGGCCAAGCGAGAAAATGGACGCTCTTCGGATAAAGACAAACGTAATTGTCGGATTGCATCTGCAGGTATTCCTTTTTCGTCGGTAATGATTTCAATTTGTCCTTGATTGTTCTTGTATGCACCTCTGATGAAAGGAGATAGACCGTTAGCCTGGTTTTCATTCAATGTGGCTGTTATGTACTTTCTACTATAATCAGCTGCATCTACCTCGGCCAAAGCTTTGCTGGACACTCCTTTTTGCGAATAAATGGTATAGAAATACATGACTTTCGCACGATCGGACAGTTGTAAACGTTCTCCGTTGATATGCACAAATCCATCAATAACAGCCAATGAATCACCGGGTGTACCCACACATCGTTTTACGTAGTTGGACTTTTTGTCTATTGGTTTCTTTACCGCTTTTTCTGCCCTGAAAAATTGATGTAAGGTGTCCGAGGGTAAACTAAAAACCACAATGTCATTCTTTTTTACCTCATTAAAGCCAGGCAAACGCATATAGGGTAGCCTGAGTTTATTGATCCAAGAGGTTTTGTAGGTTTCTGGACTTACATCTGCCAAATAGGAGCGGGTTTTAAGTACTGGTAAGGTATCATGCACCATAGGAGCCGCCATGGTGGTCATTGGTACGCGTGCGCCATAATGGAATTTACTCACAAACAAAAAATCCCCAATTCGTAAGGTTCGTTCCAAAGACCCTGTTGGTATTACGTAGGGTTGAATAAAATAAGTATGGACAAAGGTTGCTGCCACAATAGCAAATACGATTGAACTCACCCATTCGCCTAAACCAGTTCGTGGTTTTAGGCTACGGTCTTCAATATATTCAACCTCCTCAAAATAATTGACGTAATAAATGTAAAAACCCAGGGTCAATATAACGGCCCAGGTTTCCAACAATGAATTCTTGCCAAAACTTCTAATGGTCTCTACCCAGACTACAGGGAACATCAAGAGATTTATAATTGGGATGAACAATAGGAGAACCCACCACCAAGGACGATTGATGATTTTCATCAATACAATACCATTATAAATGGGAATAGCTGCTTCCCAAGCTTTACGGCCAGCTTTTACGTAGAGTTTCCAGGTGCCTAAAAAGTGAATGACCTGAATGATCAAAATAAAGATGATCCATTGTGTTCCGTCCATAAAAATATTTATTTGTGAGACTTGATGTCTTGCTTATTGTTACTACGTTATGTAAGATTTAACACGTCTTTCATGGAAAAAACACCAGTTTTTCCTTGAATCCATTCTGCTGCAATCACAGCTCCCAGTGCAAATCCTTCACGATTATGAGCCGTATGTTTGATTTGAATTTCGTCAACCTGACTTCCATAGCTTATGGTGTGGGTGCCAGGCACCGAACCTTCCCGCTTGGAATTGATGGTAATACTGTTTTCAGCTTTCTTGTCCAATACCCAACCGCTATAATTTGAATGGTCCACAATGCCTTCTGCTAAACTAATTGCCGTTCCGCTAGGGGCATCCAATTTCTGGGTATGGTGTATTTCCTCTAGTTCAACATTATATTGATTGAGACCTTTCATCATTTTGGCCAGATAGGCATTGAGTTCAAAAAAAACATTTACACCTAAACTAAAGTTGGAAGCATAGATAAATGCGCTTTGCTGATCCTTGCAAATTTTTATTGCTTCATCATACTGATCTAACCAACCTGTTGTTCCAGAAATAACAGGGACTTTGTTTTTAAAACAAGAGGTGATGTTACCAAAGGCTGAATCAGGGGTGCTAAAGTCGATAGCTACGTCCATCGCCTCAAATGGAATGTTGGTGTTTTCCAAATCTATTTTTGCAACGATGGTATGGCCGCGTTCTGTAGCGATTCGTTCAATCATCTTCCCCATTTTGCCATATCCGAACAAACCAATTTTCATACATCAGAATTTTATGACCAGTGCCATCCCGTAATTCGGATTGCTGGTAAAGGGATTTAAATCTAAATAGGGTTTGAAATCAACGGAGAGGTTGTCATCTACATTGTATTGCTTCAAATGGGCATCTACATTGGCGTCGATGATATTCAATGCGTAGAGCGCAATAGAAATCAACAAGGATAAATCCCTGTCACGTTGTGCTCTCTCTTGCGCATCTTGGAGGGCTTCCAACGATAAATCAGGTCCTTGGCCATCACCATTGATATCGTAAAATTCATCATCGGTAAAACCAGCGCGTCTACGCTTAAATGCGTCCCGGGCACGATTGTATTCGGTGTTGTTGAAGGAATAGGTATAAACCGCTGTTCCAATTGCTCCCCAAACGATGGGGGCTTTCCAATAGCGCTTATTATAGATTTGTCCAAGCCCAGGTAAAATTGCAGAATAGAAGGCTGCTTTACTGGGGGCTAATGGATTGATTCTTTTTTTCTCATAGGTGACATCGTCCAATGTAATCCCTTCTCTTTCCAAGTCCTGCGTCAAGGAATCAACTGCTGTTGGAGGTTTCTGGATCTCATCCTCTTGCCCATGGGCAATACTAAGAAATAAGAAAAGAAAGCTTAAAAAAAAGAGCTTTTTAATCACCAGTCAATAATTTTCTTAAACGCTGGAATTCTTCCTTCGAATGAAATGGAATCACAATTTTTCCTTTTCCATTAGCGGAGGTGGTAACATCTACTTTGGCTGAAAGGTGTGATTTTAAAGCGTCAATACCCTTGGTTACAAAGTTGGGCACTTCTTTGGTTAAGGCTGCTTTTTTACTTGGGTCTTTCTCAATTTTCGCCTCCTTGTAACTTTTTACCAAACGCTCAGTTTCACGAACAGATAAACCGTCGGAAACGATTTTTTCATAAATATTGATTTGATCCTTCTTCTTTTCAATATTAATAAGCGCCCGTCCATGACCCATGCTTACAAACCCATCTCTCATGCCTGTTTGGATAATAGGGTGTAATTTCAATAAGCGTAAGTAGTTGGTGATTGTTGAGCGTTTTTTTCCGACACGATCACTTAGTTTTTCTTGAGTGACTTTTACTTCATCAATCAATCTTTGATAGGACAATGCAATTTCAATAGGATCAAGATCCTGTCTTTGGATATTCTCAACCAAGGCCATTTCCAACGATTCTTGATCATTGGCAATTCGGATGTAAGCAGGAATGGTTTCCAACCCTACAATCTTGGAAGCTCGAAACCTACGTTCACCTGATACCAACTGAAATTTATTGAAATCCAGTTTCCTTACGGTAATAGGTTGGATGATGCCCAATTCCCTAATGGAACTCGCTAGTTCTTGTAAGGATTCATCATTAAAGTTGGAACGTGGTTGAAAAGGATTGACCTCAATGGATTCCACATCAAGTTCTACCACATTACCGATTACCTTGTCAGCGTTTTTGTCAGATACGGATTGTATATCGTTTTCCGGGTCCTTCAATAGCGCGGACAGGCCTCTACCCAAAGCCTGTTTTTTGGTTGCTTTCGCCATCTAAACTTTCTCCTTGTTTTTCTTCAATATTTCATTGGCTAAGTTGAGGTAATTGGTAGCACCTTTACTACTAGCATCGTATTTAATAATGCTCTCCCCATAACTTGGGGCCTCGCTAAGCCTAACGTTTCTTTGGATAATGGTGTCAAAAACCATATCCGCAAAGTGTTTTTTAACTTCTTCAACAACTTGATTGGATAACCGAAGTCTAGAATCATACATGGTAAGTAGCATACCTTCGATATCCAAATCATTGTTATGGATTTTTTGGACACTTTTTACGGTGTTCAATAATTTCCCCAAACCTTCTAATGCAAAGTATTCACATTGGATTGGAATCATTACGGAATCTGCTGCAGTTAATGCATTCAGTGTCAATAATCCCAAAGATGGTGCACAATCAATCAGAACAAAATCGTAGCGATCGCCCAATTCACGCAACGCCTCTTTCATCATATATTCCCGATTGTCCTTGTCTACCAGTTCAATCTCTATGGCAACTAGATCTATGTGTGCCGGGATTAAATCTACATTTGGGGAATCTGTTGGGATGATTACGTCATTTACACCTAGGGTATGTTCCAATAGCTGATACGTGCCCTTTTCAACACTGTCCACGTCTATCCCTAAACCTGAGGTGGCATTGGCTTGAGGGTCAGCATCAATCAACAAAACCTTTTTCTCCAGTACACCTAGTGAGGCTGCCAAGTTTACTGTGGTGGTTGTTTTACCTACTCCGCCCTTTTGATTTGCAATAGCAATTATCTTGCCCATTTCATAGTAAGTTAGGGGCTAAAAATACGATTATTTAAGACGCTAAAAAATGTATTTTGTTAACAGAAGGTGAATAACCAAGCTTGGGTGCGTTAAAGAAAGTTAAAGTTATAATTACTAATGGGTTATGGTCCATTACTCCATTAAAATCTTTAGTATTTGAATGGCCGCATCACTGATTTTGGTACCTGGCCCAAAAACCGCCACTGCTCCATGCTCCAGCAAGTGGGCATAATCCTGTTTGGGAATTACCCCGCCAACAATAACCATAATATCTTCTCGATTGTGATTTTTGAGCTCCTTAACAACTTCAGGGACCAAGGTTTTATGTCCTCCGGCAAGAGAAGAAATTCCCAAGACATGCACATCGTTTTCAACGGCTTGTTTTGCAACTTCTGCCGGTGTTTGGAACAATGGACCTATGTCGACATCAAAACCTAAATCCGCATAGCCGGTAGCAACTACTTTTGCGCCACGATCATGTCCATCCTGACCCATTTTGGCTACCATAATCCGCGGACGTCTTCCTTCTACAACCGCAAATTCATCTGCCATTTTTTGAGCTTTGGCAAAACTTTCGTCGTTTTTGATTTCTTTGGAGTACACGCCTGTAAACGATTGGATTTTTGCACGGTATCGACCAAAGGCCTTTTCCATTGCATCACTGATTTCACCTAAGGAAGCCCTCAATTTTGCGGCTTCCACTGCTAAAGCTAGCAAATTTTCCCGTTCGGTTTCATGGTTCATTGCCTTTTGAGAGGCTGCTGAAATCCGTGTCAACGCCAATTGAACGGCTTTTTCATCTCTTGTAGCTTTTAATTTTTGGAGCTGATCTACCTGTTGCTTTCGTACTTTATCATTGTCAACTTCAAGAATTTGAAGCTCATCCTCATCTTTCAATTGGTATTTGTTCACACCTATGATTGCATCTTGACCACTATCAATTCGTGCTTGCTTCTTTGCTGCAGCTTCCTCAATACGCATTTTGGGTATTCCTGCTTCAATAGCTTTGGTCATTCCGCCCAATTTTTCTACTTCCTGTATCAGCTCCCAAGCTTCCGCTGCGATTTTGGATGTTAGTTGTTCTACCAACACACTGCCCGCCCACGGATCTACGGTTTTGGTGATATGGGTTTCTTGCTGCAGATAGATTTGGGTGTTTCTAGCAATTCGAGCTGAAAAATCGGTTGGTAATGCAATGGCTTCGTCCAAGGCATTGGTATGAAGACTCTGGGTTCCTCCAAATGCAGCTGCCATTGCTTCAATTGTAGTCCGTGCCACGTTATTGAACGGATCTTGTTCGGTAAGACTCCAGCCACTGGTTTGACTATGGGTGCGAAGCATCAGCGATTTTTGGTTTTCCGGATTAAAATCCTTGACCAACTTGGCCCACAACATTCTACCTGCACGCATCTTGGCAATTTCAGTAAAATGATTCATACCAATACCCCAAAAGAAGGATAGTCGAGGAGCGAACTCATCAATTTTTAGACCTGCCTTTATTCCTGTTCTTATGTACTCAATACCATCAGATAGCGTGTAAGCCAATTCCATTGCTGCTGGTGCTCCAGCTTCGTGCATATGGTAACCAGAGATACTTATACTGTTGAAACGCGGCATGTTTTGACTGGTAAATTCAAAGATGTCGGCTACCAATTGCATGGATGGGGCGGGAGGGTAGATATAGGTATTGCGCACCATGAACTCTTTAAGGATGTCATTTTGGATGGTTCCGGAAAGTTGTTCCATTTTCACTCCTTGTTCCAGGGCCGCCACAATATAGAATGCCATTATTGGAATTACTGCACCGTTCATGGTCATGGAAACAGACATTTTATCCAATGGAATACCATCAAAAAGGATCTTCATATCCTCTACAGAATCTATGGCTACACCAGCTTTTCCAACATCCCCAACTACTCTTGGATTGTCACTATCATATCCTCTATGGGTTGGTAAGTCAAAGGCAACTGATAGTCCCTTTTGGCCAGCTTCAAGATTCCTGCGGTAAAATGCATTACTCTCTTCGGCGGTGGAAAACCCGGCATATTGTCTAATGGTCCAAGGACGGAGCACATACATGGTGGAATAAGGACCGCGCAAGAATGGTACTATACCGGCTGCATAATCCAGTTGGGCGGTATCCTTACTATTGTTTTGGTTTTCCGTGTTTTCAACTAGTTGTATAAGGGAGACATCCTTCCTACTCATAATCCAATCGATTTTTTTCAATGTTCTCAGACAAACGTTTTTCGATAATAGGTTCTATGATGGTCTTGCGTGCGTGGATTTTAACAAAGGGATAAAGCTCTAGGTTGTCCTTCATCCGATCTTCAGGATTCTGGAATTTATTGGTGCCCAGTAATGTGATCTCTCCTTCATCAAACAATAGTTGCTCTTTTGCGCCACTTTCTTTTATCTTTTTTTGAATGTTACCTTTCTTGAGTTCCGAAAGAAATCCGCCAGCGGCTTCAATTTGTTTGAACAGGGCCAGCGCTTTTTCTGCTAGCTGTTCCGTTAGTGCCTCTATATAGTAACTGCCTTCAGCTGCATATGCACCATTGTTGAAGTAACTCTCATCCTTTAATAACAGCAACTGATTACGCGCAATACGATCTCCAAATTCATTGTCCTTGTGGTATATGGCATCGTAAGGCATATTGCAAACAGTATCCGCCCCTCCCAAAATCGCGGCCATGCATTCTGATGTAGTACGCAACAGGTTCACATTGTAATCATAAAGGGTTTTGTTCCGCTTGGACGGTAGCGCTAAAATATGGCAGTCTGAATTGATTTTATATGCATTGCACAAGGAAGACCATAGCCAACGTAAAGCTCTTAGCTTGGCGATTTCAAAGAAGTAGTTACTGCCTATAGCTACCTTGAATTGAATTTGAAGAGTATCACCAATTTCCGATGCTAGTCCATTTATGAAATGATTCAAATACTCGTTGGCATGAGAAATTCCATAAGCCAATTGTTGCACCATGTTGGCTCCTGAATTTTGATACAATCCCATATTGACCCCTAGGATTGCGCAAAATTGAAATTTGCTTTTCAAGGCAAGTATCTCTTCCAGTAATTGATGGTCTTTTTCTAGATTATGGAACCAATTCCCGTTTTGGGCGAGATTCCCAATAATGTCAAGATGTAAAAAAGTTTTTGGCTTTTGGGTGTCTAAAAATTCCAGCAATCTTGAAACCGCCAGTGGGTTCAAGGATTTAAATTGGAAGTGCAGCGGGATTGGACTTAAATCTATACCCTCAAACAAAATTGAATAATCGGAACTGTCATCTGGAATGGTAATTATCAAACTTTCAGCACCTCTAGAAATACAATCTTTAATCTTAGCATTACCCTTGGTCAAATCCCCGGCATAAATAGATTGCCCAATTTTCCAATCATGATCCTTAGATAAGGTAACGGTCTTTATGTTTTGCAGATCTTCTGAATGATAGAAAGGCTTAACTTTTATGCCTTCAAGTGATTCCCATACCAGAGCCTCATTGTAATCTGCACCTTTAAGGTCAAACTGGATCTTTTGCTTCCACTCCTTGGATGAAACTTTGGGAAAATCGGCAAATAAAAGATGTTCACTCATTTTTCTTCAACTTAAGGCTATCCTCGTACTCGATAAGAAAAATCTCTTCATTTGCCTTCCTCATATAATATTTCTCCCGGGCAAATTTTTCAAGTTCTTCCTTATTGGAAAGTTTGTCGAGTATAATTTTGTCTTTATCTATTTCACCTTGAAGGAATTCTTTTTGCTTTTCCAATTTCTTGATCTCTTGGTTTAATTCCTGGTGAATCAAAAACGAATTTGCATCAAAAAAAAGCATCCAAACCGCAAAAGCCGTAAGTACCAGAACATAAATGTTCCGCATAAACTTGAACCACTTTTTGTTAAACAAATCGTGTATAATCATATCAACCTAATCTTTCGTTGATAATGGTTCTGACCATATCCACCGCCACAGTGTTGTAATGGTTGTTAGGGATGATGATGTCCGCAAACTCCTTGGATGGTTCAATAAATTGCTGATGCATGGGTTTAACCGCAGTTTGATAGCGATTAAGCACTTTTTCCAAGTCATGTCCACGTTCCTTGATATCCCTTTGAAGACGTCGGATTAAACGCTCGTCTGAATCGGCATGCACATAAATCTTAATATCGAACATCTCCCGTAGTTGTGGATTGCTCAAAACCAATATGCCCTCAACGATCATAACCTTTCTTGGTAGGGTCAACTCCGTTTCCGCCAATCGGGTTTCTTCTACAAATGAATAGATTGGTTTTTCGATGGATTGTCCATTCTTCAATTGCTGAAGATGAGAAATCAAGAGCTCAAAATCAATGGAATTAGGGTGGTCAAAATTGATTTTACCCCTTTCTTCCTTGGTTAAATGGGCCAAATCGTTGTAATAGGAATCCTGTGAAATGACACCCACTTCATTTTCAGGCAGTTCTTCCACAATTTGATTGACAACAGTGGTTTTTCCACAGCCGGTTCCGCCGGCAATCCCCAAGATTAACATAAACGATTTATTTAATCCCAAAAGTAAGCATTTGATAAGATTCTTATCTTCAAACTCATTTGCATAATTAGTTCAGCCTATCTAAATAATCAATGATCAATGTCATGAATCGCAAAAGGAATTAGAGATAGCTTTGCTACGATATACAGCTTAAACCTTATATTTATCTAGCTAACTGTTGAGCATAAATTTTATGGAAAAATCCTATAAACTCAAGGTAGACGGACAACTGGAATACGAGTTGGACGAAAAACAGATTTCCACATTGGACCTTCAGAAAACCGGCGAAGATAGCCTGCATTTGCTACATGAAGGAAAATCGTTTCATATTAAGTTCTTAAAATCCAATTTTCACGAACGTACCTATACCGTTGATGTGAATGGTAGTGCGTATGTTGTGGAAATTGATACCCCTTTGGATGTATTGATTGACAAAATGGGATTCGCAAAGAATGGAGCCAAAAACATCAATTCAATTTCAGCGCCAATGCCGGGACTTATATTGGATATTTCCATTGCTGTTGGAACCGAAGTACAGGAAGATGATCAACTGATCATACTTGAGGCTATGAAAATGGAGAACATTATTACATCTCCACGGAACGGAACGATAAAGAAAATCGCGGTAAGTAAAGGAGATGCGGTAGATAAAAAACAACTACTCATAGAATTTGAATAATTCCAGCATGAAAAAAATATTGGTCGCCAATAGAGGCGAAATTGCTTTACGGGTAATGCGGACTGCAAAGAAAATGGGAATTCGGACTGTTGCTATTTTTTCAGAAGTAGACCGGAATGCACCTCATGTACGTTTTGCGGATGAAGCTGTATGTGTTGGAGAGGCACCCTCCAATAAGTCCTATCTATTGGGGGATAAAATCATTGCCGTTGCCAAAGAACGAAACGTTGATGGTATTCACCCAGGCTATGGATTCTTAAGTGAAAATGCCGATTTTGCTGAAGCCGTTGAGCGTAATGGTTTGACTTTTATTGGGCCTAAATCCAAAGCCATACGGATTATGGGGAGCAAGTTGGCAGCAAAAGAAGCAGTGAAATCCTACGACATCCCCATGGTGCCGGGTATAGATGAAGCCATTACAGACCCAAAGAAAGCACAGGAAATCGCCAATGAAATTGGATATCCGGTTTTAATAAAGGCTTCAGCTGGGGGTGGTGGAAAAGGAATGCGCATTGTGGAAAAGGAAGCAGATTTGAAATCTGGAATGGAGCGGGCAATAAGTGAAGCCACTTCCGCTTTTGGTGATGGTTCGGTCTTTGTTGAAAAGTATGTTACCTCCCCGCGTCATATTGAAATACAGGTAATGGCTGATACACATGGTAACGTTCTACACTTTTTTGAACGCGAATGCAGTATTCAGCGTAGACACCAAAAAGTAGTTGAAGAGGCACCTTCTTCCGTACTGTCCGCGGTATTGCGAAATGAAATGGGGGAAGCGGCCATAAAAGTGGCCAAAGCCTGTGATTATGTGGGTGCGGGAACTGTGGAATTCTTATTGGATGCGGATCACAATTTCTACTTTTTAGAAATGAATACCCGTTTGCAAGTAGAGCATCCAGTTACCGAACTTATATCTGGAGTCGATTTAGTAGAGCTACAAATCAAAGTGGCTCGTGGGGAAGCACTATCCTTAAAACAAGAAGATTTGACCATTAAAGGTCATGCCATGGAACTAAGGGTTTACGCTGAAGACCCTTTGAATGATTTCTTACCAAGTGTCGGTAATTTAGAAACCTATAAGTTACCTGTGGGCGATGGCATCCGGGTAGACAATGGATTTGAAGAGGGTATGGATATCCCGATTTATTATGATCCAATGTTGTCTAAGCTTATCACCTATGGCGAAACCCGCGAAGAATCCATTGAATTGATGTTGCAGGCAATTCGGGATTACAAAGTAAAGGGTGTTCAGACCACGCTTCCCTTTGGGGCATTTGTGATGGCACACGACGCTTTTAGATCCGGGAATTTTGACACCCATTTCGTGAAAAATTACTACACTCCAGAAAAGATAATGGAAGCCAAATCCAACGAAGCACAAATAGCGGCGATGATGGTATTGCGAAAATATCTGGATGATCAAAAAATAATTCAACTCCCTACAAACTAAGTACTATGGATTCCAAATTGAAGATTCTAAATGAAAAACTGGCTCAAGCACGACTTGGAGGAGGGGAAAAACGGATTGAAAAACAACATCAAAAGAAAAAGCTTACTGCTCGTGAGCGAATCCATTATTTGCTGGATGAAGGTTCCTTTGAAGAAATGGGCATATTAGTGACGCATCGAACCACAGACTTTGGGATGGACAAAGAACAATATTACGGTGATGGTGTGGTAACAGGTTATGGAACCGTAAATGGGAGGTTGGTTTACGTTTATGCCCAGGATTTTACCGTGTTTGGAGGTGCATTGTCTGAAACACATGCAGAGAAAATCTGTAAGGTGATGGATTTGGCCATGAAGGTCGGAGCCCCAGTTATTGGTTTGAATGACTCGGGAGGTGCACGAATCCAAGAAGGGGTGAAATCATTAGGTGGGTATGCAGATATCTTTTATAGAAATGTGCAAGCATCTGGTGTTATTCCCCAAATTTCAGCGGTAATGGGGCCATGTGCCGGGGGTGCTGTGTACTCACCAGCTATGACCGATTTTATTATTATGGTCGAAGAGACAAGCTATATGTTTGTAACTGGACCCAACGTGGTAAAAACCGTAACGAACGAAGAAGTTACATCAGAAGAATTGGGTGGTGCCAGCACGCATGCAGTAAAATCTGGAGTTGCACATAAAACGTCGTCAAATGATGCTGCTTGTTTAGATGACATTAAAAGACTGTTGGATTATTTGCCGCAAAACAACACCGAAAAACCTAAGAAGCATTCCTATGAATTAGGCGATGAAATTAGAACGGAGTTGTCAAAAATAGTGCCTGATAATCCAAACAAACCTTATGACATGCATGAGGTAATCGAGGGGATAGTTGACACCGATTCATTTTATGAGATCCATAAGGATTTTGCTGAAAACATTATTGTGGGTTTTTCAAGAATAGGAGGGAGAAGTGTCGGTATAATTGCCAATCAACCTTTATTCTTGGCAGGTGTTCTTGACGTGAATAGCTCGGCAAAAGCAGCCAGATTTACAAGATTCTGTGATGCATTCAACATCCCATTATTGGTGCTTGTAGATGTGCCGGGATTCTTGCCGGGAACAGACCAGGAATGGAATGGGATCATTATGCATGGAGCAAAATTACTTTATGCACTTAGTGAGGCTACGGTACCTCGAGTAACAGTTATAACACGAAAAGCGTATGGTGGGGCCTATGATGTGATGAATTCCAAGCACATCGGAGCGGATTTCAACTTTGCATGGCCAGGGGCAGAAATAGCGGTTATGGGTGCCAAAGGTGCAAGTGAGATAATATTCCGAAGAGAGATTGCCGCTGCTGAAGATCCTGAAGCAAAATTGAAAGAAAAAGAGGCTGAATATGCCGATAAATTTGCAAATCCGTATCGCGCAGCCCGAAGAGGCTTTATTGATGAGGTCATTTTGCCGGAAAACACTAGACGTAAGTTAGTAAAGGCCTTTGCCATGTTAGAGAAGAAGCAAGTGCATACACCAAAAAAGAAACATGGAAACATTCCACTTTAATACCATCAAAGCAATTTGGAAAGCTTCGTTTTAAAGTTGGATTCATAACATAAATACTTCATAAAATAGTTCAATGCTCAATAGGGGATGTGTAATTTTGCCGAATGCAAAACGAAAATCAAAAACCCAACTTTGAGTTTGTGGCCTTGATGGCTGCTTTGATGTCCATAGTTGCCTTGGCAATTGACGCTTTGTTGCCGGCAATTTCCAATATTAGTGAAGCTATCAACAGCTTTAGCACTACGGATAATCAAATGCTGATTACCATGATTTTTCTTGGACTCGGACTGGGTCAATTGATTTTTGGTCCATTATCAGATTCCTTTGGAAGAAAGCCAGTAGTATACTTGGGGTTTGCATTGTTTGCCATCGCAAGTGTTATCTGTGTTATGGCGCCATCCCTTGAAATAATGGTGGTAGGGCGTATTCTTCAGGGAATTGGACTTTCTGCGCCAAGGACTTTGGCCATATCCATAATTCGTGATACGTATAAAGGGGATTACATGGCAAAGATCATGTCATTTGTAGTGGCCTTCTTTATTCTTGTACCAGTTGTTGCGCCAGCTTTTGGGAAGTTGATTTTGGATGCATTTGATTGGAGAGCTATTTTTTACATTCAATTGTTTTTTGGAGCCATCGTAGTTATCTGGTTTTGGAAAAGACAAGTTGAAACCTTAAAGCCTGAATATAAAATCCCATTTACCCGACATGTGTTTGTTGACGGATTAAAGGAGTTTTTTAAATATAGGGATACGGTGGTGTTTACCTTTGTGTCAGGACTGGTAACAGGTTCATTCTTGGTGTATTTAAGTTCCTCCCAACACATATTTGAAAATCAGTATGATTTGAAAGAGGCATTTCCATACATTTTTGCAGGCTTGGCAATATCAATAGGATTGTCAACATTTACCAATGGGACACTTGTAATGCGATTTGGGATGCGCAAGTTGTCAATTATGGCGTTAGCTGCCTTTTGCAGTATTGCGGTATTGTATGTGTTGTTGTTTTGGAATTCCCCGAATCCTAATATTTATGTTTTGGTAGGATTTCTAACGGTACAGTTCTTCTGCCTCGGGTTTATGTGGGGTAATTACCGTTCAATTGCCATGGAGCCAATTGGGCATATTGCAGGAATTGGCGCAGCTATTAATGGTTGTATTTCTACCATCTTGGCAATTCCCATAGCTACTTTTATAGGCGAGTTCATCGCAGATAGTGTTTGGCCTCTTTTTGCTGGTTTGGCAATTTGTGGAATGGTTTCCTTATTGTTGGTTCTGTTCACGCGAAAACCAAAAAGAATCGTGGCGGCTAGTTGATGCCTTGTGGTTGAAAAATGGCTCCACTAACGGAATCGGAATCAGCACCCGTTACTGAGGATAATACATTTATTTTTTGCTGGCTGCGTAGGACACCCATAAATGCGAATACCAAAGCCTCTTTATACGCTATCAAGGTTTTTGAGGGAATCACCACTTCTACAGTGGGGCCTAAATGCTCCTGAAGTACCGCTATGAAAAAGGAATTTAGTGCACCTCCACCTGTAGTCAATAGTTTATTTTTCGGATTGGTTACATGGCGATGTATTGCTTTGGCAATTTGAATGCAATTGTGATGAATCAATGTATGTAGAAGATCTTGATTTGAAGATTTTGATGCCTTCAACAAAGGAAGTACCTTAGCGATGAACCATTCATAGCCGGTGGATTTTGGATGGGGTAAATCATAATAGGCCAAACCATTCAGTTTTGCCAACAAATCCTTATCTATCTTTCCTTTGCTCGCAATTTGTCCATCTTCGTCATAAGCCAAACCCATTTGTTCAGTGATGTAGTTTAATGGCATGTTGGCCATTCCTATATCAAAAGCAATTCGCTTTCCATCCCTTTGAAAAGAAACATTGCTTATTCCTCCAAGATTCAAGCAAAAATCATAAGAATTGAACAACAAGCTATCTCCGATAGGAACCAAAGGTGCCCCTTGTCCCCCCAATTTCACATCTTGACTTCGAAAATCACATATGACTTGTAGGTTACTCGAATCCGCAAGAACTTGACCATTTCCCAGTTGAAAGGTAACGCCATCTTCTGGTCTATGATGTGAAGTATGCCCGTGGCTCGCAATAAAATCAACAGGAATATCGGATTCTTCAATGAAAATGCGTGCTTGTTCGCCCAACCATTCCCCATAGACCAAATCCAATTCAGCATGGGCTTCATTTGACATTCTAATGGCATTCTTCAATCGATCTCTCCAATCCTTAGAATAACCAATCTCCTTGGTTTTTTCAATTTTAAATTCCCAACCGGATTCAGATTCCCAAAAATGACAATAGGCTAAATCCAAACCATCCAAGGACGTGCCAGACATCATGCCCAATACCTTTTGAATTTTCATGGCTTATTCAGAAATTTTAGTTGAACCGGTAATTTTCCCTTAGCTTCCAATTTATCCGAAAAATGCTCAAAGGCAACTTTTTGAAAAGACTCGAAACATTGATAAGCAAAGACCACGTTGGATTTCCCATTTAATCCTAATATATCTGAGACGTAGGGATTTCCAAACAGATAGATGAGCATGTTTTTCTTCTGCACGATATCACGGATAAATTCCAGCAATTCTGGTTTTATTTCAAATTGGTCTTTGGGCTTTGCCGCCGGGGGAAACAATGCCAACACTGCATTATCGGATTTGTATAACGCTTTTTTGATTTCCTCCAGATTGTCTACATCGATATAATGATGCTGGGCGTTATAATTTAACTCAATCGCAGTCGAAAAATAATTTCCAATACATTTTCCAATGGACAGATTGAGGAATGAATCCGATTTAATCAGGTCTAATTGACTCTCGTTTCCGTAATATTCAGTAATGGAAAAACGGGCCAATTCTGTATTGAGTTCGTTATAATCCAGTTTGCTTTTAGTAAACTTGGTAGGATTTGAAGCCATGGCTTTTCTCTTTAAATGCCATACTCTTTCAAAGCTTTCTTGAATGCGTTCGGGGGTAGCGGTTTTCAAAATTTCATCTATTCCCTCGACCGGATGCTCAGAAAAACACATCATGTCCATTCCAGCATCAAAGGCCTTGGCTTCCAAACTACCTTTCGTAGTGTATTTTTTGGAAACTGCGTGCATATTCAACGCATCTGATATGATTACACCTTCAAACCCAAGTTGATTTCGTAATAAGCCATCAATAATGGTTCGGGAAGTGGTGGCAGGATTTCCTGAATCATCCAATGCAGGAACCTGCAAGTGGCCTACCATTACCGAATCAACACCTTTATCGATTAATTTCTTGAATGGATAAATTTCATTTTCCAAAAATTCCGCTTTGGATTTATTGATCACAGGTAGGCCTAAATGTGAATCCGTAGCGGTATCGCCATGACCAGGGAAATGTTTAAGTGAATTCAGGATACCTACACTGGTCATACCGTCTATGAAAGCTTGAGCTTTCCTGTATACTTTAGTTTTATCATCACCAAATGAGCGATAACCAATAACAGGGTTATTGGGATTGTTGTTAATATCCGCAACTGGTGATAGATTCCAGTGAATCCCCACATTTTTGCAATCCTCCCCAATTTTCTTTCCTAATTCAATAAGAATTCCCTCTTGATCTTGAATCGCACCTAAGCCAATTGCATAAGGGTATTGTGGTGTGTTTTCTATTCGCATGGCCAATCCCCACTCGGCATCAATGGCTATTAGCAATGGATATGGGGCAGCAGTCTGATAACGCTCAATTAATGAAACTAACCTTGCGTAGCTGTTATCATTGTGGATGATTTTTTTCTTGCCTTCAAAGTTTGTCGCGGCGCTGGCACGACTATGAAAGAAACATAATGCTCCAATATTGGCTGCACGTATGAGCGCTTCCATTTTCTGAACTTCCTCTTCAGAATCATTGATAAATACCGCAGGCATAAATAGTTGTCCCACTTTCTGCTTAAGGGATAATTTTTTTGCGTCTAGGATATCACCTTTAGATTCAATCATTTTCATTGGAGGTTTTTTTGCCATAATCGGCGGGGTAATTCAAAAAACGTACGACTAGAAAAGCGGGTAGTGCAGCGATTACGACCCAAAGGAAAAAACCATCATAACCTAGCCATTCCTGGATGTATCCACTGAGCATTCCGGGCAACATCATACCTAAGGCCATAAATCCTGTGGCCAAGGCGTAATGTGATGTTTTTGAGGCACCCTCGGCAACATATATGAGATAAACCAGAAAGGCAGCAAAGCCAAACCCGTAACCAAATTGCTCTACGACCACTGTGCTAATTACGGCCCACAAGCTATCTGTATGTGTAAATGCAAGCAAAGCATACAATACATTGGGAAGGTTCAATGACAAGAGCATGGGAACCATCCATTTTTTGAGGCCATCTCTAGATATGAGGATACCCCCAAGGATTCCTCCCAATGACAACATGATGACACCAACAGTCCCGTAAATGGTGCCAACGGCTTCAGTGGAATACGCCAATCCCCCTACGGTTTTATCATCCAATAAAAAAGGGGACGCCATTTTTACCAATTGTGACTCGCCTAACCGATAGGTAAGGATGAATAATAAGGCCAATCCAATCTGTTTCTTTCTGAAAAACGTTTCAAATACCTGCCAAAAATTTTCAGGCTTATCTTTTTTTGATTCAACACCTAATTCAAATTTTGGCGCTGCGAACATATTTGAAATAGTCAGGATCAACATAAGAACAGATGCCGCTACCATTGTTATGGACCAAGCTTTTGTATTGTCTCCGTATTGATTCTCAAGGAAGCCGGCAAAAATCACCAAAAGTCCTTGACCAGTAACCATGGCCATTCGGTAAAAAGTGCTTCGCATTCCTATAAAGAAGGATTGTTTTTTTTGAGATAAGCCAATCATGTAATAACCATCAGATGCAATGTCATTGGTTGCTGAGGCGAATGCAGCCATCCAGAAAAATGCCAATGAAATAAGAAAGAATGCATTTGTTGGTAATGATAGGCCTATACCTAGAAACGCCAATGAAACCAGGAATTGCATTGCTAAGAACCATTTGCGCTTAGTGCCGTTCAATTCTACCAGTGGACTCCATAATGGTTTAAGCACCCAAGGCAAGTAAAGCCAACTGGTATATAAACCAATTTCTGCATTGCCAACGCCTAATCGCTTATACATGATAACGGAAACAGTTACAATCAATATATAGGGTATGCCTTGGGTAAAATAAAGGGTTGGAACCCAAAACCATGCTTTTGTATCTTTTGCAACTGCATTCATAATCTAATCAATCTTGTATACTGGATATTAAATGAACATCACTTTCATTTCCCAAAGCGTCCGAAATGGTAATGCCCAATTGCCTTTTTGTTTTCACCATATCTATACACCCATTTTCATCGTTCTCAGAAAGGTATCGCTTTTGGATAAGTATCCAATCTTTTTCCTTAAATCCGCTCTTTGATTGATACAGTTTTAGAAAACGTGGAACAGAATCTTTATGTGAAATACAAACTTGGCCAACTCCGTTAGCTGTATTCAGTGTTTCAACCTTTGCAATCGATAACTCCCTATTAATTTTTATTGAACCAAAAGGATTTTGTGCTGGATTGGCATAGAATTTCCGTTTCATGATTTTTACAACGGCATCGTGCTTTCCCATTAAAGACTTAGCGCTGAAGAAAATGTTACCGTTAATGTTGTTTAAACTCCTTGCTAACTGAAGTTGTTTAGGTATTTCATTTTTTTTGTTCCAGGCTTTGTCAGGATTGTTCTTGATTTTATATGTTCCGTTTCCCATATAGAGATTGGTCCTGTTGGTGGTGTTGGACCACCATTGACTAATGGTCTTATGCGCTGCTGGTGGGTATTCCATACTCCAATAGGCTTGAGGTGCCAAATAATCCAACCAACCCTGTTCCATCCACAATAAGGGGTCAGCATAAAGATCTTCATAGGTGGTCTGACCTGCTTTGGTTGCTGAACCTTTCGGGTCTGTACTGTTGTTTTTCCACACGCCAAAAGGACTTATACCAAATTGAACCCAAGGTTTTATGGATTTTATGGTATGATGGACGTTCTTTACCAAAGAATCAACGTTACTCCTTCTCCAATCTTCAAGGTTTTGATTTGGAAGTTGATGAGCCTTAAAAGTCAATGAGTCGTTAAAAACTTCATCTTTGATTTTATAAGGATAGAAGTAATCGTCAAAGTGTATGGCATCAATTTCGTAATTGGAAACAAGCTCGGAAACTACCTTGTCAAAGTTTTGTCGAACTTCAGGGAGACCGGGATTGTAATAGTATTTTTTGCCATATTTGACCATCCAATCGGGGTGTTTAAAAAAATCGTGTTCTTGCGATAGCGACAATGTATCCAAGTCCACGGTTGCCCTGTAGGGGTTTAACCAGGCGTGAAACTCCATCCCTCTTTTATGGGTTTCCTTAATCATCCATTCCAAAGGCGAATCAAAACCTTCAGGTTTTTGGCCTTGTTTACCACTTATGTATTTGGACCAGGGGGCAAATGACGATGGATATAATGCATCACCTGCTGTTCTAACCTGAACGATAGCTGCATTAAAGTTCAACCGTTTGTAAAAGTCCAGTATCTCAATGAAATCCCGTTTTTTCTTATCTAGGTTGTCCAGCGGATGTTTTGGCCAGTCAATATTTGCTACGGTAGCAATCCAAACGCCTCTGAATTCTGGTTTTGAATAGACCTTAGGCTGACGTATGGTGGAACAGGAGAATAGAAAAATTAATACAAAGCTTAGGGTATATCTGTACATCATAAATCTAAAAGGCCCACTTTGAATAAAAGTAGGCCTTTTTTTAAGCATTAAATAAAGTGATAACGAACAAATCCTTCCATGGCTTCATATTCAGCCATTCCTAGCTTATTGTACTTTCTGGCCGTGTCCTTGTTCCGTTCTTCGGCACGCATCCAAAACTCTCTGGAATCATCACCTTGGAACATTACCCCATCTTTCTGCGATTGATGGCAAAATATGGCCATCCTTTTTCTCAGAACTTGGTCCGGACTCATTGGGACTGCCATTTCTATTTCGTCAATGTCCCATTCATGCCATGCACCTCTATACAGCCAGACCCAACAGTCTTTCATGTATTCTTTGTCCTTAAGTTCTTCCAGTGCTGCAAACAAGGCATCCAAGCAAATCTTATGTGTTCCGTGTGGATCCGCCAAATCGCCTGCTGCATATATCTGGTGCGGTTTTACTTCGGCAATTAAGTCCACCATAATGTCGATATCAGCCTGAGAAAGATCATTTTTCTTGATGGTTCCTGTTTCGTAAAATGGGAGATCCAAGAAATGTACGTTGGTATCCTCAACTCCAAAGTATCTCGTGGCTGCATAAGATTCACCTCTTCGGATATTTCCTTTCAGTTTTCGAACTTCAACCGGATCGTAGTCCGCATCTTTTTTTGTTTTTAAAGCGTCAATTATCGCCTGAACATTTTCCGATGGGTTAATGGACTTGGAGATTTCAGCAAATTTCAATGCTTCGGTATCGGATACTGCAATATTTCCTGATGTCTGATAGGCAATATGTACGTCGTGACCTTGAGTTACCAGACGGTCAAAAGTACCACCCATGGAAATAACGTCATCATCAGGGTGTGGACTGAAGATGATCACACGTTTGTTGACAGGTTGGGCACGTTCCGGTCTGTTGGTGTCATCCGCATTTGGTTTACCACCAGGCCAGCCTGTGATGGTGTGCTGTAACCTATTGAACATTTTAATGTTCAAATCATAAGAGTCTTGACTCGTCAGCAACCCGGACATGCCATTATCGTTATAGTCCTTATCTGTTAGACTAAGAATAGATTTACCGGTTTGGCCGCACAGCCAAACTATTGCTTTTGCTGTTAACGCTGCAGTCCAAGTCAAAGATTCATCTACGAGCCATGGAGTTTTATGACGGGTCAGTTCGCTAGCCGCACCCGTATCCAAAACAAAAGTACAATTACGATGTTCTTGTAGGTAGGTTGCAGGAACTTGAGAAGAAATGTCTCCTTCTACGGTTTTTTTAATAATCGGAGCCTTGTTGGATCCCCAACCAAGCAATACGATTCTTCGTGCGCTCATTACTGTGGCAATACCCATTGTGATCGCCCTTCTCGGCACATTGTTAATACCGAGGAAAGCTGGAGCTGCATCCACACGTGTAATATGGTCTAAGGTAATCACCCTAGTAGCTGAGTTGTGGTGGGAGCCGGGTTCATTGAATCCTACATGCCCTGTTCGTCCAATTCCTAGTAATTGAAAATCGATACCGCCAGCGGCCTTTATCTTTTTTTCGTAATCCAAGCAATGTTCAATAATGGCTTCACCTGAAACGGTTCCATTTGGAATATGAACGTTTTTTGGATCAATGTCGATATGGTCGAATAAATGTTCATGCATGAAAAAGTGATAACTCTGCTTGTTTTCCTTTTCCATAGGGAGATACTCATCCAAATTAAATGAAATCACGTTGGAAAAACTCAATCCTTCTTCGTTGTGCATACGAACCAATTCCCTATAAACCCGAATAGGGGATGACCCAGTTGCCAAGCCTAAAACACATTTTTCATTGTTTGCTTGTTTTTGCTGTATTAAGTCTGCAATCTCTTTTGCTACTACGGCAGATCCATCACTTGAGTTTTCGAAAATGGTGTTGTGGATTTTCTCAAACCTTGTCTCTTCAAATCTTCCCGCGGGATGATAAGAGATGTCTACGTTGGATTTTTTTAGTGTTGTTGATTCCATTAGGCGGTAAATTTCTTTTTTTTCTTTCTGTTCTTTGCTGCTTTTGAAATGCAAAAATAGCAAATAATTTTAAAAAATGCAGTTTTTTGCTGTTTTAATGCAATATTTTGCTTTTTTTAATACTTTTGTAAAGCTGTGGTAACATTAAACCGCATAAATTGGAATTGTTTTCAGTATTTTTGACGCTGATTTAACCCAAGGGAAAAATGCTAAAGGAAGAAAGACAACATACTATACTAAACGAAGTAGAGCTTCATAATAGAGTATTGTTAACGGATTTGGCAGAAAAACTGGATGTTTCCATTGACACAGTTCGTAGAGATGTCAAAGAATTGGATTCGGACAACAGGTTGGTCAAAGTGCATGGCGGAGCTGTTTCATTGGGATTCGCTAACCATAGTCCACAGCGAAACAACAATGTATATTCCCTGGAAGAAAAGATTTCAATTGCTCAAAAAGCAACAAGTTTGTTAAAGGACAATAGTGTAATCCTGATAGATGGAGGTACTACTTGTCTTGAATTGGCAAGACTGTTACCAGCAAATATCAATTTAACCTGTTTTACGCTGAGCTTACCTGTTGCCATGGAGTTATTGAGCAAACCAAATGTGGAGACCATATTTATTGGAGGCGCTCTATCAAAGGATTCCCAAATAGCTATGGGTGCCAATGCAATTCATAATTTATCACAGATAAAGGTTGATTATAGTTTTATTGGTACTGGATATGTTGATGCAGCATTTGGATTGACAGAATTTGATTGGGATACGGTACAAACCAAAAAAGCCGTAATCCAAGCATCCAAGAAAACCGTATTATTGTGTATCTCAGAAAAGTTAAATTCGCAGCATCGATTCAAGACCTGTGACTTGAACATGATTGATACCATGATTACTGAATTACCACCAGACCATCCTTTATTGGAAAGTTTCAAAAACCAAGAACTGTTTTTATTATAGTATGTCAGATTTTAAGAAGATTACAGAAAAGCCTTCACTTCATAATGATTTGGAATTAATGTCTACCCAAGAAATATTGGAAGGCATAAATAAAGAAGATAAAAAAGTGGCCGATGCAGTGGAGGCGGCTTTACCGCAAATTTCTAAGCTTGTAGATGGAATCACTCCACGATTTTTAGAAGGAGGAAGATTGTTTTACATTGGGGCAGGAACTAGTGGAAGGCTTGGCATATTGGATGCGTCGGAAATACCACCAACATTTGGCATGCCACATGAACGGGTAATTGGTTTGATAGCAGGAGGTGATGTGGCTATTAGAAAGTCTGTGGAGTTTGCGGAAGACGATACCCAGCAGGCTTGGAAAGATTTGGAAGCTCATGGTATTAATTCCAATGATGTTCTCGTAGGAATAGCTGCTTCCGGTACAACGCCCTATGTACTTGGAGGTATTGCTGATGCTAAAAAACATGGTATTCTTACTGCTGGAATTACGAATAATCCTGGTTCTCCACTAGCGCTAGATTCAGACATTGCTATTGAAATCAACGTGGGACCAGAGTTTTTGACCGGGAGTACGCGAATGAAAAGTGGAACAAGCCAAAAATTGGCCTTAAATATGATATCTACTGCATTGATGATTCGCGTTGGCCGGGTTAAAGGAAATAAGATGGTGGATATGCAACTAAGTAATAATAAGTTAATGGACCGTGGTACACGTTATCTTGTAGAGGCATTGAATCTGGACTATGAAGCTGCTGAAGAAGCCTTGAAAAAATATGGTTCCGTTCGAAAAGCGATTTCTGAATTAAAGTAACCCTACGGTTATTTAGGTTCTAATCGTACGATACCCTTTCCTTCTATTCCTACGTAGATAAAACCATCAGGCCCCTGGCGCACATTTCTTACTCTGCCAAGTCCATCTAAAAGTTTTTCTCGGTAAGAGACCTGTCCGTCTGTTATAACCAGTCTTTCCAAATATTGAAAGGCTAGGGAACCCACTAGCAGATTTCCTTGCCAATCAGGGTATTTATCGGAGTTTACAAATGTCATTCCGCTGGGAGCAATGGATGGAGTCCATTGATATACGGGTTGTTCCATGCCTGGTCTTGATTTTTCATCTGTAATTTTGGTACCGCTATAGTTAATGCCGTAGGTGATGACTGGCCATCCAAAGTTTTTTCCTTTCCGTATGATATTGATTTCATCCCCACCTCTTGGTCCGTGCTCGTGTTCCCAAATTGCTCCGGTAATTGGATGCATGGTCATACCCTGCGGATTTCGGTGTCCATAACTGTAAATAGCTGTTTTCGCGCCACTTTCATTTACAAACGGATTGTCATTTGGAATTGAACCATCGTCATGAATTCGGTAAATTTTACCGCCATCTCTTTTTATATTTTGAGGGTTTACATCCCTATTACCTCGATCTCCTACCGAAAAATAGAGGTATCCATCTTTATCAAATTCCAATCGCGATCCAAAATGATGTCCTTTTGTGGTATTGGGTAAGGCTTTATAAAGTAATTGACGATCAATTAATTTGTTGTTATCGATTTTGGCGCGGATAATAGCGGTATTACCTCCTTTTTCCTTACCCTCTGTCGAAGAATAGGAGAAATAAATCCAACCATTTTTTGGATAATCCGGGTGGAGTTCAATATCCAAAAAGCCGCCCTGACCTCTTACATAAAGTGGAAGATCATGACTGATTTCTATGCGGTTTCCATCATGGAAATGAATCAATTTTCCCGATTTTTCAGAAATCAGGATTGTGCCATTCGGCAGAAATGCCATTCCCCACGGGTTTTGAATGTTGTCAACCACCGGAACTACAGTAAAATCAATACTTTCAGGAAGATTATTGCTTTTATCCGCAGTTTGGGCGCAAGAAGATGATAGCATTACAACGAATAAATAGGGTAAAATGGCACTTTTTTTCATAATTTAACGTTGAAATTATAGATTTTATAGACGAACGACGGCTTTCTAAAGTCGAAAGATAAAGAGAATTATATAAGTTTAGAAAAATACGATCTAGAATATTAAGACCCCAAATCTGACGTATTCTACCATAACAAGACTTAACCTATGCTCCCACAGAAAACAAGGCATTTGCTGTATGCCGTGCTGTTGGTGTTTGTATCAATATTTGGTTCCACAGTGCTTGCAAAAACGGAAGTCAGAGAAGCTCTGACCCGATTTTCCAGTGCAGTTTCGGGAACAAAAGATGACCATGCTACCAAAACGGTAGTTGCCAATGAATCGGTAAAAGAAAAGCGTTCTTCAGCGCTTGAGATGAGCCCCATGTTCATGACCATAATTCAAGGGGCTAATGAAGAAGTGGTGTGTCCAAATGATGGTAGCACACTTGCAAAATTTTTCCTATGTGGTACCAGTGATATCAGAACCTTATCATTGAGTCTATCCGGTAGTAGCTACGAATGGCAACAATTGGATACGAACACTTGTGCGCCCACTGTTGTTGACGATTGTCCTACAATCAATGCTGCCTGTACTTGGAATACCGTTGGAACTACCGCGACCTATAGTCTTTCTACAGCAGGCGAATTTAGAGTACGTGTGGATTCCGGTCAGTATTTTTATTTCAAATCCACTTTAAATCCCTTAGATCCACAGCTTATAAAAGACGATATTATTTGTGGTAACCCCGGAAGAGTGGAGGTGACGAATGTTCCGGCAGGTTATGAATATAGTATTAGTGGAGCATCAGGACCATATCAGGATGATCCATATTTTGATGTTACCACAGCGGGCAATTATATGGTTTGGGTTCGATTGAAAAATGTATCTGCCAGTGCCTGTGTTTTCCCTTCCAATACCGTAACTGTGGATGATTTGGACATTACAGTGGATGTTACAGCCAACGATATTCTTTGTAGCGGGGAATTGGGGAGTGTGGATGTCCAAGTGGCGGGCGTACCAGGATTTTATACCTATCGACTGATTAAAAATGGTGTTACTGTTGATACGTTTGGTCCCAATGGCGCCGATTCCTACACCTTTGCAAATGTAAGTCCAGGAATATATACCATTAGAGTAGATACCAATGATTGTTCGGAAACAGTTACCACGGATACCTCAGGGGCCTTAATAGAAATTGGAAATGGGATTAGTCCATTGGATGTGTCAGCAACTGCTTCCGATAGTTTTGGTTGTGGCGCGACTTCTGTCGATGTGAATCTAACTACATCAGGAGGAACCGCTCCATACCGTTTTAGTGTGGATGGTGGTGCTTTCAGTGCTCCGTATTCCGGAAGCGCTACATTTACAGTAAGTTCTGCAGCTGCATATGCTATATTGGTAGAGGATGCCAATGGATGTCAAAGAGGTGCATCAGTAGATGTTCCTAACATTCCACCTCCTATTTTCAATATTACTCCAGAGGATGCCAATTGTGGCGGTGTCAATGATGGTCGGATAACAGTTAATGTAACCAATGGTTTCGGTTATGAAATTGAGTATAGTATTGATAATGGTACAAATTATCAAGTCAGTAATGTATTTTCCAATTTAGCACCAGGATCGTATGATATTGTATTAAGATATGAGCAGGACTCCTTTAGCTGCACCACTACACCTCAAAATACTACAGTAGGTACGCCAACGGTTATCAATGCAACGGCAACAGCTGATTCAGCGCCAACCTGCCTTAATGAAAATGGAGGGCAAATTACCATATCCGGGGTCTCCGGAGGAACAGCACCTTATGAGTATAGTATTGGAGCAGGTTTTGGATCAGGAGCTGTGTTCAGCAATTTAGGTGTTGGGTCATATACCCCATTGGTAAGAGATGCCAATGGTTGTGTACAAACACTCCCAGCCATTGTTTTCAACACGTTGAATAAGCCTACGGATTTGGCATTTACAATATCTAGTTTGGATTGTATTTCCACTACGGCTGCAGTTGGTTTAGTCGTTACTGGAGGAACAGGACCATATACCTATGAAATCATTGCCCCGGCTGCAAGTGCGGTAAATAATGGCACGAATGATACATTTACTGGCCTTGGATTAGGGACATACACGTTTAGGGTAACGGACAATGAAGGTTGTAGTTATGATGAGAACTATGCGATTACAGATATCAGTTCAATTGGGGTACAAGCCCAACAAACTCGTGTAGTTACTTGTGTTGGAGATGCAGATGGAGAAGGACGTTTTCTAGTTGACGGTTTTGGTACGACATATAGTTATAGTATTGACGGAGGAACAGTTTTTACCGGTCAGAATGCAGGGATAATACCAGTTACCGGTTTATCAGCAGGTAGTTATGTGATTTCCGTAACAGACGAAGACACCAATTGTACGGATACTTCTACTTTGGTGATTGAGGAACCTTCCACGGCTTTTGCCATAGCAAGTTTAGATGTGACCGCAATGAGCTGCCAAAATGGAAATATTGGTGCTGTTAGAGTTAATACCGTTGGAGGTTGGGGCGGTAACCGATACACCTTGAGCCAACCTGATGGATCTACGCGCGGCCCAAGGAATGGTAGTGTGTTTTCAAATTTATCACAAGAAGGTTTGTATCAAGTAAGTGTGACAGATGCCAATGGCTGTACCGTTACGGATAGTTTTAACCTTACGGCATTGGAAGCGCCAACACTGACATTGGATACCGGAGCATCGGATTTCTGTTATGATAATTTTACGGCGGCGACTTTGGTGGTAAGTACGACTTTAGGCACCGCACCTTACCAATATCGTATTAATGGCGGGGCACTTGGTGCCAGTAATACATTTTCTGGTCTTACACCTGGCAATTATACTATTGAAGTAATTGATGCCAATGATTGTAGAGATACGGTAACAGCCACAATTGAACCGCAGGTTATTGCAAATGCTACTACCATCCAGGAGCTTGATTGTGCAGGACCTCCGGCGCAAATACAGGTCAATATCGGTAATGGATATACCTCTGGAGGAAATTACGATATTTATGAAGTCAGTATCAACGGTGCACCATATACATCAGATAGTAACAACATAACAGGCAATTCATTTGTCTATAACATTCCCAATGATGGTTCCATTATTGTAGATACCACATTCCAGTTTTTGATAACTGATAGTCAAGGTTGTACGACAGAATCCAATGTGGTGACCATTTCACCCCCAGAAACAATTGCTGGTTCTGTTGTTGGAACCGATACCCAATGTGGTGACAATACCAGCGGTATTGTCGAATTGATTCCTGATACCACTCAAGGTGTGCCTCCATATGAATTTAGTAATGACAACGGAGCAACATTTGTATCCGGGAACATTTTTGGTGGTTATGGAGCAGGCACCCATGGTGGTTTTGTGATTCGGGATAGTAGGGGCTGTATAAGTCCAGCTTATAGCGTCACTATTGCAGCTAGTGCAGCTTTAGATGCCACCGCAACGCCAACACCTGCAGTCTGTTCAGCCGGTGCGGTAAATGGTTCAGTATCCACAACCATTAATAATGGTGTAGCACCTTTTGACTACGTTTTGCTTGACGTTGCTGGGAATTTAGTGGCTTCCTCTATGGGAACTGGAAGTACAACCGTGAATTTCCCAAATTTACCTTTAGGTAATTATACGGTCGTTACCACAGATGCGCAGGGTTGCGAGGACAGGGATGATGTGGTAATAGACCAGAATGTATTGGATCTAATTCCTTTGGATCCACCACCTGCACTATGTACGGATGCTTTTATTTCATATCGAGTACAGGCAACTGGAGGAACTGCGCCATACGAATTTCGATTGGTAGGCGACCCAACTTTTGTTCCTGCCAATGTAAACGGTGTGGACATTCACGACTTTTCTGCTGTAGTGACTTTTGGTGTGACCTATTTTGTTGAAGTAAGGGACAACCTGGGCTGTATTTATATTGAGGAAATTGATCCAATTACAGCGCCAAGCCCTGTAACGGTTTCAGCAACAGCAACTACGGCCTCCTGTAATGTAGCGGGTAGTGGCGCAATAGATTATGAAGTTACTGGTATAGCCAGCCCTGCTAATATCACGGTAACACTTGAAAACACAGATTCGGGTACCACGATTAATGGACCTACCAATCACCCAACAGCTATAATTCCATTTAACGACACATTTACAGGATTGGCACCTGGTAATTATCAAATTTTGGTTACCGATAATGCTACAGGTTGTACTGGAAGCACATTGGTTTTCATAGGATTTAGTTCTCCTTCCATTGTTATAGATAGTAATGTTCAAGCGACATGTACATCCAATGCATTTGTGTCTGTAAGAGGTATCGGTTCAGCAACACCATTCAACTACGCATACGTTCCTTCAGGTGCCGTACCTCCAACGGTATTCAGTCCGGATACCACTTTCGAGATTCCAGGACCTTATCCCTCGAACTATGATTTTTACGTACAAGATGTAAACGGTTGTACAGCCATGGTGATGGCAACGGTATCACAGGAACCTGGTGTGCCAAATCCAACAATTGATGTCACGAATCAGTGCACAGCTACCAGCGGATATCAAATAGAGGTTACCTCACCTTTAACCACAGGGTCAGGATTGCCGGAAGATACATTTATGTATGATATTGGAAGCGGTTTTCAGACCAGTGTGAATTTTGTGGTGCCCAACCCAGGTAGTTACGTGATTACCGTACGAGATGGTAATGGATGTACCAATACAGTGACTGCTGATGTATTTGATTTCTTTGCCATTACTGCGGATGCAACTTCTTTTCCAACATGTAATGCAGGGGATGGTGAAATCACGGTAAATACCACCGGTGGTAGCGGAGTTTTTGAATTTCAGCTAAGGGATGCCGGAACACTAGCGAACATTGGACCACCTCAAAACTCAAATATCTTTACCAATGTTCTGCCAGGGGATTATAACATTTTGGTTACCGATTTAAATTCGAACACGGCCCCGCTATGTTCTGATGAAGCACTAGTGAATGTTTCCACTGTGAATACACCAGTGATTACAGCTACCCCAAGTACTAACATTACCTGTAACGGAGCTGCTGATGGTACAATTGCTATAGAGCTTCAACCTGGTAGTGATACGGATACACCTATTAATTACATTCTGTATGATGGTGCCAGTTCTACAATTTTGGCAGGTCCGCAAGCGTCACCGATTTTTGATAACCTTACTGCGGATACTTACCAAGTTGAGGTTGTATCGGATAGGGGTTGTTCAGATCGTTCGGGAAATGTTATTATTGATGAGCCCACAGTGTTACAGGTCGATGCAATCCATACAGAATTCAGCTGTAATCCATCAAGTAATCAATTTAGTACAGCAACAATTACGGTTTATACCGATACCAACGGCGATGGAACCGGGGCATTAACAGGAACTGGTCCGTATACCTACAGTTTAAATGATGGTACACCACAGTTTGATGGTACTAATTTCCAAACCAGCAATGTATTTGAAGTTATTGATAATGGTACCAATCAATCCTTCATTTTGACGGCTCGGGATCAAAATGGATGTGAAGAATCAACCACGGTTAACATTAATACCCCGACGGATATAACATTTAACTATGATGTTGGACCAATTAGCTGTGATGCCACTGGTGTGGGAGTAAGTCCTGGTTATATTGAGATCATTGTTAACGAAGGACCGGGTAATTATGAAGTTGAAATTCTTCCATTAGGTTCGGAACCTGCTCGCAGTTCTTCAGGTACTGATCGTGTGGTATGGGATATTGCAACACCTGGTGATTACATCTTCGCCGTTACTGATATTGGGAATGGAGGATGTTCGTATTTAACGACCACCATAAATATGCCGGAGTACAATACAATTGAAGCGGTTATCGCAGAGGTGCGTCCAGTAACATGTTTTAATGGGAATGATGGTGAAATAAGCATAACGATCAATAATTATAGTGGAGCTTACAATTATGAGGTCTTCTCTAGGGATAATGCAGGTGTGGAAACATCTACAGGTGTAACAGGAAGTTTTGATACCACCGCCCCAATAAATACGCCAGAAATCATAACAGGATTGCCCGCCGGTAATTTGATTGTACACGTAGAAGCGTTGGATACGCCGTTTTGTGATGTCGTAAGTAATGTGACAACGGTTAGATCACCAGACCGACCTTTGGATGTTGTTGCCATTCAAACGACTGAAGTAACTTGTAATGTACCTGGTTTTGGCGAAATAACAGCTACTGGTGATGGCGGATGGGGTACGTATGAATATCAATTGATAGCACCAGATGGAACAACTGTGCTTGTGGATTATCCAAATACCAATCCGGTTTTTCCAGGCTTATCAACAGGAACTTATACAGTGAACATTAGGGATTTGAGAGGGTGTGAAGAAAGTACCACGATAAATTTACCATTACCTACTCCTATTACGGCAAATATTCAAGTAGTTCAACCACTTCGTTGTAACAATGATAATGACGGAATAATAGAAGCCCATAATATGGCAGGAGGTCAGGGACCAGGTAACTACTTGTATCAATTAAACCGGATTACTGATGGAACCAATAGTGGTTTACAGACTACACCAACCTTTGCCAATCTTTCTGCTGGAGAATATACGATCACCATTTTTGATGGATGGAATTGTAGTTTTACAACCGTTCCGATTACAGTTCAAGACCCTGAAATCGTAATCACTGAATTAGTGGAATTACAACCTCCAGGATGCGGAGATTTGGGTCGAATGCAATTGACAGTGTCGAATCCGGAAATTGGGGTGGATTATTTCTATCGCAGATCAGGTACAGCGGATCCTTTCACGCCGTTTGGTGCTGGAATGACAAGTGTGGAAATTACTGCTGATATCACCTTGGATCCTGGACCATTCCAATATGATGTACAGAATTCCAACGGATGCCCGTTTGAACGATCTAATCAGATTTCCTTGGATCCAGCTGCACCTCTGGTGATTGCCTTGGATTTGACAAATGCAACGATAAATTGTGCCGGTGAAGCAACAGGAATTATTCGTTCCGAAGCTTTTGGAGGTATTGGCAGCTATGTGTATACCTTATTGAATTCAAATACACCTCCAAACCCAACACCTGCAACTACGGTTAGATCAGCTCAAAGCTCTGGTATTTTCAGGGATTTGCTTCCTGGAACGTATTATGTTTATGCCCAGAGTGGGGGGTGTGAGGCAATTTCCGACCCCATCATTATAGAACCGAAACCGCCGTTGGTGCTCGAGTATTTAGAGGCGGTTCCAGTGGCTTGTTATGGCGACACTAATGGACAGATCATAATTGAAGCGAGTGGAGGTACTGGAGATATTCGTTATTCGATATCGGATACGCTAAGTGAATTCTTTGAAGGGGACGACCCTGCTAATCCAAATAGGAAAACGTTCAATGATCTTTCACCTAGAACCTATGACGTTATTATCCAAGATGATTTGGGATGTACCATTACAAGAACGGTTGAGATTACACAACCTATGGAATTATTGGCTGGTGTAGCATCAACCACCCCTGAAGTTTGTTTGGGGGATATGGATGGTACGTTGACCTTGGAAGTTACCGGAGGTACTGCTCCATATTACACCAGTGTAAATTCTGCAGATGATGTGGACTTCGTACAAAACGATACCATGTTCTTTGATGGATTAACGGGAGGAGAAACCTATGTGATCTTTGTGCGTGATGCCAACGGTTGCCAAACAAATGTAACCGCGGATATTGGTCTTGGAATAGAACTTATGGCCGAACCTATTGTGGAATACGGTTGTGAGGGGATTTTCCCCAATAGTACAGCAACTGTAGCCATTGCAAATGAATCACTATTGGATAGACTCTTGTTTGCGTTGGATGTTGACGATATCAATTTAGCTACGGAGCAGCGTGTGTTTGGAGATCTGCCACCAGGAGAACATACAGTTTATATTTATCATGAAAACGGTTGTGTCACCTTTGTTGAATTTGAAATTGATGCTTACGAGCCATTAACCTTGGACGTGATGAAAACTGGCCCAACGGAAATCACTGCGGTTGCCAATGGGGGCTTTGGGGATTATGAGTTTTTCTTCCAAGGAGAGTCCTATGGTGAAACCAATACGTTTACGATTACACATGATGCCAATATCAGCGTAATGGTTCGGGACAGATATGGATGTATGGCCAATTTAATCATGCCTTTCAATTTTGAGGGAATGCCGGAGATGCCTCCATTCTTTACACCTGACGGGGACGGAATGAATGACAATTGGTATCCTAGAAACAGAGAATTCTTCCCAAATATAGATGTGATAATTTACGACCGATATGGGCGAGTAGTAGCACGATTGAATCAGGTTAAAAAATGGGATGGAACCTATGAAGGTCACCCACTTCCAACAGGTGATTATTGGTATGTTGTTTTTGCAAATGATCGTGAAAAACAACAATATGTTGGGCACTTTACGCTATACAGATAAGCCTCAAATTAGCTAAACAGCAAGCTTCCAAAATAGTTGCGTTTTGGAAATGAGGTTTCATATTAATTTATATTTTTGCATTCCGATTTCGGGATGTGGCGCAGTCTGGTAGCGTACACGCATGGGGTGCGTGTGGTCGCTGGTTCGAATCCAGTCATCCCGACAAGCTAAAGCGTTGAAGGTTTTCGTAGAAAGTTCACTTTCTTAAGGAAACCTTTCGCTTTTAGATACAATTATAGCTTTGCTATAATTTGCAACAATCCTTTGCTCTGGATGCACGTAGTGAATCCAGTCATCCCGACGATAACCCTTCAATTTTAGAAAAAAGCACCGTTCGTAAACAGTGCTTTTTTTATTCCGAAAAACTTAACAGTATTTGCTGCTATTAAAAAATACAAAGCGTTTAATTTCGTCAAGCTTTAAAAATTGGAGTTTAAAAGAAATAAGCTTGTAATAATTAAATCTAAGGGAAAGTGGAGCATGCTAAAATTGGAATAATCAATGTGTCGGACCGCGCAAGTCGAGGGGAGTATGAGGATATACCCGGCAAGGAAGTCAAAAGACTACTTAATCTATGGTTGGTAAGTCCTTGGGATTCGGAGTATGCCGTAATTCCAGACGAGCAGGACCAATTGGAAAAAGAAATGATACGAATGGCGGACGAAGTAGGGTGTTGCTTGATTGTCACAACTGGAGGTACGGGACCTGCAGTTAGGGATGTTACACCTGAAGCAACCATAGCCGTCTGTGATAAGATGCTACCTGGATTTGGAGAGCAGATGCGACAAGTGAGTTTACAATATGTGCCAACCGCGATTCTCTCTCGTCAAACCGCAGGAATAAGGGGTAAGGCATTGATCGTAAACCTTCCAGGCAAACCAAAGGCAATACAAGAGTGCTTAGAAGCTATATTTCCTGCAATCCCATATTGTATTGATTTGATTGAAGGGCCTTATTTGGAGCCTAATTCGGATGAAATAAATGTCTTCAGGCCAAAGCAAGGATAACAAGTTTTGATGGCTGTGTTAACAAAGTCGTCAAAACAAAAACTTTTTCAATTTAATTTTCAAATTGATGATGAATTGAAATGAAAAAAGGTGTCGAACAAACTCAGCACCTTTTTTATTTAGTGTTAATTTCAAGTGTTGAAAATCTAATGAAAATCGCTCTAAACTCCCTTAAAAACAGCGATTAATTCGCTTGTTTCACCAATTTTCCTACACCATTGAACAGCGATAAGCTCTTTAATAGGAAAATTTTCAAATAATTGGAAATCAATGTTTTATACGGGGAAAGCTGACCTTTCTGGTGCTGTTGATAAGATTGTGAAGAACACATTTGGTCGGTCGTAAAATCAATGTAAAGAAAATGTGAATTTTACAGTAAGCTTTAAAAGCGATTCCAACCTAAATTCATTTTCTTCATGGAGATTACCCATATCACTAAAAGGGATTTTAGTACAAAACCCTTCGAGCTTTATAAGATTACCAACGCTGTTTTAAAGGCAATGACGGCTGTTGAACATGGTCAAATGGTGGATGCTCAAGCTATTGCGAACAATGTACATAAAGCCCTTTTGGAGCGAAAGGTTTTGGATTCGGGTTACGTACCAACAGTAGAAGAAGTACAGGATATTGTTGAGACCAAATTGATGCAGAGTGAGTTCCAAGATGTGGCCAAGGCATATATCATTTATAGGAACAAACAAGCGCAAGACAGACAATCCAACATCTTTGAAAAGCGTATTAATTTAAAGCCTTACGAATACCCACAATTATATGAATACGTCCCAGCGATAAGGCACTCGTATTGGATTCATACCGAATTTAATTTTACTAGTGATATCCAAGATTTCAAATCTAGGCTTACAAGTGTTGAGCGCACAGCTATTAAAAACACCATGCTTGCCATTTCCCAAATTGAGGTGGCGGTAAAGACGTTTTGGGGGGACATCTATCATAGAATGCCAAAACCAGAGATTGGTTCCGTAGGTGCCACCTTTGCGGAAAGTGAGGTAAGACATCACGATGCATATTCCCATTTATTGGAAATTCTAGGCTTGAACAAAGAATTTGAGACCTTAAAGAAAAAGCCCGTGATAATGAAACGGGTACAATACCTGGAAACCGCCTTGAAAAATGCGAAGAGCGAAGACAACAAGGAATATGCAGAATCAATTCTGTTGTTCTCATTGTTCATTGAACATGTATCCTTGTTTTCACAGTTCTTGATCATCATGGCATTCAATAAGCATAAAAATATGTTCAAGGGCATATCCAATGTAGTGGAAGCTACTTCCAAGGAAGAACAAATTCACGGGGACTTTGGAATTGATGTAATAAACATCATCAAAAAAGAGAACCCTAATTGGTTCGATGATGAATACCAAAAAACCATTCAGCAATTATGTGAGGATGCCTTTAAGGCCGAAAGTAAGATTGTGGATTGGATTTTTGAGGATGGTGAACTCGACTTCTTGCCAAAAGCTGTGGTCAATGCGTTTATCAAAAACAGATTCAACAATTCCTTGGAAAGTATTGGTATTGCAAAAATGTTTGAAGTCGATCAAGAGTTACTCAAGCAAACAGAATGGTTCGATGATGAGATTATTGGGACCAAACATGGCGATTTCTTCGTAAAACGATCAATTAACTATAGCAAAAGAACACAAAGTATAACCAGCGACGACCTTTTTTAAGATATGGAAAACAAAACCTTCGAGAACCTGAATACCCAAACCGAAACCAAAACTTCAACCTCACAAGATTTAGTTAATGCTAGAAAAGAAGGACTTGATAACTTAAAAACGAAACCACAGGAAGGCTTTAAATGGTTAAATGATCACAGTAGGAAATTCTTGGGGTCTGGATATTTGACCGATGGTGCCACTCCAGAGGGTAGAATCCGGGAAATAGCGGAAAGGGCTGAACATATTCTACAACTACCGGGTTACGCGGACAAGTTTTACAATTATATGTCCGAAGGTTTTTTCTCATTGGCTTCTCCAGTGTGGTCCAACTTCGGAAAAGAACGTGGACTTCCAATCAGTTGTTTTGGTTCCCATATTGATGATGACATGGGGAATATCCTTTACACCCAGTCTGAAGTTGGAATGATGTCAAAGCTGGGTGGAGGTACTTCTGGTTACTTTGGAAAAATAAGACATAGAGGGGCACCCGTTAAAAACAATGGCGAAGCTTCTGGTGCGGTGCATATTATGCAGTTGTTCGAATCGATGGTGGACGTGGTAAGCCAAGGTTCAGTAAGAAGAGGGCGCTTTTCACCGTATTTGCCTATTGAACATCCAGATATTATGGAATTCCTTGAAATTGGAACAGAAGGGAATCCAATCCAACAATTGACACATGGCGTGACGGTTACCAATGAATGGATGCAGGAAATGATTGATGGAGACGTGGATAAACGTACCATTTGGGCAAAAGTGTTGCAATGTCGTGGAGAAATGGGGTATCCTTATGTGTTCTTTACGGACAATGCGAATAACGCCAGCGCAGATGTTTATCAAGATAAAAAGCACAAAATCTACGCGAGCAATTTGTGCACGGAAATCATGTTACCCTCCAATGATGATTGGTCCTTTGTGTGCGTACTTTCCAGTATCAATTTGTTGCATTATGATAAGTGGAAGCAAACAGATGCGGTGGAAACCATGGTATATTTCTTGGATGCTGTCATCACTGAATTCATTGAAAAGCTTGAAGTATATCGAGATTCATCAAATAGGGATGATAGACAAACATTCCTTTTCATGGAAAGAGCGTACAATTTTGCCAAAGAGAATAGGGCTTTAGGTCTTGGTGCTCTAGGATGGCATTCTTTATTGCAATCCAAAAGAATACCGTTTGATAGCCAAGAAGCTTACAATTATAACAATGAGATATTTAAAGCCATAAAAGAGCGATCTTATAAGGCTTCAGAAGAATTGGCAAAGCGTTTTGGAGAACCAAAGGTTCTTGAAGGTTATGGAAGACGTAACGCAACACTTAATGCCATAGCACCAACGACTTCTTCGGCCTTTATACTCGGTCAAGTATCACAGGGTATCGAACCAATTTGGTCCAATATTTACGTGAAAGACATTGCAAAGATCAAAGTAACGATCAAAAATCCATTTTTGATGGATTTGCTGGAAGAAAAGGGGCAAGATACAGATGAGGTTTGGCGAAGCATTCGTGATCGTGATGGATCGGTACAGCATTTGGAATTTTTAACCGAAGAAGAGAAGTCAGTTTTTAAGACGTATTCCGAACTTGATCAGTTGGATGTGGTCTATCAGGCCGCTGCCCGTCAACACCATATTGATCAAGGACAATCTGTAAATATCATTGTTCATCCTGATATGCCCACAAAGGATATCAACAAAATACATGTTTCTGCTTGGAAGCTAGGCCTTAAATCTTTGTACTATCAGCATAGTATGAATGCCGCCCAAAAATTTAAGCAGAAAAAGGAATGTACGAGTTGCGAGGCTTAAGGCTTGTGCTTTTAAGAGAGAAAATTGTAACTTTTAAGTCCTATTTTAAAAGTCAAACAGCCATTCCAACCACATGAAAAAAGTTGTCACCTTCGGGGAGATTATGCTTCGTTTAGCACCTCCTGGTTTTTTACGGTTTTCCCAAACCAATAGTTTTGATGTTATCTATGGCGGAGGTGAATCCAATGTTGCCGTTTCATTGGCTAATTATGGAGTGCCTGTTGATTTTGTTACGCGACTTCCAGATAATGATATCGGTCAATGTGCTTTGATGGAGATGCGAAAGCGCGGAGTTGGCACGGATAAAATTGTTTTTGGTGGTGATCGTCTGGGAATTTACTTTCTGGAGACAGGTGCCGTTAGCCGCGGAAGTAAGGTGGTATATGATCGTGCTCATTCCGCTATGGCAGAAATAGGTCAAGGTATGATCGATTGGAAGGCTGTGTTTGATGGCGTGGAATGGTTTCATTGGACTGGAATTACCCCTGCAATCTCACAGGGAGCAGCGGATGCTTGTTTGGAAGCTGTTAAAACTGCCAGTGAAATGGGTGTCACAATTTCCACGGATTTAAATTATAGGGCAAAACTTTGGAAATATGGAGGTGATCGAGAGGCCATCATGTCTGAACTTACATCCTACTGCGATATCATTTTAGGAAATGAAGAGGATGCAGAAAAGCACTTTGGAATCAAACCTGTAGGTTTGGACATTACAACGCAAGGAGAGCATGTAAAAGCGGAAGCGTTTCTTTCCGTATGTCAACAGATGATGAAACGTTTTCCTAAGGCTAAAAAAGTAATTACTACGCTACGTGGTTCGCTTTCAGCCTCTCATAACACCTGGGCGGGCGTGCTGTATGATGGCGAAACCATGTTCAAATCCCCGGAATATCAGATTACCCATATTGTGGATAGAGTTGGGGGAGGAGATTCTTTTATGGGTGGCCTTATTTATGGATTGCTTACCTATCCGGAGGATGATCAGAACGCACTGAATTTTGCCGTGGCGGCTTCCTGTTTAAAACATACGATTAAGGGTGATGCCAATTTGGTTACTGTCGCTGAAGTTGAAAAACTGATGGGTGGTGACGCATCCGGAAGGGTGGCCCGTTAGCAATTCGTTTATTGTGCCACAGTAATAATCCCATCACCCAGTAATTGGTTCACCATTTGCTTGGTAAAACTTTTGGAAGCGGATGCTACGGATGATGGATCCACTAATGACGATTGACCTGTCCAAACCATGGTTTCTTTTCCTTCAACAAGTTCACCCTTTACATTGTACAAGACTGCTTCAATTAAAAACGATTTGGAAGAGCGATAATAGCCTGGAGTATCAATGGTATTGTAGCGTCTAACAATATATCTGCCAACACGATAGTAAGAAGGTATATACACGGTTTCACCGGGCTCGTAACGGTCAGATTCCTGGGAATCTATCAAGGCCATGGTCAGGACACCATCCAAGTTTTGCTCTTTAATAATTTTGATGTATTCCTTGGCGGTTCTCATTTTTTCACCTCCGGTGGGCGGAAAAAGTCCAATACCTTCAACGGCGTTTATGCCATTTTCCCGCAATAGTTTCACAGCATCCTGTTCAAAAACCGTACGGGAATTTAAATTCTTACTGATACCAATAACTGCAATTTTTCCATAGTCGCGGTTAACATAATTGTCTTTGGTCCAAGTAGAGTTCATTTTTGCTGGACCGCAACTCATTAGAAATATGAGGCAAAAGAGCAAACTGTATGTCAAGGTGTTTTTGATTTTCATGGTGGTATGTTTTAATTTTTAGGATTGTAAATGTTAAAATTGAGTCCAAGTGATAAGTTATTAAAGCCTTGGAAGGTATAACCCAAATTTAAATTGAACCATCCCATGCGGACTTTCCCGCCAACATTCACTCTTAATCCACTTGCGCTATTTTGAACATCAAAAGGGTCATTAAAGACAAGGGGTTCCATTTGTGTTTGTATTATATAGGTGCCTTTTAAGGAATAGTCAGCATTACCGGTCACATATCCTATTCCTCCATACACATTGAAAATAGGATTTTTCGTAGATGCCATCAATTCAAATACCCAGGCATTTAGTGACCCTTCTGCCAATTGATTGTTTCCGGTTACAAAACCATCGGCTTGAAAACTATATTCTGCATCCAATCTGGTAAATCCGGCCATTGCTGCTAGTGCAATAGGACTTGCTTTTAAAATTCCAATGGATTGTGAAAGATCGTGTTTAAACGCCATACCCAACATTCCCAGTGTAACATCACAAATGCCTATTTTTGGAAAATAGCGAAGGGCTACTTCAGAATCACCTGGGATGCCAATATTTGCTTGGATAAATGCAGTAGGTAAAAGGTTTAAGTTAATTAGCCCTATGCCAGTAGGAGCATCAAAAGTGACGATTTCGTCATTTACAGTTGTTACCAAAGTCACACTGGATTCTTTGCTGCCCAATATTGTGGGTATGGCAACAACATCTCCACCACCCAATACTTCCAAATCCGGAATTTCACTGATGTTGATATCTTTAGTCAATCGGTCACTTGGAATAAAGGAACCATTGGAAACCAAAGAAAGTTCTATGCTCCATTTCTTTTTTGATACAGCAGAATTGAACCAACCGCCCGTAAGTCCATAGGCTAGTCCTTCGGATAAAGGCTCTAGGTAAATGGCCGTTAAATCCTCAGCTTGCTCCACGCCGATCAATAGGTAATTGTTGAAGTCCAAATCTTGACTTTTGCCGGAGCACCAGCATATAAGTAGTATGTAAATCAACTTTTTCATAGAGACCAAATAAGATACCAATAATTCGGCTCAACTTCAAAAGCTAATACATTAAAAAATAGTGATTTAAAATGGTCAATTGGGGTATAACTAAATAGAACCTGATTAACTGGATTTAAAGATCACAAAACTGAACTAAGTGGTTTTCAGTATTGCCTACTGGTTTTTATAATGATCAATACGCTCTTTTAAGAGCTCCGCCCAATATTTAAACACGGCTCTTGCATTACCAAACTTACTAAAGGTCTCCACATAACCTCGGTTTTTTCGATTGTCCATGGCTTGACCTAACAATTGGCCCGTTTGGGAATCAACAACTTTCATTTCCAAGGATGCACCGCCTTTACCACGGCCGGTAGCAGAATTTATAGCTACTGAAAAGGGAAGAATATTGCTGATTACCTTACCTGGAACAATATCGGTAATGGCAATCTGTAGTAGTGCAACATCGTCCGCAGGGGTATCAACCAATTCATACTCCTGTTCTAATTGACTTATAATCTCATTCTTGAATAGATCCGTTAGTTCCTTCAATTTATCCACTTTTATCTTCACCCCTTTGGCCTTCTTATGAAATTGGATGGTAATATCATCCAACATAAATCGCTTGTATTTGCCCCTTTCAAAATCGCTGCTCACATAAGACAACATGGTCTTGTTGGCATTGGAATCTTGTAAAAGTGAATAGTCATCTAAAAATCCAGACTGTTTTTTACTTTGACCAAAACCTAGTAATCCTAAAAGTAAAAAGGACAGAATAGTCAGTTTAAGTTTCATGGGTAGCGCATATGGGATTATCTCAAACTAAGATACTAAATAAACCAGCCATAGTCTGTTTTAAAACCCGTTTTCAATTCAGTATCCGATTCGGTCACTTCGCTGTACATATCGGTCATTTCACCTTATTTGAACCATTTGGACAACACGACTCATTCTAGTTTTGTCCTGTAAATCAGAAACAATTAAAACGAAATAATATGAAAACTTTTAGCACAATCTTCGTAACAGGAACTATCATAAGTTCAATTATGATGATGGGAAATAAAAATGACTTTAAGGTGGACGATTTTAATACGCCCACAGAAAATGTTCAGGTGGTTAACATAGATCCAGAAAACGAAATCCCTAAGCCAGAGTTGGATATCAATTTTGACGAGTTATTCCTTATTAGCAAGGAAATAGAGCTCACACTGGATCAAATAGAATACTTGGAAGTGGAGGAAGATGAGCAGCTGGAAAATTACAATATTCCGGACATGGACATCGATATCAATTTTGATCAACTTTTTCAAGTTGAAGATGAGGAGGAGTTAAATCTTGATGAAATTGAATATATGGAATTGGAGGATGATCAATTGTTGTGAGAAGAAGATGATTTGATTGATGATGTCCTTGAAGCCTTTAATTTTTTATTAAAGGCTTCTTCCGATTCCAAAAAATAGTAAACATGCCTATATTTAATAAAATATCCATCCCAATGAGCCCATATTCAGGAATTAGGACCTTGCAATTGGTAAAAGTCTCCTTTTTGGTCACCTTTTTGGTTGTATTGCCCAGATTGGTCGGCTATTTAAATGTTGTGGATATGGGGACAGGTTACTTTTCTGGAGTTACCTTATCTGATATTTTGTTGCGTATTGCCGTGTATTTCGGATTTTCCTTGCTGCTCTTGGAAATCCATGTAAATGGTCATCGTATATTTCCTGAGATAAAACGATTGTATCGTCTAATTGGCGTGTACGCAATTACAATTCTACTTGTCTGGGCCATTACAGAATTGTTTCGATTTTTATACCCTAAGGTTGTTGAAATGGGACCAGGGGATACGATTCCAAAATATGTGGAAATCATATTTATTTTGCTTGCCATCATTTTGATTTTCATTTCGAGCATTATCAATCTCCAAAAAGCACGACATGATAAAATATTGGAGAATGCGGAATTAAAACAACAGAACTTACAAAAGGAACTTTCAGCCCTAAAAAATCAGGTGAATCCACATTTTTTGTTTAATTCACTTAATTCTTTGAGTGCTTTGGTGCGAGATAATGACAAGGCATCAACATTTGTCAAAAACCTTTCCTTTCTATACCGATACATTCTTCAAAGTGGCGATTTGGATTTGGTTACGGTACATGAGGAATTGCGGTTTCTGAAAAGTTATATGGAGTTGATCAAGGTAAGATATGGTGAAAAAATCTCGTTCAATATTACGGTCAATGATGAGTTAATGCCCAAACAAATCCCTCCACTAGCTTTACAATTGCTTGTTGAAAATGCAGTGAAGCATAATGAAATTTCAGATAAGTATCCGCTGGAAATCAATTTGTTTTCATCGACTGAAAATTTGGTAGTTGAAAATAGAATAAGACCACGAAAATCACTTGTGCAAAGCGGTGGTGTTGGACTTTCCAATTTAGATAAGCGCTACCACTTGTTGATGGGTCATCATATCCGAATAAAGAAAAAAGAAGGTATTTTTAGGGTAGAACTGCCAATTTTTGATAAAAGATGAAAGTAGTTATTGTTGAAGATGAAGTAACGGCAAGCGAGAATTTGACGTTTTTGCTTAAGAACTTGGAACCAAACATAGAGATTGTCAGTGTTTTGGATTCAGTCGAAGGAGCAATAAACTACTTTTCTCAATCGGTCGATGCCGAATTAGTGTTTATGGACATTCATTTAGCTGATGGGATTTCCTTTGAGATTTTCGATCAGGTGAAAATCACAATACCAATAATCTTTACTACTGCATATGATCAGTACGCTTTAAAAGCATTCAAGGTCAACAGTATTGACTATTTATTGAAACCCATAATGGAAGACGAACTGGAAACAGCTTTGCAAAAATTCAAGGATAGGGGTAAGGTTCAAAGTACGATGCCGTTGCAGATGACAGCTTTTATGGAGATGATGCAATCCCAGGGAACCCATTACAAGGCTACTTATTTGGTACATCATAAAGATGAAATGGTACCTGTGAAAACCGAGGATATTGCCTTCTTTTATATTGATACAGGAGTGGTTAAAGCAATAACCTTTGCTAATAAGCCCTATGTGATCGAGGAAAAGTTGGAGGATATAGAATCAGAATTGAACCCATCATTGTTCAAAAGAGTAAATAGACAGTACATTGTACAAAAGGAAGCAATTGCCAACTTGAAATATTATTTCAATGGAAAACTGATATTACAGACAAATCCGCCAGCAAAGGAGCGAATTGTTATAAGCAAGGCAAAAGCTACTGAATTCAAATCATGGGTCAACCAATAATACTAGGATATGAGAAAAATTAAGTTTATGACTACGCTATTCTTGATTACCACTTTTTGCGTGCATGGGCAAAAGAAGTCCAGTTCAAAGATAGATAGTCTTAAGGTAGAGATTTATACCTCGGAAGAACGCGACAATCTTCAGTATTGGTTTCATGAAAAAATAGGCCCTATGGCCATGTCTGATACAACAAGCGACCAATATTTCGCAATATTGACCAAATACGGTTATAAAATTGGTAGGTTGAATGACAAAGATCAGTCTTATACCAACTTACAAATCATGCGTAAAATGGATTCTTTGGTTGTACTGCAAAATTCTGAATTGAAATTGTTGCTAACAGAGAAACAATTTGAATTACATCAAGAAAATTATAAAGACATTATTTACAGCATCAAATCCCGTCTTGAAGAGGTGGACTAATCATAGCTTATGAAGCGACTTGTATCCTTATCCATTATTCTTTTTTGCCTTATTGGCCATACACAAAATCTTGCACAACTTTATAAGAAGGTGAGTTCGGCGGTGGTGGTCATCAATGTGGAAAGTGTAGCGCCTGATGGCGAGGGGAGCTCTTTTCAAATGGCTTTGGCTGCTTCCCAAGGCTCAGGGGTGTTGGTCAATTCGGAAGGTTTGATTTGGACGGCGGCCCATGTGATCCAATCTGCAGAAAGCATAACCGTGGATTTTTTAGACGGAGATAGTTACCCAGCGGAAGTAATCGCATCTAACCCCATGTCAGATGTTGCCATCATTAAAGTTTCTGGAACATTTGAGCTAAAGGAAAAAAAGATTGCAACCATCGGGGATTCAGATAAGGTTGAAATCGGTGAAGATATATTTGTGATTGGAGCTCCACACGGCTTTAAACAGTCCTTGTCCCGTGGTATCTTAAGTGGTAGATACATACCGGATAAATTGAGCAATGATTTTGAGCAAATCGAGTTCCTACAGACGGACGCTGCGATTAACCCGGGAAATTCCGGAGGTCCTCTCTACAATATGAAGGGTGAAGTAATAGGTATTGCCAGTAGTATTTATACAACCTCTGGTGGATTCGACGGTATTGGGTTTGTAGCACCATCCAATAGTGTCAAAAATCTCATGGATAGCTCAAACGGTCCTTGGACTGGTATGGAAACCTTGCTCTTAAATGAAGAGTTGACACGGATTCTGAACGTGCCTCAAAAATCAGGCTTATTGGTCATATCAATTTCTTCTAAAGGATCTGCCGGTAAATTAGGGCTTCGAGGGGGGTATATTCCAGCTGTGATAAATGGCAATCAATTGCTTTTAGGCGGTGATATTATCATGGAAGTGGCGGGCATAAAATTTGAGGATAAGAACTCCCGATCATTGATCAAGCAAAAATTGGCATCTTACAAAACAGGAGATTTAATTCCGATAGTAATTCTCCGAAATGGGCAAATTGGAGCAGCTCAATTCCAAAAGCAATAATACTTCAAATGCAAATAAGGTGACTTCATTCCTTAATAAGGACACTTCACCTTTTTATTCATGATTCAGGCCTTTTAGGTGGGATATTTTTGTGTCATAAATCAATGGGATTAACCCCAGACAAAAAAAGGAATCATGAAAACAAAACAGCTAATTACCGTTTTAGGATTGTTCTCATTAATGCTTCTTCCAAATAATTTGGAGGCCCAAAGCCGAAACGCTAAAGCACAAAGAGGCACCATGGACCGTAAGATGGATAAACGAATAGGTATGGACCATTACAGAAGCAATCGCTATAGGACACAACCAATTGGACGTAGACACCATTACAGGTATCCAAAGCACCGCAGATATGTAAGAACCCTTCCGGTTGGCTATTCTAGGTTTTACTTTGGCGGATTTAACTATTATTTCCATGCCGGTATCTATTATATGCTACATGGAGACAACTACGTTGTGGTATTACCGCCTTCGGGATTTAGAATCGCCGTGCTACCATCAGGATATGTCAGAGTAGTAGTGGGCCCTCGAATTTACTTTTATCATTCCGGAGTTTACTATGTGGAATTATCCGATGGAGGCGATCAAGAAAATTACGAAGTTACCAAACCTCCTTTAGGAGGGATCATTAAAGAATTACCTCAAGATGCTGAAGAAGTGGTGATTGACAGAAAAATTCTATATGATGATAACGGAGTGCTTTATAAAAAGATTTATCTTAATGAGGATGAAGTAGGTTATGAAATTGTTTATGTATCTAAAGAAACCACAACATAAAAACTATAAAGAATTAAGTATGAAAACCAAGATTATTATATCAGGATTGGTGTTGATGTGCGGTGTAACGCTGCAGGCACAGAACGTGAAAGAAGCCATTCAAAATACCAAACAAATAACAGAAGGGAAGAAAAACCTGGAACGTGACATAAAGGAATTGGAGGCCTTTAAGGTGAAAATAACAGCTTTGAGCACCGCTTTTGAAGCTAAAAACCCGGAGAAATCCAATGAGTTGAAAGCTAGTATTGTGAAGGATATGATCAGGGAGGTAGGACAGAGTGGCGAAAAGGCCAAGAAAGCTCGAATGGAAATCGCACAAAGCTCTTCCGAGGTACGGTCAGAGCGAAGGGAAATACGAAGAGATCGAGATGACTCGGATAGAGGAAGATATGACCGTAGGGATGATGAGCGTGATTTGGCACGGGACAAGGCCAATGCACGAGATGATCGTAGAGACCGAAGGGATGATATCCGTGATTTTCAGGAACAGATAGATCGCGCTGAACGACAGGCCGCCATTCTTGAAAAACTAAAGGATTACCAATTCGCCTACGGATCTTCTGAAATGGAAAAGGCCATTGCTCAAAAAGCACTTTTGGTTGAATTCCAAAACAGTTTGCAACAAGATGTGGTTGCTACCCAACGAGAACTTGGTGAGGATGTGAGAGAAAGTAGAGAGGATAGAAGAGAACGTAGGGATGACCGTAATGAGCACAATGAATTTGATTCGAAAAAAAAGCGTAAAAAGAATTGGTGATTAAACCAGGACTTTTAGAAAAAAGGCTTTGCAGTAATGCAAAGCCTTTTTTTATGCCTTTTCAATGACGTATTCCCAATCATAGCTGAAAACCAATAATGGAAAATAGTTATGGTGTTCCCTATACAAAACCCAACGGTTAAGAGCATAAATCATTTCACTTTCGGTTTGGGTCACTTCACTATCCGAATTCACCGTTACACCTAGTTTTCTCAGTTTTTATGGGGGTTGTAGAGGTACTTTTGGTATAGAAATTAAAAACAAATCAAAATGAAAACAATAAGAAAATACCTAATCGAAAAGTGGATGGAGAAATTGGACAAGAATTTCAGCATTCTAAGACAGCACAGAGAATTAAACTCCCTTTATGGAAGTAAAGACGAAGAAACATTTTTATTCATTTAAAACCCAAAAACAAATAGCGATGAGAAACTATAAAACAATTTTAGGCCTTTTATTACTTACAGGAACAGTTTTCAGCTGTTCCACGGTAAAAGTATCGGACACATGGAAGGATATAGATGCTTCCAATATCAAAAGCAAGGACATTCTTGTTGTGAGCAAGTCAGAAGACAATACCATCAGGGAAAGATTTGAAAAAGACATGGTGACCCAACTGAACAGCAAGGGATTCAATGCTACGGAGAGTATCACAAAGTATCCCGACCTAAAACCCATTAAGGAAGGAAATGTAAATGAGCTTAGAAAACTTGGGAATTCCCTGCTAGACCAAGGATATGAGGTAGTGGTATTGACCTCTTTGCGAGACATTGAAGAATACACAACTACGGTTACGTCCAGTTCTACTTACTCGGTAAACACATTTCCTGTGCATTATCATAGAAGAGGATATCACAGAAGTTTTTATAGAGGTTTCGGAACCATTTATGTGGACGGAGGACCATCAGAGACCATAACGTCCAACAATAAAAAATACATTTTGGAGACTTTGGTTTATGACTTGACAATGCCGGAGGATGAACAATTATTGACAATTATAACATCAGAAGTAGATAATCCGGAGACCTTGGGAACAACATCCAATGATTTTTCCAAGCAAATGGTAAAGCAATTGTCCAAGTAGGACAGAGGTTGAGTGTTGATTGCGAAGGGGAGTGGTAATGCCACTCCCTTTTTTGTACGTTTTATTCTCTGTTGATGGAATAAATAACAACCTTATTGTCTTTCCCTTTTAACGTTACTTTTTCTTCAATTTTGGTGACGTTTAGTCTATCATCCAAGTTTTTCAATAACTCTTCCGATATCAAGAAATCCGAATTGTTTAGATTACATTGGCCTTGGATTCTCGCAGCGGTATTGATAACATCCCCATGGTATGCCAATTCTTTTTTTACATGACCCACTTCCACAACAATTAATTTGCCTCCATGGACACCAGCTTTGAATATAGGCAAGGCCCCGTATTTTTCCAGATAGTATGATTCTCGTATTGATAATTGTTTTTGGAACGCCCTGAAAAAATGGATACAGTTGTTATTTCTAACTCCTTTTTCAAAAGGCCAGGTCAATACTGCCTCGTCTCCCACATATTGATAAATTTCTGCCTCATACAATGGCGCTATATGATTTAAATCTTCAAAACAATCCTGAATGAGTTGACTATAGCGAAAATGCCCCAATCTTTCTGCCAAACTCGTAGCATCCTTTAAATCTGCAAACATGAATATTCGATGCTGTTCATGTGGATATTTGAATCGTCCGACCAAAGTTTTTAGGAACATATTTTTTCCAAATCGTTCACTTGCCATTTTCAGAAATGAAAATACCAAGGAACCAAAGAAAATGTAAAACAGCAGTACCCACACTGTTTTATTCGCTATCCACCACCCGCGCTCTAGATTGAAATCCACCGGCAAAATGTTAGAGGTGATATTAAGAACTATGGTGAATATAATAATGGAGCTAATAAAGTAAGCCATGGTTTTCAGCATGAGGTGCAGGCCAAGGGTGAACCTTCTTAGAAAAGAATTTTCAAAATACCATTCAATTAAGGCATACAGTACTCCAAGACATGCTCCCATGCTCATCAAAACACTTAGATGCGGTAGGATAGGCGATTTTTCATCTAAATTAGGATTTATGATGGCCGCAGAATTACCGTCAGCGCCATAGTACCTAAGTATGGCAAAAAAGCCGAGGGCCAAACTCCAGTATACCACGGATTGCCATAAATGATGCAGGTATCTTCCAAGTTTCGATGGCATAGTGAATCCGTTAGTCCTCTAAAAGGCTTTCATTGAATTCGTATTCCTTATAGTTTACCTTGAATAGGACACTGTAGAGTGCAGGAATAAACAACAGGGTGATAATAGTACCGAACAACAAGCCGATCATTATACTAACTGCCATTCCTTCCCACATTTCACCGCCACTTACGTAAAGTGGAATTAAGCCCAAAACCGTTGTAAATGTTGCTAAAAGAATAGGTCTGAAACGTTGAAGGCAAGCAGCAATTACCGAATCTTGTTCGGAACGTTTCAATTCGTTCCGTTCAATCTCCATCCGGTCTATTAATACAATAGCGTTGTTGATTACAATACCGGCCAAGGAAATAACACCCAAAAATGGCATAAACCCAAAAGGTTCTTGGAAGACCAAAAGTCCTATGACAACTCCAATTATTGCCAAGGGGATGGTTAATACCACCATACTCATTTTTCGGAACGAGTTGAATTGGATAATCAATAACAAAACAATGATAAACCCGGATATTGGTAAAAATCCTATAACTGAGCCCATATTCTCTGCGGTACTTTCCGCATCTCCACCAAATTTATACGTATATCTTTCTGGCCAGTTGCCTACTTGTTCTTCCATCCATGGACGTATTTCGGCAGTAACTTGCGAGGCATTTCCACCTTCACGTAGCTCACTACTGATAACTATGGTGCGTTTTAAATCCAATCTTTTGATTTTAGCGTATTGCCAGTCAGGAACTATAGTGGCTACTTGCAACAGTGGAATACTTTTCCCAGAGTTTTGGGCATATATGTTCAAGGTTTCCAAAGATGCCAAAGTCTGTTGTTGACTATCACCACTACGCATCAATATTGGTATTGATTTGTCGTTTTCACGATACTCCCCTGTTTGAAACCCGTCTAGGACAGTTTGCAAAGAAGTGGCTATATCCGAGTTGGTTATACCTGCGGATTGCGCTCTGTTTTGGTCAATTTGAATCAAGAACTTCTTACTTTTTGGCCCCCAATCATCCTTGACGTTTTTGGTTGAGGGAATACTGGAAAGGCGCAGTTTGACTGCTTCAGCAATATTTGAAAGCTCATCTGGGTCAGCTCCAGAAACTTTAATTTCAATCGGAGTTCCTCCGCCCCCGCTTCCAAGTAAGCCTACTTTAACATCGGCATTTGGAAAATTACTGAAGGCATAGCCATCCAACTTTGCAACGATTTCGTTGTTTTCATTAAATGAAGTGGTATTTACCAGTATATGGGCATAGTTTGAATTGGCCTCATCTGGATTGTAACCTAGATCATAACTTTCTGGTCCCTCCCCGATATAGGATGACCAACTCGTAACCCCTTTGGTTCTATTTGCATTCACTTTTAGGGAATCGCTCAGGTAATTTTCAATATGGGCTACTACATCTTGGGTACTTTCTATGCGCGTTCCCTCCGGTAAATTTATGTCAATGGTAATCATGTTCCTATCACTATCTGGGAAGAACACAAATGCAATCTTTGTAAAACCATATAATGATGCAATGAAAGCAAGAAAAATAAAACCAATGACCTTGTATTTGTTTGATAGTGCAAGTAAAATCAGGTTTTTGTAGTAGGCCTTCATACTTGCAATAATCCTGTCCACCAAACTGGGATTATTCTCGCCTCCATCATTCCCTTTCAAGAACATGTAACAGAACAGTGTAATTACGGAAAGCGCAATGATCCAAGAAGATATCAAGGCTATACTGATGACCACGAAAATTGGCCCGACAATATCTCCCATTGTGGTAGGAGAGAGGTAAAAAGCCAAGAAGGCTGCAGAGGTGGTTAACGTGGAAATCAACAATGGCATCCATAACTCGGAAAAAGCCTCAGTGGCTGCCTGCTTTTTGGCTATGCCTTTTTCTAATTTCACCATTATGGTTTCGGCCACTACGATAGCATTGTCCACAAGCATTCCCAGTGCCATGATCAATGCAGCCAAGGTAACTTGGTTGAGCCCCACATTGATAAGTCCCATGACCATTAAGGTCATGATGGTTGCAATTGGAATGAGACTGGCAATTACGAATCCAGTTCGAATTCCTAGAAACACAAGCATAACTAAAAGCACAATGCTAATGGACTGTAATAGGTTGACCATAAAGTCGCTCACCTTCACATCGATATAATCGTCCAAAGAGGAAACACGCGTTAATTCCAGGCCAACAGGTAAGCGGCCCTGCCAATCTGCAACAACGAGATTGATTTGTTCACCGAGGGTTACAACATTCTTGTTCTCTTTTAGATTCACGTGCATGGTAAGAGCGTTTTTACCATCTACACTCACAATTTGTTTAGGAGGGTCAATATATCCTTTAGTGACATTGGTAATATCACCCAACTTAACCAATTGTGATCCATCACCTACGGCCACTAACATATTGCTGATGTCATCCACCGAGTTGAAGTTTCCGGTCGGTTCCAAGATGATTCGCTCATCACCGACATTGATTTGACCTCCTGAATTCAGAATGTTGGTTACAGAAATACTCTGCTGTAATTTGGAAGCGGATAATCCGTATTCCTTCAGTCTACTATTGTCAAATTCGATAAATACACGTTCATCCTGTATCCCTCCGATTTCAACTTTAGCCGCATCTGGTAATTTGATTAGATCGTCTTTGATATCATCTGCATATTCCTTCATTTCGGCATAGGAAAACCCGTCTGAAGTAAGACCTACAACAATACCGTATACTTCTCCAATACCATCATCTTGTAGATTTGGGGTCACACCTTGTGGTAAACCTCCCAAGCTATTTAGTTTCCTGCGAAGGCGATCCCAAACTGCTTGCATGTCTTCCTTGGCCACCTCATCCTTTAAGGTCACATTCACTACGGACAAACCGGTTCGGGAGGTACTTTTAACCTCATCCAATTCGGGAAGTTCCTGTGCAATTTTTTCAATTTTATCCGTGACCAATTGCTCCACCCTTTCTGGACTTGCACCCGGGAATTGGGATACCACCGAAGCTACCCTAACCGTATAAGGCGGCATACTGTCCTGGGATAAATTGAAATACATGTTTATACCCAATAGAATAATGGTCGTCAACACCATTATGGTGATGCGATTTTTCTCAATTGCAAATTTTGCGAGATTCATAAGCGTTGGGTTAGGGTTCTAAGGTTGCTGTAATCGTACTTCTTGACCGTCTAAAAGTGTTTGCAACCCTGCTGTGGCAATATTTTGACCGGCAGTTAATCCTGATGTGACCTCAAAGCCCTCCAAGGACAACTCCCCAATGGAAATATGCTGCTTCTTTACGACTACCTTTTCACCTTCAGATTCCAGTAGGAATACGAATCTACCCTGACTGTCTTCCCCAACGGCTTGCGTGGGCACCACCAAACTTTTGGCCCCTGAACCTTCATCATCAAAATTGAACATGACATTTGCCGCCATACCACTTTTAATGTCATCCGTAGGGTTGGTTACGGTAACTTTTACTGGGTAAGTAGCCGTGTTTGAGTCTAAAGCAGGAGCTACCTCGGTTACCACTCCATCAAATTGCACACCTTCTAAAGCTGATAGCCCAATGCTTACTTTACTATTTTCCTTTACACGATTAATAACACTCTCAGGGATTCCTAATGTGATTTGCATATCCGCACCTGCATTCAACACCCCAATTGCTTGCCCCGCTTGTACATTTTCATCCAATTCAGCTGTAACTGATGCAATAATACCATCTTCAGGAGCATAGATATAGCCAAACTGGATTTGCTCTTGTTGAATCTGCACTCCGCGTTTGGCTGATTTATGGCTTTCCTGAGCGGTATTATAGGAATTTTTTGCCGCTTCAAAATCGCTCAGTGAAGAACTTCCTTTTTCATAGAGTGAACGAACCCGATTCAAACTAAGTTTTGCCGTATTCATCTGAGAAGCTGCACTATTTAAATCGGTCAATGATTGCTCATAAGCTAAACGCGATTGTACGTTGTCCAGTTTTGCCAATAATTGCCCTTTTTTTACCTGCTGTCCAAGTTTTATGTCCATTTGGGTAAGAATCCCGGAAGCCCTGAAACTTAAATTGATGATTTTATCTGTTTGGGCGGTTCCACTGAAGCTTCTGGTATTTTCGCCTCCGATAAATCCAACCGTGTTGTATTTAACAGGACGTAGCACCACTTTTTGTTCTTCAGGTTGGTTTCCACAGGAGCTTATGAGAAGACCAATAAAGAGGTATTTAATTGGAGCCAGTTGTAATTTCATGACACTATATTTAGTTAGTTCCTTGTGTTTAAAAAGTCGAAAAAACGCTGTCTAAACGCGTCGTTTTCGGCATCGGTGTTCAATAAGAAATAATACCCCATTATACGTTCCAACTGTATTGCATTTATGAGGTAATTATAGCTTGCATTTACCCGCGCCAATTGGGCATTTAAATAGTTGTTTTGAGCATCTAGGAGCTGCACAATATTCACTGCGCCATTGGAGTAGGAGTTTTGCGTAAGCTCCAAGGCCTCCTTTGCAGCGTTCTCAGATACTTCCGAAAGTTGGATATTGGAAATTTGGTTCACCAGATTAAATACACCGTTCCTTACTCCTGCAGAAATACCCAATTTTGTATTGTCCTTATTGATTTGCAGTTGCTCTTTTTGGATAATGGCCGTCTGACGGTTTACATTCGTCAGATTTTGATTGAATATGGGTAGTGAAATATTCAATGTGGCATTGTAGCTGTTATCCACCAATCCAAAACCTGGTGGTGGGGTGCTTCCAGCCCCAGACCTATTGAAGGTTGAATTGTACTGTCCTTGCAACGCCAATGTTGGAAGAAGTCTACCTAATGAATTCAATTTGAGATTACGTTCCGTTGCATCCAGATTGTAATCCAGAAATTTTAACTCCGGCGCATTATTGTACGCTTCTTCAACCAAAAAATCCACAAAAGGTTCTCTAAGGGAAGGATTATCCAATAGACCAAAGAGCTCGTCATAATTGTAACTTTCAAAAACCCCTTCGCCCAAAATGGCATCCTCTACATCAATATCCAAACTCATGGGATTGTTCAAGACTTGGTTCAAAGAGAGAAATCCCTGTTGCAGCGAATTTATGGCCTCTACCATGGATTGGGTGTTTTGAGCCATTTGACTTTGGAATCGTAACATATCCGATTTGCCAGATTGCCCTGCATCGTAGTTTTGCTCGGCGATTTCAAGATTTCGCTTGGTCAACTCCAGATTTCGGCTTTGAATTTGAGCATTTGCCTTTAGTATGAGCGTGTTGAAGTAGGCATTGGCCACATCAAATACCAAGTCCAATTGTGCCGCATTGAAATTTTCTTGTTGCGCTTTTTGCAAACTTTTTTGAATGGAAATATTCGCGTTGGCACCCTCCGAAAACAAAGTTTGGGTTAATGTTAGATTACCCGCTGTGGAAAATTCTGGATTTTGACCATTGGTGATTGCTGCCAAATCTGGATCAACGTAAGTCCCATTGGCATTCGCTGTCAAAGAAGGTAAATAGTTACTTTGTGCACTTTTAATATCCTGTCCACTAAGTTCAACATCCTTTTGGTTGGCCAATAGGGATAAGTTGGCTCCAATTGCTTGATCAATGGCCTCCAGCAACCCATATTTTTTTTGGGATGCAGTTTTATTGAAATCCCCAACAAAATCGGTTTCCGCAATCAGGCTATATTTAATAGGTATACCAATTGCCTTTGCCGTGTTGAAGTTAATGGTCAATCGTGGTGTATATTCAATGTAGACGGGTAAATCACCTAACGAAGTTCCGTTGATGTAGGATTCGATACTCAATGCAATCCTTCTAAAGAACTGGTCAATATTGTCCTTAGCTTGATTGGTAGCCAAATAACCGCCCTTGACGTCATCCGGGCCATTTACCGTGAAGGATGGGAGTTTCTTCTCAATCAATACCTGGGCAAGTGCAGCATTTTGATCTGAGGTTAAATAAAAACCATCTGCAATATAAACGGCGTCTATTCCTTCTAGCTGTGCTGGAATGTCATCATAGGTACTGAATGGAATCAGCTTATAATCGACATCCAGTTCGTTGGTTAGCCGATCAAAAGTTTCTTTAAGTGGCAGGATTCCCATTAATGGTGCTTCTACCAAAACCCCCAAATTGGAGAAATCGGTCAATTCCTTGAATTTTTTTAAATCTGTACTATACGATTCCGATTCCACTAAATAATAGAAGTTTTCCTGACCAGAAGTAGGTTTGGTTAAATCCAAAATATGGATATCCTGGTTTACCGCTCCAAACATGATTGTTGGTTTGTCATGGGTCTTCAGGCGATTGATAATGTGAGCGTTGACCGGACCGAATGCCAGAACAATATCCGTTTCATTTTCCATCAATGTCTGATAGTTGGACATTGCGGTTTCCAAATCGTAATTGTTGATCAATATGTTGGACTCTGAGAAGGAAATAACGGCATCTTCACCTACCACACTTTCAATTTCGTGCTGAAGTTGCTGTAATAAAGGTTGAACTTCTGAAGTTCGATAATCGGCCAAAATTCCGATATCGTATACTTTTTTTTGTTGGGAGAATGTAATCCCTATGCTGGCGAGAAGAAAAAAGGAAAGAACCCAGTTGGTTTTCATCGATATAATGTGGTTGATTGGAAATGGGTTAATATCGTTTCTACAAGATATAGAAAAATTATTCAAGAACTACGGGATACCGTTTTCTATTGAAAATTGTAACCTGATACTATTTAATAAGTACCTTTTACTTAGAAAATGAAAGTTTAGTACTTACGTACCGAAGGTTTGTGATAAATGGGAAAATTACAAGAGTTGGCGATAAAGCACATTTTATTTGCTTCATGATGTAGTTGGTCAATCAATTTTGGTTCAACCTCGCCTAGCACAGTTACTTCAGGATTTAGTGTTACCTCTCTAAACTTTCCACTGCCATCCTTGGCTTCTTTCATAATGCCAGTGGCGATATCTTGATATTCCATTACGATTATCTTATGGGTACTGCATAGATGCAAAAACCAGAGCATGTGGCAGGATGAAATGGAACTAACAAATATATCTTCAGGGTTATAGCGTGATTTATCACCTCTAAAACTTGGGTCAGAGGAACCTTTGATCACATGGTTTTTGCCTATTCCCGTTAGTTCAAAATCACGCTCATAGGACCGATAATTCTTGGTTCCCTCACCGGTGTTTCCGGTCCAATTTAGTTGTGTCTGGTAGTGGTGTTCTTTCATGATATGATTTATGCTGATGCATTGAATATTGATAAGGGTAAAGAAATTATTCCAATTTCGATTACCGTGCATCAAAGATACGGCCCTCATTTTTCATTCGTTGATCCAAAAAGGGTATCCATGAACGCAAAAGGGGCATTGATCCATTGGCAGGTAGATTTAATCTATAGCCACGCTATGTTTGTACCGGAAATGATAAACGATCATTTAGATTTTGAAACAAACCTCCGACTGTCCAGAATGATAGTATTCTGAGAACACTTTTTAAGCGTTCCTTACCCAAATCTGGTTTTCATGAGGTTACCGTTGTGCTAGGGGGTTTTGAGGTTGAGCCCCTTGGCCATCGGTTTTTCAATGCATAATATTCTCCATACACTTAACCTGCACGTTTGGACAAAGAGTCGAGACCCGGACTCTTTTCCTTTTTCACGCTTATTTTAGGCAAATTTTTTCTTTTCCTTGCCTTGTGCATAACTACTTTTAAATACCCTGTTGCCTACTGTAAGTTTTTTATCAAAAAACCTACTTTTGTAAAAGAAATTTTAGTGGATAATACGTTATGTCAGAACAAATAGAAAGAATAAAGACCTTAATTATAGGCTCAGGACCTGCTGGTTACACTGCAGCTATATATGCTTCAAGAGCTGATTTAAAACCAGTACTTTATACCGGTATGGAACCTGGCGGTCAGTTGACCACCACGACGGAAGTAGATAACTTTCCTGGATACCCGGAGGGCGTTGATGGTCCTACAATGATGGTGCAATTACAACAACAGGCCGAACGTTTCGGTACCGAAGTGCGCATAGGTATGGTTACCGCTGTTGATTTTAGCGATGAACCAGGAGGTATTCATAGGGTTACTGTAGACGATAGCAAGCAAATTGAAGCAGAGACTATCATCATTTCCACAGGAGCAACCGCAAAGTATCTTAATCTACCAAGTGAGCAACGACTTCGTGGTGGAGGTGTATCTGCATGTGCAGTTTGTGATGGGTTCTTTTATAAAGGTCAGGAGGTTGCCATAGTTGGGGCAGGTGATACTGCTGCGGAGGAGGCTTCTTATTTGGCCAATATCTGTAAAAAAGTCACCATGTTGGTAAGAAAGGACCATATGAGAGCTTCCAAGGCTATGCAACATAGGGTCAATAGCTTGGAAAACATCGAGGTCAGATATAATACTGAAGTGGATGAGGTTTTAGGTGACCAGGTGGTAGAAGGTTTGCGAATGGTGAACAACCAAACAGGGGAAAAGGAAGATATTGAAATTACCGGGTTGTTTATTGCCATAGGGCATAAACCAAATACCGATATCTTCAAAGGTCAATTGGAGATGGATGATACCGGTTATATTATTACGGAGGGCAAATCCACAAAAACGAATAAACCAGGTGTTTTTGCCAGTGGGGATGTCCAGGACAAGGAGTATCGTCAGGCAATAACGGCGGCAGGTACCGGCTGTATGGCAGCCTTAGATGCTGAAAGGTATTTGGCAGCTGTAGAAAGTCAGGAAGAGGCAGCTGTGTAATTAAGTTGTCTAAAGAAAATGTAAAAAAGGCGCCTCAATTTCAAGGCGCCTTTTTTAGTGGAGTGCTAATTCAATTAATCGATGCGCTTGTAATTCTCCGAGAAGGTTCTATTGCCTTCTTCATCATAGCTAATTTGGCTATACGTGTCTTCGGTCAGTTCCAATTCAAACCGGAAAACACGTAGTGTATCCAAAGCAGACATCATAGGTGCTGAACCATATTCCAGTCTTTCGATGAGTGAATCTGCGGTAATTTTATAGGTACCGTAACCAAACCAATCCAGTGAATCTTTTGGTGCATGCCTGCTCCACATGATTTTTCCATTGTAATACATTTTTACCTGCCGGTAACCATCTGATGTTGGAACTGTATCCGAAATATTTACACCGTCGTCATAATTGTAAAAACTTTGAAGCTCCCATGTCCCTTCAATTGAATGAAAAGGAGCGGGTGCTACTGTACTGATGGTTGCGGAAATTAGTATGAATGCTAAAATGAGTAATCCCAGTAGTTTTTTCATGGCAGCGTGTTTTTATATTAGTGTTTCGGTTTCACATATAAGGTATGATTTTTTTAAGAATAAATCAATAAAAACGACTGATAGTTAGATATATATCAAAATATTAAGATAAATACAAAAAGCCTAGCAATCGCTAGGCTTTTGTGACAGATTGGTTTGGTCTGTCCGCTAAACAACCAAAATTCTTTGGATGGTAATTGTATATGTTTAGTATTTGTGCACGCTTCCAGATACTGATTTGTTGGTTTGTACACTTGCTTCTCCAGTATATGAAATATCCGCACCGCTACTGGCATCAGCTATCAAGGATTCTGATACATTTACAGCTATATCCGAACCGCTACTGGCATCAGCATTGCAGCGTTTGGCCATAAGATCACGAGCTCTGATATCCGCACCACTGCTGGCATCGGCATATAGCATATCTGTACGTCCTGATACCTTTATATCCGCGCCACTACTTGCATCGGCAGATACCTCAACCGCTACCAATTCTACATGAAGGTCGGACCCACTACTGGCGTCCAATTCAATTTTTTCGGTCTCAATAACATTCTGGGCTATTAAATCAGCACCGCTGGAGCTTTTTAAGCCAGAAACATCAGGTAGGCTTACATACACCTTTTTTGTGGCTCTGCCTATGTTTTCAATAGCGTGGATACGTAGTTTACCATCTTTAATGTCGGTTCCTATAAGATCGATAATGTTTTCGTCAGCTTCGACATCAATTTTAAACTCGCTGTCTTGGGTAACGTACACGTCAATTCCCTCAGATGCGGAAACTACGGTGAATTCCTCATTTACTTTTCGCGATTCTTCTACCACTTGGCCGTTACCTCTTTGTCCGTTACCAAAATCTATATCCCATTTGCAGGAGGAGGCCATCAAAGCCATCAGTACTGCGATTGCGATTCTTGCTAATGTTGTCATGATTGTTGTTTTTTTTGATTGATTAAATTTCGTGTTTATGCTTGTTGTTCTCTATTAAATGTTTCCCAATTGTTTAAAATGGGTTCTCAATTGTTAGTATCGCCGGCTTTAATGCTAATACCGTCTTCATTCAATTTCATTTGAAATTCATCATTTTGATCCTTGATGTCGATATTAACTCCGTCTTTGTCAATTATTATGGATCCCCCGTTTTCCGTTTCATCACTTTCGGGTTCTTCTGGACAATCCTGGCATTTCAGTTCACCATCGTCACCCATTGTCCACAGATGGCCTACGATTGAACTTCTGTAATAATCTTGGTCATTCTTAATTCCTCTCCCGATATGACCTCTTGCGGATTCTTCAAACTTGATAAAGGTACCCTCCGGAATATAAATCGTTGAGGTAATCTCTTGGTTTCTTGCCTTGCTGGATGGCGGTGTAGTCAAAAAATCATCCAAAAAGATGGTGCTTCCAGCAACTTCATAACCATAACTTATTGTTTTGGCCCGCTCGCGAGCATTCAAAGTTGTATTTCCGTGTGAATCTTTTCGAACATTGATGGAAAAGGCATCGTCTTCGGCTTTTCTAACTTTAACATCCACATCGTCAGAAATTAGAATGCGCTTGTCGTTATCGTCGTAAGTAAAACGCATTCGTCCAAAATGTACATCGTCCATATTGAATTCCAATTCGGATCCTCTCATTTTCACAAGTAAAGTGTCCGTTGCGTTTTCAATAAAAATGTTCTCTCTATTGTTTACACTGCCTACGTTTGCAAATTCAGCTGCTTGGCGTACACCTAAGGCAAATAAGGTACCCATGGAGATCAACCAAAGACCTAAAAGCGAGAACTTGGCAATGTTCCCAATGGATTTTAAATTGGTCACCAATATCTTCAGGCCTAGGTACATCAAGAAAAAGAATGGTATACCAACGGTAAAGAATATCAAAATGGACATTAACCACACTGGTACGTTGGTAGTGCCTATGATTTCATAAAAATCCACTCCGGGAATACTTATTGCATTTGATAAACCTACGGTGAACATGGCAATGAACAGTCCTATAAGCGTGGATGCACCAATAATGATCAAGAGTATTCCTATGAATTTACCAAAGATCTTGAAAAAGAACATGATGATATCCCCGATGGTATCGAAAAAGGTCTTGGAGCCGCTTTTGACCTTGTTGCCCACTTTTTCGTAGTCAACATTTTTTACTTTGTCCGCAACATCATCAAACCCCTCTTTTACTTTGCGTTCTATATTGCTGATGTTGATGGGCTCTCCCGACATATCCAGTTTTTGGGAGGTTGTGGCGGCTTCTGGAACCAAAATCCACAATAAGATATAGGCGATTAAACCAAATCCACTGAAAATGGTCAGCAGAATGAATCCTAAACGTAACCAAAGGGCATCGATACCCAAGTAGTGCTCCAATCCGGAACATACGCCACCAATATACTTTTGTTCGATATCACGGTAAAGTTTTTTGGTCCTTCGTGTGGTCTGGGTTTGGGTTTTTCTTGGTTCGTCTTCAAAAATATCCTCATCAACCATATAGTCTTCCGGTTGCCCCATGATATTTATGACTGCGTCCACTTCTTTTTGAGTGATGACCTGACGCTCGTTTTCCATCTTCTCCAAGAAAAGCTCTGCAACTCTGGCTTCAATGTCGGATATGATTTCTTCACTTCCTGCGGTACCCGAGAATGATCGTTTTATCGACTCTAGATATCGTCTCAGCTTGTTATACGCCTCATCATCGATGTGGAAGAGGGTATTTGCTAGATTTATATTTACTGTTTTGTTCATTGCTTTTTTTATTTTGTGTTGGTTACCAGATTAACTGCATTTCTAAGTTCATCCCAGGTACCGTTTAGTTCGTTAAGGAACAATTTTCCTGTTTCGGTTAGTGCGTAATATTTTCTTGGTGGTCCAGAAGTGGATTCTTCCCATCGGTAGTTGAGCAGTCCTGCATTTTTCAGCCTCGTCAACAGCGGATAAATTGTGCCTTCCACCACCAGCATCTTAGCGTCTTTTAGGGCACCAAGTATCTCGGAGGCATACTTGTCCTTATCCCTAAGGATAGACAATATGCAATACTCCAGAACCCCTTTGCGCATTTGTGCTTTTGTGTTTTCTATGTTCATAATTACATGGTTCTTATTTTGCCGAACTAGGTTCGGGTTCTTGTTAACTGTTCGTTTTTTGTTTCCGTACCGTCCCGCTTTGATGAGAAGCGGGTACGGAAACGTTTTTTGATTGATTGATTGCTTTGATTGATGTTTGTTTTTTGATTGATGAATAAACTTCGTTAGGTGTTTCGTATGCCTATTACTTGATGAATTTAATGGTTATGGGATACTTGAATTCCTGACCTTCATTGGTTCTGATCGTAGCCAATATGGTGTAAACTACATTGATAACCACTAATGCTACTTGTAATAAACCGGCAATACCTGCTGGCCAAAATATCCTGCCAAACCTAAAATCGTCGCTATTGATGTGGATGTTCAGATTGTTCAAATCGTTCAATCCATGGAATCCAAACCAGTTCCAATCGAATAGGTCAGGTAAAAAACCTATAAAGAAGGGTATACTGATCATACCAACCAAAATTGAATACAATAACATACTGATTTGAAAATTCAATGCTTGTTTACCGTTGTAATCCACGAAGGCATAGTCCTTTCTGTTTGCCGTCCATAATATCAATGGAAGGATGAAATTCCCGAATGGAATAAAGTACTTTGAAAAAGTGGACGCGTGTATGATCGCTGATAAATTTCTTTCGTGTTTGGTTAATGTTGCTGCCATTTTTAATTGATGATTTTTGGTTGTAAGAGGGGTTAACCTATTAGCTTACGATGCAAATATATATCCAAAGGAGGGTACTATGCAAAACAAAGTACTAAATATTAACATATATTTAACAAATGGAAATGGCGAATATTTTAGTTATTTTTAAGCGCAAATAGAAAAATTATGGCTCTTAATCCCAGTAAATTCAACAGTTTCACTTTTTTTAAGTTACCCTCCGCTTGGTGGTGCGGCGTTCGCTTAAAATTTATTGATGACCAAAAGGCGGTAACAAGTGTAAAGCATAAATGGTTCAATCAGAATCCGTTTAACTCCATGTTTTGGGCAGTACAGGGTATGGCAGCGGAGCTAAGTACAGGAGCTATGGTTATCAGTCAAATTCAAAAAAGTGGAAAGAAGATTTCCATGTTGGTTGCTAACAACAACGCCACCTTTACCAAAAAGGCCACGGGTCGCATCACCTTTACTTGTGAAGATGGTCATTTAATTGGCGAAGCCATTCAAAAAACAATTGAAACCGGCGAGGGGCAGACCTTCTGGATGAAATCCGTAGGCGTAAACGAAGATGGCGTTCAAGTTTCGGTTTTTAATTTTGAGTGGACCGTGAAACTTAAAAAATCATAACATATTCCTTTCGGAAACGATTTGAGAGCATAACAAATCATGAAGTACACGCTTATAATTGTCATCGTAAATTTCATCTGCATAACTGCTATGGGCCAGACAGCTACTAATTGGCCTCAGTCTTCGGGTCCAAATGGTAATTGGACCTTATCAACAGAAAATAAAATCCCGACAGAGTTTAGCGTAACTACAGGTGAAAACATCCTTTGGACTGCCGAATTACCTGAAGGCGGCCAAAGTGGAATCGCCATCTGGGAAGACACCATCTTCTTAACGGTAATGAAACCAATACTGGAAGTTAAAGAAGGTCAAACTATCAAAGGAAAAGATGTTCTTGCTCTTTGTATCGATGCCAATGATGGACATATAATATGGGAAAGAGAACTGAAAGGTAGCGCACCAAGCGAATATATGTACGGTTTTAGCGATTCTTCCACACCAGGACCGGTTACGGATGGCCAATTTGTTTGGTTTTACAATGCTAGTGGAAATCTTAGTTGTTTCGATTTTAAAGGTAACCTAGTTTGGGAAAGAGCCTGGTATCCAGTGGAAGAGTTGGATGGCATACATTTTCCTTTCAATAAGCAATTTGAACCATTTATGACCGACGACCTAGTCATTAATATGGAAACCTATTGGGAAAAAGACGGAAATCGTACTTATGGCTGGAACTATCTCTACGGAATTGAGAAAAAAACTGGCGTGGCACACTGGATTTCTGAAGATGCATTGACACATTACAATACACCTGTCTATTCAACCACAGCTGACGGAAGACCCGCTGTTTTGATTGGTAGGGGAGGGCATCATCAAGTTCCAGAGTCACCAACAGGCTATTCCTTGATTGATTTAGATAATGGCAAACGGTTATGGAAATTTGACAGTGATGAAGGTCTTGCATTGTATAATGCCACTTGGAACGCGGATTATGCGATTTGGTATACAGAAAAGGAAGGTGTGGTTCATATTTTGGATTCTAAAACAGGAAAACTACAAAGGAAGGTATCATTGACCGCAAATGCCGATGTGCGCACATACGACAATGATATTAATTCCTATATGGTAAGAACCAATGTAGATATCCAAAAGGATTTGAACATCAATGTTTTTCCTGCTTGGTTTACCAACATAGTAGTGGATGACCAACTCTTTTTTCTTTGTTTTAAATCGGGAAATTATAGGAAGGACATTGGTCCGGAATATTCAATCGCACGAATAAATTTAAACTCCGGAAAAGCAGAATATTTACAAGTCCCAGTTCAAGTAACGTATGGAAATAGCGGTAGATCCTATATCTGGAACCAAGAATTGACGACGGAAACGATAAATTCTAGAGGATTGGATGTTTCCAATGACAAACGATCTCGGCGTGACGGTTGGCACTGGAATTTTAATGGAAATCCTATCGCAATTAATCGAAAAATCTATTTTACTACAATGTTGGGAGTTGTATACTGTATTGATAGTCAAGTGGAACAATTTGATGAAACAGCATTGGTCAGTCTTAATGATTTAGGTCCAATGGGTAAAACATGGTCTGTAAATACACCTTCAGTAGCAAATGGTAAATTGTACCACCGAACTTTAAAACATCTTATCTGTATTGGGAACGATAAGCAATAATTGTCGTTAACAACAAGCTATGGCGGGAAGGTTCGTATGTTCAAGTCCATAATTCATTTGTAACAAATCAGCCAAATGCTCAACTAATGATTGTCAATTAAAAACAACGATAAAAAAATGAATGCACACGAAATAGATTATCAGATTTACGGGGAGGAAATGCAATATGTTGAAATAGAACTTGACCCGCAGGAAGCCGTTGTGGCTGAAGCAGGAAGTTTTATGATGATGGATACCGATATACAGATGGACACCATTTTTGGAGATGGTTCCAATCAAGATTCTGGGGTATTGGGTAAATTGTTTTCCGCAGGTAAACGATTATTGACAGGGGAGAGTCTTTTTATGACTGCATTCCTGAATATAGGCCAAGGTAAAAAGCAAGTGAGTTTTGCTTCACCCTACCCGGGAAAAATTCTTCCTATTGACCTGTCAGAAACTGGCGGGAAATTTATTTGTCAAAAGGATGCTTTTCTATGCGCAGCCAAAGGTGTGTCAGTGGGTATTGAGTTCTCAAAACGATTAGGGCGAGGTTTGTTCGGAGGTGAAGGATTCATCATGCAAAAACTGGAAGGTGATGGAATGGCTTTTGTCCATGCTGGAGGTACCATGGCAAAAAAAGAACTTGCGCCAGGAGAGGTCTTAAAAGTGGATACGGGTTGTATCGTAGGGTTTTCGCATACCGTGGATTATAACATAGAATTTGTTGGCGGAATAAGGAATACTGTTTTTGGCGGTGAAGGTTTGTTCTTCGCCACACTTAGAGGTCCCGGCACTGTTTATGTTCAATCATTACCATTTAGCAGACTTGCCGGTAGGGTGCTGGCTTCGATACCCAGAGGAGGAAAAGATAAGGGAGAAGGAAGTATTCTAGGCGGCCTTGGTGATATCGTAATGGGAGATAATCGATTTTAGATTAATTAGCAGGAAATAGTTTTATTTTAGGTCTTTCAAATTCATAACATGGATTTCAAAGACCTTTTTCAATTTTTGGAGCATCTCCAGAAAAACAATACCAAAGAATGGATGGACGCCAATAGAAAATGGTATAAATCCCTGCGGATGGACTTTATCGCTTGGTTGGATCAATTGGATATGACCATGGAGCAACTAGATGACCATTATTATTCCACTCCTGGTAAAAAGGGAATCAACAGAATCAATAACAATCTCATGTTCCATCCACATAAACCTATTTACAAAGATCACTTTGGAGCGGGTTTGGACAAGGCTCCAAATTCAGCGGATTTTTATATCGAAATAGGTGTAAAACAATGTTTACTGGCAGGAGGATTTTGGAGACCAGATTCTAAAACCCTTCGTAGTATCCGAGAGGGGATTGATTATAATGGCGAGGAGTTACAAGCGATATTGGATAGCCCTTCCTTTAAAAAACAATTTGGCGAACTCTACAAGGATGAACGCTTGACCAATGCACCTAAAGGTTACAGCTATGACCATCCACATATAGAATTATTGAAAAATAAAACCTTTGCCGTGGTTCATGAATTTGATAGAAAGGAGGTGCTTCAACACGGATTTGATGATAAAATCAAAAACGTTTATTTGGAAATGCTTCCGTTCCGACGTTATTTGAACAATTCAGCTTCAGTATAAAACTTCATCCACAAAATACCTTAAATGAAAAACGGCACCGTAAGAAACATCAAAAAAGAATTATTATCAGACAATTGGTACTCCCTCAATAAGGTCACTTTTGAATATCACCGTGAGGACGGCGAATGGGAGACACAAATCCGAGAAGCGTATGACCGCGGGAATGGGGCCGTGATTTTACTGTATAATAAAGAGAAGAAATCCGTGGTCTTGACCCGACAATTTCGAATGCCCACCTACCTGAACGGAAATGAAGATGGGATGATGATTGAAGCTTGTGCAGGTATTTTGGAGAAAGGTAATGCGGAACAGACAATTCGGATGGAAGTGGAAGAAGAAACCGGGTATATGGTTGAACAGGTAGAAAAAGTCTTTGAATCTTATATGTCACCTGGTTCTGTTACGGAAATCCTTTACTTTTTTATTGGACAGTACCATGAGGACATGAAAGTAAGCGAAGGAGGAGGTGTCGATGACGAAACCGAGAACATTGAGGTTTTGGAAATGCCATTTGCACAGGCATTAATCATGATGGAATCTGGTGAAATCAAAGATGCGAAGACCATAATGTTGTTGCAATATGCACAACTAAAAGGCTTGTTCAATCAATAGCTACGATGGATTTCCTTTAGCGTGGCATAGATTTCAGCCCGGATTTGTGAAGAAGGCACCCTAAAATGATTATTCATCATACTGAAAATCAATAGTTTTCCTGAGGAAGTTTTTATATAGCCACTCAGGTTGTAATGATTGCCAAAAGAACCCGATTTGGCAAAGATGAACGGCTCAATTTCAGAATGGGTCCAATGTTCAACAGTTCCTGTTTCATCCCACATGGGGAATAAAGTCAAGAGTCTGTCATGAGAAACTTCATTATACAACTTTTGTAAAATCGTAGTAAAGGACTTGGGTGTAAATAAATTATAGCGTGATAAACCTGAACCATCAACCCATCGGGGTTGTGTATTTAAATCATTCAAGTAATGTTCCAGCATATGGTTGATTGCTGTTCGTGTGCTCAGCGTATCAGTTAGCGTTGAGGATGCCATCATTAAAATCTGCTCCGCTAAAAAATTATCACTTTTGTGCATCATCCTTTTATAGATAGAGTCCATCGGGATTCCGGAAAGGGTTTGTTTTGGACCTTCAGGAAATTGATTTACAGTATAAACCCTCATGTTCAATACTTCTTCCAGTAGATTTAGGGTCAATGCTTCATCGATTATAAAGGGTATTTCCAAAGTATCTGTTCGATGTTCCGGTATATAAAAGTCATTTTTAAACTCAGCCCTCCGGAATTTATTTGTTTCTGATTTCAAATCCTTTTTGAAATACTCAGGGAGCAGATGCCTTGAGGAATCTTTCCACGTAGTCACAACATTTCCATAGATTGGAAGTTCACTTTTCTCAGGAGAGAAATAGGTATCGTAATCTTCCCATGCCCAACCGGGGCCATAACGATCTTCGGAAGTATTGTTTGGGACCCAATAAAGTACCTTATAATCTTTTAAAAACGTTAATGTGGTTTGTTCCTTATAATAGGGGTGTGCCAATGTTGGATCACCAGTCCCCTCAAAATAAAGTGTATCCTTTCTAGCGTTATATTTTAACGCAGGTGCATGATTAGGCAGCAATTTTATTCCGGAATAAAGCGTAACGATTTTGGTATTGCTGGCAGGGGTGAAATAACGATCTCCATTATGGGAATAAAGTACCTCCTGGGATGATGGGTCACGAACAACCAAAGCGTGAAATGATTGATCTAATGGTTCGTTTTGGACCAAATCTTTAAAATAAGGCATTCGAGATGAAGAACAACTGGAAAGCAAGAAAAGGATTACGAACCCTTTGAAAGTCAGATTGATAACTGTCTGATTAGATGTGCTGTACATTTAGGTGTTCATCGATTTTAACACGAAATTATTTATTTTTTAACTTAGAACGTTTCTAAAGAAGGTGGATTTTTTTTAATTTAGGAGGACAACCTTTTAATCCAAATCAAATTTATATGCCACGAGCAATGTTAGATTACACCAAAACGGTCCTTCAGAAGGTAAGTTTTGATGCTAAACTATTCGCTAAAGAACTAAAAAAAGCCGTTTCCAGGCTATTACCAAGTGAAATTGAAGAACTTAAAATCTGGTTGCAGACCTATATTTTGGACAAGCCAGAATTACGACCCACATTACTTTTAATAGAAGCAAAATAATAGGAAGGCCGCTTAAGCGGCCTTTTTTTATATCTTAGTTTTTACTCAATGGGCTAATGATTTTCACGTCCTGGAAAGCAATCGCGCCCTTTACAATACTGGAGATCACTTCTCTTATGGCCTCTGTAATCTGGATTTTTAATTCACTTTTGTGGTAAATAAGGCTGATTTCCCTTGCTGGCGAGGGATTCCTGAATGGCCTTAATTGCTGCTGCTTTTTGGTATCAAGGTCCAATGTATTGAGATAGGGTAATAGCGTCATTCCCATTCCCTCATCAGATAAACTCACCAAGGTTTCAAAGCTTCCACTTTCAATTTTGAAATGCTCATCTTGCGCATTTTTTGGTGTCTTGCACAGATTGATTACACCATCTCTAAAGCAATGACCATCTTGTAGTAGGAGAATATCGCTTACATCCAAATCTTCAGTAACTAATTCTTTTCGGTCTGCAAGCCTATGGTTATTGGGTACGTAACCAACGAAAGGTTCATAATATAAGGGCCGTTCTTTAATGAATTCAATTTCCAAAGGGGTTGCCGCTATTCCGGCGTCCAAATGTCCATCAAGAATATTACGGATCAAAGCCTCCGTAGGTTGTTCCTTAATGATGAGATTTACCTTTGGATACTTCTTTATAAATGTATTTAGGAACATAGGTAGTAACGTGGGCATTACAGTAGGAATAATACCAATAGTGTAATCTCCCCCAATAAACCCTTTGTCTTGATCAACTATGTCCTTTATTCTTTCTGCTTCAGCAACGATGTTTTTGGCCTGTGCGACAATTTTCTTGCCCACCTCTGTAATGGTAATGGGCTTTTTACCGCGATCAAAGATCAAAATGTCCAATTCGTCTTCCAACTTTTGAACCTGCATACTTAATGTAGGTTGGGTCACATAGCTTTTTTCAGCCGCCAAAGTGAAGTTTCTATATTCAGCTACGGCCAGGACATATTGTAGTTGTGTAATGGTCATTAAAATAAGTTTGAGAAATAAAAATATAAAAAACTATCAATTTAATTTATGATGTTGATAAGCTAAATACCAACAATAAGTAGGTAATACCTATAGAGGTTTCCTATTGTATTAATTTTCAATTCTGTATATTTAATTGACACCAAATTGTCATTCGTCAACCATGACCAACCACAATCCTGAGCAGTTTGTAGATTTCCTTTCAAGCGTCACATTCTTCTCCGATGTTTCCAAAAAGTCCTTGTTGCAACTTTCCAAACATCTTAAAGTGGAAACTTATGATAAAAAGGATTGTATAATCAACAAAGGTGAGGTCGGTGATGCAATGTATGTGATTTTGAAAGGTGAAGTTAAAGTCCATGACAAGGAGCACCTTTATATTAAATTGTCCAGTTCGGAATGTTTTGGAGAATATGCATTGATCGATGATGAACCTAGATCGGCCTCTGTTACTGCCCTAGAAGAAACTACACTCTTAAAGTTAGGAACGCGTCATTTTGTCGAATTGATCAGTACGGACCGTGGTTTTGCCATGGGCATTCTTTCCGTTTTGATTAAGCGGCATCGAGAGCTGGATATCATTCAAGAAAGTTTGACGGTGTCCAAGCGTGAACTGGAAATAGCCAATTCCAAGATGATGGGCCTCATCAATGGTGCCATGGACGCCATAATAATGTTTGACAGCAATTTTAGGATTGTACTAGCCAATGCATCGGCCAAAGACATTTTACAGAATGCCGACGTGAACCAAAGAAATGTGTTGTTTTTCTTTGAAGATGAAGATGCCAAAATGTTGGAAGATTTAGTTGCCTCGAACGCAGAAGGAAAGGTGGACAATATGAACACCTATTTACCAAAAGTGGTCAAGGTAATTGGCTCCCAAGAACGGGAAACTCTGAATGAAGGCACCATAAGCAGCTATGGTACGGGTCAAGAAATCTATTATACCTTAATATTAAGGAGTATAGAAGAACGGTTACAAGCAGAAACCAAGATATCCCGACTCACCAACCAAACAAAGTACCTTCAGGAGGAGATCAAGGAACTCACCAATGACTATGGGATAATTGGGCAAGATAAATCGATGCGGAATTTATTGAAATTGGTGGAGCAAGTAGCGGGCACCAGTGCAACGGTTTTGATCCAGGGTGAAACTGGAACCGGGAAAGAACTGGTAGCACGGGCTATCCATAAAGCCAGTAATAGAGCCGAACGCCCGTTGATACGGGTTAATTGCGGAGCAATTCCTGAAAATCTTATTGAAAGTGAACTGTTTGGTCATGAGAAAGGGGCTTTTACAGGTGCCACAGCAAGTAGAAAGGGCCGTTTTTTATTAGCGGATAATGGCACCATATTTTTGGACGAAATTGGAGAGTTGCCATTGGCTTTGCAACCAAAACTGTTACGGGTCATTCAAGAAGGGGAATTTGATCCAGTCGGAAGTTCCAATACCATCAAGGTAAATGTGCGCATCATAGCAGCCACCCATAGAGATCTGTTTGACCTTTCCAATGAAGGCAAATTCCGCGAAGATTTGTTTTATCGACTGAACGTATTTCCACTACAAGTTCCTGCACTTCGGGAAAGAGGTAAGGATATTTGTCTCATTGCCAATCAAATGATACGGCAATACGGCAAAAATCTGAATAAGGCCGTTGCAAAACTATCCAAAGAAGAGGAAAAACTTTTTCGGGAATATCACTGGCCTGGAAATGTTAGAGAGCTTCAAAATTTGGTAGAACGTGCTATTATTGTCTCCCAACATGGCGAGGTTGATTGGCTTCGAATCATTCCAAACTCCAATTTAACTGCATCGGCGTCTTCGGGTATGGAAGCGGAGCGGATATTTTCCGCAGAAGAATGGCTTGAAATGGAAAGGGCCAACATTCGAAGAGCATTGCGGCATACCAATTGGAAAATTTCTGGTGAAAAAGGCGCTGCTTCATTACTCGGACTGAAACCTACTACACTTACATCCAAAATTAAGGCATTGGGTATCACTAGACCTATCTAAAATCAACGAAATATCGTAAAATATATAGCGATAAATCGTTTATTAACGAAATATCGTTAGGGTAATATTGTTGTTATGTCTGTTTATATATCTGTAAATCAGTATATTATGTTTTTTGGCACGGCAAATGCATTTTCTAAGGCAAATGCGAAATAATTAATCTTAAAAACAAAAAAAAATGATTACAACAGCAAACATTAAAAACGGAGTAAACGTAGATCAATTGGTAGACACAATCAATGCAGTTCAAGAAAATCCAGCATTGGCAAAGTTCGAGTTCAGAGCTAAAAACAACTGGATAGAAGGGGGACATTGCGTAACGAGTATTAAGGACTACTATGGGGTAGGTGAAGAGCACACCGAACGTGCTAAGGATTCTTTTACCATGGAAGCCGACCACGTAGAGGTTCTTTTAGGTAAGGACAAAGCACCTAACCCAGGTGAAATTGTATTACATGCGCTAGGTTCTTGTTTAACTGGTGCCATGGTATATCACGCAGCTGCTCAAGGGATTGAAATTGAAGGTATGGAGTCCAGCTTAAAAGGTGGCGTTGACTTACACGGTTTCTTAGGTCTTGATCCTGAAGTTAGAAAGGGTTATGACGGTATCACCGTAAAATTCAAAGTAAAATCAGATGCTTCTGAGGATCAATTGAGGGCCTTGTCACAATTCTCCCCAGTATTTGATATGTTGACAAATCCAACTCCTGTAACCATCGAGTTCGAAAAGTAAGAAAGAGGTAGAGCCGCCATTTAAGGCGGCTCTATACTTTAGGCAAATAAGCATCCACTCCTACCATGAAAAAACAAGAACTTGTCGTTTTAACTGGAAATCAAGCTGCGGCCCACATTGCATACAAAGTCAATGAGGTCTGTGCTATTTATCCTATTACGCCTTCTTCGGAGATGTCCGAGTTGGTAGAATTGTGGAGCGCAGAAGGACGGGAAAACATATTTGGGGATATTCCCTCCATATTTGAAATGCAAGGCGAGGGTGGCGTAGCGGGTGCCATGCACGGAGCCTTACAAACAGGGGCTTTTAGTACCACATTCACCGCTTCACAAGGATTGCTTTTGATGCTTCCGAATATGTATAAGATTGCTGGGGAATTGACACCAAATGTGATTCATGTGGCAACACGTACAATTGCAACGCATGCCTTATCAGTGTTTGGGGATCACAGCGACATCATGGCGGTAAGAAATTCGGGTTATGCCTTTTTAGGAGCTGCATCAGTGCAGGAAACCATGGATTTCGCTTTAATTGCCCAAGCCGCAACATTGGAATCAAGAATTCCTTTTGTCCATTTTTTTGATGGATTTCGAACTTCCCACGAAACATCCAAAATTGAAAAAATAAACGATCAGGTTATCAGTGCTATGATCTCAAAAGATATGGTTAATGCACATGCCCAAAGAGCGTTGAATCCAAATAACCCGGTAATAAGAGGTACTTCTCAAGGACCCGATGTCTATTTTCAAGCTAGGGAAGCAATAAATCAATATTACGATGCCTGTCCAACGATTGTCCAACGTCAAATGGACAAATTTGCAGCACTAACCGGACGTCAATATCGTTTGTTTGATTATGTAGGTCATCCAGAGGCGGAATATATACTTATTGCCATGGGTTCTGCAACGCAAACCATGGAGGATACCGTTCTAAATTTAAATACCGAGGGTGCCAAAGTAGGTCTAGTTAAAGTAAGATTGTTTAGACCTTTTAGTATGGAAGGTTTGATCAATAGCATTCCAGAAAGCTGTAAAGCAATTGCCGTATTGGACCGCACGAAGGAACCTGGAGGAACAGGAGAGCCACTATATTTGGATGTTTGTCAGGCGTTTATGACCACTGGCAAAACCAAATTTGAATCACTTCCAAAAATTGTTGGGGGACGTTATGGGCTTTCTTCAAAGGAATTTACACCAGCAATGGTCAATGCTGTGGTGGAAAATCTTAAAACATTTGAACCAAAAAACAACTTCACTGTCGGAATTGAGGATGATATCACAGGACTTAGTCTTACTATTGATTCGGATTTCAGCTTAAGATCAACTGCATATCAGGCAATATTTTATCAAACAAAAAAAGGTAACACCTTGCACGATTTTGAAAACAGTCTAAAACTGTTAGGTAATGAAACCCATCATTTTGTTCAAGGTTATACCGAATGCGATTACAAAAAATCAAACTCTAGAAGTGTTTCCCATCTTCGTATATCCGAAAATACAATTAATGCCCCTTATTTGGTTTCCGACGCGGACTTTGCGGTATGTGGTTCCATCGAATACGTTGTCGAAGATTCGGTTTTAGAACAGCTTCAACCTAGTGGTATTTTGTTGGTGCATACGACCTTAGACGAAAAAGCCTTTTGGAATTCACTACCAATTCATACACAAGAAAAAATCGTTGACAAATCCATCAAACTGCACATAGTGGATTTGCAAGCTTTAGACCAGAGTTTTACCATTAACGGATATGTAATTTCAAGCATACATGCTTGCTTTTTAGCGCTTACTGATTTTTTACCCAAAAACCTTTTCCCAGTACAGTTGAAAAGTCAAATTCTTGAAGTTGAACCATTATTTGATTTAGGGAATAAAACGATTAACAAGCTTGACGAAACTCAACAAGCTACTACACTTCTGGATATGTTATTGCAAGGAAGAGGCCATGAAGTACCTACTAGTCTTTTGCCCGTTGACGGTACATTTGAAAGCGGTACCTCCGACCGTAACAAGAGAAATCGGTCACTTCCTATTCCAATCTGGGATACCGATTTATGCACACAATGTGGAGCTTGCAGTATGGCGTGTGCTCAAGCTGCAATACGAACAAAAGCATATGAAAAGGGAGTATCAAATGATGGTCCGGAACTGTTTAAGGCCATACAGTTTGAAGATACCATAGATGACTTTGATTTACTGGACTATACTGTTCAGGTGAATCCTGAACAATGCACATCTTGCTATAATTGCGTTGATGCCTGCCCGGCTAAGGCATTAACCATGAGTTCATCGATTCAAAAGAAAGAAATTGAACAAACCAACTGGGAATTCTTTACAACTATTCCAGAACTAGATCGAACTAAGTTGGATGTACTCAATGTTGCGCAGCAGCAATTACAGGAGCCTTTGTTTAAATATTCCATGGGTGTTGACGGTTGTGGAGAAGCACCTTACTTAAAACTACTATCACAATTATTTGGAGACCGAATGTTGGTAGCCAATGCCACCGGTGCCAGTTCTATTTTTGGAGGTGGATTACCAACTACCCCTTGGGCAAAAAATGAAAAGGGGAGTGGCCCTGCATGGTCCAATTCATTGTTTGAGGATAATGCGGAATTTGGCTTGGGTTACCGCTTGTCTTTGGATCATAAGGAGGAAAAGGCAAAAAGATTGTTATTGGAACTTTCTGAATACCTAGATGAAAGTTTGGTGGAAGAAATTAGTAACGCAACCCAAAATTCAGAAGCAGAAATTGATACACAAAGAAAACGTGTACGGGAACTAAATGCACAATTATGCGAACTGAAACTGGAAAGTGCGGCTAAGCTGCTTGAGACATCTGAACATCTGGTCAAAAAAAGTGTTTGGATTGTAGGGGGTGATGGTTGGGCCTATGATATTGGATTTGGAGGTTTGGACCATGTACTTGCTTCGGGTAAAAATGTAAATATTTTGGTGATGGATAACGAGGTGTATTCCAATACCGGAGGACAAATGTCAAAGGCCACACCATTTGCTGCAACGGCTAAATTTGCCGCCAAAGGCAAACAAAAACAAAAAAAGGATTTGGGGCTTTTGGCTATGGGTTATTCCGATGTTTATGTTGCTTCTGTGGCAATAGGTGCAAGTCAAGAACAAACACTCAAAGCCTTTGTTGAGGCTGAAAAACACGATGGTCCGTCGCTGATTATTGCGTATTGCCATAGTCCAGCACATGGTATCGATATGAGTAGACCCTCCCAATACCATCAGGCCGCAGTTGCTTCAGGTCAATGGCTTTTATATCGAAATGACCCAAAAAGACAGGAAATGAGATTGAAAAGTTTGCAATTGGATTCAAAAAGGCCCACAATACCTATTGAAGACTATTTGAAAATGGAAGGGAGATTTGTTCGCTGTTTTGGGAATGATCAATCAATAGAATATGAACTGATACGAAGTATGCAGTTTATGGTGGATTCGCGATTTGAATTTTATAAAGGTCTGGAATACAAAAAGGCTGGAAAACCAGCGAGGATAACCGAAATGGAATATATCCAATAGTGAAGTGATTACTTTTCCTGCATTACGGTAACCGATTGCCAATTCCCTGGAGCACCTGAGATGGCATAGACATTAGCCTTTCCTAAAAAGTACTGCGTTACGGTATCTTCAGGATTCATTGTTAAGACCTTTTCAAAATGCTCGACGGCTTTTTCAAATTTTTGGTCAAAAAACAATTTGATGCCTTTGTCGTAGTCTTTTTTGGTGTTTAGTTTTAATGTAATGGCCTCAACCGGGTCACCATCAATACACTCGTATATGCCCATCACTTTTTGCTTGCCCTTTACTTTAACCTTACCCAAATACCTAAAGTTAAATCCGCTGGCATCCTCCATGGCTTCCAAGCAACTTTCACTGATAATGATGTTGGCACCATAATGTTTCGTAACACCTTCCACACGTGCACCGCTGTTAACGGTATCTGCAATTACAGCTGGGTCATTGCGTTTTTCATCACCAATTATACCCATAACTAGTGGACCTGAATGAAGCCCCATACCAACGGTTATAGGTTTGTATCCTTTTTCTTCTATACGTCTTTTGTTGTACAGTGCTAGGGTTTTTTGCATTTCGATGGCCGCATCAAGTGCTGATTCGGAACTTTTGGGAAATAAGGCCATAATACCATCACCCAAATATTGATTCACAAATCCTTGATTGTCTTTTATAATGGGCCCCATTCGTCCAACATAGGCATTTACAAACTTGAAGTTTTGTTCTGGGGTCATAGATTCAGAAAGCGTGGTATAGTCACGTATATCACTGAACAATACCGTCACTTCTTTCTGAATATGATCGCCAAGTTTCACATCTGTAATGGATTCCTTACCAACGGACTGTACAAATTCCAAAGGAACAAATTTGGAAGTTGCACGATGGATCGTATTCAGATTGATATGCGTTCTTATCCGACTTAAAAGTTCATTTTTGGAAAATGGTTTGGTCAAATAATCATTGGCGCCAGCTTCAAATCCAGTAACCAATTCGTTGATTCGGTTTTTAGCGGTGAGCAGAATAATTGGTAATTCGCTTGCTGGCGTTTCTTCCCTTATTTGTTTGCATACTTGGTATCCCGAAAGACCGGGCATCATTACATCTAAAAGAACTAGGTTGAACAATACTCCGGAATCCATAATTTTTAAGGCCTCTTTTCCTGAGCTGGCCTCAACTACCTTGTATCCAGCAACGGTAAGATGATTTTCGAGCACACGACGGTTTACTGGTTCATCGTCAACAATCAACACTGTGGCTCCTGCAGCTGATTCAGTTTCCTCTACATCATTTGTGAGAGGCTCTTTAGGTGTATTGAGGTGTTGGACAAAATCTGTTGTCGCGTCAAACTTATAGCCGGATTTCTTCCTTTTCTCCTTACTCATCGGAAGTGTGAACGTAAATATGGAACCTTTGCCTTCCTCGGAGGTTGCTTGAATGGTACCCCCATGAAGTTCCACCAATTTTTTGGTAACAGATAACCCAAGGCCTGTTCCCCCATATTCGCGTTGCGTGGAACCATCAGCTTGCTCAAACGAATTGAATATGGTTTTCAGTTTATCCTTGGGAATGCCAATTCCAGTATCCGATATCGTTATTTTCAATACTTCCTTCTTGGGTTCGGCCAAAAGTGTGATATAACCCTTTGGCGTAAACTTTATAGCATTACCAATTAGATTATACATTATCTGTTGTAATCGGTTTTCATCAGCTTCTACCAATGCAACTTCTTTTGGAATGGAATTTATGAGTCGTAGTTTTTTTCCATGCAACAACGGCTGGCAAAGCTGTAAAACAATGGTGGCTATCGCATGTATATCCACTGGCCTTTTTGCAAGTTCCAAATCCTTATTCTTTAATTTTGAAAAATCAAGGATGTCGTTCACTAAGTGGGATAAACGTCGGCCGCTATTTGCAATCATATCTAGATTGTCAATTGCTTTTTGGGGCAAATCTCCAGCTATCCCATCTTTTAATGATTCGGTTAAACCAATAATCCCAACAAGTGGTGTACGTAATTCATGTGAGGTGTTGGCTAGGAATTCATCTTTGAGCTGATCTATTTTTTGAAGCTCGGTCACACGCTGTTTTTCAATTTCCGTACGATTCCGTTCTTCTTCAATTGCTCTTTGCTTTTCCTCGTCCGCCCTTTTTACGCGTTGTGCATGTCTGTATCTGTTAAAGGCAAAAAGTAGAAAAAGTACAATGGCCGCTGCAATACCTATAATAACATTCCGTAAAGTGGCCTGTTGCCTTAGTCTTAGCGCACTTATTTCCGCATCTTTTTCCAATGCTGCAATGGCATCTTGTTTCTTTTGGGTGTCAAACCGAACTTGCAGTTCTTCAATCTGCTTAGATCGGGAAACATTGAACAGACTATCTTTAATATTGACCGATTTGTTTTTGAATTCCAAGGCATTTTTGAAATCCCCAGTCTCTTCATACAATCTGGCGAGCAAACCATAATTGTTCTGCAGCTCTGAACGTGCGCCGATTTCTTCCGATATGGCAATAGCCTTGTTGATACTATTTTTTGCGCGGTTGTATGATTGTTGTTCTAGGTAAACTTTGCCTATTTGTGAATGACTCATGGAAAGTTCGAGTCGCATACCCAATTTCTCACGCAATTGCATGGCTAACTCATGATACTTAAGCGACTCCGAGTAGTTCTTTTGGAACGCATATACTTTTCCCAAGGCTTCATAATCATAGGCCAACCCCCATTCGCTTTGGGTTTCTAAATCCAAGTCCAAGGCCCTCTGAAATAGACCCAGAGCCATGTCGTATTCTTTTAGCTGCATGTGCGTGTCGCCAATATTGTAAAGGCAGTTCGCAATTTCAGCCTTGTCACCAATTTCCGTGAACTGTGTCAATGCCTTGGTGTAGGTCTCCAAGGCCTTTTCCATCTTCCCTGTTTTTTTAAGGATTTCCCCCAAGGCATTTAAGGTAGATGCCTCACCGAATTTATCATCTATGTCTTGGTAGATTTCGAGAATGTCATAGTAGATTTTCAAACTCTGATCAAAATTTCCCAGATCATCCAGTATCAGCGCCTTTTGATAGAGCCCATTCGCCATCGCAAATGGCGATTCGGTGTTTACAGGGTTCACTAAATAATTTTCAATGTAATCCAGTGCTACTAGATAATTGTTTTCCTGTCGGTTTAAAACCGCATATTGGTAGTTGGCTATGGCAATCCCACGCTGATGATTGATTCGTACACTTATTTTATGGAAGCTGTCAATATGTTGTTCTGCTAGTTTTATGTCCCGACTATTGTTGAGGTATTCCCAAGAAATATTTTTTAAAATCTGAATTCTTGCGGAGTCAGATGTAACTGCTTTGAATGTCTGCTGTAAACTATCCAGCGTGTTTTCTTGCCCATAAAGTGAGGTGGGCAAATAGCAAAGAAATGCGAATATGAGAATCGCTTTTTTGATGGTGATGGTTTAAAGGTTGATTAACAGTCTCTTAAATGTAACGTTAATTGGAATAAGGTCAAAATTGCAATGTTTTACTGACGTCGAGCGAAAAGAAAAAAAGAGACATTCTTCAGTTCATCGCTTAAAAACAACAATTGAGTATTTCTGATTGGTAGGATTTGGAATAGGATGGCATTTTTGGACCATCAATTAACGAACAGTCATGAAAAACCAATTACTTCTTTTCTTTTTTCTACTAAGTTTTACAGCTCATTTTGGGCAAACCACCATAAGCGGTAAAGTAACAGATACTAAAAATACACCCATTGTTGGCGCCAATGTCTATTTGGAAGGTACCTACGATGGAGGTTCCACAACTGAAGATGGTAGTTTCAGTTTTGAGACTACTGAATCAGGTACCCAAACCCTTGTCATTTCCATGCTTTCTTTTGATCCTCACTATGAGGTAGGAGATGTCTCCTATTTCCAGGATCTTAAAATTGAGTTGCAGGAGTCTATCAATACTTTGACAGGAGTTACTTTGACTGCCGGGACGTTTGAAGCGGGTGATAATACCAAAGTTTCCGTTTTGAAGCCATTAGACATTGTGACCACAGCAGGAGCAGCGGGTGATTTCGTTGCTGCTTTACGAACATTACCTGGTACCACTACAGTGAATGAAGACGGGCGTTTATTTGTTCGTGGAGGAGAAGCCGGCGAAACCCAAGTATTTATTGATGGTCTACGTGTATTCCAACCTTTTAATGCAACGGCTAACAATATTCCGACTCGAGGTAGGTTCTCACCATTTCTATTCAAGGGAATTACGTTTAGTACAGGAGGGTATTCCGCAGAATATGGCCAAGCACTTTCAAGTGTACTTTTATTAAATACCACAGATGTTCCCGTTCAGGAAAAAACAGATATTTCAATTATGTCTGTAGGGGGTGGGCTTGGTCATACCAAGATCTGGGGAGGTCAATCCTTGAGTATCAATACATCATACATCAACTTATCACCCTATGAAGCATTGATTCCGTCAGATCAAGGTGTTCGTTGGAATAGTCCATATGAATCCATTGCCGGTGAGGCGGTATTTAGAAGCAAGGGTGATAAAAGCATGTTTAAGTTGTATACAGGATTCAACCATGCGGATTTGGATATTTCACAAGAGGATATCAACTTCGACGATTTTGTTCGCTTTAGATTGACCAATAACAACTTGTATTTCAATGCTTCTTATAAATATTATTTTGATAATGATTGGAGCGTATTTACTGGAGGGTCCATTTCCTGGGATTCCAATGATATAGGATTGGAGAATAATACGGTTGATGCAAGTGAAACTGCTTCACATGTCAAAGTCAAGGCACACAAGAACTTTAGTAGTCGATTCAATCTTAATTTTGGTTCCGAACTATTCAATCTAAAATACGATGAGACTTTTGCCGATGAAACCAACAATGAATTTGAAAGTGGGTATACGGACCGATTATTCGCAGGTTTTACCGAAGCCGATATCTTTTTGAGCAACTCATTTGCCATGAAGTTAGGCGCAAGGGTTGAGCATAGCAGCTTGTTGAATTCCTTCCAAATCATGCCTCGTGTTTCACTGGCCTACAAACCAGGCGATAAAGGTCAATTTTCATTGGCCTATGGGGATTTCTACCAGAATCCATTAACAGAATCTTTGCGATTTGATGCGGGTCTTGGTTCAGAAAAAACATCACATTATATTCTTAATTACCAGAGGGTTGGTGATGGGACTACGTTCAGGGCAGAAGCCTATTATAAGGACTATGACAATCTTGTTAAGTACGACACGGAAATGGTACAATTCAATTCAAATTTTGATAATTCTGGTAGCGGTTATGCCAAAGGGTTGGACATTTTTTGGAGAGACAATAAGAGTATCAATCAATTGGATTATTGGATTTCATATTCGTATTTGGATACAGAACGCGATTATCGAAATTTTTCGGAAAGCGCAACACCTAACTTTGCGCCAAAACATAACTTTTCTGTGGTCACCAAGTATTTTGTAACGGATTTACGTTCGCAGATAGGTTTTTCTTATTCCTATGGTTCAGGTAGACCGTACGATAATCCGAATACACCAGAATTTATGGCAGAGAAAACTAGATCTTTCAACAATCTTAGCTTTAACTGGGCCTATTTGATCGATCAGCAAAAAATCCTTTACTTCTCGGTAAATAATGTACTTGGTTTTAAAAACATCAATAATTACCAATACGCAAACACACCCAATGTGGATGGTATTTTTGATAGAAGGGCCATAACGCCTGCTGCTGACCAGTTTTTCTTTGTTGGTTTCTTTTGGACCATCAGTAATGATGGAAAAAGCAATCAATTGGATAATCTATAGTGAGAACTTACTGCTGCATTTTTAGATAGTAATCCGCTGAATGTTTTCCCGATCCATAGAACACGAAGAAAATGCAAACTAATAGGGTAATTGTTGCCAAAACCAAGTTGGACGTATTCATTACACCCAAGAAATTAGTAAGCACAGCACCAATAAGAATGGGCAGTTGCGCAAGCGCTGCCCATCTGGTGAGTAAGCCAACAACAATCAAAAACCCGCCAACAAAATGTGCTGGCGCAATGTAGTGTAGTAGAATCATTCCACCAGGCATGTCTTGAAACGGACGAACCACCTCTGCCATTTCAATAGGATTGGACATGAATTCCACACCTTTCATAAAAAGAAAAACGCCTAAGGCAATTCGGATAAGATCAAGGGGATAATACGTATGGGCATTTGCCCACTTGTTCAATCTTTTAACTCTTCCCATGACTTCAAGTATTAATGTGACTTCTATAAGTTACTCATTTTTAAATGCATATGAAAATTCTAAGGTGCTTAATCCAATGTGTTGCATAAGGAGTTTACCGCTCTTACCAAATGAAAATAGTATCTTTATTTTCCATGCCTAAACTCCATCCTCGATACATAAGTTATATCCAACAAGCTTTTTTATTCGCAATAGTTTGGGGCATGTTCGGTTTTATTTATGGTATTCTGGAAAAGGGTATACTAGGGGATTTGAACTACTATCCAGCTACCAATACAAAGTATGATTTTGTCAGTGCCATAAGCTATGCCACCTTTGGTGGATTTATTGTAGGTTGGCTTCATGGTTTGTTGGAAGTGGGGTGGTTGCGAAACAAATTCACACAAAACCGTTTATGGTTTAAAATTGTGGTCAAAACGCTGTTCTATCTTTTGTTTTCTGTAGTGTTCATACTCATTTTAAGCACAGCGGTAAATAGTTATAGGCTTGATGCCTCACTTACAAGTGATGTTGTCATTGAAGGTGTCAGTAGGTTTTTCTGGAGCTTCTCATTTTTGAGTGTGATCATGTTTGTTGCATTTGGATTGGTCATTGCAATGTTGTTTTCAGAATTGTCTACCTATTTGGGACAAGGCATGTTTTGGAATTTCCTATTAGGTAAATATCATACCCCAAATCGGGAAAATCGGATTTTCATGTTTTTGGATATGGAATCCTCTACCAGTATTGCTGAAAAGATTGGACATGCCAAGTATTTTAGGCTATTAAGAAGGTGCTTTGCTGAAATGACAAATCCAATATTAGAGGCATCTGGTGAAGTCTATCAGTATGTGGGTGATGAAATTGTAATTTCTTGGCCCTTGGATTTAGGTGCCAAGAATGGTAATTGTTTAAACTGTTATTTTGGGATAGCCAAAGCATTGGAAGCTAATTCCACTTATTTTAAAAAAAGGTTTGGTGTGGTACCAGTATTCAAGGCAGGTGTTCATATGGGTGTGGTTACGACCGGTGAAATTGGTGTGATCAAAAAGGAAATTATTTATACAGGTGATGTGCTCAATACCACGGCAAGAATACAAGGGCAATGCAAAAACTACGATTCTAGTCTATTACTTTCAGAATCCCTACATACATTTCTAAAACCGGAACCATATCGATTTAGAAAGGTGGCACAACTTAAACTGCGCGGTAAGCAAGAATCCGTCGGCTTATTTGCGATGCAATAGTGATGATTTAGGATAAATCCAATTCCATTTGGATATCACTGCGTTCATAAGGAGAGGTGGCACCAACAATTTCTGTAAAACCCAATTTTTTATAAAGATTGATAGCTGGCTCTAGTATTCGGTTACTTTCCAAATAGATTTTTTGTGCACCTAGGGATCTGGCTTTTTCAACAATATGTAGACCAAGTTGTTTGCCAATACCTTTTCCTTGCGTTTTTGGTGAGACCCCCATTTTGGCTAACTCATACTCAAATCCTTTACGGGTACTTGGAATCAGAGCACAAACACCAACGGGCTCATCATTTAATAAAGCCACCGCAATGTAGCCACCTTTGTCAATAATATATGCTTTGGGGTTATGGAGTGAAACAAGATCCATTTGTTCCATTCTGAAGTATTTGGTAATCCATTCTTCATTAAGATCGCGGAAGGCGATAGCATAGTCATCTGTATATGGAATAATGCGCGTGGAATTACTCATTTATTGGGATGGTTTAAAGAATTAAAAATACAATCAATTTGAAAAAATGACAAGATGTAAATGGAGTAAGCAGGGATAAAATAAATACCTAAATTCCTCGTTTTTAAAATCTTAGGCGGTTAATTACCGCTTAAACCATGCAGTTGAACGATAAAATTGGTTTTTTACCGATTTAATATGTAATATTACAGATAAGTTAATAGTAAAACTCTTACAAGTATCCCAAATCTTGCTAATGAGAACCAACAAAACATACACACCTGTACCAATCAGGCTCTTTAACCTACTAACACCCATTGGCTATGGAAGTAATTTTACCCCCATTCTCCCAAAGCAAAAAAACGTTACCGTATAAATACGTATTTTTTCTTTTCATATCATGCTTGATCACAACTGGGTTAAATGCTCAGGAAAGCAACCCGTACGTTAGTTATGATGTACCGTTTCAGAATTTATTGAAGTTCAATCGATTCCTGATTAACCCAACATTTTCAGCAGTCCGTGAAGACAAATCTTATGTGAACCTATTCCATAGGAGTCAAGGAGCGGATTTTAATGATAACAATCAAAATTACTTTTTAAGTTATAGTGGGCGTATCAATGATCGCATTGGTATGGGCGTTAGTCTATACAATCAGCAAGAAGGTGTAATATCCAATTTAGGGGTAATGGCCAACTATTCCCATGGTATTCAATTAGGACAGAAGAGTAACCTAAGCTTTGGAGTGAATATCCCTTATTATGTGAGTAGTTTTGATCCTGATCGTGCGATTACGGTAGAGGATGACCCTTTATTGAATTCCACCACACAGAACTCTATAATTTCTTTTCAGCCCGGATTAAATCTGTCCTTAGGTAAATTTGATTTTGGCGTTTTTGCCCAAAATCTAGTGGATTACAACATCAAAACCGGAAAATCTTTGAGTGAGTTCAACGAGAAGACATTTTCAGGTCATATTCAGTTTGCCCATGAGTTTAAAAATGGGCCAGGAATTTTTGAAGATGGTCGATTGCTACCTTTGGCCCGCGCGCGATTTGAAGGTAATGAGGACCCTATTTTTGGTGGTGGTTTGATACTGGATTTACCAAAATTAGGATGGATCCAAGGCGGATACGACCAATTTTATGGCGCTTCAGCAGGAACGGGTTTTAACTTGAATCGTAGATTATCCTTTGGATACAACTTTGAAAAAAACATCAACAACAATCTAACTGATTTAGGGGTAACCCACGAAGTTTCCATTGCATTCTCCTTTGTACCCTCACTAAGTAAAAACACACTTGCTTCCAACAATGAACAGGAACGCAAACCCATTGAGGGAACCTTTGTTGCCGATATAAAGGAGAGCAAGAAAAAGCGTAAAAACAAACTTAATGCCCAGACAACTTTGCGTCCAACCAACAAAGAGGACCTTGCGTTCTGGGAAGCACAGGTAAAGGAGCTAAAGGCACAGCAAGACGATAACTATGCCGTTATCAACGAGCTGATTTTTAAAATGGATTCTTTGGAGCAACATAGGCAGCGGGATTTGGAGAAACGATTTGAAATGGTGATGCGAATGGTAAAACGACAGACCAATAATAAAATGCCCGATATAGAAGCCCAGGCACAGAAGCTATATTTGGCCAAGAGTACCGATTTAGACTCATTAGCGAATACTTTAAACAACACTAGTCTAGCAGAAAACACGGTAAAAGCGGAACCAAAAAAAGAAACTAAGGGAACGTTTACGGGAGGTGCCTATAAGCCCATTGAGAAATTCATTAATTTGGATGGTGTAGGTAAAGGTCATTATATCGTGGCCAATGTTTTTAAAAATGAAACCTACTTGAAAAATTTCATGAATGATTTGAAGAAGCGTGGTTTGGATGCGAAGTTCTTTAAGAATCCTGATAATGGCTTGAACTATGTATACCTTGCAAAATATGAGGAAAACGAATTGGCTTATGAAGCCTATCGTTCACAAATGGAAGGGGAGTATCGGGATGAACTTTGGATTATGCATGTGGATAATCCCAGATATTCAAATTGGGCGGATACCAAGTTCCAGGATAACGAATAGGATTTCTTACGCTTTTAAGTCTTTCATTCTGGATGCAATTTCCTTGCTTCCAGCATCATCCTGATTACCTAATTCCTCAATAATACGAGCATGGTCGTGGGTTCTACCTTGTGAAAGCTTATATGCCGCTTGTATTTCATCAATTTCTATTTGAAAACCCACAACGCCTTTGACTTGTCTTAAAGTTTTTGGTGATAAATCATTTAACGATAGTGGGTTAGATGAGTTCATCTCGTATTTATCCACCAATCGATGTAAGGCTTCCATGGTATCTGATTCCGAAAGAATTTTCAAAGTTCCGTAGATATGTACTGCAATATAATTCCAGGTTGGGACTTCCTCTTCTTGATACCATGAGGAGGACACATAGGCATGCGGGCCATTGAATATGCAAAGTACTTTTGAGTTGTCTTCAAAGGCTTTCCACTGCGGATTGGCCTTGGCAATATGACCTTCCAATATTTCCTTGCCATTTGAATTTGTTGCGAGTTCTAGAGGAAGGTGGGTGGCCCAAGGTTTACCCTCCAACTGGTTCACTAAAATTCCAAAGCTATTTTTGGTTATAAATTCCCTTATTTCATCAAGGTTTTCATTTTGGTAGGAGTGAGGGATGTACATATGTTTAACTATTCAATTCACCATCAAATTTCAGAAATATAAACTGTAGAATTCAAGTTTTAAACAAAAAAAGTGGAGACTCATTATGTAGCCTCCACTTTCTCGGTTGGTTATGGTTATTCTTATTGCCGTTCCGCAGATTGTACGGAACCGTCGGTACCACTCAAATCAGGTCTAAATGCCCATAGTTCCTGCATGTCGCCATGTGTGGTTGCATCAAATTCCTTTAAAAACTCCATAAAGGAGCCTTCGCCATGGACTTCTTCGTACCATTGCGGAAATTTATCCTCCTGAGACATCCATGAACTACTTTCAAAGAAGTTTACCCAAGCCATGTCCTGACCGTCTTTATTTGCCAATTCATTCCAATACACCCCCCACTGCTCAGCACCATCCTTGGTTTTGAACACTTCAGTTACTTTGTCTAATAGCTTAGCAAAGTCCGGACCCTTAAATCGCTTGATGTCCAACATGAATACGGCTAGGTTTTTCAGTTTGAAATCTTTGGTAAAATTGGAACGTTTGGTGTCCAGTTTCCAATAGGTAACATTTGTTTCTGCCATGGCATGGGCAGCCACATTTTTATTCCAATCTTCGTTATGCCCATTATCATCTTGTGGGGCATTGTCCATAGAGCCCCAAGTATTTGGCCCCATGCTCCAAATGTACTTTCCAAAATTGCTGCCGCTCATTACAAAAAACACATTTGCTGTGTAAGGTCCTTCAGCGTGGTACTTCTGGTTATGCGCAGCGATACCAGCTTCAAATTCTGTAATTTTTTCAGGATTGGCAGTAAGCATAACGTTCGTAAACATGCCGTAATCCCTTGCTTCTTGCGCTAAAACCATGGTTGGAATTAGCAATGCTAGAAATACTATTCGTTTCATTTCATTAAAGTTTTTGGTTGGTTATTAGTTTATTCTTCGACCGGTTCTTCTTCTGCCATTGCAGCTTCTGCGGCCAATTGTTGGAGGGTCATTACAATTTCAGTGGGATCCCAATATCCATATTCACGTACAATTTTTCCTTCGGCAAAACGATAAGTTAAATGGATTGGCACTTTTACTTCTTTCCCGTTGGCTGCCAAAGTAGCCTCCCAGGTTAACCAGCAATTGACCCACGTCTGACCCTTGTCGGTCAATACCATTTCGTATTCTGGGTCTTCCCCAGTAAACCCTCGACTGGAATAGTTGGCATCGTTTCCTTTATGATAGTCCATTGTCTCTGCTGGAGACATAACTTTTGAAGAGTTATATACCGTTTGGGAGGTATCCGCATACATACTGGCATCATAGTTTTTACCATTGTAATTGGCGATTAATTTTTTTACAGTGTCAATTTCCGGGGAGTTTTGGGTGTACCGAACTGGTCCCTGGTTGCAGGCAGCAATTAGAATTACTGTAAAGCAAAGTGCAAATAGTTTTTTCATTATAATGGATTTTAGTTATTTATAACCATGGAATCATTTCCCATGGAGGTATTTTAATTATTGGGTGAGTAGGCTAAATCTGGTCGCATTTTCCCTGAAACTTCTTTGATTTCCGTGGCATGCGCCATGACTTTACCGAATACCGCCTGAGCGTCAGGGCCAAGCAATTTGTTATTGGCATCTCTATTCATTTCATAGGTTGCTCCATCTTCCGCAGCTATGGCAACCATATAAAAACTGTCCATGCTTCCAAAGGCACTGCGATAAACACGGTAATTGGTTTTGGACTCCTTTTCCTCGAACATTTTTTTAACGGCCATCATTCCTTCTTTCATTTCACCCAGACCAGAGGGTGTGGTGTATAAATAGACGAAACGACGATAATCTTGACCTTCAGGGGTTTGCGTAATTCCTCCTGGCATATAGGAAAGACTTTTGTCCAATACGAGCACATAATCCCCATGGGCCGTATAGCAATTATCCATGTCGTCAAATAATTTGTCAAAGGCCTCTGCGCCCATTTTATCCCGTAAGGTTCCAAATCCTTGATTTGCCTTTGAAATGTCCGATAACGAATCAATTGGCGAAATAAAGAGATACCTTAAATCATCCGTTTGAGCTGAGATCCATGCCAGGGTTTGGATGTTATTTGTCTTGCAAGCTTCAGTTAGTTCTTTGCTAACCTTTTCATATTCCATCACCATGGATGGTTTAATGCGATCTTCATGGACCCAATACGCTTGCGTCGTTTTTTCTTGGGCATAGCTACCCATTGCAATTACCGCTGTGAACAGAGTCACAAACAGCTTTGTTGTTCGTGTTTTCATATATATAAGTGATTGGTTGTTATCGAATCAGTCCTATTAACATCGGGGGTCAACTTGCCTAATTTCAATCAACATGAGCCTGCCCATTCTTTGCAAGTAAAGGGTCTACTATTAAAGGGGAACAAATAACGGAAGTTGGGTAGGGGGTAAGGTGTATGTCCCAACTCTTCAATATACTAAAAAACTGGTAATGAATAGCTTAAAGAGTTGAAAAATGTTAAAATAAGTATTGAAACTTATTTTTTTCGGGAATTTTTCCCACAAAAACACATTAGGGTGTCGTGTTATTTTTAAAAAGCAAAATCCCAAGTTCAACCAAAAGGTCGAAACTTGGGATCTGCACCAACCAAAAAACTACTCAAAAGTATAACTGTCCTGTACCATCTGGGTAACTCTAAAATAGCCATAGGGTACATTCTCTGGATTGTCCAGATTAATACAATTTCCAACCAAAGGAACAGGTGTAGCGCTAAATGGATCTCCTGCACTTTCGTATTGTTCTATCAATAGCTGCAGGTAGTAGTAGTAATCTTCAGAAACACCCAAGAGTTTCACATCTACAGTTTCACCTGGTATAAATTCATCGGTATCATCGTCTCCGGTTTTTTCCCAGTAAAATGTTGCTAGGTTTCCGTCGATGAACTCATCTTTGATGTCAAACAGTTCTGGTAACTGGTCATTCCTGCTTTGAAACCGCAGGAAATAGTAATTTTCTTCATCCACAGGATCTTGGAAAGAAACATTGATTTCCAAGGCTTCATCATCCTCGCCGTCTTCCAAGGATTGAAAAATATCGGTAATATCACTAACAGGATTAAGTGTTTCTGTACCGGTGTATCGTTCACCTTGGTAGGTAACATTAAGCGTGTAGGAATTGCCAAGAACAGGAACGAAGGAATTTGTGCTATAGCTACCATTGTTTTGGTCTGCAAAATTGAATACTGCTCCAGAATCATTGTTAATGACTTGTACCACAGCTCCGGTGACCGGTGCTGGATTTTCATTATCAAAAAAAGCGGTGGAATTGCTCAATAGAACAGTTTGCACGTTGCCAGATGTCCCTTTTTCCCAATCCAGAGAAGCCTCTATGGTAAGTCGAATAGGACCTTCTGGAACATCAACTGAAACTACATCGGTACAAGAAACCGCAAGGATTAGTATTGGCATCAATAATATTTTATGAAATTTCATGGCTTAGAATTTAAAATTGTAGGTTAGGGATGGAACGATGCCGAAAATGGCAGTACGCGTAGCCTCATTGGCTCCGGTTTCAAAATTTTGACCGAAGGAAATGGATGCCGCATTTTTTCTATTCAATACGTTGTAAATGCTAAAGACCCATTCGCCTTTCCATCTTTTTTGAGGCTTTTTGTTTGGTCGATAAGTAGCAGAAACGTCCAATCTATAATAGTCAGGAAGTCTATCAGCGTTCCGTTGCGAATAACTTGCAACGGAAACGCCTTCATATTGATATTGCCCATTGGGATAGGTTACTGGTCTACCGGTCTGATAGATTGCGTTTGCCCCAAAACTCCATTTAGGATTCAGTTGGTAGGCACCTGTCACGGAAATATCATGCGTACGATCATATGGAGTACTATACCAATCCCCATTGTTTATACCTGGGCCACCTGCCCGTGTATCCGTTGTTCGTTGCTCCGATTTGGAAAGTGTGTAGGCAATCCATCCGGTAAAATCACCTTCGTTCTTGCGTAAAAGTAATTCCAATCCATATGCTCTAGATTCCCCATTCAAGATTTCGGTTTCAATGGTATTGTTACCGATAAGGTCCGAACCATCTATGTAATCAATACGGTTGTCTACGGTCTTGTAATAAACTTCAGCTTCCAGTGAATACATTTTGTCAACGAAATTCCTGAAATAACCCAAGGCATATTGATCAGACAATTGGGGCTCAATATACTTACCACTTGGGGTCCAAACATCCAAGGGTGTCACGGAAGAGGTATTTGAAAGCAAATGGATGTATTGCGCAGCTCTGGAGTATCCAGCTTTAATGGATGAATAATCGTTTAGTTGATAAGCCAAAGCCAATCTGGGCTCCAAGTTCGAAAACTTTCTGATGCTTTCACTTTTCTTGAAGGTCACTTCGTCAATTGGATCCGTCCTTTGATAAAAATTCAAGGTGTTGTTGTAGATCAATGGCTGATCATTCGCATAGATGGACAGCGGTTGACCTCCCATACGATTAAAATGACTAAAACGAATTCCATATTGTGCCGTTAGACGATCCGTGAGTTTGTGCTCCGCATCAATATAAGCAGCACTTTCCAACGCTCTTTTTTGATCTAATTGCAACGCATTGATTGCTGAATTAGGCCCCGTGGGTTCTATTTGCCCAGGGTCAAACTCATATTTGATGGTACTGATTCCGAAGTCCAATTTAAAGGCATCACTGAAATAATACTTCAAATCATATTTGGCGTTGTAGTTCTTGATGGACGCAATCCAATCGAATTCAAAATCTTCAATACCTAATTCATAATCATATTTACTATAAATCAATGAAAGGTTGGAAAACAAGCGGTCATTGAATATGTGGTTCCACCTAAGATTCCCAGAGGCGTTTCCATAACTACTACTGAAAGAACCGTCAAAATCAAATACGTCCCTACCAAAGTAACCTGAAAGGTAGAGTTTGTTGTTTTTGTTGATTTCATAATTGGTTTTCAGGTTGAGGTCATAAAAACTGACACTATTTTTCTCACCTGCCAGTTTCAAGAAAAGGTGCGCATAAGAACCACGACCTGCTACAAGGAAAGACCCTCTATCATTGAACATGGGACCTTCAGCAGCCAATCTACTCGAAATGGCTCCTATACCCCCAGTAAGAGCGAAATTTTTACTATTTCCATCTTTTTGACGGACATCCAATACCGAGGAGACCCTACCACCAAACTTGGCAGGAATACCACCTTTGTATAGTTTAAGATCTTTTACAGCATCAGCATTGAAAACAGAGAAGAAACCTAAAAGGTGCGATGTGTTGTAGATTATGGCTTCATCCAATAGTACTAAGTTCTGATCTACGGCACCACCTCTAACATGGAAACCACTGGACCCTTCACCATTGCTTGTGACACCGGGTAAAATCTGCAACGATTTGATTACATCTACCTCTCCCAAAACTACGGGCATCTGTTTAACCGTTTTGATATTGAGTTTGGAAACGCTCATCTCCGGTTTTCGTAGAATGGCTCTTTCCGGTTCTTCTGCAGTAACTTCAACCTCGTCCAATTGTGTGGAAAACTCTTCGATTTCCATATCAATCTTTTGGTTTTGGGTTAAATTGATTTGCATGCTTACATCTTTGTAACCCATGTAAGAAAATACCAAGGTGTAATCACCTGAAGGTGCACTCAAGGAATAAAAGCCATACTCATTGGTAACGGCTCCAATACTCGTGCCTTCTAAAAAAATGGAAGCGCCAAATAACGATTCCCCGTTCATTTTATCAGTAATGGTACCACTGATGGTAAAATTTTGAGCCACAGCTAGTGTGGTTCCCATTAAAAAGCATAAGCCAGTCCACATCCACGGAAGGCTTCGCCTTTTTTTCTTTTGTCTCATGTTTTTTGATTTAATGAATTTGATGGAATCCAGTTTAGGATTCATTTGACTTAAGGACAATTGAAATTTGGAAGGGGTTGCATTTAACTCGAAAAAAAAATCGGGTTATGGTTTTTTTCTAAAATTCAATCGAATGGAGGAGTGAAAGAGGGCTTAATTTGATGTTCGTATTTCCATCGATGTCGTTTAGCTAAGATTCAGTTGATTAACAAAAAGGAATCTTTAAATTCATCCTCGATTAATGCAATAGCCATAAATGAGAAACCTTTTTACCTTTTTAATCTTAGCCTTGCTGATAACTTCCTGTGCAGAAAAAAAGGAAGCTGAGAAAACCAAAATTCCGGTTTATGCTTGGATGGGAGGACCTGGCGATGCCTCAGACCAAGAATTGAGAGCCCAGTTCAAAGATTTGAAAGGTAAAGGGATAGATGGTCTAATGTACAATGGTGGACATGATCCAGCAACGTATAAAAGGGTAGGGAAGTTTGTGAAGGAAGCCGGGATGGAATTCCATACATGGATTCCTACCATGGTACAAGGTGAAAATCCAAAAATTGACAAAGAATGGTACGCGGTAAACCGAAACGGTGAATCAGCATTTGACAAGCCTGCCTATGTACCACATTATACTTTTCTCTGCCCAAGCAGGGAGGGTACTTATAATTTCTTGGCCGACTTGTATGGTAGCGTGGCTGAGGTTGAAGAAGTAGATGGGATTCATTTGGATTATATCCGTTTTCCTGATGTGATTCTTGCCCGCGGATTATGGGATAAGTATGGCTTGGTGATGGATAAGGAGTATCCTGAATATGATTATTGTTACTGCGATTTATGCACCGCGAACTTCAAGAAGAAAACCGGTATAGATATCCTAGAGGTGGAAGATCCAACACAGGTAATGGAGTGGAAGCAGTTTAGGTATGATTTGATTACCAGTATAGTAAATCGATTGGATGAGGTTGTGGAAAGTAAAGGGAAAGAAATAAATGCCGCAGTTTTTCCAGGACCGAGCATTTCAAAAAAATTGGTTCGTCAAGAATGGAACAATTGGAATTTGGATGCCGTTTATCCTATGAACTACAATGACTTTTATCTGGAAGGAACGGATTGGATAGGCGAAATGGTTAAGGAAGAAGTAGCAGCAGCAAAAGACGGTGCACCAGTTTACAGCGGGTTGTTCATCTGCCCCAAACCAGAAAAGAAAGGTAGTGAGAAGGACCCTGAAAACCACGGTCTATTGCCAGAGGAATTGGCAGCTGCTATAGAAGCATCAATGGTTAATGGAGCAACAGGAATATGTTTGTTCACTCCAGGAAGAATGACAGATGCACATTGGAAAGTATTTGAAGAGGCTATATATAAAGAATATAGTAGACGTTAGTTTTTATATTTCAAGTGGGATACCCGGTGATTGTAATGGTCATCGGGTATTTTTTTTGCTTCAGGTTTACAGTTCATCCCCTAAAAGTTACAATTCGGTAGTTCTTATTACCTAGATCCATGGTATAAGGCAATTTTTGTGGTGCAAATCACTAAAACGAAAAGTAATGAAATCATTAATCTTAAGTCTTGGGTTCGGTCTATTTTCTTTAATGGCCGCCATTGCCCAAAACACAGCCACTCTTAGCGTGAAGATTCAAGATATTGCATCTGACGATGGCATGCTATACGTTGGGCTATACAATTCCGCAGGAGAATGGTTGGAGCAAACGTACAAGGGTGAAAGCTCCACCATTACCAATGGAAGATGTGAAGTCGTGTTTAAGGAGGTGCCATATGGCGAATATGCTATCTCTGTATACCATGACGAGAACGACAATGGAAAAATGGATAAATATTTGGGAATGATCCCAAAGGAATCCTATGCGTGCAGCAACCAAGCACCTGCTAATTTCGGACCACCTAGATGGGACGATGCCAAATTCATCATCAATCAAGAAACGAATCAGCAAATCATAAAACTCTAAACTCATGAAAAGATTACTAGTACTTGCATTTTTAAGCATAACCGCAGCAACAACAGCACAAGATAAATACGTGAAGGGCATGGAAAAAGCGTTCCAGTTATGGAGACAACAACAACCTTTGGAAGCTTCCAATTTGTTTGAAAGAATTGCCATGGCCGAACAGGACAATTGGATTCCTCATTACTACGTGGCCCATGTCAATACCATTTCATCATTTGGTGAAAGGGATTTTGAGAAACTGTCCAAACAACTTGAAAAGGCAAAGGAGTTTTTGGATTTGGCCAAGGCAATTTCCCCAGATAATCCGGAATTGATGGTGTTGGAAGCATTGATCAATACGGCCTGGATAGCTTATGACGGAGCCACTTATGGTATGACATTATCTGGTAAAAATTTCCAGCTGTATGAACAGGCCATGGCTATGGCGCCTCAAAATCCACGAGTGGTGTTATCCAAGGCTGAATGGGATATGGGAAGTGCACGTTATTTCGGTAAAGATATCGCGCCTTACTGCCAGGACATTGAAAGATCCTTGGAACTTTTTGCTAATTTTAGCAATGATACTCCGTTTTATCCCTCATGGGGGAAAGATCGTGCCGAACAGGTATTGGAGCAATGTAAATCATAAGCATGCAGAACTTTCTTAAAGTTTTAAAAGTTTCATTACTGATAACAGTAGTAGTCGCCATCCTAAGCCTTTTTGTATTTGGGGATGGCGACTATTCTCTTGAGAATATTATTAGGAGCGTTGTTATTGGTTTTATATTTTCATTTGGCCTTACAGCTGTCAATTCGTACTTCCATGATTGGATGAACGTTGTCTATCCTTGGGAAAAGTATCCTCAAAAACGACTATGGGTAGGGGCGATTGGTTCTTTCATCCTTACTATTATTGCTTTCGGATTGCTTAGGTATGCCATTTACTTTTATTATACCGATGTTGCCTTCGTTAAGTTCTTTAAAAATGAAACCTCAGAGCCTTATCTCATTGCAATAGTTATCACTTTGATTGCCTCATTGTTCACCCATGCATTTTATTTCTATCGGGCAATGCAGAAAAAGGAGGTAAAAAAGCAAAAAATCATTGCGGGTTCGGCTTCTGCGCGTTTTGATGCACTTAAAAACCAGCTGGATCCACATTTCTTGTTCAACAGTTTAAATGTGTTGACCAGTTTGATAGAGGAAGACCCTAACCAGGCGCAAAAATTCACCACATCACTTTCCAAAGTTTATCGCTATGTGTTGGAACAAAAAAATAAGGATTTGGTAACAGTGGATGAAGAATTGAACTTTGCACGTACCTATGTTCGGTTGTTAAAAATGCGATTTGAAGAAAGTATAGTGTTTGATATCCCTGAAAAAAGCAGTATGCCGGACGCTAAAATTGTTCCATTGTCCCTCCAACTTCTTTTGGAAAATGCTGTTAAACATAATGTGGTAACAGCCACCAAACCACTTCATATCAAGGTAACGGAAGACGCTGGTATGCTTACGGTAAGTAACAACCTTCAAGAGAAACAAGTAGTTAAGAAAAGCAGCGGAGTTGGGTTGCAGAATATAAAACAGCGGTATGGTATTTTGACAGATCGTGCAGTGGATATTTCCAAAACACATTCCAATTTCAGTGTTTCATTGCCAATGCTTACTCAACAGGTGGTAGTCGCCGAAACCCAGCAAAGTTTTATTGCGGAAAAACGCTATCAAAAGGCAAAAGAGCGTGTAAAGGCTATCAAGGAGTTTTATTCCCATTTGCTTTCGTACTGTATTGTGATCCCCTTTCTATGGTGGTTAAATTTTAGGACTACTGATTTCCTTTGGGCCTTTTTCCCAACATTTGGTTGGGGTATTGGACTATTGGCTCATGGAATGGAGGCCTATGGGTATAATCCACTTTGGGGGAAACGTTGGGAAGAGCGAAAGATTCAGGAATTGATGGACAAAGAGGATTTTTGATAGTATTGTGCGGTAATTTATAGCCCTTGCTTCTGGTCATCTTTAGTTTGTACTTACAGTTCATCCCTCAAAAACAACAATTGGTTCAAGTACTTTTTTAAATCCTTCGGTAGATTCGGAAATTTGATATGTAATTAAAAATCAAGTCAATCAATTAATACACATCAAATGGAATTCAACAACGAAAAAAGTTATAACAGAGCTAAAGAAAGAGTGGAATGTTTAAAGGGATTTTATTCGAGTCTTTTCGCTTATTGTATAATTATCCCTTTTTTGGTTTACCTCAACTATCGATCTTCAAGTTTTCCATGGGCATTGTTCCCTGCAGTGGGATGGGGGATAGGTCTTTTAAGCCAATGGATGAATGCTACTGGCAATCACCCAATACTCGGAAAACATTGGGAAGAACGCAAGATCAGGGAGTATATGAACGATAGCAAATTCTAATGAATACGTATCTTTAATAAGCCTTCCAAAAACCGACCAAGATGAATAAACTTAGTAACGAATCCAAGTACATACGTGCCAAGGAACGCGTAGATCAGTTGAAAAAATTTTATGGGAACTTAACTTCCTATTGCGTTGTGATTACTGTATTGGCAATCATCAACTACCTTTCAAATGACTTTTCCTATATGTGGTTTTTATGGGCTGCATTTGGATGGGGAATTGGATTGTTCTTCCATGCGGTTAAAGTCTTTGACCTCAATCCTTTTTTTGGTAAAGGTTGGGAAGAGCGAAAGATTCAGGAACTGATGGGTCAGGATGAAAATCAACAAAAATGGAAATGATCATGGAAAATTTTAATGAAGAAAAATATAAAAGAGCAAAAAAGAAAATAGAGGATTTAAAAGGGTTCTATATTCACGCTTCAATTTATACGGTGGTGAATACTTTTATCCTTTTCAATATTTACAGAAATACTGATGATTTTTGGCACTGGCCAAATTTCATCACCTTGTTCGCTTGGGGAATTGGTTTGTTCTTCCATGCTAGTAAAGTCTTCGATTTCAATCCCTTTTTCAGTAAAGATTGGGAAGAAAGGCAGATACAAAAGTATATTGACGAGGATAAAAAAGAAATGGATAAGTTCAAGTAATGGAAACCAATCTGGAAAAACTTGAAAAAGCGCATAAACGTGTGCGTAAAATCAAAGGATTTTATTCGCATTTGATTGTTTACTTGGTGGTCAATATTATATTGTTACTCATCAAAAATGACGTTTCCAACTATGTTATACAAGAATCTGGGATTCATGACGAAGGTTTTGCCAGATATTTACACTGGCAATTTATATCAACACCAATATGGTGGGGTTTCATACTTGTAATACAAGCTTTGAACCTTTTTGGTCATCCAATAATAGCTGGATGGGAGAAGCGAAAAATTAACGAAATCATGAATAAGGAGGAACAAAACTCCAAATAGCATTAAGGAATACTATGAACGTTATTATCATTGAAGATGAAAAACCGGCTGCTAGAAGGTTAAGCAGATTGTTGATGGAACTGAATGTAGAAGTCTCTCAAATGCTCCATTCGGTTGAAGAATCCATAGAGTGGTTTCAAAACAATCCTCATCCGGATTTGATCTTTCTGGACATTCAATTATCTGATGGACTTTCATTTGAAATTTTTGATAGTATTGAAGTCAAAAGTGCCATTATTTTCACTACGGCATATGACGAATATGCACTCCAAGCATTCAAGTTGAACAGCATCGATTATTTGTTAAAACCCATTGATGATGAAGAGCTCGAAAATGCGGTAAAAAAGTACCGTGATTTCAAGCCCGAAAATCAAAAGATTTCGGTTGATTTCAATGATATCAAAAAGCTGTTGGTCAACCCACTTGAACGGGAATACAAAAAACGGTTTACGGTAAAAGTTGGGCAGCACTTAAAGATTATAAATGCGGAAGATGTGGAATGTTTTTATAGTGAAAACAAGGGAACATATGCTGCAACTTCTGAAGGTAGAAATTACTTGTTGGATACTACCCTTGAACATTTGGAGGAGGAGTTGTCCCCGCAATTGTTTTTTAGGGTAAGCAGGAAGTTTTATGTGAACGTAAATCATATCAATGATATCATTTCGTATACAAATTCAAGGCTTCAAATCAAGTTAAAACGCTTTGGTGAACAGGAAATTATCGTAAGTAGGGAACGCGTGAAAGACTTTAAGCTATGGTTAGAGTAATATGAATCAAAGTGCTGATTATCAAATTATAAATATAATTAAAAACCCACTATAAATTTTCTTTATAGTGGGTTTTTAATGCCAAATCAACTCTTTTTAGTCAATACGATTGTCATCGAATGCCGAAGGTAACAATTTTGGAATCAACTTGATGAAAATGGGGAGTAGAACAGCTCCTCCAGGTAACATAAAAATAGCTAAAGAAGGGACGCTTTTAAAAATATCAAGCAGTTGATTTTGCATTTTTTTCTTTTCATCATGACTCAATTCCCGGACAGCTGCTTGTGAAAGTAGGCCCATTAATTCTTTACTTTCCGTTAACTCTTTTTTTAATCGTTTGCTGTTTCTTAAAATCAGTTTGCTCACATTTTTAGACATCCCATCGTAGAATTGTGAGGCCAAGTTTTTGTCGCTTAAATAGGCAACTTGATCCTTGTTTTTTTCGAAGAAATCTTGAACATTTTTCAGTGCAATTTCCACCTGTTTTTCAGTCCAATTTAAATCCGTTCCAAGACCTAAAATGTAATCGGATTCGGTGTAGTTTAATGACTTGTCTTCCCATATGGTCAAGCAAGCCATATCCATAAAATAATTCTTTTCTTCTTGGGTGAAATTGTGTTGCAATAAATCTCTATAGGTTCCATCAAAATTTGTAGAATTCAAATCTACATAGGTCAATGAAGAAGCCAACAAATGCATTAATCTTCCATCTTTTTCATCACTCTCTTTACTGTTGAGTGCATGATAGGCAATATTCATGGTTACATATTCCAATAATTGGGCATGTTCCCTCAGTAGGTCTTGGTTCTTGAGGTATACCTTGAAAATTAGTATGTCAACATATAATAAAGAATTGGTTATACTATTGCCAAAGGCTCTATTGAAAGCATTTCCTCCAAGATAGATTCTAGAATCCAACAGCTTTTCCAACTGATTTTCCGTCCGTTTTCCGGCTAGTATTTTGTTTAAAAAGGAGATTTTACCAACATCCAAGGATTGGTAGTAATTGAAAACAGTGCTTACAAATGTTTCAAAGTCCGTTTGGTTGGTCTCAAATCTATAGGTAAAATACAATGCCGTCAGTAGGTTTATTTTGGCAATTTCATCTTCGGTTAGACTATGTGTGGTTGGTATAAATTCCGGAATGTATAAATGAATCCCATAGATAAAACCATTTCTCCTTAATTCGGTGTATAAAGCATCAAAGTCCTTGAAGCAAGAACGATCGTTTTTTACGAGGTGCCCAAACTTGTTGATCCATCCAGAAGAAGAAGGGTTCATCGGTTAAGATTTACATGTCAAAGTAAAGGAAATTCTAAGATAATAACATCCAATTCACAAATTAGATGTTGAATGGTTTCAGAACAAACAAATTTATAGTGTTAATCGCTGTATTTATAGGCATTGCAACCACCAATGATAATGGTCATATTCTTGGGAAACATACCGAAGTAGCTTTGGGGAAATTTTAAACTTCAAATCATGGGAAACAAAAGGATTCTAATAATAGCAATGGTGATGTTGACATTCGGTAATGCATTGGCTCAAGATGTACAAAACACCGATGGCAGTAAATGGCAATTTCGTTTAAGGGGAATTGTAGTTACGCCAGATGAAAGTGCGGATATTGAAGCTATTGGTGGAGATGCATCAATTTCTACAGCAGTAGTACCGGAATTTGATATTACCTACTTCTTTAATGAAAATTGGTCTATGGAGCTGATATTGGCGACCACCAAACATGATGTTGAAGCGGTTGGTACAGCTGCTGGGGATTTGGATTTGGGCCATGTATGGTTACTACCGCCAACATTGACCGGACAATACCATTTTACTGGGGGTGACTTTATCCCTTACGTTGGAGCAGGATTGAATCTTACACTTTTTTATGGCGTTAACGAAGGACCAGTAGCTGACAATGTTGATTACGATACCACAATTGGCTATGCCCTTCAAAGTGGTTTTGACTATATGTTGAATGACAAATGGTTCTTGAACCTTGATGTTAAGAAACTCTTTTTGAATACTGATGCAACAGTAAATGCAACCACCGCTCTGGGCGCCACAGTAGGTGCAGATGTGGATATCAACCCTTGGATTATAGGATTTGGCGTAGGGGTCAAATTATAGGGTGAAAACCAGTATTGGTTTTTAGGTTTATTTTGATGGTGGGAGCGGCTTGTATTGGCAAGCCGCTTTCTTTTTTACATCAGGCTAATGGTAACCGGAAGCCATATACTTCCAACCCGTTTAATTTAAAGTCTATTTGTGGATGTCGTTTGAATCCAATCTGCTTATACATACGTTGTGCCGGTTTCATGTAGGCGGTGGAATGAATTAGAACTTGTTTATGACCCGATTTCTTTGCTTTTTCAATACAGGCATTGCTTAATGCCCTGCCAATTCCTTTCCCTCTTGCTGAAGGGTCAACGGCCAATAATCGAAATCCGGATACATCACTTTTTGGGAATTTGACATTTGGAGCACCATAATGTGTCATGTCTGAAAAATAGAGAATAGCACCCCATATTTGGTTGGTATTGGATAGGGCAACTAGTAATTCTACACCAGGATTATGCGTAAATTCACCAATATTGGCCAACGATTCATAGTACTCCGGTTGTTCATTGGCCTTTGGGAATCCTTCCAAATTTGAATATACGGACACCAGAAGCTGTCCTATTCCTGCAAATTCATATGGTAGGGCATTGCGTATAGTGTAATCCATAGTAGGACTATTTTGCCCAAATCGCAGGTTGTATCGCTCTGAAAAACTTTGGTTGTCCAACGCATTCTCCAATTCAGTAAGTTGAATTAAAAAATCAGGGTTTACCACTTCTTGCAACACAGTACGGATATTCTCCCATTCTTTCTCGAAATAGGGGAGCACATCTTTACCTTTTTCAGATAGACTAATACAGGTTTTTCTACCATCTTTTGGATCCTTATACATGTCCAAGTAACCATGCTCACGCATTTTTCGTGTAATTTTTATCATGGCAGGATGAGAGAAACCTAAGGAGCTGGCAATTTCAGTGACGGTAAGTGGTCCCTTGGATTTTAAGAGTAGGAAAATAACATGCCAATTAGGGTCTATGTCCATATGGTGCCGTGCATAATGCGAAACCGTGCTTGATACGATACGCTCATTTAGGCGTTTGATCCGCGCAGTAAACCCTAAATGCTCCAAGCTTTGAAGAAAGTCTATTTCCATAAAAAAACGTAACTAGTTACGTAAATATATAAATATTAAAACAATTAAACATTTTCCTGTTCGATGTAAACTGAAGTCACATAGCGATGTTTTACAAGGACAAATTGACCCAAACTTCATTAACCCAGTAGTGTTTTTTACCATACCTGGAAGTAATAAGCTTAAGAAAAGGTCGTTATTTATATAAGCCCCCGATTAACGTAGTATAAACAATAACTGGAATTTATGTTGGTTCAACAGCCATCGCGTTATATCGATTTTCTTATGTACTGCAAAAAGCGCAGATCTTTTTGCAAGGGCTATCATCGTCTAAAAAAACTGCTTTACAATGGGGAAATCGGCTATGCCGATTACGTACGTTCCCTGCGTAAAATCCATAAGGCTGCCATTGAACTAGAGCTTGATTATTTTGATATTCTCTACATGCGTCAATGCTAAGAACGCCATTATTCCACTAGCTTGCTGATTACCTGAGTCTCACTGTGCAATGTTTTATGCACGGGGCATTTATCCGCTATTTGCATGATTCTAGCTTTTTGGTTGTCATCGAGGTCACCTTGCAACTTAATTTCTCTACGGAATGTGTCGATTTTAGCCGATGGATTTTCACAATCCTCACAATCTTCAGCATGTGATTTACTATATGAAGTATGAACTTCAACGTTGTCCACTGGCCACCCTTTACGACGGGCATACATTTGAATGGTCATGACTGTGCAGGCAGATAAACCGGCAGATACCAGCTCATATGGGGAAGGACCAAAATCGTTACCACCAAAACTTGTAGGTTCATCTGCAACCATATAATGGTTACCAACCTTCATCTGCGTTGTAAACCCATCGTTAGCGTCCAAACTTGCAACCACCTGATGCTTTGTTTTTAAGCCTTTATTGTTCGTTTCCAAATTATCCACGTACCGCTTGGCCCAACCTGAAATAACCTCGCCAACGTAAAGCGAATCTTCCTTTCTGGTCAACAAATGATCTGCTCCATCCAGAGAAACAAAACTTTTTGGATGGTGTGCCGCTATGTAGATTTCTTCTGCGTTCTTAATACCAACTGTATCATCTTGGGGCGAATGCAATACCAGTAAAGGTTTGCGCATCGCTTTTGCAGTTTCTGGGAGGGATTTGGTCTCTAAATCAACGAGGAATTGTTTTTTAATAGTAAAATCCCTTCCACTTAAATTAATTACGGCCTTACCGGTGTTTTCGATTTCTTCAATACCACTTTGCAACAAATGTTTTACATGGATGGGATTAGCAGGAGCACCAATAGTTGCCACCGCTTTAATGCTGTCGAGTTCAGAGGCGGCAAAGATAGCTGCCGCTCCACCCAATGAATGTCCAATCATAAGACTTGGCGCGCTGTAATTCTCTTTTAGAAAATTGGCCGCCGCAACCAAATCCTGAACATTCCCTGAAAAATTTGTATCGGCAAAATCACCATCGCTTTCACCCAATCCCGTAAAATCAAAACGCAAGACCCCAAAACCATGTGAAGTCAACGCTTTTCCAATGTTTTTAACGGCCAATAGATTTTTATTGCAGGTAAAGCAATGGGCAAATACTGCAAAATTATGTGGATGCTGATCCACTGGTAGTTCCAAACGGCCAATCAAAGATTGCCCGTCTGCATTTTTAAATGATACTTTTTGAAGACCCATAAGACTGATACATTTAGTTGGTATTCCAATCAGAAGTTATGCGTCTTTGTTTTTAATCCAAAGGCTCCTTCTTTTTGAATACTTTCCTTAAGTCGGGATTAAAGAAGATTCCTATCTGCCAACGATCAAATACAGCGTTGGTGAACTGGTTTCTGAGGTAGCCAAATTGTACACTGCTGTTTTCGGTTACATGGATTCCGAGTGCACCATATAATCGGTTTTGACCGAATAAATCGTCCTGTAGATTGATGAACAATTCGTCATAAAAATTCAAGAAAAAGGTATCTGTCAAAGGTAAAGTAACCTGAATACGATAGCGCGCTCTATGTTGTGTATCTGTTCTATCCCCAAAATCAATAAATCGTTGTTCCAATCTATACCGATGTTCAAAAAGGAACTCCCAGACTTTATTTTTAAGTATGAATTGCTGGAATATTCGATGTTCCTTGCTGTTGGTTTCATTAGGGAACTCCTCAAAAGTGCCGTCCGTTGAAATAAAACCATAACCTGCAGTTGCAATGGCGTTTGGGTTGATGTGATAATTCAATCCAGTTCTTAACAACAACTGATTAAAGTTGGATGCGGTCTCATAGAATCGAAATTGTGCTTCTGTATGTACACTGAAGCGCTCAGCAATTTTATTGGTTCCGAAATACATGTACCAGGCGCCCATTTCATTTTCCCCTGGTTGTTGGGCGTGGATTCCACTAGAGGTCACTAGCAGAATTAAAAGAACAATTAACTTCTTCATTAGTTCAATCTAAATTCCTTGGTTTCTTTAAAAGGGGACAAATTTAAGGCTTCAATGGAATCTTTATAGGTTTTCCATTTTTCGTTGAAAAATAAATTGGTTTTAGCTAAGGCGGTTTTCAATTCGGCTTCCGCAAAATTGACTAATTGTGTTTCTGTATCGGTTAATCCTGTTTGTCTGGTTCCAACATAAAAATTGGCGGTATTGATTCTTCTCATTACCGTAATTTCAGGATTCCGCGTTAACCCCTGTCGGGTATCTTCCTTCCCAATAAACAGTGCCATCACGCTATCTATTTCCTTTGTTATTTCCTTTGATGCTTTAATTTGGTCCGCATAAGCTTCCTTGTCTTTTTCTTTTAATTCCTTTTGGAATTTATTTGCCAACTCCTTGCTTTGGGCTAATTGCTTTACAGCATCAGCTGCAGTTTGCGTAAATGCTTCAAGTTTTTTACCTGCATCATATACCGCATTTATTGAACTAGAAGAGGTTTTTATTCTTGGGTCTGTTTTTACAGTTATGCTCGTAGAATCGATAGCATTCCCTAAATGAACTTTTACCTTGTACGTACCAGGTTTTACGGTTATGCCGCCTCTTTCATTTGTGTTGGTGCTAATTGTTCTCGACGGGTTATCAGGACCTTTTTCATCCAGTTCCCAATAGATTCTGTGAAAACCAGCTTTTTTTGGAGTCTTTGAACCTAAAGTTCGGATTAATCGGTCTCCGTCATAAATCTTAAAGAAAATAGAGTCTTTTTTCGCTTTGTCATCGGACTTTTCTGCGTCTTCTTCCTTGTTTTCTTCCTTTTCTTTGACTTTTTCACCTTCCTTTAAATAATAGGTGATCATGGCGCCTTCCTCTCTATTTGTTCCATTGTATAAGGCATCTCCACCAAATCTACTACCGGTAGCTTGCTGGTATGCAGCAAGGTAGGCATCAGGGCTTTCGAACAAGGCAACATCCTTTTTCAAAATAGTATTGTCATTGGCCAAAGCTCTTAGCGGTCGGATGTCGTCCAATACCCATGCAGCTCTTCCGAAGGTTCCCAAAACCAAATCTTGCTCCCTTGGATGAATAATCAAATCCTTCGTGGAAACCGTTGGAAATCCAGCGGTCCATTTTTGCCATTTGTTACCTGCGTTCAGCGATACATAAAGACCATCATCTGTTCCAAGAAACATGAGATTTGGATTTGCCGAATCTTCCACAATCGACAAAGCATAACTTTCCACATCATTTTCATCTACAATTCGGGTCCAAGTTTTTCCGTAATCCTTAGTGCGATAGGCATATGGCGTATAATTGAAACGTCTGTAATCATTAGCAATTAATAAAGCTTCACCGCGATTGGTTTTGGATGCCTTTATTTGCGGTATCCAGCTACCCTTGGGTAGACCCTTGATATTATTTGTTACTTCCGTCCAGGCATTTCCTCCATTTTGAGTGTAGTGAACGCGACCATCGTCTGTGGCAACCCAAAGCATATCCCGTTCCACTGGTGATGCTTCAATAACGAGTATGGTACAATAGTTTTCTGCTCCGGTGGCATCCATGGTCAACCCGCCACTCTCGCTTTGTTTTTGTTTGGATTTGTCGTTGGTGGTCAAGTCGGGTGAAATGACTTTCCATGTTAGGCCTTTATCCGTGGATTTATGCACAAATTGACTTCCAAAGTATACGGTGCTATTATCAAATGGATCTTGTCCAATTCCTGCATTCCAATTAAATCGAAGTCTGGTGGTTTCATCTGGCGGGGTAGGGCGAACGATATAATTGTTTCCTGTTTTCCAATCGTAACGTGAGACAAAACCTTGTTGACTCATGGCATACCCAAATTGATTATTGTCCAAATCTGGTACAACATCAAATCCGTCGCCAAATGCGATTTCCTGCCAGTAATCATTTCGGATGCCTTGGTACTTCCAGACATAGGCTGGTCCTCTCCAAGAGCCATTATCCTGCATACCTCCATAAACATTGTATGGGTATTCGTTATCAACATTGATATGATAGAATTGTGCCAATGGAAGATTCCCAACAAATCGCCAAGTCTTTCCTCCGTCTTTGGTGATATTCATTCCACCATCATTGCCATCAATCATAAATTGACCGTTTTCCGGATGTATCCACCACGCATGATGATCAGGGTGCACACCATTATCAACTTGATAGGCTGGCATCAATTGCGTAAAGTTTTTTCCGCCATCTTCAGAAACATTCACGTAGGTAAATATGGAAAACACTCGATTTTCATTTTGAGAATCCACATAAATTTCAGAATAATAAAATGGTCTATTACCAATGTCATTTTTATCGTTGATTTTTTCCCATTTGGAACCGCCATCATCTGATCTATACAACGCATTCTTTTTGGCTTCCACCAACGCGTAGATTACATTGGGTTTGTTTCTAGCTATCGCAATGCCAATCCTTCCCAAATCACCTTTTGGAAATCCATCATCTGGAGACACTTTTTTCCAATTGTCACCACCATCATGTGTAATGTACAATCCACTACCTGAGCCACCTGACTTAAAAAACCAAGGGTCCCTTTTATGTTCCCACATGGCCGCAATCAATTTGTTCGGGTTGGAAGGGTCCATGACCAAATCCCCAATCCCTGTTTTATTATTCACAAAAAGAATCTTGGACCAGGTTTTGCCGCCATCTGAGGTTTTGAATACACCTCTTTCGGGATGTTCCCCCCAGGGAGAACCGATTGCCCCGGCATATACTACATCTGGATTTGTAGGGTCAATTACAACGCGATGGATATGCCTTGTTTTTTCCAATCCCATAGATTTCCATGATTTTCCGCCATCCAACGATTTATAAATTCCATAACCGCCATTTAGACTGTTTCTGGGATTACCTTCCCCAGTACCTGCCCAAATTACGGATGGATTGGATTGCTGTATGGCAATTGCCCCAATCGAACCAGTGACTTCTTTTTCAAAAACAGGCTCCCATTTAATGCCGCCTGATGTTGATTTCCAAATACCTCCAGAAGCCGTACCCACGTACATTATATCAGGGTTGTCATTTACCACATCAATGGCCGTAACCCTTCCGCTCATTCCTGCAGGACCTATGTTTCGAGGTTTCATGTCCTGTATCATTTCCATATTGAATTCCTGGGCACATACCATCGATGTTAAAAACAATAACATCAGGGAAAATAAATTCTTGATCATTTTGGTGTATTTAATTTTTCGTGTTTTGATTAATGATAGTTTCATTTCTAGTTTTGAGCAGCATGGTCCGCTATGGAAGCCAATTTGGTATCAATGGCTTGCTTATCTATTACTTTACCTTGAACAATAACCGCGGTAATCTGTTTTAAGTTTTCCAAGTTTTCCAACGGATTGGCATCTAGGACTACCATATCTGCTGCCAGACCTTCTTTTAGGTCTCCAAATTCATCCGTAAGTTCTAAATAACGCGCTGGATTTATGGTTCCGCTTTGTAAAATCTCCAAGGGGGTCAATCCTGCCCGTTCCATTCCCGCAATTTCGTGATGAATGGAAAAACCAGGTACATTATACAATTGTGGAGCATCAGATCCCAAAAGAATACCAAGTCCATTTTCTTGAAGGCTTTTCAATAGTTGTTTTCGAATACTGATAAATTTCTCCCATTGGGATGTGTCAAATCCGGATTCTGGTCCTGTTGTTGAAATTTTTATATCCCTCCATTGATTCAAGGTAGTGGTTGGCATATACTTCATTTCAGGTTGTTGTAACAAAGTATCAGCAGGTATAGGTGCAAACCAACGCTCAAAAAGACTCTGGGTAGGTACTATCCACACCTTATGTTCTTTGGAAAGTGCCACCAGATCTGCAATTTTTGTAGTATCTGCATGTTGGGTAAAATTGTATCCAAAAAAGCCATTGTCAGCTGGGTTCAGATTCTTGCTTTCGGGTACCAATCCTTCTAAAAAACCATCGATATGATCAATAGTGGCAAAATTACTTTTCAGTGCGTGCTCAATTCCAACATTGACAGGGACATGTCCGGCAAAAGGTATGTTTACCTCATGCGCTGTTTTGGCCAGTGCATCAAACACAGGACGTCTAATCCCAGGATGGATTTTTAAAAAATCATATCCATCTTTTTTGTACGCCTTTACCTTAGCTATCGCTTCTTCTTCGGAGGTAACCGTAAGACCATTCATTGACGGACTGCTAGTGAATATTCTAGGCCCAAGGGTTTCACCAGATTTGACTTTTTCGCGAAGTTCCAAATGAATAGGTGCACCCAACATTCCACGAATAGTAGTGATACCGTTTGATAAATAAAGAAAAAGTGTTTCTTCCATGCGTTCCGCCGAGGTGGTTGCCGGTGGAATATGTGCATGCATTTCTGCCAGCCCCGGAATTACATATTTACCAGTGCCATCAATGGATTCATTGAAGTTAGCTGCATTTAATTGCACATCAGAAATCAGTTTGATCCTACCAGAGTCAATGACAATGGATTGTGCTGGAATTACAGCACCATTGTTCACATTAATGAGGTTGATATTTCGGACCAATAAATCACCGCTAATCCTATTCTCTTGCGCTTGATTGCAGCTCGTAGCGATAACGGCTAATACCAGAACAATTAGTTTTTTCATAGGGTTATATCGTTTCGAAGGTTGTCAAAAATGGATTAGTTATGCCCAATGTGACATCCGCATCCTGGTCTCATGAAACTCTGTGCTGTCTCATGCCATGGAAAGGCTGCGTTGTATTTATTGTTTTCCCACCAGAATTGGGTTCGTTCCTGTTCTGTGTTTCCAATTTCATTCATTGTGGCCGCATCAAACAAGCGTCCATTCACCATGGTGTATTTCACGGTCTCCGTGTTTCGTATATCTTCTAGTGGATTTTTATCCAGGACTATTAAGTCCGCCAGTTTGCCCACTTTTAATGAACCGATATCCGCACCAGCGCCAATATAATTTGCACCGTTTATTGTGGCCACTTGTAATGCCTGTAAATTGGTCAATCCGCCTTGATGCAGCAACCACAACTCCCAATGTGCACCCAGTCCTTGCAATTGTCCATGAGCCCCTAAATTGAGTTTTACACCTTCATTGTTTAAGGCTGTCGCCGTTTTCGAAACCAAGATGTGTCCATTTTCATATTCTTCATCGGGAATCATGGTACGATAACGAGATCGCGCATCAACCAAACCTCTTGGCGTAAAATTCAAAAGACGCTCGTTTTCCCAGATTTTATCCTTTTGATAAAACCAATACTCCCCATTCATTCCGCCGTAATTAACGACCAATGTTGGGGTATACCCAGATTTACTTGTTTTCCATAACTCCACAACATCTTTATAAACTGGTGCTACAGGAATATTGTGCTCCACTCCTGTATGTCCATCCATAATCATGGTCATATTGTGATAGAAGGTAGAACCTCCCTCGGGAACCACGTTGATACCTAATTCGCGTGCAGCTTGCATGACTTGCTGCCGTTGATCACGTCTCGGTTGATTGTAACTTTTAACGGATTTCGCACCAAAAGCCTTTGTTCTTCGAATAGCAGAACGCGCATCCTCGAGCTTATTGATTACCGCTTTAAAATCTCCGTCGGCACCATATAAAATGATTCCGGTTGAGTAGACTCTTGGCCCCACCATTTCACCGCTCTTTATTAATTCCGACATGGCGAAAATCGATTCCGTATTGGCTGACGGATCATGAGAGGTTGTTACACCGAATGCAAGATTTGCGTAGAGTTGCCAATGTTTTTGCGTTGTTAAACCATATCGAAATCCACCAATATGTGCATGGGCATCCACTATCCCGGGCATAATGGTCTTTCCGGAAACATCATATACCTTGGCGTTTGATGGTACATTGATCTCATTAGAATTGCCAAGATATTCAATACGGTTTTCGTTGACTACGATTGTGCCATTTTCAATGATCTCATCGCCTTCCATAGTTATGATCCTGGCATTGGTAAATGCAATTCGTCCCGAAGGTTTATGGGTTTTGGAAACCAGTCCGATTTTTGTTCCTACACTATCAATCTTGGCCGCCTTCTCAGGAGATCCTGGTAAGTAGGTATACTTGTCTTTGACCTCATTGGCAAAATATTCATCCCCTAAAGTCCAGAAGATTTTTTGACTATCATTAGACCAATGCAAATTGATACCGGCATCTTTTGAAATTTGTGACACAGGAACATACTTGGTGTTTTTGTCCAAATCAATTTCTTTCCCATTAAGTATCAAAGGGGCAATATATGCTTTGTGCAGATGCGTAAATGCAATCCATTCATTGTTTGGACTCGGGACCAATCTATTGGCATATTTTGATTTTACATGGATTTTCTTATCCATACCATTTAGGTCTACGGATTTGAGCTGTTTTGTTAGACTTCCAAAATAGGTGCCACCTGTTTGATAGAAAATTCGTTTTCCATCCTTTGTGAACATGGGATATTCTCCTTCATCAGCTACGCGTTTTACATTGGATCCATTTGAATCCATAGTATAAATACCTGTGTTTTTTGCGAAACTTCGCCCTTGGTCGTTGTTTCCAGGTTCTTTTCTATAGGTTATCTTCTTTCCATCTTGACTGAAAGCAGGCGTTCTGTAAATACCCTTTTCTTTGCTTAGTTGAACAGGCATGCCTCCATTGGCGGAAATTTTGAATATGGACCCTAATTGTTCATCGTTCCAAGTAACATAGACAATGTTTTTCCCATCTGGAGAAAAAGCGGGCTCAAATTCGTAATCAGAAGCAGTTGTAAGTCGTTTTGGCTTCCCATTGGGTAGTTTCTTCGACCAAAGATGCCCAAGTGCATTGAAAACCAAAGTTTTTTGATCAGGTGAGGTCACCGCTTGTCGAATTACTTTTGCTGTAAATTGTTCCGGGGCAACAGGAGAATCCACTCGTAGGGTTTCTGCAATTTTAATATCAGCGTCAACAGTGAACGGAATGTTTGTTACTTGCTGGGTATCAATATTTATTTTATGGATTTTACCTTTATTCCAAAACACGATTTCTTTTCCATTTGGCATCCAATCAAAATTGGGGTAGACACCAAATATTGCCCATGCTTCTTGTTGATCTTTATTCAGATTGTCCAATAGCGGCCATTCTTCCCCCGTTGTTAGGTCATGTAAAAACAAAACTGTTTTGGTTCTCACCCGTTTGATAAAGGCCAATAAATTGCCATTGGGACTGACTTGGGGTCTAGCAGCGCCTCCAGGACCACCCGTAATAGTTTCCGTTTTACCAGTTTCAAAATCATATCTTTTGATCACATAGATTTGCTTGTTGGGATCCTTGTTGTACTGAAAAAAACCGCCTGGGTAGACGTCTTCACTGTAATACAAATACCTGCCATCATTGGAAACACAAGGCTCGTTTACATCTTGTTGGTCATTTTTCCGCTTGGTCAATTGCAAACCGCTTCCTCCAGTGATGTGATATTGCCAAATTTCTCCAGCTCCTAGAGACCTTTGTGAAGTATAATGTTTACGTGCAACCAAATAGTCCCCATTAGGCATCCAATACGAATTATTCAATAGTCTAAATGTCTCTTTGGTAACTTGTTTAGCGTCCGAGCCATCATTATTCATCACCCAGATATTATCGCCTCCGCCAGCATCGCTGGTAAAGGAGATTTTGTTGCCATCAGGACTGAATCGTGGTTGAATTTCGAAAGGGATTCCAGTTCGTAAAACCTTAGCTTTCCCCCCTGAAACAGGCATAGTGTAAATATCCCCCATAAGGTCGAAGACAATTTGTGTGCCATCAGGGCTTACATCCAGATTCATCCATGTACCTTCGTCTGTGGAAAATTTATGGGAAGTATAGTTAAAGTCGCCAGGAGGATTGGAGACATCCCATTTGTCATCTTCTTTTTTTTGGTCTTTTTCTTGGGCGTGGAAGGTAATTGATGCCAACAGCAACAATACGAGGTAATGGTATTTCATTTTCGGTTCAATTAGTCAGTTAAAGATACCAAAATAGGCAAGGGGATTTCTTAAAGGCTTGTTAAGGAAAAAAACCGAGTTGTTTTTAGGCGAAAATAGACGAATTAGAAGATTGAAAACATTGAAATGTCATTGATTTTTAGGAAGTTAAGTTGAAAATTACCATATTTAAAGGTCTTCCCCCTATTTACAGTACTGATTTTCACCAATTCTAACTCAAACTACAATGAAAAGATTGATCCTCATTTGCGTTTTGATTTCAAGTTTTACCATTCATGGTCAAGAAACGATTGATACTCAAAACTTGTTCGTACGTGTGTTTGATATGCAAGGCAATAAAATAGCTAAAGGTGTCATTGTTTCGTGGTCTGAAAATGGCTTGGTCTTGCAACAAAATAAGAAATCAACTGAAGTTCCATTCAATAACATAAGTAAAATCAAACTTAAAAGGTCTGGGGGGCATCACATTGGAATCGGTGCACTTTTTGGCGCTACTGTTGGTGGTGTTTTTGGAATTACAACAGATGATGGTCTTTGGCTTTCTCAGGGTGAAAATAGTGCCGCCATGGCCATAGTTGGGGCTATGCTTGGTTCCGCTTTAGGTGGAGTTTCCGCTGCTTTAAAAGAAAACAAAACCCTTATGATTGAAGGCGATATCTCCAATTGGGAAAGACAAGTAAGGCAGAATCAACAACCTTAGGGCATACTTAGAACAAAACTTTAGGCATAACCGGCTATATTTTTTAAGCTATATTTAGGGCAATGAAGAACAAAGCCCCTTGGTATTATCTTGTTTTGCTGATATTGGCTGGTGAGGCCGTTTTTATTCTCCCTTTTGTACTTCCTAGGATTTTCAGGTCAACGGTATTAGCTGTATTTGAGATAAGTAATTTTGATTGGGGCTTATCAATAGCCCCTTATGGAATTGTGGCAATGTTATCTTATCCATTAGGCGGGCCATTAGCTGATAAATACCAACCAAAAAAACTCATTGCAATTGCATTATGGATGACTGCACTTGGAGGAATATGGTTCGCAACATATCCGGGTTTAAATCAATTAAAATTACTTTACGGTTATTGGGGTTTTACTACCATCTTTTTGTTCTGGGCACCTATGATCAAGGCAACTCGAGTTTGGGGTGGACTGGCTTCTCAAGGTAAGGCTTTTGGCTTTTTGGATGGCGGTCGTGGATTGACCGGGGCTCTCTTTGGACTTTTAGGCGTTTTGATTTTTTCGTTTTTTCTAGGAACTGATGTGGATAGCAGTACCTTAATTGAGCGTCAAAATGCATTTAAATATGTAGTGTATACAGCTTGTGCTATCATTACGGTGATTGGATTATTGGTCTGGCGCTTCATGGACTCGGGAATGGATGAACGTAAAATACAAGCTGAGCGAATTTCAAAGAAAGAGATTGCTCAAGTATTGAAAATCCCTTCTGTTTGGTTACTAATGATCATTATACTTTGTGCTTATGTGGGTTATAAGATTACGGATGTGGTTTCTCAATACGCCAACGAAGTAATGTTGTACAATGAGGTTGACGCGGCCAAGGTGGGCACCCTCTTTCAATTTTTGAGACCCACTGTTGGAATATTGGTTGGGTTGTTGGTAGATCGTTTTAAAATTACCTTGTGGCTTTTCTTTAGTTTTTGCGCCTGTATCCTAGGGGGAATATTATTTGGTTCAGGAGTTATTGGGCCGGATACTACGGTATTGTTCTTCTTGTCTGTTATAATAGTGGCGACTGGTGTTTATGCCGCAAGAGCCTTGTATTTTGGGGTGATGCAGAAGGGACAAATACCCTTGGTGCTTACGGGTACTGCAGTGGGTTTGATTTCTCTTGTTGGATATACTCCTGATATCTTTGCCAGCCCTGCCTTTGGTATGCTATTGGATGCCCATAAGGGGGAAGAATTAGGTCATCAAAATGTTTTTTGGATGTTGACCGCTTTTGCCTTTGTTGGCGGAATTGCTTCGATGATTTATCATCGCCTTTACGGAAAATCATAAATGATTCACCAAGAATCCCTTGATTTGATATTCTTTTTACAGTTAGCTAAGATTTCGGTTATTCTCTTTTGTCTGGTTTCTTCTCTTTTGGCTTGATGGAGCCAGTAGAGATAGCTTTTACGCTGGCTTCTGGTGAAATTTTGAAAATTCTGGAATGCACGCTTGTTCCGGTTGAACACCTTTTGAAGATCTGGTGGTACCACTCCATTTTCTACATCGTCCAACAACGTCCAAGTACCATCCTCTTTGGCGGCATCAATCAAGGCTTGCCCACTGGAATGCATCAGGTTTTTTGCGGTCAAGTCTACAATATGGTCTTTATTCACCTTACTCCAGGTACTTTTTGGTTTTCTAGGACAGAAATATTGTCTTCGTTTTCCATCCCCTAGGCTTTTAACCGTACTATCTATCCAACCATAGCATAAGGCAACCCTTACCGCTTCCTCCCAACGCATGCTTTGCATTTCATGATTCACTTTGTAAAGAATCACATAAATGCCTTTGGAATTGGAATGGTTTGAATCCAACCAATTCCGCCATTCCAAGTCAGTTTTAAAATAGTGTTCCTGGATGTCTTTCACTTACAATTGTTGGGTATGGATGTAAAAGTTATTGTCAAATTCAAGGGAGGTACCTGCCAATGTTTCGGTTTTCCATTCTTTATTTGGGTACAACCAAACTTCTTTCTGGTCTACAAAAACGCGAATGGGCATATCAAATTCCTCAACAATATCCACATACCTATAACTGATTTTATCCCCATCTCTTTTAAACTCAAATTTCGGAATCATCGTGGTGCGCAAATATTGATTGAAGAATGCACTTAGGTCTTTTTTGGACTGTTGACTGATATAATCCTCAATCTGCTTTGTGGTCACAGTTTGATGGTAAAACTCTTTGTTCAAACCTCTAAGGATTTCACGCCATAATGCATCATCCTCAATGAGTTGGCGTAAGGTATGCAACATATTCGCTCCCTTGTAATACATATCACCTGAACCTCGCTGATTAACGTCGTAAGGACCAATAATGGGCTTGTCGTTTAGGATGTTATTTCTTGTCCCAATCACATATTCTGAACTTGCCTTGGCTCCAAAATGATAATCCAAATAGAGATTTTCAGAATAGGCTGTAAAGGCTTCATGGATCCACATATCGGCAATGTCCTTGTAGGTTATGTTGTTCGCAAACCATTCATGTCCACCTTCATGTATGATGATGAAATCAAACTTCAACCCCCATCCAGAGCCTGAAAGATCTCTTCCTAGATATCCATTCAAATATTTATTGCCATAGGTCACTGAACTTTGATGTTCCATGCCTAAATAGGGGACTTCAACCAGTTTGAAACTATCTTCATAAAAAGGGTAGGGGCCAAACCAGTGTTCAAAAGCCTTAAGCATCATCGGGGTCTGTTTGAATTGTTCTTTGGCCGTTTCCAAGTTGTCACGAAGCACATAATAATCCACATCCAATGCCCCATTTTCACCGTCAAAAGTTTCGCCAAAATGCACGTAATCCCCAATATTCACATTTACACAATAGTTGTTGATGGGGTTTGATACGAACCAAGTATAGTTTTTGAATTCGCCTTTATCCTCAGTCGATATCAATCTACCGTTAGAGACATTCATCAATTTTTTGGGAACATCCACGCTGATTCGCATGCTGTCAACTTCATCATACATATGGTCTTTATTGGGCCACCATACACTTGCACCAAGTCCTTGGCAAGAAGTTGCTGCAAATGGATTCCCGTTTTCGTCTTGATCCCATGAAAAACCGCCATCCCAAGGGGCGCGTATCGCCTTTTTGGGTTTACCAGAGTATTCCACCTTCAATTCATTGAATGCTCCAGGAACTTGCTTTTTTTGAAGCTTGATGAAGTGTGCAGGACCAATTGAGTTAAACTCCAAAGATTTTCCATCTTGGGTAACGGCATCAATTTTCAACGGTTTCTGTAAATCAATTTGAATAACATCCGCTTCTTGTAATACTTTATACCTGACCACGTTGTAACCAGCAATGGTTTCAGCTTCTGGTTCTACTTGGATATTCAAATCGTAATAACTAAGGTCCCACCAAGAGCGTTCAGGGGTAATACTGCCCCTCAAAGTATCCAGTTGTGTGAACATTTGTCCAGTTGATGACCATGTGCAACAAAGCACGGTAAGAAGAAATAAGAGTTGTTTCATGTTCAATAGTAAAAATTATCTGAAAACCGCATTTGGGAATACCACTGGACTTTCATGTCCGTTGGCTCCAATTGCGGCTACACCAAAAAAGAAGTTATCAATTACAATACCATCCAATGTGAATTCTGTTTTGTTACCCACATATGTATAATGGTCCCAGGTAGGCGAGGTGGTAGCTCTCCAATAAATTTTATACCCTGTAGCACCTTCAACCTTGCTCCATTTTAGTTTTGCTGAAGGCTCAACTATCCCGCCAATTTCAACCGTTTTTGGAGCCGGAGGTGCCCAAGCCATTGCCGCTAAGTTAATAGCATTGACGGCGGTAAGCTTTTTGACATACTCAAAGTCCACGTGTTCCAAGACATCACCATACGCAATGCCATTTTCTGTTCTTATGTCTTGATGTTGCTGGGTGTAATTTTCGTGTGCTTCCATTATACGAATACCGGCATAGCCAGCATCATTGAATGGTCGGTGATGGCCACCCCGACCAAAACGATCAAGCCGGTATACCATTATTGGATTCATTTCGGGCATATAGGTTTTGGTGGTTTTATGGATATATCTTGCCAACTGCCTTGATATTCCATCGACCTCGCCACCATAAAACCGTCTTGCTCTCCTTTGCTCTTCAGTTTCAGTGGGAGGTACTGGTTCAGAGAATATCCTAAAATCCCTATTGCTGACTACACCATCTACACCGGTTATGTTGCCGATCATGTCATTGTTCATAACCCCAATAATCTCCCAGTTATGTTCTTTCGTGTATGCCGCAAATCCTTTGCCACCAAAAAGTCCTTGTTCTTCCCCCGATAATCCCAGGTAAACGATGCTGTTTTCAAACTGGTATTTGGACAAGACCCGGGCAGCTTCCATGGCACCTGCCATTCCAGTAGCATTGTCATTGGCACCTGGGGCATCTGAAGTGTAATCATTTGGGTCACTCACTCTGGAATCAATATCCCCGCTCATGATTATAAAACGATTGGGGTATTTGGTTCCTCGTTGAATCGCTGCGACATTGACCACCATTACATCTTTGGTAATCCGCGAATTTTCACCCTTTTTAACCAAATCTTTTTGATAGAAAACTTCCAGACAGTTATTACACTCTGAGGCTATTTTGTCAAATTCCGACTTTATCCATCTTCTTGCGGCACCAATGCCTCTTGTTTCTGAAATTGTGTCGCTTAGTGTATGTCGTGTCCCAAAATTGGCAAGGGTGGTGACATCATTTTGAATCCGTTTTGCTGAGATATTATTTATAATATCATAAAGTTGAGTATCCGTTTGGCCAACCAATGTTGCGGTACTACATAAAGCACCAAGCAGAAAAAGAAAATGCTTCATTTCTTGTATTTATTTGCCAATCAATTCTACAAACACACCATCTGGATCTTGGACTAAGACAAAACGTCTACCATCAGGTATATGCGTAGGTTCGTCACTTAGAAAAGGAATGTTGTTGGCTTTGAGTCGTTGGATAACTCCATCCAAATTGCTATAGAATATGGTCACATAGCGCATACCGTTTCTATCGGTAATATTGCTTTCAGCTGGGTTTTTGGGTTTTTTAAAGGATAGCAGTTTAAACTCTGTGGCATTATCATCTTCCATCAATTTAAGGACCTTAACATCGAAGGCAACTCCGCCAGCAAGTCCAATTTTTTCACTTAGGACTTCTGGTACGCTGAATCCACCAACTTCCTTCATCCCAATAATTTCTGTGTAGAATTTATACGAAGTATCAAAATCAGAAGCTACCAATCCAATTGATATGGAGGGATTTGAGAATTCGGACTGGGCCATCAAGGTAGATTGCGCCATTCCTACTAGTAACAAAAGGGAAATGAATTTTTTCATGAGTGGTTTTTTTAAAGAGGATTTCGTGAAAGTAGCAAAAAAGCCAAGGTTCTACAATTGATATTAAGATGAATGTTTCTCAAGGTACGATACGACAGCTAGGAAAGCAGTAAGGAATAATGATTATCTAATGAATGTTACTTTGGCAATTTTGCCATTTTCCACTTCGTAAATGGCCACTGCCCTAATGATGGAATCCTTGAACGTAACATATTCTTCATCTATGACCTTGTTACCAATGACAATTCTATTTTTCAATTCGCAGTGTAAATCTGGATTGTTTTTAAAGAAAGTCCCGTAGGATTCCTCCATTTTGTTGCGATTGTCCTCTCTTAGGTCATTTGGGAAATTGAAAAGTTTTATGTTATCGGTATACGTGGCCATAAATGCATCGAGATTACCTGAATTGTAAGCGTCCAGTTGGGTTTGGACAATTGATTCTGAATCCACCGTCTCCCGTTCAGGAAAAATAAAACGCATGGATGCGATAAATCCATTCTCAACTTCATAAATAGCAACCTGATGTCCTTTTCTGCCATCTACCATACTGATTTCCTCGTCAATAACCGTATTGCCCAATCGAATTCTATTCACTACTTCTACCTTGGCATCTTTGGTGTTCTGATAAAACCGATCGTAGTTTTCGGTCATTTTATCGCGACCTATGTACATGGGTTCATTTGGAAATCGCTCCACAATAACATTCGGCGAATAACAAGAGACGAATCCAAACAAATCCCTACTATTAAAGGTTTTTACTTGTCTATCAATAATTTGGATAGGGGAGACTTCCGCTACGAATGCTAATCGATTGCCACTGGGATTAACTGCAATTCTGCTAATAGCATTGATTTCGTCCAACTCAAATTCAACTACTTTTTCCCACGTATTTCCGTTTCCCGTATTGAATTTATAAATGGTCTTTCCAATTCCGGTTAAAATAGTATTTGTGTTTAACCAGCAGATATCTTCACTTTGAAACAAGGTATCCGCAATCAAACTGATTTCTTTGGTGTCAGGATTAAGCGATTTGATTTGCCATTTTTCTTCTGATTTGGCAATGAAACTTATAAGATCCGTTCCCGGTATCTTATGAAAGGAACGGCCAACGTTTTTTTCCAGTACCTGCGATGTATTTTCGGCTAAATCAAAAAGTACCATATCCATTCTATTTTCAACAAGTACAGAGGTGACAAGCATAGCTTCATTATGCCATACATGGTAGCCAACTTTCGCTTCGGGTAGTATGGGTTTTGAATCACCGGTTGGGATGTTGTATTCGTACAGTAATTGCAGTCCATCTAAATCTAACCGAATGGAAGAAATGGAATTCTTACCTGGTATCTTCAATGGGGAATACTCGCTACCTGTTGGTGTGTTACTGATCCAATCAGAAGTGCTGCCTCCAGCTATGTTAAAGCGTTTAATATCGGTCTGTTCGGAACGGGTGGAGGCAAACAATACCGTATTATCATCCAAAAAAGAGGGTTGATTGTCATACCCATGATTATTTGAAATGTTTTTGGGATTGGAAAGTAGCGGCATTCCAGCATCCATTGTCAAATCAAACAAGTATACTTCTGTGTTTGCCTGCGCAGAAAGATGTGAAGTAGAAACAAGGAATAAGATGGGGATTATAAGGTGGTTCATGCTTCTGTGAGGGTTTGAAGTAATTCACGTACCCGTTTGGTATTTTCCACAAAATACTTGGCTTGGGTTTTTTTAAGACCAACTTTTACGGTAACTGCCGTTTCTGGCAGTTCTTGAAACATATATTCATCGGTCCAATCGTCTCCGATTGCAAAAACAAAATCATAGTCATCTTCGCCCAAAATGCGCACAGACGCCCTTCCTTTGTTCACATTACTGCTTTTAACTTCCATCACCTTGTTGCCATTCAATACACTGATGCCATCATTACCAATGAGACTGGTCAGCACTGTATTCAATTCTGTGGCACGTTTTTCACCAAAATCAGGGTCGGTATTTCTATAGTGCCAGGCCATGGAATAATTTTTTTCTTCAATAAATGAGCCAGGGGTTCGGTCTACAAATGATTCCAAGACAGGTTTGATTTTTTCCATCCATTCACCTTTCACATTTTCCAACATTTTGAAGGGTTCACCGCCTGTTGAAATCCATACGCCATGCTCTACGATCATATTGTATTTTTTGTCTAGAAACCATTTGGTGAACGTTTGCTTGTCCCTACCGCTGATTAAAAACAGTGTGGTGTTTTCATCATTGTGGAGTTTATCCAATAAATTGTATAACTCGGCATCCGGTATCGCCTTTTGGGGGTCTTTGTGAAATCCAGTTAATGTGCCGTCATAATCCAAGAACAACAACCGTTTATTGGCAGATGCGTAGGTTTTGCTGATTTTGTTCAACAGAGCATTCGTCATTTTTTGGGAGACAAAAGTTTCATCTCCTTCGCTTTTTCGATTTAACGAATTCATGAATTCATTGGCCCATACTTCCACATTATAGCGTTCTAATCGATTTTGGAGGAACATATTTCGGGCCATTTGTTCTTCCTTCGGCATGGTAATGGCTCGTTTAAGCGTATCCGCCTGTTGCTCAAAATTATTTGGGTTGATAAGTAAGGCTTCATTCATTTCATAGGCTGAACCAGCCATTTCACTTAAAATAAGCACTCCGGTTTTATCTATTCTTGTTGCGATATATTCTTTGGCAACAAGGTTCATACCGTCACGAAGCGGTGTTAACCATGCAATATCACTTGATGTATAGAGATCTATCAAATTTTCAAAAGGAAGCGACCGGTAAAAATACCAGATGGGCGTCCAGTTAACGGTGGACAACTCTCCATTTATTCGACCTACCAACTCGTCAATTTCGCGTTTGAGCAGCTGATATTGCGGCACATTGGACCTTGACGGAACCGCCAATATGATCAATCGTACTTTTTCCTTGTATTCAGGGTATTTGTTTAGGAAGTACTCAAACGCATTGATTCGTTTGGCAATTCCCTTACTATAATCCAAACGATCAATGGATAAAATCAACTTCGTATCTGGGGCCGAAGCCTTATGATTATCAAGTTTTATCTGAAGATCCGATCGTTGATCTTCTTTGTTCTTATTATGTTCTAATGCCGCATCCTTGAACTTTTTATAATCAATACCCATTGGAAACGAATCCACCTTGATTACACGATGGTCCAAATACACATCATTAAAACTCACATCCAAGCCCAACAATCTGCGCACCGAACTGAGGAAATGTCTTTCGTAATCATAGGTATGGAATCCTATTAAATCGGAGCCCAGCAAGCCTGTCAATACTTCTTCACGCCAGGGCATTGTTCGAAAAATCTCATACGAAGGGAAAGGAATATGCAAAAAGAAACCAATGGAGGTATTGGGACGTTTTTCGCGAACCATCTGAGGAACCAACATCAATTGGTAATCGTGTACCCAAATAGTGTCATTCTCATCGGAATGTGCAATAATGGCATCAGCAAACTTTTGATTGACACTCTTGTACACATTCCAAAAATCGAGTTCAAACTCAGTGTATTCCAAGAAATAATGGAATAACGGCCAAATGGTCCTATTACTAAACCCAAAATAAAACCCATCCACATCTTTTGCTGTTAATTTTACTTTGGCGCAACCATGTTCTGACAAGGCTCTATCTATTTCACTTTCAAGGGATTCTGGGGTATCTTCATCAGTTAGGCCAGACCAGCCTATCCATAAGCTTTCCCCACCACTATGAACTGATTTCATACCTGTGGCCAAACCACCAACACTGGGAATTGCGGTAAGGCCGCCATCACTAATTTGTAATTGGACTGGTAGTCTATTGGAAATAATTATAGTTTTACTCATGAAAAGTGATTTTAGGACTAAAATGTAATAAAATTCCTATTTTTTCGATTTAATAGAAGGTAAAGCCAAACAACAACCAACAGAAAAATTGATTCCCTACTATGGATAACCTAAATTACGGAATAATTGGTAACTGCAGAAGTGCCGCATTAATTTCAGATACCGGTTCATTGGATTGGTGTTGTTTGCCCCAATTTGACTCTACTTCGGTCTTTGCAAAGCTTTTGGATGAAAAGAAAGGTGGAAGCTTTGAAATCAAGGTCAAGTACAATTATGAAATCCACCAACAATATTTTAAGAATACGGCCATTTTGGTTACCCGTTATTCGGATGGTGAAAATACCTTTGAGGTTCATGATTTCATGCCAAGGTATTACAAATTGAATGGCAAGTACAATGCGCCCCCAGAGATAGTCCGGTATGTAAAATACGTATCTGGAGCACCGCGATTTAGTGTTAAATACGACCCTAAATTGGAATATGCCCAAGGTCAAACCACAAATCATGTAAAAGCCAATTTTATTGTCAGCTTGACCAACAAGCAAAAATTTGACACGCTTTTCATGTACACTTCATTCAATAAAAACAGCGTGGTTTCTGGCGATGAAATTGTATTAAAGGAGGATGGATACTTTCTGATCTGCTACAACGAAAAAATACTAAAACCTTCTACTGAAAAGATGTCATTGGAGCTTGAGCGTACCAAAATCTACTGGTTGGATTGGGTGGACAGAACTCCTACGTACAAGCAGTTCAATGACGAAATAATGCGTAGCGCCATTACGTTAAAAATGCTCACGTATGACAAGACTGGAGCTGTATTGGCCGCTGCTACGACCTCACTTCCGGAAACCATTGGTGAAGTTCGGAATTGGGATTACCGTTTTTGTTGGATTAGGGATGCTTCTATGGTAATCAAAGTAGTTTCCGAATTAGGTCATAAGAATTCGGCAAAAAGATATTTACAGTTTATTATTGATTTGATGCCCGATAAGGATGAAAAACTCCAAATCATGTATGGTATCAATAAAGAAAAGACGTTAACGGAAAAAACTTTGGAGCATTTGGACGGCTACAAAGGATCCAAACCGGTTAGGACCGGAAATGCTGCTTACAAACAAAAGCAAAACGATATTTATGGCATCCTAATGGATGTTATCTATGAGCAATTGGCAAAGTTCAGCAATGACTTGGAAAATGGAGAGGAATTGTGGAGCATCACCAAAGGAATTGTGTGGATTGTTAGCAAGCACTGGCGTGAACCGGACAAAGGAATTTGGGAATTTAGAGGGGAAGATCGTCATTTTACGTTCTCCAAAGTGCTGTGTTGGGTTGCTCTAGATCGTGCCATTAAAGTTGCACGAATGTTTGGAAAGCATCGAAAAATCGAAAAATGGACAGCCTTGGAACAAGAAATCAAGGAGGATATCCATGCACATGCCTGGAATGATGAGGTAAATGCCTTTGTTCAATCTTATGGTTCCAATCACTTGGATGCTTCGGTATTATTAATGGAATCCTATGGATTCATCCACGCCAAGGACCCAAAATTTGTAAGTACTGTTAGGGCTATAGAGGAAGATTTAAGCAACGATGGTTTGTTATATCGTTACAAAAACGAAGACGATTTTGGATTACCGTCATCTTCTTTCACTATTTGTACCTTTTGGTTTATCAATAGTCTGTTCAAGATAGGAGAAGAGGAAAAAGCCTTGGCCCATTTTGAACGTTTATTGAGTTATAGTAACCATCTAGGTTTGTTCAGTGAGGATATCGACTTTAAAACAAAGCGCTTATTGGGTAACTTCCCACAAGCCTATTCACATTTGGCCTTGATAGAATGTGCCATCAATTTCTCAAGAAAGAAAAGAGAAGAAAAAATATTGGAATCTATTAGCTAGCTTGTGATTTCAATACGTTTTTAGCTTCTATTTTTATTTTTTCCATTAAATAGGAGAGATGTTCCATGGTGGTAAAAGGATTCATTAGGGTGGTTCGGAGGTAATGCATTCCGTTTAACTTAGTTTGCACAAAGTAGTATTCTCCTTCTTCCAATAACCGCTGTCTAATTTTCTGATTTAAAATGTTAATCTCTTCTAGGTTTAATCCATCTTCCACATATCGAAAGCAAAGTATGTTTGACATGGGTTCCACGGCCAGTTCAAACCGTTCATCTTTATGGATCAAATTGGCAAAATCACGAGCTTTGTCATAGAGATCGGTAACATTTTGGTCAAATACTTCTTCACCATATATTTTTAATAGAATGAACCAATGCATGCACATCATGGTTTTAGTACATTCAAAAGTGCGCTTGCCACTATTATACCAATCCTCCTCATCGGTATCAATTAGTAAATAGTCAGCTTTTTGGGAAAAGGTAGTGTATGAATGTTCCCCGTCTTTAAAAAGCAAAGCCGTTGTTATGGTTGGCATCATTAGCATTTTGTGACCGTCAATAACCACAGAATCTGATTGGGCTGTTCCGTCTAACAAATGGCGATATTTTTTGGAAAATATTGCGGCACCACCGTGCGCTCCATCTACATGAAACCATAGGTTGTATTTCTTGGCAAAATCGCCAATAGCTTCCAAATCATCGTAAATACCGGTGGCTGTTGCTGGAGCACTACCTACAATAGCAAATACATGGATTCCTTTGGATTTGGCCTCTTGATAATGATTTTCCAATTGGGAAATGTCCATGGTAAAATCATTGGTTACAGGGATTTTGATAATTCCGGCATCACCGAGTCCCATAATTTTGGCAGCCCGATCAACACAATAATGTGCCTCTTCGCTTACCATGATCGCCAAAGGTTTTGTGTGACCTTCCTTCCACACATCATGTTCTACCTTTACTTTTCTTGCAGCCAATAGCGCCGTTAAGTTGGCTAAAGTCCCTCCTGAAGTGAGTATTCCTCTGGAAGCTTCAGTGTATCCAAGACGATTCCCCAAAATATCGCACACTATACGCTCCATAGCGTTAGGCGACATGCCCATTTCGTAAACGGCCATGCCATTATTGAAAATAGAAGAAACCAAACCTGTTAAGGCAGTAATAGGAGCAGGAGCAGCTACTTGATGACCGGTACATTTTGGATTGTGGACATGGGTGGTCCGTTTAATGATTTCCTTGAAAAAGTCTTCTTGGTTACCATTTTTCAAATATTCTTTCCAAAAGGCGAGTTCGTCTTCCGGAAGATTCCAATTAATGGTTTTTTGTTCCCCTTGGATAGCATCCGAAAGGTGTTTGGTCATTAACTCAATTAGTTGCTGTCCTTGATTTCTAAAATTTTCCGAATCGTAAACAGAAGAAGGCCATGTTTTGTTCATTGCATAAAGGTAGAATGATGGAGTAAAGCTTCAATATTCTGTAGGAAATCTCGTTGTTTAATTGCATTATTGCAGCTTCAATCCGAAAACCTCAAAAATGAAAATTAAATTTCTACTCTCTTTACTTTTTATATTGATTTTAACAACTAATTTTTATGGTCAGACTCAATTTGAGCCTGGATATTTTGTAAATGTTAAAGGTGAAAGAATAAACTGCCTAATAAAGAATTCAAGATGGAGTGATAGTCCTGAAAAGGTAAGCTATAAACTATCGAAATCCGGTAGTACTGAAACCTTTGATTATGAAACGGTAAGAGAGTTTGGTGTGGAGGAAGAAGTTAGATTTATAGCAGTGACTACAGAATTCCCAAATTCATTTAGAAAACCAAGTAAATCCGATATTGAGCCTGTACCCATAATGACTAAAAATACAGTTTTTGTAAAGCAAATTTTACAGGGTACTGCTTCATTGTATGAGTATCGGGGCAATAATCAGGAGTTTTATTTATATCAATCAGGTGATTCGGAACTCATCGTACTGAATTACAAGAAATATGTTACCACGGAAGATTATAAAGTTCGTGAGAACAACATTTACAAAAGACAACTCTCTAAGGAATTGATATGCGGTGGTAATCAGGATATTCAAAAAGTAGCGTACACCAGTAAATCTTTGATATCCTACTTTAGAGAATATAATAAATGCGTTAATCCAGAAGGGTTGGACGAATCCAAAGTAATTGTTCGGAAAAAGGTCAAAACCAATTTCAAGGTTTACGGCGGAATTCAACAATATGGATTTACTTTCGAGCGTAATTTCAGAACTTTGGATTTTGGGGAAAAGACCGTACCCAAGTTTGGAGTAGAGTTGGAAGGTATATTACCTTTTAACAACAATAAATGGGGTATTTTCTTATCAATTGATTACAGTAGCTATTACAGTGATATTACTTCGCCTAGTTCCAATTTCGTAAGTTATTCAATGAAACTGAATCGACTTGGCACTGTTTTAGGGGGGAGACACTATGTGTTTTTGAATAATAAAAATAGCATATTCTTTGAAGCTGGTGTTACTTTCGATAAAGATTTCGATTCCAGAATAGATGAATTTATACAAAATCAATTTTTTGAAAACGATGAATTCAATATGTTGGAATTCAATTTTAGTGGAACGTTCGGATTAGGATACAGTTACAACCAACATTTGGCAATTAAACTCAATTATTATCTAGACCAGAGTCTACTTAAACTTTATAGATCTGATGAATTATCTAGGTTAGCTTTGACGTTGAGTTATAGGCTATAAAAAAACCGCCTCAATCGAGGCGGTTTTCAAATAGAGCTTTGTTTCAGCATTATTTGAATTAGTCAAAGGTATACCCGTTATCCGCAGCTACTTTATCCGCAACTAAGGTACGTAGCGCCACGACATTGGGTTGATTTGTATATTTCGTAAAACGTTTTAATCCCATCAGCATCATGCGCTGTTCATCGCCTTCTGCAAAAGAAACAATGGCTTCTTTTCCTTTTTGATTAATGATGTCCACTGCGCGATACAAATAAAGCTTGCTCATAGCAATTTGCGCTTCTTGTGCTTCTTCACCAAAGCGTTTAGCATTTTTCTCTGTTCGTAGAATCGTGGATTCAGCCAAATAGATTTGAATCAAGATATCTGCCGCTGACATCAATAACATTTGATGCTCCTCTAATGCAGGACCAAATTTTTGAACTGCACTACCGGCAACCATAAGGAATACTTTTTTCAAACGGGCCACCAAGTCTTTTTCCTCAGCGAACAATTCTGAAAAATCTGGAGTGTCAAAAGAAGGGATGCCCATAAGTTCTTCGCCAACCGCTGTTGCGGGCCCTAACAAATCTACATGGCCACGCATCGCTTTTTTGACCAACATCCCAACAGCCAACATCCTATTGATTTCATTGGTGCCTTCATAGATTCTGGAAATCCTTGCATCTCTCCAAGCTGATTCCATCGGTGTATCAGCACTAAAGCCCATGCCACCAAAAATTTGGATGCCTTCATCTGTCGTGTGCTGTACGTGTTCTGAAACAGCTACTTTCAAAATGGAACATTCAATTGCATACTCTTCCACACCTTTCAACTCAGCTTCTTGATGTGAGTTTCCTTCTGATTCACGAATCGCAATTCGGTCTTCAATATTTTTTGCAGCTCTATAACATGCAGATTCGTCAGCATATGCATTGGTTGCCATATCTGCTACTTTGGCTTTAATGGCACCAAAATTCATGATAGGCGTCTTGAATTGGATTCGCTCATTGGCGTATTTCACAGCTTCCGTGGTCACTCTACGTTGTGCTTCTAAACAAGCGGCAGCCAACTTGATCCGCCCAACGTTTAGGGCGTTCATAGCTATTTTAAATCCATTGCCTCTTTCGGAAAGCATATTTTCCACGGGTACTTTGGTTTCATTAAAGAAAACCTGACGCGTGGAGGAAGAATGGATACCCAACTTCTTTTCTTCATCACCCAATGTGATACCATTATCTGGATCATTATCAACTATGAAACCTGTAATGTTTTTGTCATCCTCAATTCTTGCGAATACAATGAACAGATTGCAGAAACCAGCATTGGAAATCCACATCTTTTGTCCAGTAATATTATAATGCTTGCCATCTTTGGATAAAACCGCCTTTGTTTTTCCTGAGTTGGCATCTGAGCCAGCGCCAGGTTCCGTTAGACAGTAGGCACCAAACCATTCGCCAGAAGCGAGTTTAGGAACGTATTTTTGTTTTTGTTCATCCGTTCCATATAGGGTTATTGGCATAGTTCCAATACCGGTATGCGCACCAAAAGCAGTACTAAACGATCCCGTGGCACCTGAAATGTAGTCGCAAACAAGCATAGTTGAAACAAATCCCATACCCATACCGCCATAAGCTTCAGGTACGGCAATGCTCAACAATCCCAATTCACCAGCCTTTCGCATGGTTTCTTCCGTATAGGCGTAGTCTTTTTGTTCAAAACGTTCCCAATGTGCCCAAAGCTCTCGATCAACGAATTCTTTGGTGCTTTCACGCATCATTTTCTGTTCTTCATTTAAATCTTCTAAGGTGAAAATGTCTTCACATTTGGTTTCTTTGACCAAAAACTGTCCACCTCTTAGGATATCTTTATTTATAGTTTCTGTGCTCATGCTAGTAAGAATTAAGATTCAAGAACCAAGAACTAAGACTTAAGGGAAAGTCCATTTTGGAAGCCTGAAATCATTTTTTGTAATTGTTCAATTTTTTTTGATAGTTGGAGAAATTGTTTTCTCTCAATATAGTTTCTTCTATACGCTATGGTCAGTTGAGTTTCCCATTCAAAACTTGACCCTAAACTCGTTTCCAAGTAAGTATTTAGATGTTTTTTTGAGGATTTATTGGTACCTTCTGCTATATTACTTGGAATTGAAATAGCACATCTCATTAGTTGTGAAGCTAAATTGTATTTTTCAAAATCAGGGAAGTTGTTGATGAACCTGTATGTTTCTTCAACAATGTTCATTCCTTCTTCCCAAATTTTTAGCTTCCTGAAATTATGCCGTTTCATTCTCTTGTTTCCTTTCTCTAATCGTCTTGCCTCTAATTAAGGAACTCATAAATACCTGCGGCACCTTGTCCTGTGCCAACACACATGGTTACCATACCGTATTTACCTTTCATTTCACGCTTGCGCATTTCATCAAAAAGTTGAACGGACAACTTTGCACCTGTGCATCCTAATGGATGTCCTAGGGCTATGGCTCCGCCGTTAACATTTACTATTTCTTGGTTTAATCCGAGTTCTCGGATTACTGCAAGTGACTGGGATGCAAAGGCTTCATTGAGTTCAATCAAACCTACATCCTCTTGTTTTAAACCTGCTTGTTTCAACGCTTTTGGTATGGCTTTGACTGGGCCTATACCCATGATTCTGGGCTCTACTCCGGCAGCGGCATAATTTACCAATCGGGCGATGGGTTCCAAATTCAATTCTTTAACCATGTCCTCACTCATCACCATTACAAAGGCAGCGCCATCACTCATTTGAGATGAATTTCCGGCAGTAACGCTTCCACCAGCTGCGAATACAGGTTTCAATTTGTTTAATGTAGGGATGTTGGTGCCTTTTCTTGGTCCCTCATCTTTGTTTACTGTATATGATTTGGTTTCTTTTTTACCCGCATCATTGATAAAGGTGTGTTCCACTTCAATAGGGACTATTTGATCCTGGAATCTATTTTCCTCTTGTGCTTTCAAAGCTTTCATATGCGAATTGTAGGCAAACACATCTTGATCTTCACGGGAGACTTTGAATTGTTGGGCTACTGCTTCCGCAGTAAGTCCCATACCCCAATAGTAATCTTCATTTCCTTCTTTGGCAGTGGCATAATCCGGAGTGGGTTTATACCCTCCCATGGGAATATAGCTCATGCTTTCGGAGCCGCCTGCTATGATACAATCGGCCATACCTGACTGGATTTTTGCCGTTGCAATACCGATGGTTTCCAACCCAGACGCACAGTAACGGTTTACGGTTACACCAGGGACATCGTCAATATTAAGTCCCATTAGGGAAATTAATCGAGCCATATTCAATCCTTGTTCGGCTTCTGGCATGGCGTTACCAACGATAACATCATCAATACGTTTTTTATCTAGATTGGGTAGCTCTTTCATCATGTGTTCAATGGTTTCTGCTGCCAATTCATCAGGTCTTTTGAATCGGAAGAGTCCCCTAGGTGCTTTACCCACTGCTGTTCTATATGCTTTTACGATATAGGCTGTTTTCATTTCTTAATTTTTAAATTCTGTTTTAGCCTTAAATTCTTCTTTATAATGTTTGTCATACTTAGAGTCGTAATACCAGTACTCGTCCAACACGGACTTATAACCGATACGGATTCTGATATTTGGGATATTATGTTTTACAATGCGAGTTTGGTCATTGTAAGGAAGTCCAAATAGCATCATTGACTCACCAGCGGTAAATACGTAATTGCCAATGGTACTGTTGGTCAAAATATCGTAACCAAAGGTCCTTTCTGGATTTAAGGAACTCATGAGTTCATCTATATCGTTCATCGTTTTACCCTTGTATTCCACTTGGACAGAAGTTACTATTGCTGGACCAGTGCCCTTATTTGTAATTTGAATCCCAAAATGCGCATTGTTTGACTGTTGCGTTAAACTTAAATAGGGCCATACCATCGATTTCTGCTGGGATTTCATAATCCCTGCTTCATAAATAGAGGTAACCATGGCGATAATACTAATAACTAATGCCATAAGTGTTCCAATACTCTGAAGACGATCAGCTCTGGTACTTGACATATTCCTTAATTACGCAACGGTTTTCCAGTTTTCAACATATGCTGAATACGCTCCAAGGTCTTTCTTTCAGTACATAATGATAGAAAAGCCTCTCTTTCAATATCCAATAGGTATTGCTCTGTTACATAACTGGCTTCTGACAAATCGCCACCAGCCATTACATAGGCCAATTTATTTGCCATTTTCTTATCATGTTCAGAGATATAGTGGCCTGCTTCCATTGAATCGGTTCCTACTAAGAACATTCCGAGTGCTTGCTTTCCGAGAACCTTTACATCCTTTCTCTTAACTGGTTTGGTGTATCCTGCCTCCGCCATCAACTTGGCATGTGCCTTGGCTGTTGCTATTTGTCGGTCTTTGTTGACCACCACTACATCTTTACTTTTTTGGAGGATACCCAAGTCAAATGCCTCATAGGCCGATGTGGAAACCTTGGCCATACCGATGGTCAAGAAGTATTCTTGCAGCACATTCAATTCCACATCATTTTTGCGGAAGGTATCTGAAGCACGCAGGGCCATCTCCTTAGAGCCACCACCGCCTGGAATAACGCCTACACCAAACTCTACCAGACCGATGTAAGTTTCTGCTGCTGCGACCACTTTATCTGCATGCATGGACAATTCACAACCTCCACCCAAACACATGCCATGAGGTGCAGAAATTGTTGGTATTGACGAATAACGCATTCGCATCATTGTGTCTTGGAAATATTTGATTGCCATGTTCAGTTCATCATACTCTTGTTCCACCGCCATCATGAAAATCATTCCAATATTAGCACCTACTGAAAAGTTGGCACCTTGATTTCCAACAACTAGTCCTTGGAAATCTTTCTCGGCAAGATCTACGGCTTTATTAAGGCCTGCGAGAACATCACCCCCTATGGTATTCATTTTAGATTGGAATTCAACATTTAGAATTCCGTCACCTAAATCTTCTATTACAACACCGCTATTTTTGAATACTTCATTGGTTTTTCGGATGTTGTCCAAAATAATAAAGGCATCTTGACCAGGAACTTTGGTCATTTCCTTTGAAGGGATATCGTAAAAATAGGTGGCACCGTCTTTGACTGCATAGAAGGCTGTATTTCCTACCTTTTGCATTTCGGTTACCCAAGCTGCAGGTTCAAGACCTTCAGCTTTAATAAATTCCAAACCTTTCTCCAATCCAACGGCGTCCCAGATTTGAAATGGACCATGTTCCCAGCCAAAACCGGCCTTCATGGCATCATCAATCTTGTATAACTCGTCCGTAACCTCTGGGATTCGATGTGATACATAGGCAAAAAGTGCACCAAAACTCTTTCGGTAAAACTCGCCAGCTTTGTCTTTCCCATTGGTTAATACAGAAAATCTATCAACAACCTTGTCAATGGTTTTGGTCAATTCGAGTGTAGCGAATTTTGCACTCTTTTTTGACCTGTAGTCCATGGTGTCCAAGTCCAAAGTGAGAATTTCACTTTTACCGTTGTCACCTTTAATTTTTTTATAGAAACCTTGCCCTGTTTTACTTCCAAGCCATTTATTGTCAACCATGGTCTTGATGAAGTCTGGTAATTGAAAGAGTTCCAATCGTTCATCTTCCTTGCAATTTTCATGAATTCCATTTGCAACATGAACCAAGGTATCCAAGCCAACGACATCCACTGTTCTGAAGGTGGCTGATTTTGGCCTTCCGATAACTGGGCCGGTCAACTTGTCTACTTCTTCTACTGTCATTCCTAAATCCTTCACCGCATGAAAAAGACTTTGAATACTGAAAATCCCAATACGGTTTCCAATAAACGCTGGTGTATCTTTTGCAACTACGGAAGTTTTTCCTAGGAATTTCTCACCATATCCGTTTAGGAAGTCCAATACTTCTTGTGAAGTGTTTGGGCCAGGAATGATTTCGAAAAGTTTTAGGTATCTAGCAGGGTTAAAGAAGTGTGTGCCACAGAAGTGTTTTTGGAAATCTTCACTTCTTCCTTCATTCATGAATTTAATTGGAATACCTGAAGTGTTGGATGTGATCAAGGTACCTGGTGTACGATGTTTTTCAAGATTCTCGAAAACCTGTTTCTTGATGTCCAAACGCTCAACTACAACCTCTATAATCCAATCTACATCACCAACTTTGGCAATATCATCTTCCAAATTCCCAGTGGTTATTCGGGAAGCGAATTTTTTATGGTAAATAGGGGAGGGTTTGGATTTTAAGGCACCTGCTAGGGAGTCATTTACAAGACGGTTACGAACTATCTTATCTTCCAAGCTGAGCCCCTTGGATTTTTCCTTTTCATTCAATTCTCTTGGAACAATGTCCAATAAAAGGACTTCGACTCCAATATTGGCAAAGTGACAAGCAATGCCGCTACCCATGATTCCTGAACCGATAACAGCAACTTTATTGATATGCCTTTTCATTAATGGATTGTATTAATTTGTTGATTTTATATATATTTTCTTGTCGACAATAAGCTTGTTTATCACCGAAGCCGTTTTGAAGAAGCTTTGTAATTCCTCTTCTGAAACATTTTCTTTTACCACTTCATTGAATCGCAATACCACGTCCTTAGAATCCTTTCTTTTTTCAAGCCCCAAAGCTGTTAAGTGTATTAACACACCTCTTCCATCTTTTGGATTAGGTTTGCGTTGAATGTAACCGCGTTCCTCGATACTTTTTAATATTCGGGAAAGACTTGTCGCCTCCATGCCCATTTTAGGTCCTAATGCAGTACTCGGAGTCCCCTTTTTTGGATCAATACTGAGTAAGGTAAACCCAATGGCCATGGTAAGTCCGTAGTTCTTGGCTTCTTCGTTATACATTTTACTTACTGCTTGCCAAGTGGCCCTGAGCGCATAATCAATGGTCAAATCTTTCATAGAACAGGATTGGTGTCTCCAAATATACAAAAATATATTATGCATGCATAATAAATTCAGTATTGTTATTCTATCCTTGTTTCCTCCCATGATGTATCCGTCAATTCAAAAGCACTATACGTCAATCGAGCCAAAAAATATCGAATGTATTGCCATAAACTGCATTAAAAATTTAAACATGATGAAATCGATTTACACGTTTTTGTTTGCAATTTTTGCAATCGCAACACTTTTTGTTTCCTGTAGTAAGGATAAAACAGATGATCAGGCTACACCTGAGGTTGACTTACCTGAAGTTAATAGTTTTAGTCCGCAAACAGGACCTGTTGGAACGACAGTGACCATTAATGGCAGTGGATTTTCTGAAACTTCTGGAGGTAATGTGATTCAGTTTGCTGGTACTACAGCGGAAATTACTTCCGAAGCCACCAATAAATTAGTTGTAACTGTACCTTCTGGAGCAACAACTGGTTCGATTACGGTGAAAGTAGGAGCCAACACGGGGACTTCAAGTACAAGCTTTACCGTAACCACTACCAATGAAACCGCAATTGAGTTAGATGTTTCAAGCTTGGAGATGTTCACTTTTGATATTGAATCCATAGAAATCACAAATCTGCAGGATTTAGAGGGGCAAACTGTTTCCTGGACTTCCGAGGATGAAAGCATTGTAACCGTAAGTGAAGGTACAGTTATAGCCCACGCAGCAGGCGAAACCAATATCACAGTTATGGTAGGGGAACAAACTAGCATCGTATCTGTTATTGTAAATCCTAATATTTATGCGGTAGGGTATCAAGATGGATATGATTTTGCGATGCTTTGGAAAAATGGAGAATCCATCGCCTTAACAAACGGTTTGTCAGAGTCTAGTGCCAACTCAATTGCTGTTTCTGATGAGGGCGATACTTATATTGGAGGTTATGTTGTCGAAAACAATGTCTACAGAGCTACCGTATGGTGGAATGATGTTGTGCATTATACCTTGGGAGATCCTATGTTTCATTCCGTAGTAAACAGCGTCTATTTGGCGGATAACGGAGATATTTATACAGCAGGGTACATTCGAGATGAAAATGGGGATAGACATGCCCATATTACACTAAATGGTCAACTTCTATATTATGATGAAGATGAGTCGGAAGCTGAAGACATTATTTTGAATGGATTTCAAGTTGTGTTTGTTGGCAATAAATTTGACATAGAAAATGATAATGATGTTGCCGTTATGTGGGTAAATGGTGCAGAGGATTTAGTATTTGATGATGAATACGATCAAATTGGCGCATACTCAACGGCTAGTAAGATTCAAATTGTTAATGGTAGTCCTTATGTATTAGGGTCAAGCTATTATTATGAGGATCAAATTCAAAAGGGTCTATTTTGGGATACCGGTGAGTTAGACTATTCGGAGGGGAATGACGTACGATTTTATGATTTAACAGTTGATGCTTTTGGAAATAATACCTATTTGGTAGGGACTAGAAATGGTCATGCTGCATTGTGGCAAAATCAAGAAATATTGTATTCCTACTCTTTTGGTGAAGGCACAAATTCAATTGCGAGGGCCGTGGTAGAATATAATGGAGAAATACTAGTCGGTGGTTCGAAAAATGAAGGAAATGGTTATGTTGGAAAAATTTGGTCAGGCAATATGGAAGAGTTTTCTTTTACTGGTGATAATGGGAATACTGAGGTATACGATATTCTAGTAAGGTAATAGAGACTAACTTGGAAAGTTAAAAGGGCACTACATCTAGTGCCCTTTTTTTAATACCCGTATATACTATTATAAAGGTCGATATACTTTTCTTTTACAATCTTTCTTCGGAGTTTCATGGTTGGTGTTAAATGTCCATCATCTATGCTCCATACATCAGGCGTCAGACGGAATTGTTTTACTTTTTCCCATTTGGCAAAGTCTTCATTGGCCAAATCTACTTCTTCTTGGATACGGGCAATTACTTTTTCATTTAATGTGATATCCGAGTTTGCCCCAACCGTCAAGTTATGGCGGGTAGCCCATTCATTTAAAAATTCAAAATTAGGCTGAATCAATGCCGCTGGCATTTTTTCCCCTTCACCAACTACCATGATTTGCTCAATGAATCTGGATTGCTTAAATCTGTTTTCCAAAAGTTGCGGTGCTACGTATTTACCACCTGAAGTTTTGAACATCTCCTTCTTGCGATCGGTAATACGAAGAAACCCTTCGGCATCGAATTCACCGATGTCACCAGTGTGGAAATATCCATTCTTTAATACTTCGGCGGTTTTGGCCTCGTCTTTATAATAGCCCATCATCACATTAGGGCCTTTGCAAAGAATCTCGCCATCATCGGCAATTTTCACTTCAACACCTTGAATAACCTTACCCACGGAACCGATTTTCCAACCTTTGTTTCTTTCGTCGTTAACCGTGATAACAGGTGAAGTTTCTGTTAAACCGTAGCCTTCCATAACCGGCATGCCGGCCGCAGCAAATACCCGTGCCAAACGGGCTTGTAGGGCAGCACTTCCTGAAACCATTGTTCTAAGGTTTCCACCCAAGGCTTCCTGCCATTTACTAAAAATAAGCTTTCGGGCTATCCCTAGTTTCTTTTCGTACCACCACCCATTTTGGCCATAGGGTTCATATTTCAAGCCTAATTCAACAGCCCAGAAGAATAATTTTTTCTTGATTCCGGTTAAAGCGGCACCCTTGGCAATAATGGCGTCATAGACCTTCTCCAGTAATCTTGGCACAACCGTCATCACATCTGGTTTAACCTCTTTTACATTATCACTGATTTTGTCCAGGCCTTCCGCAAAATGAATTTCAATCCCGCAATAGCAATAGAGATATAAGATCATTCGCTCAAAAATATGGCATACGGGTAGAAAACTAAGTGCAATTCCACCTGTTTCAAATGGTACCCTTGGTTGACTGTTGAGTACATTGGATACTATATTATCATGTGAAAGCATTACCCCTTTTGGACGCCCTGTTGTCCCTGAGGTGTAGATTAAGGTAGCCAAATCTGCAGCTTGAACCGATTCTTTTAATTCCTCAACCTTGGACTGGGTATTTTCGTCTGCTCCTTTTTCCTTCACTTGGGACCAATGGTTGCAATTGTCTAATTGGTCAAAGGAATAAACATCTTTTAGATTTTTGAGATTTCCACTAATGGCAAGCACCTTTTGAAGTACTTCCTCACAGGACACAAAGCAATATTTTGCTTCGGAATGATTTAGAACATATTCGTAATCTTCTTCGGAAATGGTAGGATAAATTGGGACGGTCTGGGCACCTAATTGTAAAACGCCAATATCCATGATGTTCCATTCCGTTCTATTGGTCATGGAGATAATGGCAATTTTATCATTGGGTTTTACCCCCATTTGTAACAACCCCCGGCTAATGGCATTGGCTTGGTTTAAATAGTCCTGTGTAGAGGTAGCTATCCATTCACCATTTTGTTTGGTAACCAGCGATTTATCAAGGGGGAAATTTTCCAATTGAAAGTATGGAAAATCAAATAATCTGGTAACTGTTTGCATAGTAAGTTTCTGTAAAGTAATTGCAAAATAGGGAAAGGAGGCGGGATTTTAAAATGGAATTACCAAATGAAGCCCTATTTAATTGCAATATCTTTAATGAAAATCTAAAACCTTTTTCAGGCCTTGGAATATATCAATGATGTTTTTATTCCACTTAACTATAAGTAAACAAACTACTTACCCTGATGTTCCAAAACCCAATCTCGGGCATTCACAAACGCTTGGAGCCATGGTGATACGTCGTCATTTCTATCCTTTGGATAGTGTGCCCAGTTCCAGGGGAAGGTAGATCGTTCAATATGCGGCATGGTCACCAAATGCCTCCCGGTTGTATCGCACAGCATGGCCGTATTAAAATCACTTCCATTGGGATTTGCAGGATAACCCTCATAACCATATTTGGCCACCATATTATAATCCTCTTCCGTTTGGGTCAAATCAAATTTTCCTTCACCATGTGATATCCAAACACCCAATGTAGTGCCGGCCATATTGCCAAGCATCACAGAATTGTTTTCCTGAATTTTCACAGAAGTAAAACTACTTTCGTGTTTACCCGAATCGTTGTAGGTCATCTTTCCGTGTTCTTTATGCTCTGGATTAATCAAATCCAACTCCATGAACAATTGACAACCATTGCATATTCCAACAGATAAGGTATCCGGTCTTTCAAAGAAATTTTTGATGACTTTGTTGGCTTTTTCATTGTATTTGATAGCTCCTGCCCATCCTTTCGCACTTCCTAACACATCCGAGTTGGAAAATCCACCAACAGCTCCTAAGAATTGTACGTCTTCCAAAGTTTCACGACCACTAATCAAATCGGTCATGTGAACGTCCTTTACATCAAAACCGGCCAAGTACATGGCATTTGCCATTTCACGCTCCGAATTACTTCCTTTTTCCCTTAAGATAGCAGCAATCGGTCGCTTCCCTTCCGATTTATTTCTTTCCGGTAGATTTCCATTGAATTCTTCAGGAAACTGGTATTGAAGCGCCTGTTCCTTGTAATTTTCATATCGGTCCTTTGCCAAACCATTTGAAGTTTGCTTGTCATCCAATAAATAGGAGGTTTTATACCATGTGTCTCTAAGTGAATCCACATTAAGACCTATTTCCACGCCATTATTTTTTAGGAGCAATGTACTTTCGGAAACGACTTTACCGATATTAATGTAATTGATACCTGCTTTGTCCATTAGTTCAACAGCACTATTGTCCCTTACTTGAATCACTATCCCAATATTTTCGGCGAAAAGTAGTTTGATAATGTCTGATTCGCCAACAGCTGTCAAATCCAAAGTTGCGCCCAAATCGCGATCCGCGAAGCACATTTCCAATAGTGTTGTAATCAATCCACCCGACCCAACATCATGACCCGCCAAAACAAGGTCTTTTTTGATTAACTGTTGTAGGGTATTAAAAACGGAAGTGACATAGTCAGCATCCAAGACTGTTGGTGCAGCGCTACCGATTTCATTCTGGGTTTGTGCAAATGATGACCCTCCCAATTTGTGCTGGTCTTGCGAGATATTGATATAGTAAATATCCCCGCCATCCTTTTGGAATACGGGTTCCACAATTTTAGTGATATCATCACAATTGGCGGCCGCCGAGATGATCACTGTTCCAGGAGATAAGACCTCACCATCTTTATACTTCTGCTTCATGGAAAGCGAGTCCTTTCCAGTGGGTACGTTAATGCCTAAAGCAATAGCGAAGTCCGAAACAGCTTGGACCGCCTCATATAATCTAGCATCTTCCCCTTCATTTTTACAAGGCCACATCCAGTTGGCGGAAAGTGAAACCGATTTCAAACCATCTTTCAATGGTGCCCAGACAACATTCGTCAAGGCTTCGGCAATACTATTTCTGCTGCCTGCCACGGGGTCTATCAACGCAGAAATAGGAGAGTGTCCAATACTTGTAGCTATGCCTTCCTTTCCTTTAAAATCCAGTGCCATTACACCGCAATTGTTCAACGGTAACTGTAATGGACCGGCACATTGTTGTTTGGCCACACGACCACCCACACAACGGTCAACTTTGTTGGTTAACCAATCTTTACAAGCCACAGCTTCAAGTTGAAGCACCTGTTCCAGATAGTCATGGAAATGCTCCAATGCATACGGTACTTGGGGATAAGAACGGTTGATTTTAGTATCTTTTAGTATAGTTTTCGGAGAGCTTCCGAACATATCCGAAAGTTCCAAATCCATAGGCTTTTCTCCGGTTTTTTCCGAAGCAAAGGTGAATCGGTGATTACCGGTTACCTCTCCAACATTATAAAGGGGAGATCGTTCCCTCAACGCTATTCGTTCCAAAAGTCCTAGGTCGTTTTCCCCAATGACCAATCCCATTCGCTCTTGAGATTCATTTCCAATCAACTCTTTAGCAGAAAGGGTAGGGTCTCCTACAGGAAGGGCATCGGTATTGATTTTTCCGCCTGTTTCTTCTACCAATTCAGACAGACAGTTCAAATGCCCACCAGCGCCATGATCATGTATGGATACAATAGGGTTTTCATGGCTTTCCACCATGCCCCGAATAGCATTGGAAGCGCGTTTTTGCATTTCTGGATTGGATCGTTGCACCGCATTGAGCTCGATGGCGGAACTGAATTCACCAGTATCTGCACTGGACACGGCAGCACCACCCATACCAATACGATAATTATCCCCACCTAAAATAACAATACGGTCATTTTTATTCGGAGTATCCTTTAAAGCTTGTTCGTTTTTCCCATAGCCAATACCACCGGCCAACATGATTACCTTATCAAATCCTAATTTTCTTACTTCTTCTTGATGCTCAAACGTTAATACAGAACCAGCAATCAAGGGCTGCCCAAATTTGTTTCCAAAATCTGATGCGCCATTGGAAGCCTTGATTAAAATATCCATAGGAGTTTGATACAGCCAATCCCGTTCTTCCATACCTTCTTCCCAAAGTCGGTTTTCTTCCAATCGCGAGTAGGAGGTCATATAAACAGCCGTACCAGCCAAGGGCAGAGATCCCTTACCACCCGCCAAGCGATCACGGATTTCACCTCCTGAGCCTGTGGCAGCGCCGTTGAAAGGTTCCACAGTAGTGGGGAAGTTGTGGGTTTCCGCCTTTAGGGATAACACGGATTCAAATTCCGATTCTTTATAAAAATCAGGTTTGTCAGCTGTTTTCGGCGCAAATTGTATCGCTTTTGGTCCTTTGATGAACGCAACATTATCCTTGTAAGCGGAAACAATATCGTTGGGGTTTTCCTGTGAGGTTTTTTTAATGAGTTTAAAAAGGGAACTGGGTTGTTCCTCACCATCGATTACAAAGGTGCCATTGAATATTTTATGTCTGCAATGTTCAGAATTGACTTGACTAAATCCAAACACCTCCGAATCGGTTAGTTTCCGACCTATTTTTTTGGCGAGGTCCTCCAAATAACCTACTTCATCATCGCTTAGGGCCAATCCTTCTTTTTGGTTGTATTCGGAAATATTAGCTATCTCCTTAATTGGTTCTGGAGTAATGGCAATGGTGAAAATACCTTGATTTAGTTGCCCATATTTTTGAAACAACATGGGGTCATAATCCTGAAATCCATCCGTTACACAATTGAATTCCTCAATTCGGATGATTCCGGAAATGCCCATATTTTGCGTTATTTCCGTGGCATTGGTACTCCATGGTGTAATCATGGCAGCCCTAGGACCAACAAAAAAGGCGTCAAGAGACGCCGCGTTTATCTTAGGTTGGTTGCCGAACAACCATGTGAGTTTTTGAATGTCTTGTGGAGTAATTTCTTGTTCAGTCTGGACGGCCAAAACTTTTTTGGTCTGGTCCCCAAAGAAATGAATCATATCAGTATTGCAATTGAGCGGTTCAAGAAAGTGCAAATTTACACTTTTAAACAGGAAAAAATCGATTGGGAGGTAACAGTTTTTAACTGCAATTGTTGATAGGTTTAAATTCAAAAATTCAATAGTATGAACTAGGAATTTGAAGTTGCTCCTAACGCAAACTAAGGGTTACAACCTAAAATTATAACGCACCTTAAGTAATATTTGACGGTTTTGTAGTTCCCAAGGTTGCCCCATGGGGTTGAAGGAGTTGTTATTGAAAACCAAGAATACATCGCCTAAAGGCGAGAATATCCAATGCACGCGGATATTTTGTCCTAGGGTTCTGCTATCTGTATCGTATTGGAGGTAACTGTTCAATTGCAAATTGGAAGTTACATTGAAACGAACTCGGAGACCTGCCAAAGTCTGGTCAAAATCCCCAAATGGCAATCGTCCCACATTTCGGATGCCATTGAACTCAAATCCCAAAAGTGCGCTAGGATTCCAATTAAGACTTAATTCAAACTCGTCCAAAGTACCATCGTAAAAACTACCAAACCACCAAGTGGCTTGCCCGCTAAGTCTGCGTTTGGCAGCGAACTCGGCTTCTAGGCGGTACCGCATAAAGTGGTATTCGCCTTCCGGGATGGTAACATTATCCGCAATTTCAAATGGGACCAAAATATTCTCGCCAACAGGGCGCACGTTCGCTTCTACACGGTCACCACTCTCCAGTCGCCAGTTAATTGGAGCGGTAAAAACACTATAGGATTGCCATGGTCCTGATAAATTTTCAATGTAGGTCACAAAAAATTGGTGGAACATTTGTCTTAGCCAAGGTAGCTGAGGCCTAGGTGCGAAGGTTGCGCCTACACGCGAAAAATGTACGCCTCTCCGCGGTACAAAACCTAAAGATGGGTCAAATTCCTCGCCAATTCTGGCATATGTTGCAGCGATATCCCACCGGTCATTGGGATAATCCACTTTAAAACCAATTGCTGAACGATCTTCTGTCAAATCAGCTCGATTTGTCACCATAGCCCATGCGCCTACCAAAAAATTCTTGTCGCCATTGAAGCTCGTGGTCTGATACGTGAAATCCGCACCCGTCATCCAGCTGTTTTCCCGGCCCAAAGGATCCCCTGAAGATGCTATTAGGCCAACAGAACTTTCTTTCAAAACATTTCTTCGTAGCCGGATAACACCCATATTGGTTGGATCATATGGTTGCCCATCAAGTTGATAAGAATCGGTTCTGATACCGAGACCGCCAAAGGCAGTTTTCCCGATTCGGCCATTGAGTTTGGTACCAAGAATGATTGGAATCTGTGTATCGCCCCGCAGTCCGATTCTTCGACTAAAGAATGGAATAACGGTGCTTCTTCCGGTCCCAAAACCAAACTCGAAAATGTCAGAACCCTCAAGGAAAAAGGTTCTTTTTTCTGGGAAAAATAATGGGAAGCGAGTTAAATTGGTCTGACGGGTATCCACCTCGGTTTCTGCAAAATCGGTGTTTACGGTAAAAGTCGCCAAAACATTTGGGCCAATACGCTGATTGACATCCAAGCTAACATCCGGGTCAAAAACAGTGCTGCCATCCGCACCAATTTTATTCAGTTCTCCAACAAGTGATGGTCGTACATTAAGGCCCAACCCATAATTAAAATCGGGAAGACCGGTGACCAATCCCGCACGACTTGTTTGGATTAACCACTGATCTCGTTTGACGTTGGCCCATCGGATTGTTTCTTGATTGCGCTGTATGCGGCGTTCAATATTGAAACCCCACTCGTGCAGTCCTTTTTTAAACGATATGCTTTGAATCGGAATCACTAGCTCTGCTGACCATCCCTCTGCCGTAATTTGTGTTTTGGCATCCCATACGGCATCCCAGTCCGCATTTTCATCCTCTCCACGGTCCGATACAAGTGCATCGTATCTGGCAGCTAATGAATTTACCGCGAAAATGTAACCAGATTGCCCATCCAAAAAGGGGTCAATAACCAGTTTTACGTGATCTTCCTCGGAAACATCTGCATCCCTAATCTTTGAAAATCGAATAATTCCTTCGGTGTCCGTGTCATAACAAACAATTCCGATGTAAACCATTTTTGAATCGGTCAATACTTGTACCGTTGTTCGTTGTGAAGGTTCGCCACCCTCTTCCGGAACGGTGGTTTTAAATGTATCCAAAACAGGCGCGTTGGCCCAATCAGGTTCGTCTAAAATACCATCCAGTAGCATTCGCTCGGTGATTCGTCCTGATTCAAAGGAAGGTCTTTCTGTCATTTGTGCCCAGCAAAAGCTATTGGCCAATAAACAAATAACAATGGATATTTTAAATAGGTTGACGGTCAACGGTTTTGTCAAATGGAGAATCAAGGTTTAAGAATAACAAAATCGATTTATCCAAATGTAAGCTATTGTTCGTTTAGTCTGATTCTTAATTAAAAATAGAAAGAAAAAAGCCCCAAAATTGGGGCTGTCAAATCCAAAAACGGAAAATGACTATAACAACATTCCCCCGGAGGCTTCAATACGTTCTCCATTTACCCAATAGGCGTCATTGGTACAAAGAAATGCCACGATACTACCTATGTCATCGCTTTCACCTACGCGTCCTAATGCTGTTAAACTGGAAATGTAATCGACTACCCCTTGCGCTTGATCAAATCTTTCCTTGTTGAAATCGGTATAAATAGCTCCAGGTGCCACGGTATTTGCTCGAATTTTTCGAGCACCAAGTTCTTTGGCCAGGTAGCGTGTAAAAACTTCAATAGCCCCTTTCATGCACGCATAAGCTGCGTAACCTGGGAATGAAAACCGTGCAAGACCACTGGAGATGTTTACAATTCCACCTTCGTCGTTTAAAGTGTCCAGCAAGCCTTGCGTTAAAAAGTAGACGCCCTTGAAATGTACATTGACAAGTGCATCAAAATCCTCTTCAGAAGTCTCTGCGATGGAAGCGTTAAGGCCAAAACCAGCGTTATTGATCAAGTAATCAATTTTTTCAACTTCCCAAGTTTGCTTTAAGCGTTCTTGAAGTTGTTCTCTAAAGGTGGGAAAGGAAGCTATAGCTGTGGTATCCAATTTCAAAGCAATTCCACGCCCTCCTTGTTCTTGGATTTGCCCAAGTGTCTCCTGTGCGGCAGATTCATTGCTATTATAGGTTATGACTATGTCAAATCCTTTGTTGGCCAGCTTCACGGCCATATTGCGACCCAGTCCTCGGCTACCTCCGGTAACCAATGCGATTTTTCTTTTGCTCATCGTATTCGTTTTAGTGAGTGAATACGGCAAAGATCATTTTATGGCTGTTACTGGAAATGTGAATTAGAAACGATTTGTTGTAAAATTCAAACAATTTCAAGTTTGCGATAGGAGTTGGGCGAATACCCGGTCTGCTTTTTAAAAAAATTGGAGAAATGCGCTGGTTCCTCAAAAGCCAGTACATGCGATATCTCGGCAATGTTCCAGGTCGTATGTTTTATTAGGATTTTTGCTTCCTGGGCAATTCGTTCAGAAATAATTTGACTGGTATTTTTAAGCAGGCATTCTTTTAGTGCCCGATTTAAATGATTTACATGAATGCCCAATTGATCGGCAAAGCTGGATGGCGATTTGAGTTTTAGTCGTTGCATAGGGCTTTCCATAGGGAATTGGCGTTCCAAAAGATCCATAAATAGTCCAGATATCCGCTCAGAAGCATTGGAACTTATCAAGGTTTCATGCCGAGCTGGTTCCAATTTCATAGCAGTATGGATCAATTCAAAAACCAAATTGCGCAGCACATCATACTTAAAGGTGTAATCTGAGTTTATCTCTGAGAACATCCGTTCATAAATAGGTGTTATGGTAGCCATTTGTTCTTCTGTTAACAAGAACACCGGGTTGCTATTGGGCTGGAAGACTGGATACTGGGTTAAGTCCCCAAATTGATGGAAAAACGTATCAGTGAATACACAGAAAAAACCCGTTAATTGCTCATCAATCCGTTCCCAGTTGTATGGAATCTGGGGATTGGAAAAAACCAAAACCTGAGCATTCACGTTCACGATTTTATCCGCGTAGTGCACTTTACTCTTTCCTTTCACCAGGCTTATCTTAAAATAATCCCTTCGATTAAATGGCATGGCCTTAGGTTTGGGGCCAGCAAACTCATCCAATTTGAACACATTGAAATGACCTATTCCAGTACGAACACTTTCAGGGATGTAAGTGTTGGTTTTTTTGTAGAAATCCTCCAGTGAAACACGTTTGTCCATGTTTCAAAGTTATAGAAATCAAATAACAAGTATGGACGAACAGTTATTGTTTTTGAAGCAAGGCCATGTAAAATCCGTCGTAACCACTCTTGGAAGCGTATACTTTGTTTTCCTTGATCAAGGAAAATTCGGTTCCTGCTTCCGTGGCCAAAAACTGATTTACCTGTTCGCTGTTTTCCTGGGGTAGTACGGAACAGGTAGCATAGACCATCTGCCCACCTTTTTTGAGTATTTTACTGTAATTCTGCAAGATTTCCTGCTGTACGCCCATGATTCTATCGATGAATTCGGGTACCAGTTTCCATTTTGAGTCAGGATTTCTGCGAAGTACACCAAGCCCGGAACATGGGGCATCCAGTAACAAACGATCTGCGCTGTTGTGAAGCTTTTTGATGGTTTTATTGGATTCTATGACACGAGTTTCAACATTGTGCACCCCATTTCGTCGTGCGCGGACCTTGAGTTTCTTAAGTTTACTTTCGTAAATATCCAATGCAATCAATTGACCCTTATTCTGCATTTGGGCCGCCAAATGAAGGGTTTTTCCCCCAGCACCGGCACAAGCATCCACAACACGTTGTCCTGGTTTTACATCCAAATAGGGTGCAACCAATTGGGAAGAAGCATCTTGTACTTCAAATAGACCATCCTTAAAACTCTCTGTGGTGAATACGTTTTTACGTTCTTTGAGTTTTAAAGCGTACGGATAATCCGGAATGGTTTCTGTTTCAATCTCATGCTCTTGCAGTGCGGTACCCAGACCTTCTCTTTGGATTTTAAGTGTATTGGTGCGGAGGATTACTTCCGCTTGTTTGTTCAATGCTGCAATCTCTTTTGTCCAAAGTTTATCCCCCAAGGATTTCTCGCCAAGTTGGTCCATCCAATCGGGAATGGATTCCCTATACTTCCGAATTTTGGATAATTCATCAAACCTACCTTTAATGCGGCGCTCAGGGGTGCCTTCCAACTGTTTCCAATCTGGAATTCGGATACCTTTCAATACACACCAAACCGCAAACAAACGGAACAGATGAGGCCTAGTATAGGGTTCCTTTACCTCTGCGATTTCAGCATATAGTCGTTTCCATCGAACGATATCATAGGTGGTTTCTGCTATAAATCCACGGTCCCTTGCGCCCCAACGTTTGTCATAGCGCAATACTTTTTCAATGACTTTATCGGCATATTCGTTTTCATTGAAAATCAAATTCAAGGCATCAATTACTGCAAAAACAAGGTTTCTATGTAGGCGCATCAAATTATTTTAAGCATGCAAAGGTATGGTTTCTAAAAGGATTACCTGTAGTTTTGAAAAAACCATATTCCGTGAGATACCTATCTATTATTTTAGTTCTGTTGCTATTAATTGCGTGTTCTCCAATAGAACAAAACAAAAATATCACCTCTGTAGAATGGATGATAGTATTTAATGATTCTACCAGTATCCGAGCTATTGAATTCATAGATACCCAAACATTGGCATTTGCAGGTAGTAATGGGTTTTTTGGCACTGTGGATGTACAATCACAAAACGTTCGGTCCAATATACAAGTGCATGATACTTTAACACCTGGTTTTAGGGCTATTGCATGCACTAAAAACGATTTTTTTATGCTTTCAGCTGGTAATCCAGCATTGTTGTATAAGACTGGTAACAATGGAACCATGGAATTGGTATACAAGGAGGAAGGTGAAGGTGTATTCTATGATTCCATGCAATTTTGGGATGACGAAAATGGGATTGCAATTGGTGACAGTATGCATGGATGCCTGTCCATTATCCTTACACGCGATGGTGGAAAAAGCTGGAATAAGGTGGCGTGTTCCGAGCTACCCTCTTCTGAATCTGGTGAAGGCGCATTTGCTGCAAGTAATACTAATATTTCCATTTTTGGAAGCAATGCGTGGATTGCTACCACCGCAGGAAATGTATACAAGTCTGATGATTTTGGAAAAACATGGTCAGTGGTTAAAACACCAATAACCCATGAATTGCCAACCCAAGGCATATATTCCATGGATTTTTACGATAATAAGCTGGGCTATGCCATTGGTGGGGATTATACTCAACCAGATTCCAATTCCCGTAATAAAATTAGAACCCAAGATGGGGGCCTTACTTGGCAGACTGTGGCTGATGGATTGGAACCAAATTATAAAAGCTGTGTACAATTTGTCCCTAATTCCAATGGGGATAAGTTGGTTGCAGTAGGTTTTACAGGTGTCAGTGTTTCCAACGATGGGGGAGAACAATGGGATAAAATTAGTGATGAAGGTTTTTACTCCATTCGATTTTTAAATGACTCCATTGCCTATGCTTCCGGCAGGTACAAAATTGCAAAACTCACGTTTAAATAAAATAGCGGTGCAAAGCACCGCTATTTGAACTAACAACTAATTAAACCAACGTTATACGGTGACAACTACGTAGTGTCGTCCCGATTTTTTATACCAGACACCTCTGTATTTGTAGAGTTTTCTCCCGTTTACAACCACCACCCTCCTTGCGCTAGGTAATCGTCTTACCTTTATTCCTCTTGGCGCTGCACAGACCACATATCTTTTGCCACGGGCTTTGTACCATATCCCGTCAGCAAAATAAAAATTTGTCTTATTATGAACGACCACCTTTGGCTTATGTATGGTTGTCACCACTGTGCCGTGTTTGGGATAGACTTTTACTACAGTTCGTTGTGCACTTGCAACTATAGTTCCTAAAAGAGCCATTGTTATCATTAGGGTTTTCATTGTTTTCATAATGTAGATTTTAATGGGTTTTGATTCTTTGACTATAAATAGTTTGAAGGGTTTAATAAAAAAAGGAGCCAATTGGCTCCCTTTTTATGTATTTCATCGAATAGGTGTTTATCCACTATTTCTTCGCTTACGCATTTGTTGCAGCAACCGTTTTTTAAAATCTTCTTCAGCCTTTAGCAATAGAAGTGTTTTCTTGGGAGAAATAACATCCCTGATTTCTTCTAGAAACTCCTTTTCGGCCTCGTATTTGGCTTTCTGTATCGTATTGTATTGTTGCAATAAAGTTGCGGACTCATTGCTTGACAATTCTTCAATGAAAGCAATTCGTGAACGCAGCTCCAATCGTTCTTTTCTTCGAATCGTTTCCAGTTTGGCCTCATAGGCATTATATATGGGCCAAAAATTCTGCGCTTCACTACTAGTTAGATTTACCCTTTCGGTTATGAACGCTATCTTCAATGTTCTGATGCGTTCACGTGCAGGTCCCTGTGCGGTCATACTTGATGAAACCAGGACAAACGCCAATACTATAAACAGATTCTTAATCATAATTTTCATAATCCAAATTTAGGTCTTCCAAATCATCCACATTTTCATCTAGATATTCCAAAATGTTTTCGTCTTCCAAATTGGTCTCCAATACATCATTTAACTCTAATTCCTGTAAATCCAATACTTCCGCTATTTCATAGGTGGATAATGCATAGTCGGTAGATTCAAAGTAATCGGTGATTTCGGTACTTGCCAAATCATCAATGGTTAGTTTGGATTCATTATTCCAAATCAACCCAAAAAATAGAATAAGTACGGCAGCAACAGCAGTAATCCTATAGTATATCTTTCGGGAACCATTGAATTGAATAACCTTGGTGTCCTTTGTTTTGAGCTTTTTGAAAACAGATTGTGGGAGTCCTTCGAAATAACCTTCCGGAATAGTAAAACCATCCGATTCAGGAATGAGGGATGTTGATTTGATGTTCTCTTCCTCATGGATTTTGTCCATTAAACGGTCGTGAAAACTATCAAAGTAGCCCTCTGGAGTTTTGAATTTATTTTTTTTGTTCTCCTCCATCTTTTTTGGTTAGACCAAATTAACCAGCAATAGTTTAATTGCTCTTAAGATACGTTTCAATTTTTTTAACTGCCAGGTGGTAGGAACTTTTTAAGGCGCCTACCGATGTTTCCAGTGCCACTGAGATATCTTCGTACTTCATGTCCTGGTAATATTTCATGTTGAATACTAATTTCTGCTTGTCTGGGAGCGTTGCCAATGCCTTTTGCAATTTCAGTTGGATCTCGTCGCCTTCAAAATATACATCGGACTCCAATTTTTCCACCATTGCTGTTTTCAGTTCCCCATCGCTGATACCAGCCTTTTTTGATTTTTGCTTGAGAAAGGTCAGTGATTCATTGGTTGCAATTCTGTACATCCAAGAATATAGTTTACTGTCACCTTTAAATCCGTCAATATTTCGGTATACTTTAATAAAAGTATTTTGAAGAACGTCATCAGCATCATCGTGGTCCAATACAATTCTTCGGATATGCCAATAGAGTCTTTCTTTGTAAGTGTTTACCAACACTTCAAAGGCCTTGGCTTGACTTTCCTTATGCTTAAGCTCTTCTACTAAGGTTTCCTCAGTGATCAAATTTTTGTCGATTTGATACTATGACCACTAAGGTAACGAAAGGTTTAATCAACAGCTGACAAATTATGCCAAGCGAGTATATTGTTATCAACGACCAGAGAAGGAATTAAAGGGAGAAGGATTGCATTTCGACCAGCTTTTTGTAACCCTTGCCTAGTTTCATGAGCTCTTCATGTGTACCCTGTTCTTCGATTTTGCCTTTACTAATAACTACAATGGTATCGGCATTTTGAATTGTGGACAAGCGATGCGCAATAACCAAGGAAGTTCGGTTTTGCATCATTTTCTCTAAAGCGTCCTGCACCAACCTTTCGCTTTCGGTATCCAAAGCTGAAGTTGCTTCATCCAAAATCATAATTGGTGGATTCTTAAGAACGGCCCTAGCGATAGACAAACGCTGTTTTTGACCACCACTAAGTTTATTACCACTGTCCCCAATATTTGTGTTATAACCATTTGGCAATTCCATAATGAAATCATGTGCATTAGCAACCTTAGCAGCCGCTATGATTTCTTCTTCTGACGCATTTTCTTTTCCAAGTCCGATGTTGTTCCTCACCGTATCGTTGAACAAAATGGAGTCCTGGGTTACCAACCCTAGAAGTCCGCGAAGGGATTTTTTGGTGATATCCTTTATGTTGTTTCCATCAATACAGATTTCACCTTTGTTCACATCATAAAAGCGAGTAACGAGATTGGCAATCGTGCTTTTACCGCTTCCAGATTGACCTACCAAGGCAACCGTGTGTCCCTTGGGAACCACAAGATTGAAATCCTCCAACACGTAATCATCTTCATATTTAAAACTGACCTGATTTAGTTGAATATCAGTATTAAAATTAGATTTTTCGATAGCAGATGCTTTATCCTCAATGGGGTTTTCCGATTCCAGAATTTCCAAAACCCGTTCCGCTGCTGCATTACCCTTTTTAACTGAATAGGAGGCCTTACTAATTGCTTTTGCGGGCGTAAGAATATTATATGCCAATCCCATATACGCAATAAATGAAGCTGCATCCAAACTTCCTTCTATCAACACCAATCTTCCCCCGAACCAAAGCAGGATCCCAATGACCAATATTCCTAAAAATTCGCCTGTTGGCGAGGCAAGATTCTGTCTGTTCAGCAATGAGTTGGAAAAATGGAAAAAACGATCTGTTGATTTTTTAAAAGTGTTGAAAAACCGCGATTCGGAATTAAAAGCTTTGATAACACGTAAACCACCTAAGGTTTCCTCCACAATAGATAAAAATTCACCTTGCTCTCGTTGGACCTTGTCTGACTTACGTTTTAATGACTTTCCAATTCGTGAAATAAGCATCCCAGCTATAGGAATAAAAACAAAAACAAAGATGGTGAGTTTCACGCTGATCAAAAACATGACCATTATCGTGAAAAGTATGGTCAAAGGCTCACGAACGATCAATTCCAAGATGGATAAAAATGAATGTTGAATTTCCAACACATCAGAAGTGATCCTTGCAATTACATCTCCTTTCCTTTTTTCGGAAAAGTAGGAGATGGGTAGATCCACGATTTTGGAGTACATCTTGTTCCGAATGTCCTTAAGGACACCATTTCTTAAAAAGGTAATGAAATACATGGCCAAATAATTGAACACGTTTTTTAATAAAAACAGTGCCAATACCAACCCGACTACCAGAACCAGACCTTTCATTGGGTCCTCCCCAGAGTATTGGGTGACCTGGTAGTTCATATAGTCCATAAAGTAATCCTTCGCTTTTCCAATCCCCTCAAAATTGGGAGGTGCGCTCAATTGTTTGGTCTTGTCAAACAAAACGTTGAGCATTGGTATCAATGCTGCAAAAGATAATGCACTGAAAAGCGCATATAGAATATTGAAAAAAATGTTCAGAAAGCCATATTTGCGGTAGGGTACCGCATAACGGAGAATCTTCTTAAAGTAATTCATTCACTACAAGTTCAATTCGGAAACAATGCCTTCTAATTTGGCATCCAACTGCGAATTTACGGATTTGTAATCTGCTGCATTTTCCAGTGTGGTATTCGTGCTCATGTAAAACTTCACTTTTGGTTCAGTTCCACTGGGTCTAGCTGCAATTCGGGTACCATCTTCGGTTTCGTAGATAAGTACATTGGATTTTGGAAGGTCAATGGCCTTTTCCTCACCAGTCTGCACATTTTTAGCTAACGATGTGTTATAATCTTCAATCCAAACCACTTTAGAACTTTGAACAGTTTCTACAGGGTTCTCTTTGAAATCTTTAAGCATTTGCTTGATTTCTTCGGCACCACTGATGCCTTTTTTTGTCAAGGAAATTAATTTCTCTTTGTAAAATCCGAAACTCACATAACTATTGATGAGTTCTTCATAAAAGGAGCTGCCTTCTGCTTTGGCGTCAGAACCTATTTCGCAGGCAAGTAGAGTGGAGGTGACCGCATCTTTATCGCGTACAAAGTCTCCCACCATATACCCAAAACTCTCTTCACCACCACCTAGGAATTTGGAATCCGGAAAATCCTTGATCATTTTTCCAATCCATTTAAAACCGGTAAGTGCCGTTTTGAATTCCACGCCATAAGCTTTGGCCATCTGTTCCATCATTGGAGTGGAGACAATGGTTGAAGCAACAAATTCATTTCCTTTGAGTCCTTTTTCCTTGTATTTGTCCAAAAGGAACTTGGTCATCAAAATCATGGTCTGATTACCATTCAGCAGTTCCATTTTTCCTTCTAGGTTTCGAACAGCAATCCCCAATCGATCACTGTCTGGGTCCGTACCTACAACCATGTCTGCGCCAATTTCCTCAGCTTTTGCAATAGCCATGGCCAATGCAGCCGGCTCTTCAGGGTTTGGTGATTCCACAGTGGGGAAAGCACCATTAGGCTCCGCTTGTTCTGCTATCACGGTTACATTATTGTAGCCAGCCCTTTTCAAAACTTCAGGAATAGCGGTAATAGAAGTTCCGTGCAAAGAAGTGAATACAATTTTAAAGTCATCTTTGCCTTTGGCATTGAAATTTCCATTGGCTAACGAAGCTTCAAAAAAGGCTTCATCAACATCCTTATCAATTAGGGTAATTAAATCTGGATTGGCATCGAATTGAATATCCTCAAAAGACAGCGAATCAATTTCCGCAATGATCTCTCCGTCTTGCGGTGGAACGATCTGGCAGCCATCTGACCAATATACCTTATACCCATTATATTCTGGAGGGTTATGGGAAGCTGTAAGCACAATTCCAGCATCACATCCCAAATGTCTTACTGCAAATGAAAGCTCAGGGGTAGTCCGTAATTCTGAAAACAAAAATACCTGTATCCCATTTGCGGAAAAAACTTCAGCAACGGTTTTGGAAAGTGTATCAGAATTATGTCGGCAATCATAGGCAATCACCACCTTGATTTCCTTGTTCCCATGAACCTTTTTAAGGTAGTTACTCAATCCTTGGGTATTCTTGCCAAGTGTATATCTGTTGATACGATTAGTTCCAACGCCCATTACACCACGCATACCTCCTGTGCCAAATTCCAAGTTTTTGTAAAACCGCTCTTTGAGCTCTTCAGAGTCGTTTGCGATTAGATGTTGTATTTCATTTTTGGTTTCTGAATCGAAAAAATCGGTAAGCCAAGTTTGGGCAATTGAAGTGATGGAATCCATGTAAAGAATAGTGATTAAATACGGGGTAAAAGTACGAAGAATCTGTAATTACAGGACGCTAAACGTTAATTTTATTGGAGATGTTGTAGCGTGTATCATTTTTCCGCGAACGAACCATAATCTCTCCCAAAAAGCCTGCTAGAAAGAGTTGCGTTCCGATAATCATTGCGGTCAAGGCAATATAGAATTGCGGGCGCTCTGTAATAAGTCTTCCTGTTGGGTTCAAAAACAACTTATCAATACCAAGGTAAAGCGAGAAACCAAATCCAACCACAAACATGAAAACTCCTAATGCGCCAAATAAATGCATGGGCTGCCTCCCGAATTTGGAGACAAACCAAATTGTGATCAAATCCAGGAAACCGTTTATGAAGCGCTCTGCCCCGAATTTGGTATGCCCATATTTCCTGGCCTGATGTTGCACGACCTTTTCGGTGATTTTAGAAAAACCAGCATTTTTGGCCAATACAGGTATGTAACGATGCATATCTCCGGACACCTCAATGTTTTTAACCACCATTTGATCAAATGCTTTGAGTCCGCAATTAAAGTCATGTAACCGAACACCAGAGGTTCGTCTAGCCGCCCAATTGAACAATTTAGAAGGTAAATTTTTGGCAATGACAGAATCGTAACGTTTCTTTTTCCATCCTGAAACGATGTGATATCCTTCCTCCTTGATCATTTTGTAGAGCTCAGGAATTTCCTCCGGATTATCCTGTAAGTCGGCATCCATGGTGATGACTACTTCTCCTTGTGCTGCATGAAAACCGGCATGTAGTGCCTGCGATTTTCCGTAGTTCCTTAAAAATTGAATTCCTTTCACATTGGAATTCTTTTGTGCCAAGGCCTGTATGGATTGCCATGAGCCATCGGTACTGCCGTCATCAATGAAAATTACCTCATAAACAAAATGATTGGATTGCATCACGGATGCAATCCAATCATGAAGTTCAGTAAGGGATTCCTTTTCGTTTAATAAAGGGATAACAATGGAAATTTGCATTGATATGTTCTGGAATTCCCCTCAAAAGTAGCATTTTTTGACTTAGTATGCTGGCTTGTCCTTTTTCATGATCAAGCCGGCAATAAGGCTTACTACGAAACCCCAAATCACGGATATGATCATGAAAACTGCCATGATCACCCAGAAGAAACGCTTTTGCATTTCAATTCCTTGATCTGCCTGTTCTGCAGTTAAATTAGGATTTTGTTCCATCATTTTTTGCCTTCCAATCTCATATGCCTCTTCCATGAAATTAGGTTCGATGACATTTGAAAAAATCAAAAAATAAATTGTTCCTACTACAAAACTAATCGCAGCTACTCCAGCTCCCATTTTAAAGGCTTCAATGAGATTCAGATAACCTGAATTGGCTTTTTTGTATTGCATTATTGCAAGTACAACAAATAAGGCAACAATTGAGAACTGAACGGCTTGGATGCCGAATCCTTGTTCATGTTGCATACCGGCAATATAAAGCATTAGTGAAAAGACGATACCTGCTAGTCCAGCTAGAGCACCGAAGTTAAGTGAGAACCGACTCACTTTTGGTTGATTTTCTTCCATTATGAAAAAATTAAGGTTGTTAGCAGTTTGTTAGTGACCTTTGTGAAGGATTTGTTACAATTAAAATTAGAATTTTTCTTTTTTACTGAAATTAGGTTGGCATTATAAAAGAAATGATTAAATTTGCACCTCGAAAATTCTGAGATTAAGTATTAAAGGCGATGAGAAAAGGTATACACCCGGAAAATTATAGATTGGTAGCGTTTAAGGATATGTCCAATGATGACGTATTCATCACTAAATCTACCGCTGAAGCAAAGGAAACTATCACCGTTGATGGCGTAGAATATCCTTTGGTAAAATTGGAAATCTCCAGAACTTCGCATCCATACTATACTGGTAAGACCAAATTGGTTGATACAGCTGGTAGAATTGACAAATTCAAAAATAAGTACAAGAAATTCAGCAAAGACGAAAAGAAAGCCGAATAGGCAGAAATTTCTTAATAATATAATGACGCCCTTGATTTTTTATCATGGGCGTTTTTTATTTTTATAGCAGAAACTACGAACTACTAACATGAATTATATTTTAGCTGACGGCCCAAGAAGGGATGCTCTTCTGCCGTTCACATTTACCCGCCCAGTGGCCGAAGTACGAATTGGTATCTTGACCATCCGTGAGAAATGGGAAAAACATCTACAAACCCAAGTTAGTTTTAAAACCGAGGCTTATTTAGCGGAGAAATACCCATTGGTAACTGCACCGGACAATGTCGTAATCATTTCGTCCATAGTACCAACCAAGGAATTTGTGGATTTGGTGACATCGCTAAAAAAGAACCAAGCCATTTCTTATCAAGAAAATATTGTTGCTTACCGCACCGAAGCGCCGGAGCTAGAAAATGATATCTCTTCGTATGAGGTAATTGATTTTCAAGGATCCTTGATTACTGTAGACTATACCTGGGATATTTTTTCTAAAAATGGAGAAGCGCTACAGCAGGACTTCGATTTTCTAACCCAAGGCCGAAAAAGTGTCCCTATATCGAATACCAATAAGGTTATAGCTCCAGAGAATATATTTCTGGAAGAAGGCGCGAGCGTAGAACACAGTATTTTAAATGCATCCAAAGGTCCTATTTATATAGGTGCCAACGCGCAAATATGGGAAGGTGGACTAATTCGCGGTGCTTTGGCTTTATGTGACAATGCTATTGTGAAAATGGGTGCCAAGATTTATGGACCGACCACTGTTGGTCCTCATGGGAAAGTGTGTGGTGAAATCAATAATTCAGTGATTTTTGGTTATTCCAGTAAAGGTCACGAAGGTTATTTAGGAAATGCAGTTTTAGGGGAATGGTGCAACATTGGTGCGGATTCCAATAATTCGAACCTCAAAAACAACTATGCCAAGGTTCGCATGTGGAATTATGATACGCAAAAATTTGATCATACTGGTCTTCAATTTTGTGGTCTTATGATGGGAGATCATAGTAAAACGGCAATCAACACTATGTTCAATACCGGGACCGTAATTGGTGTTAACTCCAATATCTATGTCCCAGGATTTCCAAGGAACTTCATACCAAGTTTTAGTTGGGGCGGAGCATCTGGATTTTCAACTTATATGCCTAAAAAGGCCTTTGAAGCTGCAAAGGTTATGATGGCAAGACGTGGTAAAGAATTCAATGCCGTGGAAGCCAAGATTTTGGAACATGTATTTGAGTTGACCAAAAAATGGAGAAATTATTGATTGTCCTATTAAGATATTGGGTCATTAAACGCTAACTCGTTATCTGCTAACTTATTTCTATATTTGTAGCCCTTATTTTTTAATGTTGAATGAATAAGAAAGTTGCCTTTTATACCTTAGGTTGTAAGCTTAATTTCTCCGAAACTTCCACTATTGCCAGAAGTTTTGAAAAGGAGGATTTTGATCGTGTGGATTTTACGGAAACGGCGGATATTTATGTGATCAATACCTGTTCGGTAACCGAAAATGCGGACAAGCGTTTTAAGACCATTGTAAAACAGGCGCAACAAAAAAACCCAGAGGCTTTTGTGGCCGCAGTTGGCTGCTATGCACAGCTAAAACCTGAAGAGTTGGCGGCTGTGGATGGTGTAGATTTAGTTTTAGGCGCTACAGAAAAATTCAAGATTACCGACTACCTAAATGATCTGTCCAAAAATGTGCAGGGTGAAGTCCATTCTTGTGAAATAGCAGATGCAGATTTTTATGTGGGCAGTTATGCCATTGGCGACAGAACACGTGCATTTTTAAAAGTTCAGGATGGTTGTGATTATAAATGTACCTATTGCACCATACCATTGGCAAGAGGTATTTCAAGAAGCGACTCCTTGGAAAACGTGCTAAAAAATGCTTCGGAAATTGCTTCCAAGGATATTAAGGAAATTGTATTGACTGGTGTCAATATTGGCGATTACGGCAAGGGTGAGTTTGGGAATAAGAAACACGAACATACTTTTTTGGATTTGGTGAAGGCTTTGGATGATGTTGAAGGAATTCATAGGTTACGCATCTCTTCCATTGAGCCCAACTTATTGAAAAATGAAACCATAGATTTTGTGGCGCAAAGCAATTCCTTTGTACCTCATTTTCATATACCACTTCAAAGCGGCTGTGACGAAATCCTTAAAAAAATGCGACGCAGGTACCTTACCAATCTTTACGTGGATAGGGTTAAACGTATTAAGGAAACCATGCCACATGCCTGTATTGGTGTTGATGTTATTGTTGGTTTTCCTGGCGAAACTGAAGCTCAATTTTTGGAAACCTATCAATTTCTAAATGAGTTGGATATCTCTTACTTGCATGTATTCACCTATTCTGAACGTGACAATACCTTGGCTGCGGATATGGAAAATGCAGTACCAAAGAATGTTAGAAGCAAGCGGAGTAAAATGCTTAGGGGTTTATCAGCGAAAAAACGCCGAGCGTTTTATGAAAGTCAATTGGGTACTATGCGTACTGTTCTTATTGAAGGAGAGAATAAATCGGGATACATACATGGCTTTACAGAGAACTACGTAAAGGTAAAGGCGCCATGGAACCCAGAATTGGTGAATACGTTACACCAAGTTGAGCTTTCCAAGATTGATGAGGATGGTCTGGTTCGTTTTGAATTTGTTTCACAAAAAGTCATCGCATAAAAAAACCCCCAAATCTGGAGGTTTTCAATTAGTCAGTTTGTTGTTTTTAGATGCGTATTCCAACAGGAAGCATCTCCTTGTACTGTCTGTTCTTTCTTAAAAAACCTGCAATGTGAGGGCTGGTTGGGACCACTCGTAGGTTCTTTTCTTGGATTTCATGCAAAACGGCTTTAATAAAAGTTTCTTTAAAACCTTCTTGTGTAATTTCCTCAGGGATAACCAATTTGGTCAAAAATACTTTGCGTTCTTGAGAGGAATACTCAATTTTAGCCAAATGTCCATCAACCCTAGTTTCAAATTGGCGTAAGAAACTATTGTCATTAATTTCCATTTCTGTCATATAGTATTGTTTTAAAATTGACATAGCACATTACCGAAGTGGTAATATTTAATTGTCCTTTTGGTATTTTGTTCAAATTCAATGGGGCTTATTGCAAAAGGGACACAAAATTAGTCAAAATTTTGTTAATTTCCTAGTTCAAACGAGATTAGGTAAGAAATGCCCCAACCTAAAATCCATGTTTATTTGATGCCAGGGATGGCTGCCAATCCTTCGATTTTCGATGGCCTAAAATTGCCTGAGGAACAATTCGTATTGCATCGTCTTGAATGGTTCCTGCCGGAAAAAGGCATGAACTTTTCCGAGTATGCGAAAAAAATGGCCTCCAAAATCAAACACGATTCCCCTGTTTTGTTGGGTGTTTCTTTTGGTGGGCTTTTGGTTCAGGAAATGGCTCAATTTGTTTCCGCAAAACGGGTTATTGCCGTTTCCTGTGTTAAGCACCATTCAGAATTGCCTAAAAAAATGTTGTTCGCGAAATATACAAGGGCTCACAAGCTACTGCCCACGGGGTTGGTGAACAATGTTGAACTTTTGGCGCGCTACGCTTTTGGTGAAAAAGCAACCAAAAGATTGGAGCTTTATGAGCAATACTTGTCCGTTCGGGATAAACGCTATATAGATTGGGCTATTGATAGCATTGTGAATTGGAAACAAAAGCATTCACCGTCTACTTTGGTTCACATTCATGGGACAAAGGATGCGGTCTTCCCAATTGATAAAATCAAAGAGTGTATCGCTGTCAAAAATGGAACACACACCATGATCATTCATCGTGCGCGATGGTTTAATGAGCATCTTCCGGCAATTATTTTAGAAGAAGGAAGTTCTATATAGTATATTTATCCAAACAATACGGTATTCTATGAAACAGATAAAAAATATTTTGGCCGCAATAGGGCTTATGGTAGTAGTGGGTAGTTTGATTTTTGCAGTACAATCCACACCTAATGAAAAAGCTGAGGTCAAGACAGCAGGGGAAAGTGATGGGATTGCTAAAAGTGTTTCAGATGGTTATCAAATCAGTGCTATAGAAATACCAGAAGACTTGAACTTTGCCGGAGAATCCGTGCCGTTGGATGATCCTGAAATATTGGAACGTGTTGATCGTGAGTTTTTGGTGAATACCTATTGGCAATCCAATGCACTATTATTGATGAAACGCGCCAATAAGTACTTTCCAGTAATTGAGCCCATATTGGCAAAAAACGGCATTCCTGATGATTTTAAATATCTAGCAGTGGCAGAAAGTGGATTGCAAAATGTAGTGTCACCTGCTGGTGCAACAGGCTTTTGGCAGATTATGAGGGCTACCGGACGAGAATACGGTTTAGAGGTCAATGCCAATGTTGATGAAAGATACCATGTAGAGAAAGCTACACAGGTTGCGTGTGAGTATTTAAATAAATGGAATAAACGATTTGGAAGTTGGACCTTGACAGCTGCTGCATATAATGCAGGCCCTGCAGGTATCCAAAAATATATGAACATACAAAAGGCGGATGATTACTATGATCTTCTTTTAGGTGAAGAAACCAGTCGCTACGTATTTCGTATCATGGCCATAAAGGAAATCATCTCAAATCCAGACAAATATGGTTTTGCGGTCCAAAAAGATGACCTTTATCAGGCTGTGCCCACATTTTCGGTTGATGTGGATACAGCGGTTTCTAATTGGGCAGATTTTGCCAAGGATTATGAAATCAGCTACAAGGTGTTGAAAAGACATAATCCATGGTTGCGGGAACCACATTTGAACAATGCCTCTCGAAAAAAATATGTGGTTGAGATTCCGAATAAAGGATACTATCGGGAAACCAAATAAAGATTAAATCTTTTTCATTTGCTGCTGCATCATTTTGATCTGTTCAGACAGCATATTATTCTTATCCAACTTTTTTGCCTCTTGTAGTAATTGAGTGGCCTCTCTCTTTCTGCGCTTTTGCATGGAGATTCCAGCCAAACTTAGTTTGGCCATTGCCAAATCATAATCCATGGTCAACCCAAATTTGATGGCCTTTTTGAAGTATTTTTCAGCTTGGGTAAGATTTTTTTGTGAATAGATGATTCCGTGAAGGTAATTGTAATACCCTTGTTGTTTTTTAATCAGGGCAGTCTCAGGATTCTTTATTTTGGTAAGCCATTTCTGCGTTCCTTCCATATCTTGTTTACGCATCCGAAGAAAAGCCATCAAAATCATTTCATTCCTAAAATATAGGAAGATGAAAATCAGGGATAGTAGAATCAAGGCAATGCCGTTGCCAATGTAACCTTCTATAAACTGATACACAGCATAGGCATTGATAAGAACGGCAATTACGAGTTTTATATTTTTATTGAACATTATAGTAGAAATTAGTCCTGATTTCAGGAGGAGGCAAAAGTAGTGAAAACAAAATTAAATATTTTTTATTTCCACTTGTTAAAGTAAAAACTCTTCGTATATTTGCGCGCAGAATTTTTGAGGAAGAAAAACCTTCCGAACGTAAATCCATTAAAAAAGTTCCGAAATGAAAAGAACGTATCAGCCGTCAAAAAGGAAGAGAAGAAACAAACATGGTTTTAGAGACCGCATGGCGACTGCCAATGGTAGAAAAGTTCTTGCTAGAAGAAGAGCTAAAGGAAGAAAAAAACTAACTGTTTCATCCGAGCCAAGACATAAAAAATAATGAACAATAAATCGTTCATAATTAAAGGTGTTACTTTTCTAAGTAACACCTTTTTTTTGGACTTTCGTAAAATCAACGAGTAACACCCTATAGAATGCCGAAAAGAAAAGATTTAAAATCCATTTTGATTATTGGTTCTGGCCCTATCATCATCGGTCAGGCATGTGAGTTTGATTATTCCGGTTCCCAATCACTTAGATCCTTAAGGGAGGATGGTATTGAAACCATCTTGATCAATAGCAATCCCGCTACGATCATGACAGATCCTACCATGGCGGATCACGTGTATTTGAAGCCATTGAATACCAAATCTATCATTGAGATTTTAAAGAATCACCCAAATATTGATGCGGTATTGCCAACAATGGGTGGCCAAACGGCTTTGAACCTTTGTATTGAAGCAGACGAAAAAGGCATTTGGGAAGATTTTGGTGTTGAAATCATTGGGGTAGATATAGATGCTATCAACATTACTGAAGACCGTGAAAAGTTTAGGGAGTTGATGCTGAAAATAGGAATTGGAATGCCACCTCAGGCTTCCGCAACCTCTTTTCTTAAGGGTAAGGAAATTGCCCAAGAATTTGGATTTCCACTGGTTATTCGTGCTTCATTTACCTTGGGTGGGGCAGGAGCTTCTATTGTTTATGACCCAGAGGATTTTGATGAATTATTGAGTCGAGCCTTGGAAATTTCACCAATCCATGAGGTAATGATCGATAAGGCCTTGATGGGATGGAAAGAATATGAGTTGGAGTTATTGCGTGATAAAAACGACAATGTGGTCATTATTTGTACCATTGAAAATATGGATCCTATGGGGATTCATACAGGAGATTCAATAACTGTAGCTCCTGCAATGACGCTATCAGACCGCACGTTCCAAAGAATGCGGGACATGGCAATTCATATGATGCGAAGCATCGGGGATTTTGCCGGCGGGTGTAACGTACAATTTGCCGTTAGTCCTAATGAAAAGGAAGATATCATTGCTATTGAAATCAATCCTAGAGTTTCTCGTTCTTCAGCTTTGGCATCCAAAGCAACAGGTTATCCTATTGCCAAAATAGCTTCAAAGTTAGCGATTGGTTATACTTTGGATGAGTTGGATAATCAAATCACACAGTCCACATCAGCATTGTTCGAGCCCACTTTGGATTATGTTATCGTAAAAATTCCAAGATGGAACTTTGACAAATTTGAAGGTTCAGACCGAACGCTTGGATTACAGATGAAGTCTGTTGGAGAAGTTATGGGAATTGGGAGGTCATTCCAGGAAGCATTGCACAAGGCTACCCAATCTTTGGAAATAAAGCGAAACGGCTTGGGTGCTGATGGTAAGGGATACAAGGATTACGATAAAATTATAGGGAAGTTGAAAGTTCCTAGTTGGGATCGCGTATTTGTTATTTATGATGCGATTCAATTGGGTATTCCGTTGAAGACGATTCACGATATTACCAGAATTGATATGTGGTTCTTGAAGCAATACGAAGAACTACATTATCTGGAACAGGAAATCTCCAAGTATACGATAGAAAGTTTACCAAAGGCACTTCTTTTGGAAGCCAAGCAAAAAGGTTTTGCTGACAGACAGATTGCCCATATGTTGGATTGCTACGAAAGCGAGGTGCACAAGAAAAGAATGGCCTTAAATATAAATAGGGTATACAAACTTGTTGATACTTGTGCCGCGGAGTTTAAGGCGATGACACCGTATTATTACTCCACTTTTGAAGAGGAAATCGAAACCGCCGATGGGACTCGATTTGTTGCTAATGATAGTGAAGTGACCGACCGCAAGAAAATTGTGGTATTGGGCTCAGGTCCAAACCGAATAGGTCAAGGTATTGAATTCGATTATTGTTGTGTTCATGGCGTTTTGGCTGCTGCTGAATGCGGCTATGAAACAGTAATGATCAACTGTAACCCCGAAACCGTATCAACGGATTTCGATACCGCAGACAAACTCTATTTTGAACCCGTATTCTGGGAACATATTTATGACATCATCCTTCATGAAAAACCAGAAGGAGTCATAGTTCAACTTGGGGGTCAGACCGCCTTGAAATTAGCTGAAAAATTAGACCGATACGGCATCAATATCATCGGTACTAGTTTTGAATCTCTGGATTTGGCTGAAGATAGGGGAAGTTTTTCTACCTTGTTGAAAGAAAACAATATCCCTTACCCGCGATTTGGTGTAGCTGAAACGGCTGATGAGGCCTTGGAACTTGCGGACGAATTGAATTTCCCGTTACTAGTAAGGCCATCTTATGTTTTAGGCGGTCAGGGAATGAAAATTGTCATCAACAAAGAAGACCTGGAGGCCCATGTTGTTGATTTATTGCGTAGCATCCCAAACAACAAGTTACTTTTGGATCATTATTTGGATGGTGCTATTGAAGCGGAAGCGGATGCGATTTGTGATGGTGAAGACGTATACATTATCGGTATTATGGAGCATATTGAACCATGTGGTATACATTCAGGGGACTCCAATGCCACTTTGCCACCATTCAACTTAGGTGAATTTGTGATGCAGCAAATCAAAGATCACACAAAAAAGATAGCCCTAGCTTTAAATACCGTTGGACTCATCAATATTCAATTTGCCATAAAAGACGATGTGGTTTATATCATTGAGGCTAATCCTAGAGCTTCACGAACAGTACCATTTATTGCGAAAGCCTATGGTGAGCCTTATGTAAATTATGCCACTAAGGTAATGTTAGGCGAGAAGAAGGTGAAGGACTTCGAATTCAACCCGCAATTAGAAGGTTACGCCATCAAACAACCGGTGTTTTCATTCAATAAGTTCCCTAACGTCAATAAGAATTTAGGTCCAGAAATGAAAAGCACCGGCGAAAGTATATTGTTTATTGATAGTCTTAAGGATGATGATTTCTACAATCTGTACTCCAGAAGAAAAATGTATCTGAGCAAATAATACTAGCTTATTCTTGGTATCCACATGCCCATGGTGGCGGCAAAGGTTCCCAATGCCGTAATTAGGGTAAATACCACTAACGAAACGAACATGACTGCCTTCAAATTGGAGGCAGTTTTTCTTTTACTGATCCTATAGAGTTCATAAACAGCCAATGGAATGATATATTGACCAAAGCCTAGAAACACCAGAAACGGACCTCTAAACGTCTCCATATCAAAACCAACGGGACCGCCATTCACAAATAACCAGAACATTAGACCTATTCGGAAAAACCAAACACCGCCCATGGCAAGGAACAGCCGCATTACCCATTGACTATGGGATAAAAAATCCCGCTTCATCGCCGTACGAAGCGCCAATACTGCGAAGAGCAAGATCAATATCCCATTTAAACTAACACTGATATCGCCAACTAGGCCACTTATAGTGCCTTTGGCGATGACCATATAGATGCCGCTAAGACTTAAAAGGAAGGCCGCAGTTATATAGAACCGACCACTCCAACGGTGCAGTGTTGGTATTTTTTTTCGTAGTTGTGGGATAAATTGCATTGGACCCCCAAAAAGCACGATTACTGCAAAAAGAAGGTGTGTTGCTACCGCCAAATTCCCCATTGTTTCTCCTTCAACATAACCATGTGGAAGCACTCTATTCCATTTCATAAAATCTCCGTCCATTGCCGCTCCTCCATAAAATAAGGCAACATAGGCCGCAAATATCCATTGACCTAAAACGGTCACTATAAACCAAATTTTGGAAGTTTTATCCAATAGTGCATTGGACCAAATTGTTCTTTTTTCCCCAACAAGGGAAGTTTTATTTATCGTAGACATGAAGTATTGTTTAGTTGTTGGTGTGGTCTTTTATAACCTCTGGCGTAGCAAATCCTTTAAATAATAGCCACCCCATAAAAAGGATGAGATGAATGCCGTTTTGCGAGTAGAAATAAAAGCTCACGTCCAATTTGAAAATATTGGCCCAAGAAGCTGAAAAGACAAGTGTCATGGCCAACATTCCCCAGATAGCAAGCCAAGCTGGAATGTATTTGCTTTTTAGCAGAAAGTAGTAGAATAAGAAAGTAGCTGTCGCGTAGCTAATGAGTGCCAGAAAGTGAGAGCCGTAGTAATCCTCTATTTTCAAATCCCCCAAGGTCATTAAAACATCTGCAGGAAAACCTGTTTCAAGAGCGTAATGTTGCGCCAATTCCAGTAAAGATAGCGTGCTGATGTCTCCGTAGATTACAATGCCAAAGTTGATCAGCCAAATACTTAAGATTGCCAATGCAAGTTTAATATCATATTCCTTGATCCGCTTGAACAAGAGTAGCACTATAGCTAGCCATATAGTACTTGACAAAATGTCCAGAACTACCGCATATCTTGTATTTAAGGCATTTTCGTAAAGCAGCTGTAAATAATTAGGGTCTGATGTATCTAAGCCGCTAAGGCCCCTCAAGCTCAAGGATGGTACACCTACTGCTATGACCAATACCAGCAGAATCCCAACTATTCTTCCAAGTTTTTGATTTGATTTCATGATGTTCGTTTTTTGATTGATGAAAACGGATGGTACGCTGTGAATACCATCGCGTATAATTGATTGATGATGAAATGTTGTTGTAGTTTAAAGTATGCCCCGCTTTAAATCAAACATGGGTTTGAGGTAGTTTTGTATCACATAGCCCCAAGGAATCACCAGGGTATCTATAATAACCGCAGTGATGCAAATTGCATAGAAGGATTCGGCTTCCGGGGTTATGGCCCCCGTTAATTTCATTGGCGGATATACCGTTAATGCCCATGTTGCTTTATAGCCCAACTGCAAAAGGATCAAGGGTAGCATTTTTACAGGATAGCGTATACCTAAACCCATTAATGTGGCGTATACCGCCCAAAAACTGAACGCTACACCTTCCAAATACCCCAATGGTTCAGCAGGCTGCAAGAGATATGCCCATGCCTCATAGGCCAAACCTATGAAGGTGAGGAAGTAAAGTCCACGCATGAGCCATAATCTCCATTTTGGTGGTTGTTTCCCTAGATTAGGGACAAGTTTTTCTTCTGTTGGTTTCATGATTGTCCGTCTTTTGATTGATGATTGATGATTGATTGATAATGATTGTTCGTTTTTTGATTTTGTTATTCTTCCATTATTTGAATGTTTTTGATTTTGCCATTAAGATTCACTTTTCCACTCGTCAAATTTTTATAGAGGACTTCGCTGAAATCGATATCCAAATCCGCAGAGCAGGCGTCCATTAATTCCAAATACAAGTACTCACCTTTTAAGGTGTTCTCGGATTTAAAATAGACTTGGGAGGTTAACATCAGAGAATCCAATTGTGGTGTTCCCAGTTGTATCAACACCGTATCTTTTTTCCGTATATCCTTTAGCATTTGAATATCCAATCTATTGTTGTCCACTATAGTTTGAATTGAATCCATTACATAATCTGGTGCAGTTATCTTCAAATAGGGACTGTCAGATTGTTCAAATACCAGAGTGAATTTCCCAATTGCTTTTAGCGATGTAAATGCTCCCGGTGTTCTTTGTTCTTCCAGTATTTCTGTTGATTTCAACTTGGCTTTTTCGGATTTTACACTGCGATGCACTGCAAATTGAAAGAGCAGGGAGAAAAAGAAAACGGAGATCAACGCTCCCAATAAAAGAAGGTTACTTTTTTTCATTTTTCTGTTCGTTGTAAGCGTTTTTCAATTCCGTGAAAGAAATATTCAGCAAATCCATTTTTTTGAAGACATCCGGTAAGCTTTGTTCTAAAAATTCCTTTCGCTTGATTTCCAATACTTTGGAATATCCGTCTTCTGCAACGAAATAACCAATGCCACGCTTGTTATAGATAACTTCAAGATCTTGCAGGTAGTTGAATGCCCTTATGGCGGTGTTAGGATTGACTTCAACCATCATGGCCACTTCCCGTACAGATGGAATCCTGCCGCCTTCCTGCCAATCTTTTATCAATATGTTTTCGTAAAAGAATTCCACAATTTGTAAATAAATGGGTTTGCTATTGTCAAAATCCATCCTATACCTCCTTTTCTTTCATCTTAAAGTAGGCTACGACTAGCATGAATGGTCCAAACAACAAACCGTAAAACCATCTCCCCACGGTCGAAAAATCAGCTCCTATAAAGGATACCGATGCCATTCCATTTTTTGGCATGACATCGAAGCCACCGTTTAGAAGACCAAAAAGTATCAAATGGAAAACTATAAACCCAAGTGTTAGCAAGCCTAAAGCAAGCAATGTTTTCACGAGTCTGTTTTTTGCAAATGTCATTGCACCAACCATGAATATAGGTTGGATGAACAAATACACCCCTACAATGCTCCAATAGGACGAAGAGAATAGGGCCAATGGATCTAGGTTTGCACCAAAAAGAATTCCTCCAACGAGTAATGCTATAAAGCCTACTGCTAGGGCAATGATTGAAATTGTCACTATATAGAGTAGGGTGGCAGTGATCCATTTGGATAGTAGACGTTCGGAGGTAGACACCGGCAAAGCCAAGTATAAATGATTGGTTTTAGGACTACTGAATTCACGGAATAAGGCAAAACTGAATAACAGACCCATTGGAATGAATACCAAAGTGAAAATTCCAACGAACTCCTCCGAGGTCAATTGCTTGTCCCAAATCATATTGAAAATGGAAAAAAGAAATATCAAAATGGCCGCTACGGCAAGACTGGAGGTAATCGTACCACGTAACAATAGCAAATCCCGTTTGATAAAAAGGAAAACCCTGGTGATGTTGAAACTTTGATTCATTTTAGGCGTGTTCCAATAATTGATTTATAGTTTGACGTTCTTGTAAAACGCCATTGAAAAGGAGCTCAAGATCCATTTCAGATTCATCTTTTTCTCCGCGTTTGACAATGGTTTTACCTCCAAATGCACCTTCCGAGTGCACTATTTCATTCTTATCCTGACCAGAGGCCCGTCCAAACCAAAGCACTTCCGAAATCCTTTGTAACGATTGGTTGAGCACAACTCTGGCATCATCAAGTATGATGACATGATTGATAAGACTGTGAAGGTCTCTCACCTGATGGGTTGATATCACGATGCATTGACCTTTGTCTACAGAAGCGGCCATAACTTTTCTGAATTGACTTTTGGATGGAATGTCCAAACCATTGGTGGGTTCATCCATCAATAATAAACTTGTATTTACAGCAATACCAAATGCAATTAAAACCTTCTTTTTCTGCCCGAAAGAGAGCGTTGGTATCGTTTTTAATGGATTGATATTGAATTCTTTGAGCAATGAATCAAAATGTTCTTGTGAAAAATTCGGGTAGAACTTTGAGTTCATTGTAGCAAAAGTATTGACAGATACAGCAGGGAGTTCAAAATCTTCAGGAACCAAAAATACTTCTTGTAGTACACTGGGATAACGTTGGGATGTCGGTATGTTGTCAAATCGGCATTCCCCAGATTTAGGATACAACAAACCCGTGATTACTTTGATCAGTGTGGTTTTCCCTTCGCCGTTTTTGCCAAATAAACCATAGATGTTGCCCGTATCTAGGTTTAAGTCAATGGACTTTAGCACTGATACTTGATTGGGATAGTTGAAATACAGGTCTCTGATATGCAACATTTATAGTGTATTAGATAACTAGAACACTACAAATGTAAATAAATATTTTGATCTGCCAAATCTTTAAGATAGTTTTGGGTCGTTCAAGTGTGGCTAATGGAAGGAGTGGGGCCATTGTGATGACCCCTTGGATGGCTTATTGCGATACGAATTCTGATAGTCTGTCAAATACGGACCCCCAACCATTGTAAAAGCCCATTTGTTCTTGTTGCTTGCAATATTCTTCGGTTTCATGTACACAATGAAACGTAAATTTAGTTGTATTGCCATTTGCTTCAAATAGGGCCTGGATTTCAACGCCCTCCGTCATTGGTTTAAAATTAGCAGTTGAAATGATACGCGCTTTTGGAACAATTTCCTTGTAAATGCCATCGGCTATAAACTCGCTTCCGTCCTGCATGGTCATGGCGTATTTCCAATTGCCACCTTCCTTGAATTCATGTTGTAGCACCTTGGTTTGCATGCCTTTTGGTCCCCACCAGTTTGCAATATGCTCAGGTTGTGTCCAAGCTTCCCATACGAGATCTAAGGGTGCATTGAATGTTCGTTCCAGTGTTAATGTTCGATTTTCAGGATTGTTCATCGGTCTTATTTTGTATTTGATTTAAGTAGTTTTCGAATGCATCTAGTTTGTCCTCCCACAGTTGTTTGTATTGATCAATCCAGAGAAATGCAGGAATCAGTTTTTTAGGCTGAATCAGACAATGGCGCTCCCTTCCTTTTTGGCTAAAGGCTATTATACCGCATTCCTCCAGTATTTTAAGATGCTTGGATATGGCAGGTCTGCTGACATTGAACTGCTCGGCAACCTCATTCACCGTAAGCACTTCCTTGGCCAACAATTGAATGATGTCTCTTCTAACGGGGTCTGCTATAGCTTGAAAAACATCACGTCTCATATTTAAGTAACCATTTGGTTACAAATATATATGTAACTATCTGGTTAAGCAAAAAAAATTGAGAAAAGGGTTTTCGATAAACCCTTTTTCCAATGAATTTATGAATTGGTTGCTTCCGCGATAGGCGTAAGTGTGCTAATTGCAACTCGATTCCATACGTTGATTGTGGATATGGCCATTACAATGTTGGCAAAGTAATGTGCATCAAAAAGTGATATGGCGTGTTGATAGGTTTCTTTGGTTAAACCGTGCTCGTGAATTTTTGTGATTTCTTCGGTCATTTTAAGAATCACCTGTTCTTCTTCCGAAAAGGTATCTGTATGCCACCATGCATCCAATAAATGCATCCGTTCATGTGATTCCCCCATTTTAATGGCTTCCTTGGTATGCATATCGATGCAAAAAGCACAACCATTGACTTGGGAGGCCCTGATTTTTATTAATTTGTAATGATTGGGTTGGAGCTTACTGTTTTGTAAATACCCTTCAAGACCGAAAATGGCTTGATACGCTTTTGGCTCAACTTCACTTATTTGGATTCTTGATTCCATGTTTTAAGATTTAATATTTGAATGCAAGTTAGCCTGCAGCCAAATGGATAAACTTAAACAGGTTTAAGAACGTTTTTTAGCGCGAATTTCACTAACGTACTCTGGGGTTAGTCCTAAGAAGGAAGCGATTAACTTTTGTGGTACACGTTGGGCAAATTCAGGGAAGTTTTCTGTAAAATGAAAATAGATTTCTTCTTTGGATAGGTCGTAGAGGTATCTCATTTTAACCAAAGAAGCACCATAAGCAATCTGGTATACCTTTCGAAAATAGCGTTCCATGATTGGATAATCCTCCAATAACGCTTTGTAATTTTCGCGACTTATTGCCAACACAGTTGTTTGGGTAACGGCTTGTATATTGAAATTCGTTTTTCCGCCTTTTTGGAATTGGAGAAAATCCGTTAACCACCATCCTTCTATAGCGAATTGAACTGTTCTTTCCGTGCCTTTTTCAGTAAGGAAATACATGTTCAAGCATCCGTCCAGTACAAAATAAAGTGTGTTACAGTGATGCTCAGCAGTTTGGAGCATCTCCTTTTTAGCTGATTTTTTAAGTTCAAAACGGTTTAAAACACTATCAAAGTCCGAAGGACTTAAATCCACATATTGCTTTATATGATCATAAAACCGATTCGTCATTACTTAAGTGAAGATTACGGCTATTCTTCCCATTCAGTATGGAAGATGCCATCACGATCTAGACGCTCATACGTGTGGGATCCAAAATAATCCCTTTGCGCCTGAATCAAGTTTAATGGTAGTCTACTGCTTGTATAAGCATCAAAATAAGTAAGCGCATTGGATAGGCCAGGTAGCGGGATTCCATTTGCAGCTCCAAAAGCTACCAATTCCCTAGCTGCGCCCACCGTTTCTTTTACTTTTTCAACAAAGGAAGGTGATAACAATAAGTTTTGTAGACTTTCATCTGCTTGAAAAGCTTCTGTAATGTCCGCCAACAGCGCAGCACGTATAATGCATCCAGCACGCCAGATTTTCGCAATTTCACCTAACTCCAACTCATAGCCATATTCTTTAGAAGCATCCGCTAATTGGTGCATACCTTGGGCATAAGTGATAATGAAGGCGAAGTAAAGCGCTTGTTCTGCTTTGCTGACCAATGAAGCCTTGACTACGGATTCTACATTGGGCCTGTCATAGAGTTCATCGGCTTTTATGCGTTCATCTTTGAGTGCGGATATTTCCCTCATGCTCACGGCAACATCTATTGTTGGCACAGGGATACCTAAGTCCATCGCATTCTGGGAAGTCCATTTACCAGTACCCTTTTGTTTGGCCTTGTCCAATATTTTGTCCACCAGGTGACCATCAGATAATTCGTCTTTTTGTTCAAATATTTCCGAAGTGATTTCCACTAAAAAGGACTGTAGCCGACCAGCATTCCACTGGGCATAGGTTTCATGCAATTCTTCATTAGTCAAATTCCCAGCTTTTTTGAGGAGGTCATAAATCTCAGAGGTCAATTGCATTAAACCGTATTCAATGCCATTATGAACCATTTTCACATAGTTGCCTGCTGATTTTGGCCCCAAATAGGTCACACAAGGTTCGCCGTTGTATTTGGCGGACACCGCTTCAAATATTGGTTTTACATATTGATAGGCTTCTCTAGATCCCCCTGGCATTATACTTGGTCCTTTTCTGGCTCCCTTGGCACCTCCAGAAACACCTGCGCCAAAAAAGTTGATACCTTTTTCTTTTAAGTAAGCTTCTCTGCGATCTGTATCTGTAAAAAAGGAGTTTCCACCATCTATGATGATGTCACCTTTATCTAAATGTGGCAAAAGACTATCAATTACAATATCAACTACTTTTCCTGCAGGTACAAGAAGCATAATTTTTCTCGGAGAGGTAAGTCCTGCTACAAATTCGGCAGCGTCAGTTGTGGCATTCACTTTATCGGTATTTCCACCTTCAGCTATCAAGGCATTCACCTTTTCTTCATCCAAGTCATTTCCAAAGGCGGTAAAGCCATTATCTGCGACATTAAGGATGAAATTTCTTCCCATTACACCGAGACCAACCAATCCAAAATCGTAAGTATTTGCCATTTTTGTTTCTATTTTTATGTCTTTTGTTAAGACATGACTTAGTAAGTACTATCAAGAATTACGAACCTAAAATAAACCTTATATTCGTTATGCTCAAAAATACGATGGTCCCATAAAATATTAATGGTAAATCGTTATTTCAATTCAATTTTTGCGCATAAAAAACTAATCCACAGGAGTTTTATGAAAAAGACGGAAAACCAAATACTTGTCATTTTTGGTGCATCAGGGGATTTGACCGCTAGAAAATTAATACCAGCCCTTTTCAATTTATATGTTGCAAGGCAATTGCCAAAGAATTTTGTAGTTCTTGGAGCAAGTCGAAGTGACCTCACCGATGAGGAATTCAGGAATAGAGTTGTTTATGAAAGCCCATATTTAAAAGAGAAAATTGAAGACCTCAAAGAAAATTACATCCAAGGGTTTGCTGATAAAATATTTTATGAGGATTTGGGTGGAACCTATGACACGGCATATGATGGCTTGCGAAAAAGGGTTGAAGGATTAAAAAAGGACTTCCAGACATCGGGGAATATCATTTACTATTTATCTACTCCTCCTACTTTGTATGAAACCATTGCACAACGTTTGGCTGATGCGGGCATGAACACGCAAAACAACGGTTGGAAACGCTTGATAGTTGAAAAACCATTCGGCTATAGTTTGGATACCGCTCGAAAATTAAATCAGGGTCTGCACCAGTTCTTTACTGAGCCGCAGATTTATCGGATTGATCATTATTTGGGTAAGGAAACCGTACAGAACCTATTGGTTACTAGATTTTCCAACAGCATTTTTGAACCCTTATGGAACCGGAATTACATTCACCACGTAGAAATTACAAATGCCGAAAGTGTTGGTGTGGAAAAAAGAGGTGGTTACTATGACAAGTCTGGAGCTTTACGCGATATGTTCCAAAACCATTTGTTACAGATAGTTTCGTTGGTGGTTATGGAGCCGCCAATTGGAGATCAACCTGAAGAAATTCGAAACGAAAAGGTTAAGGCCTTGAAATCGCTACGAATCATGAAGGATGAAAAAACCTTGTGGGACAATACGATACGTGCACAATATGTGGCATCTGAGGTGAACGGGAAAAAAGTAAAAGGTTATCGTGAAGAAGAGGGCGTGGACCCAAACTCTACTACAGAAACCTATGCTGCCATTAAGTTCTTTGTGGACAACTGGCGTTGGGAAGGCGTACCTTTTTACGTTCGGACTGCAAAACGAATGCCAACCAAGGTAACCGAAGTAGTGATACACTTTAAGACACCGCATCATCAAATTTTCAAAGATTCTGGGGTGAATAGTAAGGACAATAAATTGATTATCAGGATACAACCAGATGAAGGTATCCTGATGAAATTTGGTGTAAAAGTGCCAGGACAAGGTTTTAAGGTAGAGCGTGCAAATTTAGATTTCTATTATTCCAGTTTGGCTGAAACGTATGTCATGGAAGCCTATGAAAGATTATTGTTGGATGCGATGCAAGGTGATGCCACCCTATATGCGCGTGCTGATGAGGTTGAAGCTGCTTGGGAGTTTGTAGATCCTATTTTGGATTATTGGAAGAATGGAAAGGATGTGCGTATGTATGGATATTCAGCAGGAGTTTGGGGACCAGAGAATGCAGATGAACTTATAGATGATTTAGGTACTTGGCGAAATCCAGGTGCAAGTTTGGCTGAAGATCCAGGGTACTGTGTGATATGTTAATTGCTTAATTGTTGATAAAAAGGAAACAAAGTAAATGGAATTGAAGGTTTACAATAATAAACAAGAAGTTGCTGAAGCGTTTTCAAACTACTTTTTAGAACTGACCAAAGGTCAAGAAGAAATTCATGTCGCACTTTCAGGGGGAAGCACTCCAAGGGTGATTTTTGACATTCTTGCGGCTGATTTTGCGGACAAAGTTGATTGGGGGCGTATACATTTTTATTGGGGAGATGAACGTTGTGTGCCACCTACCGATGAGCAGAGCAATTACAAAATGACAGTGGATCATTTGTTTTCCAAATTAGCAATACCAGCGTCAAATATTCACCGGGTATTAGGAGAAAACGACCCCAACGCTGAAGCAATGCGATATGCGAACTTATTGGAAATCAACTTGGATAGGGTAGGAGGGATTCCACAATTTGATCTTGTTATTTTGGGAATGGGCGATGATGGCCACACGGCATCCATATTTCCGCACGAAATTGAGTTATGGGAGGCAGAGGATCATTGCGTAGTCGCTACGCATCCAGAATCAGGGCAAAAAAGGGTCTCTATCAATGGCAAGGTGATCAACATTGCCAAAGAAGTGGTGTTTTTGGTCACTGGTTCCTCCAAGGCGGAAAAAGTGCATGCTATTATTGATCAAACCGAGAATTTCCTAAATTATCCTGCGGCATTGGTCAAACCAAGTTCTGGAAAGTTAAAATGGTTTTTGGATAAAGAGGCAGCTTCTCTTATTGCTCAAGATTAAGTTGAACATTTTCTCCTTCCAAAAAATGTAGGTATTCATTGACCTGGAATTTTTTTGAACGGTATTTTGAATCCCTATCTGATGCGGATAGCTTGCGTTCTTTGCTTCGCGCAAACCTTCGCAATCCATTTTTATCATTAACAATTAACCCAGGTATAGAGATGTTGTTTCCTTCGCCATCTTTTGCAACCATTGTAAAATAAGAGGAATTACAATGTTTGGTCTTCCCGGTCTTCACATTTTCAGATTCCACACGGACACCTACCACCATTGAGGTTCGACCAGTATAATTGATAGAGGCCTTTAACGTAACCAACTCGCCAACTTCAATGGGGTTCAGAAAGTTTACACGATTTACGGAGGCAGTTACACAATAGGCCTGCGAATGCTTTGAGGCACAGGCAAAGGCAATCTGATCCATCAAGTTAAGGATATGTCCACCATGGACCTTTCCTCCAAAATTGGAATGTGAAGGAAGCATTAATTCTGTAATTGAAACACGGGATTCTTTTGCGGTCTTGTACTTTTTCATTTGTCTAAAGGGTACATTTTGTTGAATCAAAAAATTACAGTTCTAACTTAGGTTCCTCGTAATTGTCTTCCTCCGCTCGTTTTAGAATTGGTTCTGGGATGGATTTTTTGGCCTTGGCGCCCATTTTTTTCAGTTTTTCAATGCTGGTCACAATGTTACCTCTGCCTTCAACCAGTTTGTTCATGGCGCCACGATATTCGTTTTTGGCCTCATCCATTTTTTTGCCAACTTTGGTCAAGTCGGTAACAAAGCCTTCAAATTTGTCGTACAATGCACCGGCCTGTCTAGCAATTTCTATCGCATTCTTCTGCTGCTTCTCATTGCTCCACATGGTGTCTATTGTACGAAGCGTGGCCAACAAAGTTGAAGGGGTTACTATTACAATGTTCTGTTCAAAGGCTTTATTGTATAGACTATTGTCATGGTTTATAGCCACTGCAAAAGCGGGCTCAATTGGTACAAATAACAACACAAAATCTGGGCTTTCCATCTCATAGAGATCCTCATATTTTTTTGCCGATAGCTGTTCAACATGTTTCCGCAAAGAATTGATATGATCTTTTAAATGCTTTTGCTTTGATTCTTCGTCCGCGTTGGTGTAACGTTCATAATCAGTCAAGGAAACCTTTGAATCCACTACCATTTTTTTGCCATCTGGTAAATGGATGATAACATCTGGCATAACCCGTGATCCATCTTCACGTGCAAAACTTTGTTGAACACTGTATTCGCGGTCTTTTTCCAAGCCCGATTTCTCAAGAACACGTTCCAAGACCAGTTCACCCCAATTTCCTTGCATTTTGCTGTCACCTTTTAGGGCTTTGGTCAAATTTTCCGCTTCTTGGGTGATTTTCAAGTTTTGGTTCTGTAGATTTAGTAATTGCTCCTTTAAGGCTGAATGTATGCTGATGTTCTCTTTTTGAGTGGCCTCCACTTTTTTCTCAAATAGTTGGATTTTTTCCTGCAGAGGGGTAAGAATTTGTTTAATGTTCTTTTGATTTTGTTCGGTGAATTTGGTGCTTTTCTCGTCTAAAATCTTGTTCGCCAAATTCTCAAATTCCTTAGTGAACTTTTCTTGAAGCTTTTCTACTTCCTCTTTTTGTTCGGTATTGATGCGTTGAAGGTTCTCCAAATCCGCCTGATACCGAACTATTTGGTTGCTTTGCTGCTCTTTTTCCGAAAGTAATTGCTTTTTTTCTTCATCCGAAGTCAACAATTTATCATTTAAAGACTTTACCGAAGTATTCAGCTGTGATTCCCGTTCGACCCAAACACTTTGGTCCGATTTAGTCTTTAGCTTTTGAATATACATGCCCAACAAAAGACCAATTCCAGTGCAAACCGCACCTAGTATTACATAAATCAACTCGCTACCCATTAGTATATAATCTTCAGATAAAGATAAAGGAGGAATGTTAAACTAGACTATTTTTTTACTTTAAAACCACCAGTTCGTTCATCGAATTCCAATAGGTTTTCCGGGAATAGGTTGTCAAACTGTTTTTGTGCGATTAATTCCTGAGGTGATCCAAATGGGTTTTTGGTGCCATTTAGGATAAGAATTTTATCGCATAATTGGATGGCCAAATCTATTTCGTGCGTACTGAAAACTATGGTTTTACCCTTTTTATGTGCTAATTGCCGTAGCATTTTCAGAATTTGAACCTTGTTGTATAGATCCAGATGGGTCGTGGGTTCATCCAACAATATTATGGGCGTGTCTTGTGCTGCGGCTCGAGCAATAAGTACTCTTTGTAGTTGTCCATCACTCAATTCGTGACATTTTCGCATTGCTAACTCTTCCAAGTGAAATGCGTCAAGATTCTGCTGAATATGCCTTTTATCTTCATCGGTCAACTTACCGATCCAATTTGTATAAGGTTGTCTGCCCAAAGCAATCAATTCGGAAACCCTGAGGTTTTTTGATGCAGGTTGTTCGGTAAGTACCAAACTAATGGTCTTAGCCAACCCATGTGGTTTTAATTCAGCTATTTTATGGCCATTAATAAATGCTTCACCGCCTAGTGATGGTTGTAACTTTCCCAATGTTCGAATCAAGGTGGATTTTCCAATTCCGTTTACCCCAATTACTGCACACAGTTCTCCCTTGGGCAAGGTCATTTCAATGTTATTGCAAATGACTTTTGTGCCATAACCAATACTCAGATTTTCAGTGCGTAAAGAATAGCTTTGATTGGACATTAAAACATCATTTTACGTTTTCGAACTAAAAGCCATATCACAACCGGGGCACCGACCAATGAAGTAATCGCATTGATAGGAAGAATTTCAGCCGAATTTGGTAATTGCGCAATGGTATCACAAAGTAGCATTAGTATCGCTCCATACAAAAAGACGGCAGGAATCAAGATTTTATGTTCCATAGTATCAAACAGCTGCCTGGTTAAATGCGGCACGGCCAGACCAACAAATGCGATAGGACCGGCAAAGGCAGTTACACCTCCAGCCAATATGCCAGTGGCAATGATGATGACCAATCGTGATTTTTTTAAGGATACACCTAGACTTTGAGCATAGTTTTCACCTAACAGATAGGCATTGAGTTTCTTTATGGAGAAAATTGCCATAAGTGTCCCTAGACCTACAATAACGGCTAGGAGGGACACCTGGTGTGATGATAAGTTACCCACGCTCCCAAAAGACCAAAAAACAAAACGTTGAAGGTTCTCGGCACTGGTAAAATAGGCCAAAACACTTACTACGGCTGAGGTTATGCTACCAAACATCAATCCTATAATGAGCAATGCCATGGTATCCCTAATGCGTTGTGCCACCAAGATTACCACCAGAAGAACTAAAAAACTTCCCAAACTAGCAGCCACCACCAACGAAATATCATTCAAAATACCAAAGGCAAAAATTCCTGATAAAAAGGAACTGCCCATTAGTAATAATGCAGCACCCAGACTAGCACCAGAACTGATACCCAAAACAAATGGCCCAGCAAGAGGATTGCGAAACAAAGTTTGCATTAGCAGTCCACTTAGGGCTAAACCACCGCCTACTAAAATAGCCGTAAAAGCTTTTGGTACCCGATAATTCCAGAGAATATAATTCCAGGATTTCGTTTCCATATTGTTGCCGGAAAGACCGGACAGGACATCTAAAAAGGGAATATTCACCGATCCAGAACTGATATTTAATAAAACTGCTAAAATCAGGGCAAGCCCAATGAAGATAAATGTAATTGAATATGTGGTTTTGGTATTCATTTACTCCAAAGGACGGAAAAAATGTGGTTCATAATTGGGTAATAAACCTGGATGCAAAATTGAAATCAGATCTTTAAGGACCAAGTCCGGTCGTTGCGGTGCCAATTCATAAAACAACAAACCGCCAGTTTCACCTTTTCGAATGGCATTTGAATATATTTTTGAATTGTCAAAGGCCCTAAATTGTTCATAGTGTGAATTGGCTTGTAGCAATTCGCGATAACTTGCGTGTAAGGAAGGATTAAACCAATACTCTGCCTGGGAACCTTTTTCCAAGACGGCTTCTAAACTCAAACCGATGCTTCCTTTCTCATCGGAATCAGACCATAGGTAGTTTGCATTGGCATCTTCTAAAAACTGGGCCATCCAACTATTGCCGCCGGCAACATACCAAACATCTTTATATAATCCACCCGTTAAAACAGAGGGCTGTGTTGTTGCTTTGAGTGCTAATTTCTTGGCTGTTAAATAATCCTTTTCAATTTTATTGAAAATGCTATCTGCCAATTCATTTTTATTGAAAAAAGGAGCAAAGAATTTTATCCATTCGGCTTTACCCAAAGGGGATTGCTCTGTCCAATCACCATTGTACACCAAGGGAATTCCAGATTGAACTAGGGTCTCGTAAGCCTTGTTGGTGTCATTGATACCAAAGCCAACTACGAGTTCTGGATTAAGTTCCAGAACAATCTCGGTATTAACATTTTCATTGGTTCCCAATTCCTTGATTTTTCCTTGAGACACTTTTTTACGAGCAGTGGGTGAAGAAATCAAATCAGTATTGGGGAAACCTACAACTGCATTCAATACCCCTAATGCTTCTAGTGAGGGGATATGGGTGGTTGAAGTAATCACTAAATTCTGAACTGGAGTTGCGATTATTGCATCATACGTATCAGCCGGTAAACTAATGGATGCCAACCCTTCTTTTGGAACTAAGGCATAACTAAATGTGGTTTCTGAACCCGGCCAGGGAGATGAAACTTCAATGATTGTAACCGAACCTTCTGATCTGATTTGAAAGCCTGTGGCATATTTCAATCCATTTGAAACAGAAGATTGGTCAACCTTTTGCGCCTCCTTTTTTTGGATACAACCTGATAATCCAACTAAGACTACGCCAATAAAAATCTTGTAAATGATGCGATACCTACCCATTCCGTCAAAAGTAATATTATTTAACTTTTTCAAAAAAAGATTAAACAGAATCATTAATTTCGCGCTGAATTTTGGTTTCTGCATGCGTTGCATGCAGAATTAAAAGGGAATCTGGTGCAAATCCAGAACTGTTCCCGCAACTGTAAATTTTTTACCGCTATGTCGGTGCCTCTTTTTGAGGATATCGTTTTCTGCAATGCCACTGCCTAATGGGTGGGAAGGCAAAACGATATAAAATAAGTCAGGAGACCTGCCATGTTCGAAACAAACATTGTTAAACTTTCGGGATAAAGGTTTACGTATGGGACAGCATACTATTCTCCCGTTTATTCACTTAAACGAAATGAAAAAAAGTAATTTATGGTTAAGTACTGCTTTATTGGCAGCACAAGGAATTGTTGCGCAAAACCAACAGCAAGATTCCATTCAACTACAACAATTGGACGAAGTAATCGTCAGTGACTCTCGATTTGAACTTAAGCGAGAGAATTCCGGTAAAACAGTAATTAAGATAACCGCAACCGAATTGGACCGCAGCCAAGGATTGACCGTTGCGGAATTGATCAACACCAAAAGTGGTATTGAAATTGCTGGAACAAGAGGACGGGATGGCTCTGTATTTGGTGTGTTTGCCCGAGGAGGTCGGGGTAGACAAGCATTGGTCATAATCGATGGGGTTCGTGTTTCCGACCCGTCTTCATTCTCGCAAGAGTATGACTTAAGATTGCTTTCCACATCCAACATTGAATCCATTGAAATCATAAAAGGTGCGGCGAGTACACTCTATGGAACTAATGCTGCCACCGCGGTAATCAACATTACAACAAAGAAAAGTGAAGAAAAACCTATTACTGCCAACTTTAAAACTACGTTGGGGACTAATCAAACAGCTAATGATCGGAACAACAACCTTGGTCTAATACGAAATGAAGTCGCTGTGAATGGCAGCTTGAACAAGTTTTCGTACGGTGTGGATTTTTCCAATAGATATGCAAGTGGTTTGTCGGCCGCTATTACTGCTGAAAACGAAGAAGATATCACATCGCAATATGCGACGAATATTCGCTTGGCCTATAGATTTTCCAATAGCTTCAATGTGGCGATTTACGGGAACCAAACGCGTTTTACAACTGATTTTGACCAGGATAGGGCTGAAGCACCAAATACATCAAGGATTGAACAAGAACGCTTAGGGATTTCTGCAGATTTAGATTATGGAAGTGGTTCCCTGTTTTTAAATGGTGCCTATACCACCTATGATAGCTTCAACGTAAGCACCTTTGGCGAAAGCACTTCGGAAGGGGAGAACTTGGTATTGGACCTTTATAACAAAATGGTCTTATCCGATAAATGGCATACCATACTTGGTGTGAATTACATAAAGGACAAAGCAGTGTTCTCCAGTGAAGCCGATTTTACCATTTTAGACCCCTATTTCAATGTGGTCTATGTTTCTGATACCGGTTTTAATTTAAATACTGGTGCAAGGCTCAATACACATTCTGAATATGGAAACCACTTTGTTTACAATGTGAATCCTTCTTATGCTTTTCCAACAACTGATGGATATATAAAACTATTGGGTTCTTTCGCAACCTCCTATATCACCCCTAATTTGATTCAGTTATTTGGTGATTTTGGTGCCAACCCTGATTTGGAGCCGGAAGAAAATAGAACTTTAGAAGGTGGGATTGAGTATTATGTGAATGACAAACTCCGATTAAGTGGATTGTATTTCAATCGTAATGAGAAAAACACCATAGGTTTTGATCAGAATTTTACTAGCATCAATATTGCAGATGAAATTGATGCAAGCGGTGTGGAAATTGAAGCTAGTTGGAATCCAATAAAGACAATTTCGGTGGATGCGAACTATACCTTTACAGAACGCAAGGGCGATGCTGCAATCCGTATACCAAAGCATAAAGCCAATTTGACTGTAGGATATCAATTATGTAAAACCACCAATTTATCGTTCAGCTACGCGTATACGGGACAGCGTTTTGACACGGATTTCTTTACATTCACTAATGAATCCCTGGAAGCTTTTTCATTGGTAGGTTTGTATGTAGAGCATGAGTTAATACCAGAGCGATTAAAAGTTTTCATCAATGGTTCAAATCTGCTAAATGAGGATTTTGTTGAGGTAATTGGATTTACGACTAGGGGTAGAAATGTAAGCGCGGGTCTCAATTTGAAACTTTAAGCATAACTATATTGTAGAATGATAAAAGTCTGTTCTTTCTTACCTGCGGTTACTCAAATGCTATATGATATGGGTTTGGAAGACCATTTATATGGCATCACATTTGAATGTCCGGAACGGGCTTTGGAGGAAAAGCAACCGATTGTTCGTTGTGTATTGGAGGGTAAGGATTTAAGTAGTCAAGAAATTGATGCGCTTTTTTCCGCAAGCAAACATCAAGGCAAGGACTTATATTATGTAGAGGAGGAGCTATTGGCGCAAATTGCCCCAGATATCATCTTTACCCAAGATATGTGTGATGTTTGCCAGATTGATACCGCTTGCACTGCTGCTGCAGTTGCCAAGCTGGAAAAGCAACCCCAGTTGATATCCATAAGTCCAGAATCCTTGGATGACGTTTTTGAATCTGCAGTCACCATTGCAAGAGCTCTGGGTAAGGAGGAATTGGCCTATGTCTATCTGGAGAAGCTTCAATTACGTATTCAATCTGTCGTGGATAAACTGCGTAGAGCCAAAGCGCTGCCAAAGCGTGTACTTTTGATGGAGTGGTTGGACCCAATTTTCAATTGCGGACATTGGATACCATATCAAATTGGATTGGCTGGTGGAATCGATATGCTTTCCAATCCCTCAGGCGACAGTATTGTTACCTCTTGGGATAAAATTCTCAAGTATGACCCTGAAATATTGGTGATTGCACCTTGTGGTTTCAATAGCACCCGTACAAAGCAAGAAATTCATATTTTGACCGGTAAACGAGGATGGAGTGGTTTGACGGCCGTTAAAAACAATCAGGTATTTATTACGGACTTTGATTTGTTCACCCAATCATCTGCAAATACCTTGGTAAATGGTATAGAATTATTAGCCGGGATTTTTCATCCTGAAGCTGTTCCCATTCCAAAAGAATTGAACTCTAAGTATCACAAACTGGACATGCTTACAGTAACTCAATAGCATAAAATAAAAGCGGCTTATTAGCCGCTTTTATTTTTTATTTTTCGAAGTTTAACACTTTGTCCAAGTACATATTATCAAGCATAGGTGTCTGCAATCTTGAACTTGTAAACGACTTGGCAGGCATTTGAACGGAAAACCCTCTTTTGGTGGTTAAGCCTGTGATTTCTTCAATGGCCTTTGCCAATAAAGGTTCATTAGGGTCTCCTAATTCCCCTAGGTTTTCCAAATCCTCTTCCAAAAGAATATTTGGAGCCAGACCTTCAGTATAATCAAAGAATCCATCGGCATTCTCGTTTCTACCTACCAAAGGTTGTATTCCCCAGCTGTTATCCGGGTTGATTTCATTTTCGCGGTCTGCATTGTAGATGAAACTATTGTCCCTGTCGTCAACCAACGTAATGGAAAACTCATTTTTACCCCTTGTAGTTTCTCCAATATGAATGACGTCTACGTAAGGTGCAAGTCCATTCATCACCAACTCACTTGCCGAAGCTGAACTGTTGGTTGCCAATACGTAGACACGATTAAGATTCAAGGTATTGATAGGAGTAGTACCAGTGGTGCTTGCAAAATAATCCTCCAATTGTGCATCACTTAACTGATTTTGTATTTTACTGTTCCAACGTTGTCTGATATACAATTCATCGGTATTGGTGCTATAAACCATACTGGCTAATAACCTAGAGGTATTGACTGAACCACCAGGATTGTATCGCATATCCAACACCAACTCTGTGGCTCCTTCTGCAACGAAATCAGCAAAAGCAGCATTCAATTCCTCATTGAAACTGCTCAAAAAGCGATTGTACATCAAATAAGCGATTTTTGTACCGTTAATATCCAAGGTTTTGGCCACCAAAATAGGGTCCTCAACCTGGTTTTCAATTTTGGTGAGTTCAATTTCAGTGGAATTATCTGTAATCACACCATCAGCGATATCGGCAAGTCCTAGCGTATAGGTATCGTTATCACCAAATAGTAATCCAACATAATTATTTAGGGTAAGCTGAGTGCCATTCACCCTTGTGAAAATGTCCCCTCTTTTGATATCCGTGGTGGATGCGTTGGAGTTGGGTACAATATATTGTACGTAGCCAAATATATCATCACCTTCAGAGAATCTGACCAAACCAAATTCCAAGCCATTGCTTTTGGAAACACCACCTAAATTATTCACCAATTCCTTGTAATCCTCATTAAGGAAACTGAAACGGTCTTCACCAAACAACAGAATGTCAAAGAAAAAATCAGAAGGATTTTGGTGCTGGGAGAGAAACTCTGTGAATTCCTCGTCGTTGGCAAAGCGTGTATCTGCAAGCACCGGAACATCCGCTTGCCAGAAGTACCATAAATTCATGGCATTCCACATGAATGCCTGGGCATCCAAATCGTCATTGATAGTACCTGGAGGGTCTGGATTAGGATTGTCAATTCCGTTATCATCACTGGAACAGCTAACAAATAGCAGTCCAGATGCAATAAAAGCAAACAGTAATTTCTTCATAGCTAAATTTTGGTAAAATTCATCAAATTTCGTTCCACAAGTTTTGGAGGCACAAAGGATTTGTAGAATATTTTTCTAATTTCTTACAATTAATTTTACCACAAAATAGCCACTTAACGGCAGATTACAAATTTTTTGTAACAAATTTCGATATGCGTCGTCGTGATTATGTAAGCGACAATTTAAAGCTTGCAACAACTAGCAAAACCAAATGAAACAAAGCGAATTTTTAAATGTAGTGATGCCCTTCAAGGATAAACTATACCGACTGGCAAAACGTCTGTTGGTGTCCAAAGAAGAAGCTGAAGATGCTACACAAGAAATTTTGCTGAAACTCTGGTCAAAGAACGAGTCCATGGGTGAGTATAAAAATGTAGAAGCATTTGCCATGACAATGACCAAGAATTTCTGTTTGGACCGATTAAAATCCAAACAGGCCAGTAATTTGAAATTGGTACACAGCAATTACGAGGACGAGAAGACCTCATTGCAAAAACAACTTGAGGCTGAAGATAGCGTAAGATGGATGGAGCGTATCATGGAGGAATTACCGGAACAGCAAAAAATGGTATTGCAACTACGTGATGTGGAGCAATACGAATTTGAGGAAATCTGCGAGCTGCTGGATATGAAACCAACCGCGGTACGTGTGACCCTCTCAAGAGCAAGAAAAGCAGTACGACAAGAATTGATTAAAAAGCATAACTATGGAATTGGATAACATAGAAAGATTATTGGAAAAGTACTTTGAGGCAACAACAACAGTAGCCGAAGAGCAAACATTACAGGCTTATTTTTCACAAGAAGAAGTTGCTTCCCATTTGGAGCAGTATAGGCCCATGTTCAACTACTTTTCCATTGCCAAAGAAGAGCGATACACCAAGCAGGTGCCACTAAAACCTAGAAAAAGAAATTACAAGTGGCTATCCATTGCGGCAGTGGTCGTCTTAACAGTAGGCATCTATTTTGGAAATTACCAAATAGAGCGCAATAAAGAGCGCGAGCAGGCAAGAATTGCCTATGAAGAAACAAAGAAAGCTTTTGAACTTCTTGCTGAAAATTTTGGAAAAGGCACGGACAAAGTGGCTTACCTACAAGAGTTTGAAATAGCAAAACAAAAAATTTACAACAACAATTAATACAAAAACGATGAAGCGCAATATTTTAATTTTAATGATGGCCATTATGCCTTTGGCCGGTTTTTCACAATCACTTTTTGACCGATTTGAAGATTTGGACGAAGTGACCTCAGTTGTGGTCAACAAGAGTATGTTCAATTTATTGGCGAAGATTGATGTAGAAGTAGATGACCCAGAAGCTCAAGACTTTATGGACATTGCAAGCAGTTTGAAAAGTTTAAAGGTGTTTACTACAGATAACAAGGAAATTGGGGATGATATGAAAGCCTCTGTCCAAAAATACCTTAAGTCTTCAACCATGGAAGAGCTAATGCGGGTAAAGGACAAGGATGCCAATGTGAAGTTTTACATTAAGGAAGGTAAAGATTCCGACCATGTAAGCGAGTTGCTAATGTTCGTTACAGGGCTAAAGGAAGTGGAAGCAGATGGCCGAAAATTTGAAACGGTACTGTTGTCTCTGACCGGGGATATCGATTTGAATAAAATCAATTCCCTTACCAATAAGATGAACTTGCCAAAGGAATTGAACAAAGCAGGTAAAAAAGAATAAAAACCATCAATCAAAAAACGTTAATCATGAGAAAATTAGGTTTAATCATTATGGCAATGGCACTTCCCTTGCTAGGTATGTCCCAATCCATATTTGATAAGTATGAAGATTCGGAAAAAATTGGTACGGTAACGATCAACAAAGGAATGCTGAAGCTTGCGGCTACAGTAATGGAACATGATGAGGATGAAGATACCCAACAATTTGTGGAAATCGCCAGGAGCATCAACAACATCAAGGTTTTTATGTCGGAAGATGCAGATGCATCTGCAGATATGAACGCTACCATGAAGAAATACGTGAAATCCTCTAAACTTGAGGAGTTGATGAAAGTGAGAGATGGAGACACACATGTAAATTTCTACATCAGAAATGGCAAAGATGATACCCATGTGGCCGAACTTCTGATGTATGTCACCGGCATAGACGAAAAACACCATGACAAAAATGGGCGTAACTTTGAGACCGTGCTATTGACCATGACTGGAGATATTGATTTGACCAAAGTGGGTTCGCTCACACGGAAAATGAAGCTGCATAAAGGCTTGAACAAATTAGAAGAACATTAAATTGAAATACCCCTGGCCCTACATCAAGGCCGGGGATTTTCAGCATAAATTACCAACAATGAAAAAAGTAGTAAAAGGAATGATGCTGGCAATTGCGGTGGTTTTGGCTTCCTGCTCCTCTCAGCAAAGTCTTCAGGAATATTATGTTGACAATTCCGAGAATCCCAACTTCATCTCAATAGATGTTCCCGCAAGTATTCTTAAAATGGATGGCGTAGACCTAACAGAAACCCAATCTGATGCCATTGAATCATTAAGAAAATTCAATCTATTGGCATTTAAGAAAACAGCGGATAATGTTGCGGAGTACAAAGCTGAGAAAATTAAGGTAAAGGAAATCCTCAAAGGAGAGGATTTTGTGGAGTTGATGAAAATCAATTCACAATATGGAAAAGGAGTCATAAAGTACATTGGGGATGAAGATGCCATAGATGAGGTAATTCTGTACGGAGATAGCAAGGACAAAGGATTTGCTTTGGTTCGAGTACTCGGTAAGGACATGAATCCAGCACATATCGTACAATTAATGCAAGCCATCCAAAAATCAGATTATGACGGTTCTGGATTGGGCGAAATAGGAGAATTCCTAAAAGGATAAACTAAACCATCAATCAAAGAACGAATCCCGTGGCAAACTGTCACGGGATTTTTTTTGTGGTATACCAAGAGAATAAATGTGACCTTCTCGCTATCTTAGTGTCTCATTCAGAGAACAATAACTTATCAAGAAAATCATATGGAAAAAGCAGAGGAATGGATTAATTACGGTTTAGAACTGGCCAAGGAATTTGGCCCAAAATTGCTAACGGCGATTCTGATTTATATCATTGGTTCTTGGGTAATCAAAAGAATCATTTCCGCCACGAGGAAAGTAATGTCCAAAAGCAAGTATGAAGAATCGCTTCAGAAGTTTTTATTGAACCTTTTTTCATGGACCTTGAAAGTGTTCTTGATTATTCTTGTGATATCCAGATTAGGCGTGGATGTAACCACCTTTGCGGCGGTAATTGCAGCTGCTGGTTTGGCAGTTGGATTAGCGTTACAAGGGTCGCTTTCCAATTTTGCTGGAGGCGTATTGCTTATGATTTTCAAACCTTACCGCATAGGGGATTTGGTGGAAGCACAGGGTGTGCTTGGCGTTGTCAAGGAAATTGAGATTTTCACCACTAAATTGGTTTCCCCGGAGAACAAGCTGTTGATTATTCCCAATGGAGCCATGGCCAATGGCAATATTACCAATTACACAGCAGAAGGACAGATAAGGGTAGATACAGTGATTGGAGTTGATTACGGAGAAGACATCAAAAAGACAAAAGAAGTATTGTTGGGTGTGCTAACCTCAAATCCACTGGTTTTGAAAGATCCCGCTCCGTCAGTAAATGTACTGGAGTTGGCAGATAGTTCTGTGAATTTTGCAGTACGACCCTTTTGTAAACCAGAACATTATTGGGATGTGTATTTTGCAACTTACGAAAATTGCAAATTGGCACTTGACGAGGCAGGTATAGAGATTCCTTACCCACATCAAGTAAATATCAGAAAGCCGGAATAAGACACTATCCTTAACAGCTATTTACCCGATGTTTTGCATCGGGTTTTTTATGTAACATTATTGCGTATTACTTTCAACTATTTTGCTGCTAATACTAAAAATACTACATTTAAAAATCCGGAGCCTTAAAAAATATAATCCAAAACCTATTTTTGGATTTAAAGTGCTTGGATAAAACAACCTCATTAATTTTTTCAACCTCTCATTTTCAACCTCATTTGGATAAGGTTTTTTTCGCTTATCCCAAATGAAAAATGTCGCATTACGTCACCTTTGGGTCACGGTGCGCAATAGCATAAATACAAATACTATATAACTATGAAAATGAGTAGATTACATTTAATTGTGCTTGGTGTTATGATGTCCATATTCACCGCAAATTCGCAAGAATTTAAACTTGGGGCAGGCCTAGCTGTGGGTACTGAGGCAAGTATTGACGAAGATTTTATGGGTGACCCCGCACTTGGCGTAAACCTAAGAGGTGTTTACAAGATTACCGATAAATGGGGTCTTACAGGCGGAGCTACGTATTTCTTTTCCAAAGTCCCTGAACCACTTAAAAGCACCATTTATGTACTCAATTTTGACGGCACTTACTCTTTCGTTAGTAATCCTGTCTTGGATTTTTATGGCCTTGTTGGCTTTGATGTTGGCTATATAAAGATGGAAGATACTGTAGAAGGTATTGAGGCTGATGACACACTTACAGGAATGGAAGTGGGTATCGGTATAATTACACGATTTGGTTTGTTTTTTGAAGCCAAAGCAGAGGCAGCATTGGAACAAGGTCAGTTTACCTTGGGATATCTGATTCAGCTGTAGCTCCTAAATGGTCACACAATGGTAGGTTTGCCATTCATGCATTGATGATTGTGTCTAAACTAAAATCCTGTAAAAACTTCTAATTAAGTGAACAAGGATTGCCCCAAATACAAACCTTTTAACCTATTTAGAAAATGAAAAAAATACTATTTATCCTAACTGCAGTGCTTTTTATAAGCTGCGATAAAGATGATACAGATTTGACTTGCCTTAGTGATTGTACACTAATTCAAGGACAATTTTTAACCTCTAAAGGAGCACCATTACAAAACGTTAATGTAAGCATAAATTACTATGAAAGTCATGGTATTGGTGCTTCTATAAGAAGAATTAAGAAAGCAAAAACTGATGAAAACGGAAACTTTCAAATGAAGTTTTACATAAATAACGATGAGTTAGGTAAGGTCCCTGGGTATTTTCAGTTTGTGTACGATTATAGCGAATTGGACTCTGAAGTTTTTATTGACTCAAGCGAATACAACAGTTATGTTATTGGTTCAATTTATTCGCGCGATACTATTATTGATGTGGAATTCTATAATCCTAAAAAGGCTTATATCACCATTAACTTAAATAATTTCATACCTACCAATCAAGATGATTTCTTCACTGTTAGTTCCCTTTACCCCATCGGCAGGAGAATTGGGCAAAATCAATTTATCAGTTCACCTTATCAATTAGGGTATGATGGCAATAAAGCTTTTGCAACAGCAATATATACAACTGTAGATAGCGTACTTGTCGCAGAAAGTGATTATAACCGTCTAAGTATTATGAAAAGAAAAAATGGCGGAGAGACACTTGAAGAAAACCATGAAATATTTGTACCAGTTGACAGCTCGATCGTGCTCGACTATGATTATTGACTATAGTTGATTCATATTCTACAATTTGAAAGCAACGCACCCATTACTAACTAACCCCAAATACTAATCTTTTAACCTATTTAGAAAATGAAAAAAATACTAGTACTATTTGCTCTTTTTGTGGGGCTTGATGCCCACGCGCAGTTGCATATTGATTTTGAAATTGCCAACAAGACCAATGAAGTTTTTGGTCCCTTGGATAAAAGTAAGATCCCGCATGGCATGTTATTGGATTATGGCTATGACTTTTTGGAAGTAACCAATTACGATGGGGTGTTACGGGACAATAATTATATTGTTCCCTCGGTATACCGGGATCTGTACAATAGTGTAGTCTCCATGCGTACCCATCTACTCGTGCCCAAATTGGTAGACCCCATAGCATTGGAGCAAAGTTGGAAAAGTACTTCCAAATCCTTGGCGAACAAAGTAGGCAAGGGCACCTTAACCACATCTGTGGTGGTCAACGGACTTTACTATCACTATTCCAAAATCAGGGAGGATGCCCTAGATCAAGGCTTGATTCAAGTAATAGATGGAAAACAGTATGAAGATGTCTTTATAAATACACAATGGCAAAACCCCTACGAGACCAAGGAAGTGTTTGCCATGACCTTACCCGTTACCCGTATCAACAATTCCAAGATTGCCCTCTTGTTGGAAGAAAGTGAATGGCGGACCAACCAAGATGCATTGGTGGAAAGTTTTGCGGTGGATTTTGGTGATGGCAGCGGTTTTCAGCCTTTGGTATTGGGCAAGACCCTGGGACATCATTTTGCGCAAGATGGCGATTTTGTCTGGACGTTTCGGTTAAAATTGATGGATGGCACTTTTAGGTATTGTAGAACCCCCGTGAAAATCACAGGGAAAGCAAAATTAGAAACTTTGACCACTCGCAACCCAGCTTGTTTGAATGATCCATGGGAAGTAATTATTCAATCAACCCAAGCATATAAAGGTAGTACTGGTTCTGCAAGCATTCAAATTGCTCCAGCTGATGTTTGTAATTTAATCAATAAGCCGCTAATCGTAGTTGAAGGTTTTGATCCTCATCTTTTAGGAAACCACCCAATTTATGGGGATACTCATCTTGAACAATTTTTATACGATATTGATGTAAAATATGGAAGTGAAGGCTTGATTAATCTTATTACTGAGCATAATGCAGAAGGCTTTGATATCATATACGTCAATTGGGATAATGGCACGGATTGGTTACAACGTAATGCCTTTGTACTGGAAGAAGTCATCCGCTGGGTCAACCAGAACAAAACCGATGATGCCGCTCCCAATGTAGTGCTGGGGCAGAGTATGGGCGGGGTCATTGCACGTTACGCCTTACGAGATATGGAAAATAATAATGAAGACCATGATACCAGTCTTTACATTAGCCATGATGCACCGCACCAAGGCGCACATGTGCCACCCGGAGCTTTGTACATGGTAAGGCACGCCTTAAATGAGATCATCCAAACCCCGGCTGGGGATATTGGTGTAGCCATTGCCAGTGGGCATTTTCCAGTAGATGACGCACGCAAACTAATAGACAGACCTGCGGTAAAACAATTATTGGTCAACTATGTGAACAAAGAATATGAAGTAAACAATGAAGAACATAAGATATGGCAAGAAGCTTTACAAAATATGGGCTATCCGCGGCAGACACGGAACATTGCATTAAGTAATGGCAGTCATTGTGCGCAAACCTATGGTTTGGCGCCGGGGCAAAGCCTGTTCAGACTTTATGGCTCCGGTAGCACTAGTCCCGGCACGGATTTGATCACTTTTATAACAGGATTGGGGTCTGTAGTGGGTGCTGCCTTGGGCGATATAGCGGCATTATTTATGGGATACTTGCCCGGGCAGACCAAACTTAAGATTGACTTTCATATATGGGGTTTTCCCGGGAACCAAGAGGATCAATTGTACAAAGGCTGGATCCAGTACGAAAAAAAGTTTTTATGGGTTGCACCTTTAATGCGTAACATTACCAATAAAAGCTTTAAATGGGAAGGGAGTGATTTGTTATTGGATAATTATCCAGGAGGGGCCATGCCTTTTATTGACAAAATTAAGGAATTTGAAGAATTTGAAATAAATTTCTTTGGTTCTTATAATCTGGATTTGGAATCGACTTCATCTATGAATTTTATTCCTACCGTAAGTGCTTTGGATGTGGGAGGTGGTCTAACTCCATTAGCTGCCGAGAATTACCTCGCCAAATATAGTATAGGTATCCCACAACCACCTGAATTCCAAGTCCCTTTTGATAACTATACCACCACCTACAACGCACTCAAAAGTAATGAAGGGCACATCACCTTTAACGCCCAAAACGGGGATTGGCTTGCCAATGAACTTAACAATGCTGCTACACTTTTTGACTGTATTTTTCTTTGTGAACCAAAGCAAATAGAAGGTAATGATGTCCTCTGTAAAGAAGAACTCTATTTTGTGGATGTGGTAGGGGACACCCAAGTACAATGGAGTTCAAGCAACCCTGATGTGGCTTTTCCAACAGCACCTAATAGTGCGGCTACATCGTTTACTACGCCTCCCAATACTTATAGCCAAGAGGTAACAATTACAGCTGTATTGACTTCAGCTGCTTGCGGCAATGAACCTGTAGTCCTAGAGAAAACAGTGCAAGTAGGAAAACCTGGCTTACCGTCGGATTTATACGGTCCGGAATTGGTTGCAACAGGTGCTATGGTCAGTTACTTTGGTGGTCCGGCTCAAGGTGCCGATTTTTATGAATGGCGCTTGCCCTATCCTTTTGACCGGGTAAATGTAATTGACGTATTCGGGGATACCTGGCAAATTTTAAAATCTGTGGATACCTACCAAAGTGCACATGTATTTACGGGTAATGCCGCGGATGATGGTTATGTCCAACTTATGGGGGTAAATGACTGTGGTCTTGGCCCTGCAAAATTGCTGTATGTGGAACATTCTGGCGGTGGAGGTGGTGGAGGCGGGATTCCGCTTCAAGAGATGAAAGCTGTAGAAGGAGATGCCATCAATGACGGAATCTTGATTTATCCAAATGTGGCATCAAATGAAGTGCATATTTCCATAGCTCCATATACGGAGGGAGAGGCGGAACCTCCATCAAGAATATTGGGTGTGACTATTTTTCCGCAGTTCCAACAATTGCCAATCAAGCAGATTTCTTATCACGTTCCGGGAGTTGTACACGCCGAAGTTCCGGTTTTTGATTTGGCTACAGGGTATTATGCAATGGTGGTGAACACCAATCGGGGCCCGGTGTACAAAATTCTAATTAAGGACTAGGAAATCGTAGTATAGCTAGTTTTAAACCCCAGTATAATTTGCTGGGGTTATTTGTTTCAACTCTTCTTTGATACCAGCGGAAACGTCTAAAGTGTCGATAAAGTCCGCAATGGATTTTTGCGTGATTTTTGTATTGGTCCTAGTTAAACCCTTTAATGCTTCGTAGGGATTTGGATAGCCCTCGCGGCGCAAAATGGTCTGAATGGCCTCTGCAACTACAGCCCAATTATCTTCTAAATCCTGCTCAAACTTTTCGGCGTTCAGCACCAATTTGTTCAATCCTTTTAACGTGGATAACAATGCAACTTGGGTGTGCGCAAAAGGTACACCAACATTTCTTAAAACGGTACTATCGGTTAGATCTCGTTGTAGTCTCGAAATCGGTAATTTGGCTGATAAATGTTCAAATAAGGCGTTGGCAAGCCCTAGATTTCCTTCGGAGTTCTCAAAATCTATCGGGTTTACCTTATGCGGCATGGCAGAAGAACCTACTTCTCCTTTTTTTATTTTTTGTTTGAAGTAGTCCATGGCGATATAAGTCCAGATATCCCGATCCAAATCAATGTAAATGGTATTGATTCGCTTTAGGCAATCAAACAGAGCTGCCATATGATCATAATGCTCTATTTGTGTAGTAGGGAACGAATGGTGCAATCCAAGTTTTTCCTGAACAAAACTCTTTCCAAAACCTTTCCAATCGATATCTGGATACGCAACTTTATGGGCATTATAGTTTCCGGTTGCACCGCCAAATTTGGCAGCACTTGGAATGTCATTTAAGAGATTGAACTGCTCTTTCAGGCGTTCCACAAACACATCGATTTCTTTGCCTAATCGAGTAGGGGATGCGGGTTGACCGTGGGTTCTTGCCAGCATTGGTATTGCTTCCCATTCTGTGGCCAGTCCCTTTAATTTTTCAAAAACTTCAAAGTACAAAGGAACATATGCCTCGTTCATTGCTTCTTTGATGGACAATGGAATAGCGGTGTTGTTGATATCCTGGGATGTTAAACCAAAATGGATGAATTCCTTGTACTTCTGAAGTCCTAGAGCATCAAATTTTTCCTTGATAAAATACTCAACCGCCTTTACATCATGATTGGTTGTTTTTTCAATTTCCTTGATGGCCAAAGCGTCCTCAGCGGAAAAATCCAGATAGATTTTTTGCAAGTCACCAAACATAGTGGTATCAAAATCCCCTAATTGTGGTAGTGGAATTTCGCAAAGCGCGATAAAATACTCGATTTCCACCCGAACGCGGTATCTGATCAGAGCCTCTTCAGAAAAATAAGTGCCAAATGCTTCAGTTTTGTTGCGGTATCTGCCATCAATAGGAGAGATGGCGTTGAGTTGGTTCAATGACATGCCGTACTTTTTGAAAGCTGCAAAGATACTTAAACCAAAAGAGTTTAATGGCCTAATTTGGCAAGCTTGTCCAAGGTTTTTTTCGCACTGTTTTTATAACCGGATGTGCCTTCAGAAATTGTTGCTTCCAAAATCATTTTCAATTCAGGATGTACCCAATCAAATTTTCCGCCTAAATAAAACAAAGTACGCATTGAAAAAACTTTGGCTGCTACTTTGTGTTCTCCAATAAACCAGTCAAAACAGCAGGTCATGATCGCTTCCAAGTGATTCTGGCTTATATTTTTAACGAAAATGGGATCTTTGTGCTTGAAATACGTTTCGCAAAGCATTTGGCAAACATGGGCCATTGGTCGAATACTGGATTGATCTTTTAGTTCAGTCAATACTTGTGAAAAGTCATCCATAAACGGCAGTAAGTAGACCAATTTTTTGCGCATTAAATGGTCAAAAGTCCAACTGGCATTAAAAGTATCTTCCTTGTCCTGCGCTTTGATTTCTTTGAGCAGGTCTCCAACCAGATCAGGCGCTTGTTCTAAAATAGCTACTAGTCCGGTAATTTGCAATTTGGATAGTCGGCCAGAATTAACGGCCAAATGGAGCTCGTCTGCAGTCAATTTATTGCCTATTTAGAAGTTGTTGTGTTAACTCTGGGACTCCCGTGGTAGCAGTATTCGGAATTATTGTCAAATTCTGATACTCCGTTGCTGTAACATTCGGCTTGGGATCTATAAAATAAATGGGTATACCACTGGGCACATAATTAATGAGGCTTGCCGCAGGGTACACTTGCATTGAGGTTCCAATTATTATCAATAGGTCCGCAGTTAATGTAATCTCTATGGCATGTTCCAACATAGGAACCATTTCACCAAACCACACAATATGCGGTCTAAGTTGATGTCCTTTGGGGTCTAAATCACCGAGGACCAAGTCCTTTTTCCATTCTAGCACATAATTTTCATCAACTGTACTTCGTACTTTGAATAGTTCGCCGTGAAGGTGCAATACATTGGTGTTTCCTGCTTGTTCATGCAAATTATCAACGTTTTGTGTTACAATATGCACATCATATTTGGATTCAAGAGCTACAAGTGCTTCGTGTCCGGCATTAGGATTCACCTCCAAAAGTTGCCTTCTTCTTTGGTTATAGAACTCCAATACAAGCTCCGGATTCCGGGCATAACCTTGAGGTGAGGCAACCTCCATAACATCATGACCTTCCCAAAGTCCATTGGCATCCCTAAAGGTTTTCAGACCACTTTCGGCGCTCATTCCCGCACCGGTCAATACTACAATTTTTTGTTTGTTATCCATGTGTGTCTAAAAATATGAAAATCATTTTTCGCTATCTTGGGTTTTATGTTTAATTCCGATTTGTTGACTTATCTGGAAACCTATTTGACCGAAGAGCGTAAACTCCGGTTTATGAATGTTCTGGAGAATAGAACCAAGTATTTAACAGTGGCCATTGAGGATGTATTTCAATTGCACAATACCAGTGCCGTTATTCGAAGTTGCGATGCTTTTGGTATACAGGAAGTACATGTGATCGAGGATCGTTTTGGACAACGTTTGGATAAAAACATTGCGATGGGTGCTGAGCAATGGGTGGATGTGAATCGATTTAATACCACTACGGATTGTGTGAACGCATTACGGGAAAAGGGATATCAAATTGTGGCGACCACACCACATACAGCATCTAACTTTTTGCATGAATTTGAGATTGATGGTCCAACAGCTTTGTTTTTTGGTACCGAAAAGGAAGGGTTAAGCGAAGAAGTATTGCAACAAGCGGATAAATTTATAAAGATTCCCATGGTGGGTTTTTCTGAAAGCCTCAACATCTCAGTATCAGCAGCCATTATTATTCAGGAACTTACCCAAAAATTGCGCAGTTCGGATTTGGATTGGGAAATGACAGCTATTGATATCTTGGAAAAACGTTTGGATTGGACCAAAAAGTCTATAAAGGATGTTGAGGGAATAATTGCGCGCTATCAGACCCAATAAACTTTTTTGTATTTTGTAGGGTAACCAATAAATAACAAATCAAAATGACTATGCTACTCTATATTTTAGGAGGGATCGTACTTCTTATCATTGTTTTGGCAATGATAGCACCAAAATCCTATAATGTGTCACGTTCAATAGAAATTGACCAACCACGGGCTGTGGTTTTTGACAACCTTCGGTATTTAAAGAACCATGATCAATGGTCTCCTTGGAACAAGAAAGATCCCAATATGGAAAAAAAATTCACTGGTACCGATGGTGAAGTCGGGGCGATAAGTTATTGGAATGGAAATAAGGATGTTGGTGAAGGAGAACAAGAGTTGAAGAAAATTGAGGATGGACATCGCATAGAGTCTGAATTACGCTTTTTAAAACCTTGGAAATCTACTTCGGATGCTTATTTGGTAACTGAAGACAGTTCAAATGGGGGTACCAAAGTAACATGGGGATTCTCAGGCAAAAACAAGTTTCCGTTTAGTATCATGATGCTGTTTATGAATATGGACAAAGCCGTTGGTGGAGACTTTGAAGAAGGCTTGGCTAGTTTAAAGGCCATATTGGAAAAATAAGAATTGTAGCAAAACCATGGCGATGGAACAAAATATGGTAGGCTGGTTCGAAATTCCGGTTCTGGATATGGAACGGGCGAAAGCGTTTTACGATAAAGTATTTCAGATAAAGATACAGGTACAGGATTTTGCAGGTACCTTGATGGGGTGGTTTCCTTGGGCTGAAGGCAAAGCAGGCGCAAGTGGGTCATTGATTCAAAATAAAGCGTATGAACCAAGCAATACGGCCGGAGTATTGATTTATTTTTCGAGCCAAGACCTACAACAGGAATTAGATAGAGTTATTGAGGCAGGTGGAAAAATCCTAAACCAAAAAACACAGATAAGTCCTGATGTTGGCTATATGGGTGTGTTTGAAGATACGGAAGGTAACCGAATAGCACTCCACTCCAGAGCTTAAATTATTCCGCAAGTTCCAAAAGCGCAATATCGTAGTCATTATCCAACTCAACCCTTCCTTTTGAAACCATAACTTCGGTTCCTGAATAGGTGTCATATAGCATTGTGCCATCGCCAAAGAAACCTTTGACATATAGCGATTTTTTACCTTTTGGAAGGTCTAAAGCAACAACCACCTTATCCTTGTAGTCACCGTCAACATAAGTTCGAGAGAATACATAAGGCTTTTTTGCCAAACGTTTGTGTTTGCCAGCTCCTACAGCAGGGTGATCTCTTCTAAAGCTTCCCAGTTTTTGCCAATGTTTATGGATTTTCTGGGTTTCTGGAAGGCTGTCCAAATCTTGCCAATTCATAAAGGAACGCAGCGTTGCATCCCCTTCTGTACCTTCAATAATCAAACTTCTTGAAGTTTCGTCACCATAATAGACTTGTGAGGCTCCTGGTGTTAGCAACAGCACATTGGCAGTATAATACGGTTGAGTACGTTCTTTGTCGAATGGACTTCCATCATCATGAGAGGTCAAATAATTAAGGACACTCTTGCCTTTTAGTTTGGTATGTAAAAGGCGGCTGTACTTCTTAAATATCTTTTCGTAATCTTCATTAGCATCGATTTTTAAATCGAAATTGATAAGACTTTTGAAGCCATAATCGAAAAAGTCCACTTTTTTGTCGCCAAAATCAAATTCGCGACCACCGCTTATCCCATAATTATAGACTTCGCCTACCATATAAAAAGGATTTTCGTCCAAAACCTGATCTGGATGCTTTTTCTTCCAAGTCTCAAAAGCATACGACGCCTCTTTGTAAAGATCCGACCAAGATTCCTCATTTACATGTTTAACGGTGTCTACACGGAAACCATCCACACCATAATCATTGATGTAATCAGTCAACCATTTAATGATATAAAATCGAGGGGCTCTTGGGTAACCCGTACGTTCAAAAAAGAGTTGCAATTCGTCTAACTCCTGGCTCAATCTACCTTCGTCTTTCCATTTGGCCAATAACGCATCAGGAAGTTCCACCGCCTCATCCGATTCTGTTAGGATATCTGGGAGATTCTCAACCAAAGTGCATGCTGTGGTGTTTTCATAGGTGGTAAATTCACATTTGGGACCAGTTCGTACCCATTCTTCGGGCCATACAGGGTCTATATCGGTAACAGGTCCAGTATGATTCAGCACCACATCCAGTAAGACACGTATTCCGCGTTTATGGGCGGCCTTGACTAGTTTTTCAAGATCTTTCTTGGAGCCAAAATTTGGATCAATGGCAGTCCAATCTTTTGCCCAATACCCATGATAGGCATAGGTATTCCCAGTTCCTTCATCAGTAGAACCGTGCACTTGCTCCACAACAGGGGTGAACCAAATGGCATTGATTCCCAGATCAGAGAAATAGCCCTCTTCTATTTTTTGCGTTACTCCCTGAATATCCCCGCCTTCAAAGCCTCTTAAAACCGCTGTTTCATTGTTTTGGTCAAATTGCACTCCCTTGTCGGGATTACCTATGTTGAAGCGGTCTGTTAAAAGGAAATATACATTGGCACCTTCCCAGGCAAAAGGAATATCTTTTTCAATGATAGCTTCAGCAACCACTTGGGTATCTTTTTTTTCTGGTTTTTTGGCTTCTTTACATCCAAAAACAAGGGAAATAAGGGACATGATAGCAAGTAGTTTTTTCATCAATTGGGATTTTAGTTAAAACTATAAAATGCTTGTGGAACTAGAAAATTTATTTAGTGCCAGCCCAAAATGAAATATGTTTAAGAGATTTTACCTGCGATTCAGTACGCGATATTCCTCATAACAACTGGATATGGCATCCAAGATTTGAAGGTCATTGGCGGTATTGATAAATGATCGGGAGTAATTGCAATTATTAAGAATATCTTCTATATCAACCTTTTCCAATTGTAGTAGTTCGGTCAAGGTCTCTCGGTCAAATTTTGAAGCCAATAAGTCCCGGATGTCATCATCTTGCTTCATCTGTTGAAGCTTGCGCATTTGCTTGGGTTTTTTTCCAAACAAGTTCCGGAGTAGGTCAGCGGGATTGAGAATCGCTCCCAAAACCTTGGTTACAGCACTGGGACTTTTGCTTCCGCCTTCGTAACTTTTAGATAATCCAGAAATACTGTATTGGTAGGCATTGTTGCTTATGGGGAGATTCTTGACATCAATCTCCAAATAGCCTGTTAATTGATATGGCCTTACAATAACTTCTTCCAAGGCATAGGCCAATTCAGTCAATGCAATTTCCGTTTCTTGGAATTTGAACATATCACTGGTAACCCTGACTTTTTCGGATTTATATCCAAGAAAAGTTAAGTACAAGGTATCATTAACAGCCGCTGGAATGGTGAATTTTCCTTTTTGCCCCGTAATTGTTCCGACAACCTTATTTAGGTTGATAACGTGAACGCTGACCATAGGAAATCCATTTTGTGCATTGACAACAGTGGCAGTGATTTCACCTTCTTCCACTGGCTCTTCAGCATCCTGTCCAAATCCTAAATATGCGGTAAGAATAAATAATGTAAGTAGAACTCTTTTCATGCAATCTTTGTAGCCATAAATGTACTAAACAAAGAAATAAAATTGGGAGTTATCTTGGTTTTAATATAGAATTAACTAATGAAAACCGGGTTTCCTTCTACCGCCTCTTTTACCGGAACCTCCTTTTCTACTTCCTCGGAAAGACCTATTATCGCCACCTTTTCGATGTCCTCTTTTGCGATCCCTCTTTCTTCCGCCTTTACCCGAGGATGATGGGTTTTTGGACACCTCAACATTTATAAATCGACCCTTGACCTTGAATTCAGTGAAAGTTTGCAGTACCAAATCAGTGAGTTGCGCGTCTGTATTGAAAAACGAAAAACTGTCCTTGGTGTCAACATTGAACACATCGTCTTTATCCAGATTTAAGGTGTCTCGTAAAAAGTCTTTTAGGGACATCCAATCGTACCCATCCCGCTCTCCAACGTTAATGAAGTAGCGCACAGATCCGTCGCTTTGTTTGTTACCTCTGCCTTCACTTGATTCACTTCTATCCCTGCGTCCCTCATCAGAAGAATTTAAATCGCGGGTTTTGCTGTAATAATTATAGAAGCGTGTAAATTCTACTGAAACTATCTTTTTTATCAATTCTTCTCGATCCAGTCCTTCCAAAACATCATGAATGGCCGGCAAATAAGCATCAATTTCAGTGTTGGTTTCAGTTTCCTTTATTCTACTGGCAAGATGATACAATTGGATTTCACAAATTTCGATTCCCGTTGGTATTTTTTTGGAAATGAACTCTTGCTTGATTTTCTTTTCTATCGCCTTGATTTTCCGAAGCTCTGATCTGGTCACGATAACCATTGATATACCGGATTTACCAGCTCTACCAGTTCTTCCACTACGGTGGGTGTAGGTTTCTATTTCATCGGGAAGCTGATAGTTGATAACGTGCGTTATGTCATCAACATCTATTCCCCTTGCGGCAACATCTGTGGCCACCAACATTTGTACCTGTTTCTTTCTAAAAGAATTCATTACCAGATCTCGCTGGTTTTGACTTAGATCACCATGCAGCGCACCTGCATTGTAACCATCTTCTATCAATTTTTCCGCAACACGTTGGGTATCTCTTTTGGTTCTACAGAATACTACCGAAAATATTCCTGGGTTGGCATCGGCCAATCTTTTTAATGCAGGATATCGATCACGACCCCCTACTTGATAATACTCATGTTGCACTGTGGAAGCTCCTGCATTCTTAGTCCCAACGGTAATTTCTTGGGGCTTGTGCATGAATTTTTTGGCGATCGTAGCAACTTCTTTAGGCATGGTAGCTGAAAACAACCAAGTGAACTTCTCCTGCGGGGTATTTGAAAGAATATCCTTGATATCCTCATAAAATCCCATGTTCAACATTTCATCTGCTTCATCCAGCACGCAATAGTCTATTTTAGAAATGTCGACCATACCACGACCGATCATATCCTTCATTCGACCCGGGGTGGCTACCACTATCTGCGCACCACGCTTGATCTGTCTTGCTTGCTCAGTTATGCTCGCACCCCCGTAAATGGCTACAGTGTTTAGTCCCTTAACGTATTTTGAATACAGTTTTAGTTCGTTTGTAATCTGAAGACAGAGCTCACGGGTAGGGGACAAGATCAGTCCCTGTGTGGTTCTACTTTCGGACTGGATCTTCTGAATCATTGGGAACCCAAATGCAGCGGTTTTTCCCGTACCAGTTTGGGCCAAGGCAACCAAATCTGTTTCTTCTTGTAATAAAATAGGAATGGCTTTGTCTTGAACTTCAGAAGGAGTTTCAAATCCAAGATCGGAAATAGCATCCAATAGGGGTTTGTCCAACCCCAAGGTTTCAAATTTTGTCATAGCGGTGTATACCTTAAATCGCAAATATGTTGTGTTGCATAGAGCGATTTTTGGAATACGCATTTAAGCTCCGCGCAACACCATGCCCATACCGGCGGCGTTTATAAAGGCGCAAAGGTACACCAAATTGTTTAGCTGGAGATTATAATTGCCTGTTTTTGAAAAAGGAAACCAATTTTTGCATAGCCCTGGCTCTGTGGCTGATCCTATTTTTTTCGGCTGCGGACATTTCGCCGAAGCTTTTTGAGTACCCTTGCGGTTGAAATATGGGGTCGTATCCAAACCCGCTTTGTCCCTTTTTCGCGTTTAGAATGGAACCTTCAACAATCCCACTAAAAACAAAGCTCTCGTCATTTAAATTCAGATGAATCACAGTTTTGAAATGTCCATTTCTGTCATTTTCGTTCTGTAATTTGGACAATACCTTATCCATGTTCGCATTGGCGTTTTTACCTAGTCCGGCATAACGTGCTGAGTATACACCGGGATCACCATTAAGAGCATCAATTAATAAACCCGTATCGTCCGAAAAGCAATTGAAACCATAGGTTTCTGTTACATGATCTGCTTTTATTTTAGCATTTTCTTCCAAAGTTTCACCGGTTTCCGGAATCTCCTCCATACACCCTATATCATCCAACGAAAGCAATTCAATTTCTGCAGGAAGCAGTTGTTGGACTTCCCTTAATTTGTGTGCATTGTGGGTGGCAAATACAAGTTTCACGTAATTGGTTTAATCGAAATTAGACCCAAAAGTAGTAATTTAGATGCTTTCGAATTTTCTTATGAAACTAAAGCTACTTCCTCCGTTGGTCATGGTTATTTTTGGGGTATTTATGTATCTCTTGAATCGATTTTTACCGGTTGGTGATTTTGATTTTTTTGGACGGATGGAACTTTCCTATGGACTCTTTATGCTTGGACTGCTGGTCATTGCTATTGGAATAGGCCAATTTGTTTATGCCAAGACCACAACCAATCCCATAAACCTTGATAAATCCTCCCAATTGGTAACGAACGGGATATTCAAATTCTCAAGAAATCCAATGTATTTAGGGATGCTGCTTCTTTTACTAGGGTATGGCTTGCGGCTGGGGAATGCCTTCAACACATTATTGGCTGCGGGTTTTGTGTATTACATGAACCATTTTCAGATCAAACGGGAAGAGGCGGCCTTGACCGAGCTTTTTGGAAAACCGTATTTGGACTATTGCAAAGCAACTAGACGTTGGTTCTAAGGTAATAATGGTCTGTTTCTATTCATTTTGAAACATTTTAGGGGTGTTTTTTGATATATCCGCAATTGTCTACTGATTTTGTAGTGTATTAGATCCATGGATGGATATTATGTTTAATTTTATGCCTTAATTTTTGTAAGAAATACATGGTTGAAGTGGGACGCAAATACGTATTTGATTTTGATAGCACCCTTACAAGGGTGGAAGCATTGGATGTTCTGGCGGAGATGACGCTTCAGGGTAAATCCAACCGAGATGAAGTTATTCAGGAAATTCAGGATATTACCAACCTTGGTATTGATGGGGACATTTCTTTTACCGAATCCCTGGAAAGAAGAATAAAATTATTGAATGCCCATAAAAATGATTTGGATGGATTGGTGGATGAATTGCGTCAAAAGATCTCTAAATCCATTGCTTCAAATAAAGAATTTTTCCAGAAGTATTCAGATGATATCTATGTGATTTCATGTGGTTTCAAAGAATTTATTGACCCTATTGTGGAGGCGTATAACATTCCTTCAGAAAGAGTCTATGCCAATACTTTTACGTTTGATGAAGAAGGAAATATTACTGGATTTGATGAAGGCAACGTATTGGCTTCCCATAATGGTAAGATAGAATGTCTTAAAAATCTGGATTTGGATGGTGAGGTACAGGTTATTGGCGATGGGTATAGTGATTACGTAATGCGCGAAGCTGGTATTGCCGATAAGTTTTTTGCCTACACGGAAAATGTGCATCGGGACAAAGCTGCAAATAATGCTGATCATGTTACCCCTAATCTGGATGAGTTTTTGTTTGTCAACGATTTACCACGAAATATTTCCTATCCTAAAAATCGAATAAAGATTTTATTACTGGAAAATGTGCATCCTGATGCGTTTGACAACCTTTCAGAGGATGGATTTTCGGTTGAATTGGTAAAGCACAGCCTGTCTGAAGAAGAATTGATAGAACGTATTAAAGGTGTGCATGTATTGGGTATCCGCTCTAAAACCCAGGTCACCCAGAAAGTTTTGGATGCTGCCAATAAATTATTGGTCATCGGCGCATTTTGCATTGGTACTACTCAAATTGATTTGGAATATAGCAAACAAAAAGGGGTGGTGGTTTTCAATGCTCCATATAGTAATACGCGTTCCGTTGTGGAATTGGCCATTGGTCAAATAGTGATGTTAAAACGTAACATATTTACAAGGAGCACGGAGATTCATAATGGGGAATGGAATAAAACAGCAATAAATTCACGCGAGGTTCGAGGTAAGAACCTAGGAATTGTAGGTTACGGTAATATTGGTAAACAATTGTCCGTACTGGCCGAATCCATGGGAATGCGTGTCTATTATTATGATGTTTCAGATAAATTGGCCTTGGGTAATGCTATTAAATGTTCTTCTTTGGAGGATTTACTATCAGTTTCTGATGTGGTCACGCTTCACGTAGACGATAATAAAGCGAATAAAAATTTCATCGGCGAACGTGAGATTGAACAAATGCGGGATGGTGCAATCTTGATCAATCTGTCTAGAGGGTTTGTTGTGGATATTGATGCTTTGGCATCGGCACTAAAAAGTGGAAAACTTGGCGGAGCAGCTGTGGATGTATATCCATCGGAACCAAGAAGCAACGGAAAATTTGAAACGGCTTTACAAGGACTGCCCAATGTAATCCTAACTCCACATATTGGTGGTAGCACAGAGGAGGCCCAACGTGATATTGCGGATTTTGTGCCGAACAAGATTATGGATTATATCAATTCTGGAAACACTGTGGATGCCGTTAATTTCCCTAACATTAGGTTACCCAAACAGACCAACGCCCATAGGTTTTTGCATATTCATAAAAATGTTCCGGGAATTATGGCCAAGATCAATGAAGTATTGGCCAAGTTTGAAATGAACATAACAGGTCAATTTCTCTCCACGGATGACAAGGTAGGATACGTAATTACCGATTTGGACAAGGAGTACAACAAAGAAGTTGTAAAAGCATTAAAAAACGTAGAGCATACCATAAAGTTCAGGGTGCTCTATTAATAGCAAATTGGGATTCCTTAAAATGGGTTTTCACCAATTGATAAACCCGTTTCACAACATTTTTAGTGGTGCCGAGTATATTCAACCTAAATTGTAGGCATATTCTTACTTATAATTGCCTAAATGAAGATTGGAAACTTCGAAATATTTAAAAAAGGTTTTAGGGCCTATTACCTACTTGTGATATCTATTGTGGTGCTGACGATTACCATTCAGTCCATGACGCAATATTCCCTGAACAAGCAGCGTTCCACCGCGTTAATTGTCAATTTATCCGGAAAACAAAGGATGTTGAGCCAAAAAGTACTCAATGAACTCTATTCCTGTAGATACCATAATTGCGATTATGCCGAAATGAAGCTGGCCTTGACCAAGTTGTACCAAATGAATCGGTTTTTACAGGAAGGAAATGCGGCATTACGTTTAGAACCTTTGGAAGACGAAACGATTCTGAAGGAATTCTCAAGATTGGAACCTCATGTGGAGTGGCTTTACAGTGAGTTGAAAAACTTCCGGGATTTCGAAGAAGTATCTTTTAATGATGTAAGGTACCGGGTGGATCGTTTTGTTACGATAATGGATGGAATTGTGTCTTTGTTTCAGAAAAAAGCGGAGAAGGATATCAAGACAATGATGATCATAGAGCTGGAATTGGCCATTTTTTCTATCGTAATTCTCATTTTTGAAATATTCTTTATTGTAAATCCGATTATCAGTAGAATAATGGATCAAAAGAAAAAGCTTTCGGAAATAGCCTGGCATCAATCACATGTTTTTAGTTCACACATGAAAAATATTGCTGATCTACAATATGTGTTAAAAGTTGAAAAGGATCCGGTGCGCCAGAAAGAGATTTACGGATTTATTGCTGAGGAATTGGACGAACTAAAGAAAGTGTCAAAGCGAATGGTAAAATCATTGGAAAAAACCACAAGTGAGGCTAAACCCCATCATTTAGTTATACGGAAAGTAGAAAGTTTTTTGGAGAAATATAAACTAATGCCCTCCAATTCCGAGCTTATTGATGATGGTAAGGTTCATTCCGTAAAATCGTAAATCCGCGATAAACTTGTTCAACTAAGAATAAACGGACCATCTGATGGGAGAACGTCATTTTAGATAAACTCAACTTCTCGGTACAACGTCTGTAAACAGCCTCGCTAAAACCGTAAGGCCCACCAATAATCATAACCAATCGTTTGGTGCCACTGTTCATTTTCTTCTGCAAGTAATTGGAGAAATCTACCGAGGAAAATTGCTTGCCTTTGTTGTCCAATAATACCACCGAATCCGAGACTTGCAACTGATTCAATATAAGTTCGCCTTCACGCTCTTTTTGCTGATTTTCGGAGAGGTTTTTGCTGTTTTTGATATCAGGTATGAGCTCAAAGTTAAACTTTACATAGTGTTTTAGGCGTTGCTCATACTCCTGAATTAAGAGAGCCAATTCTTTATTATCTGTCTTGCCAATGGCCAGTACCGTTATTTGCATGACCAAAATTAATTTTTTCCTTTTAAACAAGGACCAAGGACATTGCACAGGGAGTAATGTTTTTATTATTTTCGTTAAAACCCCATTTTGATGATTACCCAAAATCAATTTCAAACAGAATTAGACCTTATAATTGCCAATGCCATTAGAGAGGATGTTGGAGACGGTGACCACAGTTCATTAGCTTGTATTCCCGAAACAGCAACGGGTAAAGCCAAGCTCCTAGTGAAGGATAAAGGTATTTTGGCTGGCGTGGAGTTTGCCCAACAAGTCTTCAAATACGTAGATCCAAAATTAACTATGGAAGTTCAACTTAAAGATGGTACTGAAGTTAAATACGGCGATATCGCATTTTACGTTGAAGGAAGTTCCCAAAGTATTCTAAAAGCAGAACGACTCGTGCTCAATGCTATGCAGCGAATGAGTGCAATAGCTACCAAAACCAATTTTTTTGTAACATTATTGGATGGCACGCAGACTAAGATATTGGATACACGTAAGACGACACCTGGAATAAGAGCTTTGGAAAAATGGGCGGTTAAGATTGGCGGCGGTGAAAATCATAGATTCGCCCTTTATGACATGATCATGCTCAAGGATAATCATATTGACTTTGCAGGAGGTATTAGCGGTGCCATTTCAAAGACGAAGAACTACTTGAAGGACAATGGAAAAGATTTAAAAATCATTGTTGAGGCCCGAAATTTGGAAGAAGTGTCAGAAATTTTGGAATCCGGTGGTGTATATCGAATCTTATTGGACAATTTCAATTATTTAGATACCCGTAAGGCTGTTCAAATGATTGGCGAAAAATGCCTTACCGAGTCATCCGGCGGGATTACGGAAGAAACAATCCGCAAATATGCAGAGTGTGGCGTAGATTACATTTCTTCCGGGGCACTTACACATTCGGTCCATAACTTGGATTTAAGTTTAAAAGCTGTTTAATGTCAGTTGCAATAGAAGAGCGGTTAGAGAAAATTCCAGTGGTCAATTGGCTGGTTCGATTGCTGAAAAGCATCAAATTAAAGGCATTTGAAGGACTATCGTTTTATGACCTCTTGGAAATGTATCTATTGGGCATTGTAAAGGGTACACTATCTGCCCGTGCCAGTTCTATTGCCTTTAGTCTCTTCATGGCCTTGTTTCCGTTAATGATATTTTTGGTGACGCTGGTTCCATTTTTAATCCCTTATGTTAGCGTGGGAAATGAAAATTTTGACGGACAATTTTTGTTGTTCCTGGAATCCTTTTTACCCTCTGCTACCAGCGACTATTTTGGTGAGATCTACCAACAAATCAAAGATCAAAAACGAGGTGGCTTACTTTCTTCTACTTTTTTGCTTTCCATTTTTTTAGTCGCCAATGGCGTTAATTCCATTTTTGGTGGATTTGAGAATTCATATCATGTGGAGTTGACAAGGAATTTCCTTAGACAATATGCCTATGCCTTGATGGTCGGTTTAATACTTTCCATTTTATTGATTGTTGGCGCCGTCGCATTTGTGTATTTCGAATTCTATATTGTGGAATATACTAGCGAGTATTTGGGTAAAACACTGGGTTACGATGTGGAAAAAGGAGATACCATAGGCGTACAGTTGACTAAAATCCTGTTTTTTATGGTTTTATCTTATCTAACAACCGCAATACTCTACTACTTTGGAACTGCAGAGGGGCGTAAGGCAAGATTCTTTTCCGCAGGTGCCTTGATGACCACACTTCTTTTTGTGCTTACTTCCTACCTGTTTGGTGTTTACGTGGAAAAATTTGCCAGGTACAACGAACTGTATGGTGCACTAGGAGGGTTATTGATTCTTATGGTGTTTATCTGGTTAAATTGTAACATTCTTTTGTTAGGATTTGAGCTTAATGCGACACTAAACTCATTAAAGAAAAAGCATGAAAGGCAAAAAGCTAGTTAACGGAAGCATTTTAATACTATGCTTGTTTTACTGTTTGAGTGTGCGTTCCCAATCGGTTTTCGGTAAATGGCGCACTGTGGATGATATAAGTGGCGTAACCAAGGGGATTGTGGAAGTCTATGAAAAAAATGGCTTGCTACAAGCAAAAATTGTGAAGATACTTGAAAAGGGTAGGGAGAATGCGGTATGTATCAAATGTAAGGGTGATTTAAAAGATAAGCCGGTTCTAGGTATGCATGTGATGCAAAACTTCAAACCCAACAATAAAGGAGAGTACAAGGGCAGTACGTTACTGGAGCCTGAAAGTGGCACTACCTTCCGCGGTAAGGTTTGGTTGGATCCAGAGGATAGCAATAAATTAATGGTAAGAGGGTATCTTGCCTTCTTTTACCGGACCCAGACCTGGCATCGGTTAACAGAGGAATAGTGTATGCAGTATTTTTTGGATGTGGTGCTCCCCATTCCATTGGAGCGTCTTTTTACCTATAGGATATCTGAGCAGGAGGCCAAGTTTCTTGTCCCAGGTATGCGTGTGGCGGTACCCTTTGGCAAATCCAAAATTTACACCGCTTTGGCGTTTCAAGTGCATGAAAATGCACCCACCGCTTACGAGGCCAAAGCAATTTACCAAATACTTGATGAAGATCCTTTGGTCAATGGATTTCAGCTAAAACATTGGCAGTGGATTGCCAGTTACTACATGTGCACCATGGGAGAAGTTCTCCGCAGTGCCCTGCCCAGTGCCTTTTTGTTGGAAAGCGAAACCTTGATTTTACCCAACAAAGAAGCCGAAATTGATGAAATGGGCCTTAAGGATGATGAATTCTTGATTTTTGAGGCATTACAACATCAATCTTCTTTGAAAGTAGGGGAGGTAAGCGGAATTGTGGATAAAAAAAATGTCCTTCCTCTCGTAAACCGATTGGTTCAAAAAGGTGTGATTTTACAAAAGGAGGAATTGTATGAACAGTACAAACCAAAATTGGTCCGTTATGTAAAACTAGGAGAGGCGTATCAATCGGAAGAAAAACTGGAAGCATTGCTTAACGAATTGACCAGGGCGCCAAAGCAGAGTCAGGTTGTATTATCCTTGTTTCAATTGGAAGCCTCCACCAAAAAACCAATTCGTGTGTCCGATTTAGAACGCGATAGTGGTGCATCCAAGGCTGTCATAAAAGCGTTGATAGATAAAGACATACTTGATGAATACCACCTTCGAAGAGATCGGGTGGAACAAGGTCAGGAATCCGATTCCGTAGCGCATATTTTGTTGAATGAACATCAGCAAAAGGCTTTGGACGCAATTCAACAAGGTTTTGCCAATTCAAAACCAGTGCTGCTTCATGGGGTAACTTCTGCAGGTAAGACCGAAGTATACTTTAAATTGATTCAGGAGGCACTAAATGATGAAAGGCAAGTACTTTATTTACTTCCTGAAATTGCATTGACCACCCAGTTGATCAATAGACTACAACATTATTTCGGTTCCAAGGTGTCCGTTTATCATTCCAAATACAGCATTCATGAACGAGTAGAAGTTTGGAATAACGTCCGCGAGAATGCCGAAAAGGCCCGAATAGTCATTGGAGCACGTTCCGCTCTTTTCTTGCCCTTTTCCAATTTGGGGTTAATTGTTATTGATGAAGAACATGAGAGTTCATTCAAACAATTTGATCCAGCACCGCGTTATCATGCTCGGGATGCGTCCATAGTTTTGGCAAATCTACATGGTGCAAAATGTTTATTGGGCTCGGCTACGCCAAGTATTGAGAGCATGGATAATGCTAAAAAAAATAAATACGGATATGCGTCCATTGCCTATCGCTATGGTAATGTTTTGCTTCCGGATATCAATTTGGTGGATATTAAGGAAGCTACTCGAAAAAAAAGAATGAAAGGGCATTTTTCTGAAACCTTGTTCACTGCAATAGAAGAAGCTTTGGAGGAAGGTGAGCAAGTAATTCTGTTTCAGAACAGGCGCGGTTTTGCACCCATTGTGGAATGTACAACATGTGGACATTCGGCCCAATGTCCCAATTGCGATGTCAGCCTTACTTATCATCAACATAGGAATCAATTGCGTTGCCATTATTGCGGTTACCATATGGCATTGCAACAAGCATGTTTGGCCTGTGGCAGTCATACTTTAGATAAAAAAGGTTTTGGTACAGAGCAAATAGAACAAGAACTAAAGGAGCTTTTCCCTGAGGCCAAAACAGGAAGAATGGATTTGGATACGACTCGGGGCAAATATGCTTATGAAAAAATAATCACCGCCTTTGAGCAACAAGAGATGGATATCTTGGTCGGAACACAGATGGTGACCAAGGGATTGGATTTTAGAAATGTGAGTTTGGTGGGTATCATGAATGCTGATTCTTTATTGAATTTTCCAGATTACCGTGCGCATGAAAGAAGTTATCAGTTGTTGACTCAAGTGGCTGGTAGGGCCGGAAGAACTAAAAAAAGGGGACGGGTACTTATTCAAACGTATAACCCATACCATCAAATATTGCAGCAAGTAACGACAAACAGTTATGATAAAATGTTTGCAGAACAATATTATGAAAGAGAGCAATTTAAGTATCCGCCTTTGGTGCGCATCATTAAATTGACCCTAAAGGATCGGGATTACAATAAACTCAATGAAGCATCGGATTGGTTTGCTGGTTCCTTGCGAAATGTTTTGGGTCAACAAGTCCTGGGACCAGAATACCCACCCGTTTCAAGAATCCGAAGACACTACCTAAAAAACATTTTGGTGAAGACGCCCAGGAATCTCTCCATTGCACAAACAAAAAATAGCATTAAAAGAATTGAAAAATCTTTTAATGCTATTTCCAAGTATAAAAGTGTACGACTGATCTACAATGTAGACCACATATAATCGTCTTATACGTTTGCTAGAGCCTCTGCGAGCTCTGTCTTTTTGTTTCTGCTCAACGGAATCTGTCTTCCCCCTACCTCTACATTCTTACTGTTGAACTTTTCTATTTTTTCCAGATTGACAATATAGGATTTGTGAATCCTTAGGAATTTTTCAGCCGGTAATTGTTTTTCAAAAGCTTTCATGGTGGAAAGGATAACAATGTTGGCCTCATCGGTTACTAACTTAATGTAGTCGCCCAATGCTTCAATCCATTTAATATCGTTTAAGATAACCTTACGTTTCTTAAGGTTACTTTTTACAAAGATGTGCTCTTCATCCTCATCCACACGGTTCATCTGCTCGTATTTGGCAACAGCTCTTTTTACAGAGGATTCAAAACGTGCAAGTGTGATGGGTTTATGAAGGTAATCAGTTACATCATAATCAAAAGCTTTTAAGGCATAATCCGGTTTTCCGGTGATTAAAATAACCTGTGGTGGGTTTTCCAAAGCTTCCAATAAATCAAATCCGCTGATGATAGGCATTTCTACATCAAGGAAGATCAAATCGATGTCGTGGTTCTTTAATCCGTTTTTGGCTTCAATAGCATTACTGTATTCAGCTACCAAGGCAAGATGAGGGTGATTGTTGACTAATTTTGCAACGGCCATCCGCTGCATGGAAGAGTCGTCTACAATTATACTTTTTAATTTCATAGAATGGGGTGATTTGTAGGGTTTTAAATCATCGGCAAATTACACAAAAACAACGTTTAAGTGCAACAAAAGATGTAAACATGGTCTATTTTGTTGTGTACATTACCATATACGTTACGTAGGTTTAAATGGTTCATAATTGTTAATAACTATTGACTCTTAAACGAAGAATTTCACCTTTTCTTGCGGAGATGAGCTTTTATTACTAATTTTGCGCTCCTTTAAAATAATAATGTATGAACCATTACGAAACTGTTTTCATTTTGAATCCCGTTCTATCTGAGACCCAGATAGAGGAAACAGTCAAGAAATTTGAAGATTTCTTGATTAAGAATGGTGGCAAAATGGTCTCCAAGGAAAACTGGGGACTTAAGAAATTAGCCTATCCCATTCAACACAAAAAAAGTGGCTTTTACCACTTATTTGAATTTACCGTTCCAGGTGAGGTAATTACCCCTTACGAATTGGAATTTAGAAGAGATGAACGAGTTATGCGTTTCTTGACCGTTAAGTTGGACAAACACGCTATTGCTTGGGCAGAGAAAAGAAGAACCAAATTAAAAGCAAACGCATAGGGTATGGCATCTATTGAACAACAAGCAAAGTCTAAAAAAGATGGGGAAATCAGGTATTTGACCCCATTGAATATTGAGACCAACAAACAAAAGAAGTATTGCAGGTTCAAAAAATCAGGTATCAAGTATATCGATTACAAAGACCCAGATTTCTTGATGAAGTTGGTAAACGAGCAAGGTAAATTATTGCCAAGAAGACTTACAGGAACTTCCTTGAAATACCAAAGAAAAGTGGCTCAAGCCGTTAAACGTGCACGTCACCTAGCTTTAATGCCGTACGTAGGCGATATGTTGAAATAAAAAATACTGAAGAATGGAACTTATTCTAAAAGAAGATATACAGGATTTAGGATTTAAGGACGATATCGTTACGGTAAAGAACGGTTACGGAAGAAATTACCTTATTCCTAAAGGATTGGCTGCGTTGGCTACTCCGTCAGCAAAAAAAGTTTTGGCTGAAAACCTTAGACAACGTGCGCACAAGGAAAAGAAAATTATTGATGAGGCCAACACTAAGGCAGAAGCCTTGAAACAATTGGAAATCAGAATTCCTGCAAAAGTAGGAGCTGGTGACAAATTGTTTGGTTCAGTAAGCAACATTGATTTGGCTGCTGCATTGGATAAAGCTGGTCATCAAATCGAAAGAAAGTTTATCAATATCAAAGGTGGAACCATTAAAAGAGTTGGGCCATATGATGCTCAAATCAGGTTGCACAGGGAAGTTATCGTTGATTTTCCATTTGAGGTAATCTCCGAAGCCAAGTAGGAAAACACTTTATTTTCGGTTGATAAGTTAAAAAGAGCTATGCGTGCATAGCTCTTTTTTTTGTTTATGTTTGTAGTTACTCAAAACTAACTCTACATGAAGAACATTTTAGCAATCGGAACACTGTTTTTAATGGTGTTCACATCGGGTTTTGCCCAAGTCACGACATCCAACATCAGGGGAACTGTTGTTGATGATCAGAACGCTCCACTCTTTGGAGCAAACGTAGTTGCTGTTCACACTCCAACGGGAACACGCTACGGTGCCATAACCAATGAAGAAGGACGTTTTAACTTATTGAACTTAAGGGTTGGTGGACCGTATGAGGTTACCATTTCTTATGTAGGTTTTGCAACAAACGTTAAAAACGAAGTTTTCCTTTCCTTGGGTAAAACGTATAATCATAACATTTCCATGGTATCAGACAGCCAAGCACTCGATGAAGTAGTGGTGGTATCTGATCAAACCGGGACTTTTGGTAGTGATAGAACGGGTGCGGAAACCAGTGTGGGTAGAAGGGAATTGACTCGATTGCCTACCATTTCCAGATCAACAAATGATTTTACGCGATTGGAACCCACTGCCAGCGCGGGATCGTTTGGCGGTCGAAATGATCAATTCAATAATTTTTCATTGGACGGAGCTATTTTCAATAATCCATTTGGTTTGGATGCCGCACAACCCGGTGGGCAAACGGAAGCTAATCCAATTTCCATTGATGCGATTGAGCAAATTCAAGTTAGTACAGCACCTTACGATGTTACCCAATCTGGATTCACGGGTGCTTCTGTGAACGCGGTTACTAAAAGTGGAACCAATGAGTTTTATGGAACGGTTTATGGATTTTATCGCAATGAAAGCTTAACCGGAGGCAAGGTAGGTGGAGATGATGTCTTTAAAGCTGATTTGAGTCAGTCCCAGTACGGTATTAGTATTGGTGGTCCAATAGTGAAGAACAAATTATTCTTCTTTGCCAACTTTGAAAAGGACGATAGAACGGATTTAGGATCTAATGGATTTGTACCGAATAGAGGTTCTGGAGCCATCAATGAATCTAGGGTGTTGGCATCAGATTTTGAATTGGTATCCAATATATTAAGCCAAGTTTCAATTGGAGATGGTGTATTCTACAATCCAGGGCGATATGAAGGCTTCAATTTTGATCAAGAATCTACCAAAGGTATTTTTAAATTGGATTGGAACATCAATGAAAATAACAGATTGGCCATTATCTACAATTTCTTGGATGCATCCAAAGAAAAACCTGCGCATCCAACCGCATTGGGCTTTAGAGGACCAAATTTGAGCACACTGCAATTTGAAAATGCTGGGTATGAAATAAACAATAGGATTCGGTCCGTACAGTTGGAATTGAATTCTACATTATCTGATGAAGCCATCAACAAACTACAGGTTGGTTATACCCATTTTGATGATTTCAGGAATCCACTTTCAACTCCTGCACCTACTATCACATTGCTGGACGAAAATGGTGCATCAAATTACATCATTGCCGGTCATGAACCTTTTTCAATCAACAATAGATTGGATCAAAAAGTTTTTCAATTGACTAACAATCTTAACTTTTTTAAAGGGGACCATACCTTTACAGTAGGTTTCTCATTTGAAAAGTTTGAGTTTGACAATTCATTTAATTTAGGCGTATATGGGGCTCAAGGTGTATTCTTTCCAACAGGTTCCATAGCGGATTTCCGAGGACTGGATGCGGCTGGTGAAGCAGCATTGGTTAATTTTTATCAGGGTGCGTTCAATGCGGCAAGGGCTGCGGACAATGCTTTGAATGCTGCAGGTGAAGGAAATCCTGGAGGATGGGCATTAGCAGAAACCAACGTAGGGCAAATGGCATTTTATGTTCAAGACGAATGGAATGCTTCCGAAAACTTTAAGTTAACCTATGGATTGCGTGTGGATAGACCTTTGTATTTTGATTCTGCCCAAAAGGCACAGGATGTAATTGATAGGGCGCCTGCTGTTGTACCGGATATTCCATATGTGAATCCTAATAACGGAGAAACGGTCTTGATAGACAATACCCAATTGCCGACCAATGCCTGGTTGATTTCACCACGTGTCGGGTTTAACTGGGATGTGGAAAATGCAAATAACCTGCAAATTCGAGGTGGGTCAGGTATTTTTACCGGTCGTTTTCCATTTGTGTGGTTAGGAAATCAAATAGCCAATCCGAACGTATTTTTCCTAACCGCTGTTGATCCAGATTTCCAATGGCCGCAGGTCTGGAGAACCAGTTTGGGTGTGGACAAGCAATTGGAAAGTGGTTGGATATTGACTGCTGACCTATCGTACTCCAAGGATTTTAATGGTCCACATGTGCAAAACTGGGGCTTGCTACCTCCATCCCAAAACCTTCAAGGGGTTGATAACAGACCAGTTTATGCAGCTACTGATTTGATAAATAACGCCTATGTTTTCTCAAATTCTGATGAAGGAAGAATATGGAATGCGGTTTTTAAAGGACAGAAAACATGGGACAATGGATTATACGCAAGTTTGGCCTATAGCTATTTAAATTCGAAGGATGTAAATTCCATTGAAGCAGAAATTACTAGTGATGCTTTTGCTGCTAATGCTATTGTTGATGATGCCAACGCAGATGTACTTTCCTATTCAAGATACGGTGATACACATCGTTTTGTTGGGGTGATTTCCAAAGCATTCAAAACTGGAACTACGGTATCCACGTTCTTTGAATATGCGCAAGGCGGAAGGTTCAACTATATCTATGGTGGGGACATAAACAGAGATGGTTCTAGTATCAATGACCTATTATACATTCCAACTGCCGCGGAAGTCAACCAGATGAATTTTGCTGAGCCCGGGGATGCTGCTGCATTTGAAGCATTCATCCAACAAGATGATTATTTAAGTGATAACAGGGGGTCTTATGCTGAACGTTACGGGGCTTTGGCACCATGGAGAGGACGTTGGGACCTGAAAGTACTTCAAGACATCAAAATTGCAAATAAAAATACCATCCAGTTAAGTTTGGATGTTTTGAACGTTGGAAATCTAATCAGTTCTGATTGGGGAATTGTTGAAATCCCTACGAACCAGCAAGTATTGGGGGTAACCATAGATGATAACAATAATCCAACCTATAGTTTTGATGAAAATCTAACAGAAACATTTAGTTCAGATACAAGCTTGCTTTCTAGATGGCAAGCGCAGTTTGGTGTGCGCTACATCTTCAACTAATTAAGGCAAATTTATAAGGGAAAAGGTCGTGCGAAAGCCCGGCCTTTTTTATTTTTGCCCGATGAAATATGCTAGATTGACACAGCAGCAATTGGAAGAGCTGCATCCAGAATTTATCAACTTTTTGGCAACCCAATCCATTACAGCAGAAGAATGGGCTACCATCAAAGAAGAGAAACCAACCGTTGCTGAAGAAGAAATCGATGTTTTCAGTGACTTGATTTGGGAAGGCGTGCTGTCCAAAGTGGAATACTTGGAAAATATATCGGAGATGCATATGCACTTGTTTCATTTGACCGATAAGGAAATGAAATTGTTCTCTGTCAAAATCCTTAATCCAGAAATTGATTTAAGAACCGAAGAAGGTTTTGGTTGGTTTAAACGTAATTTTCAATCCGATTTTGTGGAATACCTAACAGCTTCCAAAGCGTATTCGGAGGATAAGAACAAGGATAAATTTGATTTGATTCAGCAAGGTGCGGTCATTACTAAAGGTGACTTGTATCAATGGTTTGAACAGATCATGGAGTAGTTGACGGAAATCAGAAATCGGATATCAGATTCCGGATGTCAGATATTAGATATCAGAAACCTGACTTCTGACAACTGTCTACTGACAACTGATTTCTGACAACTGACCACTGAACTCTGACAGCTGAGGACTGACCACTGAACTCGTATATCACTTATATTTGCACCAGAATTTTAGCGCATGCCACAAAAACCGTCTATACCAAAGGGAACAAGGGATTTTTCGCCAACTGAAGTTGCCAAACGAAACCATATCATTCAAACGATAAAGCGGAATTTCGAATGCTATGGCTTTCAGCCGATAGAAACACCTTCATTTGAAAATTCTGAAACTTTGATGGGCAAGTATGGAGACGAAGGCGACCGACTGATCTTCAAGATTTTGAATTCAGGGGATTTTATTTCCAAGGTCGATGATGTAACCTATAGCTCCAAAAACTCGGCATCTTTAACCCCGAAAATCTCTGAAAAGGCCCTGCGATATGACCTTACTGTGCCTTTTGCGCGTTATGTTGTAATGCATCAAAATGAAATTGATTTCCCATTCAAACGCTATCAAATTCAACCGGTTTGGCGTGCTGATAGGCCACAAAAAGGACGTTTCAGGGAATTTTACCAATGCGATGCAGACGTGGTGGGTGCCAAATCACTTTTGCAGGAAATTGAATTTGTACAGCTTTATGATGCGGTTTTCTCTGATTTAGGTCTAGTTGGTACCACAATCAAACTCAATAATAGGAAAGTACTGTCTGGTATTGCTGAAGTCATTGGCGCTCAACACTTATTGATTGATTTTACAGTGGCCTTGGACAAGTTGGATAAAATTGGGGAGGAAGGCGTAAAAAATGAAATGTTGGCCAAAGGGATATCAGAGAACGCCATTGCAAAAGCTGCCCCATTGTTTTCCATGAATGGTTCCAATCTTGAAAAACTTGAACAATTAAAAACATTATTGGTGACTTCCGAAATTGGAATGGCGGGAGTAGCTGAACTACAGAGGATTGTATCTCAAATCAGCCAACTTGGTTTAACATCTGCCAAGATGGATATTGATGTAACCTTGGCAAGGGGACTGAATTATTATACCGGTGCCATTTTTGAGGTATCTGCGCCTGATGGAGTGAAAATGGGTTCCATTGGTGGTGGTGGTCGTTATGATGACCTTACAGGTATTTTTGGTTTGAAAGATGTTAGTGGTGTTGGAATTTCCTTTGGGTTAGATCGTATCTACCTGGTGATGGAAGAGTTAGGATTGTTCCCTGAAAGCTTGGAACGTTCTATAGAAGTTCTGTGCATTAATTTTGGTGATGACGAGAGTATCCAATCCTTAAAGCTTGTCGGTAGTTTAAGGGCAAGTGGGATTAAAGCGGAAGTGTATCCGTCAGCTGCTAAAATGCAAAAGCAAATGAAGTATGCCAATAATAGGGATATCCCCTTTGTTGTTTTAATTGGGAAACAGGAATTGGACAACGGAACATTTATTGTCAAGAATATGGAAAGCGGTGCACAGGAGACGTATCAATTCAATAATCCGGATATCTTTATTAAAAAGCTAGGCGCTTAAGAATTTCCTCAATTACAAATTGGTAGTATTGGCTTCCATGAGGAACAAAATCAGGCAATCCCTTAGCATTCACCTTAGATTGGAAACTGGAAATAGATACCAATTTTAGGTCATCCACTTCACTATCTTGTTTTACTAATGTAGAAACGGATTGATTTAGCTGACACAAGAAAACATTGTGATACTCATTGTCAATCAATAAATCCGAATGTTGATGCGATGACTTGAAGTACCCAATCTTAACGAGTTCTTCTGGATTAATCGTTAGGCCGATTTCTTCTTGTACTTCACGCAGCACTGCCATCTCTGGGTTCTCACCACTAGCCATATGACCCGCTACAGAAACATCCCATAAAGATGGGAAGGTGTCCTTAGTATCCGCTCTTTTTTGAAAAAGTAACTCTCCTTGTGAAGTGTAAAACCAGATATGCACCGTTGGGTGGAAATAACCATTTAAATGTGCTACTGATTTTAGACACGTCTTACCCGTGGGTCTACCATCGGAATCCAGAATGTCCACTAGTTCATCCATGTATACAAATTACAGTATATGGATGAATTTGAATTCAATTAATCGAAGTAACTAAAAGTTTCCCCGGATTCGATATTCAAAAGCGTTTCATATATGAGTCTGATTACATTCTCAACATCGTCCTTGTGAACCATTTCCACGGTGGTATGCATGTAGCGAAGCGGCAACGAAATCAATGCAGATGCTACACCGCCATTACTGTAGGCAAATGCATCGGTATCTGTACCTGTATATCGGGATGAGGCCAATCGCTGGAAAGGTATTTTTTTAGCTTCCGCCGTCTCAATGATACGCTCGCGCAGTTTGTTTTGCACCGCAGGCGCATAAGAAATTACGGGCCCAGAACCGATGGCTGTTTCCCCTTCTTTCTTTTTATCGATCATTGGGGTAGTGGTGTCATGGCAAACATCCGTAACAATAGCTACATCAGGTTTTATGGTTTGGGTGATCATTTCTGCACCACGTAAACCAATCTCCTCTTGCACCGAATTGGTAATATATAGGCCAAATGGAAGTTTAACGTTATTCTCATGAAGCAATCGTGCTACTTCCGCAATCATAAATCCACCTGCACGGTTATCAATAGCGCGACAAACAAATTTGTTGTCATTAAGAACCTGGAATTCATCCGGATAGGTTATCACACATCCTACATGTACCCCCATTTTCTCTACTTCCTCTTTGTCTTTGGCGCCTATATCGATGCAAATATTGTCCAATTTCGGAGGTTCCTCTTTGGATCGATTACGTGTATGAATCGCTGGCCAACCGAATACACCTTTCACAATTCCTTTTTTGGTATGGATGTTCACCCATTTGGATGGTGCTATTTGGTGGTCGCTTCCACCATTTCTTATGACATATAATAAACCATTATCTGTAATGTAATTCACGTACCAGGAAATTTCATCCGAATGCCCTTCAATAACTACTTTGTACTTAGCTTCTGGGTTGATTACGGCTACAGCGGTCCCGTATGTATCCGTGATAAATTCATCAACATAGGGCTTTAAATAATCCATCCAGATTTTTTGACCTTCCCATTCATAGCCCGTGGGAGAAGCATTGTTTAGGTACTTTTCAAAAAATTTCAAGGATTTAGTGGTGATGATTTTAGATGCTGCCATGTAAAAGGTTTAGTACACAAACATAGTAATATTCACTTTTATTTAATAGCCATTTTCCAGCTTTATACTTAATTTTGATTGACTTTTGACCTATGAATCGAATGATGCGTTTTTACGTTGCTGGCATTTTTCTTTTACTATGCTTGTCTGGTTTTTCCCAGGAAATCAAGAACGATTCCCTTAGCGATTATTATGTCAGGTTTGAAGGGGATTCTATTCTCTATAGCTCCATTGCTTTGGATGAGGTATTTCTTTTTGATAAACTTGAATTTGGGGATCGAAAGGAAAAATTAAGGTATTACATACTTCGCAGAAAGACCTTGAAGGTATATCCCTATGCTAAGTTGGCAGCTGAGCGACTTGTGGAGCTCAATGATAGTTTGGCACACATCAAAAAGAAACGACACCGAAAGAAGTACACTAAAAAAGTGCAAAAGTACATTGAGGGGGAGTTTTCCGCAGAACTTAAAAAATTGACCAGGACGGAAGGTCAGATTCTTGTAAAACTCATTTATCGTCAAACCGGAAAGACTGCTTTTAGTTTGGTAAAGGATCTAAGAAACGGTTGGCGTGCCTTCTGGTACAACACTACGGCTAAAGCTTTTAAAATTAGTATTAAAGAAGAATTCCACCCGGAGCGAATCCATGAGGATTATTTAATTGAGGACATTTTACAACGTGCATTTGCCTCAAATAGATTAGATCGGCAGAAATCTGTTTTGGATTATGACTACGCCCAGCTTAGCAATAAGTGGAAAAAAAGTCCTCCAGAACGGAATTAGGATTTGGTCTCTTTACCAAAGATAGCGTCCAACATAATCTTTACTGACCGAAACCCCAGATAAATGGCAAGTGCTCCAAAAAAAAGGCTTAAAATCAAAACAGGCAAGAAAAAAGGGTGCTCTTCATTTTTTATGGCCTGATAGAAGGTTGCCGGGGCCAAAAACATAAAAAATGCGGTAAGCAAAAAGGATTTGATTCCTTTTACCAGTAAATCCTTGTTTGTATGTTTCATACCGCAAAGTACCAACTTTGGGCTATATTTAGAACAACTTATTCAAAATTTCATGGAATTATTGGTCGTGGCTTTGGTTGTCACTTTTATTATTGTTGCTACCATAAGGTTTAAAATGCACCCTGTCTTTTCACTTACATTGGCAGCGGTATTAGCGGGATTTTTCTTGGGTCTTTCTTCTCAAGATATAATGAAACATATGGCTGAAGGATTTGGTAAAACCCTTTCCGGTATCGGTTTGGTAATAGCTTTTGGTACTGTAATCGGTATTTATTTGGAAAAAACAGGAAGTACTAAGGTTTTAGCCAATACCATTTTGAAGCTTATAGGGTTAAAACGATCACCTTTGGCGTTGAATTTAGCAGGATATGTAATTTCCATTCCGGTGTTCTGTGATTCTGGTTTTATTATTTTATCGTCTTTGAATAAGGCACTAAGCAAGAAATCTGGGATTCCAATAATGGTGTTTGCCGTGGCGTTGGCCACGGGTTTGTACGCTGCACACGTATTTGTACCTCCTACACCTGGGCCGCTTGCGGCTGCTGCAATCTTGGATGCAGATTTAGGTATGGTGCTCATTTTGGGTCTTGTGGTTTCTGTACCGGTAGCACTTTCTGGTTATCTATGGGCACGATTTATTGGTAAAAGACTGATTCAGGACAGGGTAATATCCGAAGAAAATGATTCAAATGATGATATAACGCCAGACATAAAGCCGGTAAATGCATTTCTTCCTTTAATCATCCCTATTCTTTTAATCGCATTGAAATCCGTAGCCAATTACCCAACCTTACCTTTAGGTAATGGACAGTTGTTCCAAGTATTGGATTTTCTTGGAGCGCCAATAATTGCATTGTTAATTGGTGTGTTATTCGCTTTTATAATGGCACGGAATATACCCCGAGAGAAGCAAAAAAAGTGGGTTCCGGAAGCTTTTAGGCAAGCAGGTTCCATAGTATTGATTACTGGTGCCGGCGGTGCTTTTGGTGCCATCCTTCGGACGCTGGATATGGCAAGTATTTTTGATTTATCCCAGACTTCAGGACTGGGAGGTATTTTAATCGCATTTAGCATTGCAGCGGTATTGAAAACAGCTCAAGGTTCTTCTACTGTAGCTATAATCACAACATCCGCAATATTAGCACCTTTGTTGGAGCCCTTCGGATTGATTTCAATATCTGACAAGGCATTAACAGTACTTGCCATTGGTGCAGGTGCAATGACGGTCTCGCATATAAATGACAGTTACTTTTGGGTTGTATCCCAATTTTCCAATATGAATGTTAGAACAGCATTAAAAGGGCATACATTGGCCACTCTTTTTCAAGGTTTAACGGGAATAGCAATTATAGTGCTGCTATATTACTTATTGTAGTGTAATCTGATATTTGTATTCCTGCACAACTGCAAAATAGCCCAACGCGAAAGATTCCGGTCTTTGCACGTTGTCAAATATTTCAATGTTATCCAATCCCGTAATGTCAAATACATTTCCTCGTGGCGTTACAGCTGGCGTTTCAAATACCCCGCCATCGTCCTGGGTTTGTTCTACCAGTAGATCAATGTAATTGAAGAATTGTTGGTCGGCGCCCATTAAGCTAATCTCGATTTGATCACCCGCTTCAGCATCTCTTTCCAAGAAATAGGAAAACTCAAATTGTTGTCCGTCAATAAATTGATCATCAACAGCTAAAAACTCCCCAAGGCCAAAATCAAAAACATAATGGTTTTTTTCTTCAGGAATATCTGTGAATGTGACTTTTATTTCAGTGTCGTCTTCATCAAAAAGAGTATCAAAGCCTTGTTCTGCATTATCTATTGGTACGGCTGGGACATAATTGGTCTGTGCTGCGTAACGTTTGCCTTCATGTTCTATAATCAAGAAGAACACGGTATTTGGGTTTAAAAACTCCGTTCGTATACGATCATCAACGGTTCCTACGGTATCCGGTTCATATAGTCCGGTTCCAGGAACAAATTCCTTTAGAATTTTAGGACTTAGGTTTAAGAGGTCTGGTGAATCTGGATTTGGTTCACCAACTAAGACAACTGCTCTTTCCAGCTCAGTGACGGTAGGTTCTTCAAAAAAGCCATTGGTTTTGGTTACCTGTATGGCAATTGGAACAAACTCGTCCCCGAGATTTACACGAGCCAGCCCATTTACAATAAGTCTGGTTTCCGTTTCCGGTAAGTCTACATCGATTACATCTTCGCAAGCAAGTAGTAGAAGGCAAGTAATCATAAATGCAATTCTACAACTCATAGTATTCAATTTTTAGTCCAAATAATCGGATTTTGGGTGTGATTTACTCAATTACCAAACTTGCTTTACGTTCTTGTACCACAGCGAAATAGCCTAAAGGGAAGTCTTCCGGCCGGTTAACATTATCAAATACCAAGATGTTGTCCAGGCCAGTTATATCAAAGACATTTCCTCGGGCGGTCGCTGCCGGTGTTTCAAAAACGCCACCATCATCTTCGGTCTGTTCCACCAATAAATCCATATAGTTGAAAAACTCCAAATCGGCGCCCATCATACTAACTTCTATTTCATCTCCAGGTTCCAAGTCAACATCATAGAAATATGAAAATTCAAATTGTTGCCCATCTATAAATTGGTCGTCTGCCGCTAAAAACTCCCCAAATCCGAAATCAAATACATAATAATTGTCAATGCCTTTAACATCCGTAAACGTTATTTTTATTTCGGTATCATCCTCGTCAAATAGCGTTTCATCACCTTGCTCAATATTATCAATCGGGACCACAGGGGAATAGGGCGTTCTTGCAGCATATGTCCTGCCTTTATGTTCAACTACCAAAATAAAAACGGTCCCTGGGATAATTTGGGCACTGATACGCTGATCCTCATCAAAGGTAGGGTCAGGTACGTAAATTCCAGTTCCCGGATTTACCTCTGCAAGTGAGGAAGAAGCTAGATTTTCCAAAATTTCTGGGGCATCCGGATTTGGTTGGCCGTAAAATATTATAGCACTTTCAAGCTCTGTCACTGGGTTATCCTCGAAGAAATTGGTGGTTTCCGTCACTTTAATTTCAACAGGAATGAATTGTTGGCTTTCGTCCACACGAAGTACGCCATTGACTATTAATCTAGGCTCTGTGGTTGGTACTTCTACATCGATAACGTCTTCACAACCCCAAAGACAAACTACTAAAACGAGATATGGTATAATGCGTTTCATGTCAAAATTTGAAGTTATAAGTTATGGCAGGGATAATTCCGAAAATGGCAGTTCGCACGGCTTCATTACGTCCCGTATCTTGATTTTGCCTAAAGTTGATGGAAGCTGCGTTCTTTCTATTGTATACATTGTAAACGCTAAAAACCCATTCGGATTGAAAGCTTCTATTCCGCTTTGGCTTGTTCTTTAATGTTGCAGATATATCCAGTCGATGGTAATCTGGCAATCTCGTTTGGTTTCTCAATCCAAAAAATGGAACTACCAATTCTTGGAATTCAAATTGCCCCACAGGAAAATTTGTAGGTTGGCCAGTTTGATATACAAAATTGGCATTGAAGTTTAAGCGTTCATTGTAATCAAAGCTTCCATACAGTGCAATATCATGCGTCTTGTCAAATGGAGTGCTGTACCATTCCCCAAAATTGATACCAGTCTCCAAATTAGAACGGCCATTATCCACCACCGGGTCTCTTCCAGGGGTGCGTTGCTCAGAACGGGATAAGGTGTAGGCCAACCAACCCTGGAATCTACCCTCATTTTTCCGAAGCAGAAACTCAAGTCCGTAAGCCCGTGCTTCTCCATTTAGAATCACCTGTTCTATAGCATTGTTTGCAATAAGGTCAGCCCCATCTATATAGTCAATTCTGTTTTGGATGTCTTTGTAAAAAGCCTCAACTTCTACGGAATATTCACCCTCATTTATGTTACGGAAATAGCCCAAAGCGTACTGATCCAATAATTGGGGTTCTACAAAAGGTCCACTCGGCGTCCATACATCCAATGGAGTAGGGGAGCTGGTGTTGGATAGTAGATGGAGGTATTGGGCAAGTCTAGTGTAACTGGCTTTTATGGAGTTGTTGGGATTCATGGCATAGGCCATGGACACACGTGGCTCCAAATTTGTAAAACTAGATAGGTTGGTGCCTCGTCCAGGATTAATGGTATCAATCGGAGTAGCTTCTCTATATACTAATTGAAACGGGTCAAATTCAACAGGCTGGTTGTTTTCATAGACAAATAGTTCATCCTGACCCAATCGATTAAATAGGCTCACACGCAGTCCATAATTGACACTTAGCTTATCCGAAATTTTATGCTCAACATCCACATAGGCAGCAGATTCATTTGCATATTTTTTAGTTAGCTGTTCCTCAATAATTCCGGAATCCTCGCTATTGGGTTTTATTTTTCCTGGATTAAAAACATAATAGATGTTATTGAGTCCATAATTCACTTGAAATTTATCGTTCAGGTAATGTTTTAAGTCGTATTTGAGGTTAAAATTCTGAATACCTGAGTCCCATTCAAATCCAACAAAATCAAGTTCCAAACCATAAAAGTAGTCTGAATAGATAAGCGATAGGTTTGAAAAAAGGCGATCGGAAAACAAATGGTTCCATCGAAAATTACCAACGGCATTACCATAGGTGTTCACAAAACTGTCGTTAACGCTAAAGAGATCTCTACCAAAATATCCGGAAAGGAAAATGCTGTTGTTCTCGTTAATCTTATGATTGATTTTGGTGTTTAAGTCGTAGAAATAAGCTTTATTACCCACATCAAATAGCGGTAAGAAAAGATGGGCATATGAGCCTCTACCTCCTACTAGGAATGCAGTACGATCCTTTTCAATAGGTCCTTCAATGAGTAAGCGGCTTGCAACGGCACCGATACCCCCACTGACCTTTAAATCTTTACTATTTCCTTCTTTCTGGAAGATTTCCAATACCGAAGAAACACGTCCACCGTACCTTGCTGGAATTCCCCCTTTAAATAATTTCACATCCTTGATCGCATCTGGATTAAATACCGAAAAGAAACCAAACAGGTGTGATGAATTGAATATGGTCGCCTCATCCAATAGAATTAAATTTTGGTCCGCAGCACCTCCACGAACATTGAATCCAGAAGATGCTTCTCCTGCATTGGTAACTCCAGGCAACAGCACCAAGGATTTAATTACATCGGCTTCACCTAGGACTACAGGTATTTTTTTTATGGTCTGCGCAGACAAGGTATTCACGCTCATTTGCGGTTTTCGAATATCCAAACGTTCCGCATCATCCGTTACCACCACTTCTTCCAACTCCTCAGCTTCTTCGGAAAGTTCAAAATCCCGTCGAATATTTGAGTTAAGATTAATGGTTTGTCTCACATCTTGAAATCCCAAGTAGCTTACCACAATTTCATATTGACCACGGGGAAGGGTGATGGAATAAAAACCATATTCATTGGTAGTGACTCCAGTTTGTAAATCTGGAAAAGCCACAGTTACACCAATTAAAGTTTCATTACTGCTTCCTTCTGAAATGGTTCCGCTTAGGGTAAACTTTTGTTGGGCATGCGATTGAAATAGCGTAAGAATTAGCGTAAAGATCAGTAGTAATGGTCTTTGAAGCATGCTTTTTTGAGTTTTTTAAATTTAGGAATATCTACTTAACTACCAAACAAGTAATACTACCGTTATTCAATAGTGAGTGACCGCGTATTGAACTCGGACAATACGAAGTAACCAAATGGAGGGTGATTGGGATTGGTTGTATTGATTATGTTGCCCCGAACATTTGAAACCGGTACGGAAAATGGCCCGCTATTGCCTTCTTCTCCAGCTTGTGTCAAAACCTGTTCGGCATAATTGGCAAAATCTTTGTCAACACCAAACAGCGTAACGGTAATCAACCTTCCTGGATTTATATCTTCATAAAAATAAGAGAAGGTCAATTGTTGATTTTGAAAAAATTCATCATCCACCACCAGAAAATTCTCGAATCCAAAAGCAAAAAAATAATAATTACGTTGATTGGGAATATCCGTGAAAGTAACTTTCACTTCCGTCTCTTCCTCTTCGTCAAACAAAAAGCCATCTGCCTGCTCCAAATTATCGATGACTGTTCCATTTACCAATTGTTGGGTTGCCCTATAAGTTTCACCCTGGTACATTACTTCCAGCGTGTATTCCCGGCCAAATTGCAAGGTGGGCATTCCCAAATCAAAAACTCCGGTCTCACTTTCAGAAAGCGGATATTCTTGACCAGTTGATTCATCAATAAGCTTCACTTGAGCATTTACGGCTGCTGGGACATCATTGACCAGAAACGGCGCTGTCAATGTTAGTTTTATCTGTCCAGCGGTAATTGGGTTGCCATTATTGGCATTGTAACCCAGTAGGGCATCTATGACCAATTGTGGGTCGGATGTTGGTAAATCAGGATTTATGACATCTTCGCATGATGCCATGCATAAACTCAACAGAATAAGTAGCAGACTGTGTTTCAAACCATAACGATATTGGGACATTGGTCTAATATAGACAAAAATCCTTTCGAAAGATATGGTCAAAAAACACTGGTAAGTGTTCGAAAACCTATGCTAAACTTGCAAGAATAGTATTTAGTGTAGCGCTTGGACGCATCGCTTCAGCTGCTTTGTTAGCATCTGGAAGGTAATAACCACCGATGTTTACCTGCTTACCTTGGGCATCTATTAATTCTTGGGCAATTTTAGCTTCATTATGGCTTAGCTGCTCGTAAACAGCTCCAAAAATTGATTTTAGCTCAGCATCTTCATTTTGGTTGGCCAATTGTTCAGCCCAATAAAGACATAGGTAAAAATGACTTCCCCTTGTGTCTAGTTCATTGACTTTACGAGAAGGTGATTTATCGTTATCCAAGAATTTCTCCGTTGCCTTGTCTAAAGTGTCCGCTAAAACGGAAGCTTTTCCGTTCTGGTTTTTCTCGCCATAAAATTCGAGTGAAACGCCTAGAGCTAAAAATTCTCCTAAGGAATCCCAGCGTAAGTGACCTTCTTCCAAAAATTGTTCAACGTGCTTAGGTGCTGAACCACCCGCTCCTGTTTCAAAAAGACCACCACCATTCATTAATGGTACGATTGATAACATTTTTGCGGAAGTACCAACTTCTAAAATTGGGAATAAATCGGTTAGATAATCCCGTAGTACGTTTCCAGAAACGGAAATGGTATCTTTTCCATCCTTTACTCTTTGCAATGTGAATTTCGTTGCTTCGATTGGAGAAAGAATATGGATTTCCAATCCATTTGTATCATGATCTTTGAGGTAATGTTTCACCTTTGTGATCAATTCAGCATCGTGCCCCCTAGCTTCATTAAGCCAGAAAACGGCAGGTGTGTTGGTTGCGCGCGCACGGGACACAGCCAATTTAACCCAATCTTGAACTGGAGCATCTTTAACTTGGCACATTCTCCAAATATCACCTTGGGCTACATCATGGGCAAGTAAGTTCTTATTTGTTGAGGTGCTAACCACGTTAACTATACCGTCAAAAGGAATTTCAAATGTTTTGTCATGTGATCCATATTCCTCGGCTTTTTGCGCCATTAGACCTACATTGGGAACGGTCCCCATGGTAGTTGGATCAAACGCACCATTTTCTTTACAAAAATCGATGGTGGCTTGGTATACGCCAGAATAACTACTATCTGGAATTATTGCTTTGGTATCCTGCAACTCACCATCTTTATTCCACATTTTACCAGAAGTCCTGATCATTGCAGGCATGGATGCATCAATGATCACATCACTTGGCACATGAAGGTTAGTGATGCCCTTATCCGAATTGACCATAGCCAAATCCGGGCCATTTTCTATATTGGCCGCAATTGCAGTTTCTATCGCTGCTCTTTTATCCTGGGGTAGTTCCTGCAACTTGTCCAATAGGGTTTCTAAACCATTGTTAGGATTGATTCCCAAACTATCGATTGTTTCCCCATATTGCTTAAAAACATCGGCGAAATATACTTCTAAGGCATGGCCAAAAATAATTGGGTCTGAAACCTTCATCATTGTAGCTTTAAAGTGCAAAGACAACAATAGTCCTTGTTCTTTGGCCTCAGCAATCTCTTTTTTAAGGAAATCCACCAATGCTTGTTTGCTCATAACGGTAGCATCAATGATTTCATCTTTCTGCAAGGCAACGTTTTCTTTCAAAACGGTTGTATTGCCATCTTTGCCAACAAGTTCAATTCGGATTGCGTCAGCGTTTGGCATGGTCAGGGATTTTTCATTACTTCTGAAATCTCCATGATCCATTGTAGCTACATGGGTTTTGGAATCTGACGACCAAGCTCCCATGGTATGCGGATTCTTTTTGGCGTAGTTTTTAATTGCCTTTGGTGCCCGACGGTCTGAATTCCCTTCTCGCAGCACAGGGTTTACCGCACTACCTTTTATTTTGTCATATTTGGCTTTGATAGCTTTCTCTTCCGCACTATTCGGTTCATCTGGATAGTTAGGTAGATTGTATCCTTTTGCCTGCAGCTCTTCAATGGCTTCCTTCAACTGCGGAATGGAGGCGCTGATATTTGGAAGTTTGATAATATTGGCCTCTGGAGTCTTCGCCAAATCACCTAATAATTTCAAATCATCTGGAATTTGTTGGGAATCTTCAAGAACTTCTGGGAAAACCGCTATAATTCGACCAGCAAGGGATATATCCTTGGTTTCTATTTCAATATTTGCGGTTTTTGTAAAGGCTTTTACAATGGGGAGAAAAGACTGGGTTGCCAAAGCTGGGGCTTCATCAGTCTTAGTATAAAAAATCTTAGCCATTTAGGTGTTTTTATTCGAGCGGTGCAAATATACAATTTATGGCTGTTGGTATACTAAGGGAAAAGTGGAAAAGTGTGATATTGGGGTGTTAAAGAACAAAAGCCATATCTATGTCGAAACATTGATATGGCTTTCTGAAAAGAGCTAAAAGATTTTATTTTGCGTTGCCACAAAATTGCAACCATTGATTGCATCCGTTGCTCCTTTGACGTTTACTCAACACTATGTTTTTAATTATTCAACTAAACAACATCTTGAAAAGTTTCCTTTTGTTTCCTAAATCCTATCAAAACGAAAAATTGCTCTTTCGCCCGCACATAGGATTTTGTATTTCTATTTAGGTCCTGCCGAAGCTTTTCCTCTTTCGAAATTCCTTTTGTGATCAGTAGTGTTACCAATTTAAAAGGGAAACATCAGTATTTAAAGAACGTCAACTTTAAATGTAAATATGAATTTGATTGCTCTCCTTCATATTTGTTTGACTAAATTATAATAAACTCTTAGAAAACCAAATTTTGTAAGCCATTAAAAATCAACAACATATGAACTACACTTATTAACAATTGTTCATAAAAAAAGCACCTCGAAAGGTGCTTTTGTTTTGTTGTGCGGAATTGGGATTAGCCCCTAACTTCCTTGATACGTGCTTTTTTACCAGTTAACCCTCTGAAATAGAAGATTCTAGAACGACGTACCTTACCTTTTTTGTTGACTTCGATTCTTTGAAGTGCAGGCATATTAATCGGGAATATTCTCTCTACCCCAACCGTACCAGACATCTTTCTAATGGTAAAAGTCTCCGTTGCACCAGTTCCTCTACGTTGGATTACAACGCCTTTGAAAAACTGTGTACGTGTTTTTTCTCCTTCCTTAATCTCATAATAAACTGTAATAGTATCACCAGATGAGAAATTTGGAAATTCTTTTTTTGGAACAAATTCGTCTTCAACAAATTTTATTAAGGATTCCATGTTATTTTATTTATGGTTTTAACAAGATCAACTTTCACGGATTTCGTCAGAGGTTGATTTTGAGACTGCAAAAGTAATGCAATATTTAGAATTGACAATATAAAATTATCTTTTTGAATACGTATTGCGCCTTAAGATGCCTTCTGAACTCTTTTAAAAGCATACATAGCGAGTCCTATAGCAAAAAGTAAATGTGGCAAAGGTGATAGCATTGCACTTATGCTGCTCCATGTCAGCACAGCTTCCGGACTTTGTCCAGCGGCTAACATACTTGTGGCAAAACCCAAAAAGGTAAAAAACAATGAAAGTATGCACCCAATCAACATCAGGATGGTACTTGGATGTTTCCTCTTACTGACCAGAATTCCGCTACCAACTATAATAATCAGTTGAGCCACTACTGCCAAGATTGAACCTATTGCAAAGTAAATCGTGTAAGCTTCGCCCATTTCTTTTATTTTAATAAATCAGGTCGTTTTTCTTCCGTTCGTTCCAGTGCCTTTTCCTCGCGCCACTTTTCGATTTTGGGAAAATCACCGCTTAAAAGGATTTCCGGCACATCCATTCCCTTATACGAAGATGGTCTTGTATAAACCGGGGGTGCGAGTAAATTATCTTGAAAAGTATCAGTCAAGGCAGACGTTTCATCATTTAAAACACCAGGTAGCAACCTAATGACGGAATCACAAAGCACGGCGGCTGCAAGTTCTCCTCCTGAAAGTACATAATCACCAATTGAGATTTCCCGCGTCACAAATTTATCTCGAACCCGTTGGTCCACACCTTTATAATGGCCGCAAAGAATAATGAGGTTTTCTTTTAAAGAGATTTCATTCGATATCCCTTGGGTTAGCGTGTCTCCATCGGGAGTCATATAGATGATTTCGTCGTAATCCCGTTCAGCTTTTAGTTTAGAAATACATTTGTCAATGGGTTCAATCATTAGGACCATTCCTGCTCCGCCGCCAAATTGGTAATCATCTACTTGTTTGTAATTACCGATACTATAATCCCGTAGGTTATGGAAATGCACTTCTACCAAACCTTTTTCCTTGGCCCTATGCAATATGGATGCATTAAATGGACTTTGCATTAACTCTGGTAAAACTGTTATGATATCTATCCGCATAAGTGCAAAAATAGTGGAATAATGGGATGCTCTATTTTGGATTTGTCCAAAAGTAATGCAAGTAGGATTCATCCTTGTCCCAACCCAAGCGTTCGTAAAGTTTCTGGGCAGGATTATCCAAAGCCGTCTCTAAACCTACCCCTTTGAAATTTTTTGATTTACAAAGTTCTTTCGACTCATTTAACAGAGCTTCGCCAATTCCTTTATTTCGAAATACCGGATCAACGTATAGATCATTCAAAATATACATGGGTTCCATGGAAACCGAGGAAAATGTGGTGTATAGTTGTGTAAAGCCAGCAGCTTTGCCTTCCACAAAAGCCACAAAAATTACATTTTCGTTATTGTTGAATCGTTCTATTAGGAATTTTTCAGCAGAAGCTATATCCGATTCCTGACCATAAAATACCCGGTAGGCATCAAAAAGTGGTAGGACAAGCTCTAGCTCATCTATGGTGATTTCCTTTACCATTTTCAGAAGGAAGTGGAAATTGGTTTACTTCTTGTTTTTATTCAGTTCGTCTTGAAGCTGTCTGCTTATTTTTTGCTCTCTTTCTAGAGCACGTCTTCTGTGATCTTCGAATTCATTCTCAAGATCGGCAAGGGATTCTTTGGCCTGGTTGGTAAGCACATTGCTGTTTCTGAACTTATAAATGAACAGTAGCAAGAACAAGGTTAAACTTATAATGATGCCCCATAGAATCAATTTATAAGTTCCCTTACTTACTTGGGCTCCAAAAAACGACATGCTGTCTTTTTCGTTGGTAACGGTTTTCAGATTATTGGAGGTTTCCTGAAGCTTGGCATTTAAATCTTCGATTTCCGCCTTGTTACTTGTGATGGTAGCAGTCAAATCCTTTATGGATTTGCTAGCAGTGGTTACGGAATCGAAAATACTTGCTTTGATTCTGTTTAGATCGCTTAGGCGAATCACTTCATAACGAATGCCATTGGCCCTATAGTTTCCCGACTTTTTCTCCAATTGTTGGAACTGTCCGACCAAGGTATTGTCTTCTTCAGCTGCCGAAGATTCCTGAGCGGAAAGCGTAAACACTGGGGTGAGTAGGGCTAGTGCAAAAATTAATCGTAATGTTCTCATGGTCAATGTTCTTTATATTTTAGATTAAGGGAAGGGCGAAATTACACCAATAAACCAAAATTCAAAAGAAAATCACCATTGGTCAACGGTCTCAACCGTTTGATTACGCCATTAATAATATGTGTAACGTCTTACCTTTGCAATGTATTTTGCAAGTCTGATCACTTGATGTGAATATCCATATTCGTTATCATACCATATATATAATACGACACTTTTACCATCTTTGGATACCAAGGTTGCTTGACTATCATAAATTGATGGGGCAGAAGCACCTACAATATCTGAGGAAACCAGTTCATTGCTAAGCGAGTATTGGATTTGTTCCACCAAGTCACCTTCCAGTGCATATTTTTTAAGAATAGTATTCAAACTTTCTTTTGATGTCTTGTTTTTGACCTCTAGATGCAGAATGGCCAAAGATCCGTTAGGTACAGGAACACGGATGGCATTGGAGGTTAATTTTCCCTTTAGGGATGGAAGTGCTTTTGCCACAGCAGCACCGGCTCCCGTTTCTGTAATCACCATATTCAATGCAGCGGCTCTACCTCTTCGGTATTTCTTGTGCATATTGTCCACTAAATTTTGGTCGTTGGTGTACGCGTGAATGGTTTCCAAGTGTCCCTTTTTGATTCCAAGCGAATCCTCCATCACCTTTAAAATAGGCGTGATGGCATTTGTGGTGCAGGATGCAGCTGAATAGATCTTTGTTTTTTCGGGATCAAACTCAGTATGGTTTACGCCGTGTACAATATTAGGTACTTCTTTACCTGGGGCGGTAAGAAGGACCCTGCTAGCGCCTTTGGCCTCCAAATGTCTGGAAAGGGCTTCCTTGTCTCTAAAAGCGCCAGTATTGTCAATGATCAAAGCGTTGAAAATACCATACTTGGTATAATCAATGGATTCTGGTTTGTCTGCGGTGATAAATCTTACCGTAGTGCCGTTCACAAGTAGTGCATTGTTTTCCACGTCCACATCAACAGTACCCATGAATTGTCCATGAACAGAATCGGTTTTGAGCAGTGCAGCGCGTTTTTCCAATATCTCTTGAGTAACTTCACCTCTTACCACAATAGCACGGAGTCGAAGTTGACTACCGCGACCAGTTTTGGCCATTAATTCTCTTGCGACCAAGCGTCCAATTCGTCCAAATCCATAAAGTACTACATCTTTAGGTTTAATTTCTTTGGATGCATGGGCATCTTTTAATTTTTCAAGCACAAAGGCTTTTACATTTAGATGAGTGTTGTCATCGGAGTGGTACTCATAGGTTAGCTTACCAATATCCAACTTGGCTGGTGGCAGGCTAATGTCATTTATGGCTCTTAATATCTCAACAGAATCGAATATAGAGATGGGTTTTTGGACAAACTCCCCTGCATATTCGTGTAAATTAATGATATCACTGACATTTTTGTCAATGATTTGGTTCTTGAAAAGGACAACTTCAATGGCTTTATCATACCAGAGGTCACTGATGATTTTAATGAATTCAGTAGTTGCTTTTCTACGGTCTGCTTGGAAAGCAAGTTCCTTTTCATAGGACTTAATGTCGCTCATAAGTGTTTGATTATGGTTATCATTAAATATTTGGCAAAATTATAGATTTCAAACGTTTTCGTAAAAAGAAAGGGCAATAAAAAAGCACCCTTTTAGGGCGCTTTTCAAGGTCTTGCAAAGAAATTGGATTATTGTAGAATTAATCGTTCTTTTTCTCCTTTTTCGTTGATCATTGTGAAGCTTGTCCGACCATATCTTGAGATTTCCCCAAAATGCTCACGAGCATCATCAATGTTGTTGATTTCATTGTCATCCAAGGCAATGATGACTTTGTTTTCCAAATCATATCTGCCATAGCCTTCTGGAACGTCAATGATTTTTACACCATTTTTTACACCAAATTTCTTTTTATCGGCATCCGATAGATTTTTGACCATAAAACCGGTATTTGGTAAAATGATTGAGTTTTGTTTTTTGAGCGTAACACTTTTGACGAGTCTTCTACCTTCTCGATCTACAGTTACTTCTATGGTGTCACCTGGTCTTTTGGAAGAAAGATATCCTGTAAGCTCCGAAAATTTACGCACCTTGATATTGTCCACTTGCTTAATAATGTCGCCTTCCTGCAAACCTGCATCTGCAGCGCCAGAGTCTTCGGAAACTTGGGAAACATAAACGCCTTCAATTTCATTCAAGCCCATTTCAATAGCAGCTCTGGAATTTACATTGGCAGCAGAAATTCCTAGCAGTCCTCTTTGAACGTTGCCAAATTCCATAATGTCCTCAACTACCTTTTTGGCAATATTACTAGGAACCGCAAAAGCGTAGCCTACATAAGAGCCTGTTTGGGAAGTAATTGCGGTGTTGATGCCTATTAAATCTCCATTGGTATTTACTAAAGCACCACCACTATTTCCTGGATTCACGGCGGCATCGGTTTGTATAAAACTTTGGTTGCGTCCTAAACTTCTTGCCTTGGCGCTTACAATACCAGCAGTAACAGTGGACGTAAGACTGAACGGGTTGCCAACAGCTAGTACCCATTCGCCAACACGGGCATTATCGGAATTCCCAAATGCTAAGTAGGGGAGTGGATTATCCACGTCAATCTTCAATAGTGCGATATCTGAGTTGGAATCCGTACCAATTACTTCGGCATCATAGGTTTTCTTATTGTTTAGTGTGACCTCCAATTGCGTGGCGTTATCGATTACATGGTTATTTGTAACGATGTAGCCATCTGGGGAGATTATTACTCCAGACCCAGTCCCAATTTGAGGTGTTTGTTGACGCTCAAATCCATAAAAGAAATCGGCAAGGCTACCAGAATTACCTTTACTAACGCTTAAATTCTTCACGTGAACAACGGCATTCACGGTTTTTTCAGCAGCTATTGTGAAGTCAACTTCGTTAATACCAGCACCTTTTGCGGAGGTGGTGAGTGCACTAGTGCTAATCAAAGGAGTTTCTTCTCCTGTAGCCACCCACTTATAGGTATTATCTTCAAAAAAAAGTTTATATGCGCCCAAAGTAATGGCACCTGCAAATATGCTTACAAGTAGTAATCCGCCTAGTCTCTTCATAATTCAGTAATAATTTAACATTTAGGTTCAACAAAATTAAATGAATCTGTTAATGCCTTAGTCGGTTTAACTCGTTTTTAACTACAAAAAAATCCTTAAAGAATACGCTATCTTTGTTCCTTTGCTAAACGTTATGCAGGTCGATTTTTACAAATACCAAGGCACTGGAAACGATTTCATTTTCATTGATAATCGTCAAGACATTTTCCCCAAAAATGATACCAAATTGATTTCAAAACTTTGTGACCGAAGGTTTGGGATTGGGGCTGATGGATTAATATTACTTGAAAATGATTCCGAAGTGGATTTCCATATGGATTATTATAATTCTGATGCAAGCCAAAGCATGTGTGGTAATGGAGGTAGATGTGCTGTGGCATTTGCCAAATACCTTGGGATGATTCCTGAAAAAACAACTTTTAGGGCTATTGATGGTATCCATGATGCCGGAATTGATTCCGAAAACGTGGTGACATTACAGATGCATGATGTTACTGAAGTACGCGAAAAACCGGCATATAGTTTTTTAAATACGGGCTCACCACATCATGTGCAGATTGTAGAGGGACTGGAAAAATTTGATGTAAAAAAGGAAGGTGCAAAATTGCGTTATGGGATGTATGGTGAATCCGGTAGTAACATCAATTTTGTAGAACAGCAGAACGAGGATTCTTTTGATGTCCGTACTTATGAACGAGGTGTTGAAAATGAGACCTTATCATGCGGTACTGGCGTAACTGCAGTTGCCATAGCAATGCATAAAATCGGCAAGACCCAATCCAATAAAATCAACATCAATACTAAAGGAGGGGATTTGGCCATAAGTTTTGAAACAAGCAACGGAGCTTATTCAGATATTAATTTAATTGGTCCCACACAACAGGTGTTCAAAGGAGAGATTACATGGTAAACCTCACGGGAAAACATATATACTTACGAGCGTTAGAACCCCAGGATTTGGATTTCCTCTATCTGTTGGAGAATGATACTGCGGTTTGGGAGATCAGTGGCACACTTAAACCGTATTCCAAAAAAGTGCTACGCTTGTATTTGGACAATGCGCATCGGGATATATTTGAAGTAAAACAATTGCGTTTATGCATATCTACCATGGATGACAATTGTATCGGTCTTATCGATTTGTTTGATTTTGACCCAAAGCACAAGCGAGCGGGTATAGGTATTATTATCATAAAGCCCGAAGATAGAAACAAGGGATGGGGTGCAGAAGCATTGGAAATCCTTTGTTCCTATGCGTTTTCCGTTTTGGATTTGCATCAATTGTATGCTAACATTTTAGAAGAGAATAAGGCGAGTATACACTTGTTTGAAAAATTAGGATTTGTTCAGATAGGAACTAAAAAGGATTGGATTAGAACCAATTCGGGATTCAAGAATGAACTGCTATTTCAAAAAATTAAATCATAATGCACCTTAAAAGAGTACTTTGGGCAACAGCCGTTTTAGGATTGGTAATCTGTGGAGTTATCGCATATCAAATCTACAGTGCCATATTTAGTCCCAATACCCAATTCAATAATGATGAAGCTTATGTATTTATCCCATCGGATGCAACTATGGCGGATGTTAAAGTGTTATTGGAACCCTTAGTGAAGAATATTTCCACATTCGAGTCTGTTGCAGAACGGAAGGGATACAGCGGCAATATCAAAGGAGGAAAGTATGCTATTATGAAAGGGATGAGCAATAATGATATGATCAATACGCTCAGGAGCAGAAATATTCCGGTAAAGGTGTCTTTTAATAATCAAGAATCAGTTGCTGCATTAGCAGGAAGAATCGCCCAACAGATTGAGGCGGATAGTGTATCACTTTTAAAGGCGTTCAACGATGCGGAGTATCTGGACCGCAATGGATTTGATGATGATACCAAATTGGGGATGTATCTTCCAAATACCTATGAGTTCTTTTGGAATACCAACGCAGACGGATTTAGATCACGCATGCTTAAGGAGTATCAAAAATATTGGACTGCAGAGCGGTTGGATAAAGCCCAAAAACAAAAAATGACCCCTGCACAGGTAATTTCTTTGGCTGCTATTGTGCAAAAAGAAACCGTAAAGTCCGATGAACGAGCTAGAGTTGCTGGGGTTTACCTAAATCGAATTAAAAAAGGGATTTTATTGCAGGCCGACCCTACGGTGATATATGCCATCAAAAAAGAAACGGGCAATTACGACACCATTATTAAACGTGTGCTCTACAGGGATTTGGAAATTGAATCGCCTTATAATACCTATAAAAATAAAGGAGTACCCCCTGGTCCAATCACTATGCCGGACATTTCTTCTATTGAAGCAGTTTTGAATCCCGAGAATCACAAGTACCTGTATTTTGTTGCTGATGTTTCCAATTTTGGTTACCACATGTTTGCTGAAACCCTTGCGCAGCACAACCGAAATAAGGTGCAATATGTCCGATGGCTAAATCAGAAAAATGTACGTCGATAGTACTGCTTGTCGTTAATATTCAGCATTTTAACGTGTTTTAAGCCACTTTTAAGAAATTCTTAGGAGCTTTATCATTGTTAAAATAAAGTCTCCCCCTATATTTGCCGGCCAAATTTAATTTTAATGTGATAGTGCATTGAAATATTAAATATGTTGATTATGAAAAGATGGATTGGTTTTATACTGCATCTTGCCATGGTTGTAATTTTGACGAGTTTCGTTTCCTACACAGCCCCTGTTAAAGTGGATGTGAAGATTCCAAATTCGTTGATTGTTAGCGGAAATGAAGAAACTAAAGTTATGTTTCAGCCTGCCGCTTATGTTGAAGAGATGCAAAACCCTCCCTTTGTTGGGACAGCGTACAACGGATTCAAGGAAGCATTGGCTTTTAAGGAATCACAAGGACGATATGATGTGGTGAATACATTGGGGTATATGGGAAAGTACCAATTTGGTGCAGGAACCTTAAAACTTTTGGGTGTATACAATGCCACTAATTTCTTAAATGACCCTGTATTGCAGGAAAGGGCTTTTGAGGCCAACGTTGCAAGGAACAAGTGGATTTTGAGAAGGTACATTAAATTGTACAACGGAAAGAAAATCCGAGGTACGGAAATTACGGAATCCGGAATCATTGCTGCCGCACATTTGGCAGGTGCCGGTAACGTGAAAAAGTACTTAAGGTCTTATGGTAATGATGATGTTGCAGATGCTTATGGCAGTAATATCTCGTATTATATGCGTAAGTTCTCTGGATTTGATATCTGTTCCATTCCCCAGAAAAAGAATGCAAAGATTTAAATTGGAATTATAGTATTGTAAAAAAACCAAGGCCATGCCTTGGTTTTTTTATGCCTGTAAAACAAATATGGCAGGCCGTTTGTTCAAATCCAGTGTTATTTCACTCCATTCGTGCACGCTTTTTGTCTGAATGAATTCCGTTGGAAGGGTTATGTCACAGGCTATGCATAACTGCGTGCCTTTTTGAAGCACCCTTGTTAGTTCATCAATCAGTTTTTCATTTCTGTATGGAGTCTCCATGAATATTTGGGATTGGCCTTTCTCTTTGGATAGCTTTTCCAATTGCTTCAGCTTGGATTTTCGTTCAGCCTTATCAATTGGTAAGTATCCGTTGAAAGCGAAATTTTGACCATTCATGCCACTGCTCATCATCGCCATTAAAATGGAAGATGGCCCTACAAGAGGAACAACTTGGATACGTCTCTCATGCGCAGCTTTAACCACGGCTGCACCTGGGTCAGCAATACCTGGACAACCTGCTTCTGACAAGACTCCAATATTGTGTCCGCTTATACATGGGTCTAAATAGGAGGGAATCACCTCTGGGTCCGTGTATTTATTTAAGGTCTCAATATGCAATTCTGGTTGTACTTTCCCGGGGCTTACTTTTTTTATAAAACGTCTAGCGGTCTTTTCATTCTCAACCACATAGTAGTCGATGTTCTCAATGGTACGTTTAATGGAGATGGGCAATACTTCCAATGGAGCATTATCACCCAAAGTGGTAGGAATCAAATATACTTTACCTAATACTAGTCCTGGTTTGTTTTCCTCCATATCCTCAAATCAGATTTTTTGCAATGGCCTCACAAGCTTCATCAACCATTTGGTAAACGTCCTCAAATCCATCTGGTCCTCCGTAATAGGGGTCAGGAACTTCCGTAATTCCTAAATCGACTTCATCCAATAACAATTTTACTTTTTGGGTATCATCATTGTTCCTCGCCAATGCCATAATGTTTGATAAGTTACTGCGATCCATTGCATAAATCATATCAAACGTCTCAAAGTCGGTTGCGCTGAACTTGCGACATCTTTGTTTGCTGATATCAATTCCATGCGTACCGGCAACTTTTATTGATCTTGGGTCCGGAGGGTTGCCAACGTGGTATCCTGCTGTACCAGCGGAATCCACATAGACCAAATCCGGATTAACTTTAGATTTTAAAACACCTTCAGCCAAGGGTGACCTGCATATGTTACCCAAGCAGACCATTAAAACCTTGGTTTTCATTGTAAAGAAGTTTGGTTTAGGAGAATTTCTTGTTCAGGTCTTCTATATACTTTCTGAACTGCTTATCGGTTTCGGCCAAATTGTCTACAGTCTTGCACGCATGCAATACTGTGGCATGATCTCTTTTTCCAATTTGAGATCCAATACTTGCCAAAGAGGCCTTAGTGAATTTTTTGGCGAAGAACATGGCCAATTGTCTTGCCTGAACGATATGGCGTTTTCTGGTTTTGGATTGAAGTGTTGCCACATCCATTTCAAAATAGTCAGAAACCACCTTTTGGATATAATCAATAGAAACTTCGCGCTTGGTATTCTTCACAAATTTTTCAACAACCTGTTGTGCCAACTCCAAAGTAACCTCACGTTTATTGAAAGAGGATTGGGCAATCAATGAAATGATGGCTCCTTCCAGTTCCCTAATATTTGTTTTGATGTTCTTGGCAACATGGTCGATGATCTCTTCTGGCATTTCAACACCATCGCGGTACAATTTGTTTTTAAGGATGGACACCCTTGTTTCATAATCCGGACTTTGTAGCTCTGCTGAAAGTCCCCATTTGAAGCGGGAAAGCAATCGTTGCTCTATGTCTTGCATATCCACCGGCGCTTTATCCGATGTAAGTATGACTTGCTTCCCATTTTGGTGCAAATGGTTGAAAATATGGAAGAACACATCCTGGGTACCTGATTTCCCGGATAAGAATTGGACATCATCAATAATCAACACATCGATCAACTGATAAAAATGGATGAAATCATTACGAGTGTTCTTTTTGACCGACTCAATATATTGCTGTGTAAATTTTTCTGCCGAAATGTACAACACAGTCTTTTCAGGATACTTGTCTTTGATTTCTACGCCAATGGCATGTGCCAAATGGGTTTTGCCCAAACCAACACCTCCAAATACCAATAAAGGATTAAAGGATGTGCCGCCAGGTTTATTGGCAACCGCCATTCCAGCCGATCTTGCCAAACGATTGGAATCCCCTTCAAGGAAATTCTCAAAATTATAGTTTGGATTCAGCTGTGATTCTATTTTGATATTCCGTATACCGGGAATCACAAAAGGATTTTTAAGCTCTGGGCTTTTAGATGTAATTGGAACATCCAATTCCTGAGGTCCAACTGCGGTACGGTTCGAACTAGGTATTTGTTCTGTAAAAGGTTCTTTATTGCCGTACTTATTCTCCATTTTAATGATGTAAATAAGTTTGGCGTTTTTTCCCAACTCCTTGGTCAAGGCAACTTTTAAAAGTTTTACGTAATGTTCTTCCAGCCATTCGTAGAAAAATTTACTGGGAACTTGAATGCTCAGCGCATTGTCTGTTAACTTGATAGGTTTAATAGGTTCAAACCAAGTCTTGAATGCCTGCGGTTGGATATTATCCTGGATAAAAGCCAAACAACTGTTCCATACGGAATTTGCAGTAACACTCATAAAAGTTTTTCCTAGTTTTATTGGTTAGCCTTAAGCTTTGGGTCAAAGCATCAAAAGGTTAATGGATGCTCATTGAATGCGACAAATATGTGAACAAAACTTTTAAAAAAAAAATCATTTTGCCATTGAATTATTTGTTTTTTTTTCGCATGTTTCCTTAACGTAAACAGAGCCTCTAAATATATAATTTTTCAGTTAATAAATGCGGATAAATTCATTTTCTTTTCGGGTCCGATATGTGGAAACCGACCAGATGGGCATTGTCCATCACTCTAGCTATGTGCCTTACTTGGAAATGGGCAGGATTGAATGGTTGAGGGCACTTGGTGTGTCGTATATGAAGATGGAAGAAAATGGTATCATCCTTCCTGTAATTTCCCTACAAATCAATTATAAAAAATCTGCCCTTTATGATGATCTCATAACCGTGGAAACGCGCATTAAAAAAATGCCTTTGGTCAAGATTGAATTTGAATACAGGATTTTTAACGAGAAAAAGGAACTTTTGACCGAAGCGACCACCGTCCTTGCGTTTATGGACAAGGCTACCAACAAGCCAATTAAATGTCCGGAATATATCTTGGAAAAACTAAGGGATTAATCTATTGAAGTGATTTTCACATTTTGCATTTGTTCAAAAAGCTGGTGTGTTTGTTCCGCTTCACTTTTTCGAACGGCCACGGTCATGTTACACGTAAAGGCCATTTCCTGATACGCAATTTGAATTTTGTTTTGTTTTATGGTTCGCATGACCTTGTCCATTTCTGGATACCCAAATTCCAACTTGAACGACGACTTAACAAGTTGTTCCACCACGGTAGCACCTGCTAAAGTTTCCTGGGCTGCAGTTTTATATGCCTGGATCAATCCGCCAACACCTAATTTTGTTCCTCCAAAGATGCGCACCACTGCAACAAGTATATTGGTTAATCCATGGGCTTGAATTTGGCCGTATATGGGCATGCCGGCTGAATTATTTGGCTCACCATCGTCGTTAGCCCGATAACGAATCTGATCCGTACCTAATTGCCAAGCATAACAGACATGGTTTGCTGTATGGTGCTTTTTCCTTAAGCTATCAACCAAAGGTTTAACCTCATCTTCTGAAACAATTGGATAAGCATACCCGAAGAATTTACTTTTCCTGTCTTTGTAGAGGATTTCTGGTGCAGGTTCTTTTAAGGTTTTAAAACTATCCATGGGTTAGAACAAGGCTACCAATATAATACTTAGCACTGCCAACCCAATACCACACCAATTTTTAATGCTAAGCCTTTCCTTGAACAATACTATAGCCAACAATGTACACAACATTACCACTGCTACATTATTAATGGTAAATATGGCGGCGCTGCTTAAACTTTCATTTTGCAGGGCTTTGAGTAAAAAGAATATGGAGAAGTAATTGGGGATTCCCAATAATACACCACCAATTACATTTTTGAGGTTCATACCTACCTTTTCTTTTGTGACCTTGTACCCAATGAAGACAAATCCAGATAAAGCTGCAAAACCAAAGGTCATTGAAGAAAAAATGGCTACCTCATTAGCCTCCAACATTCGCTCTTCGAAATATTTAATGCTGGTATCTATAATTCCAGAACCCAAAAAAACAAGTAATGGCAGAATCAAGGTCTTTTTTGAGATGACCATTGAATTAGATTTAATGGAAGTGAAATACACCGCTGCGAGGGCAAGTACAATACCCAGTACTTGCAGGGTAGAGAGATGCTCCTGGTACAACCAAACACCAATTGCCACAGGGATGACCAACGACATTTTGGTGGCTACCGAGGCAACAGCGACACCGGCAACTTGGGATGCCTTAGCCATTAAATTAAATATTAGGATGAAAAAAATACCCAGGGCCATAGCGCCAAGGAGCCATGATGAGCTTGCCAATTCACTTAAACTAATTTCCCCATCATAGACAAATAGACCTACGGTGAATGCAACCACATAATTAACAACAATGGCGTAAGGAGTTTGAACCTTATAGACATCAAACATCTTGAATACCACAAATATGGTACTGGTGCAAAGAACACTAAAGAGTAATGCGAGCATTAAAGGTGGTTTTTTAATTGCGTGATATCTTCTTGACCAACTTTCAAATTCCAAACATGAATACCTAATTCTGCAGCGGCATCCGTGTTTTCCTTGGTATCATCCACAAACAGGGTTTCTTTGGCGATCAGGTTATTTTCGTTCAAAACAAATTCAAATATTTCGGCATCCGGTTTACGCATACCCATCTCATAAGAAAGATAAAACACTTCAAAAGCATTTTTAAACCGGTTGAATTTATCAGCCCCAATATAATCACGGACAAATTCAATATGAATGTCGTTGGTATTACTCAACAAAAACAATCGGTATTTGTTGGATTTGGCCATTTCTTCCACGAATTCCAATCGGGAATCTGGAAATTCCTTTAGTACTGCGTTCCACGCAGCTATCAGTTCTGTTTCCGATGCTTTTGGAAAAAGTTTGGCCACGGTATCCAGAAAGTTTCTGGAACTAATCAAGCCCTTTTCGTAGGTGTTGAATAACTGCTCCAGTTCCGGTGTAATTCCGCTGAAACCAAATTTCACCATTTCCCTTGCAGTTGCAGGTTTGTCCAGGTCGATGAAAATATCGCCAAAATCCAAGATTATATTCTTAATCATTGCGTAGTACAGTTAAGGTATCCGATATAATATTTTTGCTGTCAATAGTGTGTCCATATATGGTTGGACTTTTTACTCCAGAACCGAATTCAGCGTTTCCAGTAAAAACGCGTGCTTCGTCCCAAAGGTTTGCATCAATGAAACTTTGTAATGTTTCCCTACCACCTTCAATCAAAAGACTGGTAATAGATTGGCTAAACAGGTAATTGCAAATTTGCTGTGGTAAATTCTTGGTGAAATCAACGAAATGATATTGGACTCCACTATTACTTTTGCCTTCTACAGTTTGTGCAGTAAGTACATGTGTTTTTATTGAGCCGTCCAAAACGTTGAACTCAGCGGGAATGCGCAAATTTCTGTCCAAAACAATCCGAATGGGGTTTTTACCTGACCAATTTCGAGTAGAAAGTTTGGGGTTATCTGTTAGAACCGTATTGGTGCCAACCAATATTGCCTGCTCTTCACCTCGCCATTGGTGAACCAGTTGCTTGGAACTTCCGTTACTTATCCAAAAAGGTTCCGGATTGTTTTTCCTTACTGATTGTTCTGGAGCTATAAAACCGTCCTTGGTTTCTGCCCATTTTAAAATTATATACGGTCGCTTCTTTTCTTGAAAGGACAAAAAACGTTTGTGATGTTCACGACATTCTGCTTCTAAGACACCAAGAGTTACTTCACACCCCGCTGCTTTTAACTTCTGTATGCCCCTTCCAGCAACCTTGTCATGCGGGTCTTGCAATCCGATAACGACCCTTGGAATGTTTTTTTGAACGATCAAATCCGCGCAAGGAGGCGTTTTTCCAAAATGCGAACATGGCTCCAAAGTAACATACAGCGTAGCGGATTTCAGCAGTTCCTCATTGGAAACAGCGCCAATGGCATTTACTTCAGCATGAGCACCACCATAAGGACTTGTGAATCCTTCCCCAATGATCTTTCCATCATTTACAACAACACTGCCCACCATAGGATTAGGAGCCACTTTTCCTAAGCCTTTTTTGCCCAATTCAATGCATCGCAGCATGTATTTTTCGTGTATATTCACCAGACAAAAATAGAACATAAAAATACAATATGACCAAGGTCGAAATAAGGGAAATCCAACCTGAGGATAATGTTCAAGTAGCCCAGGTAATACGTAGGGTACTTGAGGATTTGGGAGTGCCAAAAGTAGGCACAGCATATGCCGACAAAGCCTTGGAAGATATGCATGGAGCATACAACGTGCCAAAGGCAACCTATTTCGTGGTAGAAGAGGAAGGAAAAATAATTGGATGCGCCGGCATTGCGCAGTTGGACAACTTTGAGGGGAACGTCTGTGAGCTGCAAAAGATGTACTTCCTGGAAGAAGCCAGAGGAAAAGGATTGGGTGCTAAAATGATACAAACTTGTCTGGACAAGGCGAAAACATTTGGCTTTGAACAATGTTATTTGGAGACCATGCCATATATGGAGGCTGCTCAAGAGTTATACAAGAAAAATGGATTCGAATACATTGATGCCCCGATGGGAAATACGGGTCATTATTCATGTCCTGTTTGGATGCTAAAAGAGATTTAAGTGCTTTTAAGGGATATTAAAAATATTTTCCACAAGGAGTTGGACGAAATTTACCCCAAGGAAGAAGTAGATTCTTTTTTCTATAGTTGTGTAGAACACTATTTGGGTCACGAACGATTTATTTTAGTCGTTCAACCCAATTTGACATTGACCAAAGATGAGGAGGAACCTCTATTTTATGCATTGTCGGAAATAAAAAAGGAAAAGCCTTTGCAATACATTCTCGGCGTTGCACATTTTATGGGCATGGATTTTAGTGTGAATTCCCATGTGCTGATTCCACGTCCTGAAACAGAAGAATTGGTAGAATGGATAGTATCGGAAGTGACGGCAATGCGTGAAGTTTCTGAATTGAAAATATTGGATATCGGAACAGGTAGTGGTTGTATAGCAATAGCATTGGCTAAGCGTTTACCACAAGCACATATAACAGCAATTGATGTCTCAATAGAAGCATTGAAAGTTGCGGAAGCTAACGCCAAATCAAATAATGTATCGATCAAGTTTAAGAATCAGGATGTCCTAGACCCCAATTTTAACCTTGAAACCAAATTTCATATTATAGTTTCCAATCCTCCTTACGTACGTGAATTGGAAAAGGAGTCCATAAAAAGCAATGTCAAAAATTTCGAACCGCATCTAGCCTTGTTTGTTAAAGATGAAGATCCATTATTATTTTATCGCGTAATTACAAACATTGCCAGAAACTCTTTATTACTTAAAGGACACATCTATTTTGAGATCAATCAATATCTGGGATCCCAAACACAGGCGCTTTTAGAAGCGGCCAATTTTTCAGAAATTGAACTCAGAAAGGATATTTTCGGAAATGAACGCATGCTAAAAGGATGTTACCAATGAAAAACATAGCCGTATTTTGTGGTAGTAGTGATGGCAATGAACCAAAAGTATTGGATTTGGCCTACGAGTTAGGAAGAGTTTTGGCCAAACAGAATATTGGTGTGGTATATGGCGGGGCCAAAATTGGCTTAATGGGCAAGGTTGCGGAGGGGGCACTTTCAATGAATGGCAAAGTATTTGGGGTAATTCCACTTTTTTTAAAGCGAAAGGAAGTTTTTCATCCTCGGTTGACTGAACTTATTACAGTGGATACCATGCATGAACGTAAATTGAAAATGCATGAACGATCAGATGGATTTATCGCACTACCAGGTGGGTTTGGAACGTTAGAGGAACTATTTGAAATCATCACATGGGGCCAATTGGGATTGCACCAAAACCCTATTGGGGTGTTGAATCCTGACGGTTTTTATGACCCGATGTTGACCTTATTGGACACCATGGTTGCCAAAGAATTTTTAAAAGAAGAAAATAGGGATATGGTATTGGTCGACCATACCATTGATGGTTTATTGACGCAAATGAAGAACTATCAGCCAATTGCCGTTCCCAAATGGATAGCGAAAGAACAGACATAAATGAGTATAGCTTCAAAAATAACTGCACTTAGAGAAGAACTACGGGAGCATAATCATAATTATTATGTGTTGGACAACCCAACCATATCGGATTATGATTTTGATATTAAACTCAAGGAACTCCAAAAACTGGAGGAGGAACATCCAGAATTCCATGACCCAAGTTCACCTACCTTAAGGGTAGGAGGAGCAGTAACAAAGAACTTTGAGACAATTCAGCATGAGCACCGAATGTATTCTTTGGACAACTCATATTCCAAGGAAGATTTGGAGGACTGGGAAAAACGAATTCAACGAATATTGGGTGATGTTGCGGTGGAGTTTACCTGTGAATTAAAATATGATGGCGCATCCATAAGTCTAACCTATGAAGAAGGCAAGTTAGTGAGAGCCGTAACACGAGGCGATGGTTTTCAGGGCGACAATGTAACCACAAATATCAAGACCATTAAATCAGTACCCTTGCAATTGAAGGGCAGCTATCCGCCAAAATTTGACATAAGGGGTGAGATCATATTGACCTTGGAAGGTTTTGCCCAAATGAACAAAGAACGTTTGGAAGCTGGTGAAGAGGCGTATATGAATCCTAGAAATACGGCATCAGGGAGTTTAAAACTACAAGACAGTGCTTTGGTGGCGCAACGCCCTCTAGAATGTTTGCTTTACAGTATTGTAGGGAACAACTTGGAAATCAATTCCCAATTTGAAGTACTGGAAATGGCCAGGTCCTGGGGCTTTAAAGTACCCACGGTGGCAAAGCTTTGCAAAACCACGGATGAAGTGATGCAGTTTGTGGAGTATTGGGACCAAAAGCGTCATGATTTGCCCTATGAAACAGATGGTGTGGTAATCAAAGTGAATAACCTTAGACATCAGGAAGAACTGGGTTATACGGCAAAAGCACCACGTTGGGCAATGGCCTATAAATTTAAGGCAGAACAAGTTTCCACGATTCTTAATGAAATAACGTATCAAGTTGGTAGAACAGGAGCAATCACGCCGGTTGCCAATTTGGAACCTGTGTTGCTAGCAGGAACTACGGTGAAGCGCGCTTCTTTGCACAATGCAGATCAGATTGAAAAATTGGACATTCGCGAGGGAGACACGGTGTTTGTTGAAAAAGGAGGGGAGATCATACCAAAGATCATTGCCGTTGATTTTGCGAAACGCCCAGCTACTTCAGTGTTGACCCAGTATATCCAACATTGCCCGGAATGTCAAACGCCTTTGGTAAGAAAAGAAGGTGAAGCGCAGCACTTTTGTCCAAATGACACAGGTTGTCCTCCACAGATCACAGGTAGAATTCAACATTTCATTTCCAGAAAAGCCATGGATATTGAAGGACTAGGCGGTGAAACGGTTGAGTTATTGTTTAAAGAAGGACTTATTTCCAACTATGCGGATTTATATACGCTGACCAAGGAGGAAATTGTGCCGTTGGAACGCATGGCGGAAAAATCTGCGGAAAATTTGGTTAACGGGGTTTTGGCCTCCAAGAACATCCCTTTTGAAAGGGTGCTGTTTGCATTGGGAATCCGCTATGTGGGGGAAACCGTAGCCAAAAAATTGGCGAAGGCCTATAAGAATATTGATGCCCTGATGACAGCTACGGAGGAAGAATTAATTGCAGTTGATGAAATTGGAACCCGAATTGCGGAGAGCGTAGTCGCATTTTTTGCGAACCAGAAGAATTTGGAAATTGTTGAACGTTTAAAATCCTACGGATTACAGTTTTCATTATCGGAAGCGCAATTGGAAAACCAATCTGAGAAGCTTAAAGGACAAACTTTTGTGGTTTCTGGTGTGTTTGAAACCGTTGGTAGGACAGAACTAAAAAAACTCATTGAGGATAATGGGGGAAAGGTGGCATCTTCCATTTCATCCAAAACAAGTTTTCTTGTAGCAGGGGCAAATATGGGACCCAGTAAAAAAACGAAAGCAGAAAACCTGGGTGTACCTATTATTTCTGAACACGATTTCCTGTCAAAATTGAATTAATCTTCATTTCATGGGAACCAAGACGAAAACTATGGTGTAAGTTTCGCTTTTGTCAGTTTTTTCCTTAAATTGAATCCATGGGAGATACCTATCAAATTGTAACAGGAATCATGGCGGGTTTTGCCGTGATCTACATTTTGATGGAAATCATATTGAACGTAAATGGTATAGATGATGATACTTCCAATATTATACTTTTGGAAGCCTCAAAAAAGAAACTGTTTTTTATTCCATTTGCCTTAGGGGCAATTCTTGGACATCTTTTTCTAGGGACTACAAATACTGCTTTTGAAATGTCCGATTCACTTTATCCTGTTGCCATTTTGTTTGGGTCAGCAACCATTTCCGTAGGGATTGCGTATTGGAAAGACTTTAAAAAACCATTGTGGTTTTTGAGTCTGTTGTTGGTTTTGGGATTGGTATATGGACATCTTTTTTGGTCAATGAATTATGCATCATGAAAAATTTCGTTGAAAAAAATAAAAAAGCCTTAAAAATAATCAAGATCGTAATTGCTACGCTATTGGGTATTATGGTGATTATCGATATCATACTAGTCCGGCTGGAAGATCGCGGTTTCCCAACCTTTAGTGAAGTGATCAAAAACAACCGAACTTCTTTGATTTGGCTAAATTTTCTCTTGGGAGGATTAGTTGCAAAAGTTTTTTATAATAGGGTGGTGACTACGAAGGAACGTGAAATCTCTGGCTTTTTCACTTTTCTGGCCATGTTGATTTTATTGTATGCTTTTGGTCGCTTATTCACCATCGAAATAGATACGCCGTATCATTTATTGATTATGATTTGTGGTGGAATCCTGGCCTACAGGGCATGGCCCCAATATATCCAAGATGACGAAACCCATTGATTACAACCAATTTTTGGAAACCTTGTCACAAAATGAACCGCCAACCCTTTGGGATGAAGGTTTGCAAGCACTTTGGTACGATGCAAAGGGCAATTGGAATGCTTCCCATGATATTGCACAAGACATGCAAAACCCCACAGGAAGTTGGATACATGCCTACTTACACAGAAAGGAAGGTGACAAATGGAATGCAGGATACTGGTATCGTCAAGCTGGAAGACCATATCCAACTATTAGTTTGGAGGAGGAGTTGCAAGTGATGGTAGAACATCTTTTAATTCATTAATCTGTTCGGACAAAACGTTGTTCTCCTGCGTCGAATTCAAATTTGTAAATATCGTACTTCCCACTTCTTGCATCTTTTTCCAATTTTTGGGCCATGACCAACTGATCCCCATCACTTCGAAGACTTATCATTCCATATCTGGTCAAATACGAATTGATTTTCTTGTATTTCTCAACCATATCTGCCTTTAAGTCAGCTAAAATTTGCTGATTGGCCGGAGAGTCTACAAAATTAGCCTTGAAATCATCAAAGGCTTTTTGCGCTTCTTCCCATTTTTGGTATTTGTTCACCAATTCAGGTATGGTAGCTGACGAAAAGTCCTTATTAGATCTAGCCAATTCAGTACTGAAAATCAGTGGTTTTTTACTGTAACCAGTTTTGCCCAAAGCGCCTAGCGTATCTGGTCTAGGGTGACTATAATTTTCATCGTCCCCGCTAGAAATTACAGTGCCCAACGCATTGATATTTTCAAGAAATTCGTAGCTAAATAAGTGGCTTCCATGATGACAGGCTTTCGCAATATCAGCTTGTAAAACGGATTTTGCATTGCTTCCCAATTTTCCATTGATATATTCCCCAGCTTCTTCGTTGATGTCGCCACCTAACATGACTCTTAGTTTCTTGAACTTTAGCATCAAGAGTACGGAATGTCCGTTTTTGGTTTTACCATTGTTTTTTAGAAAGGGCAGCACTGTATGACCATCCTGTTGATCCAAAATAGGGGCTATGACCTCTACAGAACACTCGTTGGCACCACCGTTTCCAATCATAAAACCAGAGTGATTGTTGAGGGCCACAAACTCGGGTTGATTGGTTTGGTTTAAAGCCAAAGCCATGGTTTCTGGGAATTGAGAGCCATTTCCACTGGAATTATTGGGGTCGTTCAAAATATTTTTCACCGCCAAATCTGTGAGTTCAAGCGACAGCAAATAGTCTTTTTGGTCCGAAAGCTCTTCCACTTTGCCTAGTTCAGTATTCCAACCTTTAGCATGATCTACAGGTCGCTGCACGATGCCACTGTGGAAGATTTTATCGAATTGAATGGCATTTTCTTTAAAAATGTCCGCAAACCCTAGGTAATGGTCATTATCTGGATGACTGACTATGGCTTTGAATTTCATGGGAAGACTATCATTTTCATCCAAATTAAAGCGCCAATACAGATATCGGTACATATTGTCGCCTTTCCCAGCGTCAATAAGATAATGTTCATCGTCTGGGGTAACCATATGACACCCATCACCTTGGCCAATGTCTACAAAATTGACTTCCAACACCCTGTTTTTTTGAATGTTGTCCACGGAAATCCAACCTGTTTTATTTCGAGAATGTACTTGAACTCTATTATTGACTACTTCTGTGTCCAGAATAGTAATGAAATCTCCAAAAAGTAGATGTTGTACCCACGTATTGGATGTTTCATCTTTTAAGATTTTGGCATCAGGAAATCCAGCGAATGTAAATTTAATTGGCCCATTTGTGGTGAACAAAGCGGAATTCAATTGTGGCATTTTAGTAAGGAATTAAGTTTGAAACTGTAGACGTTGTTGCATCTTAAGATAAGAAATTTCGCATTTCAAACCCTTGTTCTTGTGGTAGTTGTAAGAAAAGATGTGTGGATTGGCAATTATTTACACCTTTAAGATCAAGATAGCTCAATTTGGGCATCCATCAACTCAAAATAGGCATCCGTCAATTAGGAGGCTGTTTTCCTTTTGGTACTGCTCATATTTGGGGTTTAACTAAAACTCTAAAATTATGAAACTGAGAATTTTGCTACTAGCCGCATTGGTTGTCTTTATGCTGCACTCTTGCGGAAAGGATGACACACCGGAAACGGCCAATAGGGCCCCTAAAATGGCAAATCAAAATAAATCCATTTCTGAGGATACACAACCTGGCACTTCCTTTTATACTGTGGTAGCAAGTGACGAAGATAAAGGAGATACATTGGAATTTTCCATTACGGAAAACGACAACGGACTGTTTACCATTAATACGAAGACTGGAGCTTTAAGTGTGGCCAGTGGGCAATCCTTGGATTTTTCCGTAAGTCAGACACACACCATAACGGTAAGTGTTACTGATGGTACGGATTCCACATCCGCCACCGTTACAATCACTGTTACCGAAGGAGAAGTACTAGTTGGAGCCGCTCCGGTAATGGTAGATCAGGAATTTGAAGTGGGCGATAATACCTCTGATTCTGATATCCTTGCATTAATAATGGCTACAGACGACGATTCCGAAAACTTGCAGTTCTCCATCAAAACCGATGAAGATAACTTGTTTAAGATTACACCTGAGGGAGCGTTAAGTCTTAAAGAGGGTGAGGAACTGGACAATTGGGAAGCTGATACGCATGAGCTAGAGGTAAGTGTTACTGATGATGAGATTATTGTGGATGCGAAGATCACGCTTAATGTTGTTGACAAACGTTCGTTTATTACAACTTGGAAAACTAATAATCCGGGAGAGAATGTAACTATTGCTATAGGCATGCTGGACTATGATTTTGAAATTAATTGGGGAGACGAATCCGCGGTTGAAAACGTCACAACAAATTTCTCTCCTCTTACACATGATTATGAGTTCGCAGGTACATACAAAGTTTCTATTCGTGGCAAGTTTCCTGGAATGTTTGCCGAAGGGGGTACTACATCTGATAAATTGTTTTCCATTGATCAATGGGGTGAAATAGAGTGGGAAAATCTGCATAGTACGTTTGCAGGATGCATCAATATGATTTATAAAGCAAAAGATGCGCCGAATTTAGCAAAGGTATCAGATATGTCATACATGTTTGCAAATGCAAATGTTTTTGATGGGAACCTAAACGAATGGGACGTCCAAAATGTGACGAATATGTCCAATATGTTTCGTAATGCCGCAGCTTTTAATGGAAATTTAAGTAATTGGAAAACTTCGAAAGTAACTGATATGTCATTCATGTTCAAAGGTGCTGCTTCTTTTAATGGGGATCTTTCTGGATGGGATGTTACCAAAACTGAAACCATGGAAAATATGTTTGAGGATGCAACTTCTTTTGAAGGGAAAGGTCTGGAAAGTTGGGAAGTAAAGGGTGTTTCAGATATGTATCTCATGTTTAAAGATGCCAGCTCATTTAATGGTGAAATTGAAGACTGGGATTTAAGCAATGTTGATAGCATGACTGGCATGTTCCTAAATGCGATTAGTTTTAATCGCTCTCTAGAACATTGGAACCTTAAAAAGGCACCAAATATGCTTAACATGTTACAAAATTGTGGAATGTCTGTAAATAATTATGACGCAACTTTAATTGGTTGGGCAAATAACCCCAATACTCCAAATAATTTAGCCATGGGTGCAAAGGGTTTATACTACTGTGAAGGTGCCGATGCTCATGAAACTTTAACTGAAGTCAAAGGATGGACTATATCTGATGAAGGTACGGACCCTAATTGCGAACTTTAAATACCTATTCAAATAAAACTAAAACACCAGTGGTATATGGTATGCTACTGGTGTTTTTTGTTTTCTAAACTGAAATACTCACTCCATCCGCAGAAATAGAATGCTGCTCATCAAAGTAAAAATCGATACGGCCCAGGTTAAGGCCATAGGCCCCAACTTGGTTGACTAAAACAGAAGCTCCGTTTAAGTTGGTTCGAATTTCAGGTTTATCTAAAAAGGTATGAGTATGACCTCCTATGATTAAATTGGTGTTGTAAGTGCGCTGGGCCAACAACACATCCGATGGCCGTTGCGGATTTTCATATTCGTAACCTAAATGCGAAAGACAGATAATTAAATCACATTGTTCTTCCTCCTTAAGCAAGCGTTCCATATCCAAGGCAATTTCGTAAGGGTCGTTATAAATAGTCTCCTTACTAAGTCGTTTGGTCACCAACCCATCCAAGGCGATTCCTAACCCATACACCCCAATTTTCAAACCATCCAGCTGGTAAGTTTTATACGGTTTTACAAATCCGTCGAGCACCGTTTTCGAAAAATCATAATTGGCAGAAAGTAAATCAAATGTACCATGGGGTATTTGAGCCAACAGCCCATCAACTCCATTGTCAAAGTCATGGTTGCCAATGGTTGCCGCATCATAGTTGAGTTTGCTCATTAATTTAAACTCCAATTCACCGCCGTAAAAATTAAAATAGGGAGTGCCTTGAAAGATATCCCCAGCATCAAACAACAAGGTATTGGGGTTTTCGTATCTAATTTGCTCTACCAAGGTAGCTCTGCGGGCCACCCCTCCTAAATTGGCATAACGCGAATGCGTAGTTGGAAAAGGGTCAATATGACTGTGTACATCATTGGTGTGCAAAATGGTGATATGCTTTCGGTTTAAAGTGGAACAAGCGTTTAAACTTAATCCGCCGAGTCCCACTAAGGCTGAAGCACCTGCAGTCTGGGCAATAAATTTTCTTCGTTTCATCTATTTACGTTGAATGAATCGGTTGTCTACATTTGCGGTTACCGTATCCACTTTTTTGAAATAATCGATAATTGCATTACGCACAAGATATCCGGTATCATGGACGGAGACCATATCATTGAAAAAACCAATACTAGGACCTCCTTGGACCAAATAATCAGATGTGGCTACGTAATAATTTCTGTTTTCGTCAAAAGGGCTACCATTGACATTGACGGATTCCAAATTGCCATTTTTGTCCAAAACAATTTGCATTCCGGCAATAGGGTGTACACGAGACGAATTGATTAAATAATCAATTAAATTTCGCATGGCCTTGCCATCCAATTCCACCACAGCAATGAAATTTTCGAAGGGCATCACCTCATAGGCGTTCCTCGCGGTCACATTTCCGGCAGAAATTATAGATCGAATACCACCACGGTTGAATACCGCAAAATCCAACTCCTTGTCCGTCTGTTTTAAAAACAATGGTCTGGTTTCCTTCAACAAGATATCCACCAACAAATTGCCCATACTGGTATTGCGTTCACCATCATCCAAGACCAAATCTTTTGGTACAATGGCCAATGTGCTGTCCAAAACCGCATTAATACGATTTCTATAAGGTGCCACGTAGGCCTCAATGGAATCGACGGCGGTATAGCTTTCAGTTATTGGAATAATAGTACCCTTGACTTCAGAGAGTTGCGTGGGGTCGTTCTTGCAAGAAGCTAAAATACAAATTGTTATAATTGAAACAATTTGTTTTATTTTTAAAATATTCACTAACGTATCTTTGTTTTAAGGAGTCTGGGTAGAATATTTACCTTTGTAAAAATGCATAAAAATAATGTTTTTAAAAGGGCTCCAAGATAAATTTAAGGTTAAATCGGGTCAAAAATACTTGCAGGAAGTAATGCTAAAACCAGCAGCAGTAGTTGGTAGAAGCAAGGGAATCTCAAGTATTGGTTGTATTGTGGATGTGGATAATTTTAAGAATGCTGAGGTATTCTATGACCTAATCGATGAATACGAATTAAGACCCAATGCCATCAAGATCATTGGCTATAAAAGAGAATATGATAAAAATTCACCATATGCCATCCAGATTTTTTCCGACAAGGATTTAGGTTGGAAAGGTGAGATTGAAAATGGCTACGTATTGGAGTTTTTGGGTAGGGAGTATGATATGCTGATAAATTATTATCAGGAAGACAATTTATTAATGAAATTATTGTCCGTTAAAACCCCGGCCCGCTTAAAAGTAGGTTTTGGTGCATTGGATCCTAAAATCAACGATTTGATTTTGAATACGACCTTAAATGATTTTGATTTATTCAAAAGCGAGTTGAAAAAGTATTTAAAGGTTTTAAACGAATTGTAATGGAGCAATTAATGGGAACAGGGGTTGCATTGGTGACGCCTTTCCAAGAAGATTTTACGGTTGACACAGCTGCTTTGGAGCGCATTGTGGAGTTCAACATTCAAGGAGGTATTGATTATTTGGTGGTACTGGGTACTACGGGTGAATCTGCTACCTTGTCCAAAACGGAGAAACAATTGGTTGCAGATACTGTTGTGCGTGCCAATGCTGGAAGATTGCCTTTGGTTTTGGGTGTTGGGGGAAACAATACTGCTGCTGTAATTGAAGATTTAAGGATATTGGATCTTTCGGAATTTGCTGCTATTCTATCTGTTTCTCCATATTACAACAGACCAACCCAGGAAGGGATTTACCAACATTTTAAAGCAATTGCCAAAGCATCGCCTGTACCTGTAATCATGTATAACGTACCCGCACGAACCGGTAGTAATATGTTGGCCGAAACTACAGTGCGTCTGGCTCATGATTCACCCAATATAGTTGCCATAAAGGAAGCCTGTGGGGATATGACCCAAATCGACAAGATCATCAAAGGGAAACCCGATGAATTTATGGTAATTTCAGGAGATGATTTTACGGCATTGCCCACGGTCTTGGCCGGCGGAGCAGGGGTTATCTCAGTATTGGGCCAAGGATTACCAGAATCCTTTTCACAAATGATTGCATTGGGGAGCAATGGAAATGCCGAACAGGCTTATGAAATCCACTATTCATTGTTACCTATGATGCATCTGATATTTGAAGAAGGCAACCCCGCCGGAATCAAGAGTATTTTTGAGGCATTGGATTTATGCAAGGCTGGGGTAAGACTGCCGTTGTTGGAAGCTACGCCATCGTTAAAACAACGAATCGCAGATTACTTAAAATCACTGGATAGGGTACCGGCATAGCCAAAGTTAAATGTTCGCCAAAACCCTTGGCGAAAACTATCGCACCACCTTATTTTTAGCGTTGGATTTCTATTTTTTAAATCCATTGATTATCACTAATTTTGCAAAATGTTTTTGAAAATGAGGTCGATTCTTCCGTTATTTTTCGCGCTAATTTTATTTTCCTCCTGTAATGAGTACCAAAAGGCACTTAAAAATGAGGACGTTAAGGTAAAGTACGATTTAGCACAGAAATACTATGACGCTGGTGATTTTAAGCGGGCAAAACGCTTGTTCGAACAAATCGCACCAAGGTATGTGGGTAAACCTCAAGGTGAACGGGTGATGTTTTTCTTTGCCAATTCTTATTTTGAAACCAAGGATTACTATTTGTCCGGTTATCAGTTTGAGCGTTTTATCAAATCATATCCTAGAAGTGATAAAGTACAGGAAGCTTCTTTTTTAGGCGCTAAGAGTTATTACAAACTTTCTCCGGCCTATTCCCTTGACCAAACCGACACAGACAAGGCATTATCAAAATTGCAGACTTTTATCAACACCTATCCAGAATCTGAATTTTTTGAAGAGGCAAATACCATGGCCAGGGAGTTGACCGCCAAAAAAGAGAAAAAGCAAATTGAGATTGCCAAACAGTTCAATAAGTTGGGGAAATTCAACTACCCTATATTGGTTTCTGCATTGACAGCTTTTGATAATTTCATTTCGGACAACCCTGGTTCCATATATAGAGAGGAAGCCTTATATTATAGAATAGAAGCGGCTACCAATTTAGCCTTGAACAGTACTGAAAATAAAAAGCAAGAACGTTTGCAGGAAGCACTGTCATCGTATAACAATTTAATGCGTTATTTCCCGGAGACCTCTTTTAAAAAGAAAGCGGATAATCTCTCCGAAAAAATACAGAAAGAATTGAGCGTTTATATTGAAAACGCCAAATAAAAGTTTAAACAATCCGTATATGCAAGATTTAAAAAACACCAAAGCTCCCGTTTCTACTGTTACGCACAACCGAAACGAATTTGATGAGAAGACGGAAAACATCTACGAAGCAATTTCAATTGCTTCAAAAAGAGCGATCCAAATCAATTCTGAAATAAAGAAAGAATTGTTGGAAAAACTAGAGGAATTCGCAACATATAGCGATAGCTTGGAAGAAGTTTTTGAGAACAAAGAACAAATTGAGGTTTCCAAGTTTTATGAAAAACTTCCAAAGCCACATGCGCTTGCTGTTATGGAGTGGTTGGAAGATAAAATCTACTACAGAAACACAGAGAAAGACGCCTAACATATGCTGAGCGGTAAAAATATCCTTTTGGGCGTTACCGGGGGAATTGCCGCATACAAGACAACTTTTCTTGTTAGGTTATTGATAAAAGCTGGTGCTCAGGTCAAAGTAATAATGACCCAAAGCGCCAGCTCTTTTGTTTCCCCCCTTACACTTTCCACCTTATCCAAAAATCCAGTTTTATTGGATTTTGTGAATGAAGAGGACGGAAGTCTATCGTGGAACAATCATGTAGAACTAGGTCTTTGGGCAGACCTGATGGTAGTGGCACCGGCCACTGCAAATACCTTGTCCAAAATGGCAAATGGTACTTGCGACAATTTGTTGTTGGCGACCTATTTGTCTGCAAAGTGTCCAGTTTATTTTGCTCCTGCTATGGATTTGGACATGTACAAACATCCCTCGACGGAAGCTTCTCTAAATAAACTCAATTCATTCGGAAATATAATGATACCCGCAGAATCCGGGGAGTTGGCAAGTGGATTGCATGGTGAGGGTAGAATGGCAGAACCAGAAAATATTCTGAGCTTCTTAATGGATGACTTAAAACAGGGGCTACCATTACAAAACAAAAATGTACTGATTACCGCAGGCCCTACCCAAGAAGCTATAGATCCTGTCCGTTTTCTGGGAAATCGTTCTTCTGGAACAATGGGCTTTGAACTGGCAAAAAGAGCGGCCAATTTAGGTGCCAAGGTGTTTTTAATAGCTGGACCAACTAATTTGGATATTGTTCATGAGAACATTCAATTGGAACGTGTTACATCAGCTCAGGAAATGTACGATGCCTGTCACAAGTATTTTGATCAAATTGATGTAGCCATTGCGGCTGCGGCTGTTGCGGATTACCGTCCGAAACATGTGGCAAAGGAGAAAATGAAGAAGAAAGCGGGCGATTTGACACTGGAATTGGAGCGCAGCCCAGATATTCTTTTGTCCCTTGGAAAACGAAAACAAAATCAATTTTTGGTTGGCTTTGCCTTGGAGACGGAAAATGAGTTGGAAAATGCCAAAGGAAAGTTGGAACGCAAACATTTGGATGCAATCGTTTTAAATTCCTTGAAAGATGACGGAGCAGGTTTTGGGGGTGCCACGAATAAAATAACCTTCATTGATAAGAATTCACAGATAAAAACGTTTGCATTGAAGACGAAGCCAGAAGTAGCTTCGGATATTTGGGAAGAAATTATCACCAGAATTCATGCGTAGGCTCATTACCGCTGTTTTACTTTTATTCATCCTGCAAGTTTCCTTTGCCCAGGAACTAAACTGTACGGTTACCGTCAACTCTGATCAGGTAAGCCAGACCAATCAACAGATTTTTAGAACCTTGGAAAGGTCGCTTAGTGACTTTGTAAACAAAAGCAAATGGACCAACAGGGTATACCGAGAAAATGAACGCGTTAATGCAAGGATGTTCATTACCGTCAGTCAATATGAATCTGATAGGTTTGAGGCCAATATTCAAATTCAATCTTCAAGACCGGTATTCAATACTTCCTACGAAAGTCCAATTTTCAACTATAAGGATGATGCATTCAACTTTCAATATTTAGAATTTCAGCCTTTAGTCTACAATGAAAATGTCTTTGAATCCAATTTGATTAGTGTTATAGCTTATTATGTGTATGTAATCCTCGGTTTGGATGCTGATACGTTTTCATTGGAAGGTGGTGATGAGATGTTTCGCAAAGCTCAAAATATTGTTACCCAGGCGCAAGGATCCAATTTTTCTGGTTGGAACCAAGAAACAGGTGAGCGCTCTCGGTTTGAGTTGGTGGATAACCTAATGAGCAATTCATTTAGGGAGTACAGGATTGCGATGTACAATTACCATAGAAAAGGGTTGGATATCCTCGGCGATAACAATAGTACGGGCAAACAGGTGATTGCTGGTAGCATGCGATTGTTTGAGACCTTGATCAAAAGAAGACCCAATGCTTTTTTGATTCAAACTTTTTTCGATGCGAAATCTGAGGAAATCCGTAATATTTTCTCCGACGGACCTAAAGTGGATATTGTAAAGCTTAAGGAAACCCTCAATCGCGTAGCTCCATTTTATTCCAGTACTTGGAACGAAATAAATTACTAGCCATTTTCTTCAAAGTGCTATATCTTTACGGGATAAATCCGCTGTATTGCTAACAAATCTTTCCATTCAGAATTATGCATTGATTGATGATGTGAATGTTCCATTTTCCAATGGTTTCACAACCATCACCGGTGAAACAGGAGCAGGTAAGTCCATTTTATTGGGTGGGCTTTCCTTGGTTTTAGGAAATAGGGCAGATTTGTCCTCACTTAAAAACCAAGACCAAAAATGTATTATCGAAGCGGATTTTGATGTTTCCAAATACGATTTAAAACAGTTTTTTTCTAAAAATGATTTGGATTATGAGGATCACACCATTTTGAGAAGAGAGATTTTACCTAGTGGCAAATCAAGGGCGTTCGTGAATGACACACCTGTAACATTGGACATACTAAAAGGACTTGGTGGGCGATTGGTGGATGTTCATTCCCAGCACCAAACCCTTCGCATGACTGAAAATGAATTTCAGTTAAAGGTTGTTGATGCTCTTGCTGCTAACCAAGACAAGCTTTCCTTGTATAGAAGTCAACTAACCGTTTATCGAAGCGAGACAAAAGCACTTCAAGAATTGTTGGATTTCCAGGCAAATGCGTCTAAGGAGCATGATTATAATAGCTTTTTATTGTCAGAGCTTGAAGCGGCCAAATTGACCAGTGGGATGCAGGAAACCTTGGAAGCGGAATTTGAGCAATTGAACAATGTTGAGCAAATCATGGAGCAATTGGCTGCAGGTCATCAATTGCTAAATGATGAGCAGCTAGGTCTTTTAGGACAATTGTCGGAATTGAAAAGGGTGTTTCAGAACTTGGCCAATTTTGGAGATTCCTACACCAACTTAAATGAGCGCGTGCAATCCTTGTTTATTGAAATGGATGATGTAGCAGAAGAATTGGAAACCATCAAAGATAAGGTAGAGGCAAATCCGGAAAGATTGGAAACCGTCAATGCCAAATTGCAACAATTGTACGACCTCCAAAAAAAGCATCAGGCGGCAACAGTTGAGGAATTGATTGTTATTCGGGAAGAGTTGTCTTACAAAGTAAGTACCATTGAGAATATTGAAGATAGTATTGCCGAAAAGAAGTTGTTAGTGCAAAATGCCACTGACGAGTTGGAAGCTGCAGCGATTGCTATACGAGACGCAAGAAATGCTGTGATTGCAAAATTAAAAACGTTGCTCCAGGAATACCTATACGAATTAGGGATGCCATCAGCCAGTTTTAAAATTGAAATCAATCCTTCGGAAGCCTTCAAGACCAATGGGAAAGATGATTTGGTTTTTCTCTTTTCTGCAAACAAAGGGTCTGACTATGGGGAATTAAAAAAAGTGGCTTCAGGTGGTGAACTCTCAAGAATCATGTTAGCTATCAAATCCATTTTAGCAAAATATGAGCAATTACCAACCATGATGTTTGATGAAATAGACACTGGGGTTTCTGGAGAAATTTCGAATAAAATGGGTGAGATAATGAAGGATATGAGTGCGCATATGCAAGTATTTTCAATTACCCATTTACCACAAGTGGCCTCTAAAGGTCAGCAACAATTCAAAGTTTTTAAGGAAGAGAACCAGTCAGGCACGACTACGCACATGAAAAAACTAAATGTTGATGAACGCGTAACAGAGTTGGCAGAGATGCTAGGTGGCAAAAATATTTCAGAGTCGGCGTTGGCACACGCAAAGCAGCTTTTACAGTAAAAAATCACCGGTTTGGGATATCCTTCAAAATCATTTAGAATGGATATCTTTGCCGCAAAACCAACAATAAATATTCAGTATGTCATATAATCTATTAAAAGGCAAGCGAGGAATCATTTTTGGCGCCTTGGATGAAAATTCCATAGCTTGGAAAACAGCAGAGCGAGTGCATGAAGAAGGTGGGACCTTTGTTCTTACCAATGCACCTATTGCTATGCGAATGGGTAAAATCAATGAGTTGGCGGAAAAAACCAATTCCCAAATCATTCCAGCGGATGCAACTAATGAAGAAGACCTTCAGAATTTGGTTGCTCAAGCAATGGAAATCCTTGGTGGTAAATTGGATTTTGTTTTGCATTCCATAGGCATGTCTGTCAATGTTAGAAAAGGACGTGCATATACAGATGAAAAGTATGATTTTACTGCCAAAGGTTGGGATGTTTCAGCGCTATCCTTTCATAAAGTAATGCAATCCTTGTTTAAGGCTGATGCCATGAACGAGTGGGGTAGTATTGTGGCATTGACCTATATGGCAGCACAACGAACTTTTCCAGATTATAACGACATGGCGGATAACAAGGCATACTTGGAGTCTGTTGCAAGAAGTTTTGGATACTTTTTTGGGAAGGAAAAGAAGGTTCGTGTGAATACCATTTCCCAGTCGCCAACTCCAACTACAGCTGGTCAAGGTGTAAAAGGATTTGATGGGTTCATCAATTATGCGGAAAAAATGTCACCATTGGGTAATGCAACTGCGGCAGACTGTGCTGATTACACTGTGAGTCTTTTCTCAGATTTAACCCGGAAGGTAACCATGCAAAATCTTTTCCATGACGGAGGATTTTCCAATACAGGCGTAAGCCAAGAAGTAATCGACGAATTCAGCGAATAATTCAGCTGTGAACTCATAAGGGCCATCCAATAAAGGATGGCTTTTCTGTTTAAGGATGAATGTACAGTTTTCCATAATAGTCCCGGTATACAATAGACCAGAAGAAGTGAGGGAATTGCTCCTCAGCCTCAAAAACCAAGAGTTTTCTGAGCCTTTTGAGGTGGTCATTGTTGAGGATGGTTCTTCGGAGACTTCAGAGCCCATCGTCGCTTCTTTCCAAAATGAACTGGATATTTCCTATTATTTCAAACCAAATTCCGGGCCGGGCGACTCTAGAAATTTCGGAATGGCAAAAGCCAAAGGCAATTACTTTATCATTTTGGATTCCGATTGCATCCTTCCGAGTCAGTATATGAATGAGGTGCGGCGTGAATTGAAATCAGAATTCGTTCATTGCTTTGGAGGACCTGATGCAGCTGACGAATCCTTCTCAGCTGTCCAGAAGGCCATCAACTATGCTATGACATCCTTTTTTACCACAGGAGGTATTCGAGGTAGAAAGAAGGCTGTTGGGAAATTCCAGCCACGCAGCTTCAACATGGGATTATCCAAAGAAGTATTTGAGAAAACCAAAGGGTTCGGGAGAATTCATCCAGGCGAGGACCCTGATTTGACTTTTAGAATTTGGGAAGCTGGTTACGATTCACGATTGTTCCCGAATGCATATGTTTATCATAAGAGACGAATTGATTGGAGTAATTTTTTTGTTCAAGTAAACAAATTTGGTCTGGTAAGGCCCATATTGAACAAATGGCATCCAAAAACCGCAAAACTGACATATTGGTTCCCTTCACTATTTATCATGGGTATATTAGCAGCTATCTGCCTTTCATTGTTCGGATACCATATCCCCATTTTAATTCTAGGAATCTATTTTATTGTACTTTTCCTAGATGCTTTGTACAGCACAAAAAGTCTTTTAGTTTCGATTTTGGCTATCTGCGCAACCTTGTGCCAGTTTACTGGATATGGATTAGGTTTCTTAAAATCCACAATCTTGCTTAATTTTAGTAACAAAGAACCAGAAGCGATTTTTCCCAAATTGTTCTTCAAAAACAACTAAGGTGGTCAAGAATATCATGCAAGGCTTAAACCGGAAGAAAGTGAAGGTGTTTTTACTTTTTTTGATATGCTCTTTCTTCGCTTGGTTCTTGAGTAATCTTTCGGAATCATATGAATCACGGGTTAATCTAAACCTGAATTACCGAAATTTACCGGACACCCTGTTGTTGGGAAACAATGCCGTTGAAACCATGGAGGCCAAATTAAGGACTAGTGGATTCCAGTTTCTTTATTATAAGTTTTGGAATAAGCGTGTGAACTTGGATTTAGCTGAGGTAGAATATAGAAACGGACGATTTTTGTTAAGTGAAGACCAGTTAAAGAAGCAATTGGATAGGCAGTTGTCGCAAAATATTTCCTTACTGGATCTTGATAGAAACCAACTAACGGTTGACTTGTATCAAGTTGCGAGAAAAGAAATACCAGTCGTAGCACAGCTGAACATTGAATATGAGCAGAACTACATTTTGGATGGGCCACCAGTTATAAATCCAAAAAATGTGACTATAAAGGGGCCAAATAGCGAAATAGATACGATCCAACGTATTTTAACCGCAGAAATTAAATTGGTCAATGTCTCTACCGACTTTACGCAAGAAGTGCAGCTGGTTTTTCCAAAAAATTTGGTCAACAGTATCTTCTCGCATTCCCGGGTGGCAGTAACCGGAAAGGTTGCAAAATTTTCAGAAGAAGTATTTGAGGTTCCAGTTCGGGTAATCAATCATCCTGAAGGTTATCAAGTGAAGACTTTTCCTAATTCGGTCAAATTACTATGCAAGGCCACAGTGGAACGTTTAAAATTGCTTTCCCCCAATAATTTTGAAGTAGTTGCGGATTACAAACAACTAGGGAATGCAAATGGGGATGAATTGATACTTGAGGTGTTTCGTCAACCGGAAAATGTTTATGATTTAAAGTTGATGGTAAACAAAGTTAATTTTGTTTTAGAGCAAGAATGAGAATAGTTGGGCTTACAGGTGGAATAGGGAGCGGAAAAAGTACAATTGCCAGGATGTTTCGGGAATTGGGTATACCTGTGTACGATTCAGACGAAGAAGCCAAAAAGTTAATGGTTGATTCACCAAAAGTAAAATCCGCTATTATGGATTTGTTGGGAGCGGAATCATATGTTGATGGTAAATTGAATCGCTATTATGTTGCTTCAAAGGTGTTTGTGGACCCTGATTTGCTCCTTTCCCTGAATGAGATAGTGCACCCAGCAGTCCGCGAGCATTTTAACTTGTGGGTAAAAAACCAAGAAAGTCCATATGTAATCCAAGAGACTGCATTGATATATGAAAATGGAGTTCAGGAGCAATATGATGCGGTAATACTGGTGGTTGCTCCGAAAGAAATTCGATTGAAACGTGTTATGGATAGGGACAATGTGGATTCGAAAAAAGTCCAAGATCGCATGGACAACCAAATGGATGATTCGCTCAAAAAAGATTTGGCCCAACATGTGATCACTAATTTGGATTTGGAAAGTACACGCCGACAAGTGTCAGATCTTCACCGTGTACTGGTGAAAGCCAAGAATTGATTTACCATTTTAACATTTTTGTTAAGGTTAGGTTAAACGATAAAAGGCCTAAATGTTAAATTTCTAATTTTACCCCAATGAACAAGAAGCTATTTGTTCTTCTCGTCATTCTTATGAGCTTGTCCTTAATCGGGATAATTTTTGTTCAGGTTTACTGGATTAGAACTTCGATAAATGACAAGGAGGAGCAATTCTCAAGAACAGTTACGGACATCCTGGATAAGGTAGCAAGTAGGGTGGAGAAAAGGGAGATGAAGGATTATTCAGATCGTTTGGCTTCATTGGTAGATAGTGTGGACCAACCCAAATCTACCCAGTTCAGAAATTTTTTGTTTGTAGACAGGGATTTAAACTCAGATGAAATTCTCTTTTATTCCCATGGAATACTTGAGGAAGATTACAATATATCATCAACGTTCTTTGATAACTTAACAGGGGAGGAGGATTCAACAACCATTACCAACTTCACAAGCAAGCGTACAAAAGCGGTTTTTCGTGAGGAGTACGGCTTGGATGGTAAGAGTTATAGTTTGACACCCATACAACGTGCAGAAAAAATTGGTGGCCTTTCAAGTATTGAGAAGCTTGCTTTGGAAGATGTATTTATGGAATATGCCAAAAGTAGGCCTATCCATAAAAGGGTGACCAAACAAGAATTGGAACTGTTACTTGGACAAGAACTTGGAAACAGGAACATAGATATAGACTACGAGTATGGAGTCTATAGTCAAGGTTACCCGACCAAAGTGAAATCCAAGAAGTTCAAATTTTCGGAATCTAAAATGTACAAGGCGCCAATATTCAAGGATAGTGAAGGGCTTAGTAATTTTTCATTGCTGCTCACTTTCCCATCCATGAATAAATTCTTGTTTCAATCCATTATGGGCATGGCTTTGTTGTCTTTGGTATTTACGTTGGTCATTATGGTGGCATATTCCAGTGCGATCTATCAATTGATCAAACAAAAGCAGATTTCAGAGATTAAAACAGACTTCATCAATAACATGACCCATGAATTCAAAACGCCGATTGCGACAATCAATTTGGCAGTAGAGGCCATACGAAATCCAAACTCAATAGAGGATAAGGAAAAAGTACTTCGCTATTTGGGAATGATCAAGGATGAAAATAAACGTATGCACGCCCAAGTAGAAAATGTCTTGCGGATATCCAAATTGGAGAAAAACCAGCTGGATATCAGTAAAGACAGGGTTGATGTTCATGATATTATTGAAGATGCGGTAACCCATATTGAATTGATTGTTGCAGATAGAGGTGGTTATGTGCATACGCATTTGGATGCTGGACGTTCAGAAGTTCTAGCTAACGACACCCATTTTACCAATGTGATCGTGAACATGTTGGATAATGCCGTCAAATATTCACCTGAATCCCCAAAAATTGATGTATATACCGAATTGGTGAAAAATAGCATCATAGTTAAGATCAAGGATCAAGGTGCAGGAATGAGTAAAGTGGTTCTTAAAAAAGTGTTCGAAAAGTTCTATCGAGAACACACCGGAGACATTCACAATGTTAAGGGACACGGATTAGGACTAGCTTATGTAAAACGAATAGTAGAAGATCATCAGGGAGAGGTTTATGCCGAGAGTGAAAAAGGTAAAGGCAGTACTTTCTTTATAAAACTCCCCTTAATTTAAAACATATGGAGACAGAGAAAAAGAAGATTCTATTGGTAGAAGATGATCCCAATTTTGGGATTGTTCTCAAGGATTACTTATCCATGAACGACTTTGATGTTGTTCTTGCCAAAAATGGAATGGAAGGGTTTGAAAAGTTCAAAAAAGACAATTATGACGTTTGTATTTTAGACGTCATGATGCCTTACAAGGATGGATTTACCTTGGCTCGCGAAATCAGGGAAAAGAATGAGAACGTTCCAATTATTTTCCTAACAGCTAAAACCATGAAGGAAGATGTCCTAAAAGGTTATAAGGCAGGAGCAGACGACTATTTGAACAAGCCATTCGATTCTGAGGTATTGCTAATGAAACTTAAAGCAATTCTTCAAAGAAAAGCTTCAAGTACTCTGGCTGACAGCAAGCAATTCGAATTCGAAATTGGTAATTTCCATTTGAATTCCAAGCTGAGGTTCCTAACATATATGGAAGAAGAACCTATTAAATTGTCTCCTAAGGAAAATGAGTTATTGCGTTTGCTTGCCTTGCATGAAAATGATCTAATGCCAAGGGAATTGGCATTGACCAAAATCTGGCGGGACGATAATTATTTCACTTCTCGAAGTATGGACGTATATATCGCCAAATTGCGTAAGTACCTTAAGCGAGATGATGTGGTCGAAATCCTAAACATTCATGGTGAAGGATTTAGATTGGTCGTTAAAGCAGAAAATCAATAAAAGATTATAAAACACATAAAAAGCCACCTTTGGGTGGCTTTTTTTATTGATTGTTATTTGATGCCAGATACTCCAGAATTTTCGCGACAATCTCCTCTGGACCGGAAGTGATAGAAACTTCAAGTGCCGAAGCTGGTGTTTCCAAAGTATCAAATTGTGATTGCAATAATGCAGATGTCATATAATGTGATTTGCGTTTTTCCAATCGGGATTTTATAAGGTCGAATGAACCTGTTAAATGAATAAAAGCCATTTGACCTTCAATTTTATTCCTTAATAGCTTCCGATAGGTCTTTTTTAAGGCCGAGCATGCAATTATTGCTCCATGCAATTTATGCTCAACTGCTAGTTCATTCAGACGAATAAGCCATCCTTCCCGGTCATGGTCATCTAATGGAATGCCATTGGACATTTTATCAATATTCGCTTTGGGGTGGAAGTCATCGCCGTCAAAAAAAGGAATGTCCAGCTGGTCGGACAGCAGGTGACCAATAGTGGATTTACCTGTGCCGGAAACACCCATGAGGATAATGATGGTATATTTTGAGGTCATGGTGTCTAGTTTAATTGCAATTGATTCAATACAGTGGTTAAATCATACATATAATCCACCCATATGATCTGTTCGTTTTTACGGAGCCATGTAAGTTGCCGTTTTGCAAATCTTCGGGTATTCTTTTTTATTTCCTCCACTGCAGTGGCCAAATCAAAACTGCCATCCATATGTGCAAACAACTCCCTATAACCCACTGTTTGAAGGGCATTCAGATTTCTAAATGAATACAGTGCCTTGGCTTCTTCCAATAATCCATTTTCCATCATCAAGTCAACTCGCTGATTGATTCGATCGTAGATGACTTCCCTTTCGGCATTTATTCCCACATAAACAGCATTAAAATTACGAATAGGTTTATCTTGTTTTAAGAATGAGCTGTAAGGTTTTCCTGCGGAAATGCTTACTTCTAAAGCCCTAATAACACGATGCGGGTTCTCTAAATCCACTTGTTCGTAATAGTTGGGGTCTCTTTTTTTAAGTTCATCTTGCAAACTAACAAGTCCCAGATTTTCAAGGTTTTTATTTAGCTGAATTCGAAGCCCAGGGTCCACCTGTGGAAAATTGTCGAGTCCTTTTATTACTGCATCCACATATAGTCCGCTCCCACCTACCATAACCACGGTCTTATGCGATTTATACAAGGAATCCAATTTGGCAATTGCATCATGCTCAAAATCGCCAACCGAATAAGGCTCATTTATGCTGATGTGTTGGATGAAATGATGCGTTACAGTATCAAGCTCTTCACGCGTGGGGACGGCGGTTCCTATCTGCATTTCTTTGAAAAACTGTCTTGAATCCGCAGATATAATCTCCGTTCCGAAATGTTGGGCAAGTTCTATTCCCAATCTCGTTTTTCCAATGGCCGTTGGGCCTACCACCGCAATGAGGGTTTTGGAACTCATAGTAACTCGCCGCAGTTATAACAATGGGTCGCATCATCGCGATGTCCTTCAGCGGTACAACTAGGACAAGCTTGAGTGTTGGTGTGGACCAAATGATTGCCCTTTTTACCTTTTTGATGCTTGGAAAACTCTACTGTGACAATGCCAGTGGGCACCGCAATGATTCCGTAACCCAATATCATGATTACGGTTGCAAAAAACTGTCCTAGATTGGTTTGCGGAGCAATATCACCATAACCTACGGTGGTTAGTGTTACAATGGTCCAATAGATACTACGCGGAATACTGGTAAAGCCAGCCTCATCACTTTCAATTAAGTACATGGCCGTACCAAGCATTACAGAAAGTATCAATACAACGTAAATAAAGACTGCAATTTTAGCACGGCTCGCCTTTAAGGCTGCCTTTAATTGCGAAGCTTCGCCCAAGAATTTCACCAACTTCAAAATCCTAAATATCCGTAGCAATCGAAATGCCCGAATGGCCAACAGAACCTGAGAACCTGCTAAAATATAGGAGAGGTAGAGCGGAATGGTAGAAACAAAATCCACAATTCCATAAAAACTGAAGACATATTTCCAAGGACGGCGGATACTAATAAGACGTGCGATATACTCCAAACTAAAGAAAATCGTAACGACCCATTCAAGGGTGAGCAATAGTTTGTGATGGTTTGCATCAATCTCCTTTACACTTTCCAGCATTACAAGGACAACACTGAGTACAATAAGAAAGACCAGGACGATATCAAAGATTTTACCTAACGGTGTATCCGCTTCATAAATGATTTCATGAATGGTATTTCTCCAGCCTGACTGTGTTTTTTGTCTTTTCAATCGGTGGGTGTTAACTCCAAAATTTTGAGATGGTCGTTTTTCCTCAGATACGACTCCACTATGAAGGTGGTATTATCATCACTTGTCATTGGAGTGGTAATTGATTCCAATATATGAATATTATTTATTTGATGGTTGAGTTCCACATAGCCATAGCCTTTTAAAACGCCTTCTCTAATAAGTATAAAACTGCGTTCTCCTAGCTCTCTACCTTTATCCAAAATCGCAATATTCTTTTGGTTGATGCTGTATTTTAGGAATGCCTCTTCTAGTTTCAGGTTAAATTCCTCTGCGTTGTTATGGTTAATACAATTGTTCGCGGGTGTTAAATTTGTGCCATTTGAAGCCAATGCCAAAGTATCCGGGCAGAGATTGTATTCTTCACTGATTTTTTTGAGGAAGCTTTTTGCTGAAGGAATCCCGTTGAATCCAATGTTCCGCTGTTTTTTAAATCGATGTTTCACAATTTCCAGTGTTATATGATCCGTACCGTTTTGATAAAAATTCAGCACATGCGAAAACAGCTTCTTTTTGGCTACCTGGTTATGTTTTGGCCTTGTCTTTTGCATTTCTTCATACTCCTTTAGAATTGCGACCAATTCACTGCCTGTTCGTTCAAAAGAAACTTTTTTGGTCTCTTTTTGAAGCTTTCTTGCCAGTTGCCCAACGTTGGTAAAATGCTGATTGACTCTTTTTTTAGCGTTTTTGGTCTTTCCCAGAAAAATTATCTCGCCGTCTCGGTCATGCATATAATACACTCCAGTTTCAGAAGGTAACTCTGATACAATATCCAATTGGGTAGGCGATAATTCACCTTCGGTTTCTTCACGGATAACCTCTGTTAAAATGCGTTTATCTGAATCTTTGTCTAGAAGTAGCCTAAAAAGTTTTAATGTGGCGATGGCATCTCCGTTGGCCCTGTGTCTATCGCTCATAGGAATTCCAAGCGAGCGTACCAGTTTACCTAGGCTATGCGATTCGGCATCAGGGATAAGTTTCTTGGATAGGTCAACAGTGCATAGGGTCTTGCGTTGAAAATCATAACCAAGTCTTCTAAACTCAGTACGCAAAATTCGATAGTCAAACTGGGCATTATGGGCAACCAAAACTGCACCTTCCGTAATTTCCACAATTCGTTTGGCAACTTCATGGAACTTTGGCGCTGTACGTAGCATTTTATTATTGATGCCAGTAAGTTTAGTGACAAAAGGTTGAATTTCCCGTTCAGGATTCACCAGACTGATGAATTGATCTACCACCTGATGTCCATCAAACCTGTGGATTGCAATTTCCGTTATACCTTCTTCATTGTATTTGCCTCCGGTGCTTTCTATATCAAGTACAGCGTACATGGAACTGACAGATAAATGGATTAATTGTAGTTACGCACACCAAAGATACTACTTCCTATGCGCACCATGGTACTGCCTTCCTCAATGGCCACTTGGTAATCTCCACTCATACCCATTGAAAGTATGCTGAGACTATCAATTTTTTTCTTCACGGAATCATAAATGGTTTTGAGATTCCCAAATTCTTTGCGAATCTGAGTTTGGTTCTCGGTAAATGTGGCCATTCCCATAAGTCCACAAATCCTTACGTTTTCCAGTGCTTTGAATTCATTAGAGGTAAGCAAAGCGTTCAATTCTGACGTATTAAGCCCGAATTTGGTGGATTCCTCGGCAATATGTATTTGCAACAAGCACGGTATAATTCGATTGTGCTTCATCGCTTGCTTATTGATTTCAGTTAACAATCGTAAACTATCAACACCATGTACAAGTGACACAAATTCCGCCATGTATTTGACTTTGTTGCGCTGTACATGTCCGATCATGTGCCATTCAATATCCTTGGGTAGCTTTTCCCATTTTTGGGCCATTTCCTGAATTTTATTTTCCCCAAAAACGCGTTGTCCTGCTTCATAGGCAGCCATAATATCCGTTTCAGGTTTGGTTTTGGAGACCGCTACAAGCGTTACGTACTCTGGTAAAGCATCTTTTATATTGGCAAGATTTTCTTTGATCATAGGCGCTAAAATTCGTAAATGGTCATTCCGCTGCGTAATTTGGGTTCTATATAGGTGCTTTTGGGTGGCATTACCTGTCCGGCATCAGCTATCGCCTTAATTTCCTCAATGGTTGTTGGCACCAAATTAAATCCAACCGCATAATCCCCTTTATCTATGTTATCTTTCATTTTTAGCACATTATGTTTGCCGTATCCATATGAAATGCGCTTGTCCTTCCTTAAATCGTGAATACCAAGAATGGGCTCCAAAATGGTTTTATATAAAATTTGTGTGTCCAATTTACTCAATGCATCGGTGAACCCATATACAGTTTTACGTAGGTATAGCGAATAATACTCGCCATCCAAATACATTCCAAAATGGTGTTTTTGTGTTGGCTTGTACAAACCGTCATCACGTTTTTCAATTCTGTAGAGTTCATCCAGTTGTATTAGGAATTCCTCCTTTGTGAATCCATTTAAGTCCTTGACCATCCGGTTAAACTCATATATTTTGATTTCCGTCTCTGGAATCAAATACGCCATAAAGTAGTTATAGGGTTCTGTGCCCGAATGATTTGGGTTTGCTTCTTTCTTCTTTTTCGCTAGCAAGTTGGATGAAGCACTACGGTGATGGCCGTCCGCAATGTAAAGTTTGTCCGTTTGTGCAAAACAGGTTTGTAGATTGCCAATCGTGGCGGAATCATCAATTTTCCAAAGTTGGTGATTGTATTTGTCTGTTGTAGTAAAATTGTATTCGGGTTCTTTTGATGCTTCATTTCTAATTATCTCATCAATGGCGCTGTTATTGGCGTAAGTAAGTAAAACGGGTTCGGCGTTAAAGCCAACTACATCCAAATAATCGGCAAAGAGTTTTTCACGTCTTTGGATGGTGTCTTCGTGTTTTTTAATGACATCATTTTGATAATCCAATACACTACAAGCGCAAAAGAAACCTAAACTATTGAAATCGCCTTTGGATATTTGATACAGATAAAAACAAGGTTCATCATCCTTTAAGAATATGTGGTCTTCCAAAAACTCCAAATAACGGTTGTGAACCAACCTAAAACGCTCCCTACCTTTGGTGTTTTTATGGAATTTAAATCCCGGATTGATGATATGCAAAAAGGAAAACGGATTGTATTTCAAAACCGATTTCAATTCATCCTTAGGATATTCTTCATAAGAGCGAGAAGCAACAAATGAAGCTTTGTCCTTAGCAGGTCTAATTGCTTTAAAAGGTTTTATAACCGCCATCTATCAGCTAAATTGACCCGCTACTTTTTCTGCCTTTCGAGACTCCGAATAATCATAAAACCCTTCTCCGGATTTGACACCCAACTTACCTGCCATAACCATATTGACCAATAGGGGGCAGGGTGCATACTTCGGATTTTTAAATCCATCGCACATCACATTTAAAATGGAAAGACAAACATCTAGACCAATAAAATCTGCAAGTTGAAGTGGTCCCATGGGGTGTGCCATTCCCAGCTTCATAACCGTGTCAATTTCAGAAACACCAGCCACCCCATTGTATAGTGTTTCTATAGCTTCGTTTATCATCGGCATAAGAATCCTGTTGGCAACAAAGCCAGGATAATCATTTACCTCAGTCGGCGTTTTTCCCAATTTAACGGAGAGATCCATAATGGTTTTGGTTACCGCGTCAGAAGTACTATAACCTCTAATGATTTCAATTAATTTCATTATTGGGACCGGATTCATAAAATGCATTCCAATTACCTTTTCCGCTCTATTGGTGGCGGCAGCGATCTGCGTAATTGAAATTGATGATGTATTTGTGGCAAGAATGGTATTCGCAGCACATATCTCATCCAATTCTTTGAAAATCTTTAGTTTGATTTCCAAATTTTCAGTTGCTGCCTCTACAACTAAATCAACATTTTTAACACCTTCAGAAAGACTGGTGAAGGTGGATAGGTTATTCAATGTATCTGATTTTTGTGCCTCAGTTATTTTTTCTTTGGACAACATACGGTCCAGGTTTTTGGTTATGGTGGCAATTCCTTTGTCCAGGGAGGTTTGTGAAATATCAATCAGATTGACTTGATGACCGTTTTGGGCAAAAACATGTGCTATTCCATTACCCATGGTTCCTGCTCCAATTACTGCAATTGTATTCATGCTATGTATTATTTGTATTGAGGGTTCTAAGTGAACCCTTTGGGTGAATCAAATTAAAAAGAACCGATGATCTGCAACGCGACGCGTAATGCTTTGGTTCCTTGCTCTAAAGTAACCACCGGTACCGTATCATTATTTATGGCATCTGCAAAAGTCTCCAACTCGTCCATAATGGCATTATTGGCTTCAATCTCCGGATTCTCAAAATAGATTTGTTTTTTTTCACCTTCGGCGTTTTGCAGGATCATATCAAAATCACCAGGTTGTTCCGGTGCATCTTTCATTTTCACAACCTCTACTTTTTTCTCGAGGAAATCTACTGAGATATAGGCGTCGCGCTGAAAAAATCGAGATTTTCTCATGTTCTTCAGGGAAATCCTACTGGAGGTAAGATTGGCCACACAGCCGTTTTCAAATTCGATGCGGGCATTGGCAATATCTGGGGACTTACTAATGACGGAAACCCCGCTGGCATTGATTTGTTTCACCTCAGAATCCACAACGCTGAGAATGGCGTCAATATCATGGATCATGAGATCCAATACTACGGGCACATCCGTACCTCGTGGATTGAATTCAGCCAATCGATGGGTCTCAATGAACATTGGTGTGTCAATATTGTCCTTAACTGCCAAAAAAGCTGGGTTGAAGCGTTCTACATGTCCAACCTGCCCTTTTACTTTATGCTTTTTGATCAATTCCAACAATGCCTCAGCTTCTTCCAAGGTATTGGTGATGGGTTTTTCAATAAAGATATGCTTCCCTTTTTCAATGGCCTTTTGGGCACAATCATAATGTGATAGCGTCGGGGTAACAATGTCCACTACGTCAACAGCATCCATTAGCGTATTGATGTTGGCATAATGGGTGTAGCCAAATTCATCGGCTACTTTTTTTGCATTGATTTCGTCTGGATCATAAAAACCAATCAGTTCGTATTTTTCCGATTCGTTTAGGAGTCTTAGATGGATTTTACCCAAATGTCCGGCACCAAGGACACCAACTTTTAGCATACCTACTGTTTTTGTCAAAAATAAGGATATGCCACCACTCTTCCATGAAAAATAAGCGTTGAAGACGCTATTAATTTTGATGGGTTCTTTTTAAATTCGTGGGCCAGACCCAGCCAATGAAAGACACTTTAAAACATCAAGGAATGCGCAATCAGCTAGCAGATGTGTTGATTGCCAAAGGAATACAAGAACAAAAGGTGTTGGATGCCATAAGAGCTATTCCAAGGCACTTGTTTTTGGATAGTGGCTTTGAAGATCATGCATATCAGGATAAGGCGTTCCCAATTGGAGCTGAGCAAACCATTTCACAACCTTACACTGTGGCATTTCAAACAGAACTACTCCAGATAAAGCCAAATGATGCTATTTTGGAAATTGGCACGGGTAGTGGTTATCAAACGGCTGTTTTGTTGCATTTGAAGGCTAAGGTCTTCACCATTGAACGGCAACAGGAATTATTTAAGAAAACGAAACTGTTCTTTGGCAAAATGAACTATAGGCCTAAAAAGGTAATTTTTGGAGACGGTTACAAAGGGTTGCCCGAGGATGCGCCATTTGATGGCATAATAGTGACCGCGGGAGCCCCACATGTACCCAAGGCCCTACTTTCCCAATTAAAGATAGGCGGCAGATTGGTTATCCCAGTTGGTGTGGATAGCCAGGTTATGACCTTATTCCAAAGAAAATCGGAGAAAGCGTTTGAAAAACAGGAATTGGGTTCATTTCGTTTTGTTCCACTACTGGAAAACAGAAACTAGGTCATCCTAGTTGTTGAAGTTCTTTTTTATCCGGGATAAATCCCGCTTGTTGTCCCGGTCCTTTATGGTTTCACGTTTATCATAAAGCTTTTTACCCTTGGCCAAACCTACATTTATCTTTGCCAATCCTCTTTCATTGATAAAAAGATTAAGAGGGATAATCGTTAACCCGGTAGTAGTAACCTCCCGTCTAAGCTTTTTAAGTTCTCTTTTATTCAACAATAATTTGCGAACGGCCTTGGGTTTATGATTGTAATGTCCTCCGTGGCTGTATTCATCTATCTGCATATTGACCACGAAAAGTTCACCACGATCATTGAATTCACAAAAGCTTTGGGACAAGGAAGCCTTGCCTAGCCGAATGGATTTAATTTCCGTTCCGCCAAGAACAATGCCAGCGGTATAGGTATCCAAGATTTCATAATCGAACCTTGCCCGCTTATTTTTTATGTTAATGTTTTGTTGCATCGGCACAAAAATAGAAACTCTTTGTAATGTTGCAGTGCATTTTACGAATATCTATGAAACCTTTCCAAATGAAAAAAGCACTCTTCGGATTGATTCTAGTAGCAATCATCTCATGTAAACAGGAAACGAAACCCAAATTAACGGCACAGGAAATTGTGGATAAGTCCATTGAGGTGAGCGGTGGCAAACTTTATAAGGAAAAAGGAACATCTTTTATGTTTCGCGAAAGGAAATATATTTCAGCGTTATCGAACGGTGGAAAGGTTTTAAAGCGAATTACTTATTTGGATTCCGTAACAATTACAGATGTAAAGACCAATGCTGGGTTAACACACTACTTTAATGATACTATAGTGGAATTGCCCGATTCCATTGCTTTTAAGTATGCAAATTCCGTGAATTCAGTGCATTACTTTGCACGTTTGCCATATGGTTTGAACGATAAGGCCGTGAACAAAGAATTTTTGGGCGAGGAAGTTATAAAAGGTGAATCATTTTACAAGCTTAAAGTTTCATTTCAACAAGAAGGTGGAGGAAAAGATTTTGATGATACGTATTTGTATTGGTTTGATAAGCAAACATTTAAGCCAAGGTATTTAGCGTATGACTATCACACTGATGGGGGCGGACAACGTTTTAGGGAAGCATACAACGAGCGCTATGTTGGCGATATCCGATTCGTAGATTATAACAACTTTAAACCAAAAGATAAGTCCTCCAATCTTATGGATATTGGCAAACTGTTTGAAGAAGGTAAATTGGATTTGTTATCCAAAATAGAGTTGACTGATATTGCAGTGGAATAAACTTAATCCATCTGTAAACGTATATCGGTAGCTTCGCCGTCTATAATGCGGACAATGAAAAGACTGCTGTTGTCCGAATCATCTATATGCTCGTATTTTTCAAAACCAAGCATATTATTTACGAATTCCGGGGTTGTATTACTATGTCCTACCACAAGCACATTTTGGCCCTCATTTTCTGCTTTAAAGGCTTCAATATCCACATTTGAAGGGTCGTAATATTGAATGGTGATGTTCTTTTTTACTGATGTAGGAGCCGCTGTCATGGAAGTTCGTTCGTAGTTGGTGGAATAAATGGCATCCATTTGGATTGGATCAAAAACTTCTGCCCATTTGATGGCTCTTCCCAAACCGTCCTGGTTTAGTTCAGGGTCTCTATTTTCTGGATTCGTTCTATCTTTCTCTGCATGCCTAATAAAATAGAACGTGGAAATAACTGGGTCTTTTTTAATTTCCATATCTTTATTTGAGTCGTTGCAGCTAATTACCATTAATGTGGTAATGGTTAGGACAAAAAATAGTTTGGTGATTCGCATAATTACTGATCTAGAGTTCCCTTTATTTTACGTTTGTTGCATTTAAAAGTAACGTTTAAATTTCATTTTATCGTATGCTCCGAAATCTGGTTTGGCTGTCCATGTTATTGTTGACAACGGTGTTAAGGTCTCAGGAACTAGCGTTGCCTGCTGATTTACGACAGCATAATTTGACCCAGTTTAATGCAAGTCTGGTCAATCCAACCTATGCACTGGACTGGAATATGCCAAATGCTATCGCTTTATGGAGTCGCTGGCAATGGCAGACGGTAGACGGGGATCCAACAACCATTTTATTGAATTACACCCAACAGATAAATTCTGATGCCGCGGCGGGCGTTGGTTTTTTGCAACATAACACGGGAACATTTCTTAATACTGGACTTAACTTAAATTATGTGCATTCATTTTCACTGGAAAATAATATTAGTTTTTATGTTGGGGCCAATGTTTATGGATTTCAACAAAAACTCGCAGACGATAGGTTTATGCCCAATCCAGACATAGATCTGCCTGAATTGGAGATATCAGAAAGTTTTATTCTATTGTTTTCGCCGGCAATTCGTTTACAGGTTAACCAATTTAATTTAGGGCTTATGGTGGAAAATGCCCTCGATGTCAATTTTTCGGATAGTGAGGGTGGAAGCGGGGATTCTGGAACTGTAGTCACCGGGACAATTAGCAATGATTTTCCCGTTGGGTTGTTCAACGGCTTTATACGCCCAATAGTTTATGTAAAGTCCATTCCTAATGCCGATACACAATTTGGGCTAAACGGACTTTTATCAACTTCCAAGTTTTGGGTTCAAGGCGGATATAACAGTTTTTATGGCGCATCTGGTGGTGCAGGTGTGACTTTTGCCAAGCAATTTTCAGTAGGTGCACTCGTCGAATTTGGTCTGGATGATCAGCTTCAAGACGAGAAATCTACCATAGAATTGGTGATGGCCTATCACATCGGAAAAACTGATACCGATAAAAGTGATTTAGAGCAGGAGTTGAATGCTGCGGAAGAAGAGGCCTTGGAACGTCTGGAGAAAGAAGAAGAACAGAAGCAACTTGAAGCGCAGCAAAAGCGCGAAGCAGCTAAAAAACAGCAGGAAGAAGAGTTGAAATTGGCCGAGGAACGTGAGCGTGAAACGGCACTTCAAAAACAAAAAGATTCCATAGCGGCAGCGGCACTTGCTGAAGAGCAAAGAATAGCCCAAGCAAGACAACGTCGCCAAGATTCTTTGTCCAATGCAGAACGGATACAGCAGGAAAAAATCGAACGGGAAGTGGCAAAGGCTGCAAACCAACGTAGACTGGATTCCATTGCAGAAGTCCAAAAAGAACAGCAATTGCTGGAAGAACAGCGAATTCGAGATAGTATTGCACAGGTACAGCAAGAAAAAGTAGAAGTCAGACCCAATGAAAAATATGAGGAAGTGGCAACTGCCGATGGTCTTGAACCAGGATTTTATCTGATTGCCAATGTTTTCGGAACCAAGAAGTATTTTGATAGCTTCATGCAAGAATTGCAACAAAAAGGATTGAATCCAAAATCATTCTTTAGGTCACTTAACAAATACAACTATGTTTATTTAGCGCGTTACAACTCTATGCAGGAGGCCAGACAGGCAAGGGACAGCAAATTCAACGGGAAATACGATGGCAAAACCTGGATTTTTAGAGTAAGGGCCGAATAACCCCTTATCTTGTCGACTCTTTATTGTTTTGGCCAAATGGCCTGTTTTCTTTTTTTCTTTAATTGGAGTTTTCGTAATGGCAGTTCATAGATGTTTTCAATACGTATCTCATTTTGAATAATCGTCCTTGAGAAAAGAAATCTTTTGGTTTTTAGTGCTATCGTGGGACAAAATTCACTTGCTTTTGTATTAATGAAATCACCTAGATTTTGTGGTGTACTCCAGAAATCATCTTTATTTTTAAAACTTATATAGAGGTCAGTATTACCGTAGCCTCCATCGCGGTTGGAGATAAATATCAAAAAATCTTCATTTGCGGATATATAAGGATTTGAATCACTAAACTTCGTGTTTATCCCACCTTTGAGGACTTCAGCTTTGCTGTAACCTTCATTAGACCATTTGCTAACATAAATGTCGTTGCTTTCATTTCTACGCGTAAAATAGATATTCCCATTTAACGCCATGGTCGCATAAAATTCATGCTTTGCAGTATTAATGGTTTTCGGAAGTAGTTTAGGTTTCGTCCAACTTTCCGCTGTTTTAGTGAGCATGTAAACATCGTATCCTCTTTCTTCTGTTAGTAGACTGTCGAACAAAATGTGTTTGCCATTAGGAGAAAAAGTGGGGTCGATTTGGTTTACATTAGTGTTCGCGAAAAATGCCTTTTGTGCTTTTTTCCATTTTCCATTGATACGCCGTGATTCAAAAAGATGCAAAGAATCCCGTCCTCCATAGGCTTTTACAAATAACAGTTGATTGCCTTCAGGAGCTATGCTGATACCGAAGGATCGGTTGTCAGAAATATGTTGTGGCTCAAAGATTTTTATTTGCGCATGCAGCTGTGAACCAGTTAACAAGTAGGCTAAGAATAGGATACGGAACATATTGATGATATTTAATCGATTTGTCTTATTCTTACGGCATTGGGTTGCTTTAAACCAGCTGCACCTGCGGTAACAAAATCTTTGATGAATACTCCGTTGGCGCCGTACATTTTGATTTCAGAAGTGCCGCCGCTGCCTATTAAGATGTCCCCGTTTGGGAAAAAGTCCACACCTTCTGGTTGATTCAAACCACTTGCAACAAAATCGGTAACATATTCACCTGCGGCATTGAATTGTACGACTTTGTTTCCAGACCAATCGTTAACAAATAGATTGTTCTTTTCATCAAACCAAATATCTGTAGGACCCGCCAGACCTGCACTGATAAATAAACCTAGATCATTGCCTTCCGGGTCAAATTTTCGAACAGTTTTATCTCCAAAAGATGAAACATAAAGATTGCCGCTGGAATCCCATGCCAGACCAATACTTCTGGAAATGGCTACATCCGTAAACTCGTCCACAAATGTTCCATCCAATTGATAGCGAAGTACAAATCCGTTTCCTGCCCATTGTAGAACGTACAATAGATTGTCAGCACCTATTTTCATACGGGTTGGACCACCAATTCCTGATGCGAAATTTCCTGTTGGTGCACCTGTGCTGGCATTGTATTTAGTGATTTCTCCGGAGTTAAGGTTGGAAATGAGTACTTCTTCATCAGTTTCCATAAAGAGGATATCCTGAGGCCAAGCTAAATTTTCGTCGATAAATACAGTCCCGTTTTGGCCATTTTCATCATAGCGCAGTATTTGCCATGGGCCCGTATTGAAACTTGCTGCATCGCTGACATATACAAAGGTGCCTGATTGTGAACTTGAGTTTATTATTGTAATTGCATAGGTGGAGGAAACGCCACCGGAGCTGGCTGTGATGGTAGAATTACCAGTGTTTTTCCCAGTTACAACACCGCTGTTGGTTACCGTCGCGTTGCTATTATTGGATGACCAACTAATACTTCCGGCTATGGGAATAGTAGCCCCAAATTGGTCTTTACCGGTCACATTCAATGTGGTCGAATTGGTTCCTGATAAATCGAGTTGATTTCCATTGGAAGAAGTTATTTGTAAACTTGTTAATGCCGGAGTTGGGGCCGGGGTATCATCACTAGATCCATCACTGGATCCACAGGAGAAAATCAAAGCGAAAAGGAGATAAGTAATAACTTTTTTTGATTGAATAATTGAGGGTGCATTCATATTGATCGTTTAAAAGGTTATATAAATGGCACAAATAGCATAGCTAATCTTGCCGAAACAAATGAATACATTCTGTATGCGAAAAAGATTTGCCCTTATAAAGGTTTACAAAATAAAACGGTAGAAAATCGAACGAATACGTCCTATGCAGATTCCTTATCGGCTTGCTGCATAAACTGTTTGGGGGTCAAACCGGTATTTTTTTTGAAAGCAGCATAAAAGGAAGCTCTATTGTTGAAGCCTGAAGCGAACATGACATCGGTAACAGTCATGTCTTTTTCGGTTTTGAGCATTTCCTTGGCTTCTTTGATCCGGTATTGGTTAACGAAATTGAAGAAATTGGCATCAAAATGCTCATTGATTACCTGTGAACAATGATGCCTGGATATATCGAGTTCCTCAGCAAGATCATCCAATCTGAAATCATGATTTAGATAAGGTTTCTCCTGATTCATATAAACTTCAAGTTTATCCCTTAATTCCTTCGAAAAAGCTGTGGTCAGCCCTGTATTTTTATATTTCATTAAAGGAATCACCTTTTTAATGGGAAGTCCATCAAAAACCTCAGGTTGCACAAAACCAAAGTAAGCAAGGGTGGAAATGAAAAATACCATCGCACCTCCAATAAAATAATCATGTTCCGTAGTGAGTACTCCAATTCCGCTTAATACAAAATAAGTGGTAAACGACAGTACGTAACCCAAATAGGAAAATGAAATCCATTTTAGCCAAGTTTCTCGATTTAGGCTGGATATGCCTTTCACCAATTGCCAAAAGATCAAACCGAAATAGAGGAACATCAAACCAATGATGAGTTTGTTCTGGTGTTGGGAAAAGTAATGGATATAGAAAACGATTCTACGATTATTGAACAACTCCAGTTTCACTTCCGGGTTCATGAAGTAGATTTTGGAATAGTTCAACAGTAGTAATGAAAAAGGAAGTAAATGGATGATGTCCAGCCATTTAAACTGTGTTTTAAATACCACTCTTCTGATATAAAAGAACAGAATTGGCCCATAAAGAACCCATACCAGAATATTAGTGAAGAGAATGATAACACATTTGGGAGTGAACAGTTTTCCAGACCAATAGAGGACATTGTAAAAAACGTTATAACCAAAAAGCAGTACGTAAAAACCTAGTAATCGATTCGCAACTTTATCACCTCTTTTCTTCAAGAATAGCAAAACTGCTAGCACAAATGCCAAAAAAGAAAAAAGCGAAAAGAGATACTCGTAGGTATTCATGGAACTGCAAATAAGCGAATCAAATCATTAGTTTAATGGTATTGAGTGCTAAGAACTGTTGAAAACTGTCCAACAGTAAAACTACAACGGTATTGATTCTTAAGGTTTTCGTATCTCTTGTTTCACCAAATGATCCAAATAGGCTATGGTGTTGACAAGGTATTTTCGGTCACGTGTCATTGTGGACATGGCTATGGAGCCTTGCAACATGGTAAACAGCTGCTTTGCAAATTGGAGTGGGGGAACCGGTAAGTGAATCTCCCTATTTTTAAACCCGTTTTCCAAAACCAAAGCTATCTTACCTTCAATTTCCTTGACTGTTTCTTTTACGGCAGCGGCTAATAGGTCGTTGTTGTTCTGAGCATCAACACCAACATTTAGGATAGGACAACCCCCCATTGGTAAAGTAAAGACGTCATACTGTTTATAGAATCGTAGTAAAGAATCCAGCTTTGCCATGGCACCACCCTCAACATTCAGCTTATCATCCAAAATGGACAGCAAATGGTTTCGATTGTATTCAAATGCTGACATGGCCAACGACTCCTTATTTTCAAAATTCCCGTAAATCGCGCCTTTGGTAAGTCCTGTTGCCTCCGTCAAATCACTCATGCTCGTTCCCACATATCCATATTTGTTGAAGATGGGGGCAACGGTCTCAATAATGTAAGCTGTGGTCCGTTCGGCTTTGGTAGACATTTTTTGGGTTCAGTTGGTAGTAGCTAATATATAAAAATATACTGTTGGGTATCAACACCCTGCATTTTTTAACATCACTGCCAGGCACGGTATAAAAACTGGATGAAATTAGCATGCATGATATTCTCAACATCCTCTGATTTATAGCCTCTAGCAGTTAACAGCTCTGGTAGCAACTGTAGATCGGCAATAGTGTCCAAGTCATAAGGTGATTGCTCTTTACCAAATGCGCCGTCCAAATCAGTCCCTAAACCAACATGTTTGGAGTTGCCTGCAAGTTGGCAAATATGGTCAATGTTATCCACCATCTTCTCCAAGGAAACACCCATATCTTTTGGATTTGATTGCCCGCGAACCCAATTGGGAACCATCATCCACGCATCCAATGGCATTCCTATTACTGCGCCTTTTTCAATAAGGGCCATTAGTTGCTGGTCGTTAAATTGTCGGTTATGATTGACCAAGGAACGGCAATTGCTGTGACTTGCCCAAATAGGTCCGTCAAATGCATTCATTGCCTCCCAAAAACTTTGGTCGCATAAATGGGTGGCGTCCAGGATTATATTTAAGGACTGCATTTTTTTAAGTAGTGCTTTTCCCTTATCCCCAATTCCACCCATAGCATCTGTACCAAATGCATAAACACCGGGGCCATAGTGTGCTGGTCCTATTGCTCGCAACCCATTTTCATAAGCAATATCCAAATAATCGATATCCACAATAGAGTCTGCACCTTCGAGACTTAATACAAAGCCTATGGGCTTATTATCAGCATTGGAATCCCATAATTCCAAATGGGTTTTTAGCTCATTGACATTCGTGATTTGTGCCATTTGCCCTTCCTTTACCATAGTTTGATACCATGCTAACTGTCCTTGGGTTTGTGCCCATGCTTGCTGTTGGGAGTTCCATCCCGGCAACTGATTGTTGCGGTACGAATATCTTGCAATTTGAGTTGCCACGCAGAGTCCAATATTTCCTTTTCGCATGGCATCCAAGGAAACCGTATTTTTTCCTCGATCTGGTTTGTCTTTCATGCCGCGTTCCATATTGCGTATTTCAGATACCGGCAATCGAAGATCTCTATTCCACTCCAAAGCATTCATGGAGAGGTCCAAATGAGCGTCAAAAATGAACATTGATTTTGGGGTAAGGGCTTATTTATTTTTTTAGCTGAAACATAGCTTCAATTTCCACCGGTATGCCTTCTGGTAGCATCATTCCAACGGCACTGCGGACTCCAATACCTTTTTCTTTTCCGAAAACATCAGCCATCAATTCGCTAAATCCATTGATAACATAAGGTTGTTTACCAAATTCAGGAGTGCAATTGACCATACCAAGAACCTTTACTACACGTTTAATTCGGTCTAGACTGCCAAAATGCGTTGTAATGGTTGCCAGCATGGTCAAGCCCACTTGGCGGGCCGCCAATTTTGCTTGATCTTTATCCAAATCGTCACCAGCTCTTCCAATCATTAAGGTGCCATCTGTGTTCATTGGTCCCTGACCTGAAACATATAGAAAATCATCAACTACTAAAACCGGTTTATAAACACCGGCTGGTGGTGGTGCAGGTGGTAAAACCACACCAAGTTCTTTTAATCTTTCTGAAGGAGTATTTGCCATTTTTTTAAATAATTGTGTTTAAAACCAAAACACCCAACAAGCCCATAATTCCGACTAGGGTTTCCATTACGGTCCAGGTGGAAAGTGTTTCTTTTACAGTTAGGTTGAAATATTCTTTGAACATCCAAAATCCAGTATCGTTGACATGTGATAGCATCAAACTACCTGAACCAATGGCAAGAACCATCAGTTCCGCACTTACTCCAGTACTTGCAGTGAGCGGCAATACAATTCCTGCAGCCGTAAGTCCAGCTACCGTAGCAGAGCCCACACTAACCCGAATAGCCGTGGCAATTAACCAAGCCAATATCAAAGGTGAAATACTGGAACCTTCCAAACTGGATGCTATATATTCACTTACTTTACTGTCAATCAATACTTCTTTAAGCGCGCCTGCGCCGGCTATGATCAGTAGGATCATGGTAATGGTGGAAACGGAGGTGGAAATGGATTGCATGACCGTTTTCATATCCTTACCTCTTGAAATACCTAAAGAATAGATGGCAACCAAAACTGAAATCAAAAGCGCTATAACAGGATTTCCCAAAAATATCAATATTTCCTGAAGGAGGCCTTCAGAAAGTAAGTTTTCACCTGCTATTCCAATTCCTATTAAAATAATTGGTAATAGTGCTGTCAAAATGCTTAATGCAGTGGATGGCAATTCTTCTTCCGGAATCAAGACTGGGTTGTAAAATTCCTTTAAGGGTTTAGCTTCCACATTTTTAATCGTCCGGGCAAATAATGGTCCAGCGACCAGTATTGCAGGTATTGCAATTACAATTCCATACATCAGTGTTTTGCCAATATCCGCATTGAACATTGCCGCAATAGCTGTTGGAGCAGGATGGGGTGGAAGATAGCCATGGGTGACGGACAACGAAGTCAACATGGGCAGTCCCACATAGAGCAGGGGCAAACCTGTGGATATGGCAATAGTGAAAACCAAAGGAATAAGGATCACAAATCCTACGGAGTAAAACATAGGAATACCTACAATGAATCCCGTAACTACCATGGCCCATTGCACGTTTTTAACCCCAAAGGCATCGACCATTCTCGTGGTGATGCGTTGTGCGGCACCACTATCCGCAACGAGCTTACCAAGCATTGCGCCGAGTCCAAGAATCAACACCAAGAAACCTAGGGTGTTTCCTATGCCACGCTGAATGGATTTCACAATATCCGGTAAGTGCATACCTTGAAAAATACCGACAAACAGGCAAACAATTATGAAGGCCAAAAAGGCATTCAATTTAACTCTGGCAATTAGTACGAAAAGCAGTAGAATGCCTAGAACGGCGATAATGATTGGCATAGGTGGTTGAGTAAAACCCCTAAAATAAAGATTTGTATGGACTTTGAAGATTTCATTTACCTGAAATTTTGTGCCATATAAAACGCAACAAAGAAAAACCCCCTATCTCGTCCGAAACAGGGGGTGAAATTTGATGTATTGCAATTTACTCTACCAGTTCATTTTGGTTTCTAAAAACCAAGGAGTCATCAAACGAATCCAAAAGAATGATGCTTTCTACTTTGATTTTGCCTGCAAGCAGTTCTTTTGACAAGTTGTTGAGCACTTCTTTTTGCATGAGGCGTTTTACAGGTCTTGCACCAAATTGTGGATCATATCCTTTGCCCGCCAAATATGCAATTGCTTCTTCCGTAGCATCCAATGTAATATGCTGTTTGGCCACCATTTTTTTCAATTGCTCTAACTGCAAGCGAACAATTTCCTTGATGTTCGATTTGCTCAGCGGCGTAAACATGATAATGTCGTCTATGCGGTTTAAGAACTCTGGTCTTATGGTCTTTCGTAGGAGACCCATTACCTCAGTTCTGGCGGCTTCTGCCGCTTGCTCCAAATTGTTGGCATCTTCAAACTTTTCCTGAATAATTGGACTACCCATATTACTGGTCATGATGATGATTGCATTTTTAAAATCAGCAACGCGACCCTTATTATCTGTTAATCTACCTTCATCCAGCACCTGCAAAAGAATATTGAAAGTATCCGGATGGGCTTTTTCTATTTCATCCAAAAGGACAACAGAATACGGTTTTCTACGTACAGCTTCCGTTAATTGCCCACCTTCATCATATCCAACATAACCGGGAGGTGCACCAACAAGTCTACTTACGGCATGACGTTCCTGATATTCACTCATATCGATTCTTGTCATAGCGTTTTCGTCATCAAATAGGAAGGCCGCTAAGGTTTTGGCCAATTCTGTCTTACCTACGCCGGTACTTCCTAAGAATAGGAATGAACCAATAGGCTTTTTTTCGTCCTGCAGACCGGCCCTACTTCTTCGGATGGCATCAGATACTGCGGTAATCGCTTCTTCCTGACCTACTACGCGCTTGTGCAGAACCTCCTCCAATTTCAGTAGTTTCTCACGCTCGCTTTGAAGCATTTTGGTAACAGGAATACCTGTCCATTTTGCTACAACTTCAGCAATATCCTCATTGGTGACTTCTTCCTTGATCAAAGTGCCAGCGGATTGTTGGGCAGCAAGTTCGTCCTGAAGTTTTTCCAATCGTTCCTGGGCTTCTTTGATTTTACCGTAGCGCAATTCCGCTACCTGTCCGTAATCTCCATTTCGTTCGGCTCGTTCAGCTTCCAATTTGAAATTTTCAATATCCTGTTTTGTTTTTTGGATATTGTCCACCACAGTTTTTTCACTTTCCCATTGCGCAAAAATCTCGTTTCGTTCTTCCTTTAAATTGGCCAACTCAAGATTTAAGGTTTGAAGCTTTGCTTTGTCATTTTCGCGTTTTATCGCCTCAATCTCAATTTCCAACTGCATGATTTTACGGTCCAAAACATCCAATTCCTCTGGTTTTGAATTGATTTCCATCCGTAATTTCGAAGCAGCTTCGTCCATTAGGTCAATAGCTTTATCTGGTAAAAAACGGTTGGTGATATACCGTTGTGAAAGCTCTACAGCTGAGATCACTGCTTCATCCTTGATTCTCACCTTGTGGTGGGTCTCATATTTTTCCTTGATTCCGCGAAGGATGGAAATTGCACTTTCAGTATCGGGTTCGTCAATGACCACTTTCTGAAATCTTCGTTCCAAGGCCTTGTCCTTTTCAAAGTACTTTTGGTATTCATCCAAAGTAGTAGCCCCAATGGCTCTAAGTTCTCCTCTTGCCAAAGCAGGTTTTAGAATGTTTGCAGCATCCATAGCACCTTGACCTCCGCCTGCACCAACCAAGGTGTGGATTTCATCAATGAACAGGACAATGTTTCCGTCGGATGAGGTTACCTCTTTAATTACGGCTTTTAACCTTTCCTCAAATTCACCTTTGAATTTGGCTCCGGCAATTAGAGCTCCCATGTCCAAGGAATAAATGCTTTTGTCTTTAAGGTTTTCAGGGATATCCCCTTGCACAATTCGATGGGCAAGTCCTTCGGCGATTGCGGTCTTACCTACACCCGGTTCTCCAACCAACATGGGATTGTTTTTTGTTCGCCTCGATAGAATCTGAAGCACACGCCGAATTTCCTCATCCCTTCCGATTACGGGATCAAGCTTACCGCTATCTGCCAATTGGTTCAAGTTTTTGGCATATTTCTCCAATGAATTATAGGTGTCTTCGGCACTTTGCGAAGTTACTTTTCCACCTTTCCGCAATTCATTTATGGCTGCTTTAAAGTCTTTTTCGTTTACGCCTTGATCTTTGAGAATTTGCGCAATCTTACTTTTGGATTTGAAGATGGCAAGTAGCAAATGCTCAATCGACACAAATTCATCACCCATGGTTTTAGCAATACTATTCGCTTCATTCAACGATTTTCCTGCTTCCCTGGAAAGCATTATTTCACCGCCATCTACTTTGGAAAAACTTTCCAGCTCCTTTTCCAAAATCTGGCTCAACAATGCCGTATTGACGTTCAGTTTCTTTAATATGAATGGGAGCACATTTTCATCGACAGAACTAATTGCCTTGAAAAGATGTTCATTTTCTATTTGCTGATGCCCCATGGTATGTGCAAGTTGCTGTGCTTGCTGTAGGGCTTCTTGTGATTTTATAGTGAAGTTGTTGAAATTCATATTCAATTGTTTTTGTCTTAATTGGTCAACAACCTTACCAGATAGGTTTACGCGTCAAAATGTCGCAAAACGCCTGAAAACACAAGACATTTCGTCAGTTTGTAAGCTTTTTGTACAAGCACGACATAACATATAAATTTGCAGCATGGGATTATTCGGAAACGTATTCGGGAAAAAAGAAAGTGGAGAAAAAAAAGAATCCAAAATACCGTGGGTAGCTTTGGAATCTGTTGATCAGTTGAATCAAATTGAGAAGGATTCAAGTGAACGCACCCAAGTCATTTTCAAACATTCCACAACCTGTGGAATCAGCCGAATGGTTTTGAATATGTTTACTGGAAGTTATGTGCTTGGGGATTCAATCGATATTTATTTTTTGGATTTACATGCCCATAGGGCAGTTTCCAATGCGGTGGAATCGAAGTTTTTGGTACGTCATCAATCCCCACAATTATTGATTTTGAAAAACGGGGAGGTTACCTTCCATACCTCACACGGGGCAATTGCCGATTTGGAATTGGCACAACTCGTTTAAAAAGATAAAATAGAAAAGTGCAGTTGGGATTGGCAAGGAATGGGTGCCAAATCCGAATCAACTGCACTTTTTTTATGGTGTAAATCCTAGTCGTTAAAGTGGTTTTGTACCACCATTTGATTTTGCGAGATAATGGATTTCAATCGTAACTTGAGATCTTCTCCTGCATCATAGACCATTTGCTCATTGGTTGGGAAAGGCACGGCCCTAACATCCAACAATGGAATTAAATCCGTATCCAAAGCTCTTCTATCCCCTTTATAATTGGCATAAATATGTTCAAATACAAACTCAGTAGCCAAAGGGTAGGAGTTGATTTCCTGTCCATTGGATAAATCGGTATAGCTCACTTTTGCAGCAATCTGAGCTGCTTTGAACTGGGTAAACTGATAAAAGTTACATCTAACGGTTCTCAATTTATCTACTTGGATTTTATTACCAAGGCTGTCTTTGACCACATTACCCTCGTTATCCAACAAATATTCAAATCCATCTTTGATCTGTTTTTCCTTTATGATCTGCTTTTCCCGCACTTGCTCTGGAGATATATTGATCTCCCTGAAATTTACATTCAAAGCATAATCATAGGTAATATCATTTAGCGGATTGGTATGGAATTCAGTCCAGAAATTGTTTATACCATATGCATTGAAATCCAACAATTCTTCTTCCAGACGCTCCGGAATGATCTGTTCGGTTTCATTTCCAATTTCTACACGAACATATTCAAGCCCCTTTGTGTACGCCTCATTCATTTTGGCAACAGTCTCTTTATATCCAGGATTGATTTCCTGTAAATATTTCAGCTCGTCATAAGCAGCTCTATAATCCAGTTTTTGTTGTGCTTCGGTCAAAAGACTGTTTGCATTGCTGTACAAATAACCGGAAAGCTTGTTTTTGGTGACCAATATCTGTGTATCGTAATTCTGGAAATCAAATCGAGCATCTCTACCTTCCTCATAAATTGCCAAAGGCATCAATGGTCGGATTCGCTGCTGTATTTCCTTCAATTGTAGATACTTGTTATAGACCACTTCAAAGTTTGCAGGGTTCCCGTCTTGTAGCAAAAAGGCAATTTGCTCTTGCTCCCGCTGGGTATTTTTCGCAAAGGCATCTTCTAGCATCAGCACATAGGCCTGATGTCCTTTTTTCGTCTTGTTTTCTGCAAGGTTTTTGATTGCTTTGTTCATTGCGGATCTATAATTTCCACTGTTCAAAGCTTCCTGGGTTTTCTTAACTCCGCCACAGGCAGAAAGTAAGACCACTATTCCAATGAGTAAAGTTTTTTTCATGGCTTTTGATTTTATTGGTTATTGAAGTGTTTTCAACTGCCGTGCCAAAAACCTTCTTTTTATTAACGAAAAAGGTCGAATGGTAGTATAATATCGATGAAATGCATTTTTTTGGGCATTTTTTCCTTCTGCGAATTGCTGTTAACTGCTGTTTGATAAGTTTGATTTTTGACACATTTTTTTTGTGCTTCGTTAGCTTTTCTATTCGTAATTTTAGCACTTCTTAATTTGAACTGAAATGCAAAGAGACCACCGAATTTTTGATCTGATTGAAGACGAAAAACAAAGACAATTGGAAGGCTTGGAACTGATTGCTTCCGAGAATTTTGTAAGCCCACAGGTAATGGAAGCTGCTGGGTCTGTATTGACCAACAAGTATGCTGAAGGATATCCAGGTAAGCGCTATTATGGCGGTTGTGAGGTGGTTGATCAGGTGGAGCAATTGGCCATTGATCGTGCCAAGGAATTGTTTGGTGCAGTCTATGCCAACGTTCAACCGCATTCAGGCTCTCAGGCAAACGCCTCAGTGTATCACGCCTGTCTGCAACCAGGGGATACTATTCTTGGGTTTGACTTGTCCCATGGGGGACATTTGACCCACGGTTCTCCGGTTAACTTTTCTGGTAAACTTTACAATCCAGTTTTTTATGGGGTTGAGGAGGAAACTGGAATGCTCAACTATGATAAAATCCAAGCGATAGCCGATAAGGAAAAACCAAAAATGATCATCGCAGGGGCATCTGCCTATTCGCGAGACATGGATTTTGAGAAGTTCCGGGAAATTGCAGATAGTGTGGACGCCTTGCTTTTAGCTGATATATCCCACCCAGCGGGGTTAATTGCAAAGGGAATCATGAATGATCCAATTCCACATTGCCATATTGTAACCACTACTACACATAAAACTCTTCGCGGCCCAAGAGGTGGATTGATTTTGATGGGTGAGAATTTTGAAAATCCATGGGGTATCCGACTGAAAAATGGAAATCTCAGAAAAATGTCAGGCCTGTTGGACTTGGCTGTATTCCCAGGTAACCAAGGTGGTCCTTTGGAACACACCATTGCCGCCAAAGCTGTAGCCTTTGGTGAAGCACTTAGTGATGACTTTTTACATTACATCATCCAGGTGAAGAAAAATGCGGAAGCCATGGCAAAAGCCTTTGTAAGCAGAGATTACAAAGTAATTTCAGGAGGTACGGACAATCACATGATGCTTATTGATTTACGCAATAAGAACATTACCGGGAAAGATGCGGAAAAAGCACTGGAGAATGCGGCAATAACGGCAAACAAGAACATGGTTCCTTTTGACGACCAGTCGCCTTTCATTACTTCCGGAATCCGTTTTGGAACTTCGGCAATTACCACAAGAGGGCTTAAGGAAGCCGATATGGAAACCATTGTTGGTTATATCGACGAAGTGTTGATGAATCCAGAAGACGAAAAAAGTACGGCTGCAATCAAACAAAAGGTGAGTGAACTTATGGGTTCACGTCCTTTGTTCAGCGCATAGGTATTTTTTTGGAAGTTCCGGGTTCAAATCCCTTTGCGTTGCTAATCCAAAAGGAAGAAATCTTCCTTGCTCATGGATTTTGATTCCAAAGAATAAATCATCGCATCTTGCTGTGGCCCCTCGTCGAAATAGAGTCCCCAATGATCAAAATAGTTGGGGGCATCAGCTTCAGACCCCATGGCATTGGATGGAGATTCCTCGTAAACAGACACAAAAATCTCGTACGGCATTTCCGTAAGACCTTTTGTGATGTACACAAAGTGTTCACTGGTACTATTGATAATGGCACCTAGTTGGTCTGGAACGCTGTAGTCAAATATCCTGCTTACAATAATGGAGGTGTCCTTAAAGTGAAGGGATAACTCGGCAATATCAATATTACCTCCATTCTTTTCACTCAATTCTCCAAATGCAGTATCAAATGAGGATTTCCCTTTGTCATTACATGCAAGTCCACCCCAGTCCATGGTATTGAAATAGTGCAGACCCTCGGTAAGCCCAAAATTGCATGAAATGTCGAGGATTAAGTCGGTTCTTTCTTTTTCTGTGTCGTATTGACACGTAATTGTAACTTCTGCAAAGAAATCCTTTTCTAGGATTCTCGAGAATTCATCTAGTCCTTCTGCTGTTACAAATGACCTTATACCAGCAAGGGGGAATATGATGTTGGATCGTTTTTGGTATGGCATTTCGTTTCTTCATCGTGTTCTCTCTCAAAGTTAAAACGAATGTTTCACCTACGATTGCGTGAAATCCTTAAAAATTCTGGGGGTTTTCTCCAATTTCACCCCTTTTTTTAGGTTTTTTGACAAAATGTTAAAATTTCATCTTCGGGAAAATGACAATTGTCAGCTAGATATCGATTAAATGAAACCTCGGTTTTTAGCGGCCAAAATTAGCGCAAGATCATTCTCATTCTCGGTACCGAACAAGGTTTTCATATGCCTTTTTCGATTTTCTATTGAAGAAGGTGACAAACGAATGTGTTTTTCCAAATCCTTGTTTTTGGTTCCTACTGACAAGTGATATAGAATTTTCTTATCCTTTTCATCCAGGTCAATATCGTTGCGGAGTTTTTTACGGATTGCTCCCAACGCCTTAGACGAATAATAAGGCGGATTTAAGGTAACGGTCTTTACTGCATCTTCCAATGTTTTAGGGTCGATGTCGTTTTTGATTAAATAGCCATCCGGGTCTACGGACTTTAAAATGCTATTAATTCTAAAGTTGTCGCTAAACGAAGACATAAAGATAATTTTGGTTTCTGGAACCAAACGTCTGGCTAATTTTCCTAGGTCTTCTCCGGAATGTGGCTGTTCCTCATTGGGCGGAAACAATTGTACATCCAAGAACAGGATATCATATTTAAAAGAATCAACCGATTCCTCTATCATTCGTTTTCCCAATTCATAAGAATTGGCGGTATCAACAATAATGGAATACCCTTCAAAAACTATGCGTTCCAGGATAAATTTATATCCCAGCATGGTCATTTCATGATCGTCTATTGTAAGTATTCTAAGCGTACTCATGTTTTGTTGTTTAAAGATTTAGGCGTTTACAGTTTCTGTTTGCTCTTCTAAATTGATTTTTGGACGAACGTATCTGGCTGGGATTTTCACTAGTACTTCGGTACCTTTTCCTGGTTCACTTACAACTTGAAGGTTGCCCCCAATTTTTTCCGCTCTTGATGCCAGGTTGCGCATTCCAATACCGCCTTTTCCTTTTTTGACTACAAAACCGACACCATCGTCCTGTATGGTCAAATACAGCATACCTTTGTCTAAGGAAAAATTGACCTGCATATGTTTGCATTGTGCATGTTTTACACTGTTTTTCAGTGATTCTTGTACAATGCGATAGGAATTGATCTTGATATCACCTTCCAAGGCATCCCATTCCACGTCATCCTCATAATTAAAAGAACATTTCACTCCTGAGGACTTTTCCGTGGTGTCTACCAGTTCCTTCAGGGAAACGATAAAATTATAAAATTTTTCGTACGAGGAGTTGTTCATTTCATGGGAAATTGTACGAATTAAATCCTCCACTTCCTGTAATCTGGTTAGGTTCTTGGCACGCAGTTCTTCGGCTTCCTCGCTCTTGTCTGCGTTTAAACCACTTAGGAACAATCGTATGCTGAGCATTTCGCTCAAAACACTGTCATGGAGTTCTTCGGATACCCGTTTCTTTTCAGTTTTCTTACCCTCCTCAAATTTGCCTTGTTGTGAAAGCATGAGATTATAGATCTCGTTGTTGGCTTTCTGTTGTTTTTGTTGGAACTTAAGTCTGTTGTTACTTACCCGTTGTGCCAAAATGATGTAAATGGCCACCCCTGCAAAGAGTAGGGCAAGGGCTACCATGGTCCAGATGAATTTGTCCCGGGTCAAGGTTTCATTGCGCGCAATGACCTGATCGGTCTCCAAACGGATACGCGCGAACTTGTCCCGTGTTGTGCGCTCCTCTTCTTTAATGACTTCACTTAGATCATAAAAGGCATCAGAATAAGCGACAGCATTTTCGGTATCAATATGGGTAAGTAAACGGAGTAGTTCTAAATGATGAAAGTTGTTATTGGCGGCTATGGCAATGTCCAGGCCTTCTTTGGCTTGAAGTCTTGCGTTGATCGTATCGCCTTCTGCAGCCAATACTTCGGCATAGTACTGCTTCCCTCTGGCATAATCATCATTGAATACTTCCGATTCCTCAAAACTAATAAGTGCCTTATTCAATAATTCCTTGGGTTCATTTGTATCATTTTTGCCTTTGAAAATGGAATAAGCCAAACTTACCAATGCCATAGGATAAAGTTCTAAATCCGTTTCATTCAAATTATGTTCGGCTATTAATTGTCTATATGCAATCTCCGCATCATAGAATCTAGATGTATCTAATAGAACATGGGCGATATTGTTTTCATTTTGACGATATAGATCACTTTTATCTTTAATATTTAACTTTCTAATGGTTTCGCCTGCTTTGCTATAATATTCCAATGCAGATTCATAATTACCCATGTCACTGGTTATCATGCCCAACAAATTGTTACAATTGTAAATTCTTCTTTGATCCTTCAATTCAATGAACGTTCTCAAAGCTTCAGTGACACTTTGTTCTGCGCCTAGATAATCAATGAAGAAATTTTCAACAGAACCCATGCTGTAAAGAATTCTCGCCTTTAGCGATAACGCAGTGGAATCAGAGGGTAATGAACTGAAGCTTTTATATGCTTTTTGATAGTAGTAATAAGCACTATCCATTACTCCATATGAACGTTGGAAGGCGGCCATATCCCAATAAGATTCCCCTTCAGCTTTATAGAGTTTGCTTTTGATCGCCAATTGCAGCACTTCTGCATTCATATTTCTAAAACCAAGAGAATCATCTAGCCGTTTATAAGCTAAGGAAATTCGGGATAAGTGATCTAGTTTTGTTGTGTCATTGCGTATTTGTAACGTCTGTGTTTTGGCCTCTTCCAAAAAGTGCGTACGCTGTTTGAAACTCAAATGCGCAGAATCCCTGCTGGCATCAATGAGGACATTGATGTTTTCGGCATGCGAATTCGATTCCGGATTGGAGGTTCCAGTACTATCCCCACAGGCCATTAACAATACAAAAAGAAATATGAAGTAACTGTATTTCAAGTGAATGCGAATAAAATATGCGTATAATTGTTTTCTTTTACTACAAGGTAAAAAAAAAGCCCCAAACCCTAAGGGTTATGAGGCTTTTCAATACGTCTAATTTTTGTTATAATTCCCTATCGTCGTTAGCAATAAAAAATAAATCAGAATACCTTTTTGATTTTTGCAATCGAAACTTTTCAGTTTTAATTGAAATGTGATCATCTGCAATCAATTCGGCATCACTACCTGTGTTTTCTTCATTTGTAGATTTATCAGTCGAATAACAACTTAAACAAATCGTGCAACTCAAAATTAGAAAAGATCTTAAGGCTAGCGAATTCATGGAGGTTGATTTATTTTTCAAATTAAGATCTATCGTCACCGTCAGTTTGTTTTCCTGTAGTGGAATCCTGATCCAAAGTTTCAAATAGTGCTTCAGTCTCGCTTACATCGCTCTCCGCTTCGCAAGAAAATAAACCCATAGTCATTACTACTACTGCAAAAATACTTACAACCTTTCTCATCATCTTCGTGTTTTTTTGGTTAGAAAATTTGGTTAACGCCTCCAAGATATTCTGAGACCAAAAAAAGATGAATCCCCCAGGCAATGTTTTAGTATTTGCAGGGATTGTATTAGAATTTGTCTTAAAAGTGTAAGAATTACACTAATTATAGGTGTTTATTGCCGTTTTGGAGAGCATTTCCTTTAAATCCTCCACCTTTTCCTTATAGGTCTTGGAGAACGGCAGCTCGTCTTCGCGCTCGTTGCGCAAGGTGCAGATGGATTTGCCAAAGTTGATACGGCCCACGTACCGGCTATTCAGGATATAGCTTTGGTGGATGCGGATAAAACTGGCGGGTAATTGTTGTTCAAAAGACTTAAGGGTCTTAAAAGCACTGACCACATGGCCATCACGCATAAAGAAGTCCGTAGAATTGTTGTCGGATTTCAAATACATAATGTCATTGGTGTTCAAATACCTATAATCGTTGTAGGATTTGAGGCAGAGTGTTGCAGGCACAGTTTCTTTAGGGAACCGTTTGCGCAAGCGCAAAACTGTTTTCCTAACATCAAACTCGTTGTGCGGTAAGACCCAATAGTCAAAGAAACCACTTTTAATAGCGTTGTATGCGTATTTTTTAGATTCGGAATATCCGATGATTATGGGGAGCGTATTCAAGAATTGATTGAGTTCCGTGACCATATGAAAGTACGCCATACCTTCCTGGTTCAGATTGATAAGTACAACGTCCGGAGAGAATTTGAGGATGGTGTTCAACCCATCTTCTGCATCGGTTGCTGTACCCACACAACTGAAATCTTCGTACTCCCTCAGATAAAGCTGCAATTGCAGTTTTGAAGTCGCATTAGAATCGATTATGGTATAGGTGTAATCCATATGTAAAACGCTGGTTGCAAGTTACTAAGCCCTAAAAAAACCTCGTTGCATTTTTCCCTTAAAAAAACTGGGGGATTCCCGCAAAAAGGGTGTTTTTTAACGGTTTTTTTCTTAAAATCGAGAAAAAAATCAGTTTTGTGAATGAAATTCGAACGCCCCGATATCGGGAATTGGGGAACGATCAATACCGATGATATCCGTGCTAATGGGTGGTGAAATATCTGGATCAGCGGCATCAATTGCGAACGAGTCTGGGCCAATACTAAATTGGTTATTAAAAGGTAAGAAAAAATCCGGTTCTTTATCAAAAATTACTTCAATATAACGATTAGGGTCGGCAAAGTTATAAAGCGGATTCGTTGTAAACGAGTTATTTATGTCATTAAATTGGACAAGACAATTTTGAAAGCTAAAGTTAAATTCGGCTTCTTCATCAGCTTGTAACAGATATTCCACAGCCGAGCTGCCCGTAACTATGGTATTGATGAAATCCGCTTGCTCCAAATTACCGCCCTGGTTTTCTTTAAAATTATTGATGGCCAGCGCCACGCCACTTCTAAAACCATTGTTCCAATAGTTGGCTATAGTGCAATGCATAAACTGGTAGCTTCCTCCTAGATCTATCAAAAAGGAATTGCCTCCAGCACCACCTAGTATGGTGTTTGTGGCTGCAATGGAAGCGGTAGTTGCCCAAAGGTTTTGGTTTAAACTGTTGAATATCTGTGTGTTTCTCAATGTTAGGGTGGGGGAGTTCAGTGGAAAACTACCATCAACACGGAGGCCTACTGTAGCATTTTTGATGGTAAGGTGTTCAAGTTGGTTGTTGGTGCTCCCTTCTTTTACCCATAGGGTGCCCCATTGCCCTGGTTCATCGGCATAGCCGGGTTCCAATCGGTCACCTTCAAAGATGACCTCGTTTTCCATAAGTTCCTGATCTTCGCTCAGGGCACCATTCACCAAGAGACTAGCTCCACTTTCCACGATCAAGCCTGAATTGTTATGAAAGTGGACACGGGTACCGGCATCCATCTGTACTGTATTTCCACTGGTTACCACGGCATATCCATATATGACATACGGTTTTTCATTGGTAAACTGTAAATGCTCGTTTTCTAGGTAGAAGCCTTCAACATAAACCGGGTTTCCTTCAGCATCTACATCGATTAGTACGGTTTCTTTGCTACCATCGGCTTGCGTTTGGGGATAAAGGAAAATGGCATCTTTGACCAAGGTCACCAGTTCTACACGTTGGGTTTCTTCTCCTATACCAAACAATAAACCTTCGGTCAATAAAAATTCATTCGCATTGGTTTGGGAAACGTCAAATGTGGTTTCTATAAAAATAAAAAGGCTGTCTTTGGCCAGCAATGGGATATCCGAGAATTCCTTACCTGCGGATCCATCCACATTCAAACGATAGTTGCTGCTTTCGCCAGTCTCCATTCCGATAAACGGAATATTGATATCGCTAATACCTTTATTATAGACTTTTAAGGAATAGGTGGCACTACCAATATTGCTGAAAATAGTATCTAGAAACACCGTATCCTTTGAAAACGTCAAATTACCGGTGCTGTCCGCATACTCAAAATCTTTACGGCAGGACCCCATACTTGCGAATAGTAGCAGCACCGTACATACGGAAATAAGATTAAGATACCAATGTTTCACCTTTACTAAAATAGTTGCTGAATGGCTTCTGGTACGCGCTTTGGCTTTAAGCTGGCAGCGTCTAATAGGCACCATTCCGTAATAGCTTTAACTAGAAGTTGGCTGGTTTTATTGTTGGAGATCTCCACTACACGGATAGACAATGGGCCTTTGGTCTCCTTAATATAGGTAGTGAGTTTAAGCTCTTCGTTTAAAAAGGCCGGTCTGTGGTAGCTAATGTTGTGGTTCTTTACCACCCAAACCAGATCTTTCCGTGATTTTTCGTCAACTGCAAATTCCCAATGGTTTTTGGATATATCCTGCACCCATTCTACATATTGGATATTGTTGACATGTTGGTTATCATCCAAATGATTTTCCCCGACCGTCAACATTTGGGAATAGGTTTGCATTACTACTTTCTTAGGATTTTCACCTCGAAGAGCTTGTCCCAGTTTTTACCCGTGACAAAAAATGTTTTATGCTCCGGGTGATAGGCAACGCCATTGAGCACAGAATTACTTTCATCCCAATTGGCACCCTTTTTTATTTTTCCTTTGAGCCCACCAAAATTGATTACGCCCTCAATGGCACCGGACGTAGCATCGATAATCATCATGCTTTCCTTTTGATAGACATTGGCGTAAATCTTGCCATTTACATATTCCAGTTCGTTGGCTTTATTGAAAATAGACTTGTTGGTAACCGTTTCAATATAGCCAAATTCCTCGAGGGTATCGGGATCTAAAAACCAGATGCGTTCGGTTCCATCGCTCTTGAAGATTTTCTTGCCATCGTTGCACAATCCCCAACCTTCCTTGCTTTTTCCGTAGACAAAATCCTTCTTTTTCTCCAAGGTGTTTGCGTCGTACACATAACCAATTCCCTTTTGCCAAGTCAAATGGTACAATTGGTCGTTCATTAGGGTTATGCCTTCTCCAAAAACATTGGGGTCCATTTCAATGTTTTCAAGTATCTCGCCTGTCTCAAAATTTACTTTTCGCACAACGGATGAACCCCGTTTCCCTGTGCTTTCATATAAGGTACCTTCATTGAATTCCAAACCTTGGGTATATGCATTGGTGTCATGCGGATAGGTGTTTACAATCTCATAGGTATAGATTTCTGGAGCGGCTTTTGCCAATAACCTGAAATCCTTTTCAATTTGAACCGATTCTTCCCCATAGTTTATTTTGGCGACGAGGGTTTTGTTGCCCAAAGTGCTGGAGTTCAACGTTATTTTGCCATTGCTTTCTGAGAGTTGCGCACCATCAATACTATATTGGACGTCTGAAAGTTCAATTTCCTTTTTGTTTTTGATTGCCACGCCTACTTCTTGACCTTGTTGGAATTTGTTTCCTTTTCCTTCCAACTGGATAGCAAAAAGTTTAGTGGGGTCGTTTTCACCACAACCTAGAAAAAATAGCAAAAAGCCTAGGAAGGACGCCAGTTTGAACATATCTTGAATTGTTTGTTTCATGAAAATAGACTTGGATTCCGAAATTAAGAATGAAATAGGATTGTGGCAAATTTAAAATGGTCGTATATTTGCATTTGGCAAGTCCTACACGACCAGCTCCTGCAAAATCCCCCAGGGCGGGAACGCAGCAAGGGTATGCGGTCGTAGCGGTGCGATGTAGGTAGCTTGCCTTTTTTTGTACCCAAAATTCTCCTGATCATGTATCTTTCCAATCAATTTAAAAGTGCAAATAATGGATAAAAAAGTGGTATTGATTACCGGTGGTTCATCTGGAATTGGAAAATCCGTAGGCCAATATTTGACCGCAAATGGTTTTACAGTTTATGGTACCACCCGTAATACTTCAAAATATCCTGATTTTGATGCCTTCGAGTTGATAGAATTGGATGTTAAGCTTCCAGAAATCGTGAATAAAGCCGTACAACTGGTTATTGAAAAAGAAGGACGACTGGATGTCCTTATCAACAATGCTGGTGTTGGTATCACCGGTCCCATAGAGGAAACCCCTCATGAGGAGATCCTAAGTGTTTTTGATACCAATTTCAACGGTCCTATACATATGATGAAGGCGGTTTTGCCACAAATGCGAAAACAAGGCGGTGGTCTGATCATAAATACCACATCTATTGCTGGATATATGGGCTTGCCGTTTAGAGGGTATTATTCGGCTACCAAGGGTGCATTGAACATTGTTACCGAATCCTTACGAATGGAGACCAGGAAGTTTGGGATTTCGATTACCAATCTGGCTCCGGGCGATTTTGCAACCAATATCGCTGCTGGCAGATATCACGCACCTGTCATCAAAGGTTCCGCATACGAAGCTGACTATCAGAAAAGTTTGGATTTAATGGATGAACATGTGGATGCCGGTGGTGACCCTTTGTTGGTTGCAAAAAAAGTACTTAAGATTATCCAAAGCAAAAAACCGAAAGTAAATTACCCAGTGGGGGAATTCACGCAAAGGCTTTCGCTGGTTTTAAAACGGTTACTTCCTGCACGACTTTACGAGAAACTTTTGCTCAATCATTACAAGCTCTAAACTTCATGGCATGTTTTTTGATTTTAGGTGAATCATGAAACCAAAGAACATTACAATCATCATTTTATTGGCAGCATCAAGTTTACTTTTTCAAGGCTGCGACGAGATTTACGAGTGCGTTTTCAACATCAATCCAGAAATTCATGATAGACCATTGGAAATTGGATTTGTTGGCGAACGTTACTTTGACGAGGTGACCGCTGAGATAAGCAATGAGGTCAACGACAACGATTATTATTACGACTTTGAAGTTTATGGGGATATTCCACCTGGCTTGTCTGTTGATATACGAAGAAGGTCTGTTGAATTTTTTGGAAGACCAGAAGAGCGAGGTAACTATAGGTTCACTGTAGAACTGTTTGTGGAATCCTATGATTATTATGGATATGATGGCAGCCCTACATGCTCCGATTCGGCGATACGTCAATTCACAATTCAAGTTGTGGATTAATACCTTCCTAACATTTATTTTATTCCAATTTTGAAGTGAAGCCTCGTTTATGTTGTAAATTCGCAAGGAATTTGTTTACAACTTAAAACAGCTTTACAAGGATGAAATTTTTTATAGACACGGCCAACTTGGACCAAATTGCGGAAGCACAGCAATTAGGTGTGTTGGATGGGGTTACCACAAACCCTTCCCTAATGGCCAAAGAAGGTATTACTGGAACCAAGAATATTTTACAACACTACGTGGACATCTGCAATATTGTGGATGGAGACGTTTCTGCGGAAGTTGTTTCAACGGAGTTTGAGGCCATGGTAAAAGAAGGGGAGGAGTTGGCAAAACTTCATGACCAAATCGTGGTTAAAGTTCCAATGATCAAAGACGGTGTAAAAGCACTGAAGTATTTTTCAGATAATGGTATAAAAACCAATTGCACCTTGGTTTTTTCTGCGGGTCAGGCTTTATTGGCTGCAAAAGCAGGAGCTACCTACGTTTCTCCATTTTTGGGCCGTTTGGATGATATTTCAACAGATGGTTTGAACCTGATAGCTGAGATTCGCCAAATCTATGATAACTATGCTTTTGAAACGCAGATTCTAGCTGCATCCATCAGACACACAATGCATGTTATTGATTGTGCTAAGATTGGAGCAGATGTAATGACAGGACCCTTATCCTCCATTACCGGATTGTTGAAACATCCACTTACGGATATTGGATTGGAGAAATTCTTAGCAGATTACCGCAAGGGTAATTCCTAAATCAACAAAAAGCTAAATGATACAAGCCCTGATTTTCGGGGCTTTTTTTATGACTTAAAAGGAATAATACAAACTAGCGAAGGCATCTACCACCAAGGTGTCCTTAGCTATGACACATTTGTAGAGGTCATCCAAGATTAGGGAAGTTTGGATTTCTTCAAAATCTGCTCCGTAAAATTGGTTTTCAGGATTTAAATTGTATTCAGCCAATAGGTTTTGCCATTGTGTGTAACTTGTCTTGACGTTGATACCCACAAATCGATATTCTGGATGTTTTTCCTGCAATTTGGCCACATGTTTAGCAACATTCTTTAAATGCCTTCTTTGACTTCCGGTCCAGAAATAGAACACGGTTTGCTTTTCTTTGCTGATATCCTTGAGGTTGACCGGTTCATTATCCATATTGGTCACAACAAGATTGGGCAGTGCACTACGGGGTTGGAGGTTTTGGATACCTTCATACAAATCCGCTATTTCTTCCTTATGGTCCTCGTCTGAGGATAACTTTTGGAATTTTTTCAAAAAGATTTGACATTCTTCACTGGCCGAATGTTCCTTTAGCAAATAGTCCATGGCTATGTTACGGAACAGTAGATTTCTCAATTGGTCATCCTGCACCAAACTATCCACCAAAAAGAGCTTGTGTTTATTGTAATGCAATCTACCTACTTCCTCCTTGGTTTCTTCCATATCACCACATCCGTTCATACAGGCCATATAGGATATGTTTCCAAAATGATACTTTACATAATCAAAATACGGTCTGAAGTATGCTAATTCACTATCATTAAAATCTATTGTTTCACGATACGCATAAAAATCTTCCGGTAAATCTGGGAAAGTGCTTAATCCCGATTTCTTCTTGTAATAAAATGGATAGGTCTCCCTGTGTTTGAAACTTTGGAAATTTACAGAAGCCTTGACCAAGTTTATCGCTTTTTCAGAAAGTTCATTTTCCGCCAAGAAATTATTCAACTGTGTTGTTTTAATTGCTTGAAGCGAATCCAACTTGGCATGGAATTCATCGGGAGCTAAATGATAGTAGCTATAGATTTCTTGTTCCTCTTCTTCATGTGTGAGGAACATCTCAATCAAAAAATTGTTGATTTCACTACCCTGACCGGTAAACACCAAGGATTCATCAAACTCAACGGTATTCAATCGAATTAGAATGCTATCGCCTTCCTGAAGATATAGATATTGCAATTCCGGACTGTGGTCAAAATGATAGAGTCCTTCTTCAATGCCTTGTAATTTAAATGAGAATCGATTGCCTTCATCCAATTTAACGGAATCGATATAAGAATCATTCCGGTAAAGCACTACAAATTCGCTTGTTGGATTCACAATCTCACCACCAAAAAAAACCGTGGGACATTCACCAGGGGTGCCCGTACACGCTATTATCGATAAGAGAGAGAGGCTGAGTAAAATTCTAATCATACAACTGGGAACAATCTTGTTCGACTACCAAAATTAAGAATAGCGCCAAGCATAGCTTGTTAACGGCTAGTTAAATGTTGTAAAAGCTTGAATTAGCGTAGTTTATTATTATCGATTTAAATTGGATTTCAGAGTCGCTTTTAGCTACTTTTGCAGCCTAAATTAATCAGTACATGTTATCAGTTTCAAATCTATCGGTACAATTTGGTAAAAGGGTGTTGTTTGATGAGGTCAATGTGACCTTTGCCCATGGGAATTGTTATGGAATTATTGGTGCCAATGGAGCGGGAAAATCCACCTTCCTTAAGATATTGTCAGGTCAAATTGATGCAACATCTGGAAGTGTGCATCTTGAGCCTGGCAAAAGGATGTCCATTTTGGAACAAAACCATAATGCGTATGATGAGTATCCCGTATTGGAGTCTGTTGTCATGGGGAATAAACCACTGTTCAAAATAAAAAAGGAAATTGATGCCCTTTATGCAGATTACACAGATGAGAATGCGGAAAAGATAGGGGAGCTACAGGTGCAATTTGAGGAAATGAATGGTTGGAATGCAGATAGTGATGCTGCAGCCCTATTGTCAAACCTTGGTATTACGGAAGAATTGCATTACTCCACCATGGCCGAAATGGATTCGAAACTTAAGGTACGGGTGTTGTTGGCGCAAGCCCTCTTTGGTAATCCAGATGTATTGATCATGGATGAGCCTACCAATGACTTGGATTATGAAACCATCAACTGGTTGGAAAACTTCTTGGCCAACTACGATAATACGGTGATCGTGGTATCTCACGACCGTCACTTTTTGGACGCAGTATGTACGAGCATTGCTGATATAGATTTTGGCAAAATCAATTTGTTCTCCGGGAATTATACGTTTTGGTACCAAAGTAGTCAGCTGGCGGCAAGACAGCGCGCCCAACAGAACAAAAAAGCAGAAGAAAAGGCAAAGGAGTTACAAGAATTCATTCAGCGGTTTAGTGCCAATGTTGCCAAAAGTAAACAGGCTACTTCCCGTAAAAAGATGTTGGACAAGCTTAAAATTGAGGATATTAAACCTTCAAGCCGGAGATATCCAGCTATCATTTTTGATCGTGAACGCGAAGCAGGTGATCAAATTTTGAATATTGAAAAGCTATCTGCTACTTCTGAGGATGGCGATTTGCTGTTCAAGGATGTCAATATTAATTTGGCTAAAGGAGATAAAGTGGCCATTATTTCAAAAGACTCTAGGGCTACAACTGCATTTTACGATATCATAAATGGTGTCACCAAAGCGGATACTGGTTCATATCAATGGGGCGTCACTACCAATCAATCGTACCTTCCTGCTGATAATGCTTCTTTCTTTAACGAGGACATTAATCTTGTGGATTGGTTACGGCAGTGGGCTAAAACCGAAGAAGAACGCGAAGAGGTATACATACGTGGCTTCCTTGGTAAAATGTTGTTTAGTGGGGAAGAAGCACTTAAAAAGTGTACCGTGCTTTCTGGTGGTGAAAAAGTTCGTTGTATGTTGAGTCGTATGATGATGCTTAGAGCCAATGTGGTAATGTTGGATGAGCCAACGAATCACTTGGATTTGGAAAGTATTACGGCATTCAACAACTCACTGAAGAATTTTAAGGGTACGGTATTGTTGACCACACACGATCATGAATTTGTACATACCGTTGCTACACGAATCATTGAGTTGACTCCTAAGGGTACAATTGACCGCTACTTGAGTTTTGATGATTATATGTCGGATAAGAACATCAAAGAGCAGCGTGAAAAAATGTATGCCTTGGAAACGGTTTAAGTTTAAGGTCAAGCGTTAAAGTACTTACTATTCCATATGGCAGGATTAAAATTCTTGCCTAGGGCGAAGCCGTAGAAAATGAATACGGCTGCAATCCATTTGAACATAAAGAAATAGATAATCCAGAATTCGGCGGTACTGTTAGTTTTGGAAAATAGCCCGCTAGGCACCAGTAAGGTGACGAAGTAACTGATCAATAGCGCAAATAACACCAAGTTTACCATATTCTTGAATGGCCAGACCAGTAACTTACGCAAAGGATGCAGATCATTGCCCCATTTATGAACCAAACAATAATAGTGGTTCCCCATGGGAACAAAAAGAAGCGGATCATCCTTATCCTTTAATTTGAACAATTTGGAGGGCGCCATAATTTTAAGGCCATCTAGTTCAGTTTGATGTCTATTTTGCAAATCTTCAATGGCGGAATTGGCAGATAGTGGTAACTCGCCTTTAAAGTACTTCAAATCCAAGAACCTAAGTCTGTAGTCCACACACACCTTTTTAATTTGCTCAATATGGTAGATGCGCGATGTTTCCAATTGGTCAAAATCAAATTGATTTTTAGCCAACGTAACTTCTGAATTTGGATGTGTTTCCTCGGAAGAATGTGCAATGTTCAGATGACTCAAGGAAGTGCGTAATGTTTTGCGAAAAGATGCATCGTTAAACTTAGCGTCACGAGTTTTTTGAAGCTGGAGTTCAATGTTGGTATCTGGTATTTTTATCATGTTTCATAGCGTATTTATCTCAAAGTTAACCAATTGGAAAATGGCGCTGATAAAATTGCGCAAAAATCAAATGTTAACATTATGTTAAATCGATTTTGATGTCGATATTTTGAATGTGAATCAATCAAAATAATGTATCTTATCGATGTTTTTGGCATTTGAACGTACAAACAAGTATATCTTGCTTGTTTTATGAGCTCCCAAAGATTACTGAACCAATATGAAAGCCCTCTTAACCAAAATCCTACTTGGCTTATGCCTTGCCTTTTCGGCTTTGTCCTTTGCACAAGAAATTGAGTACGTTTCCCAAGATTTAGAGGTTGAGCAAATACCATCCAATCAACATAGTATATTGTTGGCTGCAGTAAAGGCAACAGAAATGGATGTTATGATGGAAGATGCAGGACCATTTACAGTTTTTGCTCCTTCAGATGCTGCTTTTGAGCGCTTTTCAGATGGGAAGATCCAAGAACTTTTGAACTCCGAAGATAAGAGTGGGCTTAAAACCTTGCTGGGTTATCATATTGTGGCGGGACACTTGACAGCTTCAAGAATTTTACGAGCTATGTGTAAGGGTAATGGGCAAGCCAGTTTTACCACCATTCAGGGCAAGAAACTTGTAGCACAATTGGACGGATATGATATCGTATTGACAGATCCAGTTGGCAACAAAGCTCGTATCACCACTGCGGATGTTAGCGAAGGTAATCGCGTAATCCATGAAATTGATAGTGTAATTGTGCCAACACAATTATGGGGTTCCTTACCTTAGTTCAGCTCCCAATTCTTTTTGAAATCTTGAGGTAAGTTTTGACATGATTTTGTCAATCTGCTTATCCGTCAGCGTTTTATTCTCATCCAATAAGGTGAAACTAACTGCGTACGACTTTTTGCCTTGCGGAAGGTTCTTTCCTAAATAAACATCAAACAGATTTACATTTCTAAGTAATTTCCGTTCAGTTCCCCAAGCTAAATCATAGACCTGTTGGAACGAAATGCCTTCATCCAATAACAAAGCCAAATCACGGGTAACCTCGGGATATTTGGGAATATCCTTAAATACCTTGTTTTTTCGGTTGATCAAACTTAAAACTGCATCCCAATCCAAATCTGCATAAAAAACTGTTTGTTTGATATCAAACTCTTTGGTCAATGTATTTGCTACCACTCCAAAATCCCCAATGTGCTTTCCGTTAACACTGGCACCAAGCCCTTCGGAAAACATTCCATTTGTTGAGGGTTCCAATTGGATATCATTAATACCTAGCCGCGCAAACACGGATTGAATCATCCCTTTCAAATAAAAGAAATCCGTTTTTTCCGTACTGGACGTCCAGCTACTTGATTTTCTGTCACCGGTAATATATAGGGCTAGATGTTGATGCTCTTTGTTCCCCGCATCTGCTTTATGATACGTTTTTCCAAATTCAAAAAGCTTTAAATTGCTTTTTTGTCGGTTTAAATTGTATGAGATAGTCTGTAAGCCAGAAAACAACATACTGGTCCTTAATACAGAGAGGTCTGCACTTAGCGGGTTTAACATTCCTACCGCAGCGGCTTCGGAATTGTTTAATTCCAGGGTATTGGAGGCAACCAAGCTATTTGTCATGATTTCATAAAATCCTTGAGCGGCAAATGTGTTGGCTGCAATGTCCTGGATTCTATGATTTTCATACTTGGAAGTTTGCGCAATGGATGCCGTTAATTTTTCCTTATGATCAATGTTGTTATAGCCATAAACACGCAGGATCTCTTCAATAACATCCACTTCGCGTTCTACATCAACACGGTAGTTTGGAATGGTAAGGCCAAGACCGGATTCAGTTACGTTGTTTACCTTTATCTCTAAGGAAGTCAGAATGGATTTGATGGTATCTCTTGGGATTTCTTGACCTATCAATGAATTGATTTTGTCAAATGTCAAGAACACCTGCCGTTCCTGTGCTTTTTTAGGATAGAGATCTACGACTTCAGAACTAATGTCGCCTCCAGCAATTTCTTTAATCAACAAAGCAGCTCTTCGGAGTGCGTATTCAGTCATATTTATATCAATCCCACGTTCAAAACGGAAAGAGGCATCCGTGTTCAGGCCATGTCTCTTCGCAGATTTACGAATGGACACAGGATTGAAATAGGCACTTTCAAGGAAAATGGAAGAGGTATGTTCTGTCACACCAGATTTAATTCCCCCAAAAACACCAGCAATACACATGGGATGCTCAGCATCGCATATCATTAGGTCATCTTCATGCAATTCACGCTCCACATCGTCCAGCGTTACAAATTTCGTTCCTGCCGGAAGTGTTTTTACTTCAATTTTTCCACCTTTGATTTTAGCCGCATCAAACGCGTGCAAGGGTTGCCCTAGCTCATGAAGTACATAGTTGGTAACATCCACCACATTATTGATGGGTGACAATCCAATGGCTTTTAATCTATTCTTCAACCAGTCTGGAGATTCCTGAACGATTAGGTTGGAAATGGTGACTCCACAATATCTTGGTGCAAGCTGGCTATTTTCAACTTCCACGTCAATTTTAAGGGAACGATTATCAATTAAAAAGTTACTTGTCGATGGTGTCAATAGTTCTTTTTGGATTTCTTGCTGTTCCAATCCAGCTTTCAAATCCCTAGCTACACCAAAATGGCTCATGGCATCAGCTCTATTCGGTGTCAATCCAATTTCGAAGACTTTGTCTTTTTCGATTTCAAACACTTCTGCACATGGAGTTCCGGGCACCAAGGTTTCGCCTAGAACCATTATTCCAACATGACTTTCACCTAATCCCAGTTCGTCTTCTGCACAGATCATCCCGTGACTCTCCTCACCTCTGATTTTTCCTTTCTTTATTTGCCAAGACTCACCTTCATTGGTATACAGCGTAGTACCGATTGTGGCAACAGGAACCTTTTGTCCTTTTTCTACATTTGGGGCACCGCAAACGATTTGAACAGGGGCTTCTGCACCTATGTCAACGGTAGTAACCTTTAAACGGTCGGCATTCGGATGCTTTTCGCAACTGAGTACATGGCCAACAACAACACCATTTAAACCTCCCTTAACAGACTCGAAATTAGAAATACCTTCTACTTCCAGACCCAAATCTGTTAACAACTCACCGGTTTTCTCCGCCGCCCAATCTATCTGCAAGAACTGCTTTAACCAGTTGTAAGAAATCTTCATACCCCAAATTTAAAGTGGACAAAGATAAAACAATAGGTGTAGACATTCAATGGAATTTAAGCGAGGATTTATTGCCTAGAGTGTAAGTTATTGAAGGGAATTGCGATATTTGATACAAATAAGTTCAGGTATGCAATTCAGTAAAACAATATTCCTCTTAGGATTTGTACTTCTCATTTCGTGTCAAAAGAGCGTGAAGCCTTTAAAAGTAGGGGATTGGTGGGGTGCTATGGACGTCTCAGATTCCGAAACACTGCCGTTTAATTTTACGATTTCCAAGGATTCGGAAGGCGAATACATCATGACGATGTTTAATGCGAATGAGGAAGTTGTTGTGGATGAAATAGTTATGGATAACGGTGACCTTAGAATCCAAATGCCCATTTTTGAGGGGTACATCTCTGGCACCTATGATGAAAATAGTATGCAAGGAAGCTTTATTAAAGAGAGCCTGAATCGTATTGTTCCTTTTCATGCTACATTCGGGAAAAGAGATCGTTTTGAACTGACTGAGGAGGCCGCTGTGAATGTTTCCGGAATTTGGGAAACCAATTTTAAAGATGGAATGGATGATCAATATCCAGCAAAAGGAATATTTGAACAGCAAGGAAGTAGGGTCACAGGTACGTATAGGACCAATACGGGTGATTATCGATTTTTGGAAGGAGCTGTAAATGGCAACACACTTAAACTTTCGGCATTTGATGGGGCTCATGTGTTTTTGTTCACGGCTGAAGTAACAGATAGTATCATGGAGGGTACCTTTTATTCAGGTAATCATTCAGTGGAATCCTTTACCGCAAAACGGAATGCTGACTTTGAACTCCCGGATTCCAATTCTTTGACCTATTTAAACGAAGGCTTCGATAGATTCAATTTTAGTTTTGAAAACGAAAATGGCCAGCTGGTTAGTTTAACTGATGAGCAGTTTCAAAATAAACCCGTCTTAGTACAAATTATGGGTACTTGGTGCCCGAATTGTTTGGATGAAACTCGGTTTTATGTGGATTACCTAGAAAAAAATCCCGATTTGGACGTGCAGTTCATGGCTTTAGCTTTTGAATATGCTAAAACCAAGGAAAAGGCTTGGGAAGGCATTTCCCGATTAAAGGAAAGGGTAGGGGTTCCTTATCCAGTGTTATTGGCACAATATGGCACTTCGAGCAAACAAAAAGCTAATGAGAAACTACCAATGTTGAATCATGTGTTGTCCTATCCAACTACTATCTATATTGATAGGGAAGGGGACGTAAAGAAAATCCATACTGGATTTAATGGGCCGGCTACTGGTGAAAAATATGAGGTTTTCAAAAAAGAATTTGACAGTACAATTAGAGGACTGACTTCAGAAAAAGAAGAGGAAGTGGCGCTTAGATGATGGTAGATTTGCCTAAATCGATGTTTTCATCGTTCATATTGAAGTCATCTCCATTATCCACAATGTTTTCGGCAATGAAATCTCCCACTTGATTGGTGCCATATTGACTTTTGGAATCAATATCCGGGGTTACGATTTTCTTTCGTAGGGATTTGTCCACAGCTTCTCTTACGGACATGGCCTCTTCAAACAAACCAAAGTGTTCCAACAACATTGCAGCTGATAAAATGGAGGCCACCGGGTTAGCAATGTCCATACCTTTTGCCTGCGGATACGAACCATGGATAGGTTCAAACAATGCACTTTCCTCACCAATTGAAGCAGAAGGCAAGAGTCCAATAGAGCCTCCAATAACACTTCCTTCATCTGATATGATATCGCCAAACATATTACTGGTCAAAACAACATCAAATTGGGAAGGATTCAGTATGATTTGCATAGCTGCGTTATCCACGAACATATAATCCAAGGTTACATCAGGATAGCTCTCACCAATTTTAGTGACTACTTTGCGCCAAAGTCTGGATGATTCAAGTACGTTGGCTTTATCCACTAAGGTTAATTTGTTGCTTCTGTTCTTTGCCGCTTTAAAAGCTAAATGCGCAATTCGACTAATTTCTTTTTCCGAATATTCGCAAAGGTCGGAAGCTACCGTTCCTTCAGTATTCAACTTTTTCTCTCCAAAATAGATGCCACCGGTCAATTCTCTATAAATGGTGAAATCTGTACCTTCAACAATTTCCTTTTTTAATGGCGAATTATGGATAAGCGCAGGAAAAACTTTTACAGGCCTAATGTTGCTGAATAGTCCCAACGCTTTGCGCAGTTCCAACAACCCCTGTTCAGGACGAACTGCGGAATCAGGATTGTTATCGTATTTTGGGTCACCGATTGCACCGAAAAGCACCGCATCCGCATCTTGACACAGGCTCAAAGTTGTATTTGGTAATGGTTTGCCTTTGCGCTCAATTGCAATTGCGCCAACAGCAGCCTCCCTAAAATTAAATTGATGATTGAATGTTTCTTCTACAGCTTCAAGACACTTCACGGCTTGGGCTAGAACTTCAGGCCCAATACCATCTCCAGGCAACAATGCAATATTCAAGTTCATGTAATGGTATTTAGGGACCTAACCATAAAATTTAAGCCATACTTTGAATGGAAACCCCGCTGGTTTCAATAATTTCATGAATATCGTTGTCCATGATTTCTTTTTTACGATCGGCGTATTTCAAGAAATTGTCATAAACAGCATCCAATTGGATTTTTGTAAGCTCATAACCTACATTTTTGGCACGATATGCCAATGCAGCTCTACCGCTACGCGCTGTCAACACAATAGAAGACTCGCTTACACCAACGTCCTTAGGGTCCATGATTTCGTAAGTCTCTCGCTGTTTGATTACACCATCTTGGTGTATGCCAGAGCTGTGCGCAAATGCATTAGAACCAACAATTGCTTTATTCGGCTGTACAGGCATTCCCATTTTTTCAGACACCATTTGACTTGTGGATAACAGTAATTGGCTATTGATATCCGTATCCAAGTTCAGATAAGGATGCTGTCTCAAAATCATCACAACTTCTTCCAAGGACGTGTTTCCTGCACGTTCACCAATTCCGTTTATGGTGCATTCAATTTGTCGGGCTCCGTTCATAACACCAGCTATGGAGTTTGCCGTTGCCAATCCCAAATCATTGTGGCAATGACAAGATAAAATGGCTTTATCAATGCCCTTTACGTTTTCTTTGAGATATTTCATTTTGGCACCGTATTCTTCTGGCAAGCAGTATCCAGTAGTATCTGGAATATTCAAAACGGTTGCCCCGGCCTTGATTACAGCTTCACAGACTTGTGCCAAATATTCATTATCTGTTCTTCCCGCATCTTCAGCATAAAATTCTACATCCTCAACAAAACTTTTTGCATAAACTACAGCATCAACCGCACGTTCAATGATTTTATCTCTTGTAGAATTGAACTTGAATTTAATATGTGAATCGGAAGTACCGATACCGGTATGGATTCGTGGCCTTTTTGCAATTTTGATGGCATCAGCAGCAACTTCAATGTCTTTTTTTACCGCCCTGGTAAGTCCACAAACTGTTGCATTTTTTACCAACTGGGCTATTTGATTTACGGAGTTGAAATCCCCTGGACTTGAAATTGGAAATCCAGCTTCAATGATATCAACACCAAGTTCATCTAAGCGTTCAGCAATGACCAACTTTTGTTTGGTGTCCAATTTACAGCCTGGGACTTGTTCCCCATCCCTAAGCGTTGTGTCAAATATTTGTACCTTATCTTTACCCATTATTTAAGCCGGTTTATTCTAATATATACGAAGATAGCCCAGTGCTTGGCAAGATCGATAATTCGCTTAAATCCATTACAATGTTAAATTGTATTTCAAGTAGTTTAAATAACTGTAATACAATAGTTTAAAGTATATTTTTTACGATGACAAATACCCATAAGGATGCACTCTTTGTACTGATTGAATCGCTTTCTAAATCTGAAAAGCGTCAATTTAAGTTGTATGTGGGTAGATTAGGTGTAAACACGGACGCTAAATTTTTGGCGCTTTTCAATCTTTTGGACAAGATGCGTAGTTATGATGAAAAGCAGATTTTAGACAGTGGAATTGTCAAAAAAGCGCAGCTCTCAAATTTAAAAGCGCACCTCTACAAACAAATTCTTGTTAGCTTAAGATTGAATCCTGTGAATCAGAACATACGCGTTCAGATTCGAGAGCAATTGGACTTTGCAACTATTCTGTATCAAAAAGGTCTTTATAAGCAAAGCTTGAAGATTTTGGATAAGGCCAAAAATATGGCTATTGAAAACGAGGAAAAAAATGTGGCCTACGAAATTGTCGAGCTTGAGAAAATAATTGAGACCCAATACATTACAAGAAGTATCCCCCATCGGGCCGATGAATTGGCAGTCCAGGCAAAAGAACTGTCCGAGGACAATGTAATGACCAGTAAATTATCCAATCTCTCGTTGCAACTGTATAGTATGATGTTGAAGGTAGGGTATGTTAGAAACGACGAGGATCTTCAAGAAGTCAGGAGCTATTTTGAAGCGCAGTTACCCAATTACGTCCTGGAAAAACTCGGATTCCGTGAAAAACTTTGGTTGTATAAGGCACATTTGTGGTACAGTTTACTTACTCAAGATTTTCTTTCGTCCTATAAATATGCCAGTAAGTGGGTGGATATGTTCTACGAGCATAAGGAAATGATTTCCTTGAATCCTGTATTTTTCTTAAAAGGAAATCACTATTTGCTGGAAGCTTTATTCTTTGTAAAGTATGCTTCACAGTTTCGTGAAACGCTGGAGCGACTTGAAAATCAAGTCAATAGTTCAGGATTTCCAAGCAATGACAACATTACTTCGCTCGCCTTTCTCTACATTAATTCGAACAAACTGAACCTGCATTTTTTAGAAGGTACTTTTGAAAAAGGCTTGTACTTGGTCAATATTGTGGAGTACGGTATTAAAAAGCATCGTTCGCGTATAGACGAACATCACATTATGCTCCTCTATTACAAAATTGCATGCCTTTATTTTGGTACTGGAGACCATAAGAATTGTATCGTGTACCTTAAAAAAATCATTACCAACAAAAACCTTAAAATGCGCGAGGATCTTATGTGTTTTGCGCGCGTGTTAAGCCTAGTGGCGCATTATGAAGCGGGCATGGATTATCATCTTGAAGTTCAACTTAAGAGTACGTATAAATTCTTGCTGAAAATGAACGATTTACATGCGGTTCAGAAAGAAATGATAAAGTTTTTGAGAAGCCTGGGTGAAATTTACCCAAGCGATCTAAAAGGGGAATTCCAAAAATTGTACAATGAACTTAAAAAGTATGAGAATCACCCTTATGAAAAACGTGCATTTCTCTACCTTGATATACTTTCATGGTTGGAAAGTCATTTGGAAAACAAACCTGTCGGCCAAATCATAAGAGAGAAAGCCTTGGCCATAAGCCGCTAACAGGCATCCCAAAGGTTGTCTTTTGGCAAAGGAGCTATAATTTCCAAGGATTCTTTTTTTACGGGATGTTCCAACTGTAGTTTTCTTGCATGTAAATGAATTCCACCATTTTTATTGCTTCTCGCAGCTCCGTACTTTAAATCCCCTTTTATTACACATCCTTTCGCGGCCAATTGCGAGCGGATTTGATGATGCCTACCAGTTTTCAAATCAATCTCCAGTAAAAAATGCGAATCCAATTTTTTAAGTACACGGTATTTAAGTATTGCCTTTTTACTATTGGCCACTTCAGAATCATATGCGTAAGATTTGTTCTGCTTCGGATTCCGTACCAACCAATGTGTCAATTCTTCTGAATCACTGGGCGGTTCATTTTTAACTATGGTCCAATAGGTTTTTTTGGTTTTGCCTTCTGCAAATAATTTATTCAACCTAGGTAAAGCCTTGGATGTTTTGGCAAATAGCACGATTCCTGAGGTTGGTCTGTCCAAACGATGGACTACACCTAAAAAAACGTTTCCTGGTTTATCGTACTTGATTTTGAGATAGGCCTTGACCACATCGCTCAGTGGTGTATCCCCCGTTTTATCCCCTTGAACAATGTCACCAACTCTTTTATTGACCACTATTATGTGATTGTCTTCGTATAAGACCAAAAGATTGGATGGATTCGATTTTTCAGCCAACAGAACGGAAATCTAGTGTAAGTGCGACTTAGTATTGCTCTTCCTCATTTGGAAAGTCCTTACTTTTTACATCATCAACATATTGGGATATGGCTTTACTCATATCTTCATAAAGGTTCATATATCTTCGTAAAAAGCGTGGATTGAATTCATGGGTCATACCTAAAAGATCATGCACAACCAGAACTTGACCGTCTACACCACCACCTGCACCAATACCGATTATTGGAATTGAAACACTTTTGGCTACTTCTGCCGCAAGCTTGGCAGGTATTTTCTCCAAAACAATGGCAAAACAGCCGGTTTCCTCTAAAAGTTTGGCGTCTTCCATGAGCTTTTTGGCTTCCTCCTCCTCCTTGGCCCTCACGGTATAAGTTCCAAATTTATAGATGGATTGTGGTGTAAGACCCAAGTGACCCATAACAGGAATGCCAGCCTCAAGAATTCTACTTATGGAAACTTGAATCTCTGCACCTCCTTCAACCTTAACTGCATGAGCGCCACTTTCTTTCATGATTCTGATAGCCGAACGCAATGCCTCCTTTGAGTCACCCTGGTAGCTTCCAAAGGGAATATCCACAACCACTAATGCACGCTTAGCTGCACGTACCACTGAGCTAGCGTGATATATCATTTGATCTAAGGTTATGGGTAAAGTAGTTTCGTGACCAGCAATTACATTACTTGCTGAATCCCCTACTAATATGACATCCACATTTGCAGCATCCACAATTTTTGCCATGGAAAAGTCATAGGAAGTAAGCATGGATATTTTCTCACCTGACTGCTTCATTTCCACCAATGACCGCACCGTAACCCTTTTGTATTCTTTTTTTGCAACTGACATCCGTTTGGTTTTAGTGGTTAAATGTAAGCAGATTTGATTAAATTGACCCGAAATCAAAAAACGATACAAATGAAAAAATTTCTAACACTTTCACTTTCAGTACTTGCATTTGCCCACCTTTCCGCCCAAGGTCCAAACGCTGATGGTTATGAGCAAGATAAGGCAGCTGTGAAAAAAGTAATTGAAACCTTCTTTGATGGTTTTCACAAGCAGGATTCCACCATTATTAATACAACAGTGGCGGATCATGTGGTACTTCAAACTACAGGAAGAGATAAGGAAGGGAAGACTAGGTTTAGAAATGAAGAATTTCCAAAATTCATCCAGTCCATTACCAGTATTCCGGATAGTATTAAGTTTCAGGAGAAACTTACCTCATTTTCGATTCAGGTTGACCGCACCATGGCCAACGCTTGGGTAGGATATGAGTTTTGGTTAAATGAAGAATTCAGTCATTGTGGCATCAACTCCTTCCAATTGGTGAATTTTGATGGGGATTGGAAAATCATCTACCTCATTGATACAAGGGGTAGGGCAGACTGTGGGGTGGAATAAGTACTATTGAAGCAGGGAAACTATATCCTTTTTTAACAGTTCGATGTCCTCGGTTGCAGTCCCGTTGTATACACCACGGATTTGCTTTTGCTGATCGACCAAAACAAAATTAGGGGTGTGGATAAAATCCTGTAAACCACCATCACCATAATCAACAACGGCAAAGTAACTTTTCCGGGCCAGATTGTAAATATGGGATTTGTCCCCTGTGGTGATATTCCATTTTGAGTCTATTGCACTATGTCTTTCCGCATATTTTTTGAGGATGGGAACGCTATCCAATTCTGGGGTAACTGACATGGAGAGGAACATCACATCATCATTGTTTCTAAAGGTTTTCTGTAATTCCTCCATATGATTGCTCATTATTGGACAGATACTCGGGCAACGTGTAAAAAAGAAATCCGTAACATAAATTTTGTTCGCATAGGTGTCCTGGGTTATCGTTTTACCGTTTTGGTTGATTAGCTTAAAATCAGAGACCAAATGTTCACTTTTACTATATTCCAGTTGGGCATCCACTAGCTCTGGGCTGAAATCCTGAGGGCCTAAAACAGGCAATTCATTCTTGTTAGGTAGGTTAATTACTAGAAAAACCAAAATACCCATGGTCAAGACGACCATGGACAATTTGTAGAGACTACCCCATTTTGGAGACTTCATTTTGGTTATAAAATTGAGGTATTGATTTTAATATCTGCATGTTCCCATGCCTTATCGAATTCTGTTTTGATTTTTGCTGCTTCATCTATTTTACCTTGCGCTTTTAGGCTATTATGAAGGCCTATCAATGACCATCCATTTTGACGTAGTACATCCAAATCTTCTCGAAACACTTTTTCAGCTGCTTCGTACTTGTTGGCATTCATAAGGACTGCGCCCAAATTTTGTCGTGTTGGTACATGCCAGGCAGCTGGTTCAGTGTACGTTAGTTGGTCCTCATATTCAACAGCTTTTTCCAAGTGCATTATTGCTTTTGCAGTATCACCGTTCAAGGCGGCAAGTTCACCCGCAACCACCTCATAGGCAATTTTGGCGATGTTTACGGAAGGATTATGTGCTGTTGCAATCAATTCCTCTATTGCTGGATCGTTTTTCAAGGCCTCAATAGCATTCAATTCTTCTTGGGCTTCTTTTGCATTTCCTTTTCGAACAAACGCCATTCCACGGGCATAATGGCGAATCAAATTCAAATGTTTGATATCCTTATTTGCAGCAGGGATGGTCAAAATTTCATTCCATTTCCCAAACCGGATATAGGACAACATTGGAGTTGAGGCGAAATCTTGTAAAAATGGCATGGTGATGAATTCACCAACAGGTACTTTTTCGGCGGTTTTTTTAGCCGCATCAATAGCGATTTCACTATCACCTAACAAGCTAGCCGCAGACCATAAAAAATGAATATTATGCGGATAGTATCCTAAAGGATACAATCCTTGGGAATAACATTGTGAAATGTAATCCTCATCGGCCAAAATCGCAGCTTGGTTTGCCGTAACTGCATCCAAATAACGACCTACCCGTATGTAAATATGTGATGGCATATGCACTATATGCCCTGCAGCTGGCATCAGACCTCCTAATTTATCCGCACTTGCTACACCTAAATCAGGTTGTGGAAGTTCCACCATGTGGATATAATAATGATGTGCTCCTGGATTGTTGGGATTGATTTCCATTGCCTTTTCCAAGGCCAATTTGGCAGCAGGGATGTTAGGGGAAGGATTTCCTTCATCGTCCCAGTAATTCCAAGGAACAGTATTCATTACGGAAGCTGCATATAGCACTTGGACCTCAGCGTCATCCGGGAATTCTTTAAGCACCTTGGCCATGGCATTCATGTACGCCATATTCAATTCGGCCACATCTTTTGTTAGGTCTTCGCTGTACCTTGCTGTCAAGGCATTAATCAATGCTTTTTCCTTGGCCGAAGCATTTGCAGAAAGTTTGACCGCCTTTGCAAGTGCCTCATTGGTTTTGATTTTGCGCTCATCTGGAGGTAACGGGTCATTGATATTTGGTCCTAAAGCATAAGCCTGACCCCAATACGTCATTGCCGCACCTGGATCTAAGCGGGAGGCTTCCATGAAAGAACGATGTGCCTCAGCATGGTTAAAGGCATACGTTAATTTTAAGCCTTGATTAAAAAAAGTTTGGGCGCGTTTATTAGCCGTGGTAATGGGATAAGTTAAATCTCCTAAATTTTCAAAAAGCGGTGAGATTTGCTGTGTGGAATCCACTACTTCCAATAAATAGGTTGTGGGTGTGCATTTAATAAAATTAAATGAAGCGCTCTGTCGAATTTCTTGCGTATTGGCTTCAGGATTATTGGCAAAGTGATGTACCAGCACAATCAATCCCAATGCAATGACTGCAATGCCGAGTTTGGTTTTCATAAGGTTCGCGTTGTTGTTAATTTCAAAGTGGCACAATATACCCAATCTAAATATAAGTAAATCAGATAGTTGTGTGTGTTGTCGTTTAGTGAGTATAAATGGTTGAATAAGACCATTTAGTCGCTTGGCAAGCAATGATTTACTTTTTATTCTTTCTTTTTACCCTGCGTTTTTTTAGAAAATTAAAAGAAGTGGAGATGGTATGCGCGCGTAAGCCGTTAGATCTCGAATAGTAGAAATAGCGAAATGAAAAATTATGAAGTCCTCGATTTTTCCGATTAGCGGGCCAATGTTTCCAACCTAGGCCGAAGGTCCATGTGTTTATGGTGGACAAATCGTAGTCCGAGGTATAATAGGATTCGCCAGGGTCGTGTTCTCCTTTTGGAGCGAAAAATCGTGAACCTTTTTGTGTATAAAACCTAGCACTTGGCAATATAGTCCACTTGGGTCCTAGTTTAATCGCGGTTTCGTTATCCAATGTAAGTCCTAATATGCCAAAATCATCCGTATAGCCCCGAATTGAATTCTTGAAAATGATACCACCTTTGGTAAATGTATTCCAGCGCAGTGATACAGCAAGTTTTTGGCGTTCATCAGGTAAATGCTCAACTCCGCGGGTATCGTCATTAAAAAAGATGCGATGAAACGGCGTTGCCAATAAACCGCGTTGTAAGCTCAGCACCGAAAATATACCAATGGTGTTGCGTTGATCCACAACTTGTGTAAATCCCAGACTTAAATTATACGAATCCCGTTTGTAGTCATCGTACCATTCTTGAAACCTAAGCTCTACAGGATAGATCAAGAATTGGGGCTCGGAAAGAAAACCGTCATCCAGTCTACCCCAGCGTAAATCATCATTGAAAACCTGAAGTTCTGCGGAATAGGTTCGCATATCGTTTTTAGACGTTTTGCTCCAACCCAAAAACTTGCCAAAGGAAGCATAATCCGATTCAATTGAACCACTCAAACCAATGGTTACGGTGGTTTTGCTTTTTTCTAAATACCTAGAATATGTTAATGCGGAATAGCTCCGTGCATCCAATCTTGAAGCGGAAGATTGGATATTGTCAATATTATCTGTTGAAGCCGAGGAAATGATATCTGCACCCAATTGAAAATGGTAACTGTTCTTGCCAACGGTTTTATTCATATTGAACGATGGACCATATACGGTTAATCGCTCTGTTCCTTCACCTCCGGTTACTGCAGAATTATCCCCGCTTTGTAAATAGTGGTTATAGAGTAACTCTACTTCGGTTTCTTTAAGTTTGAATTCAGATTTTTCCCGTTCCTGTGCTTTTGCTACGAGAAATGAGAAAGCAAGACTACCTACAAGTACGGTGCGTTTGTTCATTTAATTGCAACCGCAGCCTCCACTGCCTTTTTTGCCCTCTGCAACCACTGCACCCTCCCGAATTGCGCAAACATATTGATGGAACTTGACTGCACTAGAGCCTGCCATTAACATTTCTGGGTCGTTTATGTATTGTCGCTCGTATGGTTTTAATGTTGTGGAACAGGATTCCATACAGATTAGCACACTTCCCAATAAAATGAATCTATACAGGTATCGCTTCATATTGTAATTGTTTGGTGAAGGTTACTTTGTTTTCATCGTCTATAAAAATGCCGTGTGTTTGTGGCAATTGGTTCAAAAAAGTAACGCCTTTTGGCATTCCCATGGTATATACTGCTGTAGCGAGTGCATCGGACAATTCAGCGCTGGGTGAAAATATGGATACACTTTTGATTCCCGTAACAGGCAATCCGGTTTTTGGATTTACCGTATGGGAATAACGTTTACCCTTGTGAACAAAGTGTTGTTCATAATCACCAGATGTAGCAACAGCAGCATTGTTTAGCGGGATATAAAACAAACTTTGCTTTCTATTATCCGGATTGGCTATGCCAATGCGCCAATCATTACAATTTTCATCCTGTCCAAAAGCCGTTAAATCCCCACTGGCGTCGATATAACCATTTTGAATTCCAGCAGAGCGCCATTTATCACGCACCTTATCCGCGGCATATCCTTTGCCAATGGCCGCTAAACTAATACGCATTCCCTTTTTTCTTAAATATGCAGTATGCTGGTCTTCATTCAACTGTAAATTCTGAAATCCAACCATTTCAAGCATAGGTTTGATATCCGATTCTTTTGGTAGTTCAAAAGCCTTGTTTTTGAATCGATACAATTGCTTTAACGGTCCCATTGTAATATCAAAATATCCTTTGGCTAAATGAGATATTTGAATAGCGCGCTTCAACAATTCTATCACCTCAGAGTTGACTTCAATTTCTTCAATCCCTGCGTTTGCATTGATTTTACCAATTGCGGAATCTTCTTTGAATTCAGACAATAGCCCCTCAATTCTTTGAATTTCAGCCACGCCTTCGTCCAATAGTTTTTCCGCTTGAACGGCATCATTCAACACTAGGCCCAGTTCAAAAGTGCAACCCATAAGTTTACTTTGTCTTTTGAACTTTTGCATTTATTCGGGAAGATGAATTTTGATTTGATGGATGAAGTCAGCTGTGCTTTGGTCGATATATTCCAGATTTGCTCGTTCGCCGGTATTTACATTGACCAAAATGATGGTGGGAAAAATGCCCTGGAAATTATACTTTTCAGCCATTTCTGAATTATAGGCTTTGGTAGCAGCATCCTGTTCCTTGCGCTGAGGGAAATCTATTCGTTCCAAGGAAATTTCTGTGTTACTCATAAAGCCTTGAAAGGTATCATCGGTGAGTACGTTACGCTCCAAACGAATGCAATTTACACACCAATCTGAACCTTCAAACAGGATTAACTTGTACTGGGAGTCTGCTCGTTCTGGTATAAACGAAAAGAGCGTGAATACCAAAATTAACAGTGAAATGAATTTTGAGGTTGATTTCATTCTTACTGTATGTTCATATACTAAGATAGTCTAGTTAGCAATCACTTAAAAATACGCCAACCGCCAAACCACCTTCTGAGGTTTCTTTATATTTCGTGTTCATGTCCTTTGCAGTTTCCCACATAGTACTTACCACCTTATCTAAAGGAACTTTTGCATCCTTAGGGTCTGTGTCCAGTGCCAGTTCAGCAGCATTGATAGCTTTTATGGCTCCCATGGAATTTCGTTCTATACAAGGCACTTGCACCAAACCGCCTATGGGATCACAAGTCAGTCCTAAATGATGTTCCATTGCAATCTCAGCGGCAATTAAAACTTGGTCTGGCGTTCCACCTAAAAGCTCCGTAAGTGCTCCAGCAGCCATGGCCGAAGAAACCCCGATTTCTGCTTGACATCCGCCCATTGCTGCCGAAATTGTAGCTCCTTTTTTAAAAATACTTCCAATTTCACCAGCTACCAATAAAAACTTTTTTATGTGCTCAAAATCCGCTTTATGGTTTTCTATTACCATATAATACATTAACACAGCTGGAATTACACCTGCACTCCCATTGGTTGGAGCGGTCACCACACGACCCAAGGAGGCATTGACTTCATTTACGCTTAAGGCGAAGCAACTTACCCATTTGAAAATTTGTCGAAACTTAACAGTGGTTTTGCGAATAACTTCCAACCATTCCTGAGGATTGGAGTAGGAGAGTTCACCTTTTAACTTTTGGTGCATTTCATATGCCCTGCGTCGCACATTCAAACCTCCTGGTAAAACACCTTCCGTATGACATCCTAAATACATGCATTCCAACATGGTGGACCATACGCGATTTATCTCTTTATCAATTTCTGTAGGTGTACGTAGCGAAAGCTCGTTTTCCAGCACAACCTCAGAGATAGGTTTAGCTTTGGTTTGACAGTAATTTAAGAGCTCATCACCTGTTTTTATTGGACACGGAAACGATTTGAATACCTGCTTATTTTCCTTAGCATGCTCCAAAGCTTCTTTGACCACAAATCCGCCACCAATAGAGTAATAGGTTTCCTGAACGGTAGTTCCATCTTCCAAGCGGGCTTCAAATCGCATGCCGTTAGCGTGGAACGGTAAAAATTCTTTTTTGAAATGGATATTGGATTCAAAACCAAAAGGAATCGACTTTTTACCGCCTAATTTCAGTTGACCACTTTGCTTCAATTCCTCCAACGTTGGATCAATAGAAGCAGTTGGAACCGTTTCAGGGTCGGCTCCAAGCAATCCCATAACAACTGCCACATCCGTAGCATGGCCTTTTCCTGTCAAGGATAGGGATCCATAAAGATAGACGTCTATAGTTGCAACAGTTTCAAATTGTTTATGCTCTTGGAGTTCATCTATCCATCTTTCTGCAGCTCTCCAAGGTCCTAATGTATGGGAGCTAGATGGTCCAACTCCAATTTTCAACATATCAAAAACGCTGATACATTCCACGGGCAAAATTGTTTAGTCAAATATAAGAAGAGCGATGTTAGTTTTCGTGGCTCTTTCGCAGATGTTAAAAATTAATTTAACATTTTACTTATCGGTCCTGCAACTGACCAATGTGCAGTTCTAAAACATATTTTAAATGTCTGCCACCTTGTCATATTCAATGGCATGGCATGATCATTGACATGTTATGTGCGAGACAAAAATGAATTTTCAACGATATAACTTTAAATAAAATGAGCAAAATTATAGGTATAGACTTGGGTACGACCAACTCCTGCGTCTCTGTAATGGAGGGTAACGAGCCCGTGGTAATCCCAAATGCTGAAGGGAAGAGAACCACTCCTTCAGTCATAGCCTTTGTTGAAGGTGGTGAGATTAAGGTGGGTGACCCGGCAAAGCGTCAGGCGGTAACCAATCCTCATAAAACTATTTATTCCATCAAGAGGTTCATGGGAAATAAATTCTCTGAATCAAAAAAAGAAGCTGATCGTGTTCCTTACAATGTTGTAAAGGGAGATAACGATACGCCTCGGGTAGATATTGATGGACGTTTATACACTCCCCAAGAGTTATCTGCTATGATTCTTCAGAAAATGAAGAAAACTGCAGAAGATTATTTGGGACAAGATGTGAGCAGAGCTGTTATTACTGTTCCTGCTTATTTCAATGATTCCCAACGACAGGCAACAAAAGAGGCAGGTGAAATTGCTGGTTTGACGGTAGAGCGAATCATTAATGAACCTACTGCGGCCTCCTTGGCATATGGTTTGGATAAAAAAGATACAGACCGAAAAATCGTGGTTTTCGATTTTGGTGGCGGTACTCATGACGTTTCCATTTTGGAATTAGGTGATGGTGTTTTTGAAGTATTGGCAACGGATGGTGATACCCATTTAGGTGGTGATGATGTTGATCAAAAGATCATAGACTGGTTGGCAGAGGAATTCAAAGCTGATGAAGGTATGGATTTGAGAGAGGATGCCATGGCCTTGCAACGTTTACGTGAAGCTGCAGAAAAAGCCAAAATTGAATTGTCTGCGTCAGCTCAAACAGAAATAAACCTACCGTATGTTACGGCTACAGCATCTGGACCAAAGCACTTGGTAAGATCATTGAGTCGTGCAAAATTTGAGCAATTGATTGATGACTTGGTCAAGAGAACCATTGAACCTTGTGAGACTGCTCTTAAGAATGCAGGACTATCCAAAAGTGACATTGATGAAATCATCTTGGTAGGTGGTTCCACTCGAATTCCTGCAGTTCAAGAAGCTGTTGAACAATTCTTCGGCAAAAAGCCTTCAAAAGGAGTAAACCCAGATGAGGTAGTTGCGGTTGGAGCTGCTATTCAAGGTGGTGTATTGACTGGTGATGTAAAAGATGTGTTGTTATTGGATGTTACGCCATTGTCATTGGGTATTGAAACCATGGGAAGTGTCTTTACCAAATTGATAGAGGCAAATACAACCATTCCTACCAAGAAATCACAGGTGTTTTCCACAGCGGCGGACAATCAGCCTTCTGTAGAAATCCATGTATTGCAAGGGGAGCGTCCAATGGCTGCTGATAACAAGACTATTGGTAGATTCCATTTAGATGGGATACCACCTGCGCCAAGAGGAACACCTCAAATTGAAGTTACCTTTGATATTGATGCCAATGGTATCATCAAAGTATCTGCAACAGACAAGGCAACAAACAAAACACAGGATATCCGAATTGAAGCTTCTTCTGGTTTGACCGATGAAGAAATCCAAAAGATGAAAGCCGAAGCGGAAGCTAATGCTGAAGCAGATAAAGCTGCTAAAGAAAAAGCGGATAAGTTGAATGAAGCGGATGGAATGATTTTCCAAACAGAAAAACAACTTAACGAATTTGGAGATAAGCTTTCTGATGATAAGAAGAAGCCGATAGAAGAGGCATTGGAAGAATTAAAGAAGGCCTATGAGACCAAAGATGTAGCGGTAATTGAACCGGCTTTGGAGAAAATCAACGAGGCATGGAAGGTCGCTTCTGAGGAAATGTATAAAGCACAGGCTGATGCTGCTCAAGCTAATGGCGCTGGTCCAGAAGCGGCAGCAGGTGATGCAGGTGCAAATGATGCCGCGGAAGGAGATAATGTAGAAGATGTTGATTTTGAAGAAGTAAAGTAATCTTCAGATTAATTCATAAAAAGGCCCTCTAAAAAGAGGGCTTTTTTATTTTCTAAAATATTGCATAGGAGGCACCAATGGTAAAATTGGTAATAGTACCATTAACAGCTTGGCGTAAGGGATCATCTTTAAAGGAATATCTAAAGTCCAATTCAAGTTTGCCTATTTGAAAACCACCACCTAAGGCAATGTTAAATACGGTTTGATTAAAGCTTTGATCTATAAGACTGGGTTGAGGAGTAATATTGCCGTTTAGATTGTTATTTACAACAAAATATGGCCCCAAGAAGAAACTCGAGTCTTCACCAAACAATACGTGGTATCTACCACCAAATTGTATTCTTAAAAAGGGATAACTCACAGTATTTTCAAATTCATCGGTTTGATTATCGGATTCATAGGCAAAATTATAATTGACATCAGCCAAAACGGATACTCTTTTATTTGGTGATTTTGCCCTAACACCAAAACCGATCATGGGATGCAGCTTTTGTTCATATTCTAGATCATCGTTGGCATTGTTGTTGCCAAGAACATGTGCTTCTAATTTAGAAGAATTCAAACCCACATTGAAAACAAAATTAATGCTACCCTTGTTTTTGGAAGTCAAAGATGTTTCAATGGCAGCTGTACTATTATCTCCGGAACAATTATTATTGGTAATGAAGTACTTGATGAGGGCACTCTTCTTAAAATCGGGGATTTTGATATCCGAATCATAGGAACAGGCAATGTGACCTTTAAGTTGTCTTATGTAGCCTTTGTTTTCAGTAATATACTCACTACTAATACTGGTGGGATCATTTCTGAACGTGTATTTTTTGTACACCAATTGCGTTATTCCGGTAGCATCGGTTTTGAAAAAGAACTTTTCTGAACCATTGTTTCTAAAGGTATATAAGGATTTTTCACCCTGCACCAGTGCTTTCAGCAATATGCTTTGTTTTTCATATTCCAGTTCCCGGTTACTGTTTATTCTTGAAGTTGCATCACTTGATAAATCAGCAAGCATGTCAAATCTTTGATACTTTACAATTCCATAAACCTCGATTTCATTTAGCAGGGATGTTTGGTAATTTTCGGATCTACCATCTTTTGTGTTTCTGAATGTAATGGCAAACGGGTTGTTCGTCCAGTTTTTTTTCTTGATGTAGCCCTCTTTTTTTTCTCCATTTTTTAGGACAATATGTCCTTCTTGAAAATTGAATTGGGCGGTACTTAAGAAGGGAATGAAAAATAAAATAACAATAAAAGTTCTCATGTAAACTAGTTAGGTTAAGTCAGCGAAAGTAAACACATTGAACGAAGATTGTGGGTAATTTCGTATCCAAAAAGCAGGTATTGTTTTCTGAAGATTGTAGTTGCTTGGAGAACAACGAATTGGAAAGGTTAATTTTTTTCCGAGAACAATTCAGTAGTGTAGTTTAACAATTCCAATCCCCCTGATTCACCATGGCCAGGAACGACAACTTTGGTATCTGGGTATTTTTCTAATAGTTTTTCAACTGTTTTTGGCCACTCTTTAATATTGGCTTCACCAATATACCCTTTACTTGCACCAACGGATTTTACTAGACAGCCACCAAATAGAACGTTTTCTGAAGGAATGTAACCGACAACATTGTCTATGGTATGGCCTTGACCAACAAAGGCGCATCGCGCTTCTTTATCGCCAACCTTTATTTGAATATCCCCCTCAAAGCCATATAAGGGTACAGGCCTTTGGTAGCGTGACGCAAATTCTATGGTCTTAAGATTGGCATAGGATGGTATTCTGGCGTCGTGGAACGCTTCAAGTCCAGCAAGGCAATCCCTATGTGAATGCGTAGGAATGATGGCAACCACGTTTACATCCAATTCGGAATCAACCCAGGCCAATAGTTCTCTGGAAACTGCATCATCTACGGGGGTATCAAAAATTACCGCTTCATCACCGTTGGCGTAAATCAAACCATTACAGCCTACTTTACCAAAATCATCCGTTTCTAGATATGATGTATGTACGTAAGAATTGGGAGCAACGCGCTCAAGTGTTAAGGTCTCGGTATCATAAACTTTGCCTAAGGTTTCATCCTTGCACCCTGCGCATAGAACAATTGTGAGCAGGATAAACGTAATTTGAATTCTCATTTTATTTTTTGAATGATAGGGTTGAATGCCTTGGACGCAACCAAAACTACATCCCCGACATTTAAATTTTTGATCTCAGATTCTTGGGCGATGACTTTTACCATTTCATTGTGTATTAAAACGGTTACTACATATACCACATCTTCTTTTTCAATCTTTAGGACATTGCCTTTAAACTTAAATTTACCACTGAGTTTCTGATTAAAAAAAACTTCCGTTGGAGTGCCTTGTTTTACAACTTTGCCTTCCTCCAAAACATAGACACGGTTGGAAAGTTTATGGATTTCACCAATATCATGACTCACTAAAATCGTGGTGAGGTTGTACCGCTCATGCACTTTCTTCAAATACGTCTGAATTTTCAATCGCATGGTTATATCCAAAGCTGCTAAAGGTTCGTCCAGCAACAATATTTTAGGGCGTTGCACAATGGAGCGGGCAAGAGCCAGTCGCTGTCTTTGTCCGCCTGATAAGGTAGCTGGCTTTCGATTTTGGATTTTTTCCAGTTCCATAATTTCAACAAGCTCTGCAATTTGGGATTTGTTTGTACTATCGGTAGAGGCAAATTCTAAATTCTGAAGAGCTGTTAAATGTGGAAACAAAGCATAGTCCTGAAATACAAATCCCACCTGTCTCTCCTGGGGTTTCATGTCAATTTTATTGGATGTATCCAACCAGATACTGCCGTCTACAACTATCCGGCCTGAATTGGCCTTCATGAGACCCGCCAAAATGCGTAAAGCCGACGTTTTACCAGCACCGGAAGCCCCATAAAGAGTGACCAAATCACCCGCTTCAATCTGGATGTTCAAATCCAAATTTAAAAGACCATTTGGTCCTTCGAGACTTTTACGCACTTGAAAGGCTATCATTTCGTAAAACGTTTTAGATAGCCACCGTTCACAAGATATACCACTAACAAAATGCAAAATGTTATCCCAAATAGTATCAGGGAGTAGGAGTTTGCAGCACTATAGTTCAATGCTTCCACCTCATCGTAAATGGCGATGGAAGCCACTTTTGTTTTTCCCGGGATATTTCCGCCGATCATAAGTACAACACCAAACTCACCAACGGTATGGGCAAATGAAAGTACGATACCGGTTAGTAATGACGGTTTAATGTTGGGTAACAATACTTGAATCAATGTTTTGGTTTTGGATTTTCCCATTAAATATGATGCTTCCTTAAGTGAAGGTGAAAGGGAACTCAAGCCAGATTGTATAGGATGAACCATAAAAGGTAAGCTATAGATAATCGAAGCTAGAACCAATCCAGTAAATGAGAATACCAATTGGATTCCTAAGGTTTCATTGATCCAGTTTCCAAATGCATTGTTTGGACTGAAGGCGATTAAAAAATAAAATCCCAATACAGTAGGAGGGAGCACCAATGGCATGCTCACTAAAGTTTCTAGGATAGGTTTTAACTTGGCTTTTGAATAAGCCAACCAGTAAGAAATTGGAATAGCAATCACGAATAGTAGAATTGTGGTGACTGCAGCCAGTTTAAAGGTCAATATCAAGGGTTCCCAATTCATTTGCCGGATAACATGACTTCATTAAGTTTAATCATTGCGAATACGGAAACACCTGCTACCAGATTTAATTGCTCAACGGCCCTAGTGCTAATTACGGAAACCAATGGACCTAATTCGGAATTCAGAACCACCTTCGACAAAAGTTCACCGCTATCAACATGGGATACATTTGCAGCGATTTGATTCTGTAGACTAATCGTTTTCAACTTTTCAGTTGCAATTACCACTTCGGTTTCCTTAAATAGCACCTGAATGGGGCCACCAATTTTTAGGTAAGCTGCAGTTTTTGGCGTTTCAATAATTATGGATTGAATCAACTGTTGTGATTCCAACTCAATGGAAACAAGGGATAAATTCCCACTGGTTTTTATGTCTACAATGTTTCCTTGAAAACTATTCATCCATCGAATATCCGTAATTCTGTAAAATATCCTGTGCTTCTTCGGAGAAAATAAAGCTATAAAATTCCTCTGCAGATTGCCTTATTCTATCATTATGTTTTAACAAGACCAACCCTTGGGCAATTGGGGTATAAGTGTTCGGATCTAATTCAACCCAATTTCCTTTTCCGGAATCAGACATTTTTAGCGCAGATGCTTTAGCAGTAAAGCCCATCTGTGCTGCTTCTGTTTGCAAGAATTGATTGGTTTGCGAAATGCTCTCACCATAAACCAATTTTCCTTTTAGACTATCTAACAATTCATAATTCTCCAGTACCTCTATCGCTGCCTTGCCGTAAGGAGCATTTTTGGGGTTGGCAAGTGCAATATGCCTTACTTCCGTTTTGTTAAGCGAACTTAACTGTATTGAATCATTTTCTTCCAATGCGTATAATACCAAATGCCCATAACCATAGACTCTAGGTGAATCAATTGTTTTGCCCTCTTTGAAAAGGAGATTAGGGTATTTCATATCGGCTGATAGAAATATGTCATATGGCGCACCTTCCATTATCTGCGAAGTTAGTTTTCCGGATGAACCAATAATCAAGTCACATTCTATTCCAGTTGTTTTTTCAAATTCTGAAGTAATTTCTGAAATGGCATATTGCATGTTTGATGCAACCGCAATTGTGAGCCTATTATCAGATTTCCCTTCACATGAAACCAGGACTATAAAACAGGATATTAAAAAGATTCGAAGGAAACCCATGATGCCTTGAAAAGTTGGATTCTAAAATACGTAAATCATTGTTCAAGAAACTAGTATTAACTTGGATTTAGGGAAAATTAAGGCATCAAAAACCCCTTAACAAGCCAAATAGCATTTAAGGGGTTTGTTGTATTAAGGGACACTAATATTCTAGAATTCAGAACTTAAAACACTAAAGCTGATTACTCCAAAATTTCCAAGAACCGCCTTCCCGGTATTTCTGTCAATGATGTTTCCGGTAATATTAACGGGAGGAGTTGAAAACAAAGGTCCCAAATCAAAATCGTCACCATCATTGGTCGTATTGTCTTCTTGAATCGATAGATTGGAATAAAATTGATAGCTGCCCGGGTTTAAATTAAAAAGCGTAGCCACAATTGAGTTCCCTGAAATTTCAAACGATTCGATAAAAGCTTCCGTATTGCCATTGAATATCGTATCCGGAGTAAGTTCAAATATGGTAAACAAGAAATCGGAACCACTGAAGTAATCCAGTCCCAAATAATACAAATTGGTGTCATCTGCGGGATCTTCGAAAATTACACGAATAGCATTGTTATTGCTCTCAATCGATTTAATTTCAACAACAGGTTTCAATGTTTCCTCGATTGAGATATAACTTCCCATTCCTGGTATTTCTATTTCTACCCAATAAGCATTTCCGATCATTGGGGAAATCTGAGATTCGCTGGTGTAAATGCCATCATTTACAGTAAAACTATCTGTTATTAGTGATTCCTCTCCAGATTGATTACGCGTAAACAGCGAAATCTCAGCGCTGTTTATGGGAGCATAATTCACATTATCAACTGGAACGGTCTGTTGGATTTCGAACGTAACATTTCCGGGTGCATTCCCCATTCCTCCAAAAATGAAAACCTGTGGCTCAAATTCAATGTCGGGGTCGATTTCAGTGGAACAACCAAGTATGAAAAGTGAAGCAAATAAAAATAGAATAGTGTATATGGATTTCATATTGGCTAGAATTTAAAATTGTATGTGATGAATGGAATAGGGGACCCGATTACAGAAAACTGAAAGGTGCGAATCTGGTCACCGTTGAAGGTGGAATAGGTTGAAAAAGGATTCTTATGGCCATATAGATTGTAAACGCCAAAAGTCCAACTACCCACCCACTTTCGTTGTACTTTCTTTTCAGGATTATAAGTAAATGACAAATCAACGCGATGTGTATCTGGGATTCGAAATGCATTTCTATCGGAATAAGTGAAAAATGGACTATTGTATAGCCGTGCCGTAAATCTACCGGTAACCTGAGTTATGGGTCGACCAGTTTGATAGGTGGCAAAAACACCAACAGACCACTTTTTGCTCATTTGATAATTACCCGTAAAATTCACAAGATGTGGACGGTCATAGTTGGATGGATAATACGCACCATCATTAAGATTCTCATTGGGAAATGGACTGGTTGTTTTTCTTCGAGTAACGGTGTAGGCGTAATTCAAGTTGCCAGTTAGTTTACCTATGTTTTTATGAATGGATAATTCCCCACCATAGGAGTACCCATCTGCATTTAGTAGTTGGGTTTCCAGATTTTCATTTATAAAAAGATCCGCCCCGTTTTTATATTCCACCATATTTTTGAAGGTTTTGTAATATCCTTCCAACGAAAAATTATATTCCTGATTTGGTGAATCATAGGCGTAACCACCAGAGATTTGATTGACTTCCAGTGGTTTAATGTGTGTTCCTGAAGGCTTCCAAATATCAAAGGGTAGGGCCGCAAATGTGTTGGAAATCAGGTGGATGTATTGAAATGTCCTATTATATCCCAATTTGAGGGACTTTCTGTCGGATATGTCATATTTCATGGATAATCGGGGTTCTAAACCTGAATAACTTTCAATTAACTCCCCAGAATCAAATTCATTTTCAGCAATTATGGTATTTAGAGTCCTCGGTAGGTTCGGGTCATATTCTGCCACGGTAAACGGACCAAAATTCCCAAACCAAGAATACCTCAGACCAGCATTTATTGAAAACTTGTCCCATTCCTTCTCAAATTCCAAATAAGGAGCCAACTCCAATCCTGTTTCGGTGTCAAAATCCACTCTGTTTATCCCAGCTTCTGAACTGGTTATTTTTGCTGGCGAAAATTGATATAAGGTATTGTTGACACCAAAGCGCATTTTGGTACCCAAACTCGGATATAAGGTGAAATCAGGTTTGAAAATCCAATTTTCCACTTGAGATTCCCAATTCACGGAACCACCTGAGGAATTGGATGGAATGCCATCTGTGTTTTGGGATGCTAAACGGTATTTGTAACTACTGTAAATGGCGGAGGCATTCATAAATAGTTTTTCGGAAAAAACATGGTTCCATCGCAAAGTAGCGGTTGCGTTTTTCCATCTAAAATCGATGCGCTCATCCGCTTCTTGTTCTCCTTCGGAATTGACATCCCCTTCAAAACCCAATCGCATTACATCAGCACCAAAATACCCTGATGCATAGAGGGTGTTGTTCTGATTAATAGCCCATTTTAGTTTTGTATTCAAATCATAGAAATACACCTTGTTACTTTCGGTGTCTTCAAACAATGGAAAAAACAGGTCGAAATATGATCTCCTGCCAGAGATTAGATAACTTACTTTTTCTTTGGCCAGCGGTCCTTCCAAGGTGAGTCTTGAAAAGAGTAATCCTAGGCCTCCCTGTCCCTGAAACTTCTTAGTACTTCCTTCACGCTGCCTAATTTCCAGAACAGATGAAGCCCTACCACCAAAACGCGCAGGAATTCCACCTTTATAGAGCTTTAAATCTTTAATAGCATCTGTATTCACCACGGAAAAGAAACCCCAAACATGCGAGGAATTATAAATTGGGGCTTCATCCAAAAGTATTAGGTTCTGGTCAATGTTCCCTCCGCGCACGTTGAAACCTGTAGCTCCTTCTCCGGCGGTAGACACACCAGGTTGCGTTAATACGGCCCGGGTAACATCCGGTTCCCCAAAAAGCGCAGGAAGGCGTTTAATGTTTTCTGGACTTATGTTCGCTGTACCATTAAGAACTGTGGATACTTGACTATTGACTTTTGAATTCGCAAAAACGAAAACCTCTGATAATTCATTGGAAGTTGGTTGCAATTCAATGGAAAGATTTTGATTGCTATTTAAGTCGATATCCAGTTCCTGTTGCTCATAACCAATGTAAGAAATGCGTAGTGTATACCTGCCGGAAGGAAGGGTCAAGGAGTAGAACCCATATTCGTTGGATACCACACCTTTTTGAGAGCCAACTACCAAAATAGAAGCCCCTAACAATGTTTCACCTGTTTCGGTATCCAATACGTTTCCGCTAAGCGTGAAATTTGCTTGTGCGGTTTGGGGAATTGGTTGCTTTTTTGATAAAATAATGCTCTTGTTTCGAATCGTAAAGGAAATTCCAGTATTCTGAAACAATGTTGCCAAAACTTGTTGGATTTCCTCATCGACCAAATTTAAATTATAGGTATTGGTATCTTTTACATTATCGTTGTTGTAAATGAAATGATAGGAAGACTGTTCCGTAATTGCATCCATAATAATGCTCAGTCTCGTATTCTCAAATTCCAGGGTCAATCGCTCCTGCGCCATTGCCTCATTGGCAAATACCTGCATAACCATGATTAGGTAGAGCGAAAATGTGAATTTCATTGAGGTTAAAAATTTTTGTAGCGTACAGTGCTGCCCTGTCAGTAATGCATAAGGGTTTTTATTCATACTTTTGAATGTTGATAATTAGTACTTTTTCGATATTGGACTATTATTGATGTCGATGTGGGAAAACCGCCATTTTCCCACATTTTTTTATTCTACGGTCCAGATTCCGTCTGTATTTTCATTGAATTTGAAGGTTTTGGTTAACTGTAATGTTTCTAGAATATCTTTAGCCGTGGCTGATGCTTCAAAGTATCCTGTAAAGCGGGACTCGGCAAGTATGGGATTTCTAATTTGAATTTGGATGTTTCGCTGAAGGCTTAAATCCATTGCAATTTCATTAAAGGTTTTATCGGAAAATTGAAATACACCTTTTCGCCATGCGATGATGTGATTCGTGTTCTCGATAGTGGATTTAATTAAATTTTGTTCCAGTTGTTGATAGCGCACTCGGTCTTTGGGAACCATCAGGATAGTATCTTGTACATCTTTATGGGACATCGCTACACTTCCTTCTAATAAAACCGTTTCTGTGTAGGCGGTTTGGGAATAGGATTTAACATTGAATTTGGTTCCTAGGACTTGTACCGACGAACCATCTGAAGTTGTGACCGTAAACGGGTTTGATTTATCATGTGTAACTTCAAAAAAAGCTTCTCCTGTCAATTCTAGCGTTCTGGGTTTTGCTTTCAAATAGCTTAATTGACTTGACGAATTCAACCAAATCAATGTCCCGTCAGGTAATTCCAGCTCTTTTTGTTCCCCATATGTAGTGGCTATTGTGATGGTTTTTTCAGGTTTCAGATATAGGAAACTCAGTCCGATAAAAAGGATAGCCACAGCAGCGTATTTCCAAAGTTTTGGAAGCCAAGGCTTCTCTTTGGTATTCGAATCGATAGCTGCAAAAAATCGTTCTTTGACAACTTCTAAGTCAGGATATTCCGGTGTTGTTTCGCCTGTTTTCCCGTAGGTCTTTGAAATATCATCAAATCGTTGCTTGTCAAAGGAAGAGGAGTCTTTCCAAGCAATAATGCGTTCTTTGGTTTCCTTGTCCGCTGTGTTGGACACATAGGCCCAAATTTCAGTATCGGTAATATTCGTTGGTTTCACGGTTCTAAGGTTTGGTCAACAATCGCCTTTGTAGTATAGACGTTTTAAAAATGACCCTACCCTATGTTAATCCCGATTTTTTTTGAGAGCTTGTTTTAAGATTGTGAGTGCCTTTGAGATATGGGACTCCACTGTTTTAACGGAAATGTCTTTTATAATGGCTATTTCCTTATACGAATAACTATTGATTCGCGACATTTTGAAAATTGTGCGGGTTTTTTCGGGTAATTGTTGAAGTAGCATTTGAATCCGTTCCTGAATTTCCCATTCTTGACTTAATTCCTCAAACGTTTGTTGGTTTAACTGATAAAGGTCAATATGCCTTTTCTTGACCTTCTCTTTTCTTAAATGATCCAATACTTTGTGCTTAAGGATGGTCATTAAGTAGGCTTCGAACGATTTTATTTCCGTGGGGTCAAATTGTTCCCAGAGTTTGATAAAAGATTCTTGCACCACTTCTTCAGACGCATCCGGATCTTTTAAGATGTTGTAGGCAAAATGATAGAGTTTGCGATAATGCAAATCAAATAAGATCGAGAAACGTTCCCGTTTATCCTTTTGGGATGCCATTTAGCAGATTGAATTAACTTTTGCTAAATCTACAAAAGTCATTCAACAATTATTTATGATGAAGTTTCAATACTTAGGAAGCATTGTTGTCGGCAATGCGTTCAATTGTCAAGGGTTGATTTAAGACCTCGACTTTCATGATTTTGTGCGGAAAGTCTGTGCTGATGTAAATTGTGTTGGAAACAGGCCCATTACCGTGAAATTCAATTTTATGGACATTATGCTTAGCTGTTCCTATTTCAATTTCTTGCTGCTCAACATACTCTAATTTCATTGTACCGGTTGTAGCGGTATTCATGAAAAATACATTAAGTTCCTCGTTTAAGGTTTCAGGATTTTTTACATATGGAAGCATTCCAAAAACCTCGGCACGAACCACCGTAGGTTGGCCAAAAACCGTATCTATCACCTTAATACGATCTCTACCTTCACCAAGTCCTTTAATTTCAAAAGTCCCCTTTAAATCCATAGCGCTGCTTCGCGTAAAATCCACCTTTTGCGAAACAGGTCCCATTTGGGCACTCATATCAACCGCTTCCGTAAAGCCTTCGATTCTGTTAAATGTCAAAACAAAATTTTCGTTGATTACGCCATCCATTACGGATTCGTCCCTAAAAATCAATTTGTTATCATGTTCCGTCATTTCCCAATCCCAATGCCCTACTTTTTCAGGACCTTGTAAAATATGGAATTGGTCTAAAGATGAAGAATTTGATTGTATTGCCACTTCTTTATCAAGCCAAGAGGTCTTCTCGGTACAAGAGCAAAAGACTAGAAAAATACAGACAAAACTTAGCTTTTTCATCACTGTTCGTTTTTTGATTGATGGTGTTTTAAATCCTTACATATCAATATTAGATATGTTATACTCGAAAAATCAACGCGATACGGATTTTTTTATATGCGATACGGATATTTTAATTGTAACTAGTTAGTTAAAACTATAATGAAAAGATGATATATAGTCCGTTTATTCCAAATGGTAAAAAAGGATTAATGTTTATAATGATGTTCGGAGCTCGTGGTTTGCGAAAAAATCTTTGGGTGGGGTAAATTCGGTTGGATTATCAGTTATGAGGAACCCTTTCATGATAGGCAACAATTCATCAAATACTTCTCGAAATAGGTCATGCGAACCATATTTTACTTCAAGTATTTTTGAATGGCGATGCTGCCTTGCAATCTCGTAGGTATTGCTAAGTGGTGTACGTGCATCCTGAGTGCCACAAATCAATAATATGGGGACTTCAGACGGTCTGGGTTTCAAGTTTGTTTCAATAATAGGGTTGATACCTAAATCTTCACAAGCGATAAAATTGATATTGTTAAGTGCATCGCCCAAAATAGCATTTGATGATTCCTTATGTACCTGTTCCCACCTTTCTTTGGAAGCCCCGGAACTGCAATCTGTTGCTACCGCCATTAGATTTCTGTTTTCAAATCTTCGAATTTGATAAGCGTATTCCCCCAACCAATTAAAATTACCGGACTGCATTTCCAAATAGCGAAAGGGGATTTCCCTATAACCAATTCTGCCCAGTTCCAACGCGGTTATAAGCTGTAGGTCATATTTTCCAACTACAATGGACTTTTCTTCTAAATCATTGTTACTGAAATTTACCGTAACAGGATTTTGCTCCAGTTCTGATAGGATTTGTTCGACCAAGTCCATGAATGAAGGAATCTGCTTATGTAATTCTTCGTTTTCGGCAACCATTTGTGAAAGCCCTTCAAGTGAACAATCTGCCGTGCTTGGTAATTTCACGGTATGGCTTAAACCTTCAGGGCTATCCAATAGGGCCCTATCCACGTTTTCAGGATGTGCACCGATATAATTTAGAGCATGGAAACTTCCAAAACTGCCACCAAATAAAATTATTTTGTCATAGCCCAAATCCTTCCGGATGGATTCAATATCAGAAACCATTGTAGTTACATTATAACTTTGTAATAATCTGTCTTTTGGGAAATTCCCATAACATTCATTGATGTATTTGCGATATGCTTGCTCAAATCTTGAAGGCGTTAGTGATTCGTTCAAATCAAGGTTAATAAAACCTGGGCACGCCAGATTGGGCTTGGAAAATCCATTACCTCTTTGTTCCAAGATTATCAAATCACTTTTTTCGTTAAGTTCTGAAATCATTGGCAATACCGTTGGTAGCTGTTCCAAAATAGATGGACTATCACCAGGCCCGCCAGCCAAGACGAAGATTGGTGGTAATTTGTTTTGAGCTTTTGTTTTTAATCGAAAGAATGGAAGTTGAATAATAGGGGAGTCCTGGTCATCTGGATTTTCAGGTAGTACCATTTCTCCCCATTCTCCAACGAACTCAATATTGTTATCAGCTGTTATGGTTTTCAATTTTAGGTTCAAGGAATTGTGCTGGCAGGATGCAACTAATAAGCTGAGAATGAACGTCAAAACCCTGAGATCAATCAGCATGTAATTTTTCAATTTCATGGTTTCAGAAATCTGATTTACCAAAAAAACCTTCGAGCATTTCAGATTCATCCTGGGTAAGATTTTCCCTAAACATAATTTGCAAGGATTTGTTCGAAATAGATGCTTCAAAGGGTGCCAAGGAGAGGTATTCGTCTATTGGTAATGTAGCCATCCCTTCAATATAAGTTTCAAAAAACGATGTTTGGTCCAATCCGCTTAAAGCGGTAAGCCTTGACCTAATGTCCTCCATACTGTACAATTCGTTAGTGCCTGCAAAATCCCGATAGAGTCCGCGCATCAAGTAATCTAAGTTTTTGGAATTCCCAGTGTGCTTTCTTATGATCATGTCTTGGGCAATAGCGGCGAACATGCCCCCTGCATAAATTAAACCCCAATGTCCATGTTTTTGGTCGCCCTGTACCATGGCAATAGTGCCAAGTCCGTCATCGTTGATGTACCGTTGATAAAACAATTGGTTTAACACATCAAGAAAAGCTTGGTCGTCCATAAAACCAATCTGTCTTAGCGATTTTAGAGTATAGTAATTTGTGAATCCTTCTTTAAACCATTCTAGACGTTCATTTTCTGGAATAAAGGATTTACCGTTCCATAAATGGAAGAATTCATGGGCAAATATGAATTTGGATAGCATTTTGGACATTGGGTCAGCATCTTTTTGGACCATAATACTGATATTGTTTCCAAGCACTTCACCATCTGTTTTTTCTGCCTCGTTGATGACTACCACGCATGACTTCAAAGTGCTACCTGGTGGTGGATTTGGTATGCCTCCCATTAATTGTATGTAGTAGTCCATTACCCCATTTGCCATTTTTAGATATTCGGCTTTTTCACTGATCACGCCGTTGCCCCCTAAGGCAAATCGCAACTCAAAACCATCTTTCTGAATTTTTGTCTCTTCTTGCTGACCAATAAAAAACATGGATAGCGTTACGTCCAACATCGTATTTGCCTCTAGAATTTTAGGATTCTCTTTTTTAGGCTCCCAGGGATGTGTGAGTTTCATAACGTTTGGAATATTGAATTTTAGCTCAATATTGGTCTCATCCAAATTGTTATAAATGAAAAGCGTTCTTCCTGCATAAAAGTTTCCCCAATCAGTTGAATAGGCTACCCCATCTAAACCACCACTCCATTCATGTTCCATGTGGTCTAGATGGTATTCATAATTCAAGGTTATCCTTTTGTTATGACCATCATTTACAGTCCATCCTCCATCTTCATGCTCGGTTATACTTAAATCTCGACCCTTGTCATCTGTTGCGCTTAGGTTTTTTATAAAGTTAGCCCACCTTCTGGGGAGTTGCTGCGCTCCATTTGCCATATAGAGTCGGGTACCGTTCATTTTAAGATTACCTTCTATTTTTAGAATATCAGGTTGCTTCTCATGCAATGTAATGTTGTATGAAACATTTTTAGGATTTTCGGCGATTGTTCTGTTTGGCTTGGTGCCATACGTGAAGCAGGCAAATAGCATACCACACAAAAGTGTGTTCGCAATAGTGCTCAATGTGATTTTCATTGTTTGTGGAATTGATTGATGAAAAGGAAAAGTTCCCTTGATGAATTACAAGTTTACCACTTACTTAAGCTCAGATGATTGAAATATTGTTCGGAATTGCGATTCCGAATAAGTGTAGACTTATAGGTTCTTTATGAAATCGGACGGGGTAGTGCCCATTTCTTTTTTGAATGCGGAATAAAATGAAGATGCGGAACGAAAGCCTGCTTTTCTGGCTAAACCCATGATAGTGTAGTTGGTATGTGCATTTGTTCGGATTTGTTTCAACACATGATTAATCCGCATACGGTTGATGAAGTTATTGAAATTGGTACCACTTCCATCATTAATGATTCGGCTCAATTCCGAGTAGGGGATCCCGATGGCTTTGGACAGGTTTCGGATATTCAGACCAGGATTGGTATAAAGTTGTTTCTCCTCGATTTCTTCAATAACAAGCGAATATTCATTGGACTCTTTTATACTGGATTTACGTTTCATTTTGGGGTTAACATCCGATGGGAGTAATTTTTTATAGAAAATTACAATGGTCAGACTTAAGAAAAGCAAAGTGATGTTTAACCGAATTATTGAACTCAGTGGTTGGATGAGATTACCAAAGAATAGTATCAAAAGGTTCACCATCCAAATAACAGCAATCCCCCAAAATAGCACATGATCCAATTTTGCATTTCTCTTTGTGTGCAATATTGGCAATGACTTAGCGGCCAAATAGAGATAGATGAAAAAATGAAAGTTCCAAAACAATTTGTGAATAGGACCAGAAACCATTGATTCAACTATGGATGTCAAAATATTGCTTGACGGTATAAATTGTAAGGTAATCAGACCTAATATGATCATACCAAAAGGGCTAAGGTGCATCCAGCTTCTTTTACTGTTAGCATCAGGTGATTTGTCCGAAACTATTAAATACAATAATGGAGCAATTGTATAGGCCAGGGCATTGCTAAAAACTTCATAGTTAGGGAAAACACTATGGTAGCCGCTATGGTTCAAAACTGTATTTAAGATGGTAAGTCCCAATACCAAAAGCAATAGCGCGACAAGTTTATTTTTTTTATTCGATTTCGGGGAATTGGTTCGGTAAAACCAAATGGACAAAACCAAGCAGTTTGCAACGCCGAAGGCGTTGAGTAAAAGAGTAATATCCTTCACAAATGTGATTCCTAAAAGATTTTCCGCAATCATAAGATTCTGTGCTAAAAACAAAAGCTTGCTACTAAAGTAGCATCTGTTAGGTTTCAAATCAACTTTTTTTATGATAAGATTAATGGGTAGTAAATTTGGTGGAAGCCCTATGCTTCAATGCAAATGAATATCGTTTCATTCTAAAGAAATTACCTAATTTAACAGAAAACCAATTAGACTTGATTTATGTATACTCGACGTATATTTCCAGTGAAAGGAGTTATAAGGTGGACACGGAGACACATTTTCCTTTTTTTATTACTAGCAACGATTCCCGTAGTCCTTTTTGATATTATTCGTTGGAAATGGCTTCATGTACCTTGGTTACCTCTCGGTGTTTTGGGTACCGCAGTAGCCTTTATAGTCAGTTTTAAGAACAATGCATCTTATGACCGACTTTGGGAGGCCCGAAAAATTTGGGGAGGTATTGTAAACGCTTCCAGGTCATGGACAGTAATGGCCAAGGATTTTGTCACCAATAAAAATGCTGTTCAACCTAAAAGTGAAGAAGAACTTTGGAAGATAAAGCAGGAATTGGTACATCGACATGTTGCGTGGCTGACAGCATTACGGTACCAACTTAGAAAAGACAAACCATGGGAAATGCATCTAAAAAACCAGAAATCCAATAGCGAGTTCAGAGCCACCCAATATACCGTTATGGAAGATTCAGTTCCTGTTGAAGAGGCGATAGCTCCTTATCTCGAACAGAAAGAGATGGATGAAATTTTTGCTAAAGGCAATCAAGCTTCGCAAATTCTGGGTATTCAATCCAGACGATTAGGAGCATTGATGGCGGATGGACATATTGAAGATTTCAGGCACATGGAAATGATGTCCATGATTACTGAATTTTATACACTACAAGGAAAAAGTGAGCGTATAAAGAACTTTCCCTACCCAAGGCAATTTGCAACCTTGAACTTTGTTTTTGTTTGGATTTTCATCCTATTGCTGCCCTTTGGAATAATGGAGGAATTTGAAGTAATTGGAAACAAGATCATTGGATATCTGCAAGTAAACCCCGCCTATTTCAAGATAACACAAGAATTGCAACTATTTATAGGAAAACACTTTGTATGGTTTTCCATTCCTTTTAGCGCATTGATTTCATGGGTTTTCCATACCATGGAAAAGATTGGTGAGAATACCGAAAATCCATTCGAGGGAGGACCAAACGATGTTCCGATTACGGACTTAAGCAGAGGTATTGAAATTGACATTAGACAATTGATTGATGATGTGGACATACCCGCACCTTACCAATGGAAAAATGATATAGTGATGTAGTAGGTTATAATGGCGTAGGAAGTAGCGAACGAGCTCAGAACTTTTTGTCAATTATCCTTTTGCTTTTTGAAGTGATGTTTCCAATGCTCCAACAATATCGGCTAAATCACGTGTCAATATGCTTTCGTTCGCGGTAAGCTTAACAATACCTTCATTATTGGCCCTTCCTAGCCAGATATTATGTTCGGTATACAAGTTGGTCGCCATTTTTTTTAAGTCCACAGTTTTATCCAATTTAAGATTATGGATATTTGTGCCATTCTCTAAAGACGAAACTTCAATTCCCTCTAGTTTATTGAGTTTTTGCACAAATTCATTAAAGACGGATACCACTGTTTGCCATCGGGTATCAATCCCTTCCAAATAATGCATGGCCATGGCGGTATTGCCCCAACTTTGAAAAGTTGTTCCCCCATAAACTTTGATATAATGGGAAATTTGGTCAATTATGGCTGCATACCCACAGAGCATTGCCCCACCACCAGCGTTTAAATATTTGTACAAGGAGATATATACCGTATCAAAATAAGAAGCGTATTCAGAAACAGGAACACCCGAGTATGCAGCAGCAATGTGTATTCTTGCACCATCTAAATGCAATTTGTAGTTTTCTTTTTTACAATAGGCGGAAATTTCCTTGATAATGTTGATAGGGACCATTCTTCCATCCGCTCTACGAACTGGATTTTCAATGGCGATTGTACCTAAGCCACTTTTAAAAACCTCACCCGTTGTGGTATAATCTATAGCTGATTTCAACGCTTCCAAATCAAAAAAGTGTTTGCCCTTACCAACTCCAATCAATCGTTTGCTGTGTACACTTTGGGCAGCATCTGCTTCATCTCTATAAATATGTGAATTTTCAGGCACGATTACTTTGGTATTGGAACCGTTGAGCAGCTTAATGGCCAATTGATTGGCCATGGTTCCCGTGGGTAGATATATAGCCTTTTCCTTTCCAGTAAGTTTGGCAAAAGCGTATTCCAATTCCTTGGTTGCACCCCCATTTCCATAGAAGTCGGGTCTTATTGTTGATTCAACATCAATTTTCTGTAGTCTATCAATGTAATCTGATGGTGAAAGCCCTAAACCGTCAAAAATGAAGTTTACCAAAGGCTTTTTATCGTTAGTAGCTAGATGGTTTTCATCGGTAAGCGTGTTAAACCCAAGTGCTGGTGTTAGAAATGGTAAGGTGCCAAGACCGCATTTCTTTAAGAATTCCCTTCTTTTCTTCATGTTTCCAATGTGTTTTTTGCAAGCTATTGATTCGAACTAAAATTATGGATTTACCAATTTATCCAATAATATGAAGTAAAATTTTAACAATAATGTATATAAATCCCTATTTTTATGAAAGAATCAAAAAACTAATATCGTATGAAAAAACTTGTATTGTTTTCTTTAGTGCTCGTATTTGGAGCAATGTCGACCTATTCCCAAGGCCGCTTTCAAGCAGGCGGACATTTGGGATTACCTGTAGGGGATGCTGGTGATTTGGCAACTTTTGCCATTGCCATCGACCTGGCTTACATCTTGGAAATTGATGATAACATCAGTGCAGGACCTAGAATAGGTTATTCACATTCTTTTGGCGATGAAGCCAATATTGGAGGATTCACTGTAGATATTGAAGATGTACAGTTCTTACCTATTGGTGGTCGGGCACAATTTGACATCACGGATCAATTTTTGGCCCGAGCGGAATTGGGTTATGCATTAGGTATTAACGATGGAAATGATGGCGGCTTTTATTGGAGCCCTCAAGCTGGGTATAGCATAACAGAAACTATTGATCTTATCCTTTCCTATAGAAGTGTATCCTTGGATGGAGACTCATGGGATATTGTTTCCCTAGGAGTGGACTTTTGGTTCAACTAGTGGATGAATCAATGAATAAACGTTAAGGCCTTGACAATTTCAAGGCCTTTTTTCTTGCAGATTTTTTATAACCCGCCAATCTAGTACAATTTGAAATGTCTTAAAGATTGTTTTAATCTACAAGAATATTGGTGAGCGCATACATTTCATCAACTAGGGGTAAGGTAATACCGTTATTCCCATCACCCAAATGTATAGTGCTGATAATAGCCTCCCCGATCACATAACGTCCTTTAAGCGTTCCGTCGGCATCTTTATGGATTCCTTCAATGGGATAGGCGCTTAAATACTCTTCTAACTTAGCATTGGCATATGTGGTTTTTAATCCCCAAATGGCATGTAGAATTAGGGGCTCTCCATTTGAGTCGTTTCCAACATAAAGCATATTATGGCCTTTTTTTCTAAGGATTGTCAGAAAGGGAACGCCTTTGTCTTTGATCAATTGGGACTTTGCTATTGAGTTGCCTGACAAATCATATTGATTTCCTATCAATACTTGATCTTTTGAGTCACGCGGTAGCCATATTTGAAACGTACCCAATAAATCCCTAATCATGGAAGAACAATCCCTATTCTCAAGATAACCACCCCAGCCGTAGGGTCTGCCCACTAAATTGGCAACTAGTTTTTCCAGGTTGGTTTTATCAAAACTATGCCCAGCAAAGGCAACTTTATTTTTGGCCACCTTGGCTTTTTTAATTGTTGCGTTCAAATTCTCGTCTGCATTGACCCAAAAAACTTCTACCGCATTCGATTCATTTAGCAATTCATCATACGGGAGCACCATCCCCATTTTGGCATTTATGGCAAAGTTGAAGGTCTTGCTAATTAAATTCAAAGTATCAGATTGTGGCATACAGTACCTTCCATTTTGCCATTTCTTTGTAAAGCTATCATCCACAAAGGCCAAATCGCGCATAGGAACCCACCCCTTATAATAAGGGCTAATTACATAGGCCCATTGCTTATCTTTTGTAGAATGGGCAATTAATACAGGCGTATTTGCCCATAGGCTAGTATCCTGGAAATAGTCAAATGGGAACCCTTCACCTGCTTTGGAATAGGTGTCAAAACCAGGGCGGTGAGTCGGTAACCTGCGCAAGTTTGTATGAGCGATTACAATACCCTTTCTATTCAAATTCGGAAAATCTTCAGTGGTTACGTTTTGCACGATTTCCTCACGTTGCCATTTCGTATGCGGTTTTTTGTTTTCTCCATACCATGCATCATCCTTGAGGTAAGTTTCCAAATAGGAAAGATTTTTACCGGGCACGGAATCCATTTGTTGTAGTAGCTTTTCTGCAGGGGTGTTCCAAGGGGCAAAGAAATTTTGAACAAATTGCGTATGCATCGAACTTGGGATTTCAACGGCTGATTCAGGATAGGTTAGCTCGTTTAACGCATACGTTTCCAATTGGAATTCATGATTGTCCATCTTTTCAGTAACACAACCCGAAAGTGCTATTAAGCTTAAAATATGTAGATAAAAGTAGGAGCGGAGAAAATTGGGTCGTTGGGTTTTTGATGAGTGATACATCTGAGTTAAAAGCATAAGCCCTTATGTTTTTAAAAGGTAATAATTAGGGTTAGCAATGATTCCTCTAAACTAAGAAAATTAAGGAAGTAAAATGGGATTTCAGGACAGTGTGTCTAGGATTTAGGCATTGACCCACTTGGCATTTGTCCATACCTATTCACGTAATGTTTGTAGAAAACAGAATATTCATTAAAACCAAAACACGCCACTAACTGGTTGATGGATTCAAATTCCAATTTAGAAGTTAACAGCTTATGAATGGCGGTAATTCTTAAATCAAGATGATATTGGCGTGGGGATTTACTGTAAATCTTTTTGAATGTCCGTACAAGATGGTATTTGGAAAGACATGCAATTGCCGCCATTTCATCTAGATGAACAGACTCACTTAAATTGTCTTCCAAATATTCCCTGACCAATGATAAACGCCGGAAAATTTCCAATCGCGTAGATTTTTTCTTGAAATCCAGATTGTTCTTCTTTAAGAAGTGTTCATTTTGGGCAATAATGACATCTTCCGCCAATTCCATGTAAAAATCCAAATCCAAAATCTCCGGTGCATTGATGACCTTGGAAACAATTTTCTTCAGTTCTTTTGTATTCCGATAACTTTTTATCCTGTAAAAAGGAATGTTCTCCATATGAGGTTCGTCAAAGGGATAATCCAAGATTTTATCCCCCATGCTAAGCATAAAAAGCGATTTTCTGAGTATTTCTTCCTTTAGGAAAATAGAAGTTGCGGCTCCTTCGGAATGTAGAAACTCTACCTTGGATTCAGGTTCTATAAAAAGTATGGAGCCCGCCGACAGATTTTCCAATTTTCCATCTACCAGATATCTTTCATTTCCTGCTATCACGCATTTAAGCGCAAAAGACGAAGCATAGGATACAGGTGAGGGGTTCTTTGGAGATGTACCATGGGATAAATAAATTTCGTTCGAAAAACGGACCGGAAACTTTGGCATATTTCCATTATCAATGCGAACGATATTATTGCGATACTCCAACATGTTGATTGATGCGAATAAACTCAAAGCTAAGATAATCGCAGAATTTGCTTCTTTTTTCAGGTGACCTCAAAATAAGCAATAATTGAAATGTCACAACTTCGTACATATTAGATCTTTAATCGGTTTTAACAACAGATTTAGCTGTTGAGTTGTACCACATAAAAAATGCGTAGGATGAAAATTAATATAGAATACCAGTTTTTGATTTGGCTATTTCTGCTCGGAATTGGCTTTACCGCTTGCTCCAGTGATTCCAATGGCGCAGGAACTGATGATGTGATTGTTGCCACCGGAAATGAAAGGGAAGAGGATGATGATACAGATACAGAAGACAGCATTCTTGGCTATTCCTTGGAAAAGTTGCAGGCTGTAGAAGCGTGGGCAATCCAAAATACAAAGACTGCTGCAGTAATCATACTTGTGGATGGAGAGATTTTATACCAATGGGGGGATGTTGATAGAAAATTCATTACACATTCTACTAGAAAGAGTTTTATGAGCGCTTTGTATGGTAAGTATGTTGATGATGGCACTATTGATATGGAAGCAACTATGCTCGATTTGAACATAGATGATATTCCGACCTTAACGGACCAGGAAAAGACGGCCACAGTAAAACATTGCCTGCAATCTGTTTCAGGCGTATTTCATACTGCAGAAGCGGAGTCTGAATTTATGCATGATTTGAAACCAGATCAGGATTCACATGTCCCTGGAACTTTTTGGATATACAACAATTGGGATTTCAACGTATTGCGAACAATTTTTGAGCAAGAAACCCAAAATAACTTTTATGCGGCGCTCAAAACTGACATTATGGATCCCATTGGGGCCAATTTTGAATTGTCAGATAGTATTTCTTGGACTCCAACAAGATCCATACATCCTGCCTATATGTTCACCATTTCTGCAACGGATATGTCCAAATTTGGACAGTTGATGCTGAATAAGGGCAACTGGAATGGCAATCAGCTTGTACCGGAATCGTGGGCAGATGAAAGTACGAAGTACTATTGGGATGCCGAGATATACAATGGGGACGGTTATGGTTATATGTGGTGGGTTGCCACAAACTTAAATGCACGACCGTATTTGCCCAATTGTGATCTACCTGCAGGTACATATTCCGCAAGGGGAGCAGGTGGTCAATGGATGGAGGTTATACCGCAAAAGAATATGGTTTTTGTCCATTTAGTGGATACGTATATCAAGAATCAGGTGTCATTTGAGAATATTGGTACCATACTCCAAATGGTGTTGGATGCAGAGCTTTAGTAATTGCTCTTAACGCATAGGAGTACCTGGTGACACATCGGGCAAGTATACACAGCCATCCCATTCAATAGGTTTGATATTGATGAAATAATTGTTTTCCCGCATACGAAGCAATGAGTTCATCCATGTTTTGGAATTGTTTGTGTTGTCCTTCCAATGAATGTAATAAGGTTCTGTACCAATCTTTGCCATGGTCTTTTCAATGCCATTTGGACTACTTTGCGGAATAGTGTCAATAAACCTTGAATCGATAGTATGCCAATCATTCCAAAATTTGCCGCCGCCATAGGTCATGCCTACAATGAACAAACTATCCTTGAGTTCTTGTTTTAGGATTTCACCTGCTGGGGTGAAAAAGCCATAAAGCCCATCTTGATGCTGTGTTTCAGTTTTGGTATGAACCACGTGATCTATGAGAATAACCTTGGCGTCTTTCTTATGTTCCAGGACCCATTTGACATTTTCTGCCATTGCTATTTCACGCCCGTTTAAGCCAACATATTCTGGTGTGCCGTTTCGCTGGCCCATATAATTTCTGTAATAGTTTTCAGCCATTCGCATTGCCATGGTACTTTGCTTGGCCCATTGATATTCCTGATTAGAACTTTTTGAGATAAACTGGTCTTTGTTTATTTGGAAATAATTTGACATTTCAACTAATATCCGTGCGAGCTCATCACGGTCTGCTTGCGACAATTCATTGATGTATTTTATTCGCGCATTTTCAGATAGGATTTCTAACCAGGGTTCAAGTCTTTCGCTTTGAGCTGTGGCATAAGGAGCATCTACAGTTTCCAGGTATTCCAAAACATTGTTTAACGGCGTCTTCCAATTGTGGTAGAAACCACCAATATCAATGCCGTAGTACGATAATTCATTCTCATGGGAACGGTTGTATTCCCGCATCCATTCAATAAGCGTGCGACCTTCTTGCCATGCAGCATACATTTTGTTGATGCCATTATTCCAAGGAGCTACGGCGTGTGGTTTGTTTTTGATGTAGTTGTATGCTAATCTTGACTCGGGCAAACCACTTTCGGTAACTACTGTGTTAAATCCATGTTCTTCTACCAAATAGCGAATCATTCGATGATGTAGCTGTAGCATTTCCTTACAGTTGTGGAACCCTTCGGATAGGGCAATCACCTTGTAATTAGCAGCATTCTGGAAAATAGCCTCCAAATCCGAATTACTTTCGGACTCGGTGAATGAATTAAGGGTAATCTTTTTTTGCTGCGCCCATTCAACAAACTCGGATTGACCACTAAGGTGATCTTGAGGACTGGTATTTTTCTTTTCATGACAAGCACTAAGAAGTGCTACGAACACTATTGAAACAAGCTTAATATAGGTTCTCATCATTTGGTTGTACATCTACGTTTAGGGTGTATTTTTAATCAACAAATAATATGCTGTATGCGTAGATACTCATTTTGCAAATTACAGCCAAGGGTTCGTATATGAAAAACAGGAATTTCCATTTACAATCTTTCTTATTTAGGCAAAAAGGTTAGACACGGGTTGGAAGCCTTAAATTTAGCATTATTGCGCCTGTTTTTATGTACAATGATGTGTACTATTATTTTTTTCACTCTTGTACTAAATTTCTAAAATAATATTCAAAATCCGCATTTATCAAACCTGCTTGAGCTTTACCCCTTTTACCAATAGCCATATTCCAAATATTAATTCGAACATTGCACCTGGAGCCATTACGATCATGAGGTTTTTAGGGAATTCTGGCAAAAGTATCTGTAAACCAAAACCTAATAATACAATGATGTATGTAAACAATGCCCAATAGCCCAGCCATTTCGGTATATATGATGCAGACAATAGCAGCGACATGAATATAATTGCACCAATGCTCATCAAAATTAGATGAAGATTCCAACCAATATTTGAAATGTCAAAAAATAGCGTTGCCAATGAATCCAGTTCAATATGGTTGAAGTTATATTTATCTGCTTTCTTTAGAATGGTCAGTGGAGCAAAATTTATAAAAAGAATCACAAACCCTAAAACTACCTCAGCTGTTCTAAAAACAAGACCAAGTAGTGCTCGATTTTTATGAATGTTTTTTGTAACTAAATAAAGAGCTACCGCCATCCACATTACAAGAACAAACATTAGCATATCCAAAAATTCGGCTATTCTAAATTGAACTTCTGATTGAAGCAGTGTTTCCGTTTTATGTAATCCTGGTTTAATCCAAAAATTATTTACAAAACCGATTAAAGTCGTTAGTAAATAGGTGAATCCCACAATTTTAGCTTGCTTCTGTATAGTCTTTTGTGAAGTATTATCAATCATAATTTCATGTTTTAATTTAGCGATGTAATACTTCGGAGACGAGCCAAAACCAATAGTGTTACAGTGGGAAAACAACAGTAATCGGTATCGCTTTTAAAATCTGAAAAATGTCACACAACGGTCTAGGCTATGATTTCGTTGTGTAATCATCCGCAGGTTGATTCTGACGAAAATCATATATAAAAATATGCAGAATGCTTTTTTCTTATCAATTTAGCGGTATGAATTATACTCTGTGTTTGATGCTGTATCTTAATTATTCTTAAGGTAGTCCAGGGCGAGTCTCATCATGGCTTTCATCCCTAAATTCATTCCTGTATCGTCTACATAAAAATCCGGTGTATGATGATCCGCTACCGTTTTGGGGTCCTTACCGGGAGGACATCCACCAATATCAAAGAATAGACCAGGAATTTCTTTCTGGTAATAGGAGAAATCTTCACCTCCTGTGATCGGCTTCATCACCTCATACTTTCCTGCACCTGCTGCACGCTTGAGGGTCGGGAGCATCTGCTCATACAGCGAAGGATCATTATAGGTGACCGGATTTCCTTTATCAATAGTGATGGTGATCTCAGCATTGTTGGATTCTGCAGTCTTAGTGGCCACCTCTCTTACCCTTTTGTGTACTAGATCCGTCATTTCGGGATCTAGAGTTCTTATGGTACCCAGCATGTAAAGATTCTCAGGAATGATATTGGAGCGATTTCCACTGTGAATGGCCCCCACCGTAACAACAGCAGGTGCCGTGATTAAATTGGCATTTCTGCTGACCACTGTCTGGAGGTTGTTGATAATCTGTGCAGCCGTTACGATTGGATCGGTACCAGACCAGGGTGCTGAGCCATGGGATTGCTTTCCATTGATGTCGATGCGAAAAGAATGAGAAGCAGCATAAATCCCCTCAGGGCGAGACCGAAGTGTTCCTACTGGCGTAAAAGCGTCAATGTGCAAACCAAATATGACATCCACGTCTGGATTCTTTAGCACTTGTTCTTTGATCATGAGTTCCGCACCTCCTTCTTCTCCAGCAGGTGCTCCTTCTTCAGCGGGTTGGAAAATTAATTTAACGGTACCCGGGACTTGATCCTTCATTTCCCAGAGCATTTTTGCTACGCCGAGTAAGATGCTCAGGTGTGTATCATGTCCACATGCATGCATGACGGGGACCTGTTCCCCATTATATTCTCCCATTCGCTTGGAAGCCCAAGGGATGTCCACACGTTCTTTTACAGGTAGTCCGTCTATGTCTGCTCGTAGGCCTACGACGGGTCCAGGTTTTCCACCTTTCAATACTGCCACCACACCAGTTTTGGCCACTCCAGTCTGCGGTTCGTATCCGATTTCTCGTAGTATTTTAGCGATTCGCTCAGCGGTCTTGAACTCACGATTGCTTAATTCCGCATTTTCATGAAACCAATGTCTCCAGTCGATAACCTGCTTTTCGGTACCGTTGACCATCTTGTCAATTTGTTTATCAAAAGTTTGGCTGAATGCAAGTATGGAGCTACTCAGTAGCGCTAGGGTTAAAATTTTTTTCATAAGGTTCATATTTATGGGTATGGCATCTAACGGGCGCGTGTACGAGTAGTAGCGGATTTCTACTAACAACCCTTTCAGTTTTGTACTGACCTCTGTTTGATGTTTATTCTTTCGTTTTATCAATTAAATCGCTATTGCTAATACACATTGTTAGCAGCTGTATTAAAATAATCGTCTACAATTGAGTAGGTTTTATCTACTATTCTATTTTCAAAAAAGTCATCATTATTTGATAGCATTACAATCGTTAAAGGACGCTTTCGCTCATGAATCACAAAATTTTGTGCACCATACCAAAGACCTCCATGCATAGCAAGAGAATCTGTCACTTCCCAACCCATAGCATAAAATGATGGTTTATTCTTTAAAATCTCTAAATCCTCTGAGCATAATTCAATATCCATAGATATTGGCTTAAAAATTAACTGATGTGATTCACCATTTAGGATGGTTTTGTTACGGAGTGCTTCAATATAATTGGCATAATCATTCAAGCTTAGATAAATACCTCCTGGACCCACTAATTCATCCATGCGATGACCTTCTACTGATTTCCATTTATAAAGGCTATCTCGCTCATAACGATAGGCATATTCTGGAATTTTGGAAGCATCTGCATCATCTATATATTGAGATGTAGTCATTCCGGCTTTATCGAAAACATGCGTCTTAATATAATGCTCAAATTTCATTCCGCTGACCTTTTCAATAATTTGGGCCAGGGTGGTATACGTACCATTATTGTATTCGAACGCAGTTCCAGGTGGAAAACGGATTACTTCATTTTTTGCATACCATTCTATGGTATCTTCATTACTAGCATACCCGTTGGAGTGCGTTGTACTATTTTCAATTATCCAATCGGCATCTTCAATGCCTGAAGTATGCGAAATGAATTGTTTGATGGTTACATTTTTAAAAATTGGATATGGAAAGTATTTATAAATTGTATCAGTTAACGAAAGCTTGCCTTCTTCCATTAGTTTTAATATTCCAAGACATGTAAACTGTTTCGCCAGAGACGCTGATCTCATATTGGTTGAAGGTGTAATTGGCTCTTTTGTTTCAAGATTGCGCAAACCATAACCTCTATTAATTATTTTCTTGTTGTCGTATAATACTAGTAATGCAGCGCCTGGACTATTTTCATCAAAGTGAGTACCATATAAAGAATCTAATTTTGCCTGAAGATCACCATAATCGGAATGGTTGAATGTGCGTTCTTTGTTTTCAGTTTTGCAAGAATATAGACTTATAACAAATAGGACTAAAATTATTCTCATGTGGTTTATTTGTATTGCTGCTAACGGTTTCGGCTATCAGTAGTTGCGTGGGTTAGCACTTAACTTTACAAGTACACACCGAACTGAAAATCCGCGAGGATATTCAGAAGTAGGCGAGCGGTAGCAATTACTTATAGCCATTGTTGGCAGCCGTATTTTTTATTTTTTCTAACGTCTTAATTGCCGCTCGATTAACAACTTTCCATTCCTTTGTTTTCACAAAGTCATCAAAGTACGGTAAATCGTTCGTGGTCTTGTCACTTATATCGTTTAACGTTTTGTCAAAGTCAGAAAGTAATTCTCTTTCTTTCTCATCAAACGCCATTTTGAATTGAGTCGACTCGGGATGGTAAAAGTCATCTGCCCATTGACAGAATAGTTCAGCTGAAACCTGGGCAATCGGGACATTTTTTTGATATTTCAATTGCTCTTCTTTCGAAGACCACAAGTCCAAGATATTCATAACGTTTTGCCTAATTCTATTGGCTAATTCTATATCGTCTATTTCCGTCATTTTTATATAGCTGTCAACTTGTTCATAGAAACGTAATATACATCTCTAAACACCCAAATTAGGAATAAAACTGCTGGTTTTAAAAGAAGCTATAAAAATGAAGAAATAAAAAAGCCCCTTATTAAAGGGGCTTTTAAACTTAGATTGCGGAGGAAGAGGGATTCGAACCCCCGGAGGTGTGACCCTCAACAGTTTTCAAGACTGCCGCATTCGACCACTCTGCCATTCCTCCAATGCGGGTGCAAATATACTAAGCTTTTTTATTTACAAAAAAACCTGACCACTTTATTTTAATTAAGATTCCCAATCCATCAATACCACTTACTTTTGTGCCCATGGATCAATGGTACCATTATGTGCTTTTAGTGGTTGTGGGTTTTGCCGTAGGCTTTATCAATACCGTGGCTGGTGGTGGTTCATTGCTCTCATTACCCACCTTGATATTTCTGGGATTACCGCCGGCCGTAGCCAATGGAACCAATAGGGTGGCTATTGTAATACAAACTGCAATGGCAACTGCCGGATTCAAAAGTAAGGGCGTATCCACATTTCCTTTTAATATATACCTCGGTATTTCCGCTTTTTTAGGAGCTATCGTGGGTGCTCGTATTGCCGTGGATGTTGATGGCGAGGCATTCAACAAAATATTAGCTATTGTAATGATATCCGTGGTTTTGATTATCCTATTCAAACCCAAACTAAAACTTGAGGAAATGCAGGAGCGTTTGACCGGTAAATATTTATGGGTCAGCATCATCGTCTTTTTCTTCTTTGGTATTTACGGAGGCTTTATTAATGCTGGGCTTGGATTTTTGATGATTCTTTTCATGCATTTTTATAACCGGATGAACCTGGTTAGAGTCAATGCCACCAAGGTGATGGTCGTATTTATCTATATGCTGGCTGCATTGGCAGTTTTTGCTTTTAACGATAAGGTGGAATGGAAAGTTGGTCTGATATTGGCCATTGGAAACGGAACGGGAGCCTGGGTATCCAGCCGTTTTTCGGTGAAGAAGGGTGATGGATTCATCAAAAAATTTTTGGTGGCCATGGTACTGGTCATGGCTATAAAACTTTGGTTTTTTAATTGATAAAATAGTTGGAATATGCCCGGATTTGAACTTTTTGGGGAAAACGAGAAAAAACAAGTACAAGATGTCCTCGACTCTGGTGTATTGATGCGTTATGGCTTTGATGGCATGCGTAACGGCCATTGGAAAGCCAAGGAGTTGGAAAAGGCCTTAGCGGAAAGGATGCAGACAGGATATGTACATCTTACCAGCAGTGGTACATCCGCTTTAACCGTTGCTTTAGCCAGTGCAGGCGTGGGAGCAGGGGATGAGGTAATCATGCCTACCTTTACCTTTGTTGCAAGTTTTGAGTCCATTCTTGCCTTGGGCGCAGTGCCAGTTTTGGTTGATGTTGATGATACCCTAACCTTGTCCCCAAGTGCAGTACAAAAAGCGTTGACCGATAAAACCAAGGTGATCATGCCGGTCCATATGTGTGGGTCCATGGCAAACCTCAAGGCTTTGCAGGAAATTTGTAAGGCTAATGCTATTTTATTATTGGAAGATGCCTGTCAAGCCATTGGTGCAACGTATAATGGGCAAGCAGTGGGGAGTATTGGGGATTTAGGATGCCTTTCCTTTGACTATGTAAAGACCATTACCTGTGGAGAAGGTGGTGCATTGCTGACCAATAAAGAGGCCTATTACCAGAATGCACATATGTACTCAGATCATGGACACGACCATATTGGTTCGGATAGGGGAGCGGAGGCGCACCCTTTTTTAGGTTACAATTATCGAATTTCCGAACTGAATGCAGCCGTGGGATTGGCACAAGTGGCGCGATTGGATGATTTCTTGACTATTCAAGAACGAAATTATACCACATTACGAGAGGCAATTGCGCCAATTGATGGAATCCAGTTTAGGACGGTACCAGAAGGGGGCGCGGAGAACTATTCCTTTTTGAATTTTTTCCTACCGAGTGAAGCAAAGGCTGCTGAAGCCCAAAATGCTTTGTCCGAGGCTGGAATTGATGGTTGTTTTTATTGGTACAACAACAATTGGCATTATTATCGAAAATGGGAGCACTTAATCAACAAGACTGCCCTTGGCCGATTGCCGAAAGATGTTTTGGAGGCGCTTCCAGATTATAATAAATCGGATTTTTCAGCCTCCGACCATTGGGTTGGACGTAATTTGTCATGCTTGATAAAACTGAGCTGGACCGAATCTGAAGTTCAGGCCAGGGCGAAGAAAATGGCTGATGTTCTTGGAGCTATTCTCTAATAATTCACATAGTCCACAATCTCAAGACCATAGCCCACCATGCCAACCCGTCTGGTTTGGGCTGAATTGGTCAGTAGCCTGATCTTGGAGATATCCAAGTCGTGTAATATTTGTGCGCCAATACCAAAATCCTTGGCATCCATATCAATTTTCGGAGCCTTATGGATACCTTCGGCTTGTAGTTTTTTGAATTCTGCCAATCGCCCTAAAAGGTTCATATGCTGATTACCTTGGTTGATAAAAATCATCGCGCCGTTTTCTTCAGCATTGATAGCATTGAACATCCGCTGTAAACGCTCATCAGGATTATTGGTCAATGTGCCCAGCATATCATTATTGATCAATGTGGAATTGATACGGGTCAGCACCGGCTCACCGGATTTCCAATGTCCTTTGGTCAAGGCGATGTGCACTTGATCATTGGTAGTTTGCTTATATGCCCGTAGTCGAAAATCCCCAAAGCGGGTTTTGATATCAAAGGATTCCTTACGTTCAATAAGGCTATCGTGCTCCATGCGATAAGCAATCAAATCTTCAATGGAGACTATTTTTAAATCGAATTTTTTTGCCACCTCAATCAATTGAGGAAGACGTGCCATGGAACCATCCTCGTTCATGATTTCCACGATTACGCCAGCAGGTTGTAAATCGGCCAAACGCGCAAAATCAATTGCGGCCTCTGTATGGCCTGTTCTTCTCAACACCCCACCTTCCTTTGCGATTAAAGGGAAAATATGCCCGGGACGCGCTAAATCATGTGGCTTGGTGGCTTGTTCCGTAAGCGCGATAATCGTTTTTGCACGATCACCTGCAGAGATTCCTGTGGTTACACCGTTACCCCGTAAATCCACGGATACGGTAAATGCAGTTTCCAGAGGGTCCGAATTATGGCTCACCATTTTATGTAACCCTAAATCCTCACAACGCCCTTCTGTTAAAGGCACGCAAATCAAGCCACGCCCATGTGTGGCCATGAAATTCACGGTCTCAGAGGTTATCAATTCTGCGGCAGCAAGAAAGTCACCTTCGTTTTCACGGTTTTCGTCATCTACAACAATGATGACTTTTCCTTGTCTGATGTCCTCAATGGCCTCTTCTATGGCATTGAGTTGGATTTTATCTTTATCGGTCATATTAATCGCCGTCTTCTTTGTCTTTTTTCTTGAATAGATTCTTGATGCCATCTATAATGTGCCCAAAGCCTATCAATCCTCTATCTGCAGTTGCTCTTCGCGTTAGCGAAATACCCATTGGTAACATGATCAGTGTTGATAGCCATGCTCCTAACGCAGGATGTATGTTTCCTTCTTTGGAATAGTTTCCGGCGAATACCCCGATAAAGTAGTAGGTCAAAAACAGGATGATTGCAATCACCATGGGCAGTCCCAACCCACCTTTTCGAATAATTGCGCCTAAAGGGGCACCCACGAAAAACAGAATGATACAGCTTAATGCCAGCGCATATTTCTTATGCAATGACAGAATATGGCTGTTGTAGAACTTAAATCGTTTTTGGAGTTCATCCTTTTTGGCAATCACTGTGGTCAAGATTCCCTTGGCCGAGGTTTGGGCAGAACTCATTACTTGTAACTGTTGCCAATCTGGAAGCGTGTCCACAAATTCCTGCACCGAGGAAATGCTATCATATTGAGCTTTCTGTTCCTCTGAAATTTTTGGTTTTACCAGGGTGGAGACTTGCTCGCTTTTCTCGATGCTATCATTGACAACAACAGGTGTGAATGCACCAATCCGCGTAGAAATGTTTTTTGAAAAAGCTTCTACTTTTTCAAGATTGTTTTTCTCCAAGGAATCAATGTCCTTAACCAGTCGAAAAACATTTTTCATTTTATCGGTGGTAATATTACCATCCTCCTCCAAATCTTGGTTGTTGAGCTCAGAAATGTCAATATTAATCGTGTACGTGTCGAACTGGGCCTTGGCAAAAGGGTGTTTGCGACGTTCCTTGCTCGACTTTGGCTTGAGCTCCTCATAGTAATTCCCATCCTTTAAAACCAATTGTATGATATCTGAGTCTTCACTACTGATCAATTCCCCTTCTTTGGCTTTAATTACCGTATTGTTTACCGCTTGTTCCGTTTTTTTGTGAATTATGACATTGTCCAAAAAACGATCTTGTTCGCCATACTTCTTTTCAACCTTGATGTTCATTCCTTCGCCGGTACCTTCAAAATCACTGAACACCCCTTCTGTGATGGCTGCTGCAGGTTTTACCTTGGCAATGTTACGTCTTAGGTTGAACATTTTTTGTTCTGATTTTGGAATGATATTATTCGCAAAAAAGAAAGTGACCACTCCCAGAAACAGTACAAAAACAATTAAACTCCGCATACCACGCTGCAGCGAAATTCCAGAGGCTTTCATTGCTGCAAACTCATAGTTTTCCGCGAATGTTCCAAAGGTGAGGATGGAGGATAATAATACGGTTAAGGGTAGTACTTTATCAACCAGGGTTGGAATGAAATAGAAAATAAACTTGCCAATAATAACAATACCAAGGCCTTTGCCTGCCAAATCATCGATAAATAACCATATTCCTTGGAATATGAAGATCACGATCAAGATGCAGAAAGAGCTAAAAAAGTTATAGAGAAACCTCGATAATATATACCGGTCAAGTAATTTCAATGCTTAATTTCTTATGATGTAGTACCCTTCGTCCTCGTATTTTTTCGCGTTAAAGGTAAACAGTGTACTTGACAATGCTTGATTGGTTTTGAAAGAATTAACGGTAATGGTGGTTTTGGTACTGTTTTTACCAGTTTGAATAAGCTTGTAAATGTGTTTGGTACCCATATCGATGCCCAATAGAATTGATTGAATTTCCGTGTTGGAATCGATTGGGGTTAATTTGACATATTGGATTTTACGTCCACCAACATTTTGAAGGATATCCCAGGCATAATTATGGCCAGACCGGTAAAAAGTCAACATTTTTGATGGGGTGATGTTATTATCATCCTCAGAAATGGCATCTATGGTGACTTCCTCATTTTCTGGAACAATTGTGTAGACTTTAGCACCATCGCTCATAACCTGTGCACCTAAGTAATCCAAGAAGTAATTCTCGCCACTGAGGGTGACATTACCACTGGATTCTTGATTTATGTTGGCCTCGGTGTTTTCGAGTCCGTATTTAAAATCAATTTGAATGTTATCATAACTGGTGACTTTCGCGTAAACCTCTTCAAGCAGTGCCTTGGCCTTGTCTGAGTTCTGTGCATTTACTGCTAAGGTTAAACTGAATATTCCTATGAATAAAAATAGTTTTTTGAACATGCTGTTATTTTGTCTCATTTTCCAATAATTGATCTAGGGCAAAGATATCGGGAACCAATACTTGTCTCGCTTTACTCCCTTCAAAGGGTCCCACAATACCAGCAGCTTCCAACTGATCTATGATTCTTCCAGCCCTATTGTATCCTAATTTTAATTTACGTTGGATCAAAGATGCGGAACCTTGCTGCGCATTTACAATGACTTCTGCGGCATCGCGGAACATTGCATCCCTGTCCGCAATGTCATAATCAATACCCGTGCCAGAATCCTCACCTACATATTCTGGCAGAAGATGTGCGTCAGGGTAAGCTCTTTGCGATCCAATATACTCCGTGATTTTTGCTACTTCTGGGGTATCAACGAAGGCACATTGTAGTCGCGTAACATCGTTACCTTGGGTAAACAACATGTCACCTCGTCCAATTAATTGATCTGCACCTTGAGAATCCAAGATGGTTCTTGAATCTATTTTTGAAGTCACCCGAAATGCAATACGTGCAGGGAAATTAGCCTTGATTATCCCCGTAATAACATTTACAGACGGTCTTTGCGTTGCAATAATCAAATGGATACCAATGGCCCTGGCCAATTGTGCTAGTCTTGCTATTGGGGCTTCCACTTCCTTTCCAGCGGTCATAATCAGGTCAGCAAACTCATCAATGACCAAAATCACGTAGGGTAAAAACTTATGCCCATCATTTGGGTTCAATTTTCTGGCCTTGAATTTGACATTATACTCCTTGATGTTACGGACCATCGCTGATTTCAATAGTTCATATCGATTGTCCATTTCGATACATAAGGAATTCAAGGTATTGATGACCTTGGTGTTATCTGTGATTATCGCATCCTCGGAATCTGGTAGTTTCGCCAGAAAGTGTCGCTCAATTTTATTGTAAAGCGTTAATTCCACTTTTTTAGGGTCTACTAGAACAAATTTGATTTCCGCCGGATGTTTTTTGTAAAGTAAGGAAGTTATCACCGCATTTAGGCCCACGGATTTTCCTTGTCCCGTTGCACCTGCCATAAGCATATGTGGCATCTTGGCTAAATCCACTACAAAGGTTTCATTGCTTATGGTCTTGCCAAAAGCAATGGGAAGCTCCATTTCCGCTTTTTGAAATTTATTGGAAGCGATAACCGAACGCATGGAAACCACACTTGCATTTTTATTGGGCACCTCAATACCAATGGTTCCTTTACCTGGAATTGGTGCGATAATACGAATGCCTAGGGCAGCCAATGATAAAGCGATATCGTCCTCCAGATTTTTGATTTTTGAAATCCGGATTCCAGCTTCAGGGACTATTTCATAAAGTGTTACTGTAGGACCAATGGTAGCCTTAATTTGGGCAATACCGATTTTGTAGTTTTTTAAGGTGCTTACAATCCTATTCTTATTTTCTTCGAGTTCTTCCTGATTTATGGTGATTCCGCCGGAAGCTCCATGCGGTTCAAGAAGGTCAATAGGAGGGAACTTGTAATTGCCCAGTTCCAGTTTAGGGTCAAATTCGCCGAAATCCTTGACCAGTTTTTCCGCTTTGATATCTTTTTCTTCCTTTTCCTCTTTTACGGCCTCTACCTTCAGTGCAATATCGCTTTCTTCTTCTTGCGGAATATTCACATCCAGTCCTGCCTCAGGATTTATAGGAGGTATGTCCTTTTTATGTGTATAAGTGTCTACCGCAACCGGTTCATCAATATCGGTGCTGAGTTCTATACTTTGTTCTTCAACTATTGTAGCTGATTCTGGTGAAGGTTTGGTCTTAAAATCTGATTTGATTTGTTCGCGTTGCTTCCTAAAAAAATTGCCAATGCCCTCTGGACTAAAATTAAAAAGGCGCACAAGAATGACCACCAATAAGAACAACAATATCAGGAATACACCGATTTTACCTGTATAGTCCTGCAGAAAGTCATTCATCTCATAACCAATGAGACCGCCCAGCAAAGGTTGTTCCATGGCAAAGAATCCCAATGCTACGGATATCCAAATAATGGCGATTATGCCCCAAATCCATTTGCTGATCAAACCCTTGCAGTCCAAGCCAAGGAATAGGTATAATCCTGTAATGGCCAAAAGTACAGGAAAAACCAGGGATGCTAGTCCAAATCCCTGATACATGAAAAAATGACTTACGGCTGCTCCAAATTTGTTAAGCAGATTGCTGGCTTCCGCATTGCGGTTTCCAAATTCGGTTAACAAGCTCTGATCTTCCTGCCATGTAAAATAATAGGACATAAAGGAAAAGAAGAGTGCGATACTAAGCATAATCAAAAGACTTCCCAAAATGATTTTATTTTGTTTGGACGGCTTAAGCGATACTTTCTTTTTCTTGGCTGATGTAGATTTGGATTTTGTCCTCTTTTTTGCCATGCAGTTGTTGAATATCGGGGCTAATTTACAAATTTACGTTGCTTGCGGTGCTTGCGGATGTTGTTATACCCAAATTTTGGGGATATAAATGATAAGACCAACAATACTTGCGATTATGGAAACCATCATTACTGCCCCGGCGGAAACATCTTTGATGAAACCAATTTTTGGGTCGACCTCGGGCTGGATATAGTCGGAGATTTTTTCCACCGCGGTATTTAGCCCCTCAATTCCCATGACCAATCCTATAGCCAATAATTGGGCAATCCATTCATTTGCCGAAATATCATAGTAGAATCCCGCAAATGTCATTATGATGGCTATTACAAATTGGATTTGTATGCTGGCTTCGGTCCTTAATAAAAGGAATAAACCTTTGAAGGCGTAGCCAACACTTTTGACCCTATTTATAAAAAAGGATTCCTTAGGCATCCATTAACGCTTCTAAAGCCGCTTTGTAGTTCGGTTCATCTGCCGTTTCCGAAACCTGTTCCGTGTATCTGACCTTTCCATTTTCATCCAGTACAACAATACATCTAGACAAAAGGGTTTCAAATGCGGTATCTGTAAACGCCAATCCATAGTCCTTGCCAAATGCACCTGTTTTGTAATCTGATAACATTTCCACATTTTCTATGCCTTCAGCTCCACAGAATCTATTCTGGGCAAAAGGTAGGTCTTTGGATATGCAAAGTACTTTAACCCCATCTAGTTCCGCAGCTTCCTCATTGAACTGTCTAACGGATTTCGCACAGGTTCCAGTGTCTACACTAGGGAAAATATTAAGTACGACTTTGCTTCCTTGATAATCGGATAACGTTTTTACACTCATGTCTGATTTGGTAAGTTCAAATGCTGGAGCTTGAGAATTCAACGCTGGAAGTTCTCCTATTGTGTGAGCGGGATTTCCGCCTAATGTTATTGATGCCATTATATCTAATATTTAAGCCATGAAATTACTAAATATTCCATAGTGCGAAACAAAAAAAGACCCATTTAATTCAAGTTAAATAGGTCTTTTTCAAACTGTCTATTTGTACTGCTAATATATCCTTCCCCAAAGAATTAATGGGGCAATGGCTTAGGACTAATTGGCGTGCTTTGATAAGTATTCGGCTACACCACTTCGGTCAGCGTTCATCGCTTCATCTCCTGTATTCCAATTAGCTGGGCAGACTTCGCCTTTTTCCTGAACATGAGCATATGCATCAATTAGCCGTATAAATTCATCAATGTTTCTGCCCAATGGCATATGGTTCACGCTTTCATGGAAGATAGTTCCTTCTTCATCAATTAAATACGTGGCTCTGTACGTTACATTGTCGCCTTCAACGGTAAATACCTTAGTCTCTTCATCATAGCGTTCGTCCGTAATATCCAAGATTCCCAGGGTACTGGCCAAATTTCTGTTGCTATCTGCAAGTAAAGGATAGGATACACCTTCAATCCCACCGTTTTTCTTAGGAGTGTTAAGCCATGCAAAATGAACTTCCGAAGTATCACATGATGCACCAATAACGATGGTATTTCTTTTATCGAATTCCTCAATTGCCGCTTGAAAAGCGTGTAATTCTGTTGGACAAACAAAGGTGAAATCCTTAGGGTACCAAAACAAGACCACTTTTTTATTGGATTCTTGCGCCTTTTTAAGAATGTTCAATTTGGTAGTAACACCAGATTTGTCGATTGCATTTACTTCTAAATTTGGAAATTTTTTACCAACTAATGTCATAATGATTTTGTGCTTTTAAGGAAAAACAAAGTTAGAATGGAACGAGAGAATTTTAAACTTCTGTAAGCTTAATTTCAGTAGCCTGGAATGGATTTTTCATATCCATTATCACGTGGTTATTTTACTGAGATAATTTAAAAATTTGCAGTGGAATATTATGACTTTGATAGCCAAATCAAAAATTGGTAGCGAATATGCTATGCGGGGAAATTATTCCGATTTAGTGGCCAATTGTTTGATCTTGATTTTGAATGCAGCGAACAACAAGGTCATGAAAGGGCTGAGCCAGTTGAAAATGGCAAAGGCAAAGTAGTCGATAACCGGCACTCCTAAAACGCCACTGTGATAGGCACCACAGGTATTCCAGGGCACTAATACTGAAGTAACCGTTCCGGAATCTTCAAGAGTCCTACTTAGATTTTCCGGGGCCAATCCTCGTTCTTGATAGGCCTTTGAGAACATTTTTCCGGGTACTACAAGCGCCAAATACTGGTCGGACGCAGTAACATTTAAAGCCAAACAACTTCCTACTGTACTTGCAAAAAGCCCAAAAGTGGTTTTTGCCATATTCAATAGGGATTTAGTAATGCGCTGTAAGGCCCCAATTCCATCCATAATCCCACCAAAAACCATAGCACAAACAATTAGCCAAATGGTTCCCAACATACCATGCATGCCCTTAGATTTAAACAATTTTAAATACTTGTCAGGTGCATCCAATTGCGTTTCGATTGTTATTGCATTAAGAACGCCCTTATATCCAGATTCAAATGTGAGAGTATCTGCACCGCCCAAACCGCTGACAATATTTGGTTGGAAAATTAAAGCAAAAACACCTCCTAGAAGCGTACCTATTAACAATGCAACTAACGGCGGAGTTTTTTTTATGATTAAAAAAATAACAACCACTGGAACGATAAATAGCCAGCCATTGATATTGAATTTAGATTGAATAATTCCCAATATTTCAGAAGCGTCAGTTAAACCATCTGGTTCCGCTACAAATCCAATGATAATAAAAGCCAACAAGGTAACCGTAATGGTAGGAATTGTGGTAAGAGACATATATCTTATATGGGAAAACAACTCTCCGCCTGCCATAACCGGGGCTAAATTGGTTGTATCACTTAATGGCGACATTTTATCCCCGAAGTATGCTCCTGATAGTACAGCTCCAGCAGTCATTCCCAAGGAGATACCGAGGACATCACCAATTCCTATTAGCGCAATACCAATTGTTGCGGCTGTCGTCCAGCTACTGCCCGTAGCAATGGAAATAATAGCACAAATGACAACGCAGGCAGCAAGAAATATAGTGGGATTAAGAATGTAAAGACCATAGTAAATCATTGCAGGTATTATTCCGCTAATTAACCAGGTGCCAGCGAGTGCTCCAACCATTAAAAGTATAAGTAGCGCGCCTGTGGTGGATCGAACATTTTCCGCAACTTCAGCCAACATTTGCTTGTAAGAGACCTTGTTTCTGAAACCAACGATAGCTGCAACCGCACCACCAAGCAATAAAATGAACTGATTAGAGCCTTCAATGGCACTATCACCAAAAACGAACACATTATAGGCCAGCATGGCTACCAGTGCAAAAACCGGAATGAGCGCCTCCCAAATATTTAGTTCTTTATTTTCTACGATATTTTCCGCTTCTCTAAACTTGGGTTTTTGGGCTTTTTCTGCCATGTAGTCTGGTTTTGTTAACGAGTAATATTACGACATTGCTGTCTGTTGTGCAAACCAGCATATCCAGCAAGCTTTATACCAAGGAATTAGAGGTTTCAACAATTCCTAGCCTTTGCATGCACGATTTCATGGCGTGGTAGGTTTTGTCAATATCGTTGTCCAATCCAATAGAAAAGCGTATTAATCCTTGAGACAAGCCTAATTCCTCCTGCTCTTCCATTGGAATTTCGGAAGAAGTGGAAGTTCCAGGGGCACTAAAGAGTGTTTTGTAGAAGCCAAGACTTACGGCTAAGTAACCTAATTTTTCGCGCTGCATCAATTCCATAAGTGCATTTGCCATATCCAAAGAGCCTACATCCAGGGTGAGTAATCCACCATATCCAAATTCCGGGTTGTATTGTTTGGTCATGGTTTCATGACCGGAATGCCCTTCAAGACCCGGATATACAACGGTTAGTCCGTCTTTTTGGAATTGATCCGCAAGATATTGCGCATTTTCGCTATGTTTTTTAATGCGAATATGTAGCGTACGCATGTTTTTAAGGATGGATGCTGCGCGTAGACTATCCAAAGTAGAACCTAAAAGCATACCAGCACCATCGTTTACATCTTTTAGGCTTAAGCAAAACTCCGAAGATGCGCATACGGCCCCAGCAACACAATCACTAGTTCCGTTAATGAATTTGGTTAGACTATGTACAACAATATCAGCACCCAATTTGGTTGCACTGATGGATAAGGGGGAAAAAGTGTTGTCCACAACCAAAGGGAGGTCATGGGATTTGGAGAGGATTGACAGCTGCGGTATATCCGCAACTTCCAATAATGGATTACTTACCGCCTCGCAATAAATCATTTTAGTATTCGGATTGATGGCTTCCTTAACCTTATCCAAATCAGTGATATCAACAAAGGAGGTTGTGATATTGAATTTCTTTAAAAAATTCTTCAATAGGGCATAGGTTCCACCGTAAATTGTACGACTGCATACAATATGGTCACCTGCATTGCAAAGCTGTAGGATTACGGCGCTTATGGCACCCATACCGCTTGCATAAACATTGGCGGATTCCGTACCCTCCAATTGAGCTAACGCTTCACCGAGATAAAGGTTTGAAGGAGACGAGTGCCTACTGTATAAGTAACAGCCCTCCGTATTACCCTCAAAAGTATCGAACATAGTTTTTGCCGATAAGAAGGTATAGGTAGATGAATCCGATATTGATGGATTGACACCGCCAAATTCGCCAAAGTATTGCAAGTCTTGTATCTCGTCTGATGCTTTATAGTCCATTGGTGTTTTTTATGTAAAACTACCTATGATTAGTATTAAAGTCAATGATAATTTAATATATTAGAATATAATTCTGTATTAATTATGTTTGTAGAATATTGTAAAGAACAATTCGTTTTATTATAAATTAAACTGAACATTGGTCGGTATGGACTTAGATCATCTTGATAAACAGCTTGTCACCTTATTGCAAGAGGATTGTAAAAAGACAACTAAACAATATGCGGATAGTTTAGGTTTATCTAAAACAGCAGTATACGAGCGTATTCGCCGATTGGAAAGACTTGGTGTTATTACCAACTATGTTGCGCTGGTGAACAAAGAAAAGGTAAAGCGTGATTTTACGGTATTGTGTCACATTCGTTTGGCACAGCACATTAAAGAAAATGTGCTGCGTTTTGAACGCGAAATATTGAAGTTAGAGGAAGTTTCCGAGTGTTTCCATGTTAGTGGTGACTACGATTATATTTTGAAGGTACATGTGGAAAATATGACCAAATTCCGGGAATTCATGGTTACCAAGTTGACGGCCATAAGCAACATTGGCAGTACGCAAAGTTCCTTTGTAATCAGTGAAGTTAAGAGTAGTACTGCTATTTCCATTTAGTAAACTTTAACCTAAAACGGTGTTAAAGTCAAGGTGTGGTTAGAATGATATTTCTAATTTTTGCGTTAATCAAGAAACGAACCACAATCAAAAAACTTCAATCAAAAAATGAATTTGCGTACACGAGTGATGCTAACAGTGCTCTCAACGGCTGTTGGCGGCTTTTCATTAATACTGTATTCAACAATATCCAAAGACATTCTGTTTAAAGGTTTGAGTTTCTGCTCTTCCTCTACACAGGAACTTTTTTTAGGAACATCCGCCTTCTTTCTCTCTGCAGTAGTTGCCGGGTTTATTTCAACACTAATAGTGGTCAAGGACAATTTTGTGCCCTTGTTTTTTCTTTCATTTTATGTGATATGTAAATTATTCGTTTTTACGACCTGTGGCCAATGGCACGGCCCAATTTGGTTTGAAACCAGTTTAAATGTTTCTCATCTTGGGGGATTATGGTTAGGCTGGTATGGTGCCGTAAAATTTCCTTTGGCGCCCGTATAATAACTACGTTGTATTTGGTTAAGAATTGCTTGCGATAGACCCTTTGCATTAAAGGTGGTTGCATGCATTTAGCGGCTATAGTGATTTGTTGTCGCAAATGCGGAAAAATCACAGTTGATTCAAATAAACATTCCTATTTTTGTAGTTGGTATTTAAACAATTAAAATCCCTAATAAGAAGATATGAATCAATATGATGTGACCGTTATTGGCTCAGGACCTGGTGGATATGTAGCAGCAATTCGATGTGCACAGCTGGGTATGAAAACCGCAATTATTGAAAAGTACACTACACTAGGTGGAACCTGCCTAAACGTTGGTTGTATCCCTTCCAAAGCGTTATTGGATTCCTCGCATCACTATGAGGATGCTGTAAAGCATTTTGAAACACATGGGATTGAAATCCCAGGAGAGGTAAAGGTGAATCTGGAGAAAATGATTGCACGGAAGCAATCAGTTGTAGATCAGACCACCAAAGGCATTCAATTTTTGATGGACAAGAACAAAATTGATGTGTATCAGGGGATTGGTAGTTTTAAAGATGCTACACATATCAACATAGCCCTTACGGATGGTAAGACGGAAACAATAGCATCCAAAAACATCATAATTGCGACAGGTTCCAAACCTTCCACTTTACCATTCATCAAATTGGACAAGGAAAGAATCATAACATCTACTGAGGCATTGGAACTGAAAGAAGTGCCAAAGCATATGATTGTAATAGGTGGGGGAGTAATCGGTCTTGAACTTGGACAGGTCTACAAGCGATTAGGAGCTGAGGTCACCGTTGTTGAATTCATGGACCGAATAATCCCGGGAATGGATGCAGGACTTTCCAAGGAATTGATGAAAGTTTTGAAGAAACAAAAAATGAAATTCGCACTTTCACACAAAGTTAAATCCGTGGAACGAGTTGGGGACGAGGTTGTGGTAAAAGCGGATGATAAAAAAGGGCAGGTAGTGGAATTTAAAGGTGACTACTGTTTGGTTTCTGTAGGAAGAAGACCCTATACGGATGGTTTGAATGCTGAAGCAGCTGGGGTTAAATTGGATGAAAGGGGTCGCGTGGATGTGAACGAATATTTGCAAACCAATGTTTCCAATATTTATGCCATAGGCGATGTAGTCCGTGGGGCAATGCTTGCGCACAAGGCAGAAGAAGAGGGAACAATGGTAGCAGAATTGCTGGCAGGTCAAAAACCCCATATCAATTATAACCTAATTCCGGGGGTGGTTTATACCTGGCCTGAAGTTGCTGCAGTAGGTAAAACAGAAGAGGAATTAAAGGAAGCCGGTATTGAATATAAATCTGGTCAGTTTCCAATGCGTGCACTTGGACGTGCAAGGGCTAGTATGGATATTGATGGATTCGTGAAAATATTGGCAGATAAAAACACAGATGAAGTGTTAGGGGTCCATATGATCGGTGCGCGTTGTGCGGATTTGATCACTGAAGGTGTTACTGCTATGGAGTTTAGAGCCTCTGCTGAGGATATGGCTCGGATGAGTCATGCGCATCCAACATATGCTGAAGCTGTTAAGGAAGCGGCCTTAGCTGCCACAGAGGACCGACCAATCCACATATAATAGGAACGGCTATTTAGCGGTTTTCAAAACCCGGTTTAAGAAGATTTTGACTTTTAATGAAATCTCCTTGAATACGGGTTTTATTTTTGGATACAATGCTAAACCTTTTGATTTAACCTGGGTAACACCGAAAGCAAGTTGTGCTTTGATTGCAGTTTCGTGTTTATTGTAGACTAATGCAAAATAGGTACAGGCAAGCATGAAGGCAATTGCTCCTAGAATGACTTCATTTGGTGACAGGCTATACTTCAAAAATCGATACAATCCCAGTCCGGTAAAACTGCCATATAAAATGATAAAGTGAATTACATAAATAGATAACGTACTCGCACCGATTTTTAAGACTGTTGGATTTGTCAGGTATTTTCTGATAATCATAAAAACGGCAAAAACCACAAAAACATCACCCAGTCGAATAAAAAGATAGTTGTTATTCTGCACTAACTTGAACAATTCCAACCCCGTAACCTCAAATAGGGAAATAAAGCCGGTGGAGGAATAGTTTATCAATATAAACCCAACAGCAGCTGCAATGGTGATTGCAATGGGGTATAAGAATTTGAAATCTTTAAATCTGGTAAAAAGTACGGATAGAAAACCACCAATTGTAGCATAACCCAACCAAGGAATAATAGTAAATACGGAGCCATTTGCCTTCGTGAAATAATTTGCAAACAAATCAGGTAAAAAGCTAAAAGACCACTGTTTATATATCGGTTCAAAGAGGAACAATACCAAGGTGGTAACTACTAAGAGTGTTGGAAAAACCCAAGGTTTTCTTTTTGCTGTAATTAAGTACATCCCAATAACGGATAAAATGGATAGTCCAATACAGTGCAACACATCCACCAAATAAAAAGAACTATAAATATGTCCGTTGAGCAATCCAATGAAATTGGTACGTAGTAAATAGCCAATCAAAAGGAGTTGTAACCCGCGCCGTATTCCTTTTTTTACGCGAGGATTGTCCCATCCTATTTGTGGAACTCGAATTAAAAGATAGGTAAAGATAAAGCCAGATACAGTAAAGAATACTGGAGCAGTGATACCCCTGAAGTAAAGCCAGGTCTTGAACACCATGTTTTCCTTATCGCGGAATATAGGATCCAAAAGCCCGTCAATGAAATGCCCTTGGAGCATCATTAATATGGCCCATGCCCGCATTGCATCAATAAAGTACAGTCTTGTCGATTTGGTATTCATGCTCCATTAATTATCCTATATACTTGTTTCACAACAAGTTTGGACGTTCTGCGGCCCAAAATTAGACAAAATACTCGCATGGAATAGCGTTTTGCGGTATTTTAGCGAAACTATTAAAGAAATCACCTATGGCTACAATATTGGCATTTGCAGGAAGTAACTCATCAGCATCCATTAATTTTAAATTGGTACAGCATACCGTCTCTAAAATGGAGGAACATCAAGTGCGGCTCTTGGATATGTCAGGATATGCGTTCCCTATGTTCAGTGAAGACTTAGAGAAATCGGAAGGCTATTCAAATTCATTGGTTGAATTGAAAGATGAAATACAGAAAGCTGATGGACTGGTGTTGTCTGTAAATGAACATAATAGTAACCCATCGGCATTTTTTAAAAATGTTTTGGATTGGCTATCTCGATTAGATCGTGACTTTTTGCAGCAAACAAAAGTATTCCTGATGTCTACCTCACCGGGTAAGCGAGGAGGAATTGGAGCTCTTGGGACGGTTGAAGGTATGCTACCACGATTTGGAGGTGATGTAGTCTGCACTTATTCATTGCCCTCGTTCTATCAAAATTTCGATGAGAATGGTATTGTGGATGCGGATGAGAAGGCAAGTCACAAGGCTGCACTGAATCAATTTTTAGAATCTCTTTCTTAAGTATTCCTGCCTTTTGCGAAAGCAAGTATCATTTACGGTTACCAATACCGATGCAGTCAAAGAAGCCCTGTTGGAATGGTCTTCCGACTATAATCATATTGTATGGTTGGATGGTAACGAGCATCATGATACCTATGGTAATTGGGATGCTATCATGGCTGTTTCCGGACAGAACGATAAGTCTTTAGATTTTATCAATACTATCGATGAATTGCATGATTTTGTCGGTAAAAAACAAGATTGGTTATTTGGTTTCATTACATATGATATAAAAAACAAGTTAGAAAATCTGAATTCCAACAACTATGACGGTCTAGATTTTCCGGAATTACAGTTTTTTATTCCTGAAAAAATCATCGCATTTAAAGGGGACGAAATCCATTTTATTTATATCCATCGGGTGGAAGGGGAAATCAATTTGGACTTTGATGCAATTACGAGCAGAATAGGTCGTATATCTGAAAGAACAGCTAACCCAAATGCAATAGGAATACGACTTCGCATTCATAAGGACTCCTACTTTGAAAAAACAAATCGATTATTGAGGCACATTCACCGTGGGGATATTTACGAAGCTAATTTTTGTCAAGAGTTCTTTTCGGAAAACATCACGATCAACCCACTGGATACCTATAAAAACTTAAATCAAATTTCTGTAGCACCATTTGCTTCTTTTTTAAAATCGGATGACAAATACCTGATGTGTGCTTCTCCAGAGCGATATTTAGCGCGAAAAGGTAATTTGATTGTTTCACAACCAATAAAAGGTACAGCCCCTAGAGGGACTAATCAAAAGGAAGATAAGGACATGGTGCAGCAGTTGCAAAATGACCCAAAGGAACGAGCAGAAAATATCATGATTACCGATTTGGTTCGAAATGATCTATCCAAGAGTGCATTAAAAGGAACCGTTGAGGTGAAAGAATTGTGTAAAGTTTATTCCTTCAAACAAGTGCACCAAATGATTTCTACAGTGGTATCCAAAGTGCCTAAAGATTTAAATTCCGTCCAATTACTTCGTGATTCTTTTCCAATGGGAAGCATGACTGGGGCGCCTAAGATTTCGGCGATGAAAATAATTGAAGAGCTTGAAGAAACCAAGCGCGGACTCTATAGTGGTTCAGTTGGCTATTTTGACCCAGATGGTAATTTTGACCTAAATGTGGTGATCCGAAGCATTCTATATAATGCAACGAAAAAATATGTGTCGTTTTCCGTGGGCGGGGCAATCACAGCGAAGTCTGATCCAGATAAAGAATACCAGGAATGTCTTTTAAAAGCAAAAGCCATGCGGAGCGTATTGGAGGGAAGCTAAGGTTTATTGCTAATTTTGTTGCATGCGAGACCAATTCACAGAACATCTAAACGAACACTTCAGCTTTTTGCTGAACACTCCTTTTTTAATTGCTTGTAGCGGAGGAGTGGATAGCGTTGTACTTGTTGATTTGTGCGCAAAACTAGGGTTGGATTTTGCATTGGCACACTGCAATTTTAAGTTGCGAAAAGAGGAGAGCGATGGGGATGAATCCTTTGTGCGTGAATTGGCAAACTCGTATGGCAAGACCATTTTTGTGAAGCAATTTGATACCGAGGATTACATCTCAAGTCATCGTGGATCGGTTCAAATGGCCGCAAGAACTTTGCGCTATGAATGGTTTACAGAATTGTTGGGAAGTAAGAACTACGACTACCTGCTTACCGCACATCATTTGGACGATGCACTGGAAACATTTTTGATCAATCTTTCAAGAGGAACAGGAATTGACGGATTAAAAGGTATTCCGGCCCAAAATGAGCGTATCATCCGGCCTTTATTACCATTCAGTCAGGAAGTTATAATGGCGTACGCCAATGAACATGGGGTTGCATGGCGGGAAGATAGTAGTAACAAAGAGTCCAAATACCTAAGGAATGCAATAAGGATGGATATTGCTCCAAATCTAAAATCCTTACATCCCAATTTTCTTCAAAACTTGCAAACTACGCAGCAAAATTTGCAACAGAGCCAGAAACTGGTGCAAAAATACATTGATGGACTAAAAACGGATTTGATCAAGCCAAAGAATGATTTTCTTTATGTTGAAATAGAAGAGTTGCTAATGCTAGATCCACTGGAATCACATTTGTATGAAATCTTCAAACCTTATGGTTTTACGGATACCAATAATATAAAGGAATTGTTGACTTCTGGTAGTGGCAAAGAATTGCATTCAAAAACCCATAGATTATTAAAGGACCGTAATGCTTTACTTATAAAGGAAAGGGAATTGGGGATGCCAATGAGCTATGAAATTTCAAAACAAATCTTAGAAATTGATGAACCAGTAGCTATTCGTTTTGAACTGACATCCAAGATTGGAAATTCCAATAACAATACCATATATGTTGATAAAGAAAAGTTAAACTATCCGTTATTGTTAAGGAATTGGGAAAAAGGCGACTATTTTTATCCTTTAGGAATGACAGGTAAAAAGAAATTGTCTAAGTATTTCAAGGATGAGAAAGTGGACCAATTCTCGAAGGAAAACCAGTGGTTACTTTGTAGTAAGGATGCTGTCGTTTGGGTTGTTGGAAGACGCATGGATAACAGATTCAAGGTAACGGAATCAACCAAGGAAATTTTAAAAATCACGCTTCTTACATGAGAAAGTACTACATATTTATTGTAACCTTATTTATTGCCCTAGGTATTAATGCGCAAACGGAAGAAGAACCTGCGTTATGGTCGCATGCGGTGCAAAAAATTTCAGATACGGAATACGAAATCACCTTCTCTGGAAAAATCATGGAGGGTTGGCATGTGTACTCACAATACACCGCTGAAGGAGGTTCTCTGCCTAGTGAATTCACTTTTGAGAAAGCCGGGGAAGATTATGAGTTGGTTGGCAAAACCCTCGAAAGCGAAACCATCACGGAATACAGTGATATTTTTGAAGTGGATGAGACCTTTTTCAAGGAAGAAGCCATTTTTACTCAAAAAATCAAGTTGCTAAACCCCGAAGTTCGTCAGATTACAATAAATCTATTTTACCAAATCTGCAAGGAGGTCTGTATTCCAATGGATGCGTATTTTCAGGTTTCTTTGGATGGCAATCAATTTGTTGCTACTGAAAAGGAAGTAGGGGCAGAGAGTTTGGCATTGAGTACTTCCTTAAAATTGGATTTAAAAAACAAGGATTTACTCAACCAAGAGAGTGCCAGTAACGTAAAGAAAAAATCAGGTCTGTGGATGGTTTTTGGACTGGGTTTTCTTGGAGGTTTGATTGCGCTGTTGACACCTTGTGTGTTTCCAATGGTTCCGCTAACGGTTTCGTTTTTCACCAAACAATCACAACAAAAATCCAAAGGTATTACCAATGCAATGCTTTATGGATTTTTCATAGTCTTGATTTACTTCTTGCTCAGTTTACCGTTTCATTTGTTTGATTCAGTTGATTCGCAAATACTCAACACCATAGCAACCAATATTTGGTTAAATGTGCTGTTCTTTGTCATCTTCGTGTTTTTCGCATTTTCATTTTTTGGGTACTACGAACTAACATTACCAAGTTCCTGGGCCAATAAAATGGATGCGGCTTCCACTAAAGTCGGCGGAGGTTTGGGTATATTTTTCATGGCGCTTACCCTGGCCATTGTTTCCTTTTCCTGTACTGGACCTATTTTGGGTGGGTTACTAGGTAGCACCACGTTGGCTGAGGGCGATGTGGCAACAAATCTTACCGCAGGAATGGTTGGATTCGGTTTGGCTTTAGCTTTACCGTTTGGTTTGTTTGCTTTGTTTCCTGCATGGTTGAATTCCTTGCCAAAATCAGGCGGTTGGATGACAACGGTAAAAGTGGTATTGGGCTTTTTGGAATTGGCGTTAGCCTTTAAATTCCTGTCCAATGCGGATTTGGTTGGGAATTGGGGCATACTTAAACGAGAGCTCTTTCTTGGTATTTGGATAGTGATATTTGTGTTGATGGCACTATATCTGTTTGGTGTTTTCCGTTTTCCTCATGATGGCCCTAAACAGAAACTCTCGAATGCACGAAAATTAACAGGATTGGTTAGTGTGGCTTTTGCTACCTATCTCGTTTTGGGAATGATGAATTTTACCAATTTAAAATTACTCAGTGGATTTCCTCCTCCTGATTTTTATACCCTATCAGCTTCGGAATCCGATTGTCCTCTTGGCTTGGATTGCTTTAAGGATTTTGAAGAAGGTGTGGCATATGCCCAAGAACAGAACAAACCCATTTTATTGGACTTTACCGGTTGGGCATGCGTAAACTGTAGGAAAATGGAAGAAAATGTTTGGAGTGACCCAAAAGTATATCCATTGATTAATGAGGAATACGTGCTGATTTCCCTTTATGTCGATGATCGCAAAGAATTACCTGAAGATGAAAAGTTCGATTACCAATTCGATTCAGGACGGATAAAGAATATTTCTACCATAGGTCAAAAATGGGGTACCTTCCAAACCATTAATTTCAATGCTGCCTCGCAGCCCTATTATGTATTGTTATCCCCTAATTTGGAAATCCTCAACGATGCTATTCAATATGTGGATGTTGCACAATACGAGCAGTGGTTAAAATCCGGTTTGGAGACCTATCAGCTAAGTATGAACAAATAGGTTCACCATTATTTCTTGTCATGGTTTTTGGAAAATACCGTACCTTAGAGTAACTATTTTAATTAACCACAGCCCCCGTGAAGAAACTAAAGAAAGTACTTTTAGTACTACTTAGCCTTGTTCTCCTTGTCGTAATTTCCGTTTTGATCTTTGTGCAAAGTCTTAAGCCAGACTACAGTGGCACCAAATCCATGGCAGGACTTTCCGACGAGGTAAATGTGTATTTCGATGATTTTGGTGTCCCACATATCTATGCCCAAGATGAAGCAGACGCGATAAAAGCATTGGGTTACGTTCATGCCCAAGATCGTTTGTGGCAAATGGAATTGTTACGCAGAGTTGCCAAGGGGAAGTTGTCAGAAGTGTTTGGTGTGGATTTGGTAGAGACGGATAAGTTTTTCTTGTCTCTGGGAATCGATGATAATTCTGTGGAAGCAGTTGCAAATGCAAATAATGAGAGTAGGGCGGTCATGCTTTCCCAAGCCTATTTGGATGGTGTCAACCAATTTATTGAAGAAGGACCAACACCTATTGAATTTTATCTTACCGGTTTGGAAAAGGAACCATTCGAGCTTAAGGATATTTATGATGCCATGGGCTATATGGCATTTAGTTTTGCAATGGCCCATAAGACAGACCCGTTCTTAACTGACATCAAAAACGAGCTGGGCGAGCAATATATTGCTGACATGGCAGTGTATTCGGATACTTCCACAGTTTGGATAAAGAACTATAGAAACGCAAAAAAAGATAGTCTTGAATTGGATATTACCGCAAGTGTCTTTAATGCTTTGGAAAAACTACCGATTCCACAATTTGAAGGCAGTAATAGTTGGGTCATAGCGCCTGATAAAACCAAATCCGGAAAGGTAATATTGGCAAATGATCCACATATTTCTTACGCGCAACCATCTGTTTGGTATGAAGCACATGTCAGTACCCCAACGTATGAAAAATACGGTTACCATTTAGCGGGGGTCCCATTTCCGATGCTAGGGCATGACCGAAAGTTGGCATACGGTATGACCATGTTTGAGAATGATGATATTGACTTTTATCAAGAACAGGTAAACCCAGCAGATAGCACTCAATATTTAACTGAGGAGGGGTGGCAATCTTTTGAATATGTATCCAAGGAAATCAAAGTGAAGGATGCCGAACCGGTTTCCTTTACCATCAAAAAAACACGACATGGGTCGTTGGTAAATAACATTGCAAAGCAAATATCAGGTGAAACACCCATAGCTATGTCCTGGATTTATACCAAATTGGAAAACAAGGTGATGGATGCCGTATATGATATGAGCCATGCGACCAATCTAGATGAATTTAAGGCTTCTTTGCCCAAAATCCACGCACCTGGGTTAAATATTATGTATGGCGATGCCGAGGGTAATGTTGCTTGGTGGGCCACGGCCAAGCTTTATCAAATGCCGGACAGCGTTTCTACCAAACTCGTTATGGATGGAACTTCCGGAAAGGACGAGCCTATACGGTATTTGGATTTTGAGGAGAATCCATCAGCAATTAATCCACCATGGAACTATGTCTACTCGGCTAATAACCAGCCGGATTCCATTGCTGGCATGCTTTATCCAGGATATTATCTCCCTGAAAATCGCGCTATGCGTATTGTCAATCTTCTTGAAGGAAAAAGCGATTGGGACAAGGAATCTTCCGCTGAGATGATTCTGGATGCAACATCTATGGTAAATCCAGCTTTAGTGACCGAACTGATAAAACTGTTGGATGTATCCCATTTGACAGAAGAGCAATTGGTTCAGGTAGATGCCTTGCGAAATTGGGATGGTTCCTATACGTTGGATGCCATTAGTCCAACATTATATCACAGATGTGAATACTACATGGTTAAAAACACCTTTTTGGATGAATTGGGTGAAGAGAAGTTCCAGCAGTTTTTGGGAACGCATGTTTTTAAAAGGCAAATAGCACATGGTGCACGAATGAAGGATGGCATTTGGTGGGACGATATTCGTACTAAGGATAAGGTTGAAACTCGGGATGAAATTGTACTTAAGTCATTTGCGGAAGCATGGGAATCCTTGGTGACGGATTTCGGCACGGATACCTCACAATGGCAGTGGGGGAATGTTCATACTTTGGAACACCCGCACCCTATAGGTCAAGTTGAATCCTTAAGAAAATACTTCAATGTTGGGCCATTTCCGGTTAATGGAACACGTGAAGTCATCAACAATATGAATTTTACCTATGATGGTTCAGGTTTCTACAAGGTCAATGTCGGGCCCTCTACACGAAGGATCATTGATTTTTCCGATGTTGAAAACAGCATAAGTATACTTCCAACCGGTCAATCAGGGAATCCGTTCAGTAAACATTACAAGGATCAAGCGGAAATGTTTGTCAATGGCGAATTCCGCAAAATGATGATGAACCAAGAAGAAATCATTGAAGAATCAGCATCCAAACTCATTTTCACACCAAATTAGAATGCGTTAACAAAGAATTCTGCGATAAAGTGAATGAATTGTTATCATAATGTTGATTCAACCTTACTATTGATGATAATCTGTTAATTTTTAACAATTTTTTACAAATTATCACATTATGTGTTAAATTAGAGCAAGCTAATTCAAATAGTTTAACATACCTCATACATCAATCAATTTGTAAGATGCTTTACAACCTTAAAAAGCCAATAGGGGCCTTGATGGCCTTAGGCATTTTTGTGTCCAGCTATGGCCAAGATTCGCAAGAAATAGATTACTACAACCTTTTCGATAAAGCTGTTGGAATAGAAAACACCGATCTCTATCAAGGTGAGATTTATACAGAACAGTATCGAACCATAAACGAAAACACACAATACTTCAGAAGTAGGGACTTTCTAAAAGGAAGTCTGTGCTATGAAGGAAAGTGTTATTATGACCTGGATCTAAAGTACGATGTCTTCTCGGATGAAGTGCTTTTGAAACTTATTACCAAAGCAGGTGGTGGCACCTTGAAACTGTTTAAGGACAAACTGGATTCCTTTACCATTGACGGGGTAGATTACATCAAACTGGATAGAAGTAACGCAGATGGATTGAATTTGTATGGATATTATTCTATTGCATATGTTAGTCCACGCTATACCTTATATACAAAGTACACCAAAAAGAGTTTTGATAGAAAGGACCGTAGTTCGCTCTATTACGAGTTTTTGGATGGACCAAGTGAACACGTGTTGCTTTATCAAGGTAAATACCATATTGTCAATACTAAAAAGGACAATATCATGGTCTTTCCTGAACTAAAAAAGGAAATCGACAAATTCTACAATCTGGCAAGGCGCTTGAGGAAAACCGACTCCAATGGTTTTCAAGTAGGGCTCTTGAAACGTTTGGATATTTTACTTACCCAACCTATAAACACTTCTAAGTAATGAAGAAAATTTTCATGTCTTTCATGCTTCTCGTAAGCATGCAATACGCATTGGCTCAAGAATCCATTCCAAGGATTTCAATATCGCTTACTAATGTTAGTGTTTTAGAGGCACTACAGGCCATAGAGGAAAAAACGGATTACCAATTCTATTACTTGGAGGAATGGGTTGAGGACGTCAGGGTTTCTGGCACCTACGAGAATACACAGGTAAGTCTTATACTGGATGATTTGTTCAAGGATACGGTACTGAATTTCTACATCGCTGAGGACAATAAGATTTTTCTTTTACAAAACAGCCAAATCTACGATACCTTGCCCAAGGATTTCTTTGGGAAATCTGAGACCTTGGAAGATGACGGACCTAGTTATGATGATATCCAAGATTTAGGACCATTATTCTTGAATGCAGAAGATAGTGGAGTTTCACGAGGGATGCCAGTCGTGAAAATTGGACGTGAAAACCGAAACAATCGCCAACGTACCTTTACGTTAAGAGGTAAGGTGACAAATGCGCGTAACGGCCAACCTATACCAGACTTGGCCATTATTGTTGAAGGCGATTCGGGAGGAACTTCTACCAATGCCAACGGAAACTACAGTTTGGAACTTCCAGTAGGTGAAAATGTGATTCGAACCCAAGGTTTGGGGATTCAGGATTCAAGAACCAAAATCATACTTTATAATAATGGTACCTACAACTTTGATTTAAACGAAAGTGTTGAAGCACTGGATGAAGTTGTTGTACAAGGTAATTTGGACCGAAATGTAGAAACCGCTATTACTGGGGTCACCTTGATTGAAGTGGAGAAAATCAAAAATATCCCGTTGGTACTGGGTGAAAGGGACATTCTGAAAGCAGCTGTAACTTTACCAGGGATCACTACGGCTGGTGAAGGATCCGCAGGTTACAATGTTCGTGGGGGTAGAACGGATCAGAATTTAATTCTTTTGGACAATGGGGTAATCTATAATCCATCGCATTTCTTTGGTATATTTTCGGCAATCAATCCTTTTTCAACGGGTTCTGCGGAAATTTATAAGGGTAATGTTCCGGCCGAATTTGGAGGTAGGCTATCTTCTGTTTTCGATATTACTACCAAAGATGGAAATACAGAAAAATTTTCCGGTGAAGCCTCTATTGGTCCTGTTACCAGTAATATTGTTTTGGAAACTCCTATTGTAAAAGACAAATCCGCCTTGCTGGTAGGGGGTAGGGCTACTTATTCGGATTGGATTCTTCAAGCATTGGATGATGAGCAATTGAACAATAGTACGGCATCTTTCTTTGATGTAGTTGCCAAGTATAACCATACCATCGATGATAAGAATGAAATCAAGGCAACAGGATATTTTAGCCGTGATGAATTCAGTATCACTTCCGATTCCATATTCGATTATAGCAATCGATTGGTTTCATTGAAATGGGATCACAAATTCAGTGAAAAAACTACAGGTAGTGTTATACTTTCAAATAGTGAATACAAATTTGGTATTGAGTTCGATGGGGAGTCCAACGATGATTTCGACTTAGGGTACAAGAACAATGAGACCGAAGTAAAGTTGAAAATGAAATACCTGCATAGCGATAAACATAAATTTGATTTTGGTATCTCCAGTAAGCTTTATGTCGTTGATCCAGGAGATATAGTTCCTTTGGGTTCAGATTCTGAAGTGACTTCCTTGACAATACCCCAGGAAAAAGGCCTGGAATCCGCCGTGTTTTTGTCAGACAGCTATGAGGTCAATGATAAATTATTGATAGATATAGGGATGCGATTCTCTTTTTATGCAGCCCTAGGAGCTTCAGCACAACGCATATACCAAGACAATGCACCTAGAAATAGTGGAACATTTGTAGAAGCCCAGGATTTTGACAATAATGAAGTTATAGAAACCTACGGTGGACCAGAAGCCAGAGTTTCGGCTCGCTACTTTATAACACCTGATTTCTCAATAAAGGCTAGTTTGAATAATGCCTATCAATACATCCATACATTATCGAGCAATACCACTGTTTCACCAACAGATACATGGAAACTCTCTGATTTGAACATCAAACCGCAGGAGGCCTATCAAGCTTCACTTGGACTTTATAAGAATTTTGAAGGAAATAAGTATGAATTAAGCCTAGAGGGGTATTATAAAAAACAAACCAATTTATTGGATTATAAGGTTGGAGCGCAATTACTATTGAATGAGGCCATTGAAACCGAAGTGATTCAAGGAGATGGCAAGGCTTATGGTGTTGAATTCCTCTTAAAGAAAAATGAAGGAAAATTAAATGGCTGGCTTGGCTATACATATTCTCGTTCTTTTGTGAAATTAGATAGTGAGTTTGGAGAAGAAAGAGTGAACAATGGAGAGTTCTTCCCTTCCAATTTTGACAAGCCCCATGACATCAGTTTGGTGGCTAATTATAAGTTTACAAGACGCTTTAGTGCATCGGCAAACTTTGTTTATCAAACAGGTAGACCGGTTACGTTCCCAATCGGAAGTTTCGCATTCAACAACTCCGAGTTTGTTTTTTATAGCGACAGGAACAAGTTTAGAATACCAGATTACTATCGATTGGATTTGAGTTTCAATATGGAAGGCAACCATAAGATCAAGAAGTTCGCACACAGCTTCTGGAGCTTTTCAATTTATAATGTCCTCGGCAGAAACAATCCATATTCAGTATTCTTTGTAACCGAAAATGGAGATATCAAAGCATACCAAAGCTCAATATTCGCGATACCTGTACCAACCATAACCTACAATTTCAAGTTCTAAAAATGGGGATGTTCAAGAAACATATCGGTTTTTTGACAGCTTTGTCCATTGGGATTTCCCTAGTAGGATGCGTGGAGGAATTTGAGCCAGAATTGCAGGAATTTGAAGATAACCTGGTGGTAGAAGGTACCATTACCAATGAGCTCAAACATCAGACAATCTATTTGAATCGCACGTATACTTTTGAGGAAGAGCAGCCTTCTGCGGAGGTTAATGCCACCGTAACAGTAGAAGGTGGAGGAAATGTTTACGCCTTTCAGGAATCAAGGCCAGGAACGTATACTTCGATCAATGAATTTAGGGCACAACAAGGCACCCCATATCAACTGCGGATTTCTACCCATGATGGTGTGAAATATCATTCTTCAGAAATGCAATTACCGAATTCCACGGATATAGATGAATTGTATGTGGAACGTTTCACCACTGATTTGGATGAAGAAGGTGTAGGGATATTCATTGACAATGAAAACGTGTTGGATGGTTCAAAAAACTATCGGTATGAATTTATTGAAACCTATAAGGTTATTGCCCCAGATTGGAATAACACGGCATTGATAAATGTGCCGGATGTTGTGTGTGACCGCACGGTGAAAACAACTCGGGAAAGAGATGAACAGGTCTGTTATACCACAGTGGCTTCCAATGCTATTATCTTGGCGAATACGGAAAACTTAAGTGGTAATAATCTAAGAAGGTTTCAGATACGTTTCATTAATAGGGATAACTACATCATATCGCATCGTTACAGTGTGCTGGTACGCCAATATGTGCAATCAAATGAGGCCTATTCCTTCTATGAAACCTTACGTGATTTCTCGGGTTCTGAAAGTATCTTTTCAGAAACACAACCCGGATTTTTAGAAGGAAATATTCAAGAAGATGTCAATACGGGTAGAAAAGTCCTTGGCTTCTTTGATGTAGCTACAGTATCTGAAAAAAGATTGTTTTTCGATTATGAAGATTTGTTTCCAGGTGAAGAACTTCCGCCGTATGCCGATCCTTGTCAAAGGTCAGCACCAAAAATTGCCGAAGGCCATGGACCGGAACCACGTTGCATTCTTGAAAGTTTGGTGAACCTGGACTTGATACGATTCATAACCGATAATGAAGAATGGGAAGGGCCACAATCAGATGGTGGGCCATTTATAGTTGTTCCTCGAGTATGTGGGGATTGTACGGTATTGGGCACCACGGAAGTGCCGGAATTTTGGTTTGAATAAATGGTTGACAAAGTGAAGTATAATTTCCATAAATCAGGAGTTTTGATACTTACAATACTAGTAGGGCAGTCCTGTATTGAAGAATTTGATGCCAGCTTTGAAGATTTTGAAAGTGCCATTGTAATAGAAGCTACCGTAACGGATATTAACGAATTTCAACAAGTAAGATTGACCCGCACCTACGAATTCGAAGCAGACGGGCCATCTGCTGAAACCAATGCTAATGTTTCAGTTAATGGAGGCGGCGTTGTCTACGAATTTGTAGAAGTTTCTCCCGGTATCTACAATTCTGTTCTAGAGTTTGCAGCGCAAAGCGGAGTTGCCTACCAACTACATATAACCACTCAGGATGGCCGATCATATAGCTCTTCGGAAGAGAATTTACCCGCAGTCATAGGGCTGGATAGGCTATATGCGGATAGAATCACATCAGATCTGGGGCAGGAAGGTGTCGCAATTTTTGTGGATAGTTCGGATGAATCGGAAAACACTAGGAATTTCAGGTATGAATATGAAGAAACGTATAAAATCATTGCCCCGGATTGGAACAATTTTGAGCTGAAAAGTACCGGTATTGAATGTGGTGTTGACGTTATCCCCAAAACAGAACAAAATCAGGTTTGTTTCGCAACGGGTATTTCAAATGATCTAATATTGGCCAGCACAGCTGACTTGGACGAAAACCGAGTCGAAAGATTTATGGTTCGATTTATGGATCGAAACAATTACATTATTTCACACCGATATAGCATAAAAGTTAGACAGTATACACAATCAAATGCCTCCGCCGCATTCTATAATGCACTTGATCAGTTTTCAAGTAGTGAGAGTCTGTTTTCAGAAAGTCAACCAGGATTTTTGGCTGGGAATGTTACATCTGATTTGAACCAAAATGAAAAAGTATTGGGCTATTTTGATGTAAGCTCTGTTTCAGAACAACGGATTTTCTTCAATTATGATGATTTGTTCCCAGGAGAAACGCTCCCTGATTATGTCAATCCTTGCATGGAGATTGCACCAATGCTGATCAGTCAGGGTGGCGCGCGCTGTGTATTAAGTGCAATGGTTGATGCCAATCAAGTTAGTTATTTGGATTTAAATGAAGATCCTCCTGCTGAACAAGGACCATATTTAGTAGTGCCCCGAGAATGCGGAGATTGTACGGTACTTGGTGCTAATGTTACACCAGAATTTTGGACGGAATAACTATGATGAAAAAACTATTTTTCGATATAAAAATAGTAATGGCACTTCTGTCATTTGCTACTTTTATGGCCTGTATTGAGCCCATTGATGTGGTTTTTGAAGACTTTGAAAGCGCCATTGTTGTAGAAGCAACCATTACAGATCAGATGGAGTTTCAACGGGTGTTTTTAACGCGGTCCTATGAATTTGAGGCTGATGGTCCATCAGCAGAGTCCAATGCAAATATCAGTGTTTTTGGTGGTGGTAATACATACAATTTCGTGGAGAGTTCTCCTGGTGTCTATAGATCAGCGCAAGCTTTTGCGGCCCAGTCCGGTACGGCATATCAATTACGTATCCAGACACAAGATGGAAGAAATTACTCTTCATCGGAAATGACTTTATCCGCAGTAACACAGATAGATGAAGTAAGAGCGGAACGAATAACCAATGATTTGGGCGAGGAAGGAATCGGGATTTTTGTGGACAGTTTTGACCCTACTGGAAATTCTATGAATTATCGCTATCAGTATGAAGAATCATATCGAATAATTGCTCCTTTTTGGACACCACTTGATTTAGAGAAAGTTCCACCGGAGGAAGCTACGGAATTGTGTGAAGTTAGAGTGATTCCTGATGTGACTTCAGAACAAATATGCTATAGAACTGATTTTTCCCAAGCTATTATTCAAACCAATACCAGTGATTTGGATGAAGACCGGGTAAGCAATTTTATGGTTCGCTTCATTAATAGAAACAACTATATCATCTCTCATCGGTACAGCATATTAGTGCGTCAGTTTGTGCAGTCAAATGAGTCCTTCAATTACTATGAAACGCTTAATGAGTTTTCTGGGAACGATAGCTTTTTCTCACAGACACAACCAGGCTTCCTTGAAGGCAATCTAAGTTCAGATACCAATGAGGAAGAAAAGGTTTTAGGCTATTTTGACGTATCATCAGTTAAGGAGCAACGCATCTTCTTCAATTATGAAGACCTGTTCCCTAATGAAGAATTGCCACCTTACATAGATCCATGTCAATTAGGTGCACCTCCTTTGCGCACTCCAAGTGTTCCAACTAGGTGCGTTTTAAGCACACAGGTGGAAGAAAACTTGGTAGGTTACATTGATGTAAACGAAAGTGCAGCTATTGGTCCTGGGCCTTTTATTATTGTGAATAAGATTTGTGGAGATTGTCAGGAAATTGGAAGTGTGGACGTTCCAGAATTTTGGATTGAAGAGTAATGGATTGATTTAATGAGTAAGAAACGATTCATAGCATATTATAAACTGGCACCGTTGTTTATGGCGATGCTGTTTTATGCCTGTATTGAACCTTTTCAGGCAACTTTTGTGGATTTTGAAAGTGCCTTGGTCATAGAAGCCACAATCACCAATGAGTTAAAAACTCAGCAGGTGGTACTAACACGGTCTTACGAATTTGATGCAGAGGGACCCCCTGGTGAGCAAGGTGCACGTGTCATGGTTGTCGGTGGTGGCAATACTTATAATTTCATTGAAGAAGCTAATGGTGTTTACTTGTCCGATCAAGAATTTGCAGCGCAAGATGGGGTTGAGTATAAGCTTCAGGTTGTTACCTCTGATGGTAATAGCTATGGCTCAGATAATATGCAGCTCACGGCCACTACTTCTTTTGATGAATTAAGTGCCGAAAGAATTACAACTGATTTAGGTGAGGATGGAATGGCAATATTAGTTGATAGTTTTGATCCTACGGGAAATTCTGTTTACTATCGGTATGAATTTGAAGAGACCTATCGCATTATTGCGCCAACATGGAGTCCCGTTTCGTTGATAGGTGACCCTGAAAATATTTTTAGTTGCAATGTGTTCAAAGTGCCAAATGAAACCGATGAGCGGGTATGTTACGCTACAGCTTTATCCAATACAATAATATTGAATTCCACAAATGAATTGGATGAAGATAGGGTGAGCAATTTTATGGTCCGTTTTATTAGTAGGAACAACTACATAATCTCGCATCGTTACAGTATACTTGTTCGTCAGTATGTGATGTCTAACGAGTCCTATACGTTTTTTGAAACCTTGAATGAACTATCCGGTTCCGAAAGTTTGTTTTCAGAAAATCAACCTGGTTTTTTACAGGGAAATGTGTTTTCTGAAGATAACGAAGAAGAAAGGGTTTTAGGCTATTTTGATGTGGCAACCGTTTCGGAGAAACGCATTTTTTTCAATTTTGATGACTTTTTTCCAGGAGAGGATTTACCTCCATATGTGGATCCTTGCAATACAAGTGCACCTGTGTTGTTTAATCCAGGTGGATGTGTTTTACGACCAATAATAGAAAGTGGTACGGGCATTTATGTCTCAGATAATGAACCTCCAGGACCTAATGAAGGACCATATTTTATTACCGCACGAGTATGCGGGGATTGTAAAGTACTGGGACCTCCTGAAATACCTGAATTTTGGACCGAATGATAAATTATAGACCTAAATACAAATCTTTTTTGGTACTGTTAGTACTGGTAGTTGTTAATTCCTGTATTGAACCTTTTCAGGCAACTTTTGTGGATTTTGAAAGTGCTTTGGTCATAGAAGCAACAATAACGAATGAACTAAAAACCCAGCAAGTGGTTTTGTCCAGGTCCTATGAGTTTGATGCGGATGGACCAACGGCTGAAACGGGCGCCCGAGTAATGGTTATTGGCGGAGGAACTACGTATAATTTTATTGAAGGCGATAACGGTATCTATTTTTCAGACCAACAGTTTGCCGCGCAACAAGGTGTGGAATACAATCTACAAATCACTACTTCAGATGGCAGAAACTATGGTTCGGACAATACACAATTAACTGCGGCAACGTCGCTGGACGAAGTAAAAGCAGAACGAATCACCAATGACTTGGGCGAAGAAGGAATGGCAATATTGGTAGATAGTTTCGATTCCACAGGGAATTCTGTGAATTATCGCTATGAATACGCAGAAACGTATCGGGTTATTGCGCCAACATGGAGCCCTGTTTCCTTAATTGGTGATCCGGAGAACAGTCTTAGCTGCCTAGTGCTAAAAGTAAATAATGAAACAGATGAACGCATTTGTTACCCTACCAGTTTTTCCAACTCCATTATCTTGAATACCACGGATAATTTGGATGAAGACAGAGTAAGTAACTTTATGGTTCGGTTCATCAATCGGGATAATTACATCATTTCGCACAGATACAGTATTCTAGTACGACAATATGTAATGTCCAATGAATCGTATAACTTTTTTGAGACTTTAAATGAATTGTCGGGGTCAGAAAGTTTGTTTTCACAAACCCAACCTGGTTTTTTGCAGGGAAATGTATTTTCTGCTGACAATGAAGAAGAGCGTGTTTTGGGTTATTTTGATGTAGCCTCAGTAGATGAAAAACGACTATTTTTTAATTACGATGACTTTTTCCCTGGTGAAGATTTACCTCCATATGTAGATCCTTGCAACCCAAGTTCACCGGTACTGGCAAATATGGGTGGATGTGTACTAAGACCTATTATTGAAAGTGGGGCAGGGGTTTATTTCTTAGATACGGATGAACCAGGAATAAATGAAGGTCCCTATCAGATTGTCCCTCGGGTTTGCGGGGATTGTAAAGTACTTGGACCACCAGAAGTACCAGATTTTTGGATGGAATGATAAATTATGAAACTACATACAAAACATTTGGCGTCATTTTAATGATGGTACCTTTCTATGGTTGTATAGAGGAGTTTCAGACAGAATTTGTGGAATTTGAAAGCGCTTTGGTAGTAGACGCCACTATAACCAATCAAATGGAAACTCAAAAAGTGTTGATTTCTAGAACATTTAGGTTTAATGAAAATTCGGAGCCTGGCGAAAAAGCTGCACAAGTATGGGTTATCGCTGCAGATGGCACTCGTTATGCTTTTAATGAAGGAGCCGCGGGTGAATATAACTCAGAGATTCAGTTTGCTGCTGAGCCTGAAATGGACTATCATGTATCGATAACCACCAAAGATGGAAGGGCTTATAGGTCCAGTCCAGATAGGTTTACCACAAGTACTAAAATTGACAGCTTATATGCCGAACGTATAATAACAGATCTAGGTGAAGAAGGAATGGCTATAATGATTGATGCATCAGATGGAACTGAAGATGCCTCATTCTATAGGTATGAATATGAAGAATCGTATAAAATTGTAGCACCAGAATTTTCAAGTCGGGATTTAGATTTTGTTCCTGGTGAAGGATTTGTGATTTCACCCAGACCGTTAGACGAAAAGGTCTGTTTCACAACCGACCTATCCAATAGATTGATCTTGGCAAATACACGAGATTTGGATGAAGACCGACTTTCACGATTTACAGTGCGATTTATCAATCGTGATAACTATATTATAACACATAGATACAGCATTTTGGTCAGGCAACTCACGCAGTCTGAACAAGCACATAATTTTTATGAGACACTAAGTAATTTTTCAAGTTCAGAAAGTGTGTTTTCAGAAACGCAACCAGGATTTTTGGAAGGCAATGTGTTTTCTGAAGATGATTCTGCTGAGAAAGTATTAGGCTATTTTGATGTTGCAGCAGTAGACGAAAAACGAATCTTCTTTAATTATGAAGACTTTTTTCCCGGGGAGGATTTGCCGCCTTATGTGGATCCATGTGTATATGGTGCTCCTCCAATAGATAAATTACCTAACATGTTGGCGTTGAATGTAATTAAATTCATCAATGAAAATACACCCGGTTCAGGAGCAACAGGTTCTGGCCCATATGTGACTGTGCCAACTGTTTGTGGAGACTGTACAGTACTTGGAAAACCTGAAGCACCAGAATTTTGGATTGAATGAAATGGACTCAAAACACATATCATGCCGCGTACATCGTATTTATGGTGTTCCCTTTCTATGGCTGTGTGGAAGAGTTTCAAGTGGAATTTGAAGATTTTGAAAGTGTACTTGTTATAGAAGCTACCATTACCGATCAAATGGCACTGCAAGAAGTTTTACTTACCAGAACATACGAATTTGAAGCCGAAGAATCGGCCAAAGAATCTGGGGCACAGATTTTTGTGATTGGTAGTGATGGTAATAGATATGCATTTATTGAAGCAGAGGAAGGAAGGTATGTTTCGGACCAAACATTTGCAGCTACTGCAGATGTGGAGTATCATTTATCAGTGGAAACCAAAGATGGCAGAACCTATGGTTCTGGAACAAAAGTTCTTCCGAATTTAGCGCAAGTGGATGATGTCTCTGCCAGAAGATTCACTAATGATTTGGGCGTTAACGGGATGGGAATCTTTTTGGATGCGAAAACCCCTGGTGCAACTTCCAGTTACTACCGTTTTGAATATGATGAAACCTATAAGATTATTGCGCCTGAATGGGCACCTATTGAACTTGAAGTGATTGAAGGCAATAATCCCAGGATAATTAAAACTGTAAGGTCGCTGGATGAGAAGACTTGCTATGCAACGCGAAGTTCCAACAGAATAATTCTGGAGGATACCGAAGGCTTGGATGGCAATGAGATTAAAAACAAACTAATACGGTTTATTCCGAGTGATGACTTTATGCTTAGTCATCGTTATAGCATTTTGGTACGTCAATACTCCCAATCTGTGGAAACGTATAATTTTTATGAAACCTTAAATACGTTTTCAACATCGGAAAATTTGTTTTCAGAAAATCAACCTGGTTTTTTGGAAGGCAATGTTTTCTCGGAGACGGATAGAAATGAAAAAGTAGTTGGATATTTTGATGTTTCAACAGTGGATGAAAAACGGATATTTTTCAATTACACCGATTTTTACCCAGACGAACCATTACCACCATATGTGGATCCCTGCAGATATGGGGTGCCCACAATTGGTTTAATAGATTTAGTACGTTGGGATATAGCCAAATACGTTGCAGATAATGGGCCCGATTTTGATTTAGGACCTGGCCCTTATGTAATGGTTCCGCAAGTATGCGGAGACTGCACGGCCTTGGGTGAATCACAACCACCAGAATTTTGGATAGAATAAATTATGATTATGAGATATAGCATCATCACATTGTTTACGGCATTGATTGTTACGGTAACTGGTTGGGCGCAAAGTGCCAATTCCAACCAAAATGATTTTTTAACTACCATACCTCAGGAAAAGGTTTTTGTGCAATACAACGAGTCCTTGTTGTTTTCAGGTGAACCGTTGCTGTATAAGTTGTACAGCTTGGATGCCCAAAAAAGAAAATTGACGACGATTAGTAAAATCGGATACGTTTCCTTAGTAGATAAAAATGGAAATACCGTTTTTACACATAAAGTTAGACTGACTAATGGCGCAGGATACGGGGATTTCTTTGTGCCAACATCAATACCAACAGGTAGTTACAAATTACTGGGGTATACGCAATGGATGAAAAATTTTGGTTCAGAGAACTTTTTCCAATCAGATATTCATATCATAAACCCGTATCAACCAATTCCAGAAGAATACTTGGCCAAGCCGCTTGATTCAATGCAAATGGCCAACCAATCTAGGGTAAAAGCCTCTCCAAATGTAGCCACAACACGAACCGCTGAAGCACCCATTCAGGTTTCGTTGGATAAAGAATCATTGGGGCAACGGGAAAGATTAACCGTAAATTTTACGACTTCAGATGAAAATTTGAAAGCAGGAAATTATGCATTGTCCATTCGTAAAATGGATGGTGTTGATGCACCAAATAGAATGGGGCCTGCTGATTTTGTTTCTCAATATCTGAACAAACGTAATAATGCTAACGGAAGCGGACAATTTAGTTTGCCCGAACTGCGTGGAGAAGTACTTTCCGGAACAATCACCAACAAGGATTCCAATACGCCGGCTGCAGATGTGAGGGTATCCCTGTCGTTACCTGGTGACAATTACCTGTTCAATGTGGCCACATCGGATCAAAATGGTAGATTCCGATTTTTATTAGATCAAGAATATGACAATGTTACCGCTGCTTTCCAAGTATTGGCTGACAACTGGGATGATTATGAAATTACCATGGATGAAGCTCAAAAACGCTTTGACAACTTAAATATTTCCGAGTTGGAAGTTTCGGAAAGCTTGGGCGAGTTCATACTTCAAAAGAGTATAGAAAATCAAATTGAAAATGGATTTAGAGCAGTCAAATCGGATTCCGTTTTACCTGCCGTTCATGAACAACCCTTTTACAGGAAGTTTACGGTGGATTATAATTTGGATGATTATACCCGATTTAATTCCATTCAGGAAACCATTATCGAGGTTGTGGATCAGCTATCTGTCCGGAGATTGGACAACGGCGAGCGCGCTTTTGAAATAAGACCGGAGCAAGGCTTTACAGATTTGGCACTTTTGCCTATGGTCTTTGTTGATGGTTTATTTATCAAAAAACATGAAGATTTCATGGATTACTCAGCAAAAAAGATTCAACGTATCCGTTTTTCTAGGGAAAAAGTAATTCTAGGACCTCAGGTTTTTCAAGGGGTACTTCATTTTGAAACGATTGAAGGGGACTTTTATAGTGATTTTTATACCCCACATATCGTAAATCAAAACCTTTTTAAACCTCAGACCAAGAAAATACATTTTAATCAGGGCTATGGGTCAGGGGCAAACCAATCAAGAGTGCCAGATTTTAGGCATCAATTGCTTTGGGAACCAAACTTGGATTTATCTGCAGGGAATAATGAGGTTTCCTTATACACTTCAGATGTAGCTGGGACGTATCTATTGATCCTAGAGGGCTTTTCGTCAACTGGAACCCCAGTATCCGTCAAACGGCAGTTCAAGGTTCAATAAATCCAAATTACATTTCAGGCATTAGGAATTAAACCCTATGTCTGAATTATGTTAATTAAGATTTACGGAAGTGCTGTTTTTGGAGTAGAGGCACAAACCATCAGTGTAGAAGTCAATGTTGATCAAGGCATAGGCTATCATCTGGTTGGCCTGCCTGATAACGCAATCAAAGAGAGCAATTACAGGATTGCTGCAGCATTGCAAAATACGGGTTACCGGATTCCCGGAAAAAAAATCACCATTAATATGGCACCGGCAGATTTACGGAAGGAAGGGTCCGCATATGATCTTACCCTAGCCATAGGAATTCTTGCAGCTTCAAAACAAATAGCCTCAGTAGCCATTGATGAGTATCTCATAATGGGCGAGTTGTCGCTTGATGGTTCGGTTAACCCTATAAAAGGGGCACTTCCAATAGCCATTAAAGCAAAGGAGGCAGGCTTCAAAGGATTTATTTTACCTATTGCAAATGCAAAGGAAGCTGCAGTTGTAGAAGGATTGGAAGTCTATGGAGTTGAAAACATCCTTGAAGTTATTGAATACTTTGACAAAGGAATGCCATTGAAAAGAACCCTATTGGACGCCAAGACGGAGTTCTATGACCAATTGGAATTGTCCGACTTCGATTTTGCGGATGTAAAAGGGCAAGAAGGAATAAAGCGTTGTATGGAAATCGCAGCGGCTGGCGGGCACAATATCATTTTAATCGGACCGCCGGGTTCAGGTAAAACCATGTTGGCCAAACGATTACCTTCAATTCTTCCTCCAATGACATTGGAAGAGGCATTGGAGACTACAAAAATCCACAGTGTTATTGGTAAGGTCAAGAATACAGGCCTAATGAGCCAACGCCCTTTTCGAAATCCACATCATACCATCAGCAGTGCCGCTCTTGTAGGAGGGGGGAGTTACCCACAACCAGGAGAAATCTCATTATCACACAACGGTGTTTTGTTTTTGGATGAACTTCCTGAGTTTGAGCGTCGCGTTTTGGAAGTAATGCGCCAACCCATGGAAGATCGCGAAGTGACCATATCAAGAGCCAGATTTACAGTAACTTATCCGAGTAGTTTTATGCTCGTTGCAAGCATGAACCCAAGCCCAGGCGGTTATTTTAATGATCCCAATGCTCCGGTAACTTCCTCGCCAATGGAAATGCAGCGATACCTTAGTAAGATTTCGGGCCCATTACTAGACCGCATAGACATTCATATAGAAGTTTCCCCGGTGCCTTTTGAAAAACTGTCCGAAACAGGAATCACAGAAGGCAGTAAAGATATCCGTCAAAGAGTTATTGCAGCAAGGAATAGGCAAACACAAAGATTCCAAAATATGGAGGCCGTACATTATAATGCGCAAATGAACACCAAACAAATACGTGAATTTTGTCAGATGAAGGAGGAAACCAATGTACTATTGAAACATGCCATGGAGCGCTTGAACCTTTCTGCTAGAGCATACGATAGAATTCTGAAAGTTTCACGTACAATAGCAGATTTGGACGGATCTATTGAAATCGAGGGCAAGCATATTTCAGAAGCTATCCAATACCGTTCTTTGGACCGCGAAGGATGGCTAGGCTAGTTTCTTAGATGACTTTGATGTTCGCTTTCAATCCCTCAATGATACCAAGGATGTTTTGTACGGTATCATCCAGATAGTATTTAATCGCCAAATGCGGTATGCGAATGGTTGTGAATCCGTTCTTAAAGGAATGCATGGCTTCTTCTAAATCATTGATGGCTTGCTCATGCGTGATCATATTGTAATCCTTATCGATTTCAATATTCAATTTCACTCTTGAAATGGCAACATCCACAGATTTTTTACCGTCCCACCATTCCAACATAGGGTGGGCGCCGGCTTCTTTTAAGGCGTAAAACAGATGAATGGCCTCAATTGGGGTGTTGTTATTTAAGATGATTTTTTTAATGAGTTTGGTATGACGTTCGCAGAGTGTGACGCCCAAAGATTCCGTCGAATCTCGGTGCTGGTCATGCGTAATAGGTTTACCACAGTCTTTACAGATCATGAGTAGGGGTTAAGTTTAGGTCAATTATTAGATTTGGGATTATTATAACTATGAGAAATTCATAATCGTATAAATAATCGATGTAAAACATCCTATTTTTAGACGAAATGCATTTTTTTGGATGAAATGCATCTTTCTGTGGAATTCTATCTATTTTAAAATCCAATATAAAATCGAACCTATGTTTAAAAAAATTGGTCCTGGTATTCTTGTCGCGGCCGCTTTTGTAGGCCCTGGAACCATCACCGTATGTACTTTGGCAGGGGTGAAGTTTGGTTACAGTCTGCTCTGGGCGGTACTGGTTTCCGTAATAGCTACCATTGTATTGCAGGAAATGGCGGGTAGAATAGGTGTATTTACCCAGAAAGGATTGATGGAAGTTGTTAAGGAAGAGATAGGCATGCCGTGGGCGAGAAATGGAGTTGTTGGTTTGGTATTGCTAGCCATTTTGGTGGGTAATGCAGCATATGAAGCTGGAAATATTGGTGGGGCAACCCTAGGTCTTGAAGGTCTGTTCGGAGAATCAACTTGGTCAAAATTTTATCCACTTTGCATTGGTTTGGTGGCTTTCGGTTTACTTTGGTTAAGTAGCTATAAAACCTTGGAGAAAGTTTTTGTTGGGCTAGTTGCCTTGATGGGAATATCGTTTTTGATTGCAGCATTCCAAACCAAACCATCGGGTCTGGAAATTGTAAAAAACCTGTTTATACCAAACTTGCCAGAGCAAAGTCTATTTATGGTTATTGCCCTGGTTGGAACAACAGTAGTTCCCTACAACTTATTTCTGCATGCATCATTGGTAAAAGAGAAATGGAATTCCAAAAACGATATGAAAACTGCAAAATGGGATACCATTATATCCATTGCTTTGGGTGGTGTGGTATCTATGGCCATATTGATTACCGCCATATCCGCACCTTTAGACGAAGTAGGCAATGTGATGGATCTCGCGGTAGGCTTGGAGCCTTTGTTTGGCAAAAGTGCGGTTTACTTTATTGGATGCGGCCTTCTGGCAGCTGGGATAACTTCTGCAATAACGGCGCCTTTAGCTGCGGCCTTTGTTGCCAAAAGTTGTTTGGGATGGAATGGTGGAATGAAAGATAAGCGATTCCGATTGGTATGGATTACCATTTTGGCATTAGGGGTCATTTTTCTGTCTTTTGATATAAAGCCCATTCAAGTCATACAGTTTGCACAGGTCGCTAATGGTATGGTATTACCGATTATGGCTATTCTTTTGCTTTGGATTGTCAATCGGAAGGTTATGGGAAGTTTCCGAAATACTTTGGTTCAGAATATCCTTGGTTTAGCAATAGTTGCTTTTTCCGTGTTTTTGGGCGTAAAAAGTATAGTAAAAGTTTTAGGCCTTTTTTAATGGAAAATTGGAAGATAGATATCAATTGTGATGTTGGGGAAGGCGTTGGTAACGAAGCGCAACTATTCCCATTGATTAGTTCTTGTAACGTTGCATGCGGTGGTCACGCCGGAGATACCAACAGCATGTTGGAAATCGTTCAATTAGCAAAAAAGCACAAAGTGAAGGTAGGAGCGCATCCTTCATATCCAGATAAAGAGAATTTTGGTAGGACCGTATTGGACATCCCGGATCATGATTTGAGGGAGAGTATCAAAAGGCAGCTTGAAGATTTTGGTTCGGTTTTAAATCAATTGGGAGTTCATTGGCACCATATCAAGGCGCATGGGGCATTGTACAACGAAACTGCAAAAAATACCGAGTTGGCAGAATTGCTTTTGGAAACCTTAAAAGATATAGGCGAAAAAGTACCGTTGTATGTTCCTTATGGTTCGGTTATCGCAAAACTAGCTGTGGAAAATGACTTTGAAATTCGCTATGAAGCCTTTGGTGACCGCAACTATAACGCTGACTTAAGCCTGGTGTCTAGAAAGCTTCCAAACGCTTTGATTCATAAACCGCAATCGGTATTGGAGCATGTGTTACCTATCATAAAAAGCAACAAAATTGTTACATCAAATGGCCAAGTTTCACCAATAGAGGCAGATACCCTTTGTATTCATGGAGATACTCCAGAAGCTTTTGAAATATTAACGTATCTTTCAAAACAATTGCCCAAGCATCAGGTAACCATTATAAAGTGAAAGAATTCCCCATCAACATTAAACCGTTTGGCCAAAGGGCAGTCCTTGTGGAATGGCCAAACGAGGTTAACGAAAGCATTCTTAATGACATTCTTCGATTTGTGGACTGTTTTCAGCAGCTTGGATTACCGGGTTGGGAAATGTCCATTGCCTATAATTCCCTAACCATGGTCAGCGCCATGGAAGATATTGATTTTGACCTTATCGCGGAGCAAATTAAGGCATGTCATAATGAAGATGGAAGCCAACAACTTTCCAAAGAAAGGTATTTATGGAAAATCCCAGTTTGTTATGACGCAGAATTTGGTTTAGACCTAAACGAAACCGCACAAACACTGGCATTATCTGTTGATGAATTGATTGTACAGCACACGTCATTTCAATATACAGTGTTTGGAATTGGGTTTCTACCGGGCTTTATGTATCTGGGAGGTTTACCGTCCAAATTGGAGATTCCAAGAAGAAAAGAACCGCGATTGCATGTTGCTAGAGGATCGGTAGGATTGGCAGGTAAACAAACGGGGATTTATCCCCAAGATTCTCCAGGTGGTTGGAATATAATTGGCAGCAGTCCCATACCTATTTTTAATCCTGCATCTGAAAAACCATGTTTTGTGAGCGTTGGCGATAAAATTCAGTTCACGCAAATTTCCCGAGCGGAATATGATTTAAAACGAATTGAGGCCGAAGTGGGCATATTGAGACCCGAAAAACACAAACTGGATGCTTAAAATACTTAAATCTGGGTTTTTTACCACGGTCCAAGACCATGGGCGATTTGGTTTCCGAAGTATTGGAGTACCAGTTTCGGGTGTTATGGATGACGATTCCTCCAGAATTGCCAACCAATTATTGGAAAACCAAACGGACAGTGCAGTATTGGAAATCACAATGACTGGCCCCACGTTACTATTTGAAGCCTCCACTTATATTGCCTTAACGGGAGCATTCTTGTCACCAACCTTGAACAATGAACCCATTGAGAACTATCAAGTTATTAAAGTAAATAAAGGGGATATCCTATCCTATGGCAAATTGCAAAACGGGCTTAGGTCTTACTTGGCGGTTAAAGGAGGATTTAAAACTCAAAAAGTGCTTGGGAGTTATTCGCAATACTATCCGGTAACAATGAAAAAATGTCTGAAGGACGGTGAAAGTGTGGACTTTGAAGAAACCTTGTTATTTAATCCAGCAATTTCTGGCTTAAAAATAGATTCTAAGGCAACAGAGACGGTTTTGAAAGTGCATAAAGGTCCAGAATTTGAGTTGTTATCCAATGAAGCAAAACAAAAGTTGTTCAATACACCTTTTTCTATTTCAGAAAAAAACAATCGAATGGCATACCAATTAGCCGAATTGATTGAGCCACATAAAAATTCCATACTAACTTCGGGTACCATGCCCGGAACCATACAGTATACACCTGCAGGCAGATTAATAATTTTGATGAAGGATGGACAAACCACAGGAGGATACCCTAGAATACTGCAATTAAGTTCTGAATCTATTGGTGTTCTTTCCCAAAAGAGGTTTGGTGATCAAATTTCCTTTGAATTGATTTGAAAAAAAATCAAAACTTTTCGGATTTGAATTTAAAATTTTGTACTCTTGAACTGTGAAAGCATTTAACCGAATCATAAGCGTCGTCATTATTATTCCAGCAATGGAGTGATACAGACCTGCTATTGATTCAATAAAAAAGCCTGTATCATTAAAAGATACAGGCTTTTTTTATGCTCGTAAAAAGAAATGAATATGGTATTTTAAAACGACTTAAAAGATTGATATACAGTAAAATAGATGAGTATTAATTTAAATGGATTTAGAAGGTGTAAAACTGTTAAAAATATAGGGTATCTGAAACATCTATCTTTGGATGATAGAGTAAATTCAACAGGATTCCGCTTTTGAAAGAAATATAACAATGGAATTGAACAAACATAGTAAGAACGTTACCCAAAACCCCTCACAACCAGCATCGCAGGCCATGTTATATGCAACTGGTTTAAAGGAGGAAGACATGAAAAAGGCTCAAGTGGCAATTGGAAGCACCGGTTACGATGGTAACCCATGTAATATGCACTTGAACAGTATTGCACAAGAAATTAAAAGCCATGTCAACAAGACGGGGCAGGTAGGACTGACCTTTGGTACTATTGGTGTATCCGATGGTATTTCCATGGGAACTCCTGGAATGAAGTATTCGTTGGCCTCTAGGGATATTATTGCAGATTCTATGGAAACTGTAATGAACGGAATGTCTTACGATGCTTTGATTGGCGTAGTTGGATGCGATAAAAACATGCCAGGTGCAATTATTGCCATGTTAAGACTTAACAGGCCATCCATTATGGTGTATGGGGGTAGTGTTGCTTCTGGAAAATATAACGGAAGAAAGTTGAATATTGTTTCCGCATTTGAAGCCTTGGGGCAAAAAATAGCTGGGGAAATTGATGAAGCGGAATACAAGGAAATTATCAAACGAGCTATTCCTGGGGCCGGCGCTTGTGGTGGCATGTATACTGCAAATACCATGGCATCTTCCATAGAATGTATGGGAATGGCATTGCCCTACAATTCTTCCATTCCTGCAGTAAATCCAAATAAACTTTCTGAAGCAGAGCGTACCGCATTGGCAATAAAAAATCTGCTGGAACTGGATTTGAAGCCAAAAGATATTGTAACTAAAAAATCAATAGAAAATGCGATAACATTGGTAAATGCACTAGGTGGTTCTACTAATGCTGTATTGCACTACCTAGCTATTGCCTATGCCGCAGATATTGAATTTACTCTGGAAGATTTTCAAAGGATTAGCGATAGGACTCCTTTAATCGGTGATTTGAAACCATCAGGAAAGTATCTGATGGAAGATGTACATGGCATTGGGGGAACTCCAAAAATAATGAAGTATTTATTGGAACAGGGCTTCTTGCATGGTGACTGTATGACCGTAACCGGTAAGACCTTGGCTGAAAACCTTGAAGATGTTGAAGCCATGGAATTTGAAGAGCAAGACTTGCTTTATTCTGTAGATAAAGCATTGAAATCCTCAGGAAATTTACAGATTCTTAAAGGAAATTTAGCGGAAGAAGGTGCTGTGGCCAAGATATCGGGTAAAGAAGGATTGAAATTTGAAGGCAAGGCCGTGGTATACGACAGCGAACCTGAGGCCAACGATGGTATTTCAAACGGAGAAGTGGAAAAAGGCGATGTTGTGGTAATTCGTTATGTGGGACCAAAAGGAGGACCCGGCATGCCAGAAATGCTTAAACCTACATCAATGATAATGGGAGCTGGTCTTGGAAAATCGGTAGCACTGATTACGGATGGCCGTTTTTCAGGAGGCACACATGGTTTTGTGGTAGGTCACGTAACCCCTGAAGCTCAAGTAGGCGGCGCCATTGCCTTGGTAGAAACCGGAGATATTATCACGATAAATGCTCTGGATAACTCCATTACCTTGAATATTTCAGATGAGGAAATGGAAACAAGAAGATCTAAATGGCAAGCCCCACCATTAAAATTTACCAAAGGAATATTATACAAGTACGCAAGATCTGTTGCATCTGCATCAGAGGGTTGTGTAACCGATAAGTATTAAAGGATTAATTCATTCCCATTTTGATAATGGGAATCTCATCAATTAAAGTTGAGCGTATGAATACCGAGACACTAAGAAAAGAAGAACGTAAAACAAGCAAGACCATTAGAATTAGTGGAGCAGAAGCAATTATACATTGCTTGTTGGCCGAAGGGGTGGATTTAATCTATGGTTACCCTGGCGGTGCTATCATGCCCGTTTATGATGAGCTTTACAAATTCCAAGATAAATTGACCCATATCCTGACACGTCATGAGCAAGGTGCAACACATGCAGCTCAAGGCTATGCACGGGTAAGTGGCAAGGTAGGTGTGGCAATGGCAACCTCTGGACCAGGCGCAACCAACTTGGTAACCGGTTTGGCAGATGCACAAATCGACTCTACCCCAATGGTATGCATTACGGGACAGGTGCCGAGGCATTTGTTGGGTTCTGACGCGTTTCAGGAGACAGATATTGTTGGAATTTCAACCCCAGTGACCAAATGGAATTATCAAGTTACCAATGCTAGCGAGATTCCTGAAATATTAGCGAAGGCATTTTATATTGCAAGGTCAGGAAGACCAGGCCCCGTGTTGGTTGATATTACCAAAAATGCCCAATTCGATGAATTGGATTTCAGCTATGAAAAATGTACGGGCGTTAGAAGTTACAAGCCAGTTCCAGAGCCAGATTTAAAGTCTATTGAGGCCGCAGCGGAATTGATTAACAATGCCAAAAAGCCATACATTGTCTTTGGTCAAGGTGTGATTTTGGGAGAAGCCGAAGAACAATTGAAAGCCTTGGTTGAAAAAGCTGGTATTCCTGCAGCTTGGACCATCCTAGGTTTATCAGCAATGGATACGGAGCATCCATTGAATGTTGGAATGGTGGGCATGCATGGAAATTATGGGCCAAATGTCCTTACCAATGAATGTGATGTTTTGATTGCGATTGGGATGCGTTTTGATGATCGGGTAACAGGAAGTCTGGACACCTATGCCAAACAAGCCAAGGTAATCCACTTTGAAATAGACCCGGCAGAAATCAATAAAAATGTGTCCGCAGATGTTGCAGTACTGGGGGATGCCAAGCGTACCTTGGAACTAATCTTACCACTCATTACTAAAAATGAGCACAAAGAATGGCGTGCAGAGTTTGCTAAAAAGTATCAGATAGAATATGATACAGTAATCAAAAAAGATATTGAACCCACTAAAGAAGGGCTCACAATGGGAGAGGTTATTGAACAGATCAATAAGGCTTCCGGACATAAGGCAGTGGTCGTAACAGATGTGGGTCAACATCAAATGATTGCGTGCCGTTATGCAAAATTCAAAGAGTCAAAGAGTAATATTACCTCCGGAGGTCTTGGGACCATGGGATTTGCGCTTCCCGCGGCAATCGGGGCCAAAATGGGGGCAATGGACCGTGAAGTAGTAGCTATTATAGGGGATGGTGGTTATCAGATGACCATTCAGGAATTAGGTGTGATCTTTCAACATAATGTCCCAGTTAAGATTGTAGTGCTCAATAATGATCATCTTGGAATGGTTCGTCAATGGCAGGAACTCTTTTTTGAAAGTAGGTATGCATCTACAGTAATGACCAATCCGGATTTTGTGAAAATCGCTGAGGGATATCATATCAAATCGCGTAGGGTAGTGGAGCGTTCGGATTTAAAGGATGCAGTAGTGGAAATGATTGCTTCCAAAGACCCATATTTCTTGGAAGTACGCGTGGAGAAGGAAGACAACGTTTTCCCTATGATTCCATCCGGAGCTTCAGTTTCAGATATACGATTGAAATAAAATGAATCAAGCCATCATTAGGGACATGCCAGCATTGTATCCGGAATTATTGGATAAGTCTTCGGAAATAGGTTTCCAGATGCCTTCTGACCAATATATTGGAACATTGTTGAAGACATTGGTGGCTTCCAAGCCGGTTGGTAATTTTTTGGAACTGGGTACAGGAATAGGACTTTCATTGTCTTGGATGCTGGATGGGATGGACAATGCTTCCAAACTCACAAGTATTGATAATGATGGCAGTCTTATAGCAATTGCCAAGGAATTTTTTGCGACCGAAGAGCGGCTTCGCCTAGAATGTCAAGATGGGACAACTTGGATCAAACAAAACCAGCATAAAAAGTTTGATTTGATTTTTGCGGATGCTTGGCCAGGTAAATATGATTTGTTGGATGAAACCTTGGGAATGTTGAAATCAGGTGGGTTTTATGTAATCGATGACATGAATCCTCAGTCAAATTGGCCAGATGGACATGCGGACAAAGCTACTGCCTTGATTACGGAATTAGATAACAGAAAAGATATTAAACTAACAAAAATGGATTGGTCAACGGGAGTAATCGTTGCAGTCAAACTATAATAGACATGGAAAGACAGTGGTATACCATCTCGGTGTATTCGGAAAACAACGTAGGGTTGTTAAATAGAATATCAGGAATATTCTTAAAGAGACACATCAATATTGAAAGTTTAAATGTCTCTAAATCAGAGATTGAGCATGTTTCTAAATTTACTATTGTAATCTACTCTACGGAGGATTGGGCCCGCAAGATAGTGGGACAGATCGAGAAACAGATTGAAGTGATCAAAGCATTCTATCATACGGATGATGAAACCATCTATCAAGAATCTGCGATCTTTAAAATTGCATCCCACTTACTTTTTGATGAGCGTCAAATTCAGAATATCATCAAGGAAAGCAATTCTCAGATTGTAACTGTTTCCAGAGATTTCTTTGTTTTGGCAAAAACGGGTCGTAGGCATGAAATTGATGAGATGCACGACGCTTTGGAACCCTTTGGCATTATGCAGTTTGTTCGATCTGGAAGAATTGCGGTCACAAAGGCTACAATGCCTATTACAAACATATTAGAAGAATTTCATAATCAATAAATAGCACTAAATAGAAACCAAAAATGACAAATTACTTTAATACGCTTTCGCTTCGTGATCAATTGACACAACTTGGAAAATGCAGATTCATGGAAGCCAGCGAGTTTGCTGATGGCGTAACGGCATTAAAAGGTAAAAAGATTGTAATTGTAGGCTGTGGGGCACAAGGATTGAACCAAGGATTGAATATGAGAGATTCCGGTTTGGATATTTCATACACCCTTAGAGAGGCAGCTATCAAAGAGCAACGACAATCGTACAAAAATGCTACGGAAAACAATTTTACCGTTGGCACCTATGAGGAATTGGTTCCAACGGCAGATTTGGTTATCAACTTAACCCCGGACAAGCAGCATACCAATGTAGTAGGAGCTGTAATGCCTCTAATGAAGCAAGGTGCTACACTTTCCTATTCGCATGGATTCAACATTGTAGAAGAAGGAATGCAAGTTCGTAAGGATTTGACTGTGATCATGGTGGCTCCTAAAAGCCCAGGTTCGGAAGTAAGAGAAGAATACAAAAGAGGTTTTGGTGTACCTACATTGATTGCAGTGCACCCAGAAAATGATCCTGAAGGAAAGGGGCTGGAGCAAGCAAAGGCTTATGCTGCGGCCACTGGTGGACATAGAGCAGGTGTGTTGGAATCTTCGTTTGTTGCAGAGGTAAAATCAGATTTAATGGGCGAGCAAACCATTCTTTGTGGTTTATTGCAAACTGGTTCCATCTTGTCTTTCAATAAAATGTTGGAAAAGGGAATAGATGCAGGTTATGCTTCAAAATTGATTCAATACGGATGGGAAACCATTACAGAAGGATTAAAACATGGCGGAGTTACCAATATGATGGACCGTTTGTCCAATCCTGCCAAAATAAAGGCTTATGACCTGGCTGAGGAGCTAAAGGATATTATGCGTCCTTTGTTCCAAAAACATCAAGATGATATCATGAGCGGTTATTTCTCCAAAACCATGATGGAAGATTGGGCAGATGGCGATAAAAACCTATTGACTTGGAGGGCTGCTACAGGAGAAACAGCTTTTGAAAAGACTCCTGCTGGTGCTGTTGAGATTTCTGAGCAAGAATACTATGACAATGGTGTCTTAATGGTTGCTTTTGTGAAGTCAGGCGTAGAATTGGCTTATGAAACAATGACGGAATCCGGAATTATTGGAGAATCTGCTTATTATGAATCCTTGCATGAGACACCGTTGATTGCAAACACCATTGCAAGAAAGAAATTGTTCGAAATGAACCGTGTGATATCTGATACCGCGGAGTACGGATGTTATTTATTTGATCATGCTTGCAAACCTTTGTTAGAAGAATTCATGAAGACCATTGATGTTGATGTTATTGGAAAGCACTATGGTGAAGGAAATGACAATGGTGTTGATAATGTAAAGCTAATTGCCGTAAACAAGGCGCTACGCGAACATCCGGTAGAAGTCGTAGGAACACGTTTACGCGAGTCCATGACCGCTATGAAACCTATTGTCTAGGTTATACGGCAGGATGAAATAATCCAAAAGGGATTCCCATGGGAACTACCATAAAAGATACTATAAGAAAACAGGGGCATGACAAAAACGTGCCCCTTTACTTTCCTAAAATAGCGGACATTAAAGCGGCAGCTTCAACCATAGCTAAGGTTGCCCATGTTACCCCGTTGCAGCAGAGTATCAGATATTCGAAAAAATTCAATGCTGAGATTCTACTAAAAAGAGAAGATCTACATAGGGTTAGAAGCTATAAGATCAGAGGGGCATTTAACAAGATAAGCTCCTTGACCCAGGAAGAATTAAAACAGGGCGTAGTGTGCGCAAGTGCCGGAAACCATGCCCAGGGCGTTGCTTTTGCCTGTAATCATTTAGGGGTACAGGGTACAATTTTCATGCCGGTGGTAACGCCAAAACAGAAAATAGACCAAACTAAAATGTTTGGCGGCGATTGGGTTAATGTAGTATTGGAAGGGGATACCTTTGATGATTCTTCCAAGGCTGCACATCTGTTTTGTGAAGCTCAAAATAAGACATTTGTTCATCCTTTTGATGATCCAAAGACCATAGAGGGCCAGGCAACGGTTGGTCTGGAAATCATGAACCAATCTGAGGTGCAGATAGACTATGTGTTTGTTGCGGTTGGAGGTGGTGGGTTAGCTTCTGGACTTTGTGCCACTTTTAAGGAGCTCTCACCCAAAACAAAAATTATTGGAATAGAACCGGAAGGGGCACCTTCAATGACCAAGTCCATAGCAGCTGGACAACTGGTTGAACTTCCTGAAATTGATAAATTTATAGATGGTGCCGCAGTGCAAAAGGTGGGCGGTTACACCTATTCCATCTGCAAAGAACATCTGCATAAAATGATTACTGTTCCAGAAGGTAAAGTATGTCAAACCATTTTGGAGCTTTATAATAGAGATGCCATCGTGGTTGAGCCTGCCGGTGCGCTTACTATTGCGGCTTTGGATTCCTTCAAGGAAGAAATTGAAGGTAAAAATGTGGTCTGCATTGTCAGCGGTAGTAACAATGATATCACTAGAACCGCCGAAATCAAAGAAAGGGCACTACTTTATGGCAATCTCAAGCATTATTTTATTATTCGATTTCCGCAAAGACCTGGAGCATTGAAGGAATTTGTAGCGGATATTTTGGGGCCAGATGATGACATCACGCATTTTGAGTATTCCAAAAAATCAAGTCGCGAAAATGCGCCGGCAGTTGTAGGTATTGAATTGAAATCTCCGGAAGATTTAGAACCCTTAATGCAACGTATGAAGGCGAATAATTTCTTTGGGGATTATCTCAATGATAAACCTGATTTATTCCAGTATTTAATTTAATCGTTTCACAGAATTCCTTGAATTCCAGATATCGGTTCAACTAAAACGTTTTCGTTGCTATCCCTTTGAAAATAAGGGGTTTTCCAACTTTTTTTGTCTTAGATTTGTCATTTAATCAATGAGCGAGGATACAGCGATAAGCACAAAAAATCGATTATGTCAGATAATGTAAAAATTCCAGAAGCACTTCAGATAAAGTCAGAAATCCATCAAAAAACCTATTTGGTCAATGGGGAATTAAAAGAGTGGAAGGGAGAAAACTCCACCGTAATATCCACCATATCCACCACCAAGGCTTATGCGCATACCGTATTGGGTAGTATCCCAGCCATGGGTGAAAAAGAGGCATTAGAGGCATTGGATGCGGCAACAGGAGCTTTTAACAAAGGGCAAGGTGTTTGGCCTACTATGAAGGTCAAGGATCGTATTGAATGTATGGAGACCTTCGTGAAGAAGATGGAAGAGAAAAGGGAAGAGGTAGTCAAGCTATTAATGTGGGAAATTGGAAAATCCATGCCTGATTCTTACAAGGAGTTTGATCGTACCGTGGAGTATATTTATGATACCATTGAAGATTATAAACAATTGGATCGCGATTCTGCCAAGTTTAGTAAGCATGATGGTGTTTACGCCCATATCCGCAGAGGACCTTTGGGTGTGGTGTTATGTCTTGGTCCCTATAACTATCCACTAAACGAGACGTTTGCCTTATTGATCCCTGCCATTATCATGGGGAATACGACCATATTTAAACCTGCCAAACATGGTGTATTGCTAATTACTCCCTTATTGGAGGCGTTCCAAGCCAGTTTTCCAAAAGGTGTGGTAAATATACTTTTTGGAAGGGGTAGAGCTGTGGCTGGTCCCATTATGAAAACAGGAAAAGTAGACGTATTGGCCCTTATCGGGAATAGTAAATCGGCAAATGCGCTACAGGACCAACACCCTAAAAGTAATCGTTTGCGATTGGTTCTAGGATTGGAAGCAAAGAATCCCGCAATAATTTTACCTGATGCAGACTTGGATTTAACCATAAATGAATGCATCGCCGGAACCTTGTCTTTTAATGGACAGCGTTGTACAGCATTAAAAGTGGTTTATGTGCACGAGGATGTAAAGGATGAATTTTTAAAACGATTTTCAGAGAAGGTAGATGGGTTGAAATTTGGCAATCCGTGGGATAAAGATGTGAAACTTACACCATTACCAGAACCTGGCAAGCCAGACTACATCCAGGAATTGTTGGATGATGCAAAAGAAAAAGGCGGAAAGGTCCAAAACAAGAAAGGAGGAAAACGTTCTGACAATTACATATGGCCCGCAGTGTTATACCCAGTGACCAAGGATATGAGAGTTTACGAGGAAGAGCAGTTTGGGCCAATAATTCCAGTGGTTTCTTTTACGGACATAGAAGAACCTTTAAATGACATGGCCGAGTCCAATTACGGACAACAGGTAAGTTTGTTTGGTAAAGATGTGTACACACTTTCACCATTGATTGATACATTGGCTAATTTGGTATGCCGTGTGAATCTAAACAGCTCTTGCCAACGTGGTCCAGATGTATACCCATTTACAGGGCGAAAGGACTCTGCACAGTCTACATTAAGCGTACATGATGCCTTACGTTCTTTCTCAGTTAGAACCTTTGTGGCCTTTAAGGATAATGAGTTAAACAACGAGACCATAGAACAATTGTTAGAGGCCAAAGTGAGCAATTTTTTAAGTACGGATTATATACTCTAAGAGCATTTTAATGCCCAAATAACTCTTTCATATTAAGTAACTTGATTCTGAAGAAGTATAAAAAAAGGCCTAACAAAAGTTAAGACCCTTTCTTCATGAAAAAACTACCAATTGCTAAATCATTTGTCTTTTTCGTCTAATAAAGACGTGGTTTTTTTAAGTAGGGTAATTAGTAAGAACAGTATTCCGGAACCTAGAAACCCTAAAAACCATATGGCTTTGAAGTTGGTTTTTTGCATGATCAATTCACCTGCCACATCAAAAAGAAAAAATATTAAGAATAGATTAAACAGCCCATTTACCTCGGCTTTGATGACCTTCTTTGGATTAAATGAATGTTCTGATTTTTTAAAGGATTTAAAGTTTGGAATGAAAGTGGGTACATTCTTGGACCATTGGAGGTACTCCGCTCCAAATTTATTTCGCAAATATTGTTCCTCTGCGAACATGATACGTTCGTAATACACCCAATACAAAAAGCAAAAAGCAATTACAAACCAAAGGTTTTCAGTAAGCAGGGCAGGGGATAGCCACATTAAGAAATTGCCTACGTAAAGGGGGTGTCTGCATAAGGAATAACTACCTGTTGTATTTAGGTAATCAGCAACTTGACCTTTTACATTCCTGCCCGAAGTGTTTTTAGGAGCGTATCCCACGGTATAAATCCGTATGCCAAGACCTAGCAAACCAACCCATAAACAAAACATCTCAAAATAAAGTTCATAGGCGGAAGAACGAATTGGAAATTGCTCTGCATGAAGTTCGGTCTGCAAGTATAGGCCAATACCTACCAGTAGAATCAATATAGGGAGGTAAGTTCTTCTTCTGAACAGCCAAACGCCTTGTTTTTCTAGTTCTTCTTGTAATGCCATTTTGGATGAATCGTTAAATACGTCAAAAATAAATGAGCCCAGTGGTCATCGAGGTGCTTAATTGATGAATGCCTGATTTGAATTGACGGATGGTGGATTGGAATTGAAACAAAAATGGCCTTGGAAATTCCAAAGGCCATTTTCGAGTACTAAACGGATTATTGATTAGCTTACTTTTTCTTCTCGGCCGGCGTAGATCTTGTCAAAGCGAAGCCACCGCCACCATCTTCATCCAAGGTGTATTGGGTGAAGGTTATTTCTAAGAAGATGTCTTCTTCCACAATATGCATACCCAATTTGGTACCTACAAGCGCACTGAAATCATAATCACTGTAGGTTCCTCCTACACCTCCTACTTCCGCAGAAATTTCAAAGTCGTTTATTGGATAATATACCTGACCACCTTGTTTGATTACAGTCAAGGAATTCAACAAGTTTTTAAAGCTCATATAGTTGGTTGGATTACCAAGCTTACCATATGGGAATTTTGTATTGGTTTCCGACAAAATCGTCCATTTAGTTCCTTCCATACCTCCTGTTGGATCTCCAGGGATATTGTTTGTGATTTGGAAGGTGCCATTGCCTGTTAAGCGATATAACAAATCGGATAGATCGTCACTTTCATGGACGGGAGCGTCACCACCAACATTATTTTCCCACCATTTTAAATTGTGTATAGGACCTAAATATTTTCGACTTAATACCACATTGTCAGTAATTTTATGTTGGTTTGCTTCATCTGTCCATATAGCTTCATCCGCTCGACTAAACGCTACCAGTTCTCCGTCCCAGATGATACCTTGCAAACCATCGCAATCGTTGTCTATGCCATCTCCAAGAATTTCTTCTGCGCCACTATAGGCTGCCGGTTCAGCATCATTACAATCATCGCTGTTGGAAACGTAGTTTACTAAATCCTCTAAAAATTCCAGTGGTTTGGAATTTCCAGGGTCCCCAAAGCCATCGGAATCACCATCAAAATACCAGATTTCACCAATAAATGCACCTGATTCTTCATCATTTAAATCCAAATCATTAGTAACAAAATCTTCAGGTATAGGACAACCCACTATGAATTGACTTTTGTCAGGATTTCCGTATCCGTCATTATCTCCATCTTCAAAAACTTGAATTTCAACAAGACTATCTGGATTGATATCAGCATTAGTGTCATCGCAGTCGTCAGAATTGGCTACAAAACCTTCTGGCGGTGTTTCCAAACAGCCAATTGATTTATTATTGATGTCACCAAAGCTATCTTCGTCTTCATCCTTATAAAACGTTGTGCGTTCAACACAGTCATTTTCACCAATGGCTGGATTGGAATCATCCAAATCTTTATTGTTGGTCACATAACCAGCAGGTACGGGAAGGGTAGTTCTTATTTGTACCGCTTGATTTCCAAAACCATCAAGATCTTCATCTAAATAGGCGGTAATTACTTCCTCGATTTTCTCTGGATTACAGGAAATGAATATTCCAATACCAAATAGCAAGATCAGCTTGCAAAATACGCTAGGGGTTTTCATAATTGATTTATTTTAGGGTTTGTAATCATTAGGTGATTATTTTAATAATGCGCCGAAATTACTTTCGCCCCGCAATAATTATGAGCCTCAATTGATGAATGCACCATTTGAGTTGACGTATGCTGATTTTGACTTGATATGCTTTTTTCGATAGGTCTAAATGAAGCATAAAAAAACCTGCAACTTTGGTTGCAGGTTCAGTGTATATAATTGTTTGTCGGAAATCTATTGGATATTTTTCGCTAGCCAATTGCCGACTTCACTGGTTTTATAGGATTTTCCGCCATCTGCCAAATCTTCTGTTACCACGCCTTCGGCTAGGGATTTGTTTACTACATCCCTTATGGCCTTTGCTTCATCCTGTAATTCGAAATCCTCAAACAACATAGCTGCAGAAAGAACAGTAGCTAATGGATTGGCAATATCTTTGCCAGCTGCCTGTGGATAGGAACCATGAATTGGTTCATAAAGCGATACATTGCTTCCTAATGAGGAAGAGGGCATTAATCCCATAGAACCGGAGATGACGGATGCTTCGTCCGTTAATATGTCCCCAAAAAGATTGGCGGTGATGATAACGTCATACCCTTTTGGCCATTGAATCAGTCGCATAGCCACAGCGTCCACAAACTCATACGAAACTTCTACCTCTGGATATTCCTTTTCTAAGCCTTGCACAGTTTCACGCCAAAGTCTAGAGGCTTCCAACACATTTGCCTTATCTACACAGCAAAGTTTTTTACCCCGTTTCATCGCCATGTCAAATCCTTTTCGAGCAAGACGCTCTACTTCAAAACGTTGGTAGGTCATGGTGTCAAATGCAGTATCGCCATCATCTTTTCTCCCGCGTTCACCAAAATATACACCACCGGTCAATTCCCTTAGAATAATCAAATCCGTTCCTTCAATGCGCTCACGTTTCAATGGTGACTTATCAATCAAAGAAGGAAAGGTAAAAGTTGGCCTTACATTGGCGAATAGACCAAGCTTTTGACGCATTTTCAACAAACCTTGTTCAGGACGAACCTTGGCACTTGGGTCATTGTCAAATCTAGGATGTCCAATGGCACCAAATAATACCGCATCAGCATTGGCACATACTTCGTGGGTTTCATCAGGATAGGGTTCCCCTACGGCATCAATCGCGGCTGCACCGGTCAAAGCCGGTGTCCATTTGATCTCATGGTTGTATTTTTTGGCTACAGCATCTGATACTTTGACGGCTTGGTCAATCACCTCTGGGCCAATTCCGTCTCCTGCTAATAGTGCAATATTGAGTTTCATTTATGTTGTGGGTTATCTAGTTATTTAAAATAAGTTGAGCATTTTTTCGGTGGCTTTTATAGCTGATACCGTTTGGTCTGAATCCAAGCCACGTGTGGTGAAATCCTTTTCCGGTGTTTGCCATGTTATTATCGTTTCACACAATGCATCTGAACTGCTACCGGGCGGGATTCGAACGGCGTAATCCACCAATTTGGGTAATTCTATCTTTTCTTTCCTGTACACTTTTCGCAATGCATTGATGAATGCATCAAATTGCCCGTCTCCTTGGGCATTTTCCTCATATTCCTTTCCATCAATCTCAATGGAAAGCGTAGTGGAGGGTTTCAGTCCTTTTGAATGTGTAAGTACATATGATTTTACAAAAACACGTTGTTGGTGCAATTCGGAATCCAGAACATCTGAAATAATAAAGGGAAGGTCGTCTTTTGTAACTCTTTCCTTTTTGTCACCTAACTCAATTATACGTTCTGTGACTTTTTTTAGTTCTTCATCGTTCAGCGTCAATCCAAGCTCCTGAAGGTTCTTTTGAATATTGGCTTTTCCTGATGTCTTCCCTAAGGCATACTTTCGTTTTCGACCGAAACGTTCTGGCAGAAGATTGTTAAAGTAAAGATTCTTTTTATTATCTCCATCTGCATGTATACCAGCAGTTTGCGTAAAAACATTATCTCCAACAATAGGTTTGTTGTCTGGAATGCCAAACCCTGTGAATGTACTTACCAGCTTGCTTACTTTGTAAAGTGAAGACTCTTTGACACCAATATTGATTTGTGGTAAAAAATCATTGATTACGGCAACTACACTTGCTAATGGTGCATTGCCAGCACGTTCTCCCATCCCGTTTACGGTAAGGTGTAAACCATGACATCCTGCTTTTAAGGCTTCCATAACATTGGCCACGCTTAAATCATAGTCATTGTGACCATGAAAATCAAAGTGATTGTTAGGATAGCGCGTAATGATTTTATTCAAAAACTCAAAGGTTTCATCATGCGTTAAAACACCTAACGTATCTGGCAGTAGAATACGTTTAACTGGTTGTTGTGTCAAAAAATCCAGGTATTCAAAAACGTAATCTGGCGAATTTCGCATTCCATTGCTCCAATCCTCCAAATAAACATTGGTGGTGATGCCCTTATCCGTGGCAAGGGAAACAACCGCGGCAATATCTTTAAAATGTTGCTCCGGCGTTTTCTTTAACTGATGTGTGAGGTGGTTAAGTGAACCCTTGGTCAATAAGTTTTGAACTTTTGCCCCCGCTTGTTCCATCCATTCCAAGGAAACACCCTTGTCCACAAAGGTCAATACCTCAACCTTATCCAAATAACCCTCTGAATCAGCCCATTCCGTGATGTTCTTGACTGCATTGAATTCCCCGTCTGATACACGCGCAGAAGCCACCTCTATACGATCCACCTTCAATTCTTCCAAAAGTAGTTTGGCCAATGTCAGTTTCTCTGAGGAAGAGAATGAAACTCCGGATGTCTGCTCACCATCCCTCAAGGTGGTGTCCATGATTTCAACAGTCCTTTGGCTCATGTGTTCTTGGATTTATTTGGAATTGTAGAGACCGAAGCCTTATCAGCCATTAGTGTTATAGGGGTGTATTAGCGGCAAAAGTTTCAATGTCTTTTTTGATATTGAGTAAATAATCAATATCGTCAAAACCATTCTGAAGATTCCCTTTTTTGTAATCGTTAATTGCAAATCTCTCCTGCTCACCAGTTTCAGAAATAGTAATCGTCTGTTCGGGAAGGTTCACAACAAGTTCTGACTTTGGATTGGCTTCTATTGCCTTGAAAATTTTATCTAGGAACTCAGGGCTTACTTGTACAGGAAGCACACCAATGTTCAAACAATTATTACGAAAGATATCAGCGAAAAAACTGGATACCACACATCGGAAGCCATAATCATAAACAGCCCATGCTGCATGCTCCCGTGAGGAACCTGATCCGAAGTTTTTCCCACCTACTAGGATTTTCCCGCTATAAATTGGGTTATTCAACACAAAATTCTCCTTTGTAGTATCATCAGAGTTATAACGCCAATCCCGGAATAGGTTATCGCCAAATCCTTTACGCTCGGTAGCTTTTAAAAATCGAGCTGGAATGATTTGATCTGTATCCACATTTTCGATGGGAAGTGGAACAGCTGAACTTGTTAGTATATTGAATTTATCGTAAGCCATTGTTTTAATCTGTTATCAGTGAAAATAAGTGTTTAAGCATCTTGAAGTTCAAGCAACTCCCTTGGATCAGTTACCTTACCGGTAACGGCTGCGGCTGCGGCCACTAACGGACTCGCCAAAAGTGTTCTAGCTCCTGGGCCTTGTCTACCTTCAAAATTCCTGTTGGATGTACTTACTGCATATTTACCAGCAGGGATCTTATCGTCGTTCATGGCCAAACATGCAGAACATCCTGGTTCGCGTAGCTCAAAACCTGCGCTATGCAAAATATCCAAAATCCCTTCCTCTTTTATTGCTTCTTCAACCCGATGTGATCCAGGCACCAACCATGCAGTCACGTTATCCGCTTTTCTTCTTCCTTTGATTATAGAGGCAAATGCCCTGAAATCTTCAATCCTACCATTCGTGCAGCTTCCTAGGAATACAAAGTCAATAGGTTTGCCAATCATAGGATCGCCCTCATTAAACTCCATGTAGGCCAATGACTTTTTATAAGTGGCAGCGCCTCCTTCAACAGCTTCTGCAGTTGGTATGTCGTTTTGGATTCCCATACCCATTCCTGGATTGGTTCCGTAGGTGATCATTGGTTCAATATCCGATGCATTGAAATGCAATTCCTTGTCAAATTCGGCCTTATGATCAGTATAAAGCGTGTTCCAATAATCCATGGCTTTGTCCCAATCTGCGCCTTTTGGTGCAAATTCTCGGCCTTTAATATACTCCATGGTCTTCTCATCGGGTGCGATCATACCACCACGAGCTCCCATTTCTATACTAAGGTTACAAACGGTCATTCGTCCTTCCATGGACATATTACGAAAAACATCACCTGCATATTCCACGAAATAACCAGTGGCTCCTGAGGTGGTTAATTTTGAAATGATAAACAAAGCAACATCTTTTGGTGTAACGGCTTTATTAAGTTCGCCATTGATGTTGATTCGCATGCTTTTTGGTTTTGGTTGCATGATACATTGGGTGGAAAGCACCATTTCCACTTCACTGGTACCAATGCCAAATGCTATTGCCCCAAAAGCGCCATGCGTTGAGGTATGTGAATCTCCACAGACAATTGTTGCGCCAGGAACGGTAATACCATTTTCGGGACCAATAACATGGACAATACCATTTTTCTCATGTCCAAGTCCCCAATAAGGAATGTTATGCGCTTTTGAATTCTCTTCCAATGCCTTCAATTGATTGGCAGACAGTTCGTCTTTAACCGGTAAGTGTTGGTTGATGGTTGGGGTATTGTGATCCGCAGTAGCAAAAGTGCGTTCAGGATAGAGTACCTGAATACCGCGATTCTTCAACCCCAGAAAAGCTACAGGGCTAGTGACTTCATGTACCAAATGCCTATCGATAAAAAGCACGTCTGGGCCGTTTTGGATGCTTTGAACTACATGTGAATCCCAAACTTTGTCAAATAGTGTCTTGCTCATTTTAACCTTCAAAATTTATCAAGTTGTAAATTTAAAACTTGCTTGAAAAAACTGCTTTTTCAAGTTTTTAAAATTACGATGTTCAAGGAGGTTTATACCGATGAAATTGGAGGATTTACCACTAATTTTCGAATTCAAACAAAAAGAAATCTGAATGTTTGATACGTCAGAAATGGGTATAAGCAATTAATGACTTCTTATATCCAAGATGGCATGGGTTCATATTAACCATCGACTTTCTGGGATTTTTAATCATGATATACCTCCCAATTGGTACTGATTAAGCATAAACGCTTGAATTTTAACACCTATGTTTCCTTTTTAACAAAGCTGTAACGCTCTAGGTGGGTTGAGGTTTCTACTTTAGGGAATCGACCTAAAAGTTTATTCATTAACAAAATCAAAAACGAACAAATGAAAAAAAGTTACAAGGCCATGTCGGCCCTAATCCTTGTTGCAGCACTTTGTTTCTCCACGAGTGGTTTTGCACAATTGACCTTTCTTCCAAGAGGGAGTCAAATGGCAAAAGTATCTCAGCGAATAGGAACAACTGATGTAAGTGTTGTGTACTCAAGGCCAAGCGTAAATGACCGAGAGGTTTGGGGCGCTTTGGTACCTTATGGGATGAACAACCTTGGATTTGGTACAGCTACGGAATCTCCTTGGAGAGCTGGTGCCAATGAAAACACGGTTTTCAAAACCACACATGACTTGACCATTGGAGGTAAAACACTTCCTGCCGGAAAGTACGGTCTGCATATGATCGTAAACGAAAACAACACTGCAACCATTATTTTTTCAAAAAACAATACGGCATGGGGAAGTTATTTTTACGAGCCGTCTGAAGATGCGCTGCGCGTAGATGTGGACACGAAGGAAGCTGCTCATGTTGAGCAACTGACCTATACATTTATTGACGTGGATGCCACCTCAGCAGTTGTTGCCTTGAATTGGGGCGAAAAGCAAATTCCATTCAAGGTGGAAGTTGACGTTACCAATAATGTCTTGGCCAGAATTCGCAAAGAATTTCAAACTACTCCAGGATTTACCAGACAATCGTGGGAACAAGCAGCGAACTATGCCCAAAACAACGGAGGTGACTTGGATGAAGCTCTTGGTTGGATCAACGCAGCTAGAGAAGGTCAGTTCTTTAGTAGAAAAACGTTCAATAATGCGTTTGTTAAAGCGCAAATTCTAACGAAGCAAGGAAATACTGCGGCTGCTGATGCGATAATGAAGGAAGCCTTGCCAATGGGTACGGTGTTAGAAGTGCATGGCTATGGAAGGCAGCTTATTGGGCAAGGTAAGAACCAGGAGGCATTGGATGTTTTCAAATGGAACGAAAAGAACCACAAGGGAACATGGCCAGTACATTATGGTTTAGCCAGAGGGTATTCCGCAATGGGCGATCATAAGTCCACAGTTAAACACTTAAAAATTGCATTGCAAAATGCACCCGCTCAGCCAAATAAGGATAGGGTTCAAGCGAATCTTGACAAGGCTGAAAAAGGAGAAGGAATCAACTAAATTTAGTTTTCATAGGATTTAATAGGAAATGCCCGGGTAAAACCGGGCTTTTTTTATGGTATATAATTTCAACTGATATACCCCCAAATATCTTTTCCCATAGCTAGCGTAGCATAGGCATTTTTAACCGATGCATGTTCAGGGTTTTGGAGCGCGGGGTCTTTTTTCAATAATTGAAGGGCATGGTATCTAGCGGTCTGTAATATTTGATTATCCTTTACGATATCTGCAATCTTCAAATTGAGCAATCCGCTTTGCTGTGTGCCCATTAAATCCCCAGGTCCACGCAATTTCAAATCAACTTCGGCAATTTCAAAACCATCGCTGGTTTTTACCATGGTTTGCAATCTTGTTTTGGCATCTTCAGATAGTTTGTTGCCAGTCATTAAAATACAATAACTCTGATCCGCACCACGACCTACTCGACCCCTCAATTGATGCAATTGGGAAAGACCAAATCGTTCAGCACTTTCAATGATCATGACTGAAGCATTTGGCACATTCACACCAACTTCAATTACGGTAGTAGCAACCATGATTTGTGTTTCACCACGGACAAAACGATCCATTTCGTAATCTTTATCCGCAGGTTTCATTTTTCCATGTACAATGGAAATCTGATATTCCGGCATAGGGAAATCCCGTGCAATACTCTCATAGCCGTCCATCAAATCTTTATAATCCAAAGCCTCTGATTCTTTGATCAAAGGATAGACAACATAAACCTGTCGCCCCTTTTTGATTTCATCTTTGATGAACTGGAATACCTTCAAACGGTTAGCGTCAAAACGATGTACGGTTTTTACCGGTTTTCTTCCTGGAGGGAGTTCATCAATTACGGAGACGTCCAAATCTCCGTATAAACTCATGGCCAAAGTTCGAGGAATAGGCGTGGCGGTCATCACTAATATGTGTGGCGGGGTATTGTTTTTGTGCCATAATTTGGAGCGTTGTGCCACGCCAAATCGGTGTTGTTCATCAATGATGGCCAGTCCCAGGTTGGTAAATTGCACTTTGTCCTCTAAAACTGCGTGTGTACCCACTAAAATATGAAGATCTCCGTTTTGCAATGCTTCGTGTATGCGATTGCGTTCCGATTTTTTGGTGGATCCAGTCAACAATGCTATCCCCACATTCATTTTTCCCAAAAGTTCCTTGAGACCATGGTAATGTTGGTTGGCCAAGATTTCAGTTGGTGCCATTAAACATGCCTGAAAGCCATTATCTATGGCAAGTAAAATGCACATCAAGGCAACTATGGTTTTACCTGACCCTACATCACCTTGCAGTAGACGATTCATTTGCGCGTTGCTGCCTAGATCATTTCGAATTTCCTTAATTACTTTTTTTTGGGCGTTGGTAAGTTCAAAGGGTAGATGTTTGTTGAAAAACGTGCTGAAGTTTTCACCCACCGCTCCAAAAGGAAGTCCTTTGATTTTTTGCTTTCGTACGAGTTTTTTGGAAATTAACTGAAGCTGTACAAAAAACAGTTCTTCAAATTTTAGTCTGAATTGGGCTCTAGCCAATAACTCTTGACTTTTGGGAAAGTGAATATTGAGCAAGGATTCACTTTTTGGTAAAAGTCGCAACTCTTCCAATATATAAGTTGGAAGTGATTCTTGAAACAAACCTTTTGATTCCAACAGAAGTTGCTGAACCATTTTACTTATCACTCTATTGGTTATGCCTTTGGCACTCAATTTTTCGGTGGATGGGTATATGGGTTGCATTGAAATCTTGAGTCCTTGTTGGTGTTCCTTCAACAATTCCATTTCTGGATGTGGCATGGAAAAGGTACTGCCATACCTATTGACTCTACCAAAGACCACGTAGGGTTCATTAAGTTTAAGGTTTTCGCGAATCCATTTTTGCGCTCTGAACCAAACTAATTCCATTTCTCCTGTTTCATCAACAAACTTCGCTACCAAACGTTTTCCACGTTTTTGCTCCACCGTTTTGAGGTGTATAATTTTTCCAACTACTTGCACATCGGCACCACTGGATTGCAATTGGGAAATCTTATAGTATTGGGTTTTGTCCAGATATCTATTGGGAAACAAATGCAGTAAATCCCGATAAGTTTCAATGCCTAACTCACTTTTAAGGGTATCGGCCCTATTGGGACCAACACCTTTAAGATATGGGATGGGAGTTTGAAGAAAATTGGGATTCATCGGACTAAAATATGTAATTTGGAAAGACTTTTGTATACGCATTGCTATGAAGCTCACATCAGTAATATTAATATGTAGTTTACTACTTGGCATCCCTATGGCCAAGGCCCAGTCCGATGTGGATTTCAAAAGGTTGATTGCCGAGATTAAGCCCATACCCGTGAATAAAGAAATACAGGGTCAGGGTGTTTATACTTTTCAAATGAACAAGAAAGTGGATTCCATTTATCTTGACGCGTATAACATGTTGTTTTCCGAGATTACTTTAAATGGTAAAGCTGTTGCCCACAATAATTCAGGAAAGCAATTCTCCATAAAGGCACCAAAAAAAATAGGGGAATACCAATTGGGGTTGTCATTCAAGGCAAAACCCAAACAGACCGTTTATTTCTTGGGGTGGGAGGATAGTATTGACGGGAACGAACAGATTTGGACCCAAGGCCAAGGAAAATATACCAGTCATTGGCTTCCAAGTTTGGACAATATGAATGACAAACTGGAATTTGACCTTAGTTTCTTGATGGAAGCTCCCTATAAGGTAATTTCAAATGGTGCACTTTTGCGCACCCAACCAAAAGACGGATTAATCGAATGGCAATTCAATATGGAAAATCCGATGAGTAGTTATTTGGTGGCTTTTGTTATAGGTAAGTTTGAGAAAAAGACGATTACTGCGTCATCTGGGATTCCGTTGGAGTTGTACTATGAACCCAAGGATAGTCTAAAAGTAGAACCAACGTATCGTTTTTCTAAAAAGTTGTTCGACTTCTTGGAGCAAGAAATTGGAGTTGCCTATCCTTGGCAGAACTACAAACAGATTCCTGTTCAGGATTTTTTGTACGCGGGTATGGAAAATACAGGTGCAACCGTATTCTCAAACACTTTTATGGTAGACTCCGTTGCTTTTAAGGACAAAAACTATGTCAATGTGAATGCACATGAGATGGCGCATCAGTGGTTTGGAAACTTGGTTACCGAAGAGAGTGGGGAGCATCATTGGTTGCATGAAGGCTTCGCTACGTTTTATGCATACTTGGCTGAAAAACAGATTTTTGGAAAGGATTATTACTATTGGAAGTTGTTTGAAACCGCAAAAGCCCTCCAGAATTTTTCAGGTGAGGGCAATGGTGAAGCATTGACCAACAGTGCGGCAGGGAGCCTTACGTTCTATGAGAAAGGAGCTTGGGCCTTGGTAATGTTAAAAGAAAGAGTAGGGGGCGCCGCTTTTAAAGAAGGCATTCAAAATTATTTGGAAAAATTTGCATTTCAGAATGTGACCATTCAGGATTTTATGTGGGAAATTGAAAAAGCGTCAGGTATGAAGTTGACGGATTTTGAAGAGCAATGGTTACAAGAATCAGAGTTTCCTTTTGACAAGGCAAAGGCCTTTCTAACACGTAATAATACTAGCATCAAAAGATATTTTGAAATTAAAAAACGGATTGAGGCGAATAAAACTAACAAAGAATCTGAACTAACTACAGTCTGGGAAGATTTGGGCTCGGAGCGACTAAAAGAGCAATTGATGCTTGATTATAGTGAGCAACTTTCGTTCAAGATGTTAAAGGGCATACTAAATGATGAAAAATCGAAGGTTCGTCAGGCAGTAGCCTTAGCCACGGAAAAGGTACCAGAGGAATTAAGAATGGATTTTGAACAGTTATTGGACGATAATAGTTATAAGACCATTGAAGCGACCTTGTTTAGATTATGGTCAGATTTTCCGGAGCATCAAAATAGGTATTTGGATAAGACCATAAATATCATTGGTTTTCCAAATAAAAATGTACATCTGCTGTGGTTGACATTAGCTTTGGTCAGTCCAGATTATGAAGTTCAATCCAAAAAGGAGTTTTTTGATGCCTTGAATGCTTACACCGGTGCCGAACATCATTTTGAAGTGCGCATGTTGGCTTTTCAATTTCTAAAAAACATTGGAGGTTTCAACAATTCCAGTTTAAAGAACTTAATCGAGGCTTGTAATCACCATGTGTGGTATTTTAAGAAATCATCGCGTAAAATGCTGAAGGAATTTTTAAAGAATGCAGATAGTCAAAGTCGGATTCAGGAGATTTACCCGAGCTTGACCCTAGAGCAGCAAAAATATTTAGACCAAACTTTAGGCAAATGAGGGCATTGGTGATTTCAGGTGGCGGAAGTAAAGGTGCGTTTGCTGGTGGCGTTGCCCAGTTTTTAATTGAAGAAGCCCAGCATAAGTATGACTTATTTGTTGGTACTTCTACGGGAAGTTTGTTGATTTCCCATCTCGCTTTGAATAAACTGGCAAAGATTCGGGAAATTTACTCTTCTGTAAATCAAAATAGCATTTTTGACAATTGCCCTTTTGTCATCAAAAAAAAGCATGGTATAGAAGTCATTTCCATAAATCACTGGAATGTGGTCAAAAATTTTATCCGAGGTAAAAAAACGTTTGGAGAAAGCGAGAACTTGCGCTGGCTAATACGCAAGTCCATTACCCCTCAGGAATTTGAAGAACTCAAAGGTGGTGACACGGATGTTATCGTTACCGTTTCCAATCTTTCCTTGAATCAGGTAGAATACAAATCAATAAAGGATTGCACATACGAGGAGTTTTGCGATTGGATATGGATATCATCCAATTATACACCTTTTATGAGTTTGGCCAAACGTAATGGCTGCGAGTATGCCGATGGGGGATTGGGTACACTGGTACCCATTGAGGAAGCATTAAAGCGTGGGGCCACCGAAGTTGATGTGGTGGTGTTGCACACCGAAGTAAATTACCTTAATCGTATGCCCGTACGAAACCCTTTTGAATTGATTACAACTATTTTTAGTTATATGTTGGATCGCATTGAAAACCAAAATATTAGAATAGGAAAGCTTGTGGCCAATCAAAAGGACGCTATTATAAACTTTTACTATACACCAACTGTTTTGACCACCAATTCATTGGTATTCAATAAAGAACGGATGACTTTATGGTGGAAACGTGGCTACTTATATGCCAAAAACAAAAATGAAGAAACCAGTCCTATTGACCCAGATCACATGGATTAGGTGCTACCACAATTCACTAACCTCGTTTTTAATAAAGGCTAAGGCAGTAGAAGAAGGCGACTGTTTATCCATGGTTTGATTTAATATATCTTCCCTAAGCTTGTCTGGAGAATCCGTATCACTCATTCCAGCAGAACGAATCATTTGGATGGTTGCATTTTTAGCTGCTTTAATAATGTTCCAACATTCATCGGACATATAGATTTGCTGGGATAGGTTATGCTCAAATTCAGATTCAATTTGCTTGATCAGCAAGTTTTCATAGTCGCTTTTATTTTTGGTTTTAGGCGCAACTCGCACTACTAAACTGTTTATGGCTATACGTTCTAAAAACAAAACCATTCTTTCATAGGCTTGTAAGCGAACCGGAAGGGTGTCTTTCTGGGAATCCTTATGCAACAAGAAACGTCTTCTGCCGTCTTCGTTCCTAGTATGTAATCTAAAAAAGTAAAATGCTACAGCTCCTGTCACTACTGCGGGTAATAGGAAGCCAAATAGTTGGAAAATATCGTCTCCACTCATGGGTTAGTTTGGTTTTTTGGATTTTATACCATCAAGAACGCAACTAAGCCCTAAAAAGTATGGGTGAGTTCCCTAAAAAGTATTGAAGTTTAGTTTGTGGCCTTGATATCAGTTTTCACTTTATCATAAAAAGCCTTGTAATCAGGTTGTAGGCTAACGGCGACACCTTCTTTAAAATTCCCGTCTTTTACCGCGACATCAACTTTTTCAAGCGGCACAGACAGTGTACCTACTAGCTCTTTGGCCACAGCCGAAGCTTGATCATAGGTAATTGCAAATTCCCCTGTAATATTCAAGCCATCTACCTTAGCTGATAAATTGGGGCTTGCCAAAAGGACTTTCGCAATTTGACTAACCCAAAGTTTACCTTCATCAGTCAATGCAGTACCTGTATCAGAACCAAACAATTTGGTAAGACTACCGCTTAAAATCACAGCGCCTTCTGAAACATTGGCATTGGCATTTTCACCCATGGTCTGTTTTATTCGAGTCAATAGCACGATGGACGTGGAGTCACCGGAAGCTATCATATCTGTTATTCCACTAAGTTGTTTTTCCTTACGTTCCAGTGCAGCTAATGTTTTGGTTACATTCTCGCTGTTCTTTTTAGATAATTCTGAAAAGCTGCTGAGGTTTTTCAATAGCGTAGCGTTGGCATCACGTAAACCAACATTTTCACTTTCCAAGGCTTCCGCTTTGGCATTGGAAGAGGAAATATCACGTTTAGCTTCGGCCAATTCTTGTTGGACTTCGCCCAGCTGAGCTTCCAAATCATCGATTTGGGCAAAGAGTTCGCTCTTCTTTTGAGCCATACCAAGGGAGCAAATCAATACACTAAATAGAAAAAGTAATTGTTTTTTCATAAGTAAGAATGTTGGTTAAATCTATCGAGGTCAAAATTAGGATGTTTTTTCGGATATCCGACTTCCTCCTAGATAAACACAATCATAAAGTTCTTGCATATTGGTAAACGGCACTTCAGTTTTGGTATATCCATAGACCGCTTCAAGATCACTACTTAAATAATCATCATCTACATTTACTTGAACATCATTCATGTTGAATTGACAAGGATGTTCGTAGCCTGCGGCATGGGTTATTTCCAAGAATTCCTTTCTAAAGGTTTTGAAGTATTGAGCCAATCTGTCGGATTTTAGCGGAATGTTGATACCGTTTTGAAGCCATTTACTTTGGGTTGCCACACCAGCCGGACAGCGATTGGTATGACATATTTGTGCCTGAATGCACCCTATACTCATCATGGCCTCGCGTGCCACATTGATACAATCAACCCCCATAGCAAAAGCCATGGCCGCCTTTGCAGGAAATCCTAGCTTGCCACTTCCAATAAAAACAATACGTTCGGTCAATCCTCTTTCTTTAAATATTCTATAAACCGATGAAAAACCATAGACCCAAGGCAGGGAAACATGATCAGCAAAGCTTGGTGGGGCCGCCCCGGTACCGCCCTCGCCACCGTCAATGGTGATGAAGTCCGGACCATGACCGTTCTTTTTCATTAAATCGGCCAATTCTTCCCATTGGTCCAGTTTGCCAATAGCGGCTTTTATTCCTACCGGCAATCCAGTTTCTTCTGCAATACTTTCAATGAGCTCAAGCAATTCTGAAATCGTATTGAAGGCCTTGTGCGTTGAAGGTGAAAGTACATCCTTACCTACTTCCACACCTCTGATTTCGGCAATTTGCTTCGTTATTTTAGCTCCAGGGAGTACACCTCCTTTGCCAGGTTTTGCACCTTGCGATAGTTTAATCTCGATGGCTTTGATACAAGGGTTTTCATCAACAAGGATTTTCATTTTCTCCATTGAAAAATTTCCTTCTCTAGAGCGAACGCCAAAATAACCTGTACCGAAATGAAATACCACATCACCGCCGGTTCTGTGATAGGGGGAAAGACCTCCTTCACCAGTATTATGGTAAGCATCGGACTTGCCCACGCCTCGGTTTAAGGATTCGATGGCCTTGGCAGACAATGAGCCAAAACTCATGGCGGAAACGTTAATAACGGAAGCAGGTCGGTAAGGTTTTCTTCTTTTATTATAAGCTCCGATAACCTTTGCACATGGTAAAAAGTAAGGGTCATTACTATTAGGATGATTGGCAGGGACTTGATAACCAATCATAGCATTTTTCACAAAGATGTGCTGATGCGCATAAATGTCACGATCAGTTCCAAATCCTTCATAGTTGTTCTCTTTCTTGGCTGAAGCATAGATCCAACCACGCTCAATACGATTAAAAGGTAGTTCTTCTCTGTTATTGGCTACGAAATATTGCCGCATTTCCGGGCCAATACTTTCCAGCCAATATCTTAAATGCCCAATAATGGGGAAGTTATGGCTAATGGTATGGGCTTTTTGGAAGAAAATATCCCTTATTGCAACAAGACCCAACAAAACTAGTATCCAGGTCCACCAAGGTGTTTCCGCCAAAAAATCCATTACCATATCCATATTACATATTTAAATAGTCCAGTGTCAATTCGGTCATAGCCTTCACACCTAATTGCATTCCGGCGTCATCAATTAGAAAATCCGGTGTGTGATGAGGATAGGACTCGGTATTTCCGGGTGTCATTCCCCCTAGGAAAAAGAAAAAACCAGGAACATCTCTTTGATAGTATGAAAAATCCTCTGCACCGGTAATCGCCTTTTGTGCAATTACGTTTTTATCTCCAGCCACACGGCCTAATGTTGGTAACATTTGACGTGCCAACTCAGGGACATTGAAGGTGATGTCGGTTGCATCTTTAATTTCACATGTTGCTTCACCACCATAGGCTTTTGCAATATCTGCTACCATTTCCTTCATTCTTTTATTGATATGATCCTTCATGTCATAATCCAAGGTGCGGATAGTTCCTAACATTTCAGCTGATTCAGGAATGATGTTGAATCGCACACCACTTTTAATTTTACCTACAGTGATTACTGCTGCTTCATTAGTTAAATTGGCTTCACGACTGATGATGGTCTGTAATCCATCAATGATTTTGGCACTGATTAAAATTGGGTCAACACCACTCCAAGGTTGTGAGCCATGACTTTGCTTTCCTTTCACTTTTATGGTAAAGCTTTGTGCAGCAGCCATTGTGCCTCCAATCTTGTAGCGAATGGTTCCTACCGGAGTTTGCGAATTGATGTGAAGTCCAAAAATGGCATCTACATCAGGATTTTTCAGCACACCTTCCTTAACCATCATCAATGCACCACCTTCTTCCCCAGGAGGTGCTCCTTCCTCGGCAGGTTGGAAAATAAATTTGACCGTTCCTTTTATTTTATCCTTGTTATTGGCTAGGATTTCAGCAACGCCCATTAATATTGCTGTATGTGTATCATGTCCGCAGGCGTGCATTACCCCAACTTTTTCACCAAGAAACTCTGAAGTAACTGTCGATTTAAATGGTAGGTCATTACGCTCTGTAACAGGCAAAGCGTCAATGTCTGCTCTAAGCGCAACTACCTTACCTGGCTGGTCTCCTTTTAAAACACCAACTACCCCGGTATGGGCTACGCCAGTGGTAACCTCAATACCCAAGGATTTTAAGTGGGTCGCTATTTTTTCTGCTGTTTTGAATTCGCGGTTACTTAGTTCAGGATTTTGGTGAATGTCATGGCGCCATTCTATAACTTTTGATTCAATTGCAGCATAATCTTTTTCCAAATTTGGACCCTGGGCCCAAATGGTTATTGTTGTCAGAAACAACAATAGGGTGTTCATTTTTCGCATATAGTCAGTATTAAAATTTTATAAGTTGATAGCCTTGTTGTTGCAATTGTAAAATTGCTGTCAGAGCAGATAATGCTATTTGTGATCCTGGAATTAAATCTTCTTTGGGAAACCCTCTTGAATTGGAAGACTGGCCACATAAAATTACCTGGACATCAGCTTCAAGTAGTGATTCAATCAATTGCTTATTTGGATTGTTTACACCATATCGTTTCATATAGGCCGTGTTATGAATAATATCTTTTGATGCCTTATTGTGGACTACAAGTGCCACTTTCAGCTGGGAAGCAGGTACGCCAGCTTGGGCGTGCATATTTAAAAAACGGGCAGCCGTTTCAATTGAACGGTTGATTTCTTCATGCGATTCCGGACTGTTGTAAATATCAAACACAACCTTGAACTCGTTGGTTGTATTGGTTTTAAAATCAGGATTTTCTACTTTCCAAACCTGGCCAAAATCTGAGATTACAGGACCCGCTTTTTTCTCTTGTGAACTTAAGGTCAAGCTTATTAAACAGCATATCAATAAGCTAAAGGGATAATATTTCATGCTTAAAACAATTCAGCATTAAATATATCAAATTCGATAGGAATTACACTGTTTATAAGTATTGAAAGGATGATTTTAGCATGATGCCATTATTGGCTATTTTCACCTTTACTTTTAAAACTACTAGGAGTTGGAGAATTTTTTGGAAGAACTGAATGATGCGCAACGTGCTCCGGTCTTGCATAAAGACGGTCCATTGATGGTGATAGCAGGAGCAGGTTCTGGTAAAACCAGGGTACTTACCTTTCGAATTGCACATTTGATGGGTCAAGGTGTGGATGCCTTCAATATATTGGCGTTGACCTTTACCAACAAGGCGGCAAGGGAGATGAAAAAGCGTATTGCAACTATTGCCGGTAGTTCAGAAACGAAGAATTTGTGGATGGGTACTTTCCATTCCGTTTTTGCGAAGTTGCTCCGATACGATGGTGACAAACTCGGATATCCCAGCAATTTCACTATATACGACACACAGGATTCCCAGCGGTTGATTGCTTCCATAATCAAGGAAATGGGATTGGACAAGGACATCTACAAATACAAGCAGATTCAAAATCGAATTTCGTCCTATAAAAACAGTTTGATTACGGTCAAGGCCTATTTCCAAAACCCCGAACTGATGGAGGCGGATGCGATGTCCAAAAGGCCACGTTTGGGAGAAATTTACCAAAATTATGTAGATCGATGCTTTAAAGCAGGGGCTATGGATTTTGATGATCTTTTGCTTCGGACCAATGAATTGCTTACACGATTTCCGGAGGTATTGATGAAGTATCAAGATAGATTCCGGTATATATTGGTAGATGAGTATCAGGATACCAACCATTCTCAATATCTAATCGTAAAAGCACTCTCGGACCGGTATCAAAATATTTGTGTGGTGGGTGATGATGCGCAAAGTATTTACTCCTTCCGTGGTGCCAACATTAGCAATATCTTAAATTTCCAAAAGGATTATGATGATGTTGCTGTTTATAGATTGGAGCAAAACTATAGGTCAACAAAGAATATAGTCAATGCGGCCAATTCCATAATTGCCAAGAATAAAAATCAGTTGGAGAAGGTGGTGTGGACTTCCAACGATGAAGGTAATAAAATTAAAATCCATAGAAGTGTAACCGATGCCGAAGAGGGTAGATATGTAGCGGGTTCCATTTTCGAAAATAAGATGCAATTGCAGCTTCAAAATGGGGAGTTTGCAGTACTATATCGTACCAATTCGCAATCCAGGGCAATTGAAGATGCTTTGCGAAAAAGAGATATCCCTTACCGTATTTACGGTGGACTTTCATTTTATCAACGTAAGGAAATCAAGGATGTCTTGGCATATCTGCGTTTAATTGTGAACCCTAAAGATGAAGAAGCGCTTAAAAGGGTCATAAATTTTCCGGCACGCGGCATCGGACAAACCACAGTTGATAAGCTAACAGTGGCCGCAAATCACTATGGCCGGTCCATTTTTGAGGTTATGGAGCACCTTAAAAAATTGGAACTGAATATCAATGCTGGAACCAAACGAAAACTGGAAGATTTTGTAACCATGATCAAAAGTTTCCAGATCATGAATGAAGGCACTGATGCTTTTACCTTGGCAGAGCATGTTTCCAAAAAAACAGGGCTACTTCTTGAATTCAAGAAAGATGGTACTCCGGAAGGAATTGCGCGTATGGAGAATATTGAGGAATTGCTTAATGGTGTCAAGGATTTTGTAGAAGGACAAAAAGAGTTGGTGGATGCAACTGGAAGCCTAACCGAATTTTTGGAAGATGTAGCATTGGCCACGGATATGGATGCGGACACCGGCGATGATGACAGGGTAGCTTTAATGACCATTCATCTGGCCAAAGGATTGGAATTCCCATATGTCTACATTGTTGGTATGGAAGAGGATTTGTTTCCGTCTGCCATGAGTATGAACACACGTAGCGAATTGGAAGAAGAACGAAGACTCTTTTACGTAGCCCTCACACGTGCAGAAAAACAGGCTTTTCTTACGTACACCCAAAATCGCTACCGTTGGGGTAAGTTGATTGATGCGGAACCAAGTCGTTTTTTAGAGGAAATTGAAGAACAGTATGTTGAGAATCTCACACCTGTTAGTGACGGCTACCGATTCAAATCGATGATCAATGCTGATATTTTTGGGGAAGTGGACAAGAGTAAGTTACGGCAAGTAAAGCCACAAAATGGAACACCCCCAAGTGTTAAGAAACCCAATGAAAATCAATTGCGTAAACTTCGCAAGCTAAAACCTGGAATTTCCTCAACCACCACTAACACCATGGATCCAAATCTGGTGGAAGGTTGTACGGTGAATCACACACGCTTTGGAAGAGGCAAAGTTTTAAAGATTGAAGGAGTGGGTAACGATAAGAAAGCGGAAATCCAATTTGAACGGGGTGATATCAAGAAGTTACTTTTACGCTTCGCTAAATTGGAGGTCATTGATGGCTAACCAAAGCATTAAATTGGACATCTTCAAACATCCTTAGCGTAATAACGTTTAATGCAAATCAGCCAATGATTGAGCTTCAACATATTGACTATCATGTAGATTGTGTTTAAGTTCCAACGGATGGTATTTTGTGGAATTCGCTTTGACTTCAGGAATGATTATTAAAGAACCATCCATTTCAATATTGAAATCCTGAGCGGATTTTATTGAATTTTTGTGGTCAGGGAAAATAGCTTTTTGCTCCAATTGCCCACTGTTCAAGCTATAGGCGTCCAATCTGTAGAGATTGGATTTTCCATTTGTGCCATGCAACAGATAGGAGCGTTTATTATTGCTGACTATACTATGAATTTCATGAAAATAAAGTGGTTTACCGTATAATGAAGTAGGAATTACTTTTTTATTTTTTTGATACAGCGCAATATTTTTAATTCTGGGGAAAGCACCCTCTAATCCGGTATCCCAAGAAAATACGGCAATTTTGGCATCATCGGAAATGGACATGCTAAATTGATGCGAGTTTGAATCGTAAGCGGTATACACCTCACGCAAAAGCTTTTGGGAATTGATGCGTTCCACCGCTTTTCGGAGTTCCTCATTGATAAGCATCGCTAAATCTGAATACGCTGAATCGCTCTTATCAAGATCTTGTAATGCCAATAGGTGGAAATCCATAAAAGATACCAATGCACTCCCATTTGCAAATTGATTTGGAACTTTATGTTTTTCCGAAATTTTTGGGTTGCCACAGTTGCTTGCCAAAAAAGCAATCAAAAAAACAAGGATTAAGTAATATTTAGATGAATTCATCAGTATGGGTTTTTAGGTTGAACAGGGTAAAAATGAGTGTTTTACCATTTGAATCACGCCCTAAATTGATGGATAGCCCATATGAATTGACGAAAGCTACTTTTGACCCTATCTTTGTGAAAAGATGTGAATTAAAAGCAGCAGGAAAATGGCGGAATTGATCAAACTTTATGAGGAAAATCCAAATCCAAGGCAATTGGAAAAAATCGGTAATGTTTTGCGTAAAGGAGGATTGATTATTTACCCAACGGACACCGTTTATGGCCTAGGTTGCGACATTACCAATACAAAGGCTTTGCAGCGTATTGCCCGTATTAAGGGTATCAAACTTGAAAAAGCCAATTGGTCCTTTGTCTGCGCAGATTTAAGTAACCTTTCTGACTTTGTTCGCCAGATAGACACATCAACTTTTAAAATTCTGAAACGGGCATTACCGGGCCCTTATACGTTTATCTTACCGGGAAATAACAATCTACCTAAAGATTTCAAAAAGAAAAAAACTGTAGGTATTCGTGTGCCAGATAACCAAATTGCGCGTGCACTGGTGCAAGAATTAGGAAACCCTATTGTCTCTACCTCTATTTATGATGAAGATGATATTTTGGAGTACACTACAGATCCAGAACTCATTTATGAGAAGTGGCAAGATCTGGTTGATATAGTGATTGATGGTGGTTATGGAGGTAATGTGGCTTCAACGGTGATAGATTTATCAAGTGGTTATCCCGAGGTAATTCGCGAAGGAAAAGGCGAGTTGGATTTTCTATAAATAAAAAAAGCGACCCGACTTGGATCGCTTTTTCTGGTTTTTTTATTTCGATTAGTTGCCAGAGCCACCAATTGCTGGGTCTTTCATACCTTCCTCGATCATGTTGTAGAACTGGTCGATTTTTGGTAGAACAACAATACGAGTTCTTCTGTTTTTGGCTCGCTCTGCTGCTGAGTCATTAGAAGCCAATGGTACATAGTAACTTCTACCTGCTGCAGTCATACGCTTTGGATCAACATTAAAATCGTTTTGAAGTGTACGTACAATTGAAGTTGCACGTTTAGCACTCAAATCCCAGTTATCTACAAGAACACCACTGGAATAAGGTACATTGTCTGTGTGACCTTCAACCAAGAATTCAAAATCAGGTTTGTTGTTTACCACTTTGGCAACTTTACCTAAAACTTGTTTGGCTGCATTGGTAATGTTATAGCTTCCACTTCTGAATAACAATTTATCGGAAATGGATACGAATACTACACCTTTCTCAACACTTACTTCGATGTCTTCATCATCCAAGTTGCCCAATACTCCTTTCAAACTTTGAACCAATGCAAGATTTACAGAATCACGACGTGTTACAGCATCTTGCAATTTTCTGATAGTCAAATCTTTTTCACGTAAACTTTCCAAGGATTTTTCCAAGTTCTCCGCACCTTTTGCGGTTAATGTGGTAAGGTTACCCATGTTGTTGATCAACTCTTGGTTGTTGGCCTTTAAGAAGGCGTTTTGATCTTCTAGGGTTTTTAATCTTGAAGAAGTAGTTGCACTTTCTTCCAAACAGTCGTTCAATTTAACGGTTGCGGAATTTAAAAGGTCTTGGGTCTCTTTGTGTTTCGCCTCTAAATCGGCATATTTTTTTTGAGATACACAAGATGACAATAAGATTGCCATAGACAAGGTTCCGAGGAAAACTTTTTTCATTGTACTGGGTATAAATTATGAATTGTTAGATATTTCGCTACTTAAATTATCAACCAAAATTAGAGAAAATGCTATGTAGACTCTGTCTGGTGTCGTTAATCTTTTACTAAAATGTTAAATCTTTTCACTTGATGTACGAAGTGTGACCACACTATGGATGTTGTGGAATAATATTTTAATAAAAAATTGGCTTTTTCCCTTTTTCGGTAAAGTTTTCTAAAGTTACTATAAAAACTAAGATGCGCACGTATAATGGCTAAGCAATGTCCAAATTTAAATTGCAATATAAATCTTAATCCTGCAATTCCATCCAATAACAACCTACTGCCAACAATTGGCAAAGCGACTTTGCCAGGAAGGTTTTTGGTTATGGAATACAATGAGTTCCTAAAATTTAAATAGGTTTTTTTTGGATCCATATTCTTCAGCGTGGATCCACCCAAATGAAACACTGAACTTTCACCTACATATAAAACTTTATGACCTCTGTTTTTAGCTCTCCAACAAAGGTCAATTTCCTCTTGATGCGCAAAATAATCTTCATCAAAGCCATCCAATGCTTTAAAGACGTCACTTTTTATGAACATGCAGGCACCCGTTGCCCAAAAGACTTCTTTGATGTCATTGTATTGCCCCTCATCCTTTTCAAGGGCTTGAAAAATTCTTCCGCGGCAAAAAGGATAGCCCAATCGATCTATAAAACCACCGGCGGCACCAGCATATTCAAAATATTCAGGACGTTTTAAATCCAGGATTTTTGGTTGAATGATAGCGGCATCGGAGTTATTTTGAAAGGCTTTAATTATAGGTTGTAGCCAATTTGGACTTACTTCCACATCTGAGTTCAACAAACAGAATATATCGGCATCAATATGCTTTAAACCATCGTTATAACCCTTTGCAAAACCTCCATTGGACGTATTGACAACCAAACCGATTTCGGGATAGGATTGTTGTAGAAATCGTACGGAATCATCCGTACTATTGTTATCAACAACATAGATGCTAGCTTCCTTGGAATGTTCTACTACCGAAGGCAGGAAACGCTCCAACAAGGATTTACCATTCCAATTAAGTATGACTACTGCAAGCTTCAAAACGGCAGCAAATTAACGGCTAAAATCAGGAATTTCCTTCAAAAATTGATATTTTTCACGTTCCTGATCCATTTTGCAATAATAATGGTTCAATCCATTGGTGACCATTAGGTATTCAGCATTAAGGAGTAAGTTGTATCGGGCAATTTGGTCAAAGGTACTTTGACTTATTTTCACTTCTGGTGCTTTGCACTCCACCAGTAAAGTAATAGCACCTTTGGAATCGTAAACGACCACATCATATCTCTTTTTCATTTGATTTACGACCAATTGCTTTTCAACATTCACCAAACTCTTTGGGTATTTTTTAGTTTCAGTTAAATAATGTATCACATGCTGACGCACCCATTCCTCTGGTTGTACCATCACAAATTTCTTCCGAATGATATCAAAAATTTGGTACCCTTTTTCGCTATTTTTGATTCGAAATGAATATTGTGGAAAGTCCAGTACTTGCATAGTCCAGTTTATATGGATTTTGAACAAATCGAGTAAATCAAAAGCCAGACCTCTAAAATCGGGATATTTTTCCACAGTAATTTAGCTGAAACTGCAAATTGTTGTTATTTTAGGATTTGAACCCATTTGAAATGAAAAAAATCAAGTTCGCTTTCTTGTTTATTTGCTGTAGCTATATGTTTGGCTGTTCAGAAAGTCAGAAGGATGTCCCTGTTGATGGAGGGGATAACGGCAGGGAAGAAGTTAGGGAGGATGATAACGATAATGACGATGACGATGAATTGTCTGGCAACGATTTTAATTTTCTTTTCATCGGCAACAGTCTTACTTACACCAATGACCTCCCAAGTTTGGTAAAAGAAAGAGCGGCTTTGAATGATATTGAGATCGGCATTAAAATGATCGCTTTTCCAAACTATGCCATATTGGATCATTGGGCTGAAGGTATGGTGCAAACGGAAATTGAAAGTGAAAAGTATGACTTTGTAATTATACAACAAGGTCCTTCCTCTCAAGAGTTTGGCCGGGAAGTGCTCATAGAATACGGCGAGAAATATAAGGAACTATGTGACTTGCACGACGCCGAATTATGCTATTATATGGTTTGGCCCCCTTTAGCCAATTACGATAGATTTGACGCAGTAATACAAAACCACAGGGATGCGGCTACCATGAATGATGCAACCTTGCTTAGAGTAGGCGAAGTATGGAAAGATCATTTTGATAGTACTGGTAATTTCGATTACTATGGTCCGGACAACTTCCATCCATCACTTAAAGGAAGTCAAGCAGCTGCCAATGTGATAGTGGAAGCGTTGCTGCTTGAAAAACGTGAACCACAAAACTAATTTTCCGAAGTATTGGAATTTCATGGATAGGGTAAAGGAAATTGTAGCTGATATAAAAGAAGGAAACCCAAAACCGATTTACTTTTTAATGGGGGAGGAGCCCTATTATATTGATAAGATATCGCAATTTATTGGGGAAAATATCCTTGGCGAAGACGAGCGTGGTTTTAACCAAATGGTACTTTATGGGAAAGACACTTCTGTGGATGAAGTAATCGGTAATGCCAAACGTTTTCCTATGATGGCCGAACATCAGGTGGTGATTTTAAAGGAGGCACAACATCTCTCAAGGACCATAGAAAACTTTACGGCTTATGTGGAGAATCCTCAACCCACAACAATTCTGGTTATTTGCTATAAGTACAAAAAGCTGGATAAACGGAAAAAACTATACAAAGCCGTAAAAAAACACGGTGAGCTTTTTGAGAGCAAAAAGTTGTATGAAAATCAGGTGGCGGACTGGGTAAGACGAACTTTGGCCGGCAAGAAATACAAAATCGCGCCTAAGGCAAGTGTTATGTTGGTTGAGTTTTTGGGTACGGACCTTAGCAAAATCAGTAACGAATTGGACAAACTGATGTTAATTGTCCCGTCCAATGTTGAAATTACACCGGAGCTTGTAGAGCAGCATATAGGGATTAGTAAAGATTTCAACAATTTTGAATTAAAGAAGGCCATTGGTGAGCGGAACGTACGCAAAGCAGCTAGAATAGTGGATTATTTTGCTCAAAACCCAAAAGACAACCCCTTTGTTGTGACCATAACATTGCTGAACACTTTCTTTACGCAATTGCTACAATACCATGGATTAAATGACCATTCTCCAGGAAATGTTGCCAAAGTATTGGGCGTTAATCCTTATTTCGTCAACGAATATGCCATTGCGGCCAAAAACTACCCTATGAAAAGGGTAAGTGCCATTATTTCAAACCTAAGAAAATTGGATTTGAAAGGAAAGGGAGTTGGTGCCAGTAATATGGGGCAAGCTGATTTACTGAAAGAAATGTTGTCAGCTATTGTCTAACCTATTTTTTATCCACACTGTATTTACCAGGTCCTAAAAGGAAAACAACAATAAAGATCACAGCGAACAACAAGGCTTTCTCTTTGGTTCCAAAGGGGTCAGCTCCATGAACAATAAATGCTGCAACAAGCATAACGATTGCGGTAGGAATGGAAGCCCATCGGGTTTTGAATCCGATTATCATCAAAACAGGACAAACAAACTCTCCTATTACAGTTAAGAATAAGGAAGGACCCTCACCAATTCCTATTGGATTGACAAATTCCATATTGCCGTTTAACAGTTTTTGAAATTTTGGGAAGCCGTGGGTGAGCATAAAAGCGGAGGGTACAATCCTTAAAATCGCTAATCCAAGATGGATCAATAGATTATTTTTCATTGACGGGGGATTTAGTTTCCGTGAATGTATAAATTAAGTTGCAAGAAAAGAAGGATGTGCAATAAAATTTCATGTTGGAGATGTCCGAAAAAGTAGGATTTCAATCTCCGTATTTCCGAAAACCGAATTTTTGGATACTATAAATTCATTACCTTGCCCTGCAAAGTTAACATCAATCACATAACGAAAACTACTTGTCATGAAACGACTCTTTTCCGTTTTAATCATGGTATTGTTTTGTGTGGAAGCCCAATATGGACAAAGCTTCCAGTTTAAAGCAGACCAGATTGAAATCCCTTACAAAACATTTAATTTACCCAATGGATTAACGCTGCTGGTGCATGAAGACCATAAGGCTCCCATAGTTGCGGTCAATGTATGGTATCATGTAGGTTCCAAAAACGAAAAACTTGGAAAAAGTGGATTTGCCCATTTATTTGAACATTTAATGTTCAATGGAAGTGAGAATTACAATAAGGATTACTTTCAGGCCCTGGAAAGCATTGGAGCTACAGATTTAAATGGTACTACGAATACAGACCGTACCAACTATTTCCAAAATGTCCCAACTTCAGCCTTAGATCAAGTGCTCTTTTTAGAGTCTGATAGAATGGGCCATCTTTTGGGCGCAATAGACCAAGAACGCTTGGATGAACAACGGGGAGTTGTTCAAAATGAAAAAAGACAAGGCGAGAACCAACCCTATGGCATGCAATGGGACTACCTCACAAAATCAATGTATCCCAAAGGACATCCTTATTCCTGGACAGTTATCGGGGAAATGGAGGATCTGAATGCAGCATCATTGGATGATGTTCATGAATGGTTTAAATCCTATTATGGCGCAGCCAATGCGGTATTGGCCATTGCCGGTGACATAAATCCAGATGAAGTATACCAAAAAGTACTTAAGTACTTTGGCGATATTCCAGCGGGTCCAACCCTGGAACGGCAAGAAGTAAACATTCCTGAACGCAATTACGATACCTATCAAGTCTATGAAGATCGTGTACCAGAAACAAGGGTGTTATTTGCATGGCATACACCGCAGTTAGGTGCCAAGGAAGATCTCCATTTTGATTTGATTTCCGCCATATTGACCAATGGCAAGAATTCCAGGTTGTTCAAAAAATTTGTTTACGATGACCAAACAGCGAGCAGCGCTGTATCGTTTCAAGCTTCTGGGGAAATTTCAAGTCGATTTGTTACCTGGTTGAATGTTAAACCTGGACAAGACGGCGAATTGTTGGAACAGCAGTTGGAAGCGGAGATCGCCAAATTTTTGACAGAGGGCCCAACCGAAGCAGAACTCAACAGGGTTAAGGCAGCCTATTTTTCAAACTTTATTCAAGGTTTGGAACGAATAGGTGGTTTTGGAGGTGTATCGGATCGGCTAGCATCCAATCAAACATATTTTGATGATCCTTCGTACTATAAAACCATGTTGAAATTTGTAGAAGACGCTACCGTTGAAGATATAAAACGTACCGCAAACAAATGGTTGATCAAAGGCAAACATGTGTTGGTATGCAATCCGTTTCCCGAGTATAGTGTTGAACAATCAACCGTAGATAGATCAGTGCTGCCAGCATTAAGTGAACAAAAAAGTTCCAAATTTCCAATGTTGGAAAAAGCACAATTATCAAATGGAATGGAGTTGATATTGGCCAAAAGGACTGGAGTGCCAACCGTAGTGGTAAACATGGTTTTTGATGCAGGGTACAAGACGGACTATTTATCTAGCCCGGGAACCGCGCAATTGGCGATGAATTTGATGGACGAGGGAACTAAAAACCTGAATTCACTACAAATCAATGAAAAGTCACAGCTGCTTGGTGCTAGCTTGAACACATTTTCAAACCAGGACCAGTCCAACGTTATGATGACTACCTTAAAACAAAGTTTTGATGCTAGTTTGGACTTATTTTCAGATGTGATATTGAATCCTGTTTTTCCACAAGAAGAGTTCGATCGTTTGAAAAACGAACAAATCAACAATATCAAAAACGAGAAATCCCAGCCTGTTTCCATGGCACTTCGGGTAATGAACAAATACATGTATGGTAATGACCATCCATATGGTAATCCATATACAGGAACGGGTTTTGAGGAAACAGTTCAAAAGCTGACACGGGATGATGTTGTAGGGTTTTATAATACGTGGCTGAAACCAAACAATGCTACTTTGATCGTGACGGGGGATATTGAGATGGATGATTTAAAATCCAAAATAGAAAGATCGCTTGGGAAATGGAAAAAAGGAGAAGTGCCTACCATCACATTTAATGAACCCAAGACCAGCTCCAAGAACACCCTTTATTTGATGAATAGGCCAGAATCTCAGCAATCGGTTATTATTGCTGGGCACTTAACGGAAAAATATGGAGACTTGCCTGAAGTAGCCGTGGAGCAAATGGTGAGCATCCTTGGGGGGGACTTTACCTCTCGAATAAACATGAATTTAAGGGAGGATAAGCACTGGTCTTATGGCGCCAGTGGATTTGTTCTTGGGTCTAAAGAAAAACGACCATTTATTGTTTATGCCCCTGTGCAAACTGATAAAACTTCAGAATCAGTAACCGAGCTGCGAAAGGAGATTTCAGAATTCATATCTACACGACCAGTTACCCAAGCTGAATTGGATAAGGTAAAAACCAATCAAGTGCTGAGTTTGCCAGGTCAGTGGGAAACCAATTCGGCGGTAAATACTTCAATCCGCAACTTATTACGTTATGATTTACCTGATGATTATTATCAGACGTATGATCAAAGCGTCCGCAATCTTTCTTTGAAAGATGTACATGAAGTAAGTAAAGAAGTAGTAAAACCTGAGGCTGTCAATTGGTTTATGGTAGGGGACAGGGCCAAGATAGCAACCAAGTTGGATGCATTGGGCTTTGATAATATCATAGAGATAGATGCTGATGGCAATCCGTTGGTACCGTCGGTGCAACAACCTGATGAAGAACTGAAAAACTAATCAATTAATAAGCCCCAAAGTTTGGGGCTTTTTTTATCTTAATCTTGGATAGGATTCCGGATCTGATTCGTGCATAATGCTATACACTTTTTCAAATATATCTTCTGCATTGGGCTTGGAGAAGTAATCGCCATCAGAAGCATAGGCGGGCCTATGGGATTTAGCTGTTAAGGTTTGTGGAGCGCTATCCAAATATTTATAACCTTCCTGATTTTCCAATATCTCCTGTAAAAGATAAGCAGAACATCCTCCGGGCACATCCTCGTCAATAATCAGTAATCTATTGGTCTTTTGAAGGCTTTTTACCATATTATGTTCTAAATCAAATGGCAATAATGATTGTGCGTCAATAACCTCTGCATCTATCCCAACCTCCAAAAGTTCATTGGCTACTTTCTGAACAATCCGTAATGTTGATCCATAGGACAATAAAGTGATATCATTACCTTCCTTTAAGGTTTCCACTTTTCCAATTGGCGTAGAGAATTCGCCCAAGTTGGTTGGTTTCTTTTCCTTCAAGCGATACCCATTTAAGCTTTCAATAACAATGGCCGGTTCATCACTTTTCATCAACGTATTGTAAAATCCAGCCGCTTGGGTCATGTTTCTTGGTACCAATATGTACATACCACGTAATAGGTGAACCAAACCACCCATAGGTGAACCTGAATGCCAGATGCCTTCAAGACGATGTCCGCGAGTTCTAACAATTAGTGGCGCTTTTTGCTTGCCCACCGTTCTGTACATCAAAGTAGCTAGATCGTCACTTAACGTTTGAATGGCATATAGGATGTAATCCAGGTACTGAATTTCAGCAATTGGTCTTAATCCCCTCAAAGCCATACCAATACCCTGACCAATAATAGTAGTCTCCCGAATACCAGTGTCCGCTACACGTAGTGGCCCATATTTTTTCTGTAAACCTTCCAGTCCTTGATTTACGTCCCCAATGTTACCCGTATCCTCTCCAAACACAAGTGCTTCTGGATATTTTGAGAAAAGTGCGTCAAAATTATCTCTAAGAATAACTCTACCATCCACTTCCTCGGAGATAGTATCGTAGGTTGCTTCTTCTGAATTAACGGTAATCGCATTGTTTGTAAGTTCACTGTACAAGTGGGAACTAAACTTAGGTTGCGATTCCAAGAGGAAATTCTCAATCCATTGTTGTAAAGCCAACCTTTCATTGGTGTTTTCACCTAAAAGGTAACGTAACGCCTTTCGTGCTTTGCTAGCCAAATCTTTTTTGATAGGCTCCTCAATGGCGATTAAATCGTTTTTGATTTTATTTACAAAGGTTCGGTTTGGGCTTTTTGCCCCTGCATTTTCTAAGAGTTGAACCAGTTGTTTTTTGGCTTGGATATGGGGTTGAAGGAATTCGGCCCATGCTTCTTTTTTAGCGGCTCTGACCTTTAATTTAATTTCCCGCTCCAGTAATTTCAGTTCCTCTTCGGTTTTGATTTCATTTTCCAAAATCCATTCGCGAAAACGTTTGTTGCAATCATTTTCACGTTCCCATTCTAGACGTTCACTGGATTTATAACGTTCGTGAGAACCAGAAGTAGAATGTCCTTGAGGTTGTGTAAGTTCCGTTACGTGTATCATCACTGGCACATGATTGTCCCTAGCGATCTCTGAAGCATTTTCAAAAGCATGGATCAAAGCTGTATAATCCCATCCATTAACTTTTAAAATTTCGTAACCTTCTCCTTTTTCATCTCTTTGCAGCCCTTTCAACGCTTCTGAGATATCTCCTTTGGTGGTGTGGAATTCTGCGGGTACTGAGATACCATAGGCATCATCCCAAATACAAATTACCATTGGCACTTGCATAACGCCTGCTGCATTCAGGGTCTCAAAGAAATGCCCTTCACTAGTACTTGCATTACCAATAGTTCCCCAAGCAACCTCGTTACCATTGTTGGAAAATTTTGACTGATCTATATTCTCCAGGTTGCGATACAACTTAGAAGCTTGAGCCAATCCTAAAAGGCGTGGCATTTGACCTGCAGTACAAGAAATATCAGCGCTACTGTTTTTTTGTTTGGTAAGATCTTTCCATGAACCATCTTCATTCACACTATGCGTAACAAAATGACCGCCCATTTGCCTCCCGGCACTCATTGGTTCTTTTTCTAGATCTGTTGTGGCATATAGTCCGTGGAAGAATTCCTTTGGGTTCAAGTAACCCAATGCCATCATAAAAGTTTGATCTCGATAATAGCCACTTCTAAAATCCCCGTCTTGAAAAGCTCTTGCCATCGCCAACTGGGGTAGTTCTTTACCATCACCAAAAATTCCAAATTTGGCTTTTCCCGAGAGAACTTCTCTTCGTCCTAGCAAGCTACATTCCCTGCTGGTCACGGCAACCTCATAATCCTTAAGGATTTGCGATTGAAAATCATCAAAGGAAATTTCGTTGCTGGTCTTGGAATGGGGTTTCATTGGCTAAGCGGATTTGGTGCAAAAATACAAAACGCGAAGGAGAATGGCAATAGCGCGCCTTGTTAATAATGTGATAATTTGATATCAAAAATGTGATTTACGAAGAAATAATTCAAATAAATGGAATTTTACACCCTATTTTTTGTGAATACATCAATCTAAAACCACTTTCTAGTGAAGAGCCCAATAAGTGTTTTTGGACTGATGGTCACTATAAACCTGATACGTTCCCCATAATCATTATCCGCAATCTCCCAACCACGATTCGAATAAACAGGGAAGTACAACTCAAAATAATCCGTAACTAAATTCAGACGTATGCCAGAGTCATAAACAAAACGCGGGTCCTCTCCCTTATTTCGCATAAGCCCTAAATCTCCATATGCCTCAATCCATCGCCAAATATTCGTGCTAGCATTTGTGGTCACAATCCAATCGTTTGCAAACGGGTTTTCCAATTGCGATTTAAATCCACCCTCGGCAATTATGATTTGCTGGCTGTAAATCCCAGAATCCTCAGACCTACCTAAATAATTTAGGTCAAACATATAATCCGTTGGTCTATCCAACGCAAAGCTGAAAAAATCCGAATCCGTTCGGTTTCGTAAAAATTTACCAGCATATAGTCTAAAGTTAAACTGACGGTTACTCTCAAAAAGCGTACGATATTCCAATTCAAATGCCAATTTGCTAAAATCACTGGAGTGCTGGGCATCCAAAAACCATGAGGTGTAGTTGATGATGTCATTGTCAACATCAAAAAATCTTAGATTCAGTACCCCATAATCAGGTTCAGTGTCCAATTGATCAGCAATACTTTCATCAATGTTTCTAAAAACACTTCGGTATCTTAATAAGAGGGATTGACGCCTATTGGACCTTAAGTTATCAGGTCGCCAGCCAAAAGCAACGGATGGTGTTATGGTGGTATAGCGTGAATTTACTTGGAAATGTGAAGTTGAACCAGCAAAGGCATAATTGGAAACATAGAGACCGCTTTTACCATGGTATTTGCGATACCGAAACCCTGCTTTACCTACTATGGTTTTTTCATTGAACGAATATGTGGGTGCGATATCATATTGAAAAGGACGTTCTAAAAAAGTCTTGTTATAGATTCTTAATCCTGGGGTTACACCATCATAAACATTGAAATTGGCGATAGGCACATAAAATATCTGATGATAGTAAGGGTCTTCAGTATCCTTGAAAAATTGGAATTTAATTTTCTTGTTGCTCGAAAAAAAGCCATTCAAGGTTTTCCAATTGTCTCTTTGATTGAATTCTGGGATTTTCTTATCGTAATTAAGTACAAGACGGTCTTCACCGTTTCTTGGAATCGTAAAGGTTCTGGAGGTATCAATACCGGTAAACCAATACTTGGAAATTACACTGTCCTTGTTCAATCCATAAAGGGATATGGGAACATTGGTGCCTCTTTTATTTTTGATGACAAAAGTTAACGAGTCATCTGACTTTTCAACTTTTTTGATTTTGAAATCGATTTTCTTTCGCGTTGAGACATATTCATCAAAGAACCAATTCACATCCTTTTTGGCATAGCGTTGAATTTCTTTTTGAAAATCTGAAGCTTTGACAAATTGGTTTAATCGATGTTTTTTGTAGAAGGAAATGATACTGCTGTCAATTTCCTGTCCTCCCAAGTATTCTGCCAGATAGGACATGCCTAAGCCAGACTTGTATGCATTGGCTATTTTTTGGTTGAACTTGATTAGTGAATCGTTGGGGGTATCCAGGGCTTGATCAATATTTTTACGTGCAGCCAACATGCTTAGCAGCCCATATTGTTCATTGAACTCCATCTTTGCCAAATTGAAGCTTTTAAAACCCCACAGACGAGATAGTTTTCCCGCAAGTTTTTGATTGGGATAATGGTCTTCAACGTATTTGATCATAAGATAATTACCAATAGCATCGCATACCCAACGATCTGCTCTGGGATCTAAATAGATGGTTTCTTTGAGAAATTCGTGGATGGCGGTTTTTAAAAAGGTCATCTCAAACTGGAATTTCTCTTCGTAAGGTCTTATAAACGAAGGAAGCTGACTTATTCCGTACAGCGGGTTCTTACTATAATCCAATTCGCTTACCAAAAGATTTGGATGGGGGTAGCTACCAAGATTTTTAGTTAAGAATCCGGCTATTTTATTAATGGAAATACTTTGTGAAATCTCGTCGTATTTGTTGGAGCCCAAATCGGTGGTGATCGTGAGATTATTGAGCATGTGTTTTGTGAACCTTTTGGTTTTATCCAAAATGATTTCGCAGTTCTTCCGATTGTTTCCAGTCAACCGAACAAATTGACCGCCGGGGAAATTGGTTAGACCTGTATCTACATAATTGGACGCCAAAAAAAGATTTTCTGGGAAAGTCAAATTGATGGAGGTATCAGTAGGATCTGTAAAATGATCATCCAAATCAATGTTGTCATAGAGTTTCCAGCCATTATCGTAGACTGCTGGCGTCAAATACCAATCCTTTAGATGAAACTCACCATTTGGATTGAATCCATAGGCCGTGAATTTGGTGTTTGGTAGTCTGACGGTATAGGTGAAAAACAATTGGATAGATTGACCAGGTTTCAATATTTCACTAAGCTCAACTCTTATGATATCCCGATTATCCACTCTTTTCCAACCTAATCCCGAGTATTGTTCATCAACAATGCTTAAAAGGTTGGTATACCCACGCTCACGGTCTTTGGCCAGATGTAAGCTACGTTTAAATTCTTCGCCAAATCGTTTTGCCAAGGCTGTTTTTTTGTTGGAATAAGCATGAATCCAATCATTGAAATACAAAACAGACAATCCTTCATCGGAATCATTCACATAGGTGAATTTCTGACGAATCTCAAGCTCCTTGGTTTCATTGTCCAGGGTTGCGGTGATTTCATTGGTATGTTGCCCTATCATCTCAAAGCAGAAGAAGAGCAAAGTAATAGTCAGGAATTTTATGGGATTGTCAATCGCCAAATACAAACATTTTAAAAATTGGGGCTTAAATCACGACTCTTATAAAAGGCGTCAATGATTTCCACGACTTCCTCTGCGGAGTCAACAAGTTTAATGAGGTCGAGGTCTTTTGGGCTTATATTTCCTTCCTTGAGCATAATTTCCTTGATCCATTCAAAGAGTCCGCTCCAAAATGAAGTGCCTACTAATATAATCGGAAAAGTATGGATTTTATTGGTTTGGATAAGCGTAATTGCTTCAAAAAGTTCATCCAAAGTACCAAAACCTCCAGGCATGACCACAAATCCTTGAGAGTATTTAACGAACATTACTTTTCGTACGAAGAAATAATCAAAGTCAAGGTTTTTATCTCCATCGATGTAGGGGTTATCATGCTGTTCAAAAGGTAAATCAATATTTAGTCCAACCGAAGTGCCTCCTGCTTGATTGGCTCCTTTGTTGCCTGCCTCCATGATTCCTGGACCACCGCCCGTAATAATACCATATCCGGCTTCGGCCACCTTCTGTGCTACGTCAACGGCCAATTCATAATAAGGTTCCCCTGGTTTGGTCCTGGCCGAGCCAAAGATGGAGACACAGGGTCCAATGGCGCTCATTTTCTCAAAACCGTTTACAAATTCACCCATGATCTTGAATATGGCCCAAGAATCATTGGTTTTTATTTCATTCCATCCTTTGTGGTGTTGTTCTTTTCGCATGCGACTTAATTTTATACCGCTGGGGCAATTTTTGGGTTGGATTGTTCCAGTTCCTTCTTTAAGAACCGGGCTGTATGACTTTTATTGTCTTTGGCAACTTCCTCAGGGGTTCCTTTGGCAACGACCATTCCGCCACCACGCCCCCCTTCATAACCAATATCTATGATGTAGTCCATCATTTTTATGACGTCCATATTGTGCTCAATGACCAAAATGGTATTTCCTTTGTCCACTAATTTGTTCAAAACTTCCATTAATACCCTAATATCTTCAAAATGAAGCCCGGTTGTGGGTTCATCCAAAATATAGAACGTATTGCCAGTATCTCTTTTTGATAGTTCAGTGGCCAGTTTAACACGTTGGGCTTCTCCGCCAGAAAGCGTGGTACTTTGTTGACCTAAGGAGATGTATCCAAGCCCAACATCTTGGATTGTTTTTAGTTTTCTATGGATTTTTGGGATGTTCTCGAAAAAATCAACGGCCTCGTTTATGGTCATCTCCAAAACGTCGGCAATGGATTTTCCTTTATATCTAATTTCCAAGGTTTCCCTGTTGAATCGCTTTCCATTGCAGGTTTCACATTCTACGTAAACATCAGGTAGAAAATTCATTTCAATGACTTTCAAACCACCTCCTTGGCACGTTTCACAGCGTCCCCCCGCTACATTGAAACTGAATCTACCCGGTTTATATCCTCTGATAGTTGCTTCTGTGGTTTTGGCAAACAAACTTCGAATCTCACTAAATACCCCGGTATAGGTTGCAGGATTTGACCTTGGCGTACGACCAATTGGAGATTGGTTGATATCGATGACTTTGTCAATATAATCTAAACCTGAAATTTTCTTGTACGGCATTGGTTTTTTAACGCCATTAAAATAATGTGCGTTCATGATAGGGTAGAGGGTCTCATTGATCAATGTGGATTTTCCACTTCCGGAAACTCCCGTGACCCCAATCAATTTTCCCAACGGGAATTCCACGTTTACATTCTTAAGATTGTTGCCCGTACAGCCCGTTAAAACAATTTTCTTGCCAGTTCCTTTTCTTCGGTTGGCTGGAACTGGGATTTCTCGAGCGCCAGTAATGTATTCGGCAGTTAAAGTGTGGTGTTTTTTTAAGTCAATTGGACTTCCTTCAGAAATGATTTCACCCCCATGTCTACCTGCCTTTGGCCCTATGTCAATAACGTGGTCTGCGTGTTCGATCATATCTCGGTCATGTTCTACGACTATTACCGAGTTTCCAATATCCCGCAGCGACACCAAAGAGTTGATTAAACGTTCATTGTCCCGCTGGTGTAGACCAATGCTGGGTTCGTCCAAAATGTAAAGTACACCAACTAATTGGGAACCGATTTGTGTTGCCAATCTGATTCGTTGTGCCTCCCCGCCCGATAGCGATTTGGAGCTCCGATTCAGAGAAAGGTAATCCAATCCGACATCTAGTAAAAATTGTATTCTGGTTTTGATTTCTTTGATGATCTCCTCAGCGATTTTCTTTTGGTTGCCTTCCAATTCATCGTCCAAACTATTGAAGAATTCCGCCAATTCCGCAATATCCATTTTGGCCAATTCTGCGATATTCATGCCTCCAATTTTGAAGTAGAGGGATTCTTTACGCAATCTGGCACCATTGCAACTTGGGCATTCTACCTTATCCATGTATTCCTTGGCCCATCTTTTAATTGAAGTGGAGTTTGCTTCTTCAAATTGCGTTTTTATGAAATTGGCTATGCCTTCATAGTCAATTTTATACTGCCTTTTTACGCCAAGTGTCTTCGAATCCACCTCAAAACTATCGTTCCCACCATTTAAAATAACCCGCATGGCTTCTTCTGGAATTTTCTCAATAGGATCGGTCAATTCAAAACCATAGCGTTGTGCAATTGTTTCCAGTTGTTTAAAAGCCCATGACTTTTTATACTCGCCCAAAGGGGCAATTCCACCGGCTTTTATAGAATTTTTTTTGTTTGGGAATAGCTTTTGTTCATTAACCTGATACACATGTCCAAGCCCATTACACTCAGGGCACATCCCTTTGGGAGAATTAAAGGAGAAGGTATTCGGTTCAGGAGTAGGGTAGGATATTCCTGTGCTAGGGCACATCAGGTCGCGACTAAAATAACGCGGTACGGCTTCTCCTTCTTCCAATACCATCAAAACATTATTTCCGCTGTACATCGCCGTATTGATAGTTTCCGACAATCTTTTATGGAAATCTTCGGTTTCAGAAACTTTTAGGCGATCAATGACAATCTCAATATCATGGGTCTTGTATCGGTCAACCTTCATTCCTTTGACAATATCCAAAATTTCTCCATCCACACGCACTTTTACAAACCCTTGTTTAGCGATTTGTTCAAAAAGCTCTCTGTAATGTCCTTTTCTGCTTTTAACCACAGGAGCTAGGACGTTGATTTTTTTATCTGGGTAACTGTCAATGATCAGGTTCTTTATCTGCTCATCACTGTAGCTGACCATTTTTTCACCAGTATTATAACTGTAGGCATCACCTGCTCTCGCAAATAATAGGCGCAGAAAATCATAAACCTCTGTTATAGTGCCTACGGTTGACCTCGGGGATTTGGAGGTGGTTTTCTGCTCTATAGCAATTACAGGGGACAGTCCATCAATTTTATCAACATCTGGACGCTCCAAACCACCTAAGAATTGTCGGGCGTAGGCTGAAAACGTCTCAATATATCTACGTTGCCCTTCAGCGTAAATGGTATCAAATGCCAAGGAGGACTTTCCACTTCCAGATAAACCTGTGATGACCACAAGTTTTTGTCGTGGAATTGTTACATCAATATTTTTGAGATTATGGACCCTTGCACCTTGGACCTCAATATGTTCTTCGTAGTTAATCATAGCACAAGATGCTAAAGTAAGGTTTTGATGTGTAAATCGGAAGTCAGATCCGGTTTCCGTATTGTTTAATGATACTGTATTTTTGATCTTATTAATACCATAAAAATGAAATTACTCGGAATAGGTTCTCGAATTAACCACCCTGAATTCGGAAAAGGAGTGGTCACAAATGTATCTTCTCAACATTATTGGGTGACTTTTTTGGATAATGGATTGGAAACTATTGATTTAGACTCTGAATTTGAAGTAATTGAAGGTGTCACCGATGATGTGGATACTGTTAGTTTTTTCGATATGGAGCGTTCCTTAGTCTCAATCTTGAAAAGGTGGAGTGATAGCAGTGAAAAAGTTGCGATTGCGGATAAATGGAAAGGCGGAAAGTTGGTATTGGAACCAGGAGAAAATGTTGCAGCAAAAGAAATACCAATAGATACTTTTTTCCATAAAATTGTTATGGTGCGCGATCGTATACGTGTTATGGAGCAAAAGATAAACAGTAGCAAAAACCTTGATGATCAAGAAAAGATTGACCTGCAACAATATATCACTAGAATTTATGGTAGTTTAACCTCATTCAACGTTTTATTTAAAAATAAGAGTGATTATTTTGTTGGTGAGCGCAGTAAATAGAATTTAGTTCATTCCATTAAGTGTTTGAATTGCCCACTTGTCATTGACTTTCAGTAAGTTGCGAATGGCGTGCTTAATAATCCATTTACGGTTTTTGCCAGGGTTATCCATCCATGATTCTATCCAGGATTTGGCAATATCAGGATTGTCTTTTAAAACATCATTAATACAATTCGCCACCGACTTCTGGACATATTTACTTGGGTCGTCCTTTAGATTGTCCAATATTGGGTATAAAGGTTCTGGATCATTAATAAAATTATCCAGTTTAGATGCCCAAGGTAGTCTAGGTCTAATACCTTCGCTGCATAATCTTCTCACATGTTTATTGCTGTCATTTGTCCAATGTCGCAGTACATCCAAGGTTTTATTTGGGTAAGATTCTAGAAAAGGTCTTATGGCATATTCACTTGTATTCCTTTCGGTAATTTCCTTAAGTGCCGATAGTGATTCGTTATAATGTCCAAGACCATATTTTTCAACATATTTGGCTATTGGCATTACCCAGTAATATTCCTTGAACATTCCTGTTTCCTTGGTATTGATAGGACCCAAAATAGGTAATAACTGTTCTAGCGCTTTTGGATAGTCTGCTTCTAGGTGCTGGTATAAGGTATCAGCAAACCATTCCACGCGATCTTTTAATTCCAAATAATAAAGTTTATCTGCAATTTCGTGTACAAATGCGGTTTTGTTCAATGCAACACCGGTGTCAATCAATTTATCTGCCAAGAGCTCGGCCAAATCGGCATCGAACCAAAGCTTTAACTGTTTATAGGCCATGGTCTCCAAATGTAAACAAGATTAAACAGCAGCAAGCACTTGGGTAGTATTGGAAATTAATTCGAGTCCAGAAGTGCTATATCGTATTCCGTATCTTCTTCTATCGTCAAAAACCTGCCATTCCCTTCCTTTATTGGACATCCTGAGGTGTTTGGATAGCAAAGGCAATACATTGAACCTTGGGCTGACATGGGCGGTTTCACCTCTTTCTTTCGTGAGTTGAAATTGTGTAAAAGCTTCCATTCTTCTTTTTTCTTTTTCAACTTTAGCAGTGAGCAAATCCAAGTTTTCTGTTGCAGTTTTCAGCTCAAACCCATCCAAATGTTTACCCATTAAATACGAAATGTATCGGAATAAAACCATCTCTACCTGGTTCTGCTCACTTAGAAACGCATAATAGATTCTTTTAATGGCTTTATGATTCCTTTTATTTATACCGAACCAAACTTTTTTGGCTAATGCGATATCCGTTTTTAAATAAACAGTATTGCTAAATAGTTCTGTGGAGGCTTTGGTGTTCTTTTGGATATTACTGATGGACCAGTTGTTATCGAATGTTTGATAGATCAGTGTTAAGAACCCATTGAAGGTACCGTCGTAAATGATTGATTTGCTTGTTCCCATGACTCTGTTTTGTAATTAATCCAAAAATATGGAAATAATCCTAAATATGGAATTATTCCAAGAAATATTTTGGAAATATTCCAAAAATGATAACTTTGGAGTATGGAACACGAGTTGACACTAAAACGTTTTACAGAAATCAGAAGGGATTTAGGCCACACCCAGGCGGAATTTGCCAAAATGTTGGGCATATCCAACACAACAGCGGATATAGAACGGGGTAGAACCAAACTTTCAGGGAAGGTTGTTGCGGAGTTGTTGCGACAGTTCAATATAAATCCGCTATGGCTTTTTGGTGAAAGTGAAGAAAAACATTTGGAAACATCTCGGACCAGCGTTATACCCAAAGTAGTTACCGTTGATAGTGCAGATCAAGAAAATATGGTCTTGGTAAATGCCAAAGCTGCAGCTGGTTATCCACAGAACATAGCCGATACCAGTTGGTATAGACAACTTCCTGCCTTTGATTTACCCATTCCAGAATTTAGAAATGCCACTTACCGTGGTTTTCAGGTTGAAGGTGATAGTATGTTGCCAAATTTAAGACCCAACGATTGGGTTTTGGCTAGGGCAATTGAGCATATAGACTATGTTAGTGCGAATAAAATGTACGTGGTTGTCTTACAAGATGCAGTATTGGTCAAGAAAATTGAAAAGCGTCCCAATTCAAACAATATTACATTGGTTTCCATAAATGAAACCTATCCACCATATGAAATCAAACCATTCCAAATCCAGGAAATCTGGGAGGTAAGTAGTAAGTTGACCTTTAACTTGGATGCAACCACCGAAACTGGGTTATTGCGCCAACTTCAACAATCCATGGAAGAATTGAAGCAGCAAGTAGGTCAATCCAAACCCAACTAATTCTTTTGGGTCTGTTCGGTATAGGTGCTTTCAAAGATTTTGTCGGCGTTCGCGGCCTCAAATCCATCTCGTCGTTGTTCTCTGGACACCTTTTCCAGAGGACGATTTTGATATTCAGGCAGGGGTAAGCGTTCAGCGAATTCCACATAGCTTCCTGCTATTTCAACCGTTTCTCCACCCGCGAATTCTGCTGGCACCATTTGTGCAACCGAACTACTTTGCTTTAGCAATCCATCCTTACTTGTCTTTATTTTGCCTCCTGCAGTGTTTAATAGGACCCCGATGGATTCTAAAAATCCATTAAAGTTTTTCAGTTCAGAATAGGGTTGGGGGAGTTCATGAACACTAATGGTGTAATGATTTAAATAATATCGATTATAGATTACCCAAGCAGCGTATTCACTTTCTTCAAGTAACGTTTGGTAATCCTGCAATGTAGGTAGGGACCAAAGCGGTTTGTGGAAAAATTCACCAACAACTTCGAGGTTATCCAAATCCAAGTGATCCACAGGATCAGCGGTAACTTGATCGGTGTATTTTTGAATAATTCCCTGCGCTTTTTCCGAAAGGTCTTGAACCCGCAATTCACTAATGAAAATTCGAGGTAACCTGTCAATTGGAGGGGCATACCAATAAGCATTCAATTTCTTTTCTGGGAATTGGTAATAGGCCATCTTCTTATAACCATGATGCAGAAATATTTTCTCAAATGAAGCTATGCCAAGATGCCTAACGCCTATGGTGCGGAAGGCAATATGATCATTTACGATTTCATTTTCATCTGCAATCAATCCTTTGGAGATCATGGAACTGACAATTTTGTCAACATCCGCAACCCTTTCTTTGTACGGATTGAAGAGTGATTCCATAATGATGTCCAATGCGTTGTCTATAGTACTGACCATAACTTTATTGAATATTAATTTCAGAATTCAAAATTAACTGTAATTTTAATCGTTTATAATGATTAATTAGGTTATAATAATAAGAATGACTAATCAAATTGAAATACGACACCTTGAGTACTTCCTGGCATTGGCTGATACCTTGCATTATGGAAAAGCCGCGGATAAATTGTTGATTTCACAATCAGCTCTAAGTCAGCAAATTCAACGTCTAGAAGAACTAACTGGACAACAATTGTTCGATAGGACCAATAGAAAGGTAGTGTTAAATAGGGCTGGTGAGCTCTTTGCGGATGTGGCATTCAGTGTAACCCAACAACTCCATGAAGCCATGGAATCCTGGTCTTTGGCATTGGAGGAAATCGATGGAATAATACGGATTGGGTTTGTCGGTTCTGCAATGCAACAATTTTTACCTCCACTAATCCAAGATTTTAGTTCTAATCATCCCAATTTGCGCTTTTCCTTGGATGAACTTAGCAACGAACAACAGCTACAGGCTTTAGAACACAAAAACTTGGATATTGGATTTATTCGTTCAAATGTGGTTCCTAAGTCATTGGAATGTAGGCCGGTTTACGAAGAAAATTTGTGCATTGTTCTACCACAAAATCATTGGATGTCTGCTTCCAACTTTGAGGATTTAAGTCAACTTGCCAATGAAAAGTACATTCTCTTTCCAAATCAACAAAGTCAGATGTACTATCAACAAATCATCAAACTTTGCAAGTATTACGGATTTGTTCCCAGTATTTCACATCGTTCCATACATGGCCCCACAATTTTTAAATTGGTGGAAAGCGGCCTAGGCATAGCCATAGTTCCAAAATCACTACTTGACCATAAAAACTATGCGATAAAGGTTATTGAACTGGCAGACGTGCCCTTTAAAACCTCATTATTTGCGGTCTGGGATCCTGAAAACGGAAAAAAAGGACTACGGCACTTTTTGAATTTACTCTTTAAAAACTAGAATTCTTGAATAGTTGCTCCTTAATGTGTTTTGCCAAAACTTTAGCTGCATTTGGCTGTAATCGAAACCAAAGTTCTGGTTCAAATATTTCAAGTTCTGCAAGTGCAATTTTATTTTCATTGTCTTTAAAAATATCCACTCTTGCATACATAGGAACCTGAGGAGTGGCTTTAACCGTAGCTTCAGCAAATGCGATTTCGTTGGCATTTGGTTTGTATTCATGTACACTTCCTCCGTAATCGTCTTGGACCCTAAAATCACCAGCTTTGGCAATTTTTAAAACGGCATGGGTAAATTCCCCGTTAAAAAGCATCATTGAAATCTCACCATGGTCTACAATATTTTGCTGAAATTCTTGAAGCATTAGGGCTTCATTTGATATCAATTCAGCAAATATTACCTCGTATTGGGAGAGCTGATCTACGTCAAATTTATAGGTATGTCGAGCGCCACCAGATATGCAAGGTTTGAGCACCAAGGTATTTGAATTGAAACCAAGCTCACGTTTAGCGTTTTCCCAAGCTTGATGTAGTGTCCATTGGCTTCCTTTAGGTATAAATAGGGTTTTAGGTATATGGATGCCAGATGCATTTAGCTCTTTGAGGTAAATTTTATCCATATTCCAATCAATCAGTGAAATTGGGTTGATGAATTTGGTTTGCTTGGAAGCCCTTTTCAACCAGCTGGAAAACTCGTTTACACGATGAATATAATCCCATGTAGATCTTATCAGGGCGAAATGTGTGGAAGCCCAATCAAAATCTTGACTGTCCCATGATACCCTGGAAACACGTAATCCAAGTTCTGCTAACGCATCAAGAACCAGTTGATCCTCTAGAATCACATTGGCGGTTAAAACAGAATCCTTTTTAGGTGATAAGTAATCTGGTGCCGTCAGCACCACAACATCAAATTGTTTTGGCATTAGAATCCTACAGCTTTGTCATCTCCACGCTTGTCGGCTCCAGCTTCCAATGTGCCATCAGGGAGAATCCGAATGGCATCTACTTTACCAATGATTGGAGTGCGTTCTTCATTAATGATATATCCTTTGGATTTTAGGTCTTCCTTTAAGGTATTGGCAAATCCTTCAGGTTCAAAAATGACCATATCAGGAAGCCATTGGTGGTGAAATCTTGGTGCATTTACGGCATCCTGCATACTTAGATTGAATTCGTGAACATTTAGAATGGTTTGGGCCACAGCGGTAATGATAGTGGATCCTCCTGGAGTTCCAACAACCAAATATAACTTTCCATCTTTTTCTACAATGGTTGGCGTCATACTACTTAGCATTCTTTTCTCTGGCGCAATACTATTGGCTTCTGCTCCAATAAGTCCAAACATATTTGGAACACCGGGTTTAGAACTGAAATCGTCCATTTCATTGTTCAGAAAAAAACCAAGTTCCTCTGAATATAGTTTAGACCCATAACCACCATTTAATGTTGTGGTAGCGGAAATTGCATTGCCTTGCGCATCAACAATAGAGTAATGTGTGGTCTCCATACTTTCTACAATTTCTATCTCACCATGGCCAACATCTGATGATAATGTGGCTTTATCAAACGAGAAATCCGCCATTCTTCCATGTAAATATGCATCGTCTTGTAACACATCAAATGGAATATCCACAAAATCTGGATCGCCCAAAAAATAATTTCGGTCCGCATATGCTCTGCGAGCAGCTTCGGTGAAAAGTTGTACCGCTTGTGCAGAATTATGCTCAAATTGGCCAATATCATGCGGTTCAATCATCTTGAAAATTTGATTGATGGTAACACCTCCACTGCTTGGTGGGCTCATGGAGATAATATGTAAGTCCTCATAATCGAATTCAATGGGATCCCGCCATTTGGCTTCATATTTTGCTAAATCCTCTACCGTGACAAAACCACCTTTTTCCTGAATGAAAGTGGCAAGCTTTTCAGCAACTTCTCCTTTGTAAAAGCCATCTTTACCCTGTTCCATTATCGTGGTCAGTGTTTTTGCCAATTCTGGGTACTTAATGGTGTCTCCTGGTTTAAAAGCTTGTGCGAATTTTGTGCTGTCGCCATTTACTTCTACAAAACGGTCGTGGTAATATTCAATGCGTTTTGCCTGTTTCTCGGTAACAACTACACCTCTTTTAGCCAAGTCAATTACGGGTTGGAGTAATTCGGCTATTGGCAATGAACCAAATTTTTCATGGACGGCAAACACTCCAGCAACAGTACCCGGTACACCAACGGCTGTAGCACCAACAGTGCTCATATCTGGTATTACATTTCCTAATGAATCCAAGTACATATCCTTATGAGCGGCTAATGGCGCTTTTTCCCTGTAATCCAAACCGCCAGTTTCACCATTGTTCTTTCGATAAACGATAAATCCGCCGCCGCCTAGGTTTCCGGCAAATGGATATGCAACAGCCAATGCCAATTCCGTGGCAACCATGGCATCAAAGGCATTTCCCCCTGTGGCCATAATATCGGAACCAATTTTTGACGCTTCTTCTCGTGCGGAAACTACCATTGCATTTTCTGTTACCAAACCAGTAGGTGTAGCAATTTGCTGCTTACAATTGATGAACAACAATGCAATGCAGAATACGGATAAATATCTCATAAGGTTTTAAATTTTAGGTGGGAAAAGGTAATCAATTCTTTAAAAAAAAGCATGAACTCATCTTCAAATGCTTCGTAATGTTCTCTTAGGTCCATAATGGCAAAATTCATTCGGGATTTATTGTTGGTTCTGCGGTTCATACCATCCAAAACATTGGAAATCCCATCCAATTCCGCATAGCTCAATAACCAGTTATCAGCAATCATGTACGGAATCATACGCTGGGTGGTCAACGGAAGAATTTTGTAATTGTCTTGCAAAAGGTCGTAGAAATCTGAAATAAAGACATCCAAAGGTGTTTTTGAATAGTTGGACCAGTTCTTTGCTAGAAAATGATCGTAATAAATATCTACAATGACCCTGCTATAATGAGAGTAATTTTTATGCAGCCGTTTGCTACTTTGTTTCGCAATGGGGTGTGCATCTGTATAGGTGTCTATTTCACGATGTAACATGATTCCTTTTTGAATCCTCTCTGGGAAATGTTTGAATTTGTTGCCTCGAATATGATCAGCGAAGAAATTCCCCAAAGTAATTTCAGGGTCGTCAAATGAAAGATAAATATGGGCTAGAAAGTTCAAATGTGGTGATTTGAAGACGAAATTTACAAATTCGAAACATGTAATGTGGTATTGCCTTTTATATTTGCACAAAATTTTTAGCAATTATGACACTAATTAAATCCATTTCTGGAATCCGAGGAACCATTGGAGGAGCTACAAACGATAATTTAACACCGATAGATGCGGTAAAATTTGCAGCAGCATACGGAACTTGGCTAAAGGAGTATTCAGGAAAGGAAAAATTGAATGTTGTAATTGGAAGAGACGCTCGTCTATCTGGAGAGATGATTCAAAACCTTGTGGTTTCGACTTTGGTTGGATTAGGAATTGATGTTGTCGATTTAGGATTATCAACCACGCCAACAGTGGAAGTAGCTGTGCCCTTGGAAAAAGCTGACGGGGGTATCATATTGACTGCAAGTCACAATCCAAAACAATGGAATGCACTTAAACTATTAAACGAAAAAGGGGAATTCCTTAATGCGGTAGAAGGGGCCAAGATTCTGGAATTGGCCGAAAACGAAAGTTTTGATTTTGCACAAGTGGATGATTTGGGTACGATCACAAAGAATGATTCCTATATAGATATCCATATTGATGAAGTTTTGAATTTACCGCTGGTGGATAAGGAAGTAACCCGAAAAGGAGGCTTTAAAGTGGTAGTTGATGGTGTAAATTCCACCGGAGGAATTGCAATACCTAAGCTATTGGAAGAATTAGGCGTGGAAGTAATTAAGCTCTATTGTGACCCAACTGGTCATTTCCCGCACAATCCAGAGCCATTAAAGGAACATTTGGGAGATATCTGCGATTTGGTGGTAAAGGAAAAAGCGGATTTTGGTATTGTGGTTGACCCTGATGTGGACAGACTTGCATTTATAAGCAATGAAGGTGAAATGTTTGGGGAAGAATATACCTTGGTTGCTTGCGCGGATTATGTTTTGGGGAAGACCAAAGGAGATACAGTTTCCAATCTTTCTTCTTCACGTGCGCTGCGGGATGTAACCCAGAAACATGGGTGCAATTATGAAGCTGCTGCAGTTGGTGAAGTCAACGTGGTCACAAAAATGAAAGCCAACAATGCCATTATTGGTGGGGAAGGAAATGGCGGTATCATCTATCCTGAAAGTCATTATGGAAGGGACGCCCTAGTTGGAACAGCCTTGTTCTTGATGTTGATGTCCGAAAGAGGCGGAACTGTTGCCGAATTAAGGGCCAGTTACCCAAGTTATTTCATGAGCAAAAAGAAAATTCAATTGACCCCGGAACTGGATGTGGATGGACTTTTGGAAACGATGCATAAGAAGTACGCCCATGAAGATGTTTCCACCATTGACGGCGTTAAAATCGATTTTGCAGAAAACTGGGTACATCTCCGTAAATCAAACACCGAACCGATTATTCGTATTTATACCGAAGCCAAATCGCAAATTGAAGCAGACGATTTGGCTGATCGAATTATTTCTGAAATTAAGGAAATCGCAGGTTTATCCTAGGAAGGGCCATTGATAATCTCGTAAACGGTTTTGTGTGCGTTGAATTCGCTATCCGTGATTTCGGCTTTTTTGTCGGAATCTAGCCAGATACGCCAAACATTATCATCCTCCAGTTTTAGGCCTACGTTAAAATAGCCATAACCACGTACAACCATTTCTTCGCCATCCTTGCTTAAGGTGCTAAAACGGTAGTATCCGGTTTGATAAGCTATTTCTTCACTTTCGTCAACTGCTGTGGAAGCTATGGCAAACGCAATGGCTACTTTACCGCCTTTGTCTTTTACGATGTTTAAAAACTTTCCATAGTATTCCAAGTAAGTCTCACCAGATTTAATTTGGTTGTCATCTATGGTCACCCGTACGATGTCGCGGGAGTGAATGGACATAAGCTTGTTGGAATTTAGCTCGTTGTAGGATTCCATAAATGGTATCCAAACATCTTTTTTGATTGCACTGACAATTTCATCAGAGACCTCGGCTTTTTTTTGAGCAAATGAAAAACTGAGGCATAATAATAATAGGGTAGTGGTTAACTGTTTCATTTTTTGGTTTTTGAATCACCATGAAAATAGCAATTAATCCTACGGAGATGTAAATTTTAGGAAAAATTTAAAGACTACGAATTATCTAGATAAGCTTTTCGCACCACCTTAGCTGTCTTATGATCCCCGTTGTGACTCCAGCCTGGAGGCATGAACAAATACAATATTTTATTCAATATACCTGGTGCGTTGACCACATCTTTGAACAAGGCTACGATTTCCCCAAAATACACATCCAAAAAGTTACCTGAGTTCATTTCCCGGGTAATTCCATATTCGATTTTAACATCCCGTTGTTCTTCCTGATATGTCCCAAAAACACGATCCCATATGTTGAGAAGGTTACAAAAATTTGTATCCATGTATAAGGGATTCCTTGCATGATGTACGCGATGATGAGATGGTGTAAGCATGAGTTTGTTGAGAAAACCAAAGCGCGCATCTTTTATCATGTTTTCACCAATATGAATGAAAGCGCCATAAGTGCCGTCAATGAACATTACCGTGAAAAGCATTTCTGGTTTCACTCCTAAAAGGATGCAAACAGTGGTTCTTATGGTATCCGCATAAGGTGCTTCCAAGAAAAAATGGGCATGGGTAACACTAAGATTCATCTCTTCAGGTGCATGATGTGTAGAGTGCAAGCACCAAAATAATCGCACTTTATGTCCTAGATAGTGATAAACAAAATGCCCCAATTCCCAAACGATATAGGCGTAAATAAACCAGTACCAAGTGTTTGTTGTTTCAAGAATTGCATAAGAACTAAATAACCCTAAGCAATAAGTAACCATGGCGATAGCGATGAACCTGCCAACAAACCGATTGAAAATGTATATAAGGAAATTGACTTTGTATACCTTGATTTGCGGTTTTTTGTAAACCAACCCAACTGCCAGTTCCAGCAACAATAGTAATGGAATAATAGGATAAATCAAAGATGCGATTCCATCATAGGTTTTAAACGAACTGTAATCACCAGATTTTAAAATCTCAAGGGCAGGGGTCACACCAAGAAAACCAAGTACCTCTTGCCATAAAAGTTGTAGTATTTCCATAGTTAATGATATGGAAATCAGTGGGTATTCCCATTTAATTTAGACCAACAACGAGTTGGAGACAACAAAAAGTAAACATTACTTGGGATTTGTCCAATCTAGGATGGCATCTTTTATCAATCGCTCTTGGTTCCAAACTATAAAATGATTGACACTGTCCAAGGCCATCACCTTTAAACTATCCACCTTGGTAAAATGCTCTTTCATAAACGGAACATTACTATAGGGAACCAACTTATCTGCAGTACCATGTATGATCAAGGTACGAGTTTTAAGCCTATGAAGCTCTGGTTTCATTTCAACCAAGTCTTTTTTCAAAAACCAGAGCTCGTCATTGGACGGTTTCAATGCACCGGGAACCAAATATTTCAGAGGTATCCAGGTTAAGGGTTTTCGCCATTTTTCTGGTTTTTCTGCCTCAGGGTCCAATGCACCTGCCAGTACAACAAGATTCTCATAATAATTGGATTTTTCCAATGCCATCTTTACGATAAGTGGCCCTCCATACGAATGACCTATCAAAGTGTATGGTTTCCCATTATCCAATTTCTTTAAGAGTTGATTAAGCAAATCAGCTTGCGGTTTTAGTCCCAGACTTTTTCGAAATTCACTTTTACCAAATCCGGGTCGATCAGGTGCGATAAGACGAAAATGCTTGATCAGAGTAGCATCCACGAGATAGGATTCATAGGCGTTCCAGCTTCCTGGTGAGCCGTGTACAAATACTAAAGTTGGACCATCTGGGTTACCAGTTTGGATATAATGAAGTTTCTTATCTTCAATTTGGGCTGTTTTTTCGATGTACGTGACACCCTTTTCATTAAAAAATTGTTGAGTTTCCTTTGCCGAACTTCTCATAGTCATACAGGAATTGGCAAATACAAGATAAGTAAGCACCGCGATACCTAGGATTTTACGTTTTAGGTATCTTCTTTTTTTGCGTGCCATTAGGCTGGAGTGTTTTGAAATTCCTTTGGAACTTTATCCTTGTGTTTCCAGCGTTTATGGGTCCAAAAATAATACTCGGGAGCTTCACGAATCGAATTTTCAACTTCATTCAGGAAGACCTTGGTCAGCTCAAATTCCTCCATTTCCCGTGGGTTCTCAACCAAAACTTTGAAGCTTCCTTGGTAGTGTCCTCGTTTTAACTTTTTTACTTTTAAATAGACCGCTGGCAAATCCAATTTATTGCACAACAATTCCGCACCAGTATGCGCAGGTACGGTGATGCCCATGAATGGGGTCCATAAATGCGTTTTTTTTACCATTGGTGACTGATCACTTAATATGCCATACATGCTTAATTGACCCATTTCCTTATTCTTGGCCACAATTTCCTTTGTGGCTTTTGTTGAAATCAATGTAGTACCAAATTTTTGTCGGATATCGCGGACCATCCTATCAAAATACTTGTTACCGATTTTTTGGTAGATTCCATAACCTTTGGATGCGATATGTTTATCCAGAGCTATTGCCCATTCCCAGCTTGCGTAATGTGGAAACATGAGCATAATGCTTTTGTTCTGCGTTTCCAAACGGTGTAACACATCAATATTGGTAAAAATAAAGCGTTTTTGTAGCTGATCATTACCAATGCCCATGGTTTTGATCATTTCTAGGAACATATCGCACAAATGCTTGTAAAACTTTTTTTCAATGGATTTAATTTCCAGTTCCGATTTCTCAGGAAATACAAGATTTAAGTTGCTGCGCACCACCTTTTTACGATAACCGAATACACGATATAGGATTAGATAAACACCATCAGAAATGATGTAAAGCATTCGAAATGGAAGTCTGGAAATCAGCCAGAGCAAGGGGTAAACAAGTAGATAAACAACCAGCTGCATACGTAATTCTTGTGCGCAAATATAGCTATATTTGAGCCCAAACCTTAGTCGCCCATGTTCAATTTGCATGCTGCTACCATTGCAATAATGGCAGCCAATATCTTGGTTTCCCTCAAGGGGTTCAACGACGATTCATTTTTTAACAGGTACAAATTCAGTATCGGTGGGATAACGGCTGGTCAGAAGGAACGTATGTTTACCTCAGGATTCCTTCATGTGGATGTTTCCCATCTTTTCTTTAACATGTTCACGCTCTATTTTTTCGCGCATGTCGTGATTAATTGGTTCGATGCAGGTAAATTTTTGATCATCTATTTTGTGAGTTTGCTTGGGGGTAGTTTGCTAGGGCTCTTCTTTCATAAGGATGAACCGTATTATAGCGCCGTAGGAGCCAGTGGGGCAGTCACAGGAATTCTTTACGCCGCCATTTTATTGAACCCGGATATGCCGCTTCAATTTGTTTTTATTAGAGGATTATCATTCCCAGCTTATGTACTAGGTATTGGCTATATGATCTATTCCATTTACGGTATGAAAAGTAGAATGGGTAATATTGGGCATTCCGCTCATTTTGGTGGAGCTATTGGCGGTTATGCTACAACATTGTTGTTTAAACCTGAATTGTTTGTTACTGAAACATTCACAGTAGTACTGTTGGCTTTACCCATTGTGATCTTGTTCGTATTGGAGAAGATGGGAAAATTATAGCGTTCTTATGGCATAAAAAAAACCGATGGGATTGGCCATCGGTTTCTTTTGGTATTATTTGGTACTGCTTAGTTGAGCAATTCCGCAACTTTATCTTCCAACGCCTGACCTCTTAAATCTTTGGCAATGATTACACCATTCTCATCTAAAAGGAAAGCAGCTGGGATTGCATTGATGTTATACAATTTCGCAATGGGATCCTGAAACCGTTTTAGGTTGGAAATATGATTCCATGCAAGGCCATCAGCTTCAATCGCTTTATTCCAATCTTCGGCTCTGGCATCCAATGAAACACCAATAATGTTCAAGCCTTTATCGTGATATTTGTTGTAGACGTTCACAATATTTGGGTTTTCAGCGCGACAAGGTCTACACCAGGCGGCCCAAAAATCAATAAGGGTTAATTTACCTTTTACTTCACTTAGAGCTAACGAATCGCCATCAGGTGTCGGCGCCGAAAATTCTGGAGCAACACCACCTATGTCCGTATTTTTGGACTGATCCAATTGTTTTTTAAGAATTTCACCCTGTTCTGAAGCTTTCATTTCCGGAGTCAATGCTTCATATAATTCCATGATTTCATCTCTGGGTAAAGTTTTGCTCATCATAAGATTATTGATAATCAAAACAGAAATCAGTGCGCTTGGATTTTCCTTGGCAAAATCAATATTGAAGTTTTTTACATCATCTTGAAATTCCATATACTCCTCCCGCAATGCGGTCACTGTAGCAGTATCCTGTTGTTGCGCTGCTCTTCGCATATCATCCTGCATAGAACGGGCACGTTGGGATAATTGCCTTGATTCACCTAGGAAGTTCATAAAAAGCTCATTCTGTGGGGTTCCTTTGAGACTGGCATAATTCATACTGTCTTTCTGGAATTTTACATCAATAGTGCCATTTTCCAAGATAAAAGGAATATTTCCCCTATTGGCTTCAACGAAAATATAGTGCAGTTTAGGTTCAAGTTGGGCGCCAGAAAAAGCAAAAGTGCCATTTTCCACCGTGGTGGTATCTACATCCATTAGTTGGTTTAGGGAATCCGTGGTTTTTAAGAAAACCTGGGTACCGTTCTGCAAGTCTCCTGTAACCGTAGCATTTATCATAAATCCTTCAGGAGTTGAATTACAGGAAGCTAAAAGCACCAAACCTAATGCAATCGTTAATACATTTTTCATTCGAATCAATTTAAGCTGCTAAGTTATTCATTACCTATGGCAAAAAAAAGCCCTTAACTTTTAAAAGGGGTTAAGGGCGTGTTTCTCTATTAATGATTAGAATTGATATCGAATACCCAGAGCTATATCAAAATCAAAGTCATTCTCAAAGCCGTCGTAGCCAATCAGTCCTATTTCCGGGCGAAAATCAAGGGAGAGCAATAATGGGATATCAAAATTGTATTCTATTCCAATATCACCTGCGGCAAAAACGAATAGACCATCATCGTCATCGCTTCCATCCAATTCAAAATCAACGCTGCCTAATCCGCCTCCAACACCATAATACCAATTAAAATTGCCATCCAAAGGATGTACCCATTGGTATACGCCGGCAAGTTTAAAGGCATCAAAGGCCCGGCTATCACGCCATCCAAGATTGAACTCGGCCCTGTTATATCTACCTATGGATTTTTGATAGGAAATTTCAGCTCCAAATCCATCACTGTCACCTAATCGCAAACCAAGTGCATGTTCAGAAATATCTTGGGCACTCAATGATGCTGTTGCAAACAAAAAAAGTCCAATAAATAATGTGGTAATCCTCATAAGTTTCTCGTTTAGTTAAAAATTAAAGATAGTTTTGTACTTCTTTTTGACATTAAAACTGCTTAGGAACCCAAAAATTGTTCCAGATTGGAAAAATCTTTATTCAAAAACCTTGCCCAACTACTTGAAGGAGAACTTAAAATAGATGAATTAAGTAAGGCTTTATATGCCACTGATGCTTCTGTTTACAGAAAACTACCTCAAGCCGTAGCTTTTCCAAAGACTTCTACCGATATACAACACCTGATTGGATTTGCCAATACCAATGGAATTGGACTTATCCCAAGGACTGCTGGCACTTCATTGGCTGGACAATGTGTTGGGGATGGCATTGTTGTGGATGTTTCCAAACACTTCACTCAAATCCTGAAATTGGACCAGGAAAAGAAGCAGGTCAGGGTTCAACCGGGAGTGGTTAGAGATGAGTTGAATCTATATTTAAAACCATTTGGTTTGTTTTTTGGACCAAATACGTCCACTGCTAACAGATGCATGATAGGGGGTATGGTCGGAAACAACTCCTCAGGGACTACATCTATTCAATACGGCGTTACTCGGGACAAAGTAGTTGCTATGCAATGCGTTCTATCAGACGGAAGTGTAAAAGAAATAACCGCTCTGGATTCACATGCATTTAACGAAAAGATGGCCCAAGAAGATTTGGAGGGGGATATCTATCGTTTTTTGAATGACGAACTCGGTAAGTTGGAAACACAGCAACAAATTCGAGATGAATTTCCAAATCCCAGCATTCACAGAAGGAATACTGGTTATGCAGTCGATGAACTTTTAAACAATAATCGATATGGCACAAAAGCCAATGACTTTGATTTATGCCAATTACTTTCGGGGAGTGAAGGTACTTTGGCCTTTACGACTGAAATAACGCTACAGCTGGATGATTTACCACCTGAATATGCTGCCATGGTGGCCACACACTATCATACGCTGGAAGATAGTTTGGCCGATGTGGCACCGGCTATGCAACATTCCCTCCATTTGTGCGAAATGATGGATAAGGTAATTCTGGATTGTACCAAAAGCAATAGGGCACAATTAGAGAATCGGTTCTTTGTTAGCGGAGACCCAGCCGCAATTTTGATGTTGGAAGTCAAAGCCGATTCAGAGGATGACTTGAACAGACAATTGGAAGCCTTACTTAAGACTGTTGAACAATCGGGATTGAGCTATTCCAGTCCTGTGCTTCGCGGTGACGAAATTGCTAAAGCGATTGAATTACGAAAAGCAGGCCTTGGTTTGCTTGGAAACATGGTCGGGGACAGAAAAGCAGTAGCGTGTATTGAAGATACTGCAGTAGCTATTGACGATTTAAAGGATTTTATCGGGGAATTTACCAACATCATGAAAGGGTACGGCCAAGAAGCCGTGTATTATGCCCATGCCGGAGCCGGTGAGTTGCATTTGAGGCCTATTCTTAATCTTAAAAAGTCGGAAGACGTGAAGTTGTTCCGGGAAATCACCACGGATGTAGCGCATTTGACTAAAAAATACAAGGGTAGTTTTAGTGGCGAACATGGAGATGGCATTGTACGGGCCGAATTCATTCCATTGATGATAGGTGAAAAGAATTACGAGCTACTTAAGCGTCTCAAAAAGTCATTTGACCCCAATAATATTTTCAACCCAGGCAAAATTGTTGATGCATTCCCAATGGATGAATCCCTTCGTTACGAAGTGGATCGCAGTGAACCTGAAGTTAAGACCTTAATGGATTTTTCTGATAGTGAAGGTATTTTAAAAGCCGCGGAAAAATGTAATGGGAGCGGGGATTGTCGTAAAAGCCATCATATGAAAGGTGGAATGTGTCCGAGCTATCATGCCACCAAAAACGAAAAGGACACAACTAGGGGGCGAGCCAATACCTTGAGGGAATTTTTGACAAATTCCTATAAGCCTAATCAGTTTGACCACAAGGAATTAAAAGAAGTTTTTGATTTGTGTTTGAGTTGTAAGGCATGTGCCAGCGAATGTCCAAGTAATGTTGATATTGCTGCGCTAAAAGCTGAGTTTTTGTATCAGTACCAAGAAACTAACGGCTATCCATTTAGAAGTAAATTGTTTGCCCATAATACCAAACTTACCGCATTGGGTAGCCAGGTGCCCGCACTAACCAACACCATGTACAAGTCCAATTTTTTTGGCGGCTTGCTCAAAAGAGCATCTGGAGTGGCGCAAGAACGAAGTTTGCCCTTGGTTTATAAAGTGGATTTTGCCAAGTTTTTGAAGGCACAGCCAAAAACCAAGGAGGAAGCAGGTAAAAAGGTGGTCCTTTATATTGATGAATTCACAAAGTATTTGGATGTTGAGGTTGGTAAAGACGCCATTGAACTACTTTGTAGATTAGGTTATGATGTTGAACTGTTTTATGCCGAGAGTGGTAGGACGTATTTGTCCAAAGGTTTTCTGAAACAAGCGAAGCGATTAGCGGAGAAAAACAGCATACAATTAGCTCCTTATCTAAATAGCGAAATACCAATTGTTGGCTTGGAACCTTCAGCAATTCTATCGTTTAGGGATGAATACAAACGATTGCTAACTGATAAAAACTTGACTGAAAAATTGAGTAAACAATCTTATTTGATTGAAGAGTTTTTAGCATCGGAAATAGAACAGGGTAATCTAGGTCCTGAGGTTTTCACCAAGGAAACGAGAGAGGTCAAAATACATAACCATTGTCATCAAAAGGCGCTTTCCAATCAAAAAGTCACCTTCGATATTTTAAATCTACCTGAAAACTACAAAGTGACCATAATACCTTCTGGTTGCTGCGGAATGGCCGGTTCTTTTGGATATGAAAAAGAACACTATGAAACCAGCATGCAAGTGGGCGCATTAAAATTATTTCCGGCGGTGAAAAAGTGCGATAATGACACATTGATTTCCGCCAATGGAACCAGTTGTAGACATCAAATAAAGGATGGTACAGATAGAGATGCGGAGCATCCTGTTTCTATTTTACTCAAGGCCTTGGTCATCTAAATCCTTAGCTTTCTCCGGTATTTCCTCAATTTCAATGTCCACATCAGTGGTTTTATCTGTAATGGAGGCTATCAATTCATTCATGTCCATTTCCTTAAGGTCTTCATCAGCAAAGAATGGCGAAAGACGATCATGGTTGTAATGATAAATTCGCCAGCGTTTGAATGAATATTCCAGAGCGGTTAAATTTTCGACCCAGTCACCAGAATTCAAATAGGTGCAGCTCCCGTTTTTGTTTTCGTACCGTTCTTTTTTGGGTTGATGTATGTGTCCGCATATCACATAATCGTAATGGTTTTCGATGGCAAGGTCGGCAGCGGTCTTTTCAAAATCATTGATGTATTTTACCGCACTCTTTACGCCATTTTTAATTCGTTTGGACAAAGAGTACTTCTCACGACCCATCTTAACCAAGCACCAATTTACAATGCTGTTCAACAGGATAAGTAGGTCATAACCGTAACCACCTAATTTAGCCAACCACTTGGCATTTTGGATAGACAAATCGAATACATCCCCATGGAAAATCCAAGCTTTTTTGCCATCAAGATTTAGCACCAACTTGTTCATGATTTTAAAATTGCCCATTGAAGTATCACTGAACTTACGGAGCATTTCATCATGATTTCCAGTTATATAGTAAACTTCGGTGCCTTTCGATGCCATTCCAATAACCTTCTTCAGAACCTTTAGATGGGACGCAGGAAAATAGCGTTTACTGAATTGCCAGATGTCTATAATATCGCCATTCAAAATCAACTTTTTTGGCTGTATACTGTTCAGGTATGCAATAAGCTCGTCCGCATGACAACCATATGTCCCCAAGTGAACATCTGATATCACAGCCAATTCAATTTTCCTTTTTTTCAATTTATGAAGCATTTAACTGCAAAATAAACTTGTGGGAATAAACTGAAAATCAATTTGAAATCAAGAATACATCAGCATATTGTTAAGAAATCATGACCTTCCGCTACATTCTGTTACACTAAGGTTATGCGTCCCCGGGGTTTTTTAATACCCGCAATATCCGTTACCTTTGAGGCTTTTAGATTTTCAGGTATGGCAGGTAATTCATTTGGTCAATTGTTTAAGCTCACCACTTTTGGTGAATCCCACGGAAAAGCATTGGGTGGTGTAATTGATGGATGTCCTGCTGGAGTTACCTTGGACTTGGATAAAATTCAAAATGAACTTAACCGCAGAAAGCCTGGCCAATCTGCCATTGTAACGCAAAGAAAGGAGCCAGATACCGTTGAGTTTTTTTCAGGAATATTTGAAGGCATGACCACTGGAACACCAATAGGTTTTGCAATCTTCAACACCAACCAAAAATCAAAGGATTATGCGCATATAAAAGACTCTTACAGACCTTCACATGCTGATTATGTCTATGATCAGAAATATGGTTTCCGTGACTATAGGGGAGGCGGTAGGAGTTCTGCCCGTGAAACGGCAAGTAGAGTGGTTGCAGGTGCAATAGCCAAGCAGCTATTGGGTGAAATGAAAATCAATGCCTACGTTTCCCAAGTAGGCGAGTTGCAACTAGATAAAGCGTACCAAGAACTGGACTTTTCGGTAATTGAAAAAAATCCAGTGCGTTGTCCGGATCAAGATATGGCCGAAAAAATGGAAGATTATATCAAATCCATTAAAAAACAGGGGGATACCATAGGAGGTGTAATTAGTTGCGTCATCCAAAATGTACCTATTGGTTTGGGTGAACCTGTATTTGATAAACTTCATGCGGTTCTTGGATCTGCAATGCTATCGATTAACGCGGTAAAAGGTTTTGAGTACGGAAGCGGTTTTGCCGGAGTTCAGATGAAAGGCAGTGCGCATAATGATGCTTACAATCCAGATGGCACCACCAAGACCAATCGCAGTGGTGGAATCCAAGGTGGAATTAGCAATGGAATGGATATTTACTTTAATGTAGCCTTTAAACCTGTGGCAACGGTCTTACAGGCTTACGATACCATCAATAAAGAGGGCGAGAAAGTAACTACCCAAGGAAAAGGAAGACATGACCCATGTGTCGTTCCTAGGGCCGTACCCATAGTAGAGGCCATGGCCGCTTTGGTAATGGCGGATTTCACGCTTTTGGCTCGCTCCAATAAAATCTAAATTTGGGGTTAGGGCATTTCCCACCAAAATAGTATCTTACTTTCCTAAAACTTATATATGCGCAAACTAGAACTGCACTGGCAGATCCTTATTGGTATGCTACTAGGTATCATTTTCGGTTATGTGATGACCGGTTTTGATTGGGGTAAGGATTTTGTTTCAGATTGGATCCAACCTTTCGGTACCATCTTCGTAAAATTTTTGAAATTGATTGCGATACCCTTAATCTTGGCATCCTTGATCAAAGGTATTTCTGATTTAAAGGATATCTCAAAATTCAGGAATATTGGCTTACGTACAATCGCCATTTATATTGGAACTACGGTAGTTGCCATTAGCATAGGCTTAATACTTGTCAACTTATTACAACCAGGAGATGGCATATCGGAGGCCACAGTTGCTAAATTGGAGCGCACTTATGCGGGTGACCAGGAAGTTACTTCCAAACTAGCCCAAGCAACTCAGCAAAAGAAGAGCGGTCCCTTGAAGTTTTTAGAGGATATGGTGCCTGATAATGCATTCAGTGCATTTTCTGATAATGGACGAATGCTTCAAGTTATAGTGTTTACCATATTGTTCGCAATTTCCATGCTTCTAATAGGTGAAAAACGGGCAAAACCATTAAAGGACTTTTTTGATGCTTTAAATGATGTAGTGCTAAAAATGGTGGATTTGATCATGTTGATCGCACCATATGCCGTATTTGCACTTTTGGCAAGTGTGGTGGTAACATCCAATGATCCTGATTTATTGTTGGCCTTGTTAAAATACGCAGGCGTAGTGGTTTTAGGATTGCTTCTAATGATCACATTTTATGTTGTTTTGGTATCCGTATACACCAAAAAGAACCCCTTTTGGTTTCTAAAGGAAATAAGCCCGGCACAGCTGTTGGCTTTTTCCACAAGTTCGAGTGCGGCCACCTTGCCTGTGACCATGGAGCGTGTGGAAGAGCATATCGGCGTAGATAAAGAAGTATCAAGTTTTGTCCTACCAGTTGGCGCTACAATTAACATGGATGGAACAAGTTTGTACCAAGGTGTGGCAGCCGTTTTCATTATGCAAGTTTTATGGCCAGAAGGTCTAGGATTATCCAATCAATTGGCCATTATTTTAACTGCCTTACTGGCATCTATTGGTTCTGCAGCAGTGCCAGGTGCAGGAATGGTTATGTTGGTAATCGTACTGGAATCCATTGGTTTTCCTGCAGACCTCTACCCAGTTGCTCTAGCATTGATATTTGCCGTTGATAGACCCTTGGATATGTGTCGCACTACGGTTAATGTTACTGGCGATGCAACGGTATCAATGGTAGTGGCTAAATCTGTAGGTAAATTAGGTGATCCACATGTGGAAGACTGGGATGATCATTTGGATGAAGTAAAATAACCAATCAAATAAATTATCGCTATGAACATATGTTTTTTGATGTATCCATGGGATGAAATTGATCCCGAAAACGACACAAGTTTAGCATTGATTCATGAATGTGTGAAGCGAAAACATGGGGTGGCATTATGTACACCGGCTAATCTGACTATAAGAAACAGCGTTACCAGTGCTTTTTGCACCGTTATCAATAGAATGGACAAGGTTTCCAGTAACCTGAAAACCTTTTATAAGCAAGCCTCAATTCGCGAGGAAATGTTGCCGTTGGCTGGTTTTGATGTCATATTTATGAGAGCTAACCCACCTTTGGACCCCTTGATGCTGAACTTTTTGGATTCAGTAAAGGATGACGTCTTTATCATGAATTCTTTACAAGGGCTACGGGAAGCGAACAACAAACTGTATACGGCAGCCTTTGGGGACAGCCATAGCAACATAATTCCAGTTACCCACGTTTCCAAAAACAAAAGGTATCTCGTACAGCAAATAAAGGAATCTTCTGCTGATAAAATGATTCTGAAACCTTTGAATGGATTTGGGGGTTCTGGGGTCATTCTTATTGAGAAATCTGCCATGTCCAATATCAAATCCTTGTTGGATTTTTATGTGACCAATTCAGATGGCACCTCCAATTATGTTATCCTTCAGGAGTATATTGAAGGTGCAGATCAGGGTGATATTAGAGTTTTGATTTTGAATGGTGAACCCATAGGTGCGATGCGGCGAATCCCAGGTTCGGATGATCATCGCTCCAACGTCTCAGCAGGAGGGTCGGTTGCTAAACACACACTGACCAAGGAAGAAAAAGCGCTTTGCAAGCAAATAGGGCCCAAGTTGGTTAATGATGGTTTGTATTTTGTTGGAATTGATGTGATTGGCGGAAAACTTGTTGAGGTAAATGTAATGTCGCCAGGCGGAATAACTTATATGAACAAGGTATACAAAACCAAAATCCAATGCAAGGTCATTGATTTTGTTGAAAGTAAGGTTTTGGACAAGCTTCAAGCCTTTGATAGAAGATCACGATTACGCAGTGAGGTAGAGAATGCTTAGATTATCCATTGATGAAATACTACAACATATTGAAACCGGAACGTGCTTCGAGACGGTTTCAGAGGATTATGCGTTTACCTTAAAAATTTCATCATATGTACCTTTTATCTGTGGGGCGGTTCATGATGGACATCAATTCAGAAAATCCTTATGGGACAATTGTCTGCATAGCGAATTCGACCGTTGGTACGAAGAGGATCCGTGTACCAAAGAAATGGTACAAAGTTTCCCCATAGTTTTGGCAGGATGTGACAGCAGGTTTGAATATGATTTAAACCGAGAACCACAAACTGCCATTTTTGATACTGCTTGGGGAAAACAATTGTGGCGAACACCATTGCCCGAAACTGAAAAGGAGTACAGTTTAAAGAAACATGCAAATTTCTACAGAGTAGTACAAGCATTGGTTCGTAAAATAGAATCCGAATTTGGAAAAGCCATTGTTTTTGATATGCATAGCTACAATTGGAAACGATGGGATCGACCTGTGCCCGCATGGAATTTGGGTACTATTAATATAGATATGGACAGATACGGTGGTCTAGTAGAAAGTTGGAGGGATAAATTGGATGGCATTCAACTCCCAAATGGAATTGACAATCAGGCCAAACTCAATGATACGTTCCATGGAAAGGGCTATTTTTTAAAATATATTACCGAGAACTTTGGAAATACCTTAGTTTTGGCGACCGAAATTTCCAAAATCTATTGCGACGAAAGTACCGGAATAATCTATCCGGAGGTGGTTAGATCTGTGGAAACACAATTAAAATCATTGATTCCAATAATGGTAGAGGAGTTTCAGTCATCAAGAATATGATCGAGTCAGCGCAAATAGGGGAACTTGATAAGGAATATGGCCATCTGTTTGAGATTGATGCCAACCTTGATCGTTTGGTACGAAGGATTGAATTGTTGAGTTACATCAACCCTTTGAACATTGAAAAGGAAAAACAGCGTTTTTTTTCTTCTAAATACACCGCAGAGCCTAATTTTAAGTACCCAAAACTCAAGTTTGATCCATACAAGCTGCATCGTCTATTCTATTCGCAACGCCTAGAGCGAATTAAAGATGAAAAGATACGCCAGTTGTATCAAGAAGTGATTTATCACTATTCCAATATGATTCAATGCATTGAGACAATTGGAAAGGGGCGAAAATTCTATTACAACTCACTACGTGTTTATGGAACTCCAATGGAGCGCGACGTTCAGAATGCAAGATATATTTTGCACTTTGAGGATGAGCCAGCTTCCTTGGATATGGAGAAAGTCTATACTGCTGAAGAAGCGCGAGACTATTTTGAAGACTACGCAAAGCATTACGATTTTCCGCTGAACATAAAATTCTCAACACATATAGCTGCAGAGGCTATGGTCAGTAATAGTTCACAGTCGCTGCTGATCAAAAAGCATATAAAGTTCAGTAAGAATCAACTGTTAACCCTTGCAAACCATGAGATAGGCATTCATTTGGTTACTACATTCAATGGCCAGTTACAGCCTTTAAAAATATTTTCAAATGGATTACCCAAGAATGTGGAAACCCAAGAAGGCTTGGCGGTTTTTAGCGAATACATGGGTGGAGCATTGACCCTTAAACGATTAAAGGAATTGGCCTATCGTGTGTTGGCCGCAGACAGTTTGATCAAAGGTTACTCTTTCGCTGATACTTTTGATTTGATTCACGGGCAATATAAATTGAATAGGGATGAAGCTTTTAGTATCACATTAAGGGCGCATCGTGGGGGTGGATTTACCAAGGACCGATTATACCTAAGCGGATTACGCAAGATCTACAAGCGGTATCAAAACGAAGAAAGCTTGGATATGCTCTTGTCTGGTAAGGTTGCTCTAGCAGATGAGGAAATGATTCGCTATTTAAGAACCAAAGGGTTGGCAGCACCCATAGCCCATAAAAGTTTGTCTTTCCAGCAGAAACTAAATACCAATCCCACATTGGATTTTATTCTGAATAATTTAAAGTAGTAGCTTTTACTTTCCCTTTCACAAGTTTACCTCAATTTATTGAAAGCCGGAATACGCATTACTTTGCATTTTAACACATAAATCCACAAATTCTTCAATATCGGGCAATTTTAGTATCGATTCATGCAAATTCTTAGGTGTTTTCTGGAATACCGATATTTTAATTTTGTGTAAAACCCTTTCCAAATGTTATTGGAAAGCGTAACCACCAAACTTCATCATAAAGAACAATAACGCATGAGCGACAAAAAATTGGTAATTCAAGCAACTATTGGCACACTATTGTTGCTGGTTGCACCAATGATTCCAATTCCTAGTGTAAATTTCTGGCTATTGGACTTATTTGGCAAATTCCACCCATTAGTGGTTCATTTACCAATTGGTTCGCTCTTGTGTTTGTTCATTCTGGAATTTTTAATTCCAAAATCCCAGATGGCCCAAATTCGCGGTGTAATCTTAAAGTTCATCATCGGCTCTGCATTTCTTGCTGTAATAGCCGGTGTCCTATTAGCCGGTTCGGGATCATATGGTAGTGATGCCTTTGTGCTGCATAAATGGTTTGGTGTAGCCACAGCAATACTATGTGTTTGGTTGTATGTGCTTGATAGGCTGGGAAATAATCAATCTATTGGGAAATTTTCACTTTATCAATGCACCTTAACAATAAATGTTATCGTGTTAAGTATAGCCGGGCATTATGGAGGGTCTTTGACCCATGGCACGGATTATCTTACCAAAAGCCTTCCGGAAAGCGTACGCACTTTTTTTGGGGATGACCCATATGAACTTAAAGGTCTGGTGGCCATGAACAATTCAAAGGTCAACAAAACCCTTGAAAGTTATAGTTATACCGATAACATACAACCGGTCTTAAAAAAATACTGTGTTGAATGTCATGGGCCAGAGGAGCAAAAAGCGGGATTGCGTATAGATGAGCTCAACCCGGATTTGATCAAAGGGCCGGATGCTTTTGCGTGGCGGGCTATGTTGGATATGATCAACAGTGGCGAGATGCCTCCGGAAGAGGAAGAACAACTATCAGATGAGGAACGCCGGTTATTAGTGGATTGGATTACAGCGACGGTGCAACATGCCATCAAAATAAAAAAATCAAGTCAGGCGGCCGTAATTCGAAGGTTGACCAAAAAGCAATACACCAATTCGCTTCAGGAGCTGTTGCAAATTAAAATGGATTTTGGTGATGTTCTACCCGATGACGAAAAATCTGAAATGGGATTTAGTAACAACGGACATGAGCTACAGATTTCACCATTGCATATCGACTACTATAAAAAAATAGCCAGGGAAGCGTTGGACAAGGCCATCGTAACAACTGAAAAACCTAAATCCACCCATTATCGGGTTCAATTTGGATTGGGAATCGGGGAGGAATTGCCTTCTGCCATGATTGGGGGATATCAAAGTGCACCTATCAATTCCAATGATTTTATTGTGGACATTCTAGATGCTGATGGTTTACCTATGCAACCAAAAGACAGTTTGGAAGAGGCTTATTATACAGAAGTAAAAAAGAATATAGGCGTTGGCATGCGCGGTTCACATTCAGATCGGTATGAAGTGGTAGAAGATGGTGTTATCCTTTACTCCGCCTTGCCTCATAAAGAAGTTAGTCCAAAATCGTGGCAGGGACCTTCACCCAACTTGAAACTTTTAGTCAAGGATTATTTTCCCATGGATGGTGATTTTGAGTTTCGGGTGAAGGCTTCCAAGGGCTACCACGAGCATGTGAAAAAAGAAGGACTTATTAGTTTAAGACGGACAGTACCTGCTGAAAACATGCAATCCACCATTCACCTGCAAGCTCGGAAATTTACGAATCGACAAAATATGGTTTACCGTGGTAAATACCTTGCCTCGGAGGATTTGACCAATTACAGTTACGCGAAAGCTACATTTACTGCGCCTAAAACCGGCTATTACCAAATCGATTTCACACATCCGTATGCCGCGCAAGACGGGATGCCTTCCATTAATATGCGTTTGGATCAATTCCAAATTCAGGAACGACTGCATTTACAGCAACCTGAAGATGGGTCTTTGGATATGATAACACCCTTGACCATGGCTTATTTGGAAGAAGGGGAACATGCTATTGAGATTGGCGGGCGCTTTTTTGTTGGCCTGGGTGAGTTAATCATTACCCCTTTTCCTGATGACCATCCCGTAGCACTTCAATTGGATAATGAAGAAGCGGAAAGCAAAAAGAAATACGATTTGGCTGCTCCCATAATGCGCGTGTTCGCGGGAACGCGAACCGATGATGGTATCGACTACAAAAACTTTGACGACTACAGGAATGTTGTCAATACCGACCAACCAAAACAATATATATTCAGCGGTAGATTGGAAGATTTGCCTATTCCGGTAATTGACACCTTAGAAACCGAAATTTTGGCCAATATAATGGGCATGGGCGTCTGGAACGATTATTTGGTGAAAGATAATCGGGATTCTGGCCCTCCATTACTGGTACATGAGATTGAATTTGAGGCACCTTATCATCCCGTTTGGCCACCGACAAGTCATAGCGCTATTTTCATAGCATCGGAGGAAAAATCCAACAAGGAAGTATATACGCAACAAGTTCTTGCCAATTTTATGGAAAAGGCTTTTCGTAGACCACTGGATAAAGGTGAAGTGGAAACGTACATGGAATTTTGGCGCGCTATACGGAATGAGTACGTTTCCTATGAGGCTGGTGTAAAAGAGGTCTTGGTTGCCATTTTATGCTCCCCTAACTTTCTTTATTTGGCAGAACCAGAAGAAGGAACTTCAGATGATGAACGCGAGTATTTTTTAGCATCGCGCTTATCCTATTTTTTATGGGATTCACCACCGGATGAGGAACTCTTAACACTTGCTGATCGTGGCAAACTACATCGAAAAAAGGAGCTGAAGAGACAGTTGCAACGCATGTTGCAAGATGATAAGGTATGGGCCATGGTCCGTAACTTTTCAAAAGAATGGTTACGTATGGATCGTCATGAGACGATGAGTGCCAACGTAAACGAATATGAGGCATATACACGTTTTGTAAAGCGTGATATGACCGAAGAAACCTATCAATTTGTACATTATGTACTCAATTGCAATATGTACTTAGGAAATCTGATAGAGTCGGATTTTGCAATGTTAAACCAAAACTTGGCCGAATTCTACGGCATCGAAGGGGTAAAAGGCAACCATTTTAGACCAGTGGCACTACCACCAAACTCCAAACGAGGCGGACTATTGTCCCAAGGTTCGTTTTTGAGTGGGCATTCTGATGGTACCCAAGCACATGCCATAAAACGTGCCGTATGGTTGCGTTCCAAAATACTGGGAGATCGCCCGCCAGACCCTCCGCCAAATGTTCCGGAATTGGATCCTGAGACCCCGGGATTTGAAAAACTGACCTTAAAAGAACAATTGTTCCTGCATCGAAATAAGGTGTCCTGCATGGACTGTCATGCCAAAATAGATCCTTATGGGATTGTCTTTGAGAATTACAATGCTGTAGGACTTTATCAGACAGTCGCACATAACGGAAACCCTATCGATACCAAAACAGAACTTCCAGACGGTCAGGTAGTTGATGGTGTTGACGAAATAAAAGCGTATATTCTAAATGAAAAACTTGATGACTTTACAAGATCATTGGTAAAACATTTATTCTCATATGCTATGGGCCGGGATGTCACCTTTGTGGATGAACCCGAAATTGAATCGATAGTTGCTGATATCAGAGCGGATGGTTATCGATTTCAATCTGTATTTGAACATATCATTACCAGCAAATCATTTATTGGAGATCTTTAAAACATAAGTTATGGCTAGAAAATCATGGCACCTGGACCGAAGAACCTTTTTAAAAGGTTTGGGCGTTACCTGCACCATTCCGTACATGGAAGCAATGGGTATGGGAACTGTATTCAAACCCAGTAGTCCGGAATCTGCAATGAAGCGTCTGTGTTTTGTGTACTTTCCTAATGGGGTAGGGTTACCTCCAGAAGAAAGTCACTACCATAAAAAATGGAGCTGGTTTCCAATTGGTGAAGGCAAGGACTACCAATTTACCCAAACTTTGAAACCACTGGAGTCCCATCGGGAAGACTTATCAATCCTTGGCGGATTGAGCCACCCGAAAAGTCGTGCATTACTAGGGCATTTAGCTGGAGATACTTGGCTTACTGGCGGAGATGTACGCGGTGCAGAGTATATGAACAGTATTTCTCTAGATCAAGTGGTCGCCCAGAAGTTTGGCAAACACACACGCTATCCCTATTTGGCCTTATCCACGGACGGTGGAATTGGATACAAATCCAGGGTTTCAACCTTGTCTTTTGATCTCTCGGGTAAACCCATCCCAACCGAGCATCGGCACCGTGAGATATTTGAACGCTATTTTGCTCCAGGAGCAGGGGGAACTACAGAAGCCAGACGTAAGAGTATCCAACAAGATAAAAAAATCGTAGACCTGATTTTGGAGGATAGTAAACGCCTGCACCGCAGGTTAGGGCAACACGACAAAGCTAAGATGGATGAGTACCTGACTTCATTGAGTTCTGTAGAAGACCAAGTTAAGCGTAATGAACAATGGCTGAATATCCCAATGAAGGATTTTGATGCAAGTCACTTGAATTTCAATGCTGATGTAAAGGTAGACCCAGAGGCCTATATAAGAACCACTTTTGATTTGATGGTATTGGGAATGCAGGTTGACCTTACTCGTGTAATGACTTATATGATTGCTAGGGAAGATGGTTTAGGATTAGGGGAGAACTTCCCAAAACTGGCCTTGGGACTGAGCAAAGGACACCATACGATTAGTCATGATTTGACCACCGGTCACTGGGAGGAGTGGGGTAGGTACGACCAATGGCTGTCCAAGCAGTATTCATACTTCTTAGATCGAATGAAAAACACGCATGATGAGCATGGTTCATTGTTGGAAAACACTATGGTGCTCTATGGAAGTGCATGCAGTACCACACATAATGCCATCAATTATCCGTTGGTGTTAGCGGGTGGTTCCAAGATGGGCATAAATCATGGTTCGTATCAAAAATTTGATGAAGAGCCTATGTGCAATCTTTTTGTCAATATGTTGAATCGTCTTGGAATAGAATCTGAAAGTTTCTCGGATAGTACGGGTACCTTGAATACGAATATTCTTTAAGGAATCAACCCAAAAACTTGGCTTGTAATTCTGGTGTTGGAATCATGCAGGCATCTTTTCGCCCAAACCAACGGTAACGGTTTTTGGCAACAAGATCATAAATGACATCACGGAAGACTTTTGGGATCCAAGTGAACAGCGCCAACCCCTTCCATAAACCACCAAAACTTTGTCCAATTTTCAAGGCAGCATCGGATTTTACAAAGTAAGCAACACCTGGTTCTATTAGGATTATGGAATCGACTTTGGAAGTGTCAATACCACGTTCTGCAATAAGTTTTTCGCCGATTTCGCTCTGCAATGCTGCATAGCGAAATAGATCCTTTTTATCTTTCTTAATGATAAACTGTACAGCACCATTACAGAGGTTACATACCCCGTCAAAAAGAATGATACGCTTTCCTATTTCCACAGTGCAAAGATACGGCTCAAAACGTTGATTACCTATCGAACTTCCCAGGGCTAATCACTTAAGCATAAGGACTCCCCAGTACATGAAATACCAAGTCAAATGTAATATGAGTGAGAATTGCAACTAATAATCCTCTTTTCCAATAAATCCATCCAAAAATAGTTCCGGTAATTAAATTACCGATCATGGTAACCGCAATGGTAAAAGGCGCCGGATTCACAAAGTTCTTTGATAGCGGAAGGTGAATTAACCCAAAAAATACTCCAGATAGTAAAATAGCGATCCAAATGGTGCTGTTGGTTGGGCTTATATGGTTCTTAGCGGTTTGTATAAGAACAACTATCAAACTCATAAGACCAAGTCGAAACATAATTTCCTCTGTGATTCCCGCGGAAAATGCAACTACAGCGTAAAACGGTTTATCAGGTCGAGGTAAAATATGTTCCACGGGATATAGCCATTTTTGCAATTCAAACAATGCCAATAGTATAAGTGCGGCACCTGCGCCCAATACCATACTTTGGAATATCACTTTCCATGAAATCATTCCTTTTACTGAGGTACTGGAATACATACGGGAGATAAGGGGAGCGCCCAAATTTGCTCTTGCCGAAATCCAAAGACCCACGAACACAAGAATAACACCTAGAATGGTGCTACTGATCAAATAGTTGGGTAAATCATCCCAAATAGACGGACTCAATATAACATCTGGTATACCAGCCTCGATTTTTAGCCTTCTTAATTCCCGACTAAACGGAATATTAAGTATGGAACCTATAATAAATAGAACGAGAATGGAAATGGCTGTTGGCCAACGTGTTGATTTTTTCTCATCTAGGTCTTGTGTAATGGCAAATGCAAATAGCTTTTTCAATGTTAGGTTTTTTGATTATCCGTTGGACGAGAATCAATGTTACTTGTTACGCATTTGAGCAACCATATTTATAATTATTTGAAAAGAGGTGATTTAACTGAAATCTGCTAATTCCGTTTCCAATTCCTCAACTAGACTATTGTATTCCGCTAGCAATTTCTGTCCTTTTTTGATGACCTCACCCATCTTATACAACAATAAGATATACATGTTCTTTACGGTAGTAGAGCTGAATACTTTGCCATAAAACTCTCGGTCCTTCTTTGTTTCTTCCGGTGTTCGATCACGTAATTGGACCAGTACCGCAGGTTCTATAAAATAGTTGTCAATAAAATAGGGTTCCAGATGCGCTTTGGTATAATCGGTGATTTCATCTTCACTTTCCTGATAATCCCTTACTTGGTCATAGAGTTTTGAAATGCGGTTTTTAATGGTCTCGTTGGAAATCAATTCAATTTTGCCGGAGTTGATCATGGCGTTGTATATCCCCGTGGAAGGATCAAAGGTATGATTCCCCACATTGGCGGTAATCAAGGAATCCAATTGCCTCACGGGCCGATTTTTGATTTCTGAAAATAGAACTTCTTGTAAACTTTGGTTCCGATCAATTTGGGCGTTTAGGGTGGTAGCCAGCTCACCTTTATTGATTTTAATAGATTCCTGCAGACTTTTCAGGGTTTTGAGTTCTTCCTGTTTCAATTGCTTATCCTCATTCCAGTTATTGATCTGTAACGCGATAAGAATACCAATAACAACAAGAATGATTTCACCTAAGGCATATTTTAGGTATTTGAGGGTTTTTCCTTTAAAAAGGAATTCCTGTCTAATTTTTCGAAAGAATTTCATCTGTGGTCAATGTTTAGTGTGAAGTGGCTTGTAACTAAACTACAATTTCCATTTATAATAATGGAAATCAAGGAAAAAAACTTTGGTTTACGTTCAATCCGAAAACCAATTGGAGCAGGCAGCGTAAAACTCCCAACCACTTGGTGTCTTTTGCAGAATTCTAAATTCAGAACTAGAGTTATCTGCTAAATAATAAATAGCATATTGGTTGTTTCGCAGTAAAACCGGTTTGGACACAAATAAGGTACTTGAATCCTTTTTATTCCGTGTTAATCTATGGCTGTTTTTAAGGTTCAATTTCGCAAGCTTGATGACAACCTGTTGTTGAAACTCTTTCTTAAGGTGTCTTAATTCTTCTGATCTTAAGTTGAAGTTATCGTAGGTTTGACCAAAACACTCCCCTAATATGCCGTTTTCTAGATTGATATAGTTGGATAACTGTGGTTCATATGCATCCTTCACCGTGGTTTTGAGGTAGATCCTATTCTGCGCATGATGTTGTAGTATCCAATCGAATAGCGCTATGGTTTCTTGATCCAACTCCTGTGCTTTTTTGGCGGAAGCACAACTATGTATCACAAAACCAAGAATGATCAAGGAGATAAGAATGTAGCGTCTCATTAGGGCAATTCTTTTTTCTGTTGTTTCCCGTTTATATATTCAAATTCCAGTTTTTCACCTTCATCTGTAAAGCAATACTCTTTTCCGTGTTTCTTTTTACCATTGTACTCACCGTAGTAACTCAATTCACCGTTCTCAAAACGTTTGACCAGTTTTTTAATACCATATTCATCGTAATCCACTGTTTCAATGACTTCGCCCTTTAGGTTGTATTGAATTTCCTTGGACAACACCCATGGCTTATACCTTTGGTAAATGGTCTGGTCGGAGATGATTTTTTCCTTACCGTTAAAATAAAGGTTGCTGGAGCGTACCACGCCATCATTATAGATTTCTTCATAAACAAGGTGGCCGTTTTTACGTATACTTTGTGCCACTCCGGTAAGCCGCTCACCGTTCATTTTATAAACAAGGTCATTGTCTATGTAGACCTCTTTCATAGCTAATGTATCCTGACCGAAAGTAGCGAAACCGATTAGTACGCAAATGATGATGTTGAGGTTCTTAAAAGCCATGATAAAGCATTTATTGCTGTAATAATACTTTAAGTTTCGTTGCAAATCTTGTTCCTAATTCTAGTTGTCCTTTTGAGGAGTAATGCACCTTATCTTCCCACTTCTCCAACCCATCGGTGTGTATGAGATAGGTATTGGGTAGTTCTTGACTAATTCGTAATTGCGCAGTGACAACGGTATCCAATGCGGGATAGCGGTCTGCTGGCGGATTTACCTTTCCAAATAAAAAGGGCACTTCCGGACGGTTTACGTCTTTTCTCAGGGATGTAATCAGCGTCTTGAAATTAGTATAATAATCATTGCCCGCTTCTGGGATTCGAGCATCACGTTCTCCTTGCATCCAAAGTACGGCCTCAATTTTCACCTGATTCCCACCGGTTAAGCTATCCGTGAGCTTTAGAAATCGCTTATACATATTTCCAAATTCTGGATGACCAGTGACTTTCGCTTTTTCTGGATCGTAATTAGGTGACCAGTCCAATAGCGAAGACCCGCCTATGGCATACTTGATGAGTATGAATTTTTTATTCGGAAAGTCTTCTTGTAGTATTTTAGAAAGTCCTACTTCAGGGCCGAATTTTTTGGGTTCCTGCTGTAAACCGGCACTTAGCCCAAAGTCATAGTAGATAACATTGGGGAAATTCAAGCTGTCCAAGTCCGCTACTTTTCCTTGCCCCACCATATTGGACTGCCCGCCCATTAAAATGACACTGTACCTATCTACTGTCGTTTTCGTCTTGACCTCAACATTGGCAGTTCGGTTTTGACGATTGCAGGCTACGAGGCAAAACAGTAGTAAAACCAAGGTCCAAATGTAACCGATGTTGTTCATACGCTTTCTTTCTGAAATTTAAGGATTAATTGCAGAAGACGATGCAAACGCATTTATCAAAGAAATGACTACTTATTAGTGCTGGGAGTATTGAAATTACATGAATTGGAATAAAAGCAGTATGACTTAATTTTTAGTGTTTAATATTTCGGTTACATGCTTTATCCATTCATGTTCGGGAATTCTTTGATCCATATAAAAATCAGGTTGAATGCCATTACCATCAATTGCCATTTCTGGTATTCTCATGCTTCTTGTTAAACTGTATCCCAGCTGAAATTCATTACATGGAGAGTTGACATAATACATATTTGAAATATCAAGTACACCGGCAGTATTGGTTCCAAATAATTTCACCTTTGTACTCTGCTTGGCGGCCAATAAAAATTCTTCCGCTGTACTTCCATTGTACTCGTGAATTAAAATCCCAATATTTTTGGGGTAGTTCTCTATTGCATCAAATGTTGTTTCTGTTGTTGCATGTTCATCCAGCAAAACAAATTCACCAAGATGTTCTGATAACTTAGTGTATGAATTCTGGGCCCACTTCTTTTGTTCATCCGTAAAACCATACTCTTTGTTATTTATGAAGTCCAACATTCTCTGATTATTTAGGGGTGTTGATAGGTATTCCATTTGAACCGTGCTAATAGGATTGGTGTATAAAATGGGCAGTAATTCATAAAAACTCGAATCACTTCCACCTCCGTTGTTTCTTATGTCAATAATCAAATTTGGAGTATTGATAATATGTTCAAGGTTCGCATTTAGTACATTATCAATTTTGCTTTTTTCAGAACCCAAGAAACTTGGTATCCGCAACAGAGAAGTCTTTTGGTCAATCAACTCAAAATAAGGGTCCTGTGCTGTTATTGCCTTGAAATGCCGTTTTAATATGGGGTCAGATTCTACTATGGGAAAGTCTCTTTTTAAGTTTACAAAACCCATTTGAAGGTAGTTTTTGCCCAAAAAGTCAACCTGATCAAAGTGCCGTGCTGAATGGTCTCGCATATAATATACAGCAGAGCCATCTTCTTTGATTTTAAACTTTACTTGACCCTTAGTCCAATAAGCACCATCTCCTTGAATAATAAAGCCTATATATTCTTTGCCCACTTTTTTTATTCCAAATTTGTAATAGGCCGCACTCCAAATACCCTCAAGGTCAATGGCAGGCTTGGCTTCTAATCGTGACTTAAAGGCATCCAAGTTAATAGCCAGTTTTTCCCAAGTATTGAATTGCTCAATGATTTTTTGATTATCCTCGGATTGCCCAGATGGTTGACGAACAATTTGAAGTCCGATATGTCCAGACCGAAAGAAACCAAACCACTCGTTAATTAATTGGGCACAATCATTTAAATTATCTGAGGCATTTATTTGACCAATGAACTTTTCATTATGATTTTCGTACGCAGTAAGTCCTTTTTGGTCTATGACCAATTGATAACCTGCATCATTTTCTTCAATGGTTTTTTTCACCCATTCAAAGTTGGACTTGCAATCACAAACTTGTGAAATCGAAATAAGGGGTGTCAGTAGCAGTAAAAAGACAATTTTGTGCATAGGTCTCTATAAATTTTCAATAGAGACATATGAATTTGGAATTGGTTACACTTTTTAATGAAATAATTTTTTGGTGCATGTCGAAAGCATGTTTAAACTCATACGGAATTGTCATTTCGTAGTTGGGAGCTTTAGTTTATGAGTATTAAAAAGCAATTTTTATACTGTCAATATGAGTGACAAAGAAAGATAACGACTTACTCACACAGCTGTTTTAATCCTTCATAATCCTCATCTGCTTTAAAGTGATCGTTGCTTAGAAGATTAAGTTTAAGGGCTTTATTAAAATCCTTACAGGCATTTTTGGTGTCACCTAGATCCATATATACCCTAGCTCGTGTATAATGCCCAATGTCATAGTTTTTTTTATGTTTTAAGGCTTGGTTGATCTTGACCAAGGCGTTTTTGGGTTGTTTCATTTCTTGATATAGACTTGCCCAATTATTGTAAAGGATATGCTTATTAGGCGCATTTGGAAATTCCCTGACGATTTGCTCATAATCTGCTGAGGCCTCATCATAGCGTTCTAATTTGGTTTTTACATTGATCAAATTGGCCAATGACTTAAAATCTTTCGGGGCCCATTCCAATTGCGATTCCAAATCCATTCTGGCATTTTCATAACGCTCCAAACGAATATTGGCATAAGCACGATCAAAGTAAATGTTGGAATATGAGGGTTCGTTAGCTATAACAGTTGAATAGTCCGTTATCGCTTTTTCAAATTCCTCAAGTTCCATATAAGTATTTGCGCGGGAATACACGATGCCCATGTTGTCTGGATACAAATCCAGGGATTTGGTATAATCCGCTATTGCCAGGTCATAATTTTTTCGCATACGATGAATGTTTCCTCTATTGGAATACGGTCCCGGGGCATTGGGATATTGTTGTATGGCCTTTTCAAAAACGGCGAAGGCTTTGTCTACTTTTCCTTTTTTGGCCAATGCAATGCCCTTTGAATTCATTTCATCTGAAGCTTGCGCAAAAAGTGTTTGGGCGCAAAAAAAGAGTAGGGTAAGTGCTAAGAGGTTTTTCATTCTTTTTTTGGTTTGGGTTTAATTATAGTTGCAATTATCATGCATTATTTAATTATTATTCCATCAGTCTTTGTCCAGGTAATCTTCATTCTTACTTAGTCGCAAATATTCATCAGCTGCTGTTTGCTTCTTTTTTTTTAATTGTTTTTCAGAGGATTTTTCCTGCTGTTCTGTTTCTCGATATTTGCGTAATTCATTACGACCCATTGCTTTCGTTTTCCTTTGCGATGGAGAGTCTGGAATTCTTACTAAGACATTTGTATCTGGATCGACATAGAATTCTTTAAAAACATGTGTTTTCCAATTATAGGGCTCTTTTGAATTCAACAACAAGAATTTTTGCTCCCTTTTGTCCCAATACCCATCTTTTCTTTTTTCAATTAAATCGGCAACAAACCATTTTAAGCAATCTTTATATTCACTTAAGTTGGTAGGTATTCGTTCTTCAACTTCCTTTTGCACATCATTCCAATTGTAGCCAGTTTTGCCTCTCAAAAACCGGATAAGCAAGCCATAATTTATTTTATTATTGAAAAATTTAAATGGTTGACCCATACCTTCAAAGGTTGGCAAGTCATCCCAATTTTTGTTCTTTTTGCTATTGCGGGTATCTGAATAATCACCATCGTTTACATTAATTCTCTTACTGCCTGACGTCTTAAGTCTAGAGATTAACCACTTTTTATTATGTCTTTTGCCTTTATTACTCATTTAAAGGTATGTTATCAATAATGTTTGATCATAATTCGTTTAATCGAAATTACCCTTCGATTAGCACAGGTACGAAGCTTTATCCATTAATTCAATTTGGCAAGCTGCTCGTCAATTTCTTTGTGAATGCGTTCCAACTGTGATGAGTAGCCATAGGTATCTTCTTCAATGGCCTTTTTAAACAGTTCAAAAGCTTCTAATCTTAGTTCGGAATATTTTAAGAGTATCGCATTCTGTTGCGCCAATTCATATGGGAGGTCTTCCCATTGGTTAGTGCTTTGTATTATGGCAATGTTCGCTTTCCATTTGGGTATGGCACTGTTTTCCAGCTCTTGGATAAGGGCGTAATTGGATACCGTTTCCAAATGGTCATAGAAAACCAAAGTATCATCTTCGTTTTTTTGAAATACTGTGATTTCTGCATCGTATTGGTCATAAACCGTATCGTCCATCACAAAAAACACATACCCGAATATACCGATGGATAAAACGATCAGCGAAACAAACCCGATTCCCGCCGCTCTCCAACCTGAAAAGAAAGTGTCGCCATTTTCTTTATGTGCTTTTAGAACATCACCTTGTTTCCATTCCACGATTCCCCAAATAATGAAGGTGTAGAAGAGGGGAATCAGCTGATTTGGAATTTTATCCATTAGGTGCTCCGGTATCATGAATATTATTGTAAATAGTGCGATGGTCACCACAATTCCAAGGATCAAGGCATTTCGTCCTTCCTCGGGCTTGTCCAAGGCCTTGTAGTTTTCACCAATCATATAACCCGCAGCAAGTGGCCCTCCTAAAAACGTAGCGCACCAAATGGATTTGGACGTGTACAGCTTTATGTTTTCCGTAGGATTTTCAGATTTGTTTTCTATTTCGGTCATTCTTTGAGTTGGTATTCCGTTGTAAAATTGAGTATTGATTTATTCACCTAAATTTAAGCTCTATATTCCAGTTGGCGGCATTAAATCGATGTAAGGACCATATGGCAGTTTTGAAATCTACTCTTTGGGATAGCAATAGCAGCCATTTTGCCAATGTCTATTCCAATTGGTGTTTTGCTATGTGATTAAACTAACTCAGATACTCCATGGCGACTAAGCTCAACACTATAAGTGCAATAATGACCCTAAAGTATTTTTGCTGTTTGGCTTTTCGGTCAAAGCCATCCTTCTTCAATTCCCAGGAAAATATGATCTCAAATAGCGTTGGAATTGGCCTAAAAATGAAATCGCAGATATGGTAACTTTCATCGGCCAGACGCTTCTTTTCAATGCGATCTCTCTTTTTAGAAAGGTATTGCGCTGTCTCAATCTTTTTGGGCGGAACATCCCTAAGTGCCAATTCATTGGTGGCAAGGCGTACCGCCAAAGGATTCCACTTGTCCGGAGCGCCTAGGATTTCCAGCAACTCATCTGTTGTTCGTGATTTGATTGGGGGCGTAAAATCATCTTTCATTAGCAGCGCTCCATTTGTTTTTGGTGTCTTATTACTTTAAAAATGGGAACCTCAGTTTACGCAAATTACATCCAAACCGTATAAATTCCATCTTTTGCAGGTTACACAGTTAATTATTCACGATAGCCGCAACTGCTTTTTTGGCAGATTGAGCTGCTGTATGAACTGAAACCCAATCCGTTCCATCTGTATAGGCACCACCTGCAAAGTACAGTTTGTCCGCCACAGATTCTCCAAGTGTGCGTACCTTTTTCCAATCGGCGTAATCTGTCATATACCCACCTTTGATAAAGGGCTCTTCATTCCAATTTTGAACAATATGGTCCATGTAATTCGGGCTGGCCTGGTTGTCATAGAGGTTGTCCAATTCTCTTAAAATATAGTCTTTTAAGGCGTCCCCAGATCGTGAAATAAACGCTTTGGCTGGTTTGCCTACCACAAACAAACCCAGAACATTTGTGTCCGTGTTTTGACCATATGCAGCATTGTAATAGATTTTCTGACCATCTTGCTTTGGGCTGATTCTAAATGCATATTCATCATCATAAAATTGGGTTGAAAATTTTATAAACGCCTTAAAGCCATCCCATACCACAGTTTCACCTATCGCTTTTACTTTTTCATTGGACAGGTTGGGAGTAAAGCGGATGTAATTTTCCTTTAGTATTTTCAAGGGTACAGCAATAATAATCTTGTCCGCCAAATAGTTACCCTTTTGGGTGCTGACCACAATTTGTTCATTAGCGTAATCAATACCGTTTACTATGGTATTGTACGAGATATTATTGGAAATGGAAGGAAGGATATATTCTTCAAAAAAATTGAACCACGAATAATTTACAAACTTTCTATCAGGAGCATCACGAATGGTTTTAACCGCTACGTTAACTGAGTCATCATTTACGATTTCCTGGAAAATGCTTGTTTTTGTCTCTAACCATTCCGCGCCCAAGGGTATAGGAAAATCAGTGAATTCCGTATTGATTTTTGTCCTGCCCCCGTAATTTGATGTTGCTTCCAGGATTTCAAAATCCATACCCAATTGATGCAGTAGATAGCCAGATGAAAGTCCTCCTGCCCCCGCGCCAATGATCAATGTCTTACCGTTAAATACAGGCTTTGTTTTATCTGTTGGTGAAAAAGCATTCAAAGGAAATTGGAGTGGAAGTCCCACACCAAGAATACCGCACATCTTAACAAACGCTTCTCTTGTCATTCGTTTTTAATTTTTAAAAGGATAGAAGACATCGGAATTTGTTACAGTCTATTTTAAAATGTGCTGAAAACGTTTAAATACACTTTTTACCCACTGACGCCCCTTACCACATATTTTAACCAGCTGATTGGTTTATATCTTGTTGTAGCTAGTTTTCATCTCTGATGATTTTTACAATTCGGTTAATTGTTATTTCCGATAAGTTCCATTCATAACCATTAAAGTCTGTGGTATTGATGAATTGAACCACTACCGCGTCTATATCTTTGTGGTATTCTGCTAGGCTTTGATAACCAATCACCAAGCCGCCATGATCATATTCGTAGGGATAGATTTGCTTTTCGCCCTCACCGAACACCGAACCATCATTTAAGGCGCGCAAAAATAGACCCACATCTTCTGCGGTGGCCAACATGCCATATTCACGAGCTTTAAAATCCTCTTCGTATCCCACATAATAGCCACACATTACAGCATCCAAGTTGACTTCGGTAATCGAAAAAAAGGTGTTTTTCAGTTCTAGTGGAATCAATATTTTTTCTTTGATATACACATTATGGCTATGCCCTAAAACAGCATCCATAATCTTACGAAGCAATAAATAATTCGTGTTTGAATATTCGTAGTCTCCATCTGGTTTAAATCGAGCTGGTAGGTCGAGCGCAAAATCCAAAGCATTCTTGCCATTTTCCTCTTCGTTTTGCCAATACTCCGGATTATCGGTAAAATTTGGAATCCCAGAACGATGCTGAATCATCATCCTCAGGCTTATTGCTTCAGCATTTTCTATCCTACCTTTAAGTTCAGGAAGGTAATCCGCGAGTGTTTTGTCAAAAGATAAAAGCCCTTCTTTGACCATCTTGGTTGCGGCTACAGCAGTATACAACTTGCTAATGCTGGCGATCTTGAACAACGATTTTGGGTCGGCCGGTATTTTCTTTGCTCTATCTTTCCAGCCACCGGTATAAAATGCTGGTGGTTTCCCTGCCACATCCACATATACGATCATGCCATCAAACCCATGACCAATGGCTTCGTCTACTTGTTCTTGAACGGTATCGGGTAGTGGTAAGATCCAAGCTTTCACCAAAATCCATGGTACAAAGAACAAGGAGATTGCGGTTCCGCCTAACAAAAGGATTCTAAAAATCAAGATCTTTTTTTTATTGCTCATAAAATTCTAGTATGATACTAATTAGTTATCCACAATGGTCTCTGTTGCCAGTAGTTGCCTGGATTAGCTGTTAGCGTTACGTACAGGTATTGCCTATAATTTATAAAATTAAAATTTTAAGCATGAGATAAAACTGGAAACATCCAATGTTTCTTGGTGAAAAAATCAAACGTATCCTTTAGCATAAAAAGCGTATCTGGACCTTTTAACAAATGTTGCTCAAAGCCCGAAACGTCCAAAGGTGTAAACCCCAAAACCACCCGCTTAATCCTTTTGTCAGCTATGCTATGGATCACACTATTGACCTCTATCGGATTCTTTGCGAATAGATCATCCAAATACATGGTATCTCCTTCAAAATCTGCGATTACAATTGCATCAAGTTCTTTGATATAGTAAATGCTGTTTTTCTTAAAAGAATTGCAGTAAAACAGGAGTAACGAAGTATTGTTGCGCATGGAAATCTTTGCCAGTGGTGCTGAATCTTGGATTCGCTCCGTTAAAAAATCGGCATCAGACGGGTTGTCCATGTTGAGTTTTTTCCAGGAAGAAGAACCCTTGTGCGCGTCTGTTATTTTTGTGTGTTGGTATTCCGCTACGACCTCAAAGTTGAACTTCGGATAGAAATCAAGCACAGTATCGTTAGCGAAGAGGTAGACAAAATCGGCCTGATCTTTACAATCGTGCATTACCTGTTCCATTAAGTACCTGTTAAGTCCTCTATTACGGTATGCTTCAGCTGTCATTACCGTACCGATTTGAATTCCTGTCTTTCTCTCGCCATTAATCTCAAATTCAATCCTATTAATCGAAACATTAGACACAACCTCGTTGTCATGGAGTAGCGCATAGGGCACATAATAGTCGCCCCAAAGGCCACTTTGGTACCAATTTTCTAAACTGAAGCCATAAACGGATGCTGTTAATCTATTAAAGCTTTCCCTTGTCTTTTGGTCATGCTTAAAGTTTTTGGCAAAAGCATAAGTAATACTATTTAGTTCTATAAGCTTCATCAATTTTTAATCTTTTTTCCTAAACTTTCTTTTACCGATGCGTTAGGTAGCGCGATAGATTCCGTTTTAATAAAACCTATTGTGCTATAGCTAAGTTCATTGGAATTGCCGTGATATTCAAGTTTGCTACTAAGGTAATTTAAAGGTCTTGTAGCTACTACTCCAAAATAAACATCACACCAAGTTCAAACCGTATATCTTCAAAAACATGCAGTATTAGGCAGTTTTGCAAAAGGTTTTAGTGTCGGTCTGGATTATGACCGTTTTAATGGCTTAGTATGTAGCTGTGCGTAGTTTTTAGTTTACTTTTTCAAAATATAAGTTTCGCACTCGACCATTGGAGACTTTACAACCTTTAATTGTATTGTTTTCATCCCTGATAAACTCGACCTGCCCAAAAAACCAAGCTTCACCATTAAAAATATCTTTTTTTACTGGATTCAAATTGAAATCACTTAATCTACTATGTTTGGCAATAAGCTTATCGCCGACAACGGTGAAGTTGTATGTGGTAGCTAATTCTTCACTATAAAAATCACCTGAAAAATCCGAAAGAACGACAGCAGTCTTATCAAATTCTTTTATCCGCGGTGCATCCATTATTTGACCGCCTTGATGAAGTTTTATAAGCTGTATATTCTGACCTTCATTTGGAATAAACTCAATTTTAGCATCAACACCGTCGACATTGAATTCAGTAGCAGATATGGGTTTCAATGATACCATGGGTTGTCCGGTTGCCTCGGCAGAAAGCTGGGATTCATTCTCACTAATCGTAATAACGAACCCCGGCTGAAGTTCAAAGGCACCAACATATGTTGCCAATACATTCTTATCGATAGTAATGTCATCCGAATTGGTTTCTTCGCTTACCTCATTACTGCTGTCATCCGTTTTAATTTTGTCTTTTAGATAAATATCAACAACCTTATGTGCCATTCTACCCGAATTGAATTCAGCTGAATTGCTAAATACAATAACTGCAAGGTTTTCCTCAGGAAAACGCGTTAAATAGGAACGATAACCAGCGTCTGCTCCTCCATGTTGGATTTCGTTCAATCCTTTGTATTCGCCAACGAATTGACCAAGGGCTCCTCCAAAAGTTTTTCCATTGTTTAGTACCGCAGGAGTGTTCATGGTATTGATCATAGCCGAATCTCCTACAGTTAGGTCAGAAAAATTCATTGCCCACAGGCTTAAATCTTCAACCGTGGTAAATAAACTCGTAGCACCAACATTTGCATAGTTTAACACACTTTTTTTATAGCCATTAGAACCTGAGCTATAGGAGTAAGCTCGATCTTTTACTATTTTCTCATGATCATCATAAAAAAGGGTGTTGTCCATTTTTAATGGGTCAAAAATGTTGGCCTTGGTAAATTCGGCAAAGGACATTTCGGAAATTCTAGAAACCACTTCAGCCAAAAGTGTAAATCCAGTATTGCAATAGGCATATTCATCTCCAGGATTAAAGTTTAATTCTTTTTGCTTAGCCACAAGCTTTAAAATATGTTCTTTGGTGATGACATCATCCATTCGCCAACCAGCCATAGACAATAAATTCCATTGATCTCTCAGTCCACTTGTGTGAGAAGCTAAATGCCTTAGTGTAATTGTCTTGCCAAAGTCCGGTACTTCGGGTATATATTTTCTTATATCATCATCTAAACTTAACTTACCCTGTTTTTCCAACAACAAAATTGAGAAAACGGTAAACTGTTTTGATACCGAGGCAATATGAAATATTGAAGTAGGTGTTATTGGGATGTTGTATTCCAAATTAGAAATACCATAGCCTTTTTTATATAGTATTTCCCCATCTTTAACGATTGCAACTGCTGCTCCCGGAGCATTATTAGTATCCCATACCGTAAAAAGTTCGTCAACTTCTTCGTTTTGTGTGACTGCCTTTGGTTTTATACTTTGCACAAACAATTCGTATTCACCTGAATGATCTTTATCGTCAATGGATTCCACTTCAATCAGGTACTCACCTTTTTTATCTGAAGCTATTGTGAATAATTCATATCCATTTCTATGATTAGGACTATCAAACTCTTCCAATTTTTCATTTAACGTGTTATACGTTGTGACCTTTAAATCAATACCATCTTGCATTAACTTAAAAAATGCAAATTGGTCATTCTCTAAGTTAACGGTGTAGTGATGCTTTTCACCAGTGTTGAAATTAGACGAAATTGGTTTGTCTTGAGGAAGTACTCCTTTTTGAATTTGGGCTTGAATAAGGCTTATTGGAGCAAGTAATAGTAGAAGAAATGATAATTTAAGCATTGATTGACTCATAGTATGGTTTTTTAATTGTACACAACGTCCGGTAACGAAGTTCAACGACACTTCTGTCATTTTCAAGTATTGTTCTTCGGTAAATTTTGGGTCTTGCCACTATACCTCCAAATTATACTTCAACTAACCTTAGACCACATGAATATCTATATGATTAGAATGACATGATTTTTACTCCCTCGCAAATTAGATGGTATGTTGTTTAAGGAATTCTTTGGCTTCTAATATTTCTTTTCTATCAGAATTAATGTCCTTGGTTTGATTTAGCAATATTTCAAAATAATATTTGGCCTTTTTTATATCACCAAGTTGTTTAGCAGAAGCAGCAGCGCCATAAAGACCATTGAACCTATTTGGACGTTTTTCCAAATTGAGTTCATACACTTCCATGGCTTCACTCGGTTTGTTCAAGGCTAATAACATATCTCCAAGAAGTTCATCTGCCGGTAAAATTTCACCAGGTGTTACAGGATGTTTGGATGTTTTACTTTCCATATCGGCTGCAGAGGTCATCAATAATAAGGCTTCTTCATTATTGCCTTCTTTTAGCTGAATCCATGCTTCAATAGTTTTTATTTGAATAGCTACTTGGTTTGCTTTATAGGAATCATTGAGAGTCATCAACTCCTTTTCGAAAGAACGAAGTAAATTAAGTTCTTCTTGAGCAGTTTCTAATTCATTTATATGAATGTTTCCTAATGCTCTCGAAAAATGTAGCAATGCCTTTTGCCAAGGAAATTCTTGCCATTCTAATTCAGGTATCTCAGGTAATTCTATTTTAGCAGCTTCCTTCCAATTTTTATTCTCAACAGCGATTCGAGAAGGAATTGCAGCTGCGGTGTATGCAATTTTAAAATTTGGTGGAAATATTTTTTCAAATGACTTAAGATAATTGAATTGCGCAATGGCCGACGAATTATCGCTTGTTTGCAAATAGGCATAAACCAAATATCCCATAGCGTGTACCTCTTCATCCCAATGGGCACCAGGAGCAATACTTTCTGCATAGCAAATTGCAGATTCAGCAGAATTGAGATTTGTGTTTATGGATTCTTTCCAAAGCCCCAACCTTGTAAATATATGTGATGGCATATGTTGCGCATGTGCAGAATTTGGAGCAATATCGGCATAACGTCTAGCCGTATTCAAACCCAATTCTGCCAATTCAGGGTAATCATAAGAATGGATAATGTAATGGGCAATTCCAGGATGATTTGGTTCTTTGACGAACAACTGTTCTAAAATTTTTCCTGCATCACGTTGTATGGCGTATGTTTTATCAGAAGGTAGTGCAGAAGCACGTAGTGCCAAAGCATAAAAAATAGCAACTTCTGAATCATCAGGATAGGCCTCATACATTAATTTCATTTTTTGGGCATAGCGCTGCTTCCTTGTTTGATTATCTATGGTTTCCCAATCTTTGTAGAAAGCCCCAATAGCGTCTAAATACTGTTGGGCTTTTTTTGATTTTGGCAGTTCTTTGGCAACTGAAAGAAGTTTTATTCCTTTTTCTAAGACAGACTGCTCTGGAGGGGCCCATAAACCATGATAAATACTCATGGCAACTCCCCAATACGCCATAGCACATGTAGGGTCTTTATCAATTACTTCGACGAATGCTTTTTCCGATTCTATGTACTCAAAGGAATGCAGTAATGAAATTGCCAGATTGAAGGTTCCCCTAGTTTCATAGCTACAAGATTCGGAAAAACTAACTTCTCCAAACTCGCCATTGCCACACAATAATAATTCACCTCTTTTAAGGTCTAAACTTGCTAAATTTGGCGCCGATTGTTTCTTCTTACAAGAAGAGATGAGCAACAAGGAAATAAGCAAAAGGGGAGCGGATAGTCGTATAACTTTCTTCATTCTAGTAAGATACAAAGTTTAGATTGGTTTATAGAAAATTAAATTCAACGTATTAAACCATGCTTCGTTTCAGCCAATATTGGGGGTTCTTTTTTTGTCAATAATGATAAACCCGACAAGTCCTATACTCACAAGTACCATTGCTATTGTTCCTAATTTGATTCCTAAAGTCGGATTGTCATAAAGTCTCTCATTGAACAAGCCAAAAAACAGTGCAAATAATTTTGGTGGAACAAAAGCCAGACTAATTAATATGGCAAGGTATTTTGGGTTAGAATACTTCGTCAGTATTGAATGAATTATTGGGGCAATATGTATCTCGGAAATTGCTAAGAACAGTAGTGCAAGAAAAAAGTAAATTGTATGGTTTGCTGCAGGTACTTCTGGGATAAATAAAATAATTCCAAAAGCGATTGCACCAGAAATAAAGCCTACTAGCAATTTGAAAAACTGAGAGCTATAAAAATACGTCCATATTATGATAGCGATCAAACATATTGGAACAACGAAAATAGAACTCATGGATTGCCACGCACTTTTGGAGATCTCCAATAATGAAATCTCACTAAATTTAAGTTGTAAATCAACTATTCGGAAGCTTGAAATTTCGTAGATACCCCAAAAAAGCCCAACTATTAATAATGCGATTACTATGTTTAATATTCGCCGTTCAAATGGTACATTGTCTCTTTGATGAAATTCATTCTCTTTAGTTTTTAATATCGGAATTAGCGAAAGTAATGTCAGCAAACCACTAATGATAAAGCCAATAGTATAACCAAATTTTTCGCCTGAATAGCCGATTAGCAAAATTCCAATAAAGGATCCTATATTAATTACGAGAAAAAAAAGTGTAAAACCTGCATCTAGTAATTGGGTGCTTTTTAAATAAGATTTGCCATAATTAGCTATGATATTAGGGGTGAAAAGACCAGTTCCAAGGACAATAAGAAATAACCCAATATAAAGACCGTAGCTAGAGGGTAAGCATAGTATAAATGCGCCAGCAGATTGTACTAATCCACCAATTATAATCGACTTCTTGTTTCCAATTAAAAGGTCTCCTAGAGTAGCACCTAATACCTGTGAGAAAATAATTGAACCTGAAAACCAACCATATACTAGAATTGCTTGTGTGTCATCCATTTTCAAAACCCCCGCTATCATATATAAGACCAATAGAGCGCGAAGACCATAGAAAGATGCACTTTCTAACATTCTGGACAAACTAAAATATAAAGTCTCTTTTGGAAGTTTCTGGTTTTTAATTATTCCCATTTAGTCTATTTGGCGGTTATGGTTTTCCTTTTTTTCTGAAGTTTTACTTCTATTACTTGGTTTGATTAAATCGTAAGCTGTTTCTTTTATCCCTTTATAATCCTGTTTTGATTTTCGTTGTTGGATTATTCCCTGGTTCTTTAAGTTAATTAGAATGTTTTTTATTTTTTTGATTTTAGGTTTGTTGCCTAAAACTTCAGTTTGATTAGCAATTGGAAATCCTGTGACTCCTAAAACGCTCAGCGGAGTTATCACAAGTTCTTTGTTATCAGTTACAGACTTGATAATTTTCAAAATCAGCACTTCATTAATTTCCTCAAGTGGAATGTTGTAAAGTTTAGGGAGGTTTTTCATTTTCAGCTTTTGTATAGAATCAAGCTATGCTTCTTTATATTTTATCTGCCCTCAAACTCCCAAAAAAAACATATTTGATAACTTACAGGGTGGTTGCTTTTAGCAATTACTGGCCTACATCATCTTTCGTGTCAGAATAATTCTTTTTTATGTTCTCCAGCAATTCATCGTACTTCTTTCCCTTTTTAACATGGTTTTTCACTCTTTTGATGTTGTCCAGCTCCTTAATTTCCAAATCAATGTCCATGCGTAAGGCAAAAACGAAAGAAAACAGTCCCATACCTAGAAAGGTCAGTGCTTTTTGGTTGAAAATATTTAGAAATGAAGTAGCAGCATAGTTTAAAGAGAAAAAGAAAAGGATAAAAAATGTTAAAGATGACATTGCGAAAAAATGAATAGAAGATGCCTTAAGTCTTATGTTGTTGGTGTAATAAGATTTTGCTAAACCTTTGGACAAGGAATAGTAAAAATTCATACACTCTTCTTTTCTTAATTGCTCTTCTCTTTCAAAAAAGTTCCGATAATTGTCAACTTTAGTATTCTTAAAAAGGCTTCTCCATATTTTAATTATAATGTCTAGAACGAACATGAAGAACTTGTCGTAATAGGTTGGTCTGTAAATCCAATAAAAAACAATTCCTACGGCGATAAAGAAAAAGAGTCCCTTACTTATATCAACTTCTAGTGCAATCTTCCCCGTATTATAATATTCAATGCTCTTCATAAGCATTACTGCAGCTAACAAATACCTTATGATGTTAGCATAAGTTATCTTTTCAAAGATTACTTCAACAGCATTTTTTTTACTTTCGTTTATGTCCATAATTAGATTGTTTTTTAATTAATGCTACCAAACAGTCTTGGTTATCTGTAGGGGGGTGGCAAACGGGCTGTTTGCTAGTAGTCTTGTTATAGGCTCTATGATTGGAGCGTATTCCATAGGTATGCACTATACACTTTGTAAGCGACCATAATTATTTAATTTTTGTAATTGCTTCATTCAACTCTGTTAAGTCCCAAGCTCGTTGGCCATAATTGCCATACATTTGTATTAAGTCGCACAAATGACTAATTCCGCCACCATATTGTTTCATTACTCCTGTACTTGTTCTTTCATTAATATGTTCGGTAAAATTCGCACGCCATATCAAATTGAATGACTCCACCTTTGTCTTAAAATCCTCCGTCCTTTCAAGTTTTAGCTCTCCTTTGTTTCTTTGACGTGGTTGAAGAGCTAACCAAGGAATGTCTACAACATTGTCATGGGACAAATATTTGTTTTCAACATCATTTTTCCACATTTTGTATAGAGAGTTTGTTTTAATTTTACTTGAGCCACTACTAACTTTTTTAAATTCTTCTATATAATTGGGGTCGACTGAAATTAATCCACCGGTAGTATTTTTCTCTAAATAGTATGCTCTAACAATTCCTTCACCTGCTAGAAACTCATTCGGTGAGATTCCGGAATATTTCTCAATAGATTCAATTTCCTTAGCACTTTTAATTTCGAGAACACTCCCTTTTGTAATAGCAATTTTTGGAACTATCATATGAAAAAACAATGGATGAGGGACTTTTTCAATCTGGACATGGTTATGAATAAGACATTCATTTTGAATGTTGGTAGCAACAATTAATGCTGATTTTACATTTTTAGTAACGATAAAGCAGGCGTCGGTAAACTGATATTTGACAATGTCATCAATACCTTCGAGCGCATCTGAAATAGCTCTATGAAATCTAACAAGATTATTTACCGTAATGCCCGAACTTAAAATACACCGGTTCGCGAAGGCTATTAAATCAGCGAAAATCACATAATGATCATCCCAATGGTCTGACCATTCACTGGCGTTAACTATACTTAATCCTTCACTTTTTACAGATTCTGCAGCTTCTTTGAAATTCATTGTTGTTAATTGTTCCTAACACTTTAAGCTATACCTCATTTCATTATATCTACCGCCCAAAAATCCCAAGCCAAATATTTTCAATAGCAGGTGGGTGGGGAGTTGTTTATCATTGCAAGTGATTTCGTTATTGGATCGTGTATAGTTCGCACCGAGAAGAGTATACATTTATCACCTTGTTACAAGGCGTTTTTATTCTTTCCATCTCTTTGTTATCCATGTAGATATTATTTCTGCACGTTCTTTAATCGTTTGTTCGTTCCACTCTTCCCATTTCTCTGCCAAGTCTCTTGGTGTAATGAACATTGATTCCTTTTTAAATCTGGTTCTCTTTTTCGAATAGATGTCTCTTTGAACATTCTTGTTGAGTTCGCCAGAAAGCGGTATTAAATTGGACAAAGTATCTTTTAATTCGGAGTGCTTTTCTTTACTGATAATTTTAGACCATTTATCTCCTTCTATCCAGGAGTTCGGCATTATATGTTCCATTGTAAATTCATCTGAGGGAGTATCTCCTTCGATTGATTTGTCATACTCTCTTAACAGATATGGTGTAATACGAGCTTTATAAAGGGCCCTAGTTTTAACTGCATTTATTACCTCCCTATTATTTGGGTATTGAATAGTAGAACGATTCAGTATTTCTGACTTTAAATTATCTACTGATGGATTAGATTCAATTTCATTCCAAACTCCTTTGAATATTGCATGTAAGCCAGTTGGTTCGTATCCAAGGATTGCTCTTCTAACTAAAAACGATTCCAAAAATTCAAGAAGTTTAATTCCTTTTTTCAAGCTAAGATTACTTGCCTGAATCTCATATGTTATTTTCATAACGAAAGGATAGGTTGCCGAGGGGACTCTAATTGCATGTAGGTTCTTTATTTGTTGGTTTAGTTTAATTGATTCGTATGACGGATTACCTAAAACTATATCCAAATAAGTCTTTTGATATGGTTTCATTTGGCCAATAATTTCACCTGGGGTCAAGTCTTTCCATATTACCCTTAATTCAGAAAAAAGCTCTGATTTTTTTACTGTTGAGTTGTAGATAAGAGTGTAAGGGAAAAAGAATCCGTCTTCCCTTTCTTCAAACTGCGCTTCAAACGGTCTCCATTCCGTTTCGTAGGTATTTAGTGATTCTTCAGGGTTTTGACTGATTCTTGAAAATATTTCATTTCTAACTAAGTCTACTATTCCAACCTTAACACCTCTAAAATTTAATCTTTCAAAAATTTTGGTAGCAACAACCGCATCAGTCAATTTCAGATGTACAAATGTTAAGTCACGAGTAATTATGCTCAATGTTTCTTGGAGATAATCAATAACAGCTTGAGGCTCCGAAGGGGACGTCCTTTTCAACCATGCTATTATTCGTGAATATTGTTTAGTGAGATTACCAGAGCTATTACCAGAAGGCAGTGGAGGTATTGGGGGATTTTCTTTTAATGTGTCTTTTAAGTGTTCAGGTGTGTTTATTCTATCCCAAATAGCTCTAAACTGACTTCTATCTTTAAATGAAGGTACTAGCCTCGTGTTTACATTCAAACCTCTTCGTTGCGGAAGTAAAAGGAATTCTTGAATTATTTCGGAGGCAGCTTCCTTATCGTAAAAATGAATTCGCTCTGCAATGGCCAGCATGAAAATGTATAATGTTAGCAATCTTTGTTGTCCATCAACTATGTCTAAAGACCGCAGTCTACCGGTGATTTTAGAATCTCTTGGCCTTTCGTAAGCCACAACCGCTCCTAAAAACTGAGAGTTTTCAATAGAATCTTTAATTAACTGAAGATCATGTATTAAGAAATCAAATTCTTTCTGTTTCCAAACGTAAGGGCGCTGAAATATCGGAATATGTATTTGGTCAGCATCTCGGAATAAATCCTCTATGCATTGTTCGTCTTGACTATCTGTGATCCAATTATTCATTTTAGTTTTTTATGACTAGTAACGTATTCAGATATAAATCACATTAACGCACCATATCCTAGCTTACTAATTTCAAAGAAAATTCCTGCACATCAAAGTCGATTTATCAGTAGTTATCAACGTACCTAATTCTCCCTGTTAATTCAGAAACTGTATCTTTAAAGCGCGAAACGTATTATTCTAGATGCCTACAACCTCTGTATGTCTTAAAAAGTAGATATAGGATAGGCAAATGGGTGCAAGTCCCTAGACCATTCAAGGCATCGCTTTGATACGTTTCGCGGTGACCTATCCTCATTTTTAATCTTTTTAACCATACTCTTATGCGAAACGAAAATGGTCAGCGATGCCCGCAATGCAATGCGGTACTTCCTGCAACGGGTGCGCCAAACGTACCTCCAATCCCACAGCTTACCCCAGCACAAATCCAACTCCTAGATTTTGTCAATGCCCTAGATGCCCCAGATATGGTACGGGCCTTAAAACTAATCCATGACCTGGCACTCTACCACTCAGACGGTCCCTTGGATGATCCTGAGAAAGTGGCCCTCTATTGGATGAAAGGCCTTTGGGAGTGTTTGGAGCAAATGAATCCATCAGATGTCAATGATAAGAACCAAGACGGGTAGAATCAAGACAAAAGACTTTTAGAGCAAAGACAGCTGGCGCAAAGCGCCAGCGCTGTGCTTTATAAAACCGGACTTGGTGCTAGTATTTGTTGTTCTTCCGCACTTTTTTGACCTGTTTGATCATTTTGCCAAAATCCTTGTCCTGTTTGCGTCGTTCGGCAACGGAGGCTTCAAAGTGCATGCGTTCACGGTTCATTTTCTGGTAATTATCGTAAGATGCCTTAGCAATGAGTCCTGAGGCTACACCTTCCAATACCGCGCAATCCTTTTCCACGGTATGGGTGCAATCCGCAAACCGGCAGTCAAGCGCTAGTTTATGGATGGTATCAAAAGTGCGTTCCACACCATCCGTGGCATTTGCAATTCCCACTTCCCGCATTCCTGGGTTGTCCACAAGAATGCCGCCCTTGTTCAAAAGGATCAATTGGCGGTATGTGGTGGTATGTTGCCCTCGGTTAGACTGTCTGCCCAAATCCTTGGTTGGCATTAACGCCTCTTGCGATAAGCAGTTCACCAAACTAGACTTGCCAACACCTGAAGAACCCAATAGGGCATAGGTTTTCTCTTTCTGAATCATGGATTCCACCTCGGCAATACCTAGTTGCTGCGTAATGCTTATGGGGAATACGGGCACTTCCGGAACCCTGCTTTTTAAATCGTCCAATAGAACGTCAAGCTCCTCGCCACTGATCATATCTATTTTATTGAGCAGTAGGATGGGCGTAATGCTGGAAGTATGGCAAAGCGTAAGGTACCGTTCAATGCGGTTCACATTAAAATCCCGATCTACCGCTTGAATGATCAAGGCATAATCAATATTGGCCCCAATAAGTTGAATATTGCTATCGGTTCCAATGGCTTTTCGGCTTAGCAAAGCGTATCGCGGAAGCAATTTATGGATGATGGCATGGTCGCCCTCATAAACCTGCAAGGCAACCCAGTCTCCCACGGTGGGGAAATCCAGTTTGCTAGTGGCGGTATACCTAAGATTACCTGTTATTTCGGCAGTCAATTCGCCACCTTCTGTGATCACGGAATAGCGGTCTTTATGCGCGGCAATGATCCTTCCCAACTCAAGACCATTTAGGTTGGTGGTGTCAACTGATTTTTCAATTAGGGTTGAATACCCATAGTGTACTAGTGTCATTATTTAAATAGTATGGGAATGCAGGCCAAAGCCAGAGAACTTAGCCCATGGGCCGCATTCCAATGTTTGTAAAATGTGTATAGAAATTCTGGCTTCAGAAGAAACTCCGAAGCATAGGAGGGCGATAGTCAATCAAGAAGCTGACTATCTATTTTACAATATCCAAATATGATACTAAAGTTGTCGTTGACATAAAATGTTATGGACTTCAAAATTAGGAATTAAATTTTATTTAAACCCAAATCCTAAAACGGACTTGGCGCTTGCGCAATGACCAAACGGTAGCCGTCCAAATCCTCAAAGGTGGTGCCGTGGGTATCCCAATACGGATTAAAGGCAGTTACTTGTTTAAACTGCGAGCGTTTTAGCCGTTGCATGGCATTTTGGTAGTCCTTCTCATCCGGCAGATAGAAAATCAGCAGGTGTTCTGGGCTAGGGGCACGACCTGCTTTTTCCTTGGGATGGGTGGTAAACTCCAAATGGTAATGGTGTTTGGGGTGCCCCACCATTCGTCCGCTAAATCCTTCGTGGTCGTCAAAGGCCCCGATCACTTCAAAACCAAGGCCCTCCATGTACATCTTGGTAATTTCGGCAAGCTTGTCGGTGGGCCTTCCTATACGTATGTTGGCATGTCTTGGTATCATCTGCAGCGGGGATTAAGCGGTGTATTTATTACGTTCCTCGGGCTTGTCGCTCAGGTATTGCACAAACTCAAATTGGTTGCCATCAGCATCGGCAAAGTAATCCCGAATCCGAAATTCCTCTACCTGCTTGGGATAGTCCCGTTTATAGCCTTTGGCCATTAGGTTATTTGCTATTTCCGCAACATCGGTCACCACAAAACCAATATGGTTGATGCCTATTTTATCGTAGTTCTTCGCTGCGCGCTTGTCCGTTTCGTTTGCTTGATTGATGGCAATATAGGTATGATCGTCGCCCAGATGCACCCATTCCCGCATGCCGTTTCCGCTGCCGCGAACCTTAAAATGGGGAAAGGCCACTTGAAAGAAATCGATGGTGTCTTGAATGTTGTTTACCGTGATATTGGCATGTTCCAAATAGATCTGTTGCTTTTTCATATGTCTTGATTTTTATGTTATGACAAAGTTGCAACACAGGCCCACGCCATAAAACGAACTTAGGTACAGAAGATGACCTGTACTAAAGTACAGGTGATGAAGGCAAAGTGATCTAAGAATTCAGCAAGCCCCGTTTCAAGGCGATGTCCACCGCTTCGGTACGGGTCTTTGCGTTGAGCTTGGATAGGATGGAGGTTACATGGAACTTCACCGTGCGTTCGGTGATATAGAGTTGTTCTCCAATCGTATTGTTGGTTCGCCCATTTTTGATGCGTTGAAGCACTTCCAATTCCCTTTTGGTCAGGGGCGTATTGGGATATTGCAGTTCCTTGGTTACCGTGCCAGTGGTTTCTTGTTTTTTGGTTTCAGCAGTAAGCTGTGAAAGTTGTTTTTGTACGTCCTTTGCTTTCTGAAGCGCGCTTTTTACTGCTGCATCTTCGGATTTTGAGGAATTCAATAAACTTACCAGACTTTCCAATTGAGGTTGCAGTACCTCGTCCATAACACGGGCCATGGTGGATTTAGACGGGCTGTTTGAAGGTTGATAGGATTGGTTCAAGCGCGTGCGATGGATGGCAGTTCCCACCAATTCACTGATCGTATTCAACAAGGTCAATTCCTTTTCCTGAAGCTCTCGGGTTTCCTTGCTCAACAGATTCATGAGTCCCACTTTCTGCTGGTTGCTAAAAATGGGGATCACGGCATGGAATTTCAATCCCTTGGTTCCAGTGTTGATATCCTTTAAGCGCGAACAGGTGATTTCGCTAATGTTCATGGCCTCATCAATATCATCATCCAAATATTGTTTGATGCAATAGCACCAACCGGATAATCGCTCCGGATGATTGCTCAAGGCAGGGGGAAGGTTATAGGAGGCCGCCAAATAGACCGAAGACTGGTCCGGTTCCGTAAGCCAAATCCAACCTGTTTCCAACCCCAGGATTTCCGCGGTTTTTTCTAGGGATTTATGCAAGGCCGAATGCAAGGAAAACTCCTTGTTCAGATGACTGGCAATCTCATACAGCTGTAAAAAGTAGTTGGTATCGTCCATTCAAAAGCATTGGTCGCTACAAACGAAGTTCCTCGATTTTTATGGAATACGCAAACCAGCCGTGGTCCCAAATGGGTTTGGAAGAATTAGTTCAGCTTTTGGTAGCGCTGGGAATACCCTTCGTTGGAGATAAAATGCAACACCAAAAACCGGCCTTGAAACTCAAAATCGATTTGTTGGACTGTAGGATTTTCGCAATCCGTGAAAATGATATGGTTATCAATATCATAGCTCCCAGAACTGATGATTTCGGGGGAATTGGGTTCGCAAAGCGAGGTATTGGTAGTTACGGTACCATCCGCACGGAATTCAATGATCTTTTCACTTTCCACGGAACGAAACGAACCACTCCCATCACCAGGGTCGGCCAAGATCTGAACCAACTGCCAATTGCCCACCAAATCAGAATCGTCCACTGCATCGGTACTACAGGCGGATAGGGCAACAATTACAAAAACAAGAAGGGCTAACTTTTTCATAGGTTGATTTTTTGGTAAGACGTTTATTGGGAATTTGGTTGCGTGGTACTAGCTTACCAAAGGTCATTTTGTGATTTATACATCTTCCAATGGGGTAGTGCCATCCATCCAGCTCCATTCCACCTTTTCCATAAACCACATATACGCCTGGTGGTCCGTGACACCCCAATCGTGGTAGTTTCTAAGGTTTTGGAAAAACGTATTGGCATTTTCGGCATTGGGCGTTTGAAGTAGGGTGTCCATTTGTGTTAGAAACCCTTCGGGTTTGTTTGGACACTTTTCCAGATAGTGCAGAAACCATTTATGGTAAGGGTAGAGCACCTTGTTGTGGGCCAAAATCAACCTTCCGGCAAATAAGGCCAATTGGTTGGCGGCCCGGGTTTTGGTATAACGGTTGTCATGCCTATTGGCTTCACCCATCAACCAATTTTGGATAAAGGCCATGGCGTAGAAAGCGCGCATCCGTTCTTGCAGCCCAATTTCTGGATAGCTGCGAATTTTTTGCATGAGCTGATCCAGGTCATCCCGGTGCGAAAATGCCAAAAAGGCACCATCAAATGCTGCACGGGAAGGTTCATTGCCCTTTAGGGCAACAGCTTCCAGATAATCCAAATTGATGATTTTTCCATCCACAAAACCACTGGGATAATCACATAGGTCGGTGCGGTTGATAAAGAGATCTTCTTTTGCCTTACAGTCTTGATAGGCTTCGGCTGTGGCCACGATCATAAAATCCACATCGGAATCCTCACGCGCACAGCCTTTGGCCACCGAACCGCCTATGATCAAGGCCAAAAAGCGAGGGTCATTTTCGTATTCCACGCGCAACCGTTCAATAGCACGTTGGTGGTGCTCCCTAATTTTCATAGCAATACCTTTTAAGTTTGGTTTCCTTGAAGTTCGGGCAATTCCATGACAAAGTCAAATAACAGTCTTAGGGTAAGTAACTAGCGGCTATGGTTATTTTGGAAACTGTTGTTGAATCGCTTCCACAATGCCTTTGTTCACTTTAAAAACGGTCCCATGCCTGGTTCCTTCAGGAAACTGGATGCTATCGGAAATATCCGTCCAATCGGTGAGATCTGTGGAACTTATAGCACCCATTTTTCCTTGTGTATATTGGTCAAAGTAGATGATCCAAGCATCATTGACTTTGCAGATGGTTGGACCTTCTACCCAATTATGACTGATAGGTTCGGTCGCTTTGCTCCATGGACCCAGTACATGGTCACTTTTAGCGATTTTGATGTTCTTTTCTGCATTTGGCAATAAGGTTTCATCTTTTAGAAACATCCAATAACTGCCTTCGTGTTGTAAGAGGGTGGCATCAATCACATTGAAACCTTGGTCAAAAAGCACCGTTGTTGGACTGAATTCCTGAAAATCCGAAGTAATGGTAGCATACATTCGGTGATTGTATCCATTATCCCCCAGACTATCCGTTTCGGGGTATCGGCCCGGTATGGTTGAAGCCCATAGAATTACATAGTTTGAGATGGCTTCGTCATAAAAGAGCTCTGGTGCCCAGGCATTTCGGGCATCTGCCTCGTGGTGCATCACGGGAATATACCGCTGTTCCGACCAATGGATCAAATCTTCAGAATTGGAATACCCAATACCGCGTTCATTCCAACTCACGGTCCAAACCATATGGAATTTTCCATCAGGACCTTTAATGATACAGGGGTCTCGCATCAATTTATCACCTCCAACCGATGGGGTAAGGAAGGACCTGTTATTTCCAAGTGCCTCCCAATGCATTCCATCTTCACTATAGGCTAAATGCAATCCATCTTCTCCGTTTCCTTGGAAAAAAGAAAACAAATAGACTTCAGCTTCTTTTTCAGCACAATTGACCAAAGTAATAGCCAAAAATGCAATAAGAAGCTTTCTCACCAAGGTATTTACCTTTGGTACTGCCACTTAATTGGAAGTCTGGTCGATAAACTCATCCACATCCTTCTTGAACTTAGCCATGGAAGGAATATGAGTGTACATCATATGCCCGGCTTCATAATACTTCATGATGATGTTCTTCTTCAACTCTGGATCAAGCCCCATATGATTGATGGAACGTTCCACACCGTAAAAGACGGTCGCCAAGTCATAATAGCCGTTTAGGATCAGGATTTTCAAATCAGGATTTCGTTTCATGGCGGAAGTCATGTCAGGCAATGTCGTGGTAACTACCTGCATATTCCAAATGACGTTACCGGCATGTTTCCAATCCCAAGCAAAACCTTCGCGTGTACTGGCACTGGTGGTATAGGTCAAATCTTTTCTAACCTTTAGATCGTTGTAAAGATAATCCTTGAATGCGGCGATGTAGGGAGGGGAAATGGCATCGCTTTGCGGGTCGGTCAGCGAAAACTGGGAGAGTAAATCTTCATTGATACCTGTAAACCTTGAGTCCAAACGACCTACCGTAAGTCCCTTATCCCTAAGTAGTTCCTGAAAATACTCGCCATTGGTCACCCTAAGATCTGCCTTAAGGTAAAAGTCTTGGCTTAGACCGGAATAATCGGCCAGTTTTTGTGCGACTGCATTTTTTTCCGCAGTACTCAATTGGTCTCCTTTTAATAAGGCCGGGGCATATTCGTTTTGTGTAAAGGCACGGACTTCATCCAAGAAGGTTTCCAAACTTTCACCTTTGTTTTTTACTTTGTTATGGTACCATGCTGTTGCCGCATAGGTGGGATAATGCACCAAATAGGCCACATCGTCGCCCGGACCGAACAAGAGGTGTTGCAAATCGAAAATTGCCGATACCATAATCACACCGTTCATGGCAATGCCCTTGTCTTGTAGGTGTTTTACCAATCCAGCGTTCCTAAACGTTCCGTAGCTCTCACCCAGTAAATACTTTGGGGAATTCATTTTGTTGGCCCTGATGATAAATTGTTCAATAAACAGCCCAATACTTCGAATATCTTGGTCCACGCCCCAGAAGTCCTTCCATTTGGCGTCGCCAATAGGCTTACTAAATCCAACACCCACAGGATCGATCATGACCAAATCTGCCTTGTCCAAAATGGAAAATTCGTTGTTCACTACTTTGTAGGGAGCAGGTTTGGTATAGGCCGGGTCATTGATTTCGATTCGTTTTGGACCTAAAACCCCAAAATGCAACCAAAAGGATGCCGATAATGGTCCGCCGTTAAAAGCAAAAACAATTGGACGGTCTTTTGCGCCATTGGTTTTGCGATAATGGGTAAACCCGAATAGGGCAATGGGTTTGTCGTTTTCATCACGTAGCTGCACCGTTCCGGTTTCAGCTGCCAAGGTGATGGTTCTTCCATTGATGGTCACTGATTGGGTGGATGTGAAGATTTCACCCTCGGGAATTTCTTTTGCGGCCGCTTTTTCTTGGGCCATAGCTTGAAATGTGAGTAATACGAAGACTAGGAGGTAAGCCAGTTTTTTCATCGGTCTGAATGTGTTTTGAGTTGAATTCTAGTAGCGTTTTCAAAATAAGGCTAAAAATCGACTTGGTCGAATTCTACTTATAAAAATATGGAGGTTACAAAGTGTTTAGAAAACTGGTAAGGTCGGTTTCCTTATCCAGGCCCAATTTCTTCTTGAGGCGGTATTTTGATTTGAGAATACTATCGGGCAAAACATTTAAAGTGGCTGCGATTTCCTTGGTGGTCAGGTTCATTCTTAGAAATGCTGCTAATCTGACTTCTTTTTCCGAAATATCTGGGTAAAGGGTTTTGAGCTTTTGGTCAAAGTCGTTATGCACTTCGGAGAAATAGGATTTGAACACTTCCCAATCTTTATCGGAGGCATTCTGTTTTTTGAGCAGCATCACAATGCGTCGGAATTCCACTTTGAACTTTTCCGGGGAGTTTTTTAGGTTTTCCAGATTTTCTTTAAGCTCCTGGATAAAGGTGTTTTTCTGAACTAGGTGTAAGGTTTGACTGGTGAGCTCTTTTTTCTTATGCTCGATTTCTTGTTTATAGATTTCTTCCTGCTTTTCGCGTGCTATTCGATTCTTTTTAATGCGTTGTCGATACCCAAAAACGGAAAGTCCAAACAAGGCTAGGGCAGAGGCCATACCTCCTGCATAGAGTCCTTTGCGCAAATTGCTGATCTCCACCTCTTGGTTCAGTGTCTCAATCTCTTTTTCTTGAAGAGCAATTTCGGCTTCTTTTTTTTCGGTTTCGTAGATGGTGGTCAATTCTTCAATTTGTTGCAGCTTTTTTTCACTATAGATTGAGTCATTTACCGTTATTAGGTTTTCATAGTCATTAGAGGCCAATAAGTAGTTGCCAAGTTTTGAATGATTTTTGGCTCTAAGGCTCAGAGCAGTTTTTAATTGGTCTTTGGCTCCAATACTGTCCGCCAATGTGACGGATTTGTCTAAATATGAAATGGCCTTTTGATATTTTTGTTGCTTCAAATTTACTTCACCCTTCTGATTAAGACCTTCAACAATTTTAAGCTTCAAATTTAAATCGTTGGCGATCGCTAGACTTTTGTCACCCAGTTTTTCAGCCTCAACATAATTTTCTTGTGCAATTCTAACCTTCCCTAACGCTCCGAGTGATGAACATTCAATCCATTTAGCATCGACTTCCCTTGCCAGTTCAATTGCTTGAATCAAATTTTCCTCAGCCATCTCAAAATCATCCAGATAATAATAATTGTTGCCTAAATCATTGTAAGCCTGAGCTAACCACCAAGTTTCATTTAGATCCTCATAGATTTCAAGAGCTCTCAAATTGTAATTGATACTTTCTTTATGATTTTTATTAAAAAATTCTACGTATCCCATATTGTATAAGGAGTTGGCATAATGAAGACCATCATCTACTTTTTCTAATATTCTTAAACAATTCAATGCGTTTTGCAATGCAAGTTTGTAGTTGCCTTTAGATACGTAAACTTTGCTTTTCGTCTCATAGGAAATACCTAGTCCTATAGAATCGTTTAGTTTATTTTTAAACAACAGGATGCTCTTATCTAGAATTCCAATGGCCTTGTCATAATTTCCGTTTTCATATTCTATGATTGAATAGTTTCTGAGGGTGGTTGCCATCAAAAAATGATCATCGATTTGGTTGAATATTTGCATTGCTTTGTCAAATCTAGATCTAGTAGAATCCATATTTTCGAGAAAGTAGTATGCCATACCAGTATGCAAATATCCTTTACCAGTTCCTTGTTGGTAATCTACATTTTGCGATAGCTCAAGTTCTTTTTGAGCATATTCCAAAGCTTTTTTCCAGTCCACATACATGTATTGATCAAACAGCTTATGTAATGTTTTTATCTTCAGGGTATCTTGTTGATGACTTTCAAAAGCATTCAATAAGCTATCAACTTTTTCTTGACCCTGTAGCTGCCCAGAGACATACACTGGGATAAAAAGAATGCCCAGCAATAGAGATTGTAGTTTTTTCATGAGAGGTTGATTACACCTCCAAGATACCTATTAAATCTCTTGCTCTAACATGCCTTATTCCGCCTCTAATAGGGTTTGTCCATGCGAAGTCCATACTCATACAAGTTGCAGGGTGGGTCAATAAAATCCATAAAGCATTGATTTTATTGCTGTTGAAGGATTTTTGGCTTACTGCCTAAATTACCCTTGTCCATGTGTGACTTGAGGTCAATCCCACGATGTTGTCCATACTTTGTCCATGCCCAAAATTAGGGATGGGCGTTTTTCTCCTCTAGGTTTGGAGTGTTGAATCCTAAAAACCAAAAAGTTATGAAAGCAAAACACCAAACCTTAAGCATATTTATGATCATGCTGATATGCGTATCATTATTAGGTGTAATTTCTTGCGGTAGCGAAATTGAGCCCGTAGAACCACCAGTTGAAACCGGTGGAGGAGAAAATCCTGAGACTGAGACTCCGGAAGAGGAAACATCCGAACCAGAAAACAATCCAGATCTTGATGCAATCAATGAGGCGATAGCCAACTTGAGCTATGATCCCGAACAAATCTTAAATGTTCAAAGCACAACCGGTACAGTGCCGACCAATGACCGAACAAATAAAAATACCGATTTGGGTTGGACTACAGAATGCAGGACTATTGACTATAACATCCGCTCCAATTTTGAGGACGTAGTGGTCTTTGATCCAACCATAGGTGTAATTTATCCCGGAGCTTTGGTTGTTGTAAATGGAGAACTATTGAATGGAGCTCCATTGCCCTTGCAAGTTTCCAAGGCGCCAACAAATCTTAGGGTGGATTTACCAGGGATAGGCGACGGAGGTAATATCACAGTTGATAACCCTACCTTTCAGAATACCCAAGCGAGTATTGATGAGGCACTGGAATATTGGAATGCGCAAATCCAACCCCAGGGATATGAAATAGATGCGGACACGTATTTTGAAAAAACTACCGCATATAGCCGGGAACAAATGAGCCTTGATCTGGGTGTAAGTGCGGAATGGTCCAAGGGGTCATCTTTTGAATCACAATTTGACTACACCAAGACCACAGAGAAAAGAGTAGCAACCTTATTGTATAGACAGGTTTTTTATGATGTGGTTATGGAAACCCCAGAAAGTCCTGCGGCCGTTTTTGGTAATGATGTAGATCTGGTAACGACACAGCCCATTCTTTCTAATGAAAATCCACCGGCCTATGTTAGTTCAGTCCAGTATGGAAGAATTATAATGATGCGTATGGAAACAACGGATACCGAAACCGATGTAAACCTAGAAGCAGTTTTGGAATATAAAACTGCTAAAAAAGGCGCTACTGTTGAAATCAATGCCGAATATGAGAAAATCATCAAAGAATCAACCATCAACGTGGTGACTATCGGTGGAAACGCACAAGTCGCCACTGAAGTAATCACTGGAAGTGAAATAGAAGAAGGCAAAGGAGGTCTTAACTATGTTATTTCAGAAGGAGCACTTTACAGTCGTGATAACCCCGGCGCACCAATTGGTTATACTGTTAAGTATTTAAAGGATAATAGAATTGCGAAAATGGGGTACAATACCGACTATCGCGTTGAAAAATGCACCACATTTGAGTATATCCATAAGAATGCGAAGCTTAGAAAAGAGATTTTAGTTGATGTACGATTCCGATTCTCTTATAAAGTAAAGGGCACGCAGACGGTAAAAGAGACCGAATGGGAAAAAGTGGATAAACAGAACATATTCTTTAGCATGGCCCCACCCAAGGGTGCACATGATGTCAAGATTCAATTCCAGTACTGGGATTTGGTCTGGAGGACCCTTGGAGAAACAACCCTTGGATATTTGGATAAGGAATACTGTTATGAGGCCTATTGTTCTAAACGCGTTTTAGGTGTTTGTACGCAGTACACCTTCCGGAGTGCAAGCTGTAACTAACAACAGAGAATCTAAGCAGCTGGCCGCTCAGGTTGGGTTCAACGACCTGATGCCGGCTGTTACTTTTTTGCCTCGACCAATTCCAATTGATCTACACTTACATTCGTGGTAAACATGCCGTAGTTGACTACGGCTTTGTTTTTTTCCAAAGTGTCTATGCTGCCGACGGCTTTGCCATCTTGTAAACGTACGCGGTCACCTACTTTGAATACTGGTCTCGGCTTGTTCTTTTCTTTTTGTATTGCCTTTTTCTTTTCAACCTTCTTCTCCTGTCTTACCTTGACAATTTTCTTTTCCAATTCCTGTGCCACCTGTTTTTTCTGGGCTTGTTTTGCTTTGGCTTGTTTTGCAGTCGTCTTTTTACGTTTGCTGTTTTCTGTTTCAACAATACGCAGCAGTTCTGAAATCAGTGGTCTTTTCTTGTTGTCAATAAAATAACGCTCAGCAGCCGAGTTGACCTTATCGCCCAATTGGATCATCCGCTGGTTATGGTCGTAGAGCTCCTGATAGTTCTCCAATTTCGACTTGATTTTGGCATTCAGTTTTTCTAAGCGTTCGGCTTCATCCCTTGCTTTGATTTCCTCTTCCTGAAGTCTTGAACCTGTTTGAGCCATCTTACTGCGTTCTTTCTGTAATTTGGCTATGGTTGCATCAAAACGGACTTTTCCCCGTTCAATTTTCTTTTTGGCCTTGTTGATCAGTCCGTAGGGTATGCCGTTCTTTTGTGCAACTTCAAATGTGAATGAACTACCAGCCTCACCCATAATCAACTGAAAGGTAGGTTCCAAGGTCTTGGAATTGAACATCATATTGGCATTGGTGGCATGTGGCAGCTCATTGGCCAAGGCTTTAAGATTGGCATAGTGCGTGGTAATCACCCCATAAGCTTCCCGTTCGTAGAATACTTCCAAGAAGGCCTCTGCCAAGGCACCACCCAATTCGGGATCACTTCCGGTACCGAATTCGTCAATAAGAAATAAGGTTTTGGCGTTGCACCGCTTTAAAAACTGATTCATGTTTTTTAGACGATAACTATACGTACTAAGATGGTTTTCTATGGATTGATTGTCACCTATATCGGTTAATATCTTATCAAAAAAACACACTGAACTTCGCTCGTGAACCGGAATCAAAAGACCCGATTGTAACATCACCTGTAATAAGCCAATAGTCTTTAAGGTGATGCTTTTACCACCTGCATTGGGTCCAGAAATCACAATGATCCGATTCTCTTGTCCTAATTCAATGGTCTGCGGCCAAGTTTTTTCTCTTTTGGCTTTGTTGGATAAGTATAACAAGGGGTGGTAAGCATCTCTCAAGAACAACGCCCTTTCTTCATTGATCTCAGGTAACAACCCGTCCATTTCTGATGCATATTTTGCCTTTGCAGCAGTAATGTCAATATGCGATAAGTAGGATTGATAGCTGCTTAGCAATTCACGATTTGGCCGTAATTCATTGGTCAACCGATTCAGGATACGTTGAATTTCTTCCTTTTCTTCAATTTCCAGATTATTCAACTCCCGGGAATAGGTCAATGTAGTTTCAGGAACAATGTAAACGATGCTTCCCGTTTTGGAAGTACCCATTACCGTACCTTTCACTTTCTTGCGATGCATGGCCTTAACGGCCAGCACCCTTCTGTTCTCAACCACTGATTCACGGATTTCATCCAAAAAATCCAATCCTTGATATCGGCCAAGTGCCGCACCAAAACTTTGGTTGATCTTGGCACGCACTTCATTGATTTGATAACGAATTGCCTGTAAGTCACTTGAAGCAGAATCGCGAATTTCCCCAAATTTGTCGATTACAACATCTACAGCTGAAGGTATTTCCGTGTTCACTTCAAACTTGCTTATAAACGCTTGTAAAAGAGGATAGTACTCCTTGAATTTCTTGAAAAATTTATGGTGTAGCTCTACGGTCTTGCATATACTGGCCACCTTCCGGAAACCTGAAATCTCCAGTGTGGTGTTCTCTATGCCCAATAGCTTCAATTCATTGTTGATTTGATCAAAGCCATGATTGGGTATCCGGTTGTCATTGGAAAATGATGCTAGGTATTCAGATGTTTGTCCAAGAACGGCCAACAAATATTCCTTTTCAGTATAAGGACTTATCTCCAAGGCATCCGCTTTTCCCAATTCTGTGTTACAGCGCAGGGCAATCTGTTCGAGCACCGTGGGGAACTCTAAATCTTGAAGTGTTTTGGTATGGATTTTTTGCATTTTCCGTTTCTAGCCAGGCAAAGATAGGGGATTAGGGATGGTCTTAGTGTCCTTTAGTTATAAATGCGAATGATTTGGCCATTTGCCTTACCCTTAACACTTTTAACGTAGGCATTCACTGCTTTTTCCATGGAAATAGGGGTATGTCCGGGAAAGTAATCCTTGTACTTCTCATAGGCATCTATCACCAACCCTAGAGAAACCACGTTTAAACGAATCTGATTTTGCATTTCCAATGCCACCGCCTGCACAAAACTATGGATGCCGCCATTTACCATCGCGGCGCTGGCAGTTTTAAGGACAGGGTCATCCGCCAGAATACCAGTTGATAAAGTAATCGAACCCCCTTCTGTTAAATGATGTTGACCTATGCGTGCCAGATTGACTTGCCCCATAAGCTTGCTTCGAATACCGATATAGTAATCATCTTCGGTCAAATTTTCAAAATCGTCCCATTTGGCTTCACCAGCTATACATAAAATGGCATCTACTTTACCTGTGGTAGCAAACAAGTTTTCTATAGATTCCGTATTGGCAATATCAACCTGCAGCGTACCAGATTTTCGCCCCGCAATGAGTACTTCATCTGAATTGGAAAAGTGTTTTGAAACTTTATTACCTATAGTTCCATTACCCCCTATGATTAGAATTTTCATATCTCTCTTTTGTTGTCGAAATTATTAAAAATAAACACCAATGGTAAGGATTGTCATAGATAAAATAGCAAGTAGCAATACCAACGGCATTACAAATTTCAACCATTTGTTATAACCCACATTTACTATGGCCAAAGAGGCCAAAAGAATACCTGTTGGATTGATGATTTTAAATAGGCCAACGCCATATTGATATGCACTCACCATAATTTCGCGACCTATTCCAAATCCATCTGATAAAGGCGCCATAATCGGCATGGTCAATACCGCCATTCCAGAGGAGGAGGGGATAAAAAATGTAAGTCCAGTATATAAAAGATATGCCACATTGATAAACAATCCCTTAGGCATAGCTGCCGTCAATTCCGAAGCGTAAAACAAAAGTGTATCGCTTACTTGTCCATCTTCCATAAGTACTGTAACACCTCTGGCAATACCGATAATAAAAGCAACACTCAATAAATCTTTGGCTCCATTCATAAAGGCGTCAACAAACTTCTTTTCATTCATTCGAGTAAGAACCCCTATAAGTAGAGCTGCGGTAAGAAATACAGCTGTCATCTCAATAAATTGCCATCCCAAACGGGAGACTCCATAGACCATAATAACAAAAGCTAATGCGAATACTACTAATACCAACTTGAGTTTGAAATCTAATTTGGCCATAGTTGAAGAATCTGCCATAGGAAACAAGCTACGGATTTCCTCGTACTGATCATAAATGATGGATTTGGTGGCATCTTTTTGAATTTTTTGTGCATATCGAATGATATAAATAATACATAAGGTCAAGCCTAATCCTAGCATGATTAATCTACCTGTTAATCCTTCCGTCCAATTTATACCTGCTGCATCGGATGCAATCATTGTGGAAAAAGGATTGATAGTTGAAGCTAAAGTGCCAATGGATGACCCTATGTAAATACTGCCAACGCAAACCAATGCATCGTATTTGGCTGCCAGAAATATGGGGATTAGTATAGGGTAAAATGCTATGGTTTCTTCTTCCAAGCCAAAGGTGGTGCCTCCCAAAGCGATTAAGGACGTTACAAGAATAATTAGAATGAACTCTTTACCCTTTAATTTGTCCGACAACCAGGCAATGCCAGCTTCAAACGCCTTACTTTCATTAATAATACTAATAAGGCCACCGATGATAAGCACCAATAAAATAATTTCAGCAGAATCCATGATTCCTCGCAGTGGTGCTTTTATAAAGCCTACAAAACCTTGTGGATTTCCCTCCAATTTTTGATAAGTTCCTGGAATACTAATAGGTTTGGAAATGGCACCTTGTTTGAATTTTTCAATACCGATCTTAATATCCAGTTCATCCAAAGTGGATTGGGTGGCAGGTAGCTCTAGTTGTTTGGTTTCATTTGATTGTACAAGTGTATCGTTGTCAGGATCATAGCTCAACCGATCATATTGGCCGGCGGGAATTATCCAGGTAAGCAATGCAACAAAAGCTGCGATAATGAATAGTACGGTATGCGCGGTTGGAAACTTGACATTTTTTAAGCTGGCCATATATGAAGGTTCTTTTGGTATATGGAAAGATATTATTTTTAGTTTTATCCGCAGAAAATCCTAAGCGATGAATGTTGACATAGATCCAAGTTGGGCTAAAAAACTACAAGAGGAATTTGACCAGCCCTATTTTAAACAATTGGTCCAATTTGTAAAGCAAGAATATAAAAGCAATACTTGTTACCCAAAGGGTAAGGATATATTTGCGGCTTTTGACCATTCTCCATTCTACGAAACCAAGGTTGTTATTATAGGTCAAGACCCCTATCATGGTCCTGGGCAGGCTAATGGATTATGCTTTTCGGTGAGTGATGGTATTCCCCATCCACCATCATTGGTCAATATTTTTAAGGAAATCAAAACCGATATGGAGAAACCGTACCCAGATAGCGGTAATCTGGAGCGTTGGGCACAACAAGGAGTCTTATTGCTCAATGCAACACTAACAGTCCGCGCACATCAGGCAGGTAGTCATCAAAAAAAAGGCTGGGAGCAATTTACGGATGCGGTCATCAAAACAATCTCCCAGGAGCATGAAGGCATCGTTTTTTTACTGTGGGGAGGTTTTGCCAAAAAGAAGATTTCACTAATAGACCGGACCAAACATCATGTACTCACATCCGGACATCCATCGCCTTTGAGTGCCAATAGAGGGTTATGGTTTGGGAATCAGCATTTTAGTAAAACCAATGAGCTGTTGGCAAAAATGGGAAAACCGTTAATAAGTTGGTGAATTACTTTTGAAAGTAAATTCTTATCAGATTTTGGAAATTCTTACGTTTGTCTTAGTAAGTAACCCCCATACGAAAATTCTGATACGTGCGCAGATTAAAATCGGTTCTACTTGTTGACGATGACGAGACCACCAATTTTCTGAATAGATTTTTTTTGAAGCAAGTGAATAGCGAACTTACTGTCTACACGGCAGAAAATGGTAAGGAGGCTATTAATATGTTGAAAGAAGGTCTAACAGAAGATGAGCTTCCCTGTTTGATAATTTTAGACACCAACATGCCTGTAATGAACGGATGGGAATTTCTGGATAGTTATGACCAAAAGTTTGAGCAGACTTTTAAGGAAAAGGTAGTAATAGTGATGCTGACTGCTTTGGATGTTGAAGAAAGTACTCGCCTAGCTATGGCAAATCCCAATGTTCGTGATACTGCTCAAAAGCCTTTATCGGATATTACATTTAAGGCCTTGATTAAAAAACACTTCTCTTAATCAACTTGGTGCAAAAAAGTTGTGTTGGGCTTGATTTCGTCCAACAAACCCAACTGGTGCAGTTGTTCTTGGACGGTGTTGAGTGTTTCTGGTGAAAGCTGGGATTGCCCCCAGTTAGTTAGCGAAAGCCATTCTTGGATGTCTTCCAATTTTTGATGGTAACGGTTTGCTAACGTTCGGTCAATACTTGGAATTTTCTTGAACTCTTGTGTATAAACATTGATGATTTCAAGAATATGCTTGAGCAAGCCTGGTTGTTCAGTAATGAAGCTATTTGTGGCGGCAATCACAAAACAAGGCCATGGCGTAGGACAATTGCCCAAGTGCTTGAAAGTTCCTTCATCGACCAATGGTTTTGTTGTAAAACGTTCCCACATGAAATAGGCATCAGTACTTGATTTCAAATACGAAACTGCACCGTCCAAGTTATCTATGATTTTGAATTGAAGTGAATTTGTATCCCAGCCTTGTTGCTGTGCATGAACATAAGCCATCAAATGGCTACCGCTACCCATTCGACTAACGGCCACGGTATCTTCTTTTAATTCTGCAACTGAGGATTTAGTGCTGGAGCTGTTAACGTGTATGCCCCATAAAAGGGGAGAGGATACATATTCCTGAACAATCTTCACAGGATTCCCTTGGGAGATGCTTTTTACCAATCCTTCGGTTAAAATGATACCCATATCCGCTTTTCCTTCCTGCAATAGTTGGGTCATCCTGCCTGTTCCTTCAGGTACATCGGTCCATATCAATTCGATGCCCCGTTCGGCAAAAGCACCATCTTCCAAAGCAAGATGCCAAGGCAGGTTGAAATGTTCAGGTACACCTATTATTTTAACTTGTTTCATGTGTTGACTTCTAGAATGTTCTATCAAAAGAAAAATGTGAATTCCAAACGGTATCAGGTTATTTTTTTAAGCACATACTGGATGAGCGTATCCACTGTTTTGTTTGGCGTATTGGAAAATTGACCTGTTGCTCGGTTTGCAAGAATTGCATTTAATGAAATAGCACGATGTCCATGTAACTTGGCAAGTCCATAGATACCGGCAGTTTCCATTTCCAAGTTGGTAATACGGGTTTCCTGAAAGGCAAAAGCAGCTAATTTTTCATTAAAGTCACTTATTTTAGGCTTAAGACGAATGCTTCGTCCTTGTGGTCCGTAAAACCCAGAATTAGTGGCAGTTATGCCATATCGTATATGATTCCCGTGTAATTTCCCTGCTAAATTTTCATCAAAATCAAAAGCATAGGCGGTAATGTTATGCTTCGACCAATCCAGATAGTCGTTCAATGTGGATTCCAACAAATGATTCCGACCTTGTCCAGAACCATAGAAATGCAATAAACCTTCAAATCCTATGGCAGCCGAGCTTAGTAAAAAGGAGTCAACAGGGATATCTGCTTGGATTGTTCCTGATGTACCAATCCGTATAAAATCCAATTGTGTAAGCTTACTTTTTACTTCCCTTTTTTGAAAATCTACATTTACCAGCGCATCAAGTTCATTGAATACTATATCAATATTATCGGTGCCTATGCCTGTGGAAATCACCGTCAATCGTTTTCCATTTAGTGTTCCTGTATGAGCAAGAAATTCCCGCTTTCCTTTTTGAACCTCTATACGGTCAAAATACTTGGAAACGCTTTTAACACGATCGGGATCACCCACAGTGATAATGGTCTGGGCTATATCCTCCGGTAATAGGTTTAGATGGTAAATACTGCCATCAGGATTCAGAATCAGTTCTGAGTGGCCTAATGCCATTTGTTACAATTTTAGAATACGGTCTGTACCTGAATTATATAAGAAGTTATACTTTAAAGAACCACCTAAATACAATTGATTATCACGTATTTGTGAATAATAATTTGCCCTACTGTTTAGTACATCTTTACCCATTTTGGATAATCGAACAGGGTTGAAACTACTGAACAATGGTTTTAAGGATGATATGATTCGGCTATGTTGTGTATCCCCAAATCCGTAAAAGCCTTGATTGCTTAGCATATGGCCTAAAAGCTCTCTCTTGGATTTAGGCTTATGTTCTAAGGAAGCTGCAAGTACTTGATTCTCCAATTCGTTCAAACCGTTCTTAATCGTAGGGAAACGTCGTAAATGGGCTTTTAGAGCATCTGACAGATACTCAAATTGGAAATTGTTGTGCGCGATGAGGTTTTCTAATCTAATCGGGTTGTCACTGCAATACAATTGCCATACATAATCAGCGAATTCTATATCATCTTGGGAAAGTACGGTCCTGTTGTCATAAAGTTCAAGTAATTTTTCATCACTTAGTTCGCTAAGGCCGTATAATTTGTCGGTTTCATCTTCTTTGCCACTGCAGATCAAAGAAATTTCTGCATGTCTGCGGTGTGTTTTAAGCCAACTGAGTACAGCAAGCATGTTTATTTGACAGAATAGGTCGTACTCGAACCAAAGCACAATTTGATCTTGCTGCTTGTGGTTGCAAAGGGAACGATACTCCTTTAGGGTCTTTTCAACAAACCAAGATTTACTGACTTTGTAATTCTTGTTCAAAAATTCAAAACGTGTTTTCCAGAAAGACTCACTACCTACTGCACAAAGAGTTTTGCCCTCGCAAAGCATTTCCCTCCATGTAATAATGTCCCCCTTAAGCTTGAGTGTTTGAAGTTTTGATGTGAAAGAGTCCCCGTTGGTAATATGCAACAGTGATTTCATTTTCAACTTAGTTTTCGTCGGTTAGGAACTTTAAATGTAATATTTAAACCATGAACTCAAAAACTTTTTTTACAAAACCTTTTCCCTAAGACGGTAATTTTAACATGAATACCAGCTGGATAATCAAGTAGTTAGCTATTTGTGCTTAGCCTCCAACACGCTTAACCTTAAATCCATTCTTTGTGAGAAACTCCATGATCTTATCCCTGTAATCCCCCTGGATAATAATGATTTCATTCTTGTAACTACCTCCAACCCCAAGCCAAGTCTTTAAATCCTTGGTCAATTGTTTAAAATCGGAATCAGCGCCATTGTATCCTTCCAAGATGGTAATCGGTTTACCCTTTCTTTTTTCGTATTTGCAAAGAATGGGTTCTTGCTGCAACCAATATTTTGGCTTGTTGCCTTGGTCAGGAGTCTCGCTTTCTTCACTTACATGATCCGGAAAAAGATGCTTAAGTTGATCTTGTAAATCCATGGTTACTTTTTGACCAATCCCAATTCAATTAAACGCTCATGAAGGTATTCTCCGGCCGTGATATCCTCAAATGCTTTTGGATTGGCCTCATCTATGCAATGTTCCAAACAATTAAGAGGCATTTCGCTTTTTGGGTGCATAAAGAATGGGATGGAGTATCGCGAAGAACCCCAAAGCTCCTTTGGAGGGTTTACAACTTGATGGATTGTTGATTTAAGTTTCTTATTGCTTAATCTAGAAAGCATATCGCCAACATTGATCATCAATTGGTCGGGCCTGGCAATAGCATCAACCCAGTCACCTTCGTGATTTTGTACCTGAAGTCCTTTACCATGTGCTCCCATTAACAAAGTAATCAAGTTAATATCACCATGGGCCGCAGCACGGACCGCATTTTTTGGTTCTTGAGTTATCGGGGGATAATGGATAGGGCGGAGAATGGAGTTTCCGTTTTTAATCCATTCGTCAAAGTATTTTTCTTCCAATCCCAAATGAAGTGCTAGAGCGCGCAGCACATATCTTGCGGTTTTCTCCAGCATTTGATAGGTTTCCTTACCGGTTTCATTAAAGCTTGGTAGTTCCTTTACATCAACATTTGCCGGATATTCAGCTTCTAACTTCTCGTCTCCAACTACATATTGTCCAAAATGCCAGAATTCTTTAAGGTCGCCTTCTTTCTTGCCTTTAGCATGTTCTTTACCAAAGGACGTATATCCACGTTGGCCACCTATACCTTCAATTTCATAACTATCCTTAACCTCCTGTGGTAGCAGGAAAAATTCTTTAATATCCGAATATAAACGGTCTACCAATTCATCGGACAGGAAATGACCACTAAGTGCCACAAATCCAATATCCTCGAAGGCAGCACCTATTTCGGTTACAAATTTCTGTTTTCTTGAAGGATCTCCGGAAACGAAATCCGATAAATCTACACTAGGGATTGCACTCATGACATCTTGTTTTAAGTACTTCAAAAGTACGGAATATTGCCAACAGTATTGTCAACACTGTATGTCATCGCAACCATTTTCACTACATTTAGCCTGACTGAAAATGAACTTATGAGATACCATATTGGTGATTTGAACCCAGAAGAATTACTGGACCTATATCGGGCCATGCTGAAGCCCAGAATGATAGAAGAAAAGATGTTGGTTTTACTGCGACAAGGGAAAATCTCAAAATGGTTCAGCGGTATCGGGCAAGAAGCAATATCCGTAGGTGTAACCCAGGCACTTAGGGAGGAAGAATATATTCTGCCGATGCATCGAAATTTAGGGGTGTTCACTACTAGGAATGTCCCATTAAACCGATTGTTCTCGCAATGGCAAGGTAAAAAAAGCGGATTTACCCAAGGAAGGGACCGTAGCTTTCATTTTGGCACCCAAGAGCACAGGATTGTAGGCATGATTTCGCATTTAGGTCCCCAGCTAGGTGTGGCGGATGGAATCGCGCTAGCGGATTTGCTTCGGAGAAAACGAAGGGTAACGGCTGTATTTACTGGAGAAGGAGCTACAAGTGAGGGTGATTTTCATGAAGCATTAAATGTAGCCTCAGTATGGAACCTTCCAGTTCTTTTCTGTATTGAAAACAATGGCTATGGATTATCCACGCCTACGAAGGAGCAATACAACTGCAAGGATTTAGTGGATCGCGCAAAAGGATATGGAATGGAATCGAGGATTATTGATGGAAACAATATCCTGGAGGTGTATACCAAAGTAAATGAATTGTGTAATGCAATGCGCAAAAGACCGCGACCTATTTTATTGGAGTTTAAAACCTTCCGTATGCGAGGGCACGAAGAAGCAAGCGGCACTAAATATGTTCCCGAAAAATTAATGAAGAAATGGGCGAAAAAAGACCCAATAGCCAATTATGAAGAATTCCTTTTGGAAAAAGGAATTCTCACGGAAGCTATCATTGATGGCTATAAGAATGAGATTTCTACGGAAATCAATTCCAATTTAAAACTTGCATTTGATGAACCAGCGATTGATTCTAATGAAACTAAAGAATTAAATGAGGTTTATCAAAAATTTGATTATGAGTATTTTGAAAAATCAGAAGATGTAGAAAATATACGATTGGTTGATGCTGTTTCCCAAGGATTGGAGCAATCCATGGAACGTTATAACGAATTAATTATAATGGGGCAGGATATTGCAGACTACGGCGGTGTCTTTAAGATTACTGAGGGATTTACAGCCAAATTTGGAAGAAGTCGGGTACGAAACACACCTATATGCGAATCGGCCATTGTATCTGCTGCTATGGGCTTATCCATTAATGGAATGAAAGCGGTTGTGGAAATGCAATTTGCTGATTTTGTGAGTTCTGGTTTCAATCCTATAGTGAACTATTTGGCCAAAGTGCATTACCGCTGGGGGCAAAATGCCGACGTTGTAATACGGATGCCCTGTGGTGCTGGGGTGGGAGCGGGACCATTCCATTCCCAAACTAACGAAGCTTGGTTTACAAAGACACCTGGGTTAAAGGTGGTTTACCCTGCATTCCCGGACGATGCAAAAGGATTGTTAACAACTGCCATAAATGAACCAAATCCAGTTCTGGTCTTTGAACATAAAGGATTGTATCGAAGTGTATATGGTGACGTGCCTAAAAACTATTACACCATACCTTTTGGAGAAGCCAATTTACTGCGAAGTGGTGAATCTCTTTCCATTGTCACCTATGGTGCAGCTGTTCACTGGGCACTGGAAATATTGGATAAACATCCTGAAATTGATGCAGATGTCTTAGATTTGCGTACACTTCAACCTCTTGACGTCGAGTCCGTTTTCCGAACGGTCAAAAAGACGGGCAAATTGATCATAGTACAAGAAGACACATTGTTTGGTGGTATCGCAAGCGATATTTCTGCAATGGTGATGGAAAACTGTTTTGAATTTTTGGATGCCCCTGTTCAACGGGTAGCAAGTTTGGAAACTCCTGTCCCGTTCGCAAAGAACTTAGAGGCCAAATACCTACCTAAACAACGATTTGAAGCAGCATTATTGGAATTATATGCCTACTAGTCATATATGGTTTTAACTTTTTTTTAACTACTTAAAAGAGTCAATATGGTGTCTCAACCGTATATACTCAGAATTAAACTCCTAATCTTATGGTAAAAAAATCATTAATTTTTGTTGCAGTGATGGGATTAATGCTCTCATCATGCTCCGTTTCCAAGTCCGCAAGGACACAGCGTAATCTTTTCAGTGGTTCCTGGACATTGGACAATATCAGATACGAGAACAACACAGGAAACTTTAAATCCACCATTTTTAACGATGCTGAAGATATTTGCTTTGAAGGAAGCGATTGGTTTTTTAGAGACAACAACAGCACCGGTAGGTACACCATTTCCCAAAGTACACTTTGTAGTGGGGGAGACCGTTTTTTTAGATGGTCTGTGGTTGAACCATCTCAAAACTATAGCAGTCAATTACAATTCAAGTTTATCGATTCAAACCGAAAGGACATTTCTGGAGGCGTAGGTTATCGCTTGAATATTGCCAGTTTGTCAGAACAAGCTATGGTTTTGAAATCCAACGTTTCCGTAGATGGCGAATTGGTTACAATTGTTTATGAATTCTCAAAAAAATAATAAGATGAAAAAGAAAATATATAAAAGCACTGCAATGGTGTTGGCCTTAGGACTAGTGCTAAGTTGCAACACCGTAAAAAATGCCAACAACACCCAAAAAGGAGCTGCAATAGGGGCTGCCGGTGGAGCGGTAATTGGTGGTATCATAGGTAACAATGTGGGTAAAAAAGGAAATACGGCCCTTGGAGCTATTATTGGCGCCGTAGTTGGCGGTGCTGCTGGTGGTTATATTGGAAATCGAATGGACCGGCAGGCAGAGCGCATTGAGGAGGAAATTCCTGGTGCGGAAGTGAAACGTGTAGGTGAGGGCATCAATGTAACTTTTAATGAAGATGCTGGTGTTTATTTCGACACCAATAAATCGGATGTAAAAGGAACTTCCGCAACTACGCTGGATAAACTGGCTGGAATTTTCAAGGAATATCCTAAGTCAATCATTTTGGTGGAAGGTCACACGGATAGTGCAGGAAGTGATGAATACAACCTAAACCTTTCTAAGCAACGCGCTGAGTCAGTGACAAAATATTTAGTAAGCCAAGGTATTTCCTCTGGCAGGTTCACGACCAAATGGTATGGTGAGGCACAACCTAGGGAAAGTAATGAGACGGCAGAAGGTAAAGCGAAAAACAGACGTGTAGAGCTAGCAATTATGGCTTCTGATGAGCTTAAAGAAGAAGCCCAGCAAAATACTAAGAACTAAAATTCTTTGAATTTCAATAGATAAACCCGGCCATTGGCTGGGTTTTTTGTTTTCAAATAAGCTATCTTCATAAGGTGAAGTGTGCTGATGTACTAATCATTGGGGGAGGTTTGGCAGGTTTAACTGCCGCAATTGAATTGTCTACTAAAGGCTATCGGGTGGTCGTAGTGGAAAAAAAGCCCTACCCGCGACATAAAGTATGCGGAGAGTACATTTCGCAGGAGATAGTTCCATATATGCAGGGAATTGGCGTGAATCTTATTGCCAATGATTTTCCCCAAATCGATACGTTGCAATTGAGTGCTCAAAATGGACCAGCGGTTTCGGTTAAATTACCTTTGGGAGGTATTGGAATTAGTAGGTATGAGTTGGATAACCTGCTTTACGAAAAATGTATCTACAACAATGTGAAGTTTATATTTTCAACGGTAACCAATGTCCAATTTAACTCTGATGATTTTAAAGTTACCATTGAATCCAATCCGAAAATAAAAGCTGGATTGGTGTTTGGCGCTTTTGGGAAACGCTCAAATCTCGATGTTTCACTAAAACGCAGAACACCAAGGCAAAAATCGCCATGGTTGGCTGTGAAGTGCCATTATGAATATGGCAAACATCCGTCCAACGTAGTGGGTCTGCATAATTTTGAAGGCGGGTATGCGGGGATTTCTCAGGTTGAAAAAGGGAAGATCAATTTATGCTATTTGGCTTCTTTTGAAAGCTTTAAATCTTATGGGAATATAGAGGCCTTTAATGCAGAGGTCGTATCAAAAAATCCCTTTTTAGCTGAATTTTTATCAAATGCGATTCCTGTATTTCAAAATCCTTTGAGTATCGCGCAGATATCATTTGGGAAACGGCCATTAGTATCAAATCATATACTGATGTGTGGAGACACAGCTGGTATCATCCATCCGCTTTGTGGCAATGGTATGGCAATGGCCATACACGGTGCATATATTGCTGCTTCGGTTGCGCATAAATTTTTATCGGGTTACGAACTATCGAGGACTTCAATGGAAAAACAGTACGAAAAGGAATGGAATGCCCATTTTAAAAATCGTATACGTTTAGGTGAGTGGTTGCAATCGGTAATGTTGCATACCAAGTGGTTTAATTTGGGATTACGGACCATAGCGAAGTCTGATTACCTATTGCAATCAATTATTCGTCAAACACACGGAACTCCAATTTTGAATTAATGGATTTAGCATTTCGAAATAGAGCGGAAGAAATGATGGATGACCCCAATATGGAGTTAGAGGTATTGCAAAAAGCATACGATGATATCAATTTATGCAATAGAATCCTTGGCGGCGAATCAATTACGATAAAAGCGGTTTGGAAAATCATACAAAACAGCAAACAAGAATCGTATACGATTTTGGATATGGGCTGCGGTGACGGAACAATGTTACTTAAATTGTCCGATTTTCTTAGTAAAAATGGTGTCTTTCACAAGATGAGAGGTATAGACCAAAGAGCAGATGTATTGGCTATTGCTAAAAGGAAAAGTAGGAATCACCCCAATATTGAATTCACTAAAATGGATATTTTAAAGGCGGATGATACCCTAAAATCTGACATTGTGATCAATACACTTACCATGCATCATTTTGAGGAGGAACGCATCGAAGCATTCCTCTCTAAATTTATACAATTGGCGAAACTGGGAATTGTTATCAATGATTTGGAACGAAGTCGAATTTCGTATGTTCTATTCAAATTGTTCAGCGCAGTTTTTATCAAAACCGATGTTGCTAAAAATGATGGTCTAGTGTCCATCAGCAAAGGATTTAAGAAGCGAGAATTACAGGAGTTGTCCGAAAAAATACCAAACGTTACCCACCAGATTCGATGGAAATGGGCATTTAGATATGTATGGGTAATGAAAATCAATCGACAATTTAATTGATGGGAAAAGTTCGAATTGTCAATGTGTCTAAACAACTTCCAGCCTATAGCAGGGACACCATGGATATTATTCCCTATGTGAAATTATGGTTGTCTACTCAAGACGAGCGTTATCGGAGAAAAGTTGTTAAGATATTTGAAGGAGCTGGAGTGGACCGCCGCTATGGAATTATGCCAATTGAAGATGTTTTCACTGCCACCTCCTTTGAAGCAAAAAATGCGATTTACAGTAAAGAGGTGAAGTTCTTGGGTGAAAGCGTATTGCGAAAATCCTTGGCAGCAGTCGACTGGAAACCTGATTCACTGGATTATATTATTACTGTAAGCTGCACAGGTATTATGATACCTTCCTTAGATGCCTATTTGGTAAATCAATTAGGCCTGCGAAATGATATTGTTCGCTTGCCAGTGACGGAAATGGGTTGTGCTGCAGGGGTTTCGGGCCTGATTTATGCAACGAATTTCTTGAGGTCCAATCCGGGGAAAAGAGCAGCAGTGGTTGCTGTGGAAAGTCCTACCGCCACATTTCAGTTGGATGACTTTTCCATGGCAAATATGGTAAGTGCGGCAATATTTGGAGATGGAGCGGCTTGTATGTTATTGTCTTCGGAAGTAGATTCGAGTGGCCCTAGAGTTATTGGGGAAGAGATGTACCATTTTAATGATGCAACGCATTTAATGGGGTTTGATTTGACCAATTCAGGGCTGAAAATGATATTAGACGCTTCAGTTCCAGAGGTTATTGCGGAACATTTCCCCAAAATTGTTCACCCTTTTCTTGAAAAGTACGATTCGGATATCGATAGTATAGATCATTTGATTTTTCATCCTGGAGGTAAGAAGATTATTAACACTGTGGAAGCATTGTTCGGAGAAATGGGGAAGAATATCTCGGATACACGGGAAGTGCTTAAAAATTATGGAAACATGAGTAGTGTTACGGTACTCTATGTATTAGAGCGATTTATGGATAAGGAGATTCAGCTAGGGGAGCAGGGACTAATGCTGAGTTTTGGCCCAGGATTTTCAGCGCAGCGGGTACTTTTGGAATGGTAATTTGGTAAGATGGAGAAAACAAGGAAATGGGCATTGATTTTAGGGGGTAGTAGCGGATTAGGCTGGGCTACTGCCTGTAAACTAGCCAAACATAACTTCAATTTGGTCATTATCCACAGAACCAGAAAAAGTGAAATGCCGGGCGTTGAGCAAAAATTCGGGGAATTGAAATCCTTTGGAGCCGAATTGATTTCCTTTAATAAAGATGCCATCAACAAGGAAGTAAGGCAAACACTGATTTCTGAACTGAAATCCAATTTAAAAGCTACTGGAATATCGGTTTTGGTGCACAGTATTGCCAAGGGAAACTTAAAACCTATGCTCGGTGATGCTAATGAGTCCTTGGCTGGTATGGATTTTCAAATTACCATAGAAGCGATGGGTATTAGTCTGTATGACTGGGTGAAGGAATTGTCAATCCAAGGATTGTTTGCCAAGGATGCCCGGGTCATTTCGTTTACCAGTGAAGGGAATTCAAAGGCATGGCCGTATTATGCCGCTGTAAGTGCGGCTAAAGTAACCTTGGAGGCCATAACGAGAGGAATCGCTTTGGAATTTGCTCCACACGGAATTAAAGCCAATTGCATACAAGCAGGTGTGACCGATACTAAATCCTTGCGGTATATCCCTAATAGCGATTTGATCATCAAAGAAGCTTTACGTAGAAATCCAAATCGTCGTCTAACAACCCCTGAAGACGTAGCAAATGCAGCATTTTTGCTTACTCAGGACGAAGCGAACTGGATAACAGGAACAATTATAAAAGTAGATGGAGGGGAAAGTCTACAATAACTATGGATTTGGATACTATTATTAAGCGACTACCGTACCAAGACCCCTTCTTGTTTGTAGATGAATTAATGGACATAAGCGAAACTGGTGCTCAAGGTACATTTCAGTTTAAGTCTGATTCAGCTTTTTATCGAGGGCACTTTAAGGAATATCCTATCACTCCAGGGGTTATCCTAACCGAATGTTGTGCACAGATAGGGCTGGTGTGTCTTGGGATTCATCTAATGGATAAATTGGATGTTGAACAAAACAAGGGTCAACATCAAATTGCCATGTCCAGTACCCAAATGGAATTTCTCAAAGCGGTTTTTCCCAATGAAACCGTAAGGGTTGTTTCCGAAAAGGAGTATTTCCGATTTAATAAGCTAAAATGTAGGGTGAAAATGTACAATGCCAAAGATGAGTTGGTGTGCAGGGGTGTATTGTCTGGAATGATCATTTTAAAAAGTGATGGAAAATAGGGTGGTGATAACAGGAATGGGTGTTTGTGCTCCAAACGGAATTGGTCTTGATGCGTTTGGGCAATCCCTATTGAATGGCACAAGTGGGATACGCCATCAAGCTGATCTGGAAGCACTTAAATTTTCATGTCAAATTGCTGGAAAACCGTCTCTTAAAAATGTTAATTTAAATAATTACTTCAGTAATGTTCAACTAAAAGATTTAGATTCTACTGGCGTTGTTTATGGTGTTATTGCGGGCAAGGATGCCTGGAAAGACGCAGGTTTATATGAAAACATGGAATCTTTGGATTGGGACAGCGGTGTCGTCTTTGGTACCGGAATACTTGGAGTCGATAAATTTAGGGAAGCCATTTATAAGGTAGATGCTGGAAACGTAAGACGATTGGGGAGTACTGCAGTTATCCAGACCATGGCAAGCGGAATTAGCGCGTATTTAGGTGGAATGTTAGGTTTAGGTAATCAGGTGACCACGAATTCCTCTGCTTGTAGTACTGGAACCGAGGCTATTTTGATGGGCTTTGAAAGAATTAAATCAAAAAAGGCAAAACGAATGTTGGTAGGAAGCTGCAGTGATAGCGGTCCTTATGTTTGGGGCGGCTTTGATGCCATGAGAATCCTTCCAAGACGCTACAACGATAAACCTTCTGAGGCAAGTAGACCCATGAGTGCTTCGGCAATGGGATTTGTACCCGGTAGTGGGGCAGGAGCTTTGGTATTGGAAAGTCTTGAAAGTGCGAAGGCAAGGGGCGTCAAAATTTATGGTGAAATTCTTGGGGGAGCCGTAAACAGCGGTGGTCAGCGAAATGGAGGTAGTATGACGGCTTCAAATAACAATGCTGTAATCAAGTGCATCCAAAACGCAATTAGCGATTCGGGAATCCAAGCTGATGCCATAGATAGTATTAACGGACATTTGACCGCCACCACAAAAGATGCCATTGAAATTACCAACTGGGGTGAAGCCTTAAAACGAAAAGGCAAAGATTTTCCCTACATTAATTCCTTTAAGTCCATTTTTGGTCATTGTTTAGCTGCTTCTGGAAGCATTGAATGTGTTGGAACAGTATTGCAATTTCAACATAAAAAGGTATTTGGTAACCTCAATTGTGAAGATTTGCATCCAGACATCCAAAAACAAGTGTCCCGAGAGCGGGTGCCATTGCATACCATTGACTTTGAGTCAAAAATTATTGCAAAGGCTAGTTTTGGTTTTGGAGATGTAAATGCCTGTGTTATTTTTAAGTCCTATTCTGAATAATTTGCTATGAACGAGACCCATTTTACCAAACTGAAGGAAATCGTAGGGCTATATTTACCTGATGATGTATCCTCAGATGCCATTCAATTGGATAGTAAGTTTATTGACGAACTCAATATTAATTCTGCAAATCTGGTCGATATTGTTTTGGATGTAGAGGATGCGTTTGATATTATATTGGAGAATGAAGATATGGACGGTATGCAAACCATTTCCGACGCCTTAAAGATTATCGAGGTCAAACTAAACGATAAGTAGTATGAAAGAATTCTGGAATTTTGTTTTGCATAAGGTCAATGTTGATAAACGCTTGCTCTTAGTCTATTGTGTTATCTATTTTACTTGGGGAATGGGTATGGACTGGTTCGGGGAGTATGTGCAAATTGCTAAATTCACATATTGGTGGCAGGTTATTACTTGTTATATCCTTTTTATGGTGCCAATTTCATTGTTATTAAGAGGACTTCCTTTTCACATGCAATATGCATATGGTCTTGTGGCCATGGGGCTTCTTGAGTTTGGAGGATATGCCTTACAGACTTCCTTTGCCTACCCGGATAATATAGTAGATCAATTTTTCAATATTCGAAACTTCAGCTTGGGGATGGCATTGTTTTTTGCGTTGTACTTTCCTTTAGGGAATTGGTTGGTGGGAAAGATTTATGCCGCAATTTTTAAATAGGGATTGTTCACTCGTGTAACTCTAGTTTTAAACGCACCTTGACCAAATTGTCAGCCCGGTTCTTTTTTATTTTGATTCCATAATCCATGGAATTGATGTCAAAACTGCCATTGAGCTCCTTGCCATTGCGATTAAACGTGATTAGTACCGGCTTTGTAACTTCCTTTATGGTGAGCATTCCCTTAACCAAAATAACATTGGTTTCCATGTTGACTTCGGTGCTGTGAAAGGAGATATATGGATACTCATCGACATTAAAGTATTTACGACTTCGTAAGGACCAGTTGCGAAGTCCGTTGTTTGTATCCAATGTTTTGGATTCTACCTGTCCTTTAAAAATGGAATTTTCCATTTGCGTAGGGTGAAATTCTGAGGATGATGAAAATCCTGAAAGTGTCCCTTTAACACCTTTGGAAACAAACTCGAAGTGTACCTCTGCTACAACAATTTTTTGTACTTGTCCAACCAAGGACAAAGCATTGATCAAGAGTAGGAAAGTAACAAGTGATGATCCAAATTTATTCATAGTACGTTGGTCAAAATTTTGGCTTAAAACTGACAAATGTTTTGGATTAATACATACTTAAAAGTACTAACGCTCTGTAAAGCATGAGGAAAATCAGGAAAAATTAATCCTAATGTTAAATTATAAATAATTAAAGTTTAATACGTAGAATGATGTAAGATTATTACTAACTTAATGGTGGAATTGGGCCGAACCAGTCCGGTGTAACCTGAGCCATATGAACGATATAGCCGAACACAATGCACAGACCATTGACGAAATGATGCTTCGAATGCAACGTAATCATAATATCATTCAACGCTTGCGTAAAAAGCTAAATTCCTACACTTGTGAGCCACGAGATTCTGTTTGTTTTGATAAGTTATATGATTTGCGTCAAAGCTTCAAGTCATTTACAATCCATCAGATACGCATTATGGACCTGATGGATAAAAACAAAATTGAATCAAAGCAACTCCGTCCTGAAATCCAAAAACATCTTGATCGATTCAAGCTTCTGGAACAAGAAATTGCGTCTTATTTATTGGCCAACAATCCTTACTCTTAGACCAAATATGAAAGGTTCACTGATTGTATTCTAAACTTGTGTTCAAATTAGTTTTTTCCCGCTATTAATAGCTGTAATATTGTATGGACTAATCCGACCTAGCAGCCATGGGTAAAACATCCAAAACCACATTGGTGGTTCTCGCTTTTTTTGCCATTTACGTGATTTGGGGCTCCACCTATATGCTCAACAAAATGGCTGTAATGGAGATACCTCCGTTCATGTTGGCAGGTTATCGTTTTGTCACCGCGGGTATCTTAATCTTGATCATTGCTAAGATCCTGGGTATTCCTATCGCAATCACCAAGAAGCAATTGCGAAATGCAGTTTTGGCAGGTTTCCTCTTTCTAAGTTTTGGAAATGGTGTTGTGGTTTGGGCGCTTCGCTTTGTGGATTCCGGATTTGCAGCTTTGGAAATTTCAGCGCAACCTTTGGTTGTTTTGATATTGATGCGTTTGCTTCAAGGAAAAAAAATTCAGCCAATGTCCGTGGTCGGAGTGGTTCTTGGCATCATTGGTATTTATTTATTGGTGAGTCAAAAAGAAATAATTACCAAGGAAGGCACAATTACAGGAATCGTAGTTATTTTTCTTGCCATGGTCAGCTGGGCCTACGGAAGTTTGTTTGTGGGCAAGGCTGATTTACCTTCAAATTATTTTGTGAATACAGGGTATCAAATGCTTACGGGAGGAATCCTATTGGCCCTTATCAGTCTTGGGTTAGGTGAGGATTGGTCATCACCCCTTGAATGGAGTGGAAAGGTGCAACTTTCCGTGGTTCTTTTGGTGCTATTTGGAAGCATTGTGGCTTTTACTTCCTTTAACTATCTACTAAAGTCCGTTTCTCCAGAAAAAGTGGCCACTTCAACTTACGTCAACCCGATTGTTGCACTAGCCTTGGGTTGGTATTTTTTGGAAGAGCAAATTACCACCCAATCCATAATTGCTGCCGTAATCTTGCTTACAGGTGTATATTTCATCAATACCAAAAAGACTTTGGCCATTTTTGAACGGTTTAAAAGATAATTAGAACAACGCTGACTTTGCTTTTAGTTCTTTCAGAGCCCGATTTAAACTTCTACCGGTAATACCAATATAGTTAGCGATATCTTTTTTGGGAATGACAGAAATGAACTCAGGAAAAGTTTCCTTAAGGCGTATTAAATTGGCCTCTATAGGATAGCCATGTTGGTACGAATGACGCGGAGCTTTGAATCGGATTTTATCCGATAGTGCTTTTATAACCAATTTATTGAACGTTTTATCAGCATCTAATAATTTTTGATAATTGGAATGTGAAATGGTAACAGTATGTAATGCCGTTATGGATTCAACGGAGCAAATAGTGGTCAGTCGATCAAAAACTTCGAGTTCGCCGAATTCCATACCCTGACCCAAAAATTCTTGAATGAATTCTTTCCCATTTTCGTCTGAAATATAGCATTTAGCTATTCCATCACGAATCAGATGCACTTTGGAATAACGACTGTCTTGCTTAATGATGAGTGTTTTGGCCGGATAGGTTTCCTTTGACCAAATCGAATTCCTTGCATTTATTAAGGTTGAGACATAGTCGGCTAATTCTTCATTTACTCTGATCATAATGGAACTGGGACAAATGTCCTTTTTTCAAAAATGGTTGTCCGTTTACTTTGTCCTTAAAAATAATCATATCTCCCTAGCGTGTCAAAATCAAGTCCAACTTCAATGGCAAAAAAAGATCAAGTATTTACTTCCAAATTCATTCTGGTCTGTATCGCATCACTTTTTTTCTCGGCCAGTTATAACATGCTGATTCCAGAATTACCTTCTTATTTGGCAGAACTGGGAGGAGCAGAATATATAGGACTGATAATTGCTCTATTCACCCTTACAGCTGGCCTTTCAAGACCTTTTAGTGGAAAGTTGACAGATACGATCGGCAGAAAACCGGTACTGTTATTTGGCGCCTTGGTTTGTGTTGTCTGTGGCGGATTGTATCCAATACTCACAACCGTAAATGGATTTCTGCTATTACGATTACTCCATGGATTTTCAACGGGATTTACACCAACGGCAGCATCTACCTATGTTTCTGATGTGGTTCCTGCCCACAGACTTGGAGAGGCCATGGGGATTCAAGGGATAGCCTTCGGAACTGGACTGGCTTTAGGCCCTGCCATTGGAAGTTGGATCAAGCTTTCCTTTTCTTATGATGTATTGTTCTACAGCTCTTCTGGAATGGCTTTATTGGCCGCAATCTTGATGTGGAATTTGTCTGAAACTTTAACTAGTCGTGAACGATTTAAGTTGGAATTACTGAAAGTGTCCAAATCTGACATATTAGCCAAGGAAGCGATGCCGGCAGCAAAGGTCACCTTTCTGACCTACGTGGCCTTTGGTGTTATCTTAACATTGATTCCCGATTGGACAGAGGCCATTGGTTATCGTAACAAAGGTATTTTCTTTGTGGTATTTACCTTGTCGTCTCTAGCAGTGCGAATTGTGGCTGGCAAACTTTCCGATCGTATTGGAAGGATAAAAATCATTCTTGCTGGTATGGTACTTATCGTAGGTGCCTTAATATTATTAGGGCAGATGCCGACATTCGACGGCTTGTTATACGGTGCTGGAATTTATGGTTTAGGTATGGGTATAGTTTCGCCAGGAATCAACGCTTGGACCGTGGACCTAAGTAACCCAGTACAGAAAGGTAAGGCGATTGCCACCATGTTCATTGCTTTGGAGACAGGAATAGGATTGGGTGCATTGGTCTCGGGTTGGTATTACAATCAACAACTGCTTCGAATACCCACTATCTTTTATTCCTGTGCTTTATTAGCGGTAGTTGGTGTATGCTACCTCTTGTTCCGATTAAAGGAAAATAACCGAACATCAGTTTAAAATATCGAATCGATGGGTGTATTTTATGGTTACCACCTGATTGTTCAATAAATCCATATCATTATCATCCTTAACAATATTGAATACCACAAACAAGCCGGTATTGGCATTTTGTAACCAGCCAAATCGGGCATTTACGGAAGTAATCTCGGATACATTGTTACGCTGGATCAAACTCTGTACAAACATTCTAGGAGTAAAAGAGTAGGAGAGACGTAATCCGCCCACCAAAGCTGTAAAATCCCCAGTTTCCAACTGAATATCACTATGACTGAAAGTCAATGAAGAAATAAAACGGTCTCCAATACGGTAGTTTGCAGTTCCGCTATTGGTGATACGGTCACCATTAAAATATCCACCAATGAAAGTTCTAGTACTTAGCGAAAAAGCATTATTTGGATTGGTTATCATTACAAACTGCAATTCTTGATTCCGATAATTGCCTACTGGAACGGTAACATTGGAAAGTGTAAACTCTTCTAACACCCTTTCGGTTGTAAAGTTGATTCCGGTGTGTATTTCAAAACCACTTTTAAACTCCCAGTGATTATCCACATGCAAAAAGCCGGTAATCAATTCATCATCAAAATTCCAATAGCCTCGATAGGAGACGTGCGGCCTGATTTCTAATAGATTCCCCATGTTTTTTAGTCTATGGGCTTTCCATATCAAGAACTCAGGTTTTTTAAATGCAGTTCTTTGTAAAAAACCAACTTCAGGATTGAATCCTTCTCCAACTTCGGTATAGCCTGCCCTTAAATCCCATCCGTTCCAATTGTAATTGGCCAGTAATTTAAAAGCATGATCGTTTTCTTCAATTCCGGGAGTGGTACTTTTTGCAACGAAACCGGTAACCTCAGCTTTGTTTCCAATGCCCCATTTCCCATCCATGGCAAATACCCGATTGTAATCATCATCAACATCACCTAAACCTGCACGATTGATGAATATGCCGCCCAGTGAAGAACGAGTTCCTTGGAAATCGTGGTTAACGCGACCGACTGTGAAATTGTTCTTATCAATACCCGCTGATTCAACATCATCCGTAAACATGCTTAAAAATCCAACATTAGTCTGTCCTACCTTTCCGGATAAGCGAGCACCGCCAATAATCGGAACGAGACTACCGTCATCGCCAATTCCAATTCGTCTACTAAAAAAAAGATCTACTTCACCCGGACTTCCAACACTGAATTGACCTGCATTTTCCAAAAAGAACGCCCGTTTTTCTGGGAAGAACAAGTTAAACCTATCCAAATTAACCTGCTGATCATCAACCTCTACTTGAGCAAAATCGGTATTGTAGGTAAGGTCCAACGTAAGGCTGGGTGTGACACTGTATTTTATGTCAGCACCTACCTCAAAATTTGTATCGGTTTCATTGGGGTCCACGGCCTTATTGTTGGATACTTGTGCAAGTGCATAGGGGATAAGTTTAAGATTACCTGGGTTTTTAAGATTTAATCCATTTAAGGTGCCAGCCAGCGATAGTCGTTTCATGTCAAAACCCAAAGGTAAACTCGTCCAATAAGCAGTTTCTGTATTCTTGCTTATGTTCCTCCTAAAATTTAGACCCCATGTTTTGTTATTCCCTGAAGCAAAACGTAGAGATCGAAAAGGGATGGCGAATTCAGCGCTCCAACCATAATCACCCATTTGGGTTTTTACTGTCCAGGAGGCATCCCAATTTATGTTGGTTCCACCAATAACACCACCTTGTTGCCTATTTGCATTGAAGTTGCCTTTTCCTTCATTATCAATTTGGGCATCATACTCCATACCCTGCGCATTGGTTCCAAATAAAAATCCATTTTGGCGGTCGTGATACGTATCGATAATAAAAAGAAAACTATCCTCATCATTTAAATCTGCATCGCGTCTAGAATCAGAAACAACAATCTTATCAGGTTCAGAATCATGACATACTACGGCAACATAAAAAGTTGTCCTACTGTAGGCTACGCGAATAACCGTTTTCTCAGATACTGGACTTCCGTAATTAGGTCGTATCTGAACGAGGTTTTCTATTGGAGGAACTAGCTGCCATATTGGATCATTGATGATTTCTCCATCAATTGTTGGATCTTGACTTAACTCAAATGCTTGTAGTTCTGGACGACTTCCTAAAGAATCTAGAAGTTGGGAATTTTGACCAAAAAGGCTTGTGCTTACTAAAAGAGTTGAAAAGAAAACAACTCTTAAAAAAGAATTATTCATAAATAGAGGTTGGTAGAGAATAAATATAAAGCTAATCTTGGAAATGGGATTTCAATGTTGTGAACTAACAAAATGTATTTGTATCTTATTGAAAAATAAAAAGTTATAATATGAAAACGATATTCAAATCAAGTTTGGCGGTTTGCGTCCTCCTTTTTATGGCATGTGGATCCACCAACAAAGTCGCTGTAGTAGATGAAGTTGAAAAACAAGCTTTAGACAATTTAGTTGCCTCGGGCAATATTGAAATGAAGATACAATGGGCAATGCCGTCATTGACCAACAGTATGGCAAGTATTGCAAATTCTGGATTGTTGGCACCAGGAAATTCCGCAAATAGAATAGATCTTACTGGCAGCAATGCCTATTTAAAAGTAGAAGGGGATAACGTCTCAGCTTATTTACCTTATTACGGGGAAAGACAGATGGTTACAGGTTACGGTAATACTGATAATGCGATTCAGTTTGATGGTGTACCCAAGAAATTTGAAATCAAGGAAGATGCCAAAAGTCAAGGATATCAAATCAACTTTGATATCAATAATGATAAAGAAACCTATTCCATTTTTGCCAAAGTTTTCCCGGGAATGAAATCAAGTATTAACATTAATGGAACGCACCGGCAGGCCATTAGTTATGGTGGAAATGCTACAGCTGTGAAATCAGATTGAATTGGCGGTGTTTACCATTGGACAGGTTTAAAAGAAGGGCCTACTTTTAACTTTTTTCCGTTTTTTAATATGATATATTCGTCACGTTTGTTTTTTTCAACAGCGGTTATTTCGCTTCGGTTGACTAAATATTTGCGATGGATACGTACAAAATCGGTTGAAAGTTTTTTCGCCATGACGGAGATACCTTCACGCTTGACATAAGTGTCCGAAATGGTATGAAGATTCAAATAATGACCTTCTACTTCCATCCATTGCACCAAATTCAAGTCCAAAGTAATTCGTTTCCTTCCTTTAAAAGCGGTAATTGTATGCTTCCTCAATGTGGCATATTGAACAAAAATGGCAGCGGCTCCAATCAATAGCAAATGATAAAGGGCCTCACGTCCAAAATAATACCGGGCATATTCGGAATCGATGTAAGCATCAAAATAACCTAAACTATGGAGTACGAAATTTGATATTACATAGTAAATCACTAATGTGATTAAGCCTAAGCCCAAATTAATTAGCCAATAATGGGCGCTCCACCTGCTTTTAACTTCCTTAAACAAATGAACTATCCCGATAATTACGGGTAAAAAACAAAGTATGGAAACAAGGAGGTAGACAATCGACGTCCAAATGCTGTAACTGCTATGATGTTGATAACGTATGTAATTTTGTACAAGCGTCAAGAAAAAAAGAACAATCAATGCGGTTATAGCAAACCCATAAAAGCGTTTATCATCCCAAACGAACCTCATTCCTGTTTTTTAATTCTATCAAAGATACGTAATACCTGTGCCTGATGCCGTTACAAGGTGTGATTGGTGATTTAAAAGAGTTTTTCAAACCTGCTTTCAGTCAACCCTTTAGATTGTAACCATGCTACAAGATTTTCGTGTTTACCTACCTTGGCATGATGCAATAAATTAAATCCATGGGGTCCTGAGGATTTTAATACGTTAGGATGATCAGTTACCATCTTAATTACAAAATCATCGTAACCCAAAAACGCATAATTGAAAATATCCAATCGCGCACCTTTTGATAACAAGTAGGAGGCAATGTCCTTGCGTCCCATATGACTGGCTCCACCAACAGCTGTTTCAAAATCACCTTTGACAAATTGGTTGGTACAGTTCAGAAGTAAGGGCTGGTCTTCCAACAGCAGTTTTACAGCGTTTAAATCTTTATGTGCTGCAAAAACGAATTCTTCAATTAAGGGCGCTTCGATTAACTCTTTATCTTTTTTTACTTGAGCAGCTATCAAATTCGGACTTAATACAGATGCTCCACCCAATAGGAAACTTCTTTGAATAAATTTTTTTCTGTTCATGATTTCTTAATTGACGGTTAGTTACAAAGCACATGGAATTTTATGGAATATACCCCTAGCGAATGCCTGTTTGTCATGAAAGTGCTCGCATTTGTCGTGAAAACGCACTATCGAAAAGTTGTATCCGGATTCAAAATGTGCTTCAGACGCCAAAGAGGTAAGCCATTAATTTTATGTAAATTCGGAATGAAGAAATAGAATGATAAACAGCAAAGCGTTTTAGCCTATTGCCAATGATGTGAAAATTGAAGAAAATGATGAAAATCATCAGTTGGGCGTAAACTTTTTCAAAAAAAGCTATAAAACATTTATAATAATAGTTATCATCTAGACTAAACCAAACAAATGATCAAGAAAATTAGTTTCGTATTTGCATTTACAATGCTAATTGCATCCTGTAACGAGAAAAAGAAGGAAACAAAAGAAGAAGTTGTAAAAGAAACAATGGAACGGGTGCATGAAACCAGCTTACCCTTAGATAGTTTACAGCTACCTGAAGGTTTTAAAATCGAAGTGTTTGCGGAAGGAGTTGATGGCGCTAGATCCATGGCGATGGGAGATGACGGAACATTGTTTGTAGGAACAAGAAATGACAAAACAGTATATGCGCTTCGGGATGAAGATGGTGATTTTTGGGCAGAAAAGGTTATGGTGCTGGATTCGACCTTAGAAGTGCCAAATGGAATAGCCTACAAGGATGGTGACTTATATGTTGCAGAAGTAAATCGATTATTGAAGTATTCCAATATAGAGGCAAACCTTGCCAATCTTCCTGAACCTGAAGTGATTTATGACGATTATCCTACCGAGTTCCATCATGGTTGGAAGTATATTGCCTTTGGTCCAGATGGTAAACTTTATGTTCCAGTGGGTGCGCCTTGTAATATCTGTGACCGTACGGATGAAGATGAGCGTTTCAATACCATTACACGCATGGACCCAGATGGTAGCAATAGGGAGATTTATGCAAGAGGCGTGAGAAACACCGTAGGTTTCACTTGGCATCCAGAAACAGATGAGCTTTGGTTCACAGATAATGGTCGGGATATGTTGGGGGATGACATTCCTCCATGTGAATTGAATAGAGTGGCTGAAATGGGGCAACATTTTGGTTACCCACATTGCCATGGCTCAAATGTAAGTGACCCGGAGTTTGGAAAAGATAATCCTTGTGCCAATTTTGTGCCTCCAGTACAAGATTTAGGAGCGCACGTTGCACCTTTGGGGGTGAAATTTTACACGGGTACCATGTTTCCATCCCAATACAAGAATCAGATTTTTTTGGCAGAACATGGATCTTGGAACCGTTCATCTAAAGTAGGTTACCGTGTTATGATGGTGACTCTTGACGGAAATAAAGCGGTAAGCTATGAACCCTTTATTGATGGTTGGTTGAATGAGGAAACACAGGATCAGTTCGGTAGACCAGTGGATTTACTATTTATGGAGGATGGTTCCATGTTGTTATCTGATGACTTTGGGGATGCCATATATCGTGTATCGTATGTAGGTGTTTAAAATGGTAAAAGACCTATACAATTATAGATTCGAACTTTTTTTGGTCACGCAATTGGCCATTCTCTTCGGTTCTTTGTTCTTTCCCATGGATTTTTATGAGGAGGTATTGTTGCCGTTACTTTATCTCATTGGAATTTTGGCGGGTATGCTCATGATTTCCAAACACAAAAAAATGATGTGGTTTTTTGTGTTATTGTTTGTTACCTCGGCATTTATTTTTGGGAGTTCCATGATTAGTAGACGAGAGGAGGAAAATAGTATTCTGATTCGATTGTTGATTTACTTCATCTTTTATTTTGTGGTTTCCGTAAATGTTATCAAACAAGTTTGGAAGGCCAAAATGGTTAATCGTAAAGTAATTGTTGGGTTGATGAGTGGTTATATTTCCTTAGGATTTTTAGCGTTCTTTCTGTTTATGGCGATTGAATTGATCTTCCCAGGAGCGTTCCAAGGTACTTTAATGGAAAGTCAAAGTATAGACGTAAAAAGTGAATCCTTGCTGTATTATTCCTATATAACCTTATTGACAATAGGATATGGGGAAATAATTCCAGTTATTCCAATCGCCCAAAAAGCTGCTGTTTTGGTCGGACTAATGGGACAATTCTATTTGGTAATCGTCACCGCAGTTGTAGTTGAAAAGTACATTAAGCATTCAAGTTCTTGAACAATTCATTAATCCATGGATGGCATGTCATTCAATTTGGAATAGAATTTAGCTTTGCTACGATCAAAGATTTCAAGGAATACCTGTTTTCTAGTGCGATCTTTTCTAATCGGAATTACTTCAACGGCATAAGTCAAGGAGTCTTGAACAAACTGATACTTGGTTACACCCCTAGTCTTTGGTTTTATGACCTCCGCATTAAAAGAAAGGATATCCGGAAGGTCAAAGTTGTTTTTGGGTTGTTTCCAAGCCACAAAGCGTAATTTTCCATCTTTGGTCTTATCTACGCGAATCGTATAGTTTTCACCATAGGTGAATACAAGATTCTCACGGGTTTCCTCATACATCTTTAGTAAATCGTATTGGACCGCGTTTAGGTTGTTTGAAGCTAAAAGATCTTGTTCAGTTTCAGTCAATTTGGCTTCAGTCTGCATTAATTTTTCCTCCAGCTGTTGGGTATTGCAAGAGTAGAATATGCACAATCCCACGGCGATTAGAATGATTTTTTTCATTTTACTTACAGTTTTGTTCCAGATCAAACCTATACACCAATGGTACAAGTGATGACATTGAATTGATGAATGCCCTTTTTGAATTGATGAATAAAGACAATTGCCAATTTTCATAATTCTTAGTTAAAAGTAGTATATGCAACATATAATTTTATATCTTTGATGCATGAAATATGATTACAGTCAGTGTGTTGGAAGTAGGTTGCGAAAGCTATCTCGAATGGTGGACAACCAATTTCGTATGCATTTAGGAGCATTTGATATTACAGAAAACCAAATGACAATACTATTTGCCATGAGTAAAATGAAGAAGGTGGAGCAGGGGAGAATAGGGAAATATCTTTTTCTTGAAAAATCAACAGTAAGCCGAAATATCAAACTCTTGGAAAAAAGAGGATTGGTAGAACGAAGTGCGGACTACAGGCCTATGATAGAGTTAACGAAAGAAGGTTATGAAATGGTGGATACTTTAACACCAATATGGGAAGGAATTATGGATAATCTTACACACCAGCTTGGGGATGCCGGGTTAGATGGACTTAAAACAATAGAGCATAAACTGAATATCTAAATTTTTTACAATTAAAGTTGTATCTACAACATAAATCAAATGAAATGAAAACAACAAAGGCACACAAATTTTTTAATTGGGTTACATCGTATTCCAAACCCATACTGATTTTAAGTTTCTTGGTTTTCGTAGCATCGGTGATTTCCTTGCCAAAGTTGACTAAGGACACCCGTTACGAGGCATTCTTACCACCACAGGACTCCGTTTTAATTCAAAGAAATCAACTTAAAGAAACTTTTGGATTGAAAGACCCCATGGTCATCGCCATAAAAAATGAGCGAGGAATATTTAATGAACAATCCTTGCACATTGTACATGATCTTAGTGAAAAACTAAAGGCAATCCCAGGAATTGACCCGGACCAAGTACGAAGTTTATCCACGGAGAACAATGTGGTAGGTACCGACTTTGGACTTTTGGTACAACCTTTCTTTGAAGTAGAGGAGTTAAATGCAGACCAAGCACGTTCGGTATCGGAGGCGATTGACAATTTTGAACTTTATCGCGGTAGCTTGGTGTCTGAGGACAAGACCACAACTCTGGTTATTGCCGAAATGCTGGATTCTTATAATCTAAAACAGCATGAGGTATACAATAGCATACAAGACTTTCTAGAGGACTTTAAGCATGAAGGTCATGACTTTTACCTTGCAGGAGAAGGTGCGGTTAGCGGTTATTTGATAAAATACATTGACGAGGATGCCATGCGAACCAACCCATTTGCTGGATTGGTGATTGCTTTGATTCTGATTTTTGCCTATCGAACAGTTAGGGGAGTGGTGATTCCTAACCTTATGGTATTGGCTTCAGTGGGGATAGCTCTTGGGCTTATGGCATTCTTTGGCGTTGATTTTTATGTAATCACAAATGGTTTGCCCGTAGTGTTGATCGCAATTGCTGTTGCGGATGGAATCCACATCATGGGAGAATACTATGAACTGGCCGCAAAATACCCCAGGTTAAACCAAAAAGAGCTTGTGATAAAGACCATGTTGAGTATGTGGAGACCCATAACCATCACTTCCATAACCACAATAGCAGGATTTCTTTCCATTGCATTTTCATCCTATATGCCACCTATGGCCTTCTTTGGGATTTTTGGAGGAATTGGAGTAGCAACGGCATTGGTTTATGCGCTGTTCATGATACCATCGGCATTGATGCTATTGAAGCCTCAACGTAGCAAGGCATTTAAATCGGCGGATACCTTGGATGTTTTTGGTAGACTGATGGTGCGATTGGGTAATGCGGTCTACAAAAAACCAAAAACTATAATCGCTTTGGCAATTGCGATCATTGTGCTAGGAATATTCGGAGCATTGAAACTGCAAGTAAATGAGGATCGTATTGCCAATTTCCAAAAAGATGAACCCATTGTTCAGGCAGACGCTATCATCAATAACAGAACAGAAGGTACAAGTTATCTGGATATATTGATTGAAACCCCAAATAATGAAGACATCTTCAAACCAGAGAATCTTAGGAAAATTGAAGCGCTACAGCGCCACGTGGAAACGCTTCCCAAAGTACAGGGAAGTACTTCAATTGTTGATTTCGTTAAAAAGATGAATCAATCTGTTAATGAAGATGATAAAGATTTTTATTCAATCCCTGACAATGAAGCCTTGATTAGCCAATTTTTCCTACTGTATTCCGCAAGTGGCGACCCCACCGATTTTGATAATTATGTGGACTACGATTACCGATTGGCCAATGTAAGGTTTCGTTCAAATTCAGGCGAATACCTTGACGAAAGAGTCATAGTGGAACAAACCCAAAGGTATCTGGATAAAAACTTTAACACATCAGAAATAAAGGCTACGCAAAGTGGAAAGTTGGCGTTGGACGTTCATTGGATTGGTAAACTTGGGCAGAGCCATTTTGTTGGTGCGGCTATTGCACTATTGGTCGTCTTGATCGTTGCAGCATTGAGCTTTAGGTCCATGGCCGGAGGTGTACTTACCATTGTGCCTGTATTGATTTCGGTATTGTTCATCTATACGGTCATGGGCGTGCTCAACATCTGGTTGGCCGTTGGAACATCCATGTTCGCAGCTATTGCCATTGGTGTAGGAGTGGATTTTGCCGTACATACCGTAGACCGTTTCAAACACCTTTTGGCAGAAAAAGGACTTTCATTACAACAAGCCTTTCAGGAGTTCTTTAAATCTGCTGGACGTGCGTTGCTCTTTAACTTTTTGGCTTTGGCACTAGGCTTTGGAGTTTTGATGACTAGTTCAGTACCCCCGTTGAATCAATTTGGATTTTTGGTTGCCGTTGCCGTAATGGTAAGTTTCATAGGCAGCATGACCTTGCTTCCCGCATTGATTCTGGTAACAAAGCCAAAATTATTCTTCACATCTAAAAAATAGAAAACATGAAAACAATTTTTAAAATGATGGCCCTGCTTATGGCTGTCGGAACAATGAATGCACAGGATTTACCGGATGGGCAGACCATTGCGGAGAAGACCTATGAACGGAATGAAGGGAATTCCGTAAAACGAACGCTGATCATGGAACTTACCGATAAAAGAGGTAAAACCCGGGTACGTGAAACAACGGCATTGCGCAAGTATTTTGGGGAAGAACGTAGATTGATCATTTTCTACAATACCCCAACTAGTGTAAAAGGCACAGCCTTTCTTACCTATGATTATCCGAGCGCCGAGGTGGATGATGATCAATGGCTCTACTTACCGGCCCTGCGCAAAACTAGGCGCATATCAGCTTCCAATCGTGGCGATTATTTCTTGGGAACGGATTTAACTTATGAGGACATCAAACTTGAAACCAAGATAAGTAGGGACGATTACAACTATAAAACCATCGGGAAAGAAACCATAGACGGGCATGAATGTTATGTAATTGAAGCCACTCCAAAAGATGACGACATTGCAAAGGAATTGGGGTATAGCAAAGCTAAATTTTGGGTAGATGCCAAGGTTTGGATGATGCGTAAGTCCGAAAGCTGGGATATTGCAGGCAATCCGCTTAAAACTGTAAACGTAAGCGACATCAGGGAAATCCAGGGTATTTGGACCTTGCATCGCATTGATGTGCAAAATCACAAGACCAAACACAAAACCGTGTTCCGTTTTGAGGATATTGACTACAGTACGGCCTTGAGCGACGATTATTTTACGGAAGAAGCATTGGTTGATGGGCTGTAGTTATGAAAAATTCAATTCTATTTCTAAAGTTGTTCCTGTTGTTCAGCCTGTTGGGTTGGGCACAGGAGCAACCTAAGAAAACATTTTGGGAAAAACTGGACCCCAGTTTGGTGGTCGCCACTGAAACCTCCTATGAGTTTGACTCAGGAAAACTACAGAAGTCCGAATGGATTATTAAACCAGAATTCACTTATAAGTTCAATAGACGATCCAAACTGGTATTTAGGGGTCAGATATATAGTGAGTTTCAGGACAATCTTGAAGCGGATATACCCAATCAGCAAACGGTGACTGGCTATAATAAACGCTTGTTTTTGGACCGACACACCAATCTGGAACTTCGGGAATTGTATTATTATACCCGCTTGAATGGTTTGAACTTGACTTTGGGTAAACAACAGATCGTTTGGGGAGAAACAGATGGGCTTAAATTATTGGATGTGGTAAATCCACAAAACTTCCGGGAATTTATTTTGGATGATTTTGAGGATAGCCGAATTCCTTTATGGTCGATAAAGGCAGAATTTGATGTTAAGGATATTGGAGTGCAATTGCTATGGATTCCAGATAATACCTACCATATCACTCAGGATTTTAATGCTCCCTACTTCACCAGAAGTTTGTTTCCAACACCACCCGAAGGCGTTTCCGCCCAATTGAACAAACCCAAAAAGCCAAATCGTTTTTTTGCGGATTCTGATTTTGGGGTAAAACTAACCACTTTTACAAAGGGATGGGATGTGTCCTTGAATTACCTTTATTATTATGATGACCTACCTGCTTTTTATTCGCAATTGGAAATTGTGGACAACAATCCTGTCGTTTCCATTGACCCGGAATATGAGCGACAACAGCTCTTGGGTGGTACCTTTAATAAGGTTTTTGGTTCCTCAACCTTTCGAGGAGAACTGGCTTATGTGTTGGGACAGCATTTTATCTCAGATAACCTAAATGCGACCAGAGGCGTGGAAACTTCCGATTTTTTTAGAACTGCATTGGGTATTGATTTTATAAAAGGGGAATATGTGCTCAGTGGACAAATCTTTAATGAATGGGTTATGGAAACCATAAGCCCGTTTAATCGAGAACGGTGGGAAACCAATTACAGTCTTTTGGCAAGTAGGGAATTACTAAACGACAGTCTCAAGGCAGAAGTCTTGTGGGTGCATAGCAGCAATCATGGTGACGGATATATTACCCCAAGTCTTAGTTATTGGGTGAATACAAATACCCAACTCCTTTTAAATGCCCATCTTTTTTATGGAAAAGAAACCCAATTGTTTGGGCAGTTTAAAGACCGCAGCCGAATATCAATTGGTTTTAAATGGGGAATATAGACTAGAACCCTGAATTCAGTTATAAGATACCAGATATAAGGTACCAGAGATCGGATATAATAAGTCAGATTACAGAAGTCAGATTACAGAAGTCAGAAATCTGAAGTCAGCTAACAGACTGCTATACTCTGAAACCTGAACCCTGACAACTGCCAACTTCTATCTGGGAAACAGTAATTTATATACATCAATCTGTAAAATGTATACATAGCCTCGTTTTACTGCCAATATTTTTGTCATGTATTTAAACGTAAACCATTTACAACAAAATAAGAATCATGAAAAAAGTAATAATCGTAACCAGAGCTTCTTCTGGCATTGGAAAGGCCACGGCACTACAATTGATCCAAGAGGGCCATACAGTGTACGGCTTGGCCCGTAGAGTAGAAAACATGCAAGATTTGATCAAGGCTGGGGGTAATGCCATGTCCATGGACGTTACCCAACACGACCAGGTCAAAGCGGTAATAGCTGAGATTATCAAAAGGGAAAACCGCATTGATGTTTTGGTGAACAATGCTGGATTTGCCATTTGGGGAGCCGTAGAGGATGTTTCCTATGAAGATGCAAAACGCCAGTTTGAGGTGAACATCTTCGGTTTGGCCAAAGTTACCAAAGCGGTACTTCCAAGCATGCGTAATCAAGAAAGCGGCACTATTATCAATATCAGTTCAATTGGTGGGAAGATTTATACACCACTAGGCGCGTGGTATCATGCTACCAAGCATGCTTTGGAAGGCTGGAGCGATTGCTTGCGTATGGAAGTGAATGACCTCGGAATCAATGTTGTTATAGTCGAGCCTGGAGCCATCCGTACAGAATTTGGGGAAGTGTTGAATGACAATTTTTCCAAATCAATAGATGGCCATTATGCAGAATTGGGTACAGTGATAGATAAAGTCATGAAATCAGTTAATGATCCAGGCCAAAGTTCCCCGCCATCAGTTATCGCAGATGTAATCTCAAAGGCCATAGCTGCAAGCAGACCAAAAACCCGTTATGCCGCTGGTAATATGGCTGCACAGACTTTGTTTTTCAGAAAGTGGTTCAGTGACCGTTTCTTTGATAAAACAATGTTGAACATGATGACAAACATGGCAAAAAAAGCTTGACAGATTGATGTTTGATGAATGGTTGGTTGATACTGTCGTCCATGGTCAAGCTGGGCTACAGTTTTTAAACCAGCGGAATTGTGTAAATTGAAATGAGTATGGATGAAATTGTACATATAGCAAGTATTGAGAAGATCCATAAGACCATGGGATTGCCAAAACCAAAACATCCATTGGTATCCTTGGTCTATATGCGGGATTTTCCGCCAAATCTGGATTTTGAGGGCGTACGCTTTACCTCGGACCTCTATATGATATCCCTGAAGGATGGAGTTGAAGGATCTATTCAATACGGCAAGAGTTCTTATGACTTTTCAGATGGAACGATGGTTTTTATGAAACCACAACAAGTTATTCATGGTACTTCCGAAAATATTTGTGCGAATTCAAAGGGATGGATGTTGTTGGTGCATCCGGACCTTATTCGTAAATCGGAATTGGGACGATCCATGAGCCAGTACACCTATTTTGATTATGAAGTGAATGAAGCGTTGCATTTGTCTGAAGAAGAACAAATGATGGTGAGTGATCTGGTGCAAAAAATTGAATTGGAATACCAGCAGAACATTGATCAGCATAGCCAAAAATTGATTATCTCAAATTTGGAGCTCTTATTGAATTATTGCACACGCTATTATGATCGACAGTTTTATGTGCGCACGAATTTAAACCAAGACCATGTAAGCCAATTTGAAACTTTGTTGAAGGCGTATTTTAATTCAGGAAAGGCAGCAGAATTTGGTATTCCATCTGTAAAATATTGTGGTGAAGAATTGCATATGTCACCCAATTATTTAAGCGATTTGCTTAAAAAAGAAACCGGGAAAAGTGCGAAAGACCACATACATACCTATGTAGTGAATAGGGCTAAAAACAACTTATTGGGAACAACGGATTCTATTAGTGAAATAGCGTATGATCTAGGTTTTGAATACCCACAACACTTTAGCAAGCTATTCAAGTCCAAAACCGGAATGAGTCCGGCCCAATACCGAACGCAGAATTAAAATGAAAAAAGTACTGATAACCGGTGCCACCGGTATGGTTGGAAAAGGTGTGTTGTTGGAATGTCTCGACCATGAGGCCATTTCAGAGGTTTTGGTCATTAACCGTAGTTCCGTGAACATCAAACATCCTAAACTTAAGGAGATACTTCTTTCCAATTTTATGGATTTGGAAGCAATACAAGATGCCTTGACCAATTTGGACGCTTGCTTTTTCTGCATGGGAGTTTCCGTTGTTGGCTTGAACGAAGAAAAGTACACGCAAATCACTTATGGGATAACTAAAAAGTTCGTGGATGTATTGCACAAGCTAAATCCAGAATTGGTATTCAATTATGTTTCGGGTACGGGCACGGATAGTTCAGAAAAAGGACGTTCAATGTGGGCACGTGTAAAAGGGAAAACGGAAAATTATGTATTAAACAAAGGTTTCAGGGATGCCTATGCCTTTAGACCTGGGGGAATCATTCCGGAGCGTGGTATAAAATCGAAAACGGGATGGTATAATGCCTTTTATGCAATTACCAGACCATTGTTCCCGCTTATGAAGAAATCCAAAAATATTACAACCACTACCAAGATTGGTCTTGCCATGATCAATAGTCTGTTGTTTCCGCTTGAAAATAAACACCTTGAAAACAAGGATATCAATCAATTAGCGGATAAACCATAACTCAGTCAAATTGAAAACAATCCTAAAATTTTTAAAAAGAATGTTATTGACCATAGTTTCAATTAGTGTACTTGTGGTGCTTGCCTATTTGGCCTTTGTGAAATTCTATCCATCTTTCGGAGGCGATGTGACAACAGAACGTCAAAAAATATATGTAACTTCAGCGCAATTCCAAGATGGCAAATTCAAGAATACCAAAAACGTACCCAAGGACCCAAGTTTTTCCGAAACATTATCCATAGCCCGCAAATTCTTTTTCACCAAAGTTGAAAATGGAAAACCACAAGCAGAACTGCCAGTTCATGCTGTGGATTCTTTGTCCATTGCGGAATATAAAGGCGGTACGCGTATGATGTGGTTTGGGCACTCTGCTTTCTTATTGCAAATGAAGGGACAAAACATACTGATTGATCCGATGTTGGGAGAGGTACCAGCACCGCATAAAATGATGGGTTCAACTCGATTTAATCTTGAACTACCAATTGAAATTGAGAAACTCCCCAAAATTGACGCTGTTTTGATTTCCCATGATCATTATGACCATTTGGATTATGGTTCCATTGTAAAATTGAAGGATAAAGTAGGTCAGTTTTATGTGCCATTGGGTGTGGGTGTACATTTGGAGGCCTGGGGCGTTCAAGATGCTAAAATCAAGGAAATGGATTGGTGGCAAGGAACTACCTTCAACGGGCTGCAGTTTATTTGTACTCCAGCACAGCATTTTTCAGGTCGTAAATTAAACAATGGGCAAAGTACACTGTGGAGTTCTTGGGTGATCCAATCCGAAACGGAAAAGATTTTTTTCAGTGGAGATAGTGGCTATTCAAGTCATTTCAAGGAAATAGGGGAGGCCTATGGCCCATTTGATTTTGCGCTTATGGAATGTGGGCAATACAATAAACTGTGGCCAGACATCCATATGTTTCCAGAAGAGACTGCACAAGCGGGTGTGGATTTAAAAGCCAAAACCATAATGCCAATACATTGGGGAGCATTTAAATTAGCCCTTCATTCATGGACGGATCCCATTGAGCGTGTCACCAAAAAAGCCAAAGATCTAAACCAGCATTGGATTGCTCCAGAAATAGGAACGTTTATTCATCTGGAAGCCCTGGAAGGTAATTCCACAGAACCATGGTGGTAAACAGTTTTTTGTAAAAGAAATAAAATTTTGATGTTGCAATCCAAACCTAGTTGACATTGCGTATATAGGGCATCGCACTTTATACTTCGTAAATTGCGAGAACACTGAACATCAAAATACGCGAACACGTGAAACCAACCTTACGACCACGGCCTTCAAAATGGCTGTTCTTAGGGCTGATGCTTATATCAATTTCCCTTTATGGGCAAGAGACCATAAGATATACAGGCCCCTTCCAACTTGGCAATTACGTTGGCGAAGTGGATTTTTCTTATCGACTTGTTGATGGGGATACACTACTTACTGGCCCATTTAGCATGAAACGTTCCAATTTGGATGCGTTGTTGGATCAAAAAGACAAAACCTTTTCATTTACAGGTTCCTTTACAGATGGATTCCCAAATGGTGGATGGAATTTTCAATTCGGGGAATTTGAGTCTGACCAAAAAACGGAAGTTGTTGGATACCAATATCGGGTTAATGTAAACGGTATACAAAAAGCTGCCACGGGAAATATAAAAATGGGCAAACCAGATGGAAGTTGGTCCATTTCGGAAGAGCTGATAGAAAACTCGGAAGTAAAGGAAACAATTTTCAATAGTCAGATTACCTACGCCGACGGTATTCCACAACAAAGTTTCAGGATTGAAGGAAGGCAAGGTACTTTGGTAGGTCGGTTTTTAAGAAATGGACATGCCCATGATGATTGGACGTTGTACGGCGATGACCATACCGAGACTTGGTCATTTTCTGATGGGATATTAAATACGATCAGTAAGAAAAACAGCAACTTTCCAATATTCCAATCCAATAACAGGGATTTCCGAACAATTAATCTGGATGAACGGTTTGTGAAGATATTGAAGTTGCAATTAACCGAGGAGCATTTCCAAAATGTCCAACCCGGAATCAATGAGCTGTTGACCGAGAATGCTGTACGATACAAACAACTGAACACAATATTATCACAGTTGGGTGAGTCCCAATTTATGCCAGTATTTAAGGTTCGTGTGCCCTATTATCCAATGAGTTCATTGGAACAAGTCCAAGCAAATAGTATGTCAGAAGATTATCTTCAAGCTGACAAGATTGCACAAGGTCTTTTGGATAACTCCCAGTTGAATTTATTGCGGAGATCGGATAGTGAAGCACAATTCTTGTATTCGGTAGTACAAAATATCCATAATACTTTTTTAGCGCCACTTAAAAAAGCGGCTCAATATCAAAAGCACGAAGTATTGGATTATGTGGAAGGAGATGTTTTAATGAAGCGTTTATTCCCCGCCGGAAGACCCACTACCACAATTCAATCGGATGAAGCTAATCGTACATTTCAAGCTTCCAATGCCTCAGATTTCAATTTTTATGTAAAACCAATGGAATCTCTTGCCAACATATCGGCATATGCCAAGCAGTGTTTGGATGAAATTGCTGCGGTGCTTTATGATAAAGTGGAGAATGAACAACGCCAACAGGAAATTATCGCTTTGGAGGAACAAATGATAAAAGATGTGACGCGATTGAATCAATTGGTGGATACTGTGGGAACTACCAATTTTACAATCGATGCATTGAGGCATATTACATCGACCGCAGAATCGCAGTTAAACACCTATTCAAAAAAGGAACAGTCAAATGAAAAGTTGACGGAAGCTAAACAGTTAGTTGATTGCATAGCCATTTATGAGAAGCTGGCACTCCATATTAGTGAACTGCCCATGAAAGATGAAGAAATCAAAAAGGTATTCACGGATGCGGTTTGGAATCCGTTTATGGCCAATGTCATGGATGAAGAAATCAAAAAAAGGATTACCTCGGCTTACCGTACTATTCTTATTCCTTTTTTGCTGGAACAAAGCCAAACGGATTTAGACTGTGAGAAGGCAATAAAGCTTAATCAACTGTTACCGGATTTGCATAAGCGTATGTTGGAGCTACGTGAAGAGGATACTTCCAAGTTGGAACGAAAACTTCGAAAAGAAAAGAATCCCAACGCCATCTTGGAACTGTTTAACCTTCAACCCTTGGATATAAACTAATGAAACGTTTAGCAAAAAATAGTTGTTGGGTTATAGCTTTGATGTTGTTTTCGTTCATCGGCACTGCACAAGACGAAGAAGTGCTTCCTTCTGAATCCAAATTCAAAGATCCAAAAACCAAAATTTGGTTTAACACCTATGGAAATATCCGAATCTCCAAAAGACTTTTTTGGGATGCGCAGACCCATTTCAGATTCGAAGAAACAGAGGACACCCCATTTATTGGTCAAATTGCTCAGATTTACAATCGGCATGCCATCGGCTACATCTATTCCAAGAAGGTCAATTTTAGTCTGGGTGGCGTACTTAGGGTAAACTTTAATACAGACGAAGATTCGGATGACAGACCAGTAGTCCCAGAATTTCGTATTTGGCATCAATATCAATTTGCCATGCCTTTGTATAATTCAATGATTTATCATAGACTTCGGATTGAACACCGATGGACAAAGGATTTTGCTGATGATAGTGAATACATTTTCAGAAATCGCTGGCGGTATATGTTTCGAGCAAAAGTGCCATTGAACAATCATAAATTGGTTCCTAAAACACTCTATGTTTCGCCAGAAGCAGAACTTATAATGCAGAGTGGAAAAGCGGTAGTGGCTAGCCCAATGGAGGATTTACGTTTAACTACAACACTGGGGTACATTTTAACTCCCCGCTTAACAGTTGCTGGAGGATTGATGTATTCTCAAGGGCAAACCTTGGAAAACGGTGGGATTTACAAACAAAGTTGGACGATGCGGTTCCATGTATATTTCTCGCCAGATATAAGAAAGGTAAAAAATAAGCTTCCCGAGATCCATTTTGATGATTAGAAACGTATATGAATCGTAGTCATTCATAACCATCATGAAAAAACAGCATCTGACCAAATCAATTTATTTCCTTTTTGCCCTGTCAATAGGCTTTGCCGGATACTTTTATTTTAAAACAAAGAGCCTACAAGAACAATTGCTTGTTCAGGAAAAACTACAAGAGGAATTGTCCACAATTGATATAGTTGACACTAAGGAATTGATGGAGATTGATGCGATGATCATTGATGGTGACGATTATTCGCAAGCACTGAAAGCATATCAAGACAAATACGAAGAACATGTTTTGGCTGAAGAAGCTGCATTGGAACTTCGAATTTCCTTGACCCAAAAGTTATTGCAGTTGCATTCCAAACCTAAACAAGATTCTGCAGCTTTGGCCATGCAACAACGATTGGACTCCATTACTTCTCAAATGGCGTCCGCACCAAAAGAAATCCAACAATACGATTCATTGAATTTTGCTTTGGAAAAAGCCAAGGTTCAAATTGCCCGTATGAAAAAGCAGCTTAAGCAAAAATCCTTTGGGGAATACCTTGCCTTTACCAATACCAAAGGAAGCCAAATGCATTACGTTGGACAGGTTAAAAATGGTAAGGCACATGGCTTTGGTGTTGCCATCCTTAATACAGGTAGCCGATACATAGGGGAGTGGAAAGACAACAAGCGTCATGGTGAAGGTACTTTTTACTGGGCGGACGGACAATATTATGCTGGCAACTACGTAGATGACAAGCGTTCTGGTAAAGGAACCTACCATTGGCCAAATGGAGAAAAATTTGTTGGGCAGTGGAAAGATGATGAACGTATGGGAGAAGGTGCATTCTACGGCAAAAAGGGAGATGTTGTGGCTAGCGGTGTCTGGGAAAATGACGAGTTGGTGGTAACCAATTAACCCGAATCAAGCACTTTTCTTTCTTTTTTTTTCTTTTGATTAGAATCGAAACCAATAAAATTGAGGTTCTGTTCCATTGGTTTTGGTGACGACTTTTTCAAACCATTCTTGAGTAATTGATTTATCATTTAATCTGACGGAATTATCATTTCGACAGCTTTTATGGGGGCTTAGCAGTTATTTAGCCTCATAATCGTAAATGAAGAATCATGCTTAAAAAATTTCCAGTCCTTAAATGGACTTTGATCGTACTCTCAAGTATAATTGTTTTATTGGTATTGTTTGGCTTTTGGTTTATGAGCTTATTGCCAGACCGGGATCCAAATATTGATCATTCCAAAACACGGGTTAATGATTTGGCCTATGTGGTAGAAAACCCTGTCCCAAATCGCGGCAAAGTGTTGGCCGTGGTTACCAGTGTGGATAAAATGGGCAATACAGAAAAAAACACCGGATATGAGCTTACAGAAATATCACGCGCATATTATGTATTTAAGGCCAACGGTTTTGAGGTTGACATTGCAAGTCCAAAAGGAGGCGAACCGCCAGTGGTAATCGATGATGAAGACATGGGGCCATATGACTATGCATTTTTGAACGACAATAACGCTCAGCAAAAAATCAAAAATTCAATCGCAGTAGCTGATATTGATCCATCTGAATATGAGGCGGTGTATTTTGCTGGAGGTAAAGGGGCCATGTTTGACTTTCCTAACAACAAAGCAATCCAGTATATCGTAAAAGAACTATATCAATCCAATAAAGTGGTGGGAGCAGTTTGTCATGGTCCCGCGGCATTGGTTAATGTTACGTTAGACAATGGGATGCCGTTGGTAAAAAACAAAACCGTCAGTGGTTTTACGAATGAGGAAGAATTACTCTTGATTCCTGATGCCGAAGAGATTTTCCCTTTTCTATTGCAAGATGGTTTGGAATCAAAAGGGGCCAAATTCAATGCTGGTGCTATGTATCTGGAACAAATAAGTCACGACAATAATTTGATTACAGGGCAAAATCCATGGTCTACTTGGAAAATGGCCGAAACCATGGTTTCCCAAATGGGTTATACGCCAAAAACCAGGGATATCACTGCAATTGAAAATGCCATGCAAGTTATGATCACCTACGAAAACCATGGAAAACAAGCTGCCAAAGATATGATCTTGTACATGTCCAATACTAGTGATAAACCAATGGCAAGACAGCTTTTAGCTGCACATAGTGTGGTCTCTGTAATGCGTGGAAAGCTAGGCAGGTTTGCCAATTTGGTAAGCTTGACTTCTTATGCCAAAAGCGTGGCGAATGAGTAATAAGATTTGTTAAGGAAAGAATGATTTGGGAAATAGCATAGGTCAAGACAACCTATGCTTTCCCATTGCCTGAATATTCCCTACATTTCGAAAAAATCAGAATTTGCAATTTTTAGATATCGCATTGATAATAATTAGTAGTGCCGGACTTTTACATGGAGTCCTGTTTGCCTTTTATTTGATGGTATTTAAGAAGAAGCGCACGTTGCCAAACTTACTTCTAGGTTTAATCCTAATATTTATGGCATTCCGAATTGGGAAGTCAGTAATGTTGAATTTTGGAGATGATCTTGAAGCGGTATTCATATTTGTAGGGTTGGCTATGTTGCTTTTAATTGGTCCTTTGTTTCGATGGTATTATATGGCGATGACCAAACCAGATTTCAAACTGGAACAAAAGTCACTTTTCGAATTACTGCCTTTTGTCTTGATTTTTGTTTCAAGTCTCTTTGTTACCCAAGAATGGTATGAGAACAGCGAACTGGTAATCATTGTTTTTGCCAGCGGTTTGTTGTTTATCTATTTGCACCTGGCTTTCTATATAGGTTGGGTATGGCATAGTTTACATAAGAAAAAGCGAACCTTGGGAAAAGGTACATTGACCAAATCCCAAAAAGCGATCATAACATGGTTGCAATATCTTGCTATTGGTCTTTCGGTGATATGGTTGACCTATGTGATGAATATATTGGACGGTGCAATACCTTACATCATTGGGCCTATTGTTTATTCCATTGTTATATATTTTCTCAGCTTTAAAGCATTCCAACTAAAAACCCCAGAATTGGATGGAGCTGCATTTGGCGAAAACAATGATCAAGCCTTGTTCGGGCAATTGGTAGAACAGGTCGTAAAGGGCAAATTATATTTAGAGTCTGACTTGACCTTGAGCAAGCTAGGTGGGTTAATCGGGAAACCTCCACAAATCACTTCTGGATTGATCAATCAATATGCAAACCGTAATTTCAATGATTTTGTGAATTATTACCGGATTCAGGAAGCAAAGCAATTGTTGTCGCAAATGGAGAATCAAAAATTTACCATTTCTTCCATAGCATTTGATACTGGTTTTAGCAGTTTATCTTCGTTTAATAGTGCCTTTAAGAAGTTTGAGGGGATGACACCATCAGTGTATCGGAAATCCATTGGACAGTAAATATCCAATTAGGTACTAACAAACATTTCGCTTCAAAAGCAAATACTCCCCTTGCTGTTTGAATTCCCGGATTGAACTTCCGGTGTATTTTTTAAAGGTTTTGGATAGATGGCTAACATCGGTAAAGCCTAAATCATCTGCAATCTCCGTTAAGGTATAATCAGAATTTAGCAATCGAATTTCCACAAGCTTTAGCTTGGCTTTGATTATGTATTCACGCAGGGGTATTTGAACCTGCTTTCGGAAATACTCGCTTACATAGGTAGGGGACATGGAGAATACTTCGGCCAAATGACCAATTTTAAGTCGTTCTGGTTGGTCAATGTTTTCTGCGATGTAAGAAAGTATCCTAGTAATGCGTTCATCTTTATTTTCAATAGTGTTGCCCAACAATGTCGTTTTCTTAATATTACGAATAAGGATTTCCAAAACACTGGTCATCAAACTAGTTATTAGGGAAACTGAATCATTCCCGTAGTTTCGCGATTCCTGCAATATAATCTGCACCAATCCAAAAAGGTGATTTCGATCTAGTTCATCTTGGATGATATCTCCCGGTAACTGATTGTAATTAGATAGAATGTATGATGCCTCCTTGAACCAAACATTTCGATCTACCGAAAGGCGATTGGAATTTTTGAAAAAAGAATCTGTGAATTTTAAGAATACAAAATTCGTGGTATCTGCAATATTGAAGGAATGGCATTTGAGTGGGGGCAACAAGAAAATACTGTTTTTACTATAGGGGTATTCATTGTAATTGATACACTGTACGCCGTTGCCTTCTTGAATAAGCACCAATTCAAAAAAGTTGTTTTTAACAGGTCGCTGCCGCCAATCCGATAACTTCAATTCTTGTATTTCAAAAGGTTTATATGCCTCTAATACTTCCATATTCATCAATATTACCCTCAAAAATACCGTAATTCAATCGAATGATTAGTAAAAATACCTAAACAACCTTTTTTTTTACAATAATCACCAATAGTTATACTAAAAAGGGTGGCGTGTTGTACTATAATTTTGTCCTGAAAAGATTTGAAAACGATGAATACAACAACTATTTCAAAAGAAGACATTTTAAGTGCATTTCAATTTAGACATGCTACTAAGGAATTTGATCCAGGTAAAAAATTAAGCCAGGAAGAAATTGAATTTATACTGGAAACCGCCCACTTATCACCAAGTTCTTTTGGTTTTGAACCTTGGCATTTTATTGTGGTTCAGGATAAGGAATTGCGTGAAATGCTTAAGCCAGTAGCTTGGGGTGCACCGGTAAAACTTGATACCGCTAGTCACTTTGTACTAGGTTTAAGTATGAAAGCACCTATGACCAAATGGGACGCCCCATATATTGACCATATGATGAAGGAAGTAAAGCAATTTCCTGATGATGTTGTAGAGGTCTATTCCAAATTCTATAGGGAATTTCAAGAACGCGATTTTGCATTGGATACGGATAAAAAACTATTCGATTGGGCATCAAAACAAACTTATATTGCCCTTGGGAATATGATGACATCCGCTGCGCTAATGGGTATAGATAGCTGTCCTATAGAAGGATTCCATCAAGAAAAAGTTGAACAACTATTAGCTGAAAAATTTGATGTGGACACCTCAAAGTATGGACTGTCCTATATGGTTGCTTTTGGACATAGAAAGGCTGCACCTGCACATCCAAAATCACGAAGGGAATTTAAAGACATTGTAAGCTGGAAGTAATTTTTAACCACAACATCATGACGTATTATTCAGTTTTGGACGTAACACCGACCTCAGAGGAATGGATTGCCAACTACCTGCCTGCAGCCAATGAATTGGTTATAAAGCATGGAGGAAAATACCTAGCTAGAACTACTAGCCATGAACAACTAGAAGGAGATAATCGGACTGCGAGTTTGCGTATTCTGCTGGAATGGCCTAGCAAGGAGGCAGCCATTGCTTTTATGCAAGATCCTGAATACCTGCCACATCTAGAGGCTAGGACCAAAGGTTCCATAAGCCATCATTATGTGATTGCAGGAAAAGACGATTTGGCTTAAAATAGCTAGTTGATTAACTGGTTTGGAATGGCAAGAATCTCGTTTTGCCCTTCCAAATCGGTTATTTTAAATTGATGAACATTACCTGCACCTAAAAACCGAAATCGAATCCCTACAAGACGGCCAACAGTTTCATTGTAAGACCCAGTGAACATGGTTTCCCCATTATGGGAAACCGTAAGATTTTTATCTTCAACCCTTATTTCAATCTCTTTAGGTTCAGTGAAGTCAATTCCCAATCCTGAAAGGTTGTGTTCCTTGCCATTTTTATAGACATCATTCATCATCATACCAAGATCGGACACACAACCAGGAATTGAAAAGGAAACAAAATGAGCACCTTTGGTACCTAGAATAACAATTCCAGTATTTTGACAAACGGCCCACTTTTCTCTATAGCTGTTTTGTAGGGTAGCATTTAACTTGAAATTATCTCCTGATATGTGTTCTAGGTCATCTACAAAATGAAAGGAGGTGCGTAAAGGTTCATCGCTTTGGTCAAGTTCCTTGATTATTTCATTTGGCATTGCTAAAGAACCATTATATACTAGATTTGAGTTCAAATATTTTGGAATGGGCTGATAATCCACCGTTCCAAGCCAGCCTTCTGATTTAATAAAAAGGTCATGCTGCTTGATTGCTTTGCCATCCACTAACAACTTTGCCCTGAAGTAGCCTGGTCGATAGTATTGTCCGGTGGCTTGCGTTTGTCCCTTGGTCAAAGCAATGGTTTTTGTTGGATCCCAATACTGTTGGATATGGATGCTATCAGAGCTGATATTGTCCAAATCCAATTCGAACACCACAGAGTTGGGCATGCCTTTAGCCAAAGGTTTACTGCTGAACAAAATTTGATCAGGATCTATTACTTGGGTATTGTCATTGCTTCCTTTTAAAGAAAAGAATGAAATAAAAATTACAGTCATAACCGAAGCACTCAGCATGATTACACCTAAGTTTGCCGTTGCAATCTTTTTAAACGCGTTGGGTTTTTTCTTTGAAATGGAATTACCCTTAAAATCGCGCCAATTGGCGTAGCCCGCAAATTGTGCTAGGGTGTTCAGTGTGGTTTTGGAAGGCGCACTCTGGTATTCAATTCGTCCCCAAACCCTTTTTAAGGTGACCGGACTCAATAATACTTTGGTTTTCTGCTGTACCCGTTCACTTAATTCTGAAAACACATCATTATGCCAAGACTGGGAGTCTCCCCAACCAAGACTATCTTCTATTTGCTTCAAGCATTTTTGAACCAATTTATAATCGGAATACATCAAATAGCATTTAGATGGTAAAGATCACAAAAAAATGTATCCTGAACCACATTGAATGAACTTGAACCAACTTGTTTTTGGATTTAAACCGGCTTGAAAGAGCTTAGCGGTATCAATAAAAACAGCAGTCATGATAAAATCATTAATTTTTAGTTTCATAGCACTGGCATTTACCGCTACAAATTATGCTCAGAAGACAATCCCTTTGGATACCATTAATTGGGACATAGAAGCGGATGGCTATCTTTTTGAAACTTATAAAGGACAACCATCCATTTATTTACAAGGCGGTTCCATGACCTTGAAAGATGTAACCTTTTTAAATGGCACAATAGAATATGACATCCAGTTAAAGGATGAAAGAGGGTTTCCTGGAATCTATTTCAGGTTAAATGGTTCCAACGGTGAACAATTTTATGTACGCCCGCATCAACGGGGTAACCCTGATGCAAACCAAGCTACTGGCCTTATCAATGGCATTAGTCCGTGGCAGTTCTATTTTGGCAAAAAATATTCTTTTCCATATAAGTACAACTTTAAGGATTGGACCCATGTTAAACTTGTGATCAAAAATCGTAAGGCCCAGGTATTCTTAGATCATGCCAAAGAGCCTAACAATTCATGGGAACTGTTCCATGAACCCAAAAGCGGAAAGATTCGCTTAACGGGTGGTATGAATCATGGGGTTCATATTGCCAATATTAAGATCGATCACTCCGAACCTGTTCTCGAGAATTTTAACCCTGGAGAGCGAAAACCATTGGAAAATCTAATCCCTGAATGGGAAATATCAGACAAGTTTGAAGAAAGCAATTTGTCCGATCCTGTAAACCTATCATCAATATTGGCGAAAAGAAAATGGGGAAAATCCATAAGTGTTGAAGAAGGGGTCGCGGCCAATATCTCAAGAGAAGTTGAGCTTCGTAACAATGTGCCAGGAAATACGGTGTTTGCACGGATAACAATTACTTCAGATAAGGATCAAACCAAATTATTTGAATTTGGTTACAGCGATAGGGTGGTAGCCTATTTAAACAGTCAACCCATTTATAAAGGGAACAATCGATTCCAGTCTAGAGATTATCGTTATCTCGGTACCATTGGTTTGTTTGATGCGATTTATTTGAATTTAAAGAAAGGAAAGAACACACTCCTACTTGCGGTATCCGAGGATTTTGGAGGCTGGTTGGTCACAGGTAGATTTTCAGATTCTAGTGGATTGAAAATCAAATAAAAACGAACAGTAACAGTACATTTTCTAGTGGTCATATCTGTGCTTGTATCGGCGTGTTCGGTGCAGGCACATGATATGCGTTTTTCCCTAAGGCTCCAAAACCAGTAAGGAGGGTAGTAGGTCTTTTTACTTGTGATCAGTGTATTTTCTTCAATAACCTTGGCCCAAATCCGCCTATTCTACTGTTTTTTCATAATTTCAAGGAACGGTAGAATGGTTTGGTTATGATTGAATATCGCAATGAGATCTTAGGGACGGTGATTGTAATGGTAGCATTGATGCTACTGAATTTTATTGCCAGTAGGATAATAAGTAGGTTTGGTAAAGCACGCTTGATAAATCCAACACGAAAAAAGATAATCAGTAAAATCAACAATCTGATTATTTACGGCATTAGTCTTATCGTTTTGGCGGCCATTTGGGGTGTTGAATCCAAACAACTCATAGTTTTTATATCATCTATCCTGACTATTTTAGGAATTGGCTTTTTTGCACAATGGTCCATATTGTCCAATCTCACGGCTGGGCTCATTTTGTTCTTTAATCATCCCATTCGAATTGGCAATAAGATTCGAATTTTGGACAAGGACATGGACTATAAAGGTGAGGTGACCGACATTACTGGTTTTTTTCTACATATGAAGACTGAAAAGGGTGAAAATCTTATTTGGCCCAATTCCCGCATCCTGGAAAAAGGTGTTGAAATCCTTGAAGACAGTCAATAACCCAACGCCATTTCTTAGTTGGCTGGCCGGACAGCTGGTCATGCTGCCAAAAGGGCAGAAGTACTAATCCACTCAAAATTAACGGTTAAGATTTCACCACCGCTTGGGCATGGATTTTGCTATGACCCTCTTTCATTTATTCAATCAAAAACAATCAAAAAACGATGATTAAAATTACCCAAGCCTCTATTCTGGCAGTATTAGCCTTTGCATTAACTTCTTGTTCCGAAGACATTAAAGACAGCTTAAATTCAGAATTTGTTTCAATTCCAGATGAACAGTTTGAAAGCAAATTAATTGCATTGGGTATAGATTCAGATGGACGGATCAATCAGCAATTATTGAAATCTGACGCGGAAGGCGTCGCATCACTTGATATTTCGAGTGAAAATTCCAGTGACGAGATCAATTCGATTAATGGAATTGAAGCTTTCATTAACCTTAAAAAGTTAATTGCCACAGGAAACAGGATATCCGAGGTTGATTTAAGTAAAAATATCGAATTGGACACCCTTAATTTGTCAGGTAACGACATTACCAGTATTGATGTCTCAAAGAACATCAATCTTATCATGTTGGATTTAAAAGTAAACGATTTAACTGCTATTGATGGCTTGGAACAAGTCACCAAACTGAAATGGTTAAACCTTTCATTTAACTATTTAACTGCGTTTACAACGGCTAATGCAAGTATTGAACATGTATTGGCAAGCCACAATGAACTTGCAAATTTTAATGCCAATAGCCTGCCTAATCTGAAAACCCTTTATCTCTTAACCAACCATTTAAGTGCATTGGACTTATCCGGCAATGCATCTCTAGAATCATTGAATGTTGGGGACAACCGATTGACTACTCTGGAACTTGGCAACAATCAGGTACTTAATTACCTGTCTTGTTTCAGTAATGAATTGACCAGTTTGGATGTGAGTAAGTATCCGCGACTTTCCTATTTGAGTGCCAACAGAAATCCGGAGTTAAACTGTATCAAGATTGATTCTGACCAGAACATTGGAAACATAAAACTATCCGATTATCAAGAACTGAATGTTAATTGTGAATAATGACTGTTAATAGCTGATTGTCATTTCAGTATGATCATTTTCTAGCAGAGGCTGTAATTCTTATTTTACGTGAAGGTTTCTGTTCCAATTGGTTTTCAATGCCTATTTTTAATTGATGAGGGAATCTTGGGTTCCTGTCTTTTTGTACTTGAAAATAACCAAAACCAAACATAACACATGAATCAGCTTAGTAAATTGTGCATTTGCATTTTATGCTCCTTTGTATTCACAACCGAAGGTATCAAGGCACAACAACAATTGATGCCATTGGATGGGTCCAGTTTAACAGATCGCTGGCTGATTCAGAACGATACAGCAAAAACCTTTAGGATATTGCCCTATAAGCCAGTTTATGTATTGGGAATCAACTATACAAACGATATCAACAAATTACCTCAGAGTGATAATCCTTTAAACACAGTAACCACTCCAACGGAGTTTAACAAAGCCGAGCTTACATTTCAATTAAGCTTTAAGACTAGAATGGTCCGGCTGTTCAAAAACAAAAAACAGAAAGTTGATCTATGGGTGGCATACACTCAATTGTCCAAATGGCAGTTTTATAATGGACTTATCTCTAGACCTTTTAGAGAGACCAATTATGAACCGGAAGCCCTCATGGTTTTGCCCATGTCCTATAAATTTCTTGGATTGGATGGCGTTTATTTGGGAATTGGATTTAACCATCAAAGCAATGGTCGTTCCAACCCATATTCCCGCAGTTGGAACAGGGTGATGTTCCAAGCAGGTTGGGAAACTGAGCATTGGAGTTTTGTCTTGAATCCTTGGATTCGTATTCAAGAAGAAGCAATAGAAGACAACAATCCCGATATTGAAAATTATGTAGGTCAAGCAGAGTTTTTAACTGCTTTTTCCCAAAACAACCACAATATCAGTCTTGCATTACGTCATTCGTTAAAAGGAGGTGATGAGAGTAGGGGAAGTCTACGCTTGGATTATGCCATCCGCCTGTTGGATTATTTGCATTTGCATGCCCAGATTTTTCATGGCTACGGAGAGAATCTTATTGATTACAACCATAAACAAACGACCTTTGGGCTTGGTTTTTCGCTAATACGGTGGCGTTAAATATCGCCACTTAATTCTACTTGGTTTATAGTTCGTTAAATCCAAAATCTATTATCGCCATTTCCATAATTTTGGCTATTTTGTTACTGATTTTCAACTGACTAATTCTTTTCCACTATGAAACATTCCACGCTTCTCCATATAGTTGGGGCATTCCTGTTCTCAGCAGTTATGCTTGCCCAACAAAACAATTATGCTGATGCTTTAAAATCCTATGAATGGAGGGCAATTGGTCCAGCCAATATGGGTGGAAGGGTAACAGATATCGATGGAATTCCTGGTGACCCGAGTACTTTTTATATATCTGGCGCTGATGGAGGTATTTTTAAAACCACCAATGGCGGAGTCGATTTTTCTCCCATTTTTGAAGGGCAGCGTGCCTATTCCATTGGGGCATTGACTATAGCGCCGTCGGATCACAATGTGCTATGGGTTGGAACCGGTGAAGGTGACCCAAGAAACAGTGTAGGATATGGCTGGGGTGTTTATCGTTCTGTAGATGCTGGTAAAAACTGGGAACATTTGGGATTAAAAGAGACGGAGCGCATCAAACGAATTGTTGTGGACCCAAATAACCCTGATGTAGCCTGCGTATGTGCATTAGGTAAGGAGTGGGGTGCTAATCCCGAACGAGGCGTGTTTAAAACCATGGATGGCGGTAAAACATGGGATAAAATCTTGTATATCGATGAAGACACGGGATGCGCCGATATTGCAATGGACAGGAGCAATCCCAGAATAATGTATGCAGGAATGTGGACGTTTCGAAGAAGACCTTGGCGTTTTGATGACGGAGGAAAAGAAACAGCAATTTACCGCACTATGGATGGCGGTAAGACATGGAAAAAGATAATGAACGGACTCCCAAAAACGCCTATGGCAAGACCGGGAATCCATATAGCGCAAAGCGAACCAAACATTATTTATCTGATGACTGAATTTGAGGGTGGGGGAACGGCTTTCCGCTCCAACGATAGAGGTGATAATTGGTTTATGGTAAATGATGACCCAAATATTAACTTTAGACCTTTTTATTATAGCGATGTTAGGGTGGACCCAAACAATCCTGACATTCTCTTTTCCATTTCAGGAAGGCTAAGTCGATCCGTGGATGGCGGTAAATCTTGGAAACGAATAGCAACAACAGTACACGGAGATCATCAAGCACTTTGGATTGACCCTACTAACTCAAATCGCGTACTTAATGGAAGTGATGGTGGATACCATATTTCCCATGATGGCGGCGATAGCTGGGAAATCATAAACAATGTTGAATTATCGCAGTTCTATCAGATATTCATTGACAACAAAGATCCCTATAATATTTATGGGGGGCTACAGGATAATGGTACATGGGTAGGGCCAAGTAATTCCTTGTATTCGGCCGGAATTCTAAAGAGACATTGGAAAGGACTTGCCTTTGGAGATGGCTACTATGCCGTACCCGTTCCGGGAAGTGAACATGAAGTATATGCAAACTTGCAAGGAGGTGTTATTTTCCATGTCGATTCCCGCTATGGAAACGTGCGAACCATACATCCCTATCCTAAAATTATTGGTTCAGCTGGTGATGCCATTGAAAACCACAAGTATCGTTTTAATTGGGATGCCCCAATAGTGATTTCCCCACATGATTCAAATACAGTCTACACCGCCGGGAATGTAGTTTTTAAATCTACAGATCGCGGACATTCTTGGGAAGAAATCAGCGGTGATTTAACAACCAATGATAAATCCAAACAAAGAACTTCTGGGGGAGCGATTTATCAGGACAACACGGCAGCTGAATTTCATTGCACCATACTCTATTTGGATGAATCCCCAGTGGAAAAAGGTGTGATTTGGGCTGGTACTGACGATGGCAATGTACAACTAACTCGAGATGGAGGTGCAACTTGGAAGAACCTTAAGGATCGTATCAAAGGACTTCCGCCATTTGCATGGGTGTCTAAAATCCATGCATCAGAACATGATGCCGGAACGGCTTTCGTGACCGTGGACCAACATAGAATGGATGATTTTAGACCCTATGCCTTCATGACCACTGACTATGGAAAAACGTGGTCTAAAATCACAAATGGTTTACCTCAGGATGACTATGTAAAAGTCATCCGGCAGGATCCTATAAATCCAAATCTTTTATATGCTGGAATGGAACATGGAATTTATGCCAGTTGGAATAAAGGACAATCTTGGTCTAAAATCAATAATAATTTACCAAATGTTTCTGTACGTGATCTACGAATACAACCAAGAGACCGCGATTTGATTGTAGGTACACATGGCAGGGGAGCTTGGATTTTAGATGATATAAGACCGTTGCAGGAAATGGCCGATACGAAAGGTAAATCTGCGCATATTTTCCCGGTACGTAGATCAACCTTATGGCATATGTTCTGGCGAATAGAAAATCTAGGTGACCGTCACTATAGTGCAAAAAATCCTGATTACGGGGCTAATATCAATTTTTATGTCTCGGATGAAAGCACAAATACTGCGGAAGTGGAGATTTTGGATTCCGACAATACTATCATTCGGACTTTAAAAGACACCACACTTCAAATTGGAGTAAATCGAATCGTCTGGGATTTAGGACATGAAGCCGCCACAAAGATGGATAATGACACTGGGGGAGGATTTTTCTCTGGTCCAATGCATCCATTTGTTGCCCCAGGAAATTATACCGCCCGTTTAAAAGTAAATGGGGAAGTTCTAGAAACACCCATTGAAGTACGTGCAGATCCTAGAATGGAACTTACACAAGAGGATTACGAATCCAAAACCAAAACGTTGTTGGAACTTCGGGAATTATTATCTCGTACACATGTGATGATCAATAACACCAATACGTATTTGACGCAACTAAAGGCGTTAAAGGCCAAATTGGAACAAAACAAAGAACAGAATATTGAGCAATCACTAGTTGACGAAATTACAAGCGCGATACGAAAAATTACAGATTTACAAGATGATATCTTAAAAAGACCTCCGCCATCAATGACGTATCGTCAAAGACCACGAATACGAGAGGAAATCCGCTCCGTGATGCGAGCGGTAAACAGCGCAACAGCCAAACCAACACAACCGCAATTGGCAAGGTTGACGGAATTAAAAGGCGAGGTTAACGCCGCCAAAAGTACATTGAATAGCATCATAAATACTGAGATTAAGGGAATCAACACCAAATCGGCCAATATTCCACAAATTTCGGTAGGTGGCACTAATTGATTTGTGATAAAAGTGCCATCTTTAAACGCGATAATAAAATCACAATAGAGGAGATGACTGCTTTAAACAAACCTATCTCATCAAAAATTGTAATAGCAGTTTATGGCACAGCGCTTTTAATTGCTGTGCTACTGCAATTGAGTCATTACGTTTTTTATTATGGTCAAAACGTGGGACGTTCCTTTGTTTGGTCCCTAGTGGATTGGAGTATATGGTTTTTGATTTTCACGCTCATATTCCAAATCAAAAACAATCATCAGGGGTTTATAAGCAAAATCCCTAGGGGCTTGGAATTGACTATTTGCTGTTTTAGCGTACCAATTTTACATGTTTTGATTTCCAACCTGTCCTTCCTTGTCATTTTTGAACCTAGCAGACCTTTCATTGATGACGTTTTGCATCAATTATCCAAGAAATGGTTTCAAAACCTTTATATCACTATTGGTCTCTATTTTTTATTCGATTATGTATACGGCACCTTTCTGAAAAGCAATACAAAGACACCAACTGAAGCGAGAAAGAAAAAACTAGTCGTTAAGGATGGTAAATCCAAATATCAATTAAATCCTGCGGAGATAGAGTGGGTAGAGTCTGCAAAGAACTACCTCACGATAAGTATGATAAACGGAGAGCAAATCGTTGTGCGTAATACGTTGCAATCGGTTTTCGACAGTTTAAAAGAGTATGATTTCATTCGAGTAAGTCGGTCAACAATTATCAATATAAGTGTAATTTATGCTGTAAAAAAGCGGTCAAAGTACTCTTATTCAGTTCAAACCAAGTCCAATAAGACCTTCCCTATAGGCAAAACCTTTGTTAAATCCACCCTGTCCCAAATTCAGCATTGAGACATACTTCCCATATACATTGACGTATATCCCAAACCTAGTTTCTAGTAGTCTCTAGTCCAGAAAGGCAATCTAATTTTAACTGAAGGAGGAATAAAACAATAGAAACTTCAGTATGAACAAGAGAGATTTTTTAAAGGCATTTTCAGGGTCGGTATTGTTGGCTGCAACATCCCCGATGCTATATGGGAAAACCAAACGCAGCAATAAGAATGTATTGGTTCTTGGCGGAACTAACTTTGTTGGCCCTAGTATTGTAGAGGCATTTCTTGACAATGGTTGGTCCGTGACACTGCTAAATAGAGGCATAACCAATCCAGACCTTTTTCCAGAGCTACCATTGATCAAATGTGATCGTGAAAAGGAGGATCGCTTGGATTTGAAAGCTAATGCGGAGACCATTAGAAATACATATTGGAACTGTGTTGTTGATACATGGCAAAAATCGCCTAAGGCTGTACAGGATTTTATTGATGAATTCAAAGAAGACTTTGGTCATTACCACTATATTTCATCAGTTTCAGTATATCATGATTGGAATGAAATGGGAATCAAGGAAACAGCCAACCTAAATCCTGTACCTGAATTTCCCAACCGAATTGAAACCAATTTCAGGTACGCCATCCGTAAGACATTAGCGGAAAATACAATTGCCGAAACGCTATCTAGATACACGGTCTACCGCTCTCATGGGATGCGGGATTTTAGAAGGCCAGACCATACAAATCCCAACGAAGAAAACTATTGGCCAATACGATTTGCACGAGGTGGTGATATATTGGTTCCTGATGCCAAAAAGCACTTTTACCAAATGACTGATGTGAAAAGTCTTTGCAAGTTTATCGTCACCTGTGCAGAGAATAATAATTACGGACCATTTAATGTGGCCTATAAATCCATTCCTTTCAGGGATTATATCAAAAATCTGATCAAGGTAACGGGCAAGCCTAAAAAACTGGTATGGGTTGATGGTGATTTTTTGATCGAACAGGGGCTTATTCCGTACAAGATTGTTTCAGCTTGGAAACCCAATCCAAAAGGCTCCTATCATTTCGACATTAACAAGGCATTGAAAAATGGTTTAAAGAATAGGTCTTTGAAAAAGTTGATTGTGGATCAGATAAGGGGGTATAAAAGTAGATACCCCAATGATGAGTTGCGGTTTGGGGAAGTCAATAAGGGTATTAAAGTAGGCGGATTTTCCATGGAAAAAGAACGGGAGATCATTCAGAAATGGGAAAAATTAAAGAAGAAGTAGCAGTAGGGCGTTTGGTTGTTTCGCTTTGAAATAATACATAGAATACATTTTCAAAAACAATTTATTTAGATGTCTGGATTATATAATGTTGTTCTTTAGACCCAAAACAATGTCGTTCAGATAAAAAGCGATTAAGTTAAGCGTCGAAATCCCTAATTTCCTGTTCATTAGGCATGGGATTCAAACGCACTATTTACATTCCACAGCATTTAGGCTTGTTAGTTTTTTTCTTAGGTTTTGGACCATTCGTATCCAATGCCCAAAAAAAGAATGCCGATTTTCGATATCATATTCAAAAAACCATCAATCCCATTGTAATAGATGGGGTCGTGGATGAACAAGCGTGGCAGGTAACTGATGTGGCGAAGGATTTCTTTATGGTGCTGCCCATGGATGAGGGAAAGGCCAATGAAACCTCTGAAATCCGAATGACTTACGATGACAAGAATATATACCTCGCAGCTACTTTTTTCAATAGTGTGCATGGCCAATATTTTGTGGAATCCCTTAGACGGGACTTTTCTTTTGGAAAAAACGACAACTTCTTACTTTTCATGGATCCCTTCAACAACCAAACCACAGGTTTTTCATTTGGTTCCAATGCGGCAGGTGCCCAATGGGATGGCACGATGTTCAATGGTGGTAGAGTAGATCTGAATTGGGATACTAAATGGATTTCCAAGGTAAAACAGGATCCCGATAAATGGGTTGTGGAAATGGCGATTCCCTTTAAATCCATTAGATATGAAGATGGAGTAACCGAGTGGGGCATAAATTTTAGTCGGTTAGACCTGAAATCCAGTGAAAAATCCAGTTGGACGCCTATTCCTCGACAATTTCCAACTGCTTCCTTGGCGTATACCGGTGTTTTGGTATGGGACAAACCACCACCGGCACCAAAGACAAACTTTTCAGTGATTCCCTATGTACTGGGCGAATTGAACCAAGATTTTGATACTCCGGAAGTATTTGATAAAAGGGTAGGAGGCGACGTAAAGATCAGTCTGAGTTCTTCGCTAAACTTGGATTTAACGGTGAACCCGGATTTTTCTCAAGTTGAAGTAGACCGTCAAGTCACCAATTTAGACCGTTTTGAACTGTTTTTTCCAGAGCGAAGACAATTCTTTCTTGAAAATGCCGATCTCTTTGCGAATTTTGGTTATTCCACCATCCGTCCGTTCTTTTCCAGACGGATTGGATTGGGTGTACCGATAAGGGCAGGAGTAAGACTAAGCGGTAATTTAAACGAGAATTGGCGCTTGGGGGTAATGGATATGCAAACTGCCCAAATTGAAGAAACAGGGCTGCCCAGCCAGAACTTTGCGGTACTATCGCTACAGCGTAAAGTGTTTAGTCGTTCCAGTATTGGACTGTTAATGGTGAATAAGGAATCGCTGCGTTATCCGCAGGAAACGGACTCCTTGCGAACGGTATTTCCAAAATTCAATCGGAATCTGGGTGTGGAATACAACCTGGCTTCTTCCAATAATCTATGGACAGGAAAAGCTTTTGTATTGAAATCTTTTGCTCCCGGACGAATCAACGGAAATGGCATTACCCAGGCTGCCAATTTGGAGTATCGCAGTCGAATTTGGAATTGGGGTGTACAGCAGCAATCGGTTGGAGCAAATTATTCAGCCGAGGTTGGTTTTGTTCCACGCAAGGATTTTATTAACCTTAATGCGTTTGCAGGTCATACCTTTTTCCCAAAAAAAGAAGAGGGTAAATTGGTCAGTCATGGTCCAAGGATAAATAGCAGCTATTTTCTAAATCAAAAATGGGAGCGTACAGATAATTTTACGGAATTGGAATACTTACTCAGTTTTAGAAACCGTAGTAGTTTTGAAGTGGGTTATGTGGATGAATACGTAGAGTTGTTGGAACCTTTTGACCCTACTCGTTCAGGAAAGGATTCCTTGGCAACCGGAACCAAACATCGATGGAAAGGTGTACGGATGGATTATGCCTCTAAACCACAAAGTATGTTTACCTACACTGCTGGGGGGTATTATGGGGGCTATTATTTGGATGGTCGCCGTCTCAATATTAATGGTAACCTAGGATACCGCTTTCAACCTTATGTAAGCCTCAACGCCAACCTTAGCTACAATCATATAAGTTTACCTTCACCTTGGAACGATACTGAATTTTGGTTGATTGGTTCCGAGGTAGATATCACTTTCACAAATACCCTGTTTTTTGCTACCCTGTTCCAGTATAACGAGCAATCGCGTAATTTTAACTTAAACTCACGTTTTCAGTGGCGTTACAAACCTGCTTCGGATTTGTTTTTGGTCTATACAAACACCCAATTATTGGACCCCAATGTAGGAAAGAGTTGGTCGTTGACACTTAAATTCACCCATTGGTTTAATTGGTAATGTTCCCGAAGTTTATTGTTATTTTAGATTTCTGAAAATTAAGCGCTAGTTAGTTGCCCATTAAATTCTATTATACACCTTACAAAATGCTACGAACTTCCCTTTTACCTGCCTTGCTGTTATTGTTTATCACTACTTCTTGCAAAAAGGAAGAAAAAAAGAAATTTGAAGTTGAACGCAGTAAGGAATTGGCGATTCAAAACCAAGTACACAATCAATTGCTGGATATTGAAAAGGAAGAAGGATGGGAACTGCTTTTTGATGGCGAAACACTTGATGGATGGCACCTTTACAATAAACCTGATTCCACTCAATTTTCAGCTTGGGAGGTACGGGAAGGCACTCTATTTTGCAATGCTACGGATGAATCAAAAGTTTTTGGGGATTTGGTAACCGACAAGGCCTATGAAAACTATGAACTGGTTTTTGAATGGCAGATGGGCTTACGTGGAAATGGTGGTGTTTTCGTGAATGTACAGGAAACACCGGATTATACCGCTACCTATCAGACGGGGCCAGAATACCAATTGTTGGAACCCGCACATATGGATACAAAAACACCTTTGAAAAGACCGGGATGTCTTTGGGGGTTATCACCACAGGTCAATACTGTAGAGGCCAATCCTACAGGACAATGGAATACCGCACGAATTGTGCAAAAAGAAGGGAAATTGCAGTTCTACCTTAATGGCAAGCAGACAGCCGAAGAAGATTTAACTTCCGTGGTTTGGAGAAACAAAGTCAACGGTTCTGGCTTTAAAGATGCGCCAGGTTTTGGAAAGGCTACCCAGGGTAAAATTGCGCTTCAAAACTGGTATTTCGAATCCTGGTTCAGAAATATGAAGATTCGGGAACTTTAATACTTGTCCTTAAATTACATTCAAGAGGGTCTTTACCCATACTTTAAGGGAAAATAAGACGTTACATATAATGTAACGTTAGCACTCTAATTACTTGGACACTTCACAATTGCCTTGTCTTTGGTTAGTAAAGCTATAGCATTTCATCCCCATTAAATGAACACGTATGGCCCCACAAACCTCAAATTCACCTACGCATCCTATCATATTAGATAATCGATTGAAACCCCTGGATAAACTTGTGTTTCTGTTTTTCCTATCCCTGACATTCAGCTGTAACACGACAGAGGAACCCAGCACCCCAGATGAAGGGACTGATCCTAATGATGATACCGTGGAATTGAGCGATGTAGCCCTGACATACAGGAATCAATGTGGCGGATGCCATGGACAGGACTTGGCCTCTTTTGTGGAACGGGATTGGGCTTATGGAAATACCAACGAAAATATTATCGAGTCCATAACCGATGGATACTCAGCCAATGGCATGCCAGCTTACGGAACTAGTTTGAGCGCGCAGGAAATCGAAGATCTGACCGCTTACATTCTTACGGAAATTGACGGAATGACCAAAGCAATGTTAGAAGACGAAAACCCTGACCTTTCAGGCTTGATCACTTCCACTGATTTAAATTTCAGACTGGAAACCATGACTAATGGAATTCCTGGTATTCCTTGGGGTATTGCACAATTACCCAATGGTGAGTTATTGGTCACTGAACGAGGAGGTAGATTGTTTTTGGTTCGAACCAATAAACAATTGGAAGAAATTGATGGTGTTCCAGATGTTGTTGCCCAAGGGCAAGGGGGACTTTTGGACGTGGTATTGCATCCAGATTTTGCGAACAACGCATTGATATATCTATCCTATTCCCGTGCCAACCCCAGTAACGCTTCTCAAAATACTACCGCAGTTGTTCGAGCGCGATTGGAAGGAACCAATTTAGAACAGGTGGAGAACATCTTTACTGCACTACCTTACCTCAATAGTGGTCACCATTACGGCTCAAGACTTGTTTTTGATGCTAATGGGTATCTCTATGTCTCTATAGGTGATCGCGGCTATCGTGATGTGTACCCACAAGAGTTGGACAACGCTATTGGAAAAATTCACCGAATCCATGATGATGGGGAGGTGCCCGCAGACAACCCATTTTACAATACCTCAGGAGCGACACCTACAATTTTCACTTACGGTACCCGTAACCCACAAGGGATGGACCTTCATCCACAAAGCGGGGTTGTGTGGGAAGGGGAACATGGCCCACAGGGTGGCGACGAGATCAATCTCTTGGAAGCTGGAGATAACAACGGTTGGCCGGTAATTTCACATGGTATCAACTACGATGGGACTACGTTCACCAACCTCACCGCTTTAGACGGCATGGAGCAACCTATTCATTACTGGACCCCATCCATTGCCCCATGTGGAATGAGTTTTGTATCGGGTGACTTTTATGGGGATTGGAGAAACGACCTCTTTGTTGGCTCCTTAAAATTTGAGTACCTACACCGTGTAAGGATGAATGGTGACCAAGTTATAGGTCACGAAAACTTATTGGAAGGTATTGGCAGAGTACGCGATGTCCATATGGGTAGTGACGGATATCTATATATTGCAGTAGAAGGTCCAGGCAGGGTAATACGTTTGGTGCCAGAGCAGTAGTTATTTTAACTATTGTGTGCATTCGACCCCATTAACAACAATGTATTCTTGTTAAAATTAGAAGAAATGAATTAAGCCAATTGGAAAAGTCAGAACAGTTGTTTGGTTTTTTTAATGTCAAAAGGTATTATTTAATCAATGGCTAACCTTATAATATTTTCAAAACACCTTAAATAGTGCCGAAATTGTTCGATTTAGAAAATTCGTAATATTCGAACAAAAAAGTAAAGAATTTCAGATAAATTACTGTATACTGGATTATTAGCCCCACCTTTGCACTTTAATTTTTAAACAATAGTAATGAGTAAAGGAACAGTAAAGTTCTTCAACGATACCAAAGGTTTTGGTTTCATTAACGAAGAAGGTGCAGACAAAGAGCACTTTGTACATGTTTCTGGATTAATCGACGAAATTCGCGAAGGTGACCAAGTTGAGTTTGATTTAGAGCAAGGAAAAAAAGGATTGAATGCAGTAAACGTAAAGGTCATCTAAATTCATAATATCTAGATTTTTTGAAGCCTATCTGTTACGGATGGGCTTTTTTATTTTTAAAAATTGCCCAAATGCTAATTAAATCAATTAATTTAAGGGTTTAAACCTATATATGGCAAAATCTCAACAAACATTCAGTAAGCGGGAAAAGGAAAAGAAACGGCAAAAAAAGCGAGAAGAAAAGCAAAAGAAGAAGGAAGCTCGAAAAACCGAATCTAAAGATAGCGAAGGAGGGATTCCGTTTGCCTACGTAGATCAATATGGCAATCTTACTGATACACCAACTGAGCCTTCTGAAAAAGAGGAAATCAATGCAGAAGATATTGTGTTGGGTATACCGCAAAAAGAGGAATCAGAAGAAGAATTTGATCCAGTTCGTAAAGGTAAAGTGGCTTTTTTTGATTATTCCAAAGGCTTTGGATTTATAATGGACTCCGAAACCCAAGAAAAACATTTCGTGCACATTTCTGGCTTAATTGATGAAATCAATGAAAACGACAAGGTTACTTTTGAGCTGGAAAAAGGGCAAAAAGGAATGAATGCGGTACGCGTTAGCTTGCAATCCTAGGCTATAACGATTTATTCCACCAAATTGGTCAATTTTAAATAAGTAGAATTTTGTAATAAAAATTAATTATACCTGCTGTCTAATTTAGTCGGTGAGTGATTTCCAATCTACCACCAGATAACATTACTGGAGGGTATTTACCAATCACACGCTTTTATTCAAATCTTCCAATTTTGTAGAAACAGCTATTTTGTACATTGCACTTACAGGAACCTTATGCTCTTCAATTAACAAATAGGTCCGTGTTGCCTTTGTAACTCTTCCCAAATTGGCGATATACGATTTATGCGTACGATGGAAATTGTCAGACAATAGGGTGGTGATATTGATCAGCGTTTCAGAGATCAAGTACATTCTTGAATCGGTAAAGATTTTTAAATAATTCCCAAAACTCTGAATGTACAGAATAGAAGTAAATGGAATGTTTATAGGAACCCCGTCGTGCTTTATTTGAAGTTCTTCGTTGGAGTTGTTCGTTTTAGTCTCCTTTAATTTTGAAGGCTCTACCTTATTTATCGCCTTTAAAAACCGCTCAATTTTTATGGGTTTCAAAAGATAATCCACAACCCCATAATTATAACTTTCCAATGCATACTCAGAATAGGCAGTGGTCAATATGACTTTAGGCGGATTTATCATTGAGCGTAAGATTTCCATGCCGTTAAGTTCTGGCATTTCAATGTCAAGAAAAATGAGGTCTACTTCGTTTTGCTGGAGAAAATTGATAAACTCCAATGGATTACCAGTACTCAATACCAGCTGAAAGTTGTTGATTTTGGAACAATATTCTTCCAACACCTTTCGGGCCAGTTCTTCGTCATCTATGATTCCAATTTTAATCATTCGGTATTACTGGTCGTTTTTTAGTTGAAGGGATAAATTTACGTGATATGCTTTTTCCGCATCCCTAATTTCCAAAGTGTGGGAGTTGGGGTATAACAAATTTAAACGCCGCTTTACATTTTCCAGACCCAGACCTTTTCTTTTGGATGCGTCCTGCATATGCGGCTTTGAATTCGTGATTTGAAAATAAAGCGTGTTGGTTTTGATTACGGCGGAAACAGCAATCATACTTTGCTCATTCGTGCTCTGAGCACCATGTTTAATGGCGTTTTCAACAAATGGGATAAGTAGCATTGGCGCTATCTTCAACCCCAATACATCCCCATCAATAGAAAACTCAATGGTACAGCGTTTACTCAGTCTTTTTTCTTCAAGCAGTAAATAGTTCTCTATAAATTCAAGTTCTTCTTTTAGTAGGACGGTGTCTTTTTTAGCACTCTCCAATTGATATCGCATTAATTCTGAAAGCTGCATGACCACCTCAGGAGTTTCGGTGGATTGTTGCCTGGAAAGTGCGTAAATGCTATTCAAGGAATTAAATAAAAAATGTGGATTCACCTGTTCCTTTAAATAGGTGAGTTCCATGTCTTTTTGTAATTTTTCCTTTTCTTCCTTTTGTCTTTGCATGAGCACACTACGCCTTAAAAAGAAAGCGGCCATGCCAGTGCCTGTAGTGTAAATTAGAAAAGAAGACATTTTGGTAATCCCAATCCAATTAAACTCCGGATAAATTTTTAGACTGACCCCAAGAAATATGGCTCCAATAAGCAGGAGTCCGTATAAAAGATATTTTTTCTTATCAAAAAAATAGGGGATAAGAATAAAATGATTTATCCAGATAACTGTCATAATACTGATGGTAAAACCAAGTCCCCATAAATAAAAGGAATAAAACGTGTCATACCTATCTATGAGCATCCAGCCACCTAGTAGCTCCAAGGAGAGTACCAATACAAAGGCACCGATGTTAATCAGTAGGGTATTCCGCAAAGACTTTTTCATTACTATCCTTTTGGCAGTCATATAATAACGGAATAAAGATACGCTCTTGAAACCCAAGCATACATGAATTCTGTATAAATGCCGCATATCAATGACGAAATTATTTCATCATTTAATTGATCCGTTGATACAATTCTTAAAAACGAAAATGAGTGAAGACCTAATTTTAAAGGCGATTTAGCAATATGCTAAAGGTCAATTTACATCATCAACAAAAAGAATTTCAAAATGAAAGTCATTAGATTATTTGCCCTCACGGCAGCAATACTTATTAATACTGCTACTGCCCAGGAGAATGGCAAAAAAGCAAACACAGCAACAAACAGTGCTTCCTTCGTATCGCCTCAGATACAGGTAGTCCCTATAAAAGATAGTAACTCAGAAAAGAACTATGAACTTTATATAGAATTGCCAGAAGATTATGCGGAGCACCCTTCTAAAACTTATCCTGTTCTTTATTATACCGATGCCATTTGGCATCTTGAAATGGTATCTGGGGCCGCAGAGTTTCTGTTAGAAGACGTTATTCTGGTCGGAATTTCTTGGCAGAAGGACGCGCCAGAAGACTTACGGGAACAGTATGGCGCACACGTCAGCCGATTTACCGATTATTCCTTTTGGGAAACCACAAATCCCAATCACCCCAAACTAGTATTTGGCCAAGCCGAAAATCATTTGGCATTTATACAGAACGATGTAATCAAGTATGTGGATAAAAACTATCGTACCAACCCCAACAGTCGCAGCTACTTTGGGTATTCATTGAGTGGCGGATTTGGAGCATATATACTCCTTACACAGCCCAATACTTTTGACAACTACGTTCTTGGCAGTCCATTGAGTAAAAGTACCATGTCCCATTTAGCTGAGATCAATGCAGAACTAATAGCTGCTGAGGCCGATAAAAGCGAAAAATCGCATGCCAACGTATTTATAGCCCACGGTACTTTAGAAGATGAAAGAGAAGTAACTACGAAGGAATTTAAGGCCTTATTGGATGAACGAAAGCAATTGGTGGTAGAATTTGATAGTAGAACCATTGAAGGGAATCACCAAACCGCATTCCCTAGGATTGCCGTGGAAAGTGTTGCTTGGTTGGCTTCGGCGATGACACATATTGCAGTTGATGACTATAAGGTAGGCTTCTGGGACATTCCACAGCTTAACAATCCTTATGTTAGTACCACACCAGAGAATAGAAATGACGGGATAGCTGTGGGTGAATTGGCATTGACCGCTGATAAAAAGAATGCCATCCTAAACGTGGCTCAAGAAATTTTTAACGATGACTATGGCAACTACGATGCTTTGCTCATTTCGCACAAAGACCAACTTGTTTTTGAATCCTATTACAAAAAAGGGCGTATCAATTTGGCGCACGGACAAGCGTCAGCCGTAAAAGGATACACCAGCTTGATTTTGGGAAGAGCAATGCAGCTAGGGTATTTGACCATGGAAGACCTGGACAAACCTTTGGTTCATTTCTTAAAAGACCTAGATCCTACTAAATTCACAAAAGGAGCGGAGAAGATCACGCTTCATAAGGCGTTGACCATGCATGGCGGACTGACCATTGACGATGAAAAATGGGAAGAAGTTGAACAGGATTCGATACAACTAAAAGGGCAGGGGTTGGTACAGACACTGCTGGAACGTAGCGCCCCCATTACGGATGAAACCCAAACCTATTTATATGGCAATTTCAACCCCATGATGGTGATGACCGTTATTGATGCTGTGGTGCCGGGAACCGCTGAGGACTTTATCAAAAATGAATTTTTGGACAAGCTCGGGATTACCAATTATGAATGGTCCAATCATGTCAGTGGTTTGCCACAAGCAGGTTGGCAAGCCCGAATTATGCCTCGCGACATGCTCAAATTTGGACACCTGGTGCAGCATAAAGGGAAATTGAACGGGGAGCAGTTTATTTCTGAAGCGTATTTGGAAAAAGCCACCAGCGGTATTGTAGCCCCGGCAATAGATTGGATGCCCAAGAATTACCGTTATGGCTATTTTTGGTATCACACTCCGGTAAAGGTGGGTAACAAAAACTATGATATGACCTTGGCCTGGGGTGGCGGGGGACAACGTGTTATGGTGGTGGAAGAACTGGATTTGACCATGGTCATCTCCGGTTTTGATGGGGATGATGACAAAATCATGCAACCCATATTTGACACCGTAGTACCTGCATTTGCCAAAGAGTAAATGGTACACTAGACCTATAATCCGATAAGATGCTATGACCCCAGACTTGTTCTGGGGTCTTTTTATAGTAGTACCCCCAAGGTTTCAAAGTTTGAAAGCGAAGTAGCAAAGTAGGGGAGATGAAGGGGAATTGAATGGCAGATTGGTCATAATGCAATGGAAAGCGTCCTATATTTACTTGGAAATCACCTAAATATTAGCTGATTTTTTGATAGAAAGTAAGATATTGTAACTACGGAAATAAAATCAAGTCTTTACAGGTGTAACGCTAAACACGCAGAATGAAAATATTGGCCAAAGGCAACTATTATGGTAGCAAAGATTTAGAGGTTTCATTCAATGGCATTTTGCTCTCACAATACAATTATAATACAGACAAGCGTACAGATTGGCACTATCATGAAAATCCGTATTTCATGTATGTATTGCACGGAAACATGATGGACACCAATAAAAAAGTAAACTCTCTATGTCCTGCCGGAAGCCTAATGTTCAATAATTGGCAAGAGGCCCATTATGGTTCTAAACACTCTGCGGAAGCCGGAGGTTTTCATTTGGAGTTTGAACGAGAATGGCTCAAGGAAAATGGCATAGGAATACATTTATTGGAAGGCAGTCAACGCATTGAAAACCCAAAACTGCATTTACTTTTTGCAAAACTGTACCATGAATTTTTAATTTCAGATTCCTATAGCGACTTGTCTGTGGAAGTTTTGGTGCTTCAAATCTGTGAGTCGTTATCGGACTTAAAGGAAATAAACGCGAAGACAAGCCCACACTGGGTAGAAGATTTAAAAGAATTGCTACACTATGAAACGTCCAATCTTAGCCTTGATCATTTATCAAAGGAGTTGAACATCCATCCCGTACACATCTCACGAGCAGCTTCAAAATACCTTTCCATGAGTCTAGGCGAATATATTCGGCTTCATAAAATAAAAAAAGCCCTGCCATTGCTTCTAGATCCAAACAATTCATTGACAGCGATTGCGCACCAGACAGGTTTTTCAGACCAGAGTCATTTTAACCGTGTATTTAAAGCCTTCTTCAATACGAGTCCCAGCGCATATCGAAAAAAATAAGCCAAAATTCACAATGTTAATTTCATTCTATTATGGAAGTATCGCATGCGCTATGTTTGATGAATCATTACTAAAAAATGCGATAATGAAATATACACTTGTAGCCGTAGTTTCCCTTTTATGTGGTATTCACGGTAACGCCCAGCTTAAATTTTCCAACTCCAATAAAACGCTATTCCATGAAATGGATAGTACGGTCGCTTCTGGTAAGTTTGAACGGATTACCAGCATATTGGTAGCCAAAGATGGCAATGTCTTATTTGAAAACTATTACAATAACAATCATGTCAATTCCAAGCATAACACACGTTCTGTAACCAAAACCATGGCCACTTTATTAACGGGTATCGCCATAGATAAAGGGCACATTTCTTCTGAAACCGATAAGATATTTGATTATTTGCAACACAGACTTCCTGTAGAAAACCCAGACAAACGCAAAGAAGCAATCACTATTGAAGACCTCCTGACCATGAGTTCCATTGTGGAATGTAATGATAGCAATCGCTTTTCCAGGGGTCATGAAGAACGCATGTACATCATAGAAGATTGGGCTAAATTTTACCTGGACCTTCCTGTGTATTCGTATCCGTGGGGGCCTAAGCCCAAAGACCGACCCTATGGACGCGCGTTTAGTTACTGTAGTGCTGGATCTGCTTTAGTCGCTGAGATTTTGCAAAGTGCCCTAAAAAGTGATTTGGCTGATTTTGCAGTGGAAAACCTTTTCCAACCTTTGGATATTACCGATTATAACTTGCATTATACCCCATTGGGCGTATTAAATACCGCTGGAGGCAGCGAATATAGGAGTCGGGATTTATTGAAATTGGCCCAACTATGCCTAAACAAAGGACAATGGAATGGGAAGCAAATCATTTCTTCGGCCTGGGTGGAAAAAGCAACCACCACCAAACTGGAAGCCTATGATGCCGAATATGGGTACCTATTCTGGATAAAGAACTTTGGAAAAGACAAAAAATACAAATCCTATTTTATGTCCGGGAATGGGGGAAACAGGGTTTTGGTGAACCCAGAGTTGGGATTGACTGTGGTTATAACCTCCACGAACTACGGGAATAGAAATGCCCATGATTATTCCGATGAAATCCTAAACGAGTTTATAGTTCCGGCAATTGAAACGTTAGAAGAATAAGCGCAACTACCACTTTATCGAACCCCAAACGAATCCTTTGAAGCTTTTTGAGCGAAGATGTTTTTTTTATTTTATTATTAAAAACCGAACAAACACGATTACAGCATCCCTAACTATCTGTTGTACGCTGTTGTCCGAAGAAAATGCGGGCCAGCGATGGGGTGAATTTATTCATGTGCTTGCTAATTGTTTTTTAAAGGAATTCATGAATGCTTCGCATTTGTGGCATATCTATCTCCTTTGCATAGCCACATTGGCGGAGCGGGGTCAAGGAAAAAGGATAGTAATTGGCAATTAAATTTTTGTACAGGTAAAGCGAAATGAACTACCCTTTAAAATTGGAAACCTTAGGAATAAGTAAGACGATAAATATTGATTTTTAACTATTGTTAAACCAGATTCTGGAGTCCTGTTATCATTGGATAGGAACTTTGTAATATTTCCAGAACTAGTATTGATTTTTTTGATATTCAATTTTGAGTCAACAAATAAATTGATTTCTGCATCCGTGACATCTTTGAAAAAACGGGAATTAACATCAAAAGAACTATCATCGCCAATAATTTTTAGTACACTAAAACCAATTGTCAAATCAATTTCTTTATTTCTTTTTGATTGGGGCACATCAAATTTATAAATAATAGCCTCTCCGCCTGGGATGGCTTTCCGAATCGTAGTCGGTTGATTTTTAGAATTTAAAGAGGTGCCGTCCAGTCTTAGTTTTGGAATTGAGAAAAAATCCGTATCATCAGGCTTTATGTTATAGTTGACCGATTGAGCAATACCCCAGCGTAAGACGTATTTCTTGTCATCATAAAACTCCTGCATAGAACGATCATTATCAGAAACACCGTAAACAATACAAATTTCGTTAGGACATTTAGGAAGAGTATATGAAATAATCATATTTTGTCTAACTGCTCCTTGGATTTTACGGATATCAGATTCGGTTAAATGACAAGTCCATCTATAATTTTTCAAAAAATCATTATAGGTTTTATTCAATATAGGGTTAAATATTTCACCCATGGAATAAGAAATAACTTCACGGACATAAGTCAAATTTTGTTGCTCTTGTAGTCGACTAAATATTAAACCTATTAAAGCAGCTCCAAACAGTATCTCTGCAATTCTTTGCACATAAGAATAGGGTAAAGCTTTCGATTGTAGATGTATACTCAGAAAATATAAAGCAACACTTAAAACTAGACTGGCAGACCAAATAGCTATCGTGAGCGTTCTACTTTTAGAGATTAATTCTCTGGTTTTTTTATCAAATAAAGAATCTTTCATTAGTTGGTTTTGAGCAGTACTTCAAAATAGTACATTCTGATAGATTGTAAAAACCGGCAGCTAATTTGTCTTCAAAAAATTAAGTGTTTAGAAATTTATGCCCTGCTAAACTTTTAGCTCTTGTGATAAGCTGTAAAGAAACAAACCAATCTGTAAAACTGCTATGACATAATTGTTACCGATATAAAACACTCAAGTGTTGTTATATCTACAATTATATCAAATACGCTGGTATTGGGCAGTTTTACACATATAAACACCTGTACTATAATGTTCTTTTGCTTTGGAAAAGCAAAGGTTACTCCCGAAGACTTTCTGAAAAGTTGTGCAATAATTTCCTTTAAAAATTTAATGGAATGCTATTTTGCCGAACCGCAAACGAATCCTTCGGAGCTGGCATAGTGAAGAAGGGGAGTGGGGGAGGCGGGTGTATTTCTTCATTTTTATATAGACTTCTCCTAAAACATCCTCAAATAGTAGAAAATCCCCAGAATTTCTAAGGTTTTCCTGCAACCAAGTTTAATGGTCAGTTTTTATATTTAACAACTCCAAAGCATTGACTACCTGCAATTTGATTTCTCAATCAAAACTTACTTTGTCTATTTACCAAGTATTACAAAACAATGTTGTTAATCAAAATCGGCCAAATTATGAACCACCAATTATTTTCTTTATCTATTATCAATGCATTTTGGTACTATGTTGTAATCGTAGTATTGCTTCTCCTTCTCACTTTTTTTATTTATCGTGTAATAAAGGATAACCTCCAGTTGTTCAAAAATATTGGTGCAATGAGCAATTTTTCAAAAATCCTATTTAGCACCTTTCTTTTTTGGAGTCCTTTATTAGTGCCAATAATATTGGCGTTTATGGCCGAGGCAAAAATTAAAGATAGCATTGAATCAGAAGTCTATGATGAAGGCTATGTTCTCCAACTAGATCCAAAAAGAAAAAATTTCCTAGTAGATGCCAATTATACCTTAGAACAAAATCAAATTCAACTGGACCAGCATTACCAACGAAAAATAGATAGTTTAGGAACTTTTACTGAAAATGCTAAAAAAGAAATTCCTAAAAAGGTCGGAGACGCCATTAGAAGTTCCTTTACCGCTGTCCAAGCAAATTTGATGAATCGGCCAAGCTATAAGTGGTATCAATTTAAAAAAAGAGCAAAAAACAAAGCAATTAAAAGGCTCAATGAGTTAAATGTGAGGATGACTAATCAAACAAATGCCGCATTGAAGGAATCCAATGAAAAATTTGCCTCAAATATAGAAAACCAGCTTCAAGAAGCACTGGATAGGTCAGATATGAAAGTTGACACTATTGGCTTGAAGTCAAAAAAGCTAGTTTCTAGCACCTTGGTGAATTTGCGAAAAGAAGCATATAAATATGTTTCTGGCACTTACTACACCTTGAAAACGGCAGAACATATTTTAAATTTTTTATTAATAATCGCAATTATAAAAAGCTTGTTATATGTGTTCACCAGAGTATTATACAAAAAGGACTCGGGAGTAGCTTTTTCCATAGATTATGAACCTTTTTATAGAAAAGGAGAATTGACTAAATATAAAGACAGATTCGTAATTCCAAAACAAACAAAGAAGACATATTATTTTAAAAGAAGTATTGGGCCAAGCGGTGGAAGTCAAAGTTTGAGTTTTCCCCAAATCACAAGGTGTACATTAACCAGATTGTTTTCTTTTTGCTTGCCAATGGATAAAATTGAAATGAAGGAAAATGATTATAGAATTCAACTTGATTTAATGGAAAATCAACGTATAGTTAAATACAAATTACTAAAGGATGAGCAATGTATTTTCAATTTCAAAAATTTTGTGGCCATCGAAAAAGGGGTTAAGTTAAAGACGATATTTCGTTTTGAATTAGCATGTTTTCTATTTCAAAAAATTAGGTATTCTGTAGCAGAAGGTCCTGGGGAGTTAATTCTTTCTACAAAGGGATCTTGTATAATTTCTCCGGAGCAAGGGTCGAAAATTAGTCAACCATTATATCGAATTATTGCATTTCAAAAGAAGGCTAAATTCCATGTGGCATCCACGCTTAAATTAAAAGATGTTTTCTTTAGCGACTTTAACATTGTAAAAGAAAATAACGCTAACATTATAATTGATTCCAGTGGGAACAGAAAAAAGTACATTGGTGTGATAAAGTTTTTTTGGAGATTTCTAATTCCTTTTTCATGATTAAATTCAGGTTTGGTTATTCGTAGCATAAATCTCCATAGCCGCTTCTTTAAGCTCCATAAGCGTACCTTTCGCTACCTGAACATCCCCGCCTGAGCACAAACCAAAATAGAAATCTCCCTTTCAAATTTTTACGGTAATAGCGTATCTTTATTCTATGGAAATGTTACGCGAATATTTTAAGGGTTTTGGGGAACTTTCCGAACCTAATATGGATCTTTTGTTGAGTTCTTGTCAAGAACGGCAACTTTTCAAAAGGGATATGCTCATCCAGGCAAACCAAACCGTGGGGTCTATCTATTTTGTAACCGATGGGTTCCTGCACTACTATACGCATAACGATTTCGGGAATCAGATTACCCTAAAGATCATAAGTCCCAATTACTGCTGGACGATAATGGACAGTTTTTTCCATCAAACACCAACCTTGGATGAATGCAAGGCGCTTACCGATGTACGTTTCTGCGAACTTAAAAAACCGGACTACCTAAAGATCAAGTCGGAAAATGTGGAGCTTAGCAATTTTATCCAAAATATTACGGAACAGATTCTATCAGCCAAAACGGTAGAAGCCAAAAAGCAATCAAGCTTATCTGTGGAAGAGCGGTATCTTGAGCTGCTTCAGACCCAACCCAAAATGGTGCAAGAAGTGCCGGTGAACATCATAGCTTCCCTGCTAGGAACCTCCAGGGAGACCCTACATCGAATTCGCAGGCGACTTGCTGCGGCCTAATTCCATAAAATTCTGTTAGTGTGTCATCTGACACAGTTTTTTCCAGAAGGCTTCATGAAATTTATCCATAAGTACAAAAACAAACGTGGATAAATTCAAGAAAACATGAAAAAACTACTGCAAATCCTATTTATAATGGGGCCTTTATTGGTTCTGGGACAAGACAAGGCCAAAAAGAAATTTACACAGACCCTACAACTGGAAACACTTCAGGAAAATACGTGGAGCATATTGACCGATTTTACCACCCCAGCGCTATGGGATGAAAATGTGATTGATGCTAGATGTGGCGGGGAACTGAAGAAAAGGGAAACCTGTAAGGTAATTGTAAAAGGAGGGAAGATCTTTGAAGTGGAACTAACGGATTTCGTTCAAGACCAAAGCTATACAGTACGGTATAAATTGTCTTCTGGGAACGTGTACATCCAAAGAACCTTGGACATGAATAACAAGACGGTTACCGAGACGCTGTGGTATACGGGAATTTCAAAAAAGACCTTTGAAAAATACATGGGCGCGGACTACCAAGCAACACAGGAGAAACGGATGCAGTTGCTTAAAACGGCCTTGGAGGCCAAGTAGGCAAACACGAATATGATTTTGTGCTTATGGTGCCTTCTCGGAAGTTAAATACACCTGCGTTACCGCTTCTTTAAGCTCCATAAGCACATGGCAAACGTTTTGCCGCTCCAAATCTGAAAAGGTATCCATGGGTACAAAGTGCAACATAAAAATGGTTTTGCTCAAACTTTGGATCAAGGAAAGAAGATCGCCCTCATGGCAATCTACAAGGTAGGTGAGTAGGGGGGATAGGTCAAGTTTTTGGGAGCTCATGGTTTGTGTTTTGGATTAAATTAAAGAAATTAGGGGTGTAATATACACTTACGAATATATAAGTAAAGTTAAACTATATTTAAGTTAAACTTATGGAATTTGTGTTGAAAATGCAAGTTGTTCTTACGTAAATTAAACCTATAGTTATATTTTAAGGGTTTGAAATTATATATTGTGTTTTCTAAGCTAGTTTATGGCAGAAAGAATTAATAGAATAAAAGAAGTGTTGGTTATTCAAGGAAAGACGCAAGTATGGCTTGCGGAACAATTGGGTAAAAGCACCACGGCCATTACGGCGATCTGCACCAACCGTTCCCAACCGCACCTTAAAGACCTAAAACGTATGGCCCATATCCTGGATGTGGATATCCGGGAGCTTTTGGTGTCTACAAAAGGGTAGGGGAGGTCGATCATCAAAATGTACTCCCCCCCCCATGTACTTCGAAATTCAGGCGGGTTCTACCTGCGAACAATAGGTGATTTAAGTTAAGATTAAAGCAAGACTATCTTGGTGAACGAGGTCCTAAAAATACAGCACACGTTTTGAAAAACTGTGGGAATAATTTTAAACTTAACTGTCCGTGTTCTTTCATATGTACTAAGATTATCTCTTTAAAAGTAAATTTTTACTTGTTAAATATTTAACTTTGATATCAACCTCATTTGTGTTTTTTGATATTATGAATTAATCAAAAAATCAGTTTTTAAAGCATATATCTGCATTGTTTACACGTATTAACAGATTAAAAGATTTAGGAGTCTTCAAGGATTATCAGAGACGTGGTGACATTCCTGATTTTAAGCAATTAAACTTGTTTTATGGATGGAATTATTCAGGAAAAACAACACTTTCCAGAGTTTTTCAATTTTTTGAGAGAAATATTATTGATCCTTACTATGACGAAACTAGTTTTGAATTATTAGATGATGATGCGCAGAGATATAATCGGGATAATTTAAATATTAGAGGAATAGATATAAGGGTTTTCAATTCTGACTTTGTCAAGAAAAACCTAAAATGGGATGGAGAATCTTTCTCTCCAATATTGTTACTTGGAGAAGATTCGATAGATGCGCAAAAAAGAATTACCACATTGTTAGAAAAGGTTGAACAATGCGAAGAGTTAATAGTAAAATGCGATGATATTAGTGAGAAAACAGACGATAAAATTAAACAATCACTTACTGGTAAAGCCGCCCAAATTAGAAGCACCCTTCAATTAGTTGAAGCCTTTAATAGATCGCATTTAAACAATAGTTATATACGTGTAATCAGAGACAATCATTCAGAACATAAAATAGTTCCTGAAGACTTAAATAACAAAATTAGGTCGGCTACAGCTTCTGAGGATGATAAGCTTGATAGTATCGATGATCAAGTTTTAGACTTGCAGCTGTCTGATATTATTTCACAAAGTTCAGAAGTGTTAAAGGAAAAACCTGAATTCTCTAGTACTATAAAATATTTTATTGATAACCCAAATGTCGCCAGCTGGGTGGAGTCTGGTATTACAATACACGAGGATAAAGAAAATTGCGAATTCTGTGGTAGTCCTTTGAGTGATGAAAGAAGAAACGAACTCATTTCTCACTTCTCCGAGGATCTAAAAAATCATAAGAAAGCACTTTCGGATTTAAGTGAAGAGTTAATTGGCATTAAGCTTTCGAATCTGACAATAGTAAAGAGAGATTTTTACAAAGAGTTTCAAGGAGAATTTAGCACTTGTTTATCTTCTCTAAAGAAAGAAATAAGATTTTACAACAAACAAATTGATGCTCTAAACGAAGTTTTAAAAGAAAAAGCAAGTAAGCCTTTCGAGCCAATTGAGGATATTTCGTTTATTGAAGATAACACCACTAAGATTGAAACTGAAATTGATAATTTGAATGTGATTATCTCCAAAAATAATAGCAAGACTAATCAATTTGATGAAATTAAAAGCGCAGCCATTGAAGAGTTAAAGGGACATTATGCTGCAGAATGTATTGATGAAATTGACTTGTTCAAATTGGAAGAGAAGATTAGCATATACGAAAATAGATCGGAAAACCTGAAATCCCATAAGGGAAGATTAAATGAAGAAATAGCTATTACTCAGGCTTCCATAAGCAAAGCACAAAAGGGTAGGGAGCAGATGAATTCCTACATAGAAAAGTTTTTAGGACGAGATGAAATAAAGATTGATGTGGTAGATGAGGAAGATGAGGAAAAGTTTATCCTTCTGCGAAATGAGGATTTAGCCATAAATTTAAGTGAGGGTGAAAAAACTGCGATTGCTTTTTCATTTTATCTAACTAAGTTATCAGAACTTGAAGATTTTGAAAAGGCCATACTTTACATTGACGATCCTATTTCAAGCCTTGACAACAATCATATTTTTCAGATTAACGCACTGATTAAGGAGTTTTGCTTTGAAAACATATCGACTGATGCAAATAATGAACAATTTGTTCCGAAGTTTCATCAGTTGTTTTTTTCTACTCATAATTTTGAGTTTTTTAATCTATTACGAGAGCTGCCTTTTAAAGGAAGCAATAAAAGGTCGATGTACTTTATTAAAAGAATATCAGATAGCGAATCTACAATCGAAGAATTACCGAAGTCTTATGAAAATTATATATCGGAATACCAATATTTGTTTTCAAGATTACATCAATTCCATGAGTCAGATAACAAACAGGACTACGAGACACTTATGGGAATACCAAATGCTGTTAGAAGGTTTGTTGAGTTATATACTTATTCTAGAATACCTGGTCACCGGATAAATTCAACTGTTGACAAAAGGGCCAGCAAACTATGGGGAACCGATAAGTCCAAAAGAATATTGAAAGTGTTTCATTACTTCAGTCATTCAAATAACATCGAGAGAATAATGAGAAACAGCGATCTACTTTGTGATGTTGAAAATGCCGTAAGCGATCTGATGACTTTGCTTGAAGAAGATAGATTACACTTCGAAGAACTTAAAAGATCTATAAATTAAAAAATAACGTCATCACTAAGGAGGAGAAAGTTTTTTGCATAATTAAGTTCGGTAAAAAGAATCATCTTGAATCTCTTCTACAAAAAGGCGAACTTTGTTTTAATCCCACTCAATTGTATAATGGAATTGAAAAAGAAAACCCTGAAAAGGGGGATACCTATGAGGGGGCTGAATGGATTGAAAATGCTTATATAAAAAAAGTAAATGTTAAGCATCCTACATTAGGAGAATTCAATTTTCTCCCGCACAAAGAATCTCCATTTAAGTTCATACAGTATAATCATAATTACTTGACCTGTAGTTTTTACATTTTGACCACTAGAAATTTTGGTGAATCTGGTGTACAGAAAATTGATGAAAGAATGCACAAACTAGGTGATAATGCGATAATAATAAAACAACCTGACTTCTTCTTAAATCAACTAAAAAAAACTTTAGAGAATACGAATTACTCGTTCCAATATGGTATTGTCAACTACATGGATTTATCTGGCATTAGGAAATATGACATGAATCCATTTATCAAAAAAATCGAACACAGCTATCAAAGAGAGTTTAGAATAGTAATAAAAAATCAGTTAAATCGTAAGTACATTCGAATCGGCTCAATAAAAGAATATGCGGAAATGGTGAGCTCGAATTTATTAATTGAGGCGGATTGGGAGGTGAATCGGCATTAATTTTTAATATTGGTTATGAATTGGATAAATACTCTTATTCCAGTAGTTACACTAATTATCGGCTGGGCACTATCTGAATTTGGAAAGTTATCTTCTGAAAGAAAAAATGATAGAAAAAACCTTAAGAAATTGTTGTTCAATTTATTGGAAATAAGGTGGTTACTTAAAAGAGACTTTGAATTTAAAGAAGAATTAACAACATATATTGAGAAATTCGAAATAAAAGTAGAACAAAAGTTTGGTCAAGATGCGGCCCAAGGTGCACATTTGATTGAGCCCATCATCACCCAAATCCTGAAAGAAAAACTTATTAGACCAAATCGAATTGAAGAAATAGAAAATAGAATAGGCTCTATTGTTGACAATCTTTCTGAGATATACCCAATTTTTGCATATGAACTTACTGATGTCTACAGAATTAGAGAGCGTATCGAGGGAATTGAATGTTACTTTGAGGAAATTTCAGAAAGAATTGAATATGTTACTCCGGAAATGAAGGAATGGGCAAAACCAAGAATTTCGAATGAGTTAATTAAGCGACTTGAGGAATATATTCTTGATATTTCTGGAAAAATAAACAGGAAAACGCAAAAAGGAATAGAAAGAATCTTAAAAGAATCTAATGATCGAGTTGATGATGAAGAAATTGATTTGTTCATTGATGAATATATTCAAAATTTCAGTTAGTAATTACTGCATAAAGTTGGCTGTAATTGTTAAAGTATCAACGTATTTTAAATAATTGATTTCCATTAAATATATGTACCATAATATATATTATGTAAAATAGGAGTTTTCAATACCAAAGCCTTCTATCAAATTTCACCCTCTCTAAGAATTTTATAAAAACTATTTAAATTGCGTCTGTACCAAGGCCACATACTCTTTACGGTATGCCTGTGGCGTTAGCTTGGTGTGTTCTTTAAACGCTTTGTACAAGGATGATGTGCTACTAAATCCAACTTCCTTGGCAATCACTTCAATCTTGTCGTTGGCTTCCAAATCTTCCAGCTTGGTTTTTACCTCAGTAACGCGGTATGAATTTACAAAGGCATTAAACTGTACACCCTGGTGTTCTTTTATGGCCTGGGAAATCAAATACACCGGATGGTCCAATTCTTGGGACAGATCGGCCAAGGTCAACCCTTTTTTACGGTACAGCTTCTCCTCCTCAAATAAAACGGTGATTTTCTGGTAAATCGTATCCAGTTCCTTTGTGGGTCCTTTTTTATGCTTTCCGTTGGTTTGTAGCATTTTACGGTCTTTCAACAGCATAAAATTGATCACATAAAGGATGACCAATGTCAATATCGTTCCTATCGTATATCCTTGAATATTAGCAAGATACGACTGAAAAACAAAGATAAGTCCCACTGCCCCAATACTACTGCCAAACAGCAGGAATCGGCTATGGTTGCCGTTCCAATTCCCGTATTTATAGAAGACAAAACTGCCAGCCACATAGGCCGTCACCACCAACGCCCCTATTTTGTACAACTGCACCACCTGCCATTCGGGGTTGGCCACAATACTGCTCAATAACAACAAAACCGAGGGTGCATAATGCAGGTAATCCGCCTTCCGCAGTTTACTGGGTTTGCTGCTCAAGGTATACAACCAAAACGAGGGTCCTATCGCCCACAGTCCGGCCAAGGCCACCATAACGGCCCAAAACGGAACGGCATCAAACAAATAGTAATAATAGGATTTGGAGATACGCAAGGTCAAGGCCAACAACATCAGGCTTAAAAAGACCGCAGGCGTAAACTTTTTGGCGCTCTTGGCTAAGATATACACACTTAGGAACAACCCTTGACAAATGGCTATTCCGCAAACAACGGCAATTACAATTCTCCAGACATCCATGCTTTGGCGGTTGTGCCCAGGGGCTTCAAAACTTATTTCAGATTCGAGGAATCCGAAAAAACTAGCGGGACCAAAAAATCCGTTGAGGCCGCTAATCCATTTACTTTGTGAAGGACCTTGGGTGGTTTAGGCACTCAATTTAGAGTATCAATCAGAAACGTTCAATCACTTCTATATTTTTTATGAAAAATTTAATGATCAATGGCGAATTGCTGGAGGTAGATGCACATGACAATATGCCCCTCCTCTGGGCGCTTCGCGATGTTTTGGATATGACCGGAACCAAATACGGTTGCGGTAAAGGACTTTGTGGTGCCTGTACGGTACATGTAGATGGCGAAGCGGTGCGTTCCTGCACCATTCCCATCAGTGCTTTGGAAGGCAAGGAGATCACCACCATTGAAGGTTCGGCGGTGAATCCCATTTTGGAAAAGGTACAGGATGCCTGGTATGTTACGGATGTACCCCAATGCGGGTATTGCCAGAGCGGACAGATGATGAGCGCCGCTGCCCTACTCGCCAAGAACAGCAATCCCAGTCAGGACGCCATACATTCGGCCATGAACGGGAACCTGTGCCGGTGTGGCACCTATGTACGTATACGCAAGGCCATTAGGGCCGCTGCAGATAATTTAGATCAAAACGCTAACTAAGGAAAACGCAGTATGGAACGGAGAAATTTTTTCAAGATCACATCCTTGGCCGGCGGCGGTCTATTATTGAGCACTTACCTCCCATTGGCATGCACCAGCACGGAGGTACCCAATATAGATTGGGAACCCAACTTCTTTATCCGAATCAATTCGGACAATACGGTCACCTTTATTTGTAGCCAATCCGAGTTGGGACAAGGTACATCCACAGGACTTGCAATGGTTGCTGCGGATGAGTTAGGGGTTTCCATGGATAAATTAAAGGTGGAATTTGGTCAAGGTAGTACCGAACGGTATGGCGATGTGCAGGACACCGGGGGCAGTAACGGTCTTCGGATAGTTTGGCCTTCCCTTCGGGAAGCCATGGCCACCACCCGGGCATTATTGGTAGCCGCTGCAGCCCAAAAGTGGCAAATAGATGTGGATGAATGCTACTGTGAGGACGGACACATCCATCGTAAGGATCAAGAAGGGCAAAAACTGGCTTTTGGGGAGGTGTTGGAAATTGCTTCCACCCTACCTGCGCCTCGGGAAATCAAATTAAAGGAACCGAGTGAATTCAGATACATTGGGAAATCAGTTTTGGGACCAAAAACCAAGATGGCCGCAAAGGGCACTACCCCCTATTCCATCAATAAAAAACTACCCAATATGCTGTATGCTGCAATAGCGCGTTGTCCGGTCTGGGAAGGGTCCTTAACATCGTTTGATGCTACCGAAGCCTTGAAAGTTCCAGGTGTGGTAGAGGTTTTGGAAGTGGAACCCACGGAATTGCAGACCACGGATTACAAAGGTGGTGTACGACCGGGTGTTGCCGTTTTGGCCAACAGTACCTGGGCCGCTTTTGAAGGTAAAAAAGCCTTGAAAATCGAGTGGGAAATGGGTAAAAACGGCTTGAAGTCAAGTGCAACCATTCAACAAGAGCTAGCGGATAATTATAAAACGCCGAGTAAGGCCAACATTAACCTGAACGATGCCACTACCCTTTTTGGGCGCAGCAGCAAGGTGTTTTCCGCAGTATACGATGCACCGTTTCAGGCCAACGCCTGTATGGAACCCTTAAATGCCACAGCTTATCATCGAGGGCATAAGGTAGAAGTTTGGTCAGGAACACAGGCACCCCAATTAACTCGGGATCGCGTGGCAGAGTTGACTGGACTGCCAGTTGCGGCAGTGACGGTAAACAATCCGCCATCTGGTGGGGGTTTTGGACGGCGATATTTCTGTGATTTTGTGGAAGAGGCCGTGATTCTATCCGAAAAAGTACGGGTTCCCGTAAAAGTGACCTGGAGTCGAGAGGATACGTTTTTGACTTCCAAATACCATCCCATTACCAAGGATTATTGGCAGGCTTCGTTGGATGCAAACAACTACCCTATCGCCATTAAATACAGAGGTTCCATTGGAAGGCCTGGAGCTTACCGTTGTTATCCGTACAGCATTCCCATTGCGTTTTATGACTATTTGAAGTACAAGGACGGTTGGCTATTGCCGCGGGCTTCGTGGCGTAGTGTTTATGCACATCCGTGGGGCTTGGGATTGGAAAGTTTTATGGATGAATTGGCACAAAATGCCAATGAGGACCCATTGCAGTTCCGAATCAAGATGCTGGAAAATGCAGAAGTGGTGGAACAGAAGGAATTGCCCTGGGTTGGCGACGACCTTTATCCTGCAAAACTGAAAAACACCTTGGAAATGGTGGCGGAGAAAGCCAATTGGGACACTACAAATGATGGAATATACCAAGGCGTATCCGCAATGGGCTACAATACCAGTTATGTGGCCATGGTTGCTGATATTTCTGTGGAAAACAACCAAGTTAAAGTCCATAAAGTAACCGCGGTGATCGATTGTGGCTTGGCGGTAAACCCAAGTCAGGTAAAAGCACAGATTGAAGGAAGTATCATGTGGGGATTATCCGCCACGCTAAAAGATGGCATAACCGTGGAACAGGGTCATGTACAGCAAAGCAATTATGACACCTATGATTTGATGCGAATCACGGATGCGCCGGATATTGAGGTGCATATTGTGGAAAGCAATGATACCCCAAGTGGAACGGGTGAAGTTGGTGTGCCGGGTGTTGCACCTGCCATTCTCAATGCGGTATACGCCGCTACGGGCAAACGCATTAGGCAACTGCCAATTACGGCTTCTTTATTGGAGTCGGCAGTGTCTTAACAAATGATGATTGATGATACCCTTTAGGGTAACGCTTGTTTTTTCATTTAACCTCGGGTAGTCAAGTCTTATGGGTATGTTATGCTTGGCTACCCTTTTTTTGGGTTTATTTAAGTTCCAACATGAGCTCCATTAGTTTTAAGGCGCTCACCTCCCCTTTTTTCTTAATGAATTCGCGGTCTGTGTTGTCGCCAATCTCAAATACCAGTGCTTCTGCACCATGGGCTTCATAAAAGTAGTTGCGGGAAACCATGGTAGGAATGGTTTTTTCGCTCGGACGGATGTTTGGATCATATCCGGGTAATTCCGATTTAAGGGCTTCTAGCCACTTAGGGACCAAACCAGGCATATTCCCCTTGAATTTATCGGCCAGTGTGTAGTAAATGTCATCCCACGTAGAATGAAAATCTATGGCGAAGTAAAATTTACCGTCTGTTGCTGCTACACGTTCTTTCATAAACTCGCGTACAGCTGTAGTTTCTGGCTGTTCAAAAGCTTCCCAATCCCGGTTTAAGTCAATTCCCCCATTGTTATGCCGCCAATGGCCATTGTCTACCCCATCAGGATTCATAAGCGGTACTACATAAGTGGTAAATTTCTTTCGGAACTTTTTGGCTGTCTGGCTGTTACCTGCAATAGTTTCAACAAACGGTTGCATTGCCAAATAGCCTGTCACCTCCGGTGGATGCTGCCTAGAAATGACCATGACCATACGCTTGGTTTTGGCTTTTCCAATGGTCAAGGCTTCCAAAGGGCGCCCTTCCCTACTCGTTCCAATGGTTTGATGGTTGACATAATCGTTTTTGGAGATTTCGGTAATCCATTCATTGACATCTTGCGAGGTCTGCAACTCCTGTCCAGCTACCCAAAGCTTCTGTGGACCAACCTTCAATCTTAGTTTTACGCTGACCGCTAGTGACCCAGCCCCAAAGTCATCGGTGCCTTTGTCATACTCGGTATAGTTGATGGAGTCCAAGGGCTTCCAATTATTTCGGTCATAACTTATTTTCGGGTAATAGCGGTGTTTTGCTGTTTCCTGATAGGTCAACACCACATCAATTTCTCGTTCTTTTTTGCTCTCAACGGTGAAAGCATACCACGGACTGATGTTTATTGGCGTATTTTCCGAAGTAATCAGCACCGTGTAGGTACTGTCATTGCTTTGGACCACCCCATTGAGTCGCCCACCTTCAAAATCGTTCGAAAAAATCACGGAATCCTCCATAAATCCATAGTCACCCTTCCATTGTTTTTGGATGGGTTTACTTACCGTGGACACTATAGGTGTTGGTCCCTGGCCTTGAAAACGCTTGGATTGCGCGGGTAAAAGGCTTATCAATCCAATAAGCGCTACGAGTAAGGAAATCTTGGTTTTGGTATGGAGTTGGCGTTGCATCGTGCTAAAAATTTCCTCCTAAAATACTGCTTAATCCTAGGAACACCATAAAAAAAACACCCCCAAATTGGAGGTGTTCAAATCAATATTGTATTGTTGGGAAAGCCTAAAGGGTAATTTCCTCTACGGTTCCATCAGGATAGGTCAAGGTAGCGGCGTCATCACACTCACCATCACCAAAATCCACTACAATAGCCAAACCATTTTTACTGATGTTCATGGTGCCTGAACTTAAATATTCGCAACCCAAGGAACCAGTTAGTTCGTTTGGCGTGCTCACAATGTAGGTATTGCCATCTACTTCAACCTGCCAGTTTCCAGAAAGGCTGAAGGTGCTGGTAGACAAGTCCTCACCAAAGGTGAAACCAAATGTTTTGGTTCCTGATTCGGATATTACCTCACCATCTTCCATTTCCACGGTCATCTCGCTGGTAACTGTAAAAGCGATATTTCCTTGTTCAAGGTCGCTGCTTAAAGCGTAGTTGCGCGTTCCGTTGATTTTGATGTTTCCTACATAAAAATCTTCATAGGTAGCCGTGTAGGCCGCAGTCTCATTACCCACTTGGTAGGTAACGGTAACGGTTCCATTTACGTTGTCCGTGCCGTTGAGCACACAATTGTTGAACGTGGCCACAAAACCGGTATCTGAATATTCAGCAGTATAACATTCGTCTGTTGATGCCTTACCTGTCACGCCGTTATTGGCAAACAGCTCGGCTATGGCATTATCGGCCGTTCCGGCAATTTCATCCGTTGTCAAGATGGTTTGAAGTTCAGCTGTAGTCAAGGCCTCTTGTTCCCCAGAAGGGATGGCATCTTCGCTACACGACTGAAATGTAATAAGGGTTAAACCAAATAGGAATAGTGCTCTTAGGGTGTTGAAATGTTTTTCCATATGCTTTAGTTTTTGGTTAAGTGTATGGTCAATTGGGGATTATGTTGCATGGGAACGCAAAAAATAGTTCCATAGTGCACAAAATTCACCAATTTCGATGAATTACCTTCCCTATTTCTTAAAATTGAAGGTATTTGCGCTTAGCGTTTAAATTATTTCAGGAATTGTCTTAATTTTCAGATAGCTAATAAAAAATGTTATGGGAAAAGTAAATAAATTGTTCGGTCTGATTTTCGGATGCGCTGTTCTATGCTTTGTCAGTTGTAGTGATGACGATGGTGGAGGCGGAACGCCAATGGCAGATGTGGTTGGTCAATGGGATTTGATCCAAATCAATATCAGTGCTGCCCAAGATATCGACCAAGACGATACGTCATCTACCAATCTTCTGGACGAATTGAGTTGTATTTCCGGAACCTTGACCATAAATGCGGATGAGTCCTGGCGTTTGCAACAGTCCAATGTGGTAATCACTTCCTTGACCAATGATGAATTTTTTGCTGAATGCTCCGGCACCATCAATGGTGTTGGTACATGGGTTGCCAATGCGGTTCAGGTGATCTTCAACGGAGATTCCTTTCTTAGTTCCATGCAGGTCGGCGCCAATGATACTTTGGTCCTTACTGTGGATGAAGATTTGCCAGGTGTATTGAGTTATGTCTATCAAAGAAGGTAATTCCTAAAAACCTTTGTTTATGCGGTTTGTGTATCTGTTTTTGTTGTTGATTTCGAGCAATCTGGTATTGGCGCAAGCTGGTCCCATAAAGATTACGGAGACCAAGTCCAAGAATCGGATTGCATTTTTTGCCGAAAACAGAACGTTTACCCCCTATGATGTTCTTTTTGATGTAAAGGGTAGTAATTTCAGGCAAAGTGCGACCAAACCTAGATGGATACATGTGCCATCCGCGGCCAAAGTTCATTTAAAGACCATCATCTTGTTTCGGGATAAGCAACCGGTATACACCAAAAATCTTAAGGTTAACGATAGTCTTTCCAAAAGGGCATTGAAAAAGGAATATGAAGTGTTGGACATTCCACCACCGAAAATCACTCCTAAAAAACAGATAACGGTTTATACCAAAACCGGATGTTCACAATGTGACAGCATTGTTTCCAAATTGGATGCAAAGCATTACATCTACCGGGCGGTATCCTTGGATGAAAAACCAGAAGTAAAACAACAATTAGGGAGGTTCCTAGCTAAATCTGAAATGGAAATGGACACATTGACACAACCCATAATTAGTTTGGGCGGTCGTTTGTATACTTGGATTGGTTCTTATGAGCAATTGTTGGAAGAACTGGAAAAGGACTAGGACCTTTTCTCCGCTAAAATCAACCACATCTGTTTGCTGGAATCCCGTTCCCAATCACCGTGATCCTCTATTTCAGAAATAATGGTAAATCCCGCTTCTTGCAATTCTTTGCGCACATAACCTGGACTTAAAGAATGTGCATACACTTGATCAGCTCTAGATTTGCCTCGCACACGATCCTTCAGCTTTTCCATAAGAATGATTTTGCCCCCAACTTTTAAGGACTTTTTCACCAAACGAAGCATCTTTTCATGGGCATCCATTTCATGATAGGTATCAAAGATGAAAACGATATCCAATTCATCTTCAGGTAGCTTAGGGTCATCGTAATCCCCAAGAATGGTTATGATATTTTTTCGGTTGCGATCTGCAGCATTTTCACGTAAGGTTTCCAGTCGGTCAGAGCGTACATCTACGGCATAGACTCTGCCGTTTTCACCTACCTGTTGGGAAAGATGCATCGTAAGGTAACCTTCATGGCAACCAATATCTGCCACCCGGTTACCCGATGCAATTCCCGAATACTCCATTAGTTTCGAAGTATTCATCCAAATATCACGCTCTGCCCAGTCTTCTTCGGAATACTGCGCTTGACAGATGAAAATTCCGAGGAAAAACAGACAGAGCGTGTGAATTTGTTTTGTCATATAGTGACTTAGTCCTGAATTAAGTCTTGACCTTCAATCCATGGTGCACCAGCAGCTTTCAGCTGTGCCTCCAAAGATGGAATGGTGTTATTGACAAGTACTGTAAGCTCTCTTTTAACTCTCGTCAATTGATTGCTAGCTCTCTGCAGTGCAGCCTTATGATTGCCTGTAGGACCATAGGTATTGCCAAGTGCTACCTGTCCGATAAAGGCTCCATCTCCAGGTGCAGGAGGATTTCTCTCCCCTATCTCGTTTTTGGCAGGGCTTCCATTCATCATTTTTTGAATGGCCAATAATTGAGTTCTTGCCGCATGTAAACTAGAAGATAAGGCCGCTGTAGGATTCGTAGCTTCATTTAAAGCGCGTTGCATGGCATCCACCTTGGTCAAACTTCTAGACAGGTGATTGCTAGTAGCTGCCAAATTCTGTTGGAATGCTTGGAATTGACTTCTGAAGGCATCGATATCACTGGCTGGTTTAGCTGGCAATGCACCTTCGCGCAAAGGAACTACATCAAAATTCTGAGGACCAGAAAGTTCTTTTAATTCCCCATCTACACGTTGGTACAAGGTAACGGAATATTTTCCAGGAGTAGCCATATAAGGAGAACCAAGGAAGTCATCACCGCCACCGCTTGGTCTTTGTAGGCTAACACCATTTCTATCGGCATGGGTAAGATTCCAAGCTACTCTATTGAACCCTTTTTGGTTGGTTCCAGCTACGGTATTTACCACATTACCATCACTATCACGTACCATTAAAACCAATGCAGGAGCTGTCTGATTTGATTCACTGTCCAATGCGTCCCATCCCGGGAAATTAACATTGGATTTTTGCTTGATCAAATCCTTCTCCTTTTTAACGCGATCTTCTCGGATTGTGTTTAGTTTTTCTGGAAGGTAATAGGTGAACGTAGCTCCAAATGGAGGGTTATCTGCCATGTAACGGTTACTCCCTTGTGCATACATTCCAGATTTTTGCACATACCAATAGGCTGGCTTTACTTTAAACAGTGTAGCCTCTCCCATTTTGGAAGCATCAAAATCACGGATTGGCGAAATATCATCCAATACATAGAAACCACGACCAAAGGAAGCTGCAACCAAGTCATCTTCCCTTCTTTGGATGGTCAAATCCCTAAATGAAATAGTAGGAAGACCGCCTTTCAACTCAAACCATTTACCGCCACTGTTATTTGAGAAGTAAATACCGAATTCCGTTGCTAAAAACAAAAGGTCTTTTTTCTTGTGGTCTTGTACAATTCTCCATGTAACCAAACGCTTTGGAAGATTGCTGTTGATAATGGACCAGCTTACACCCTTGTCCGTACTTTTCAATACATAAGGTTTGAAATCACCTTCTTTATGATTGTCCAATACTAAATACACGGTATTGGCATCATGTAAATCCGCTCTTACATCATTTACAAAAGCTCTGTTAGGTATACCTTTTATAGAGCCTAAATTGAATCTTCTCCAGCTGTCGCCTCCATTTTCAGAAACTTGGACAATACCGTCATCAGTACCGGCATATAACAATCCTTCTTGAAGGGGAGATTCTGCCAGGGAGGTAATGGTATTGTAATTGGACATGGCTAAGACATCCCATGCATTGTCCCAACTTTGCTGTTTCCCCATTAATGGTAGGGTTACCCGCTCTTCATTTCGAGTTAGATCACTGGAAATTGCAGTCCAATCATCTCCTCTGTTTTCAGATTTCCAAACACGATATGATGCGAAATACAAACGTGCCGGATTATGCGGACTTACCAAAATTGGCGCATCCCAGTTGAAACGTTCGTGGGGATCACCTTCTGCAGGTTGCGGTTGAATAAATACGGTTTCACCGGTTGTTTGATCTATTCTCCACAACCATCCTTGTTGGAATTCACCATAAGTAATATTTGGATTTCCTGGCTCTGTTGCAGACTGGTGTCCGTCTGCTCCTAAGGTAATCCACCAGTCAGAGTTTAAGATACCATCCGCATTGGCGGTTCTTGAGGGTCCGCCTTGGGAACCATTGTCTTGTGAACCTCCATAAATATTATAGAAGGGTGCTGCATCATCAACTGCTACCTTATAATATTGTGTTAGTGGCAAATTGGCAAAGTATCTCCAGGTTGCCGTTAAATCATAGGATTCGTACAAGCCACCATCCGTTCCAAATAACACATAGTCAGGGTCAGACTTTTTAAATGCCATAGCATGGGTGTCTACATGTTTCCCTTCCTCATTCATAAATCGGAAATTACGTCCGTGATCATCAGAAATCTGTACTACGTTACTCATGAAGAACAATTGTCCTTCGCGATGCGGTGATGCATAAAGTTCTTGATAGTAATGTGGTCCAGTAGCTCCAGAAATCGCATTGGATTGTCTGGTCCATGATGCTCCTCCATTACTTGTCATGTAGGCACCTCCTGTTCTGCGGTCCAATTCAATAACCGCATAAACAGTCTCATTGTTGAAAGGTGAAATGGCAAGACCAATTTTACCCATATTGGATGTTGGGAGTCCTGTGTTAAGTTTTGTCCAAGTTTCACCGCCGTCTGTACTCTTATGTATGCCAGAACCTGGTCCGCCACCCATTAAAGCGGCTACCGTACGATGTCTATCCCAGGTTGCAGCATAAAGTACATCTGGGTTTGTAGGGTCAATTACAATATCCGTTACCCCTGTCCATTCGTTGTCACCAAGGGTACGACGCCAGTTTTTACCGCCATCGGTTGACTTGTAAAATCCACGTTGACCACCTTTGCTCCAAAGTGGACCTTGGGAAGCGACCATAATGATGTCGGAATTGTCTGGATGAACAATAATCTTGGAAAGGTGTTCAGAGGATTTTAGTCCCATGTTTTTCCAGGTATTACCTTCGTCATGACTTACATAAATACCATCACCAAAACCAACGTGACGGCCACCGACATTTTCACCGGTTCCTACCCAAACGGTGCTTGGATTGCGTGGGTCCACAGTGACACAACCAATGGAATAGCTCCCTTGTTGGTCAAAAATAGGACGCCAAGTAGTCCCGTTGTTAATGGTTTTCCAAACGCCACCTGAACCTGTAGCCACATACCATACACTTTCATCCTTTGGATGGATGGCTATATCCGCAATTCGTCCAGAGGTAAGGGCCGGGCCCAAGCTTCGGAATTGCAGTCCATTAAATGTTGTTGAATCGGGTTGTTGTGCTGTTAATTGTAGGGAAAAAAGTAGAAGAAATAGGATTGTTGAATAAACTCGTGAGAAGTGCTTCATTTTCAAATATATTTGGTCGAATTAGTTCCGTAAGATAACCAAATACATAGGGGGCAATTCTAAAAAAAATGTGAAAAAAAACGCCTTGTTGAAAATTTTTTAAAGTTGTGTTTTAGGCTTTTAGTGAGGCGTTTTTAGATTCGATATATTCCAACAAACTGACCAAGCCTTTTTCGGAACTTTTCTTTACCGCATTTTTTCCAATCAAAGCGCCAACTAGTTTCTTTAATGGCGATTTGGAAGACCAGTAGAACTCAACTATTGCTTCACTAAGCCCTTCTCCTTTTGGAACAAAAGTGTAGAATTGATAAAAATCGTCAAACAAGGGATGGCTATGTGTAAGTTCTCCGTAGGTGAGATTATTGACCTCATTTTCTTTTGAAATGGTTACAAAATCCAGATGCTTGCCATTGATAACACAGGTATGTTCGCTTCCAATTCGAGTCACTTCGTTCTCACTGTACTTTAAATCATCAACTCCTTTTTGCCAATATGGACGCAGTGAATAGTTTGTAATCTGTTCCATGAGCTCTTCTGCCGATATAGGAAACTCTTGCGAAATTGTCAGTTGGGGTTTAGTATCGAAATGATAGTTTTTGGGTTGTACAAAACTCTGCAATTTCAGTTCATTGGGATCTATCAAGGAATAGATGTATTCCACTTCTTTGTCATCATAAGAATCTGAACCTTGTCTAAACCGAAAAATCTTGCTTGAATAGTAAGGCGACAATTGAATGTCCAAAGCCAATTTTCTACTGATTAGGGCATAATTATCGCTGTCCACGGAATTCTTCAGCAATCGATGCGCTTCAATCACTTGTTCCCCAAAAGGTTTTCTTGTGCCTTGCACCTCAATATGTTGCAGGTGTCCACTATGCGCTATAATCTTTAATTCAAGATTTGGTGCTGTGGCACAAGCATTGCACGGACAAATCCTGTTCTTTTCCAGCATTTTCAAATGACTGTAAAATGCGGTGAACATGGATACAATCTGCGCCAATAGATTCTCTTGCGATGGAATGTCATTTTCTTTGTAAAAAAACAGGGCATCGCCTTCAATTTCCGCTAATTTCAATCCTGATGTATTGGCATTCACCAAAACCTCCAACAATTCAGAAATTACGTGCTGGCTATGTTCAATTTCCGTTGTTTGTATGAATTTGGTGTATCCAGAAATATCCGGTATGAATAAGAGGGATTTAGACATGTTTTTGATTGAAGGTTGCCTTTAGTAGTCCAGATAAAATTGTAAAACTTACGTTAGAATGTGCCTAGTTTTCAATTTCCATTTGATCTAGGATTTGTTTGAAGCCAAGCGCAACGCCATTCGTCCATCCAAACCCATCTTGGGTTTCATATTCCCCACCGCCGGAAAGCAATGTAAGATCCTCTACATTGTATTTTTCCATCATTTTGCCGGTATTCTTATATACTTTTTCATTTAATGCCAACCAGCGTTGCATAATTTCTTGGGCCTCTTTATTGTATCCGTAATTCAAAAGTCCCTTAACTGCAATCCATTGTAAAGGCGCCCATCCGTTTGGGGCATCCCACTGTTGTCCGGAATGTTCAAGTGTGGTTACCAGTCCCCCATCTTTTAAAAATTTATCCAACAGAAGTTCTTTTACCTGTTCCGCTTGCTCTTGGGACGCTAATTGAAAATATAAGGGGAACATTGCGGCCAAGGTGAGATGCTGGGTACTTTCTGCATTGCTCCAATTGTAATCCATGTAATAACCCTTAGAATCGTTCCAAAGGTATTTTTGGATTAAGGCCTTTCGTTTCTCGGCAGCTGTCTTGAATTCATTGGCTGTTTCTTGGTCATTAGCCAACTCAGAACTTTTGGCAATTAAATCCTCTAGGTAATACAATAGGCAATTCAAATCTATCGGAAGGATTTTGGATGTTTCGGTACTTGAGAACTCACCATTAACCCCATACCATCTAGAACTGAAATCCCAGCCAGATGCAGCTGCGGTTCTAAGATCCTTATAAAGTGCCTGCTTTGCACCCATATCGGTTAGTTCACTTGCCAAATGCATATCCTCTTTGTAGGCTTCGGGTCTAGGAGTTATGCCTGTATCCCAATATCGATTTAGAATTTCACCAGTATTTAGTTTGATAACATGACGATAAATACTTACATCGGCTTTATCAGCTCCATTCATCCAAAACTTGTATTCCTTTTTCAATTGTGGTAAATAGTTGATCAATACTTGCTCATTTTCTCGAGCTATTGCACCTACCATGAGCGCATAAAAAGGTGGTTGTGATCGTGATCTGTAATAATCTCTGGTACCATTTGGTATAAAACCTATGGAATCAATCAAATGGCTAAAATTATCCACCATACTTACCGCCAAATCAGTTCTATTTGCTGCTAATAATCCTTCTAACGTAAAATAACTGTCCCAATAATAAATTTCTTGGAATCTTCCACCTGGTACCACATATTTATAGGGCAACGCCAGTCGTGATGAATTGGGAACTACGGCATCTGGTCCTCTTGTGAGTTTGTCCCACATCAACCCAATGTGCTCATACATGGTTTTGGTGGTATCTGTTTCAAATTCCAGCGCTTGCATGGAATGATCTTCAAAATTTTCAGAAACAAACACAGAAAGATCAAAATCATCTTTTCTTTTTTCGGCAAGATAAATTTCCTCCAAGGTCAAGAAATCATGTCTGGGAACCAAATCAACGAAGGTCTTGGAATCTTTGAAGATAGCTGCCAACTGGATATCCTTAAAAAATTGGGTTTCATAAATATTTTCTGGCAACGCTGCCGTTTCTTTTTTACAAGCGGCAAAAAGTGATAGAAGTAGTAGAAATAGGGAAAGCTTAAGTTTCATAAAAGGATGTGGTGTTTTTAGATTTCAAATGGTCCTGAAAATTAGTCAATTAATATATTTTTTGTTCAGAAATGCCCGTATTTCTTTGTTTTCGGTAGTTCACCGAGGATACTGTTAAAATCGTATACGATGTTTTACCTTTGGATTTATGCAACCTCAAATACTAAGAAATCAGGTAAAATCCCATTTACTTGGTCAAATTCAACGTGGTGAACTAAAGGTTGGTAAAACCATAAATCTGGCTTTACTGGCTCGTACTATTGGTGTTAGTGTCACCCCTATTAGAGAGGCTTTAAGTCAATTGGAACAATCAAGAGTGATCAGTGCTGTGCCCAACAGGGGTTTTATAGTACCGCAATTAAGTCGACAGGAGGCTAAAAACCTTTATGAGACCATTGCACAGTTGGAAATCACTGCTGTTGAAAGCTCTGTTTACACTGAATACGACATTGAAGCTCTGCGTAATCAACAGTTATTATTGCAACAGTCCCATACACCCATGCGTAGGTTGGAAGCGCGATTGTTTTTTCATCAACTACTTGTTCGAAATTGTCCGAATTCAGTCCTACTCCAAATTTTAGATGATTTGAAGACACGATTACGTTTTTATGAACAGATGCACGTTCGAGATGCAAGCTTCTATGAAAATGTGGATAATCAAAATGAGGCTATTATACGAGCAATAGAAGAAAACAATGTTCCGACGGCCGCTTTAATACTTAAAATGAACTGGATGGTGGTATTGGAGTATTTAGAAAAACAATTGGCGGCCTAATTACAAAACAATTTTGTAGTACCGACTACGTTTAGTTTACAAAGCTTAAACTCATGCAGTTTTTAAATAAGGAAATCGCATCTTTGGTGAAACGGAAATCATCTAAATCTTTAATCAAAACGCAAATCAGCTGTGGAATTTTCCAGGATTTGGAAAACAACAAGCAAGCATCCGTTAATTCACAAAACCGGATTAATCATTAAAAAGGCTGGCGTCCAAGCCAGGGACCAATTTCAGCGCATTCTTGAAATAGACTTTTTGTAAAACTTCATCAGGAAGGTCTAGTCCATACATGGCCCAAAAGGCATGGTATTTCTTGTAATATGGAAAGTACTCGTCATCAGTTTCCAAAACCCTAAAATATGTTGGGAATTCTTCTGGTTTGTAGCTGTCTTTACCAAAAAGGATACGGTCTTGATACTTTACGAAAAACTTGTGTGCTTGCCTTGGTTGTCGGCCTAATTCCGCTATAACTGCTGCTATTCCAACATACATATTGGGTATTTCATCCAACAACTCCCCTAGCCTTTTTAAATCATTGGCGTACCAACCCATATGTGCATTGACGAATTTTGTGTTGGGGTGTTTTTTGAACATCCTGTGTTGCTCATCAATTATCTGTTGCCAAGGCGCCGGATTCGTATCTGATCTTTTCCTTCGCGGTCTGGTTTTTAGTTCTAACCAGCGCTCATTGTTTTTATCCATTGGGTCCCAAAAAGATTTTGGGTCAGCAGCATGGATCAAAACTGGAATTCCAAGGGTCGCGCATTTTTCCCAAATAGGGTCCAGTCTTGGGTCATCTATTGGAATTCTCTTTCCTTGTGTATCCTTATAACGTAACCCCAGACTTTTATAGATTTTTAGACCTTTAGCCCCACTTTTTACATCCAATTCCAATTGAGCGGCTGCTAATTCTCCCCAATTTGGATTGCCTACGCCACTAAAATCAACATTGGCAAATATGACAAAGCGATTTGGATAGTTGTCATTTACATTTTTAAGTTTAGCGCGTAAGCCAGTTCCTGAACCACCGCTTAAGTTTACCATGACACCCATATTCATCGCATCCATTTCCCGAATGAGTTGGGACAAGTCTTGCGATTCCATATTAAAGTGATGGCTGTGAATATCCACAAATTTGAACTTAGCCCTCTGAATTGGGTTTTCAGGTACTATCAAGGTTGATTTCGGATTATACTCTTCAAAACCCATTTCTTGCGCATAGGTCAACGCTGAAAATGTAACAATTAGCATTAAAGAAACACTATAAATTTTACTATCCATAATTTTGTTTATCAATGAGTTGATTATACTTTTCAATTGTATCTACATCAACCTCTCTTCCTTTTGGTCGAATGGCGTAACATTGGCTTTTATGCTTTTGAATAAGCTTTTTTGCCCCGATTTTATCATCCAATTTAAGTAGTTCTGAAAGTAGGGATTTATGAAAAATAGCAGGTACACCATAACCCTTGTCATAGGCGGTGGCCACAATTGCATGGTTCTCTTGGTTAAACACTTTGATCATTTCTTGCAAAAAAGTAGTGTCCATAAAAGGTTGGTCCGCTAAAAAGAAAAGTACACCATCTGGCATCGGTTTATCTTCCATTATTCCTTGGATACCGCTAACTATTGAGCTTCCCATGCCCGTTCTCCAATTTGGATTGATTATCCGCTGAATATCCTGGGGCAGTTTTGCTTCGATTTCTTCAGCATAAGCGCCTAAGACGACCATTACTTTTATTGAGACCGGCTGAACAACTGAAATAGCATGTCCGAGAAGGGTACGAGATCCCCAAGGCAATAGCTGTTTGATCTTACCGGGCATTCGACTGGATTCTCCAGCAGCTAGAATCACGGTATATATTTCGCAAGACATAAATCAAGAATGAATACTACCCATTCGATGTTTTAAAAGGGAGGGCTCCCGTTTTCTAACAACGGCCAATATTTCTGAAATTATGGAATTGGCAATTTCTTCTGGAGTTTCGGCCCCGATATCAACACCAGCAGGACCATGCACCAATTCCAAGAAATCTTCACGTACATCAGGACATCTTTCCATTAACTCATCAAACAACTTTTCCCTTCTGCGATAAGGCCCCAGCAGCCCAAAATAGGCGGCATTTGTATCCTTTAGTTTCAATAGAAACTGTAAATCCTTAACATAACTGTGCGTCATAAGCACCACAGCAGTTTGGGCGTCAAATTCCGGCAGGTACATCTCTGGTTCAACATGGACCATTTTTTGGCTTCCTGGAAAATCCAACTCAGATTTTTCCTCACGCGGATTTACCACTATCGTGACTTCCCATCCCGTTAATGCCGCATATTTACATAATTGAACTGCATCATGTTCCGCCCCAATGATTATGAGTTGAAAACAGGGTTGCATTACTTGGCTGAATTCCAGTTGCGTTTCCTCCAAAATTGAACTATTGGAGTTCACTGCAAAGGAATTGCCGTCAAATTGGAAAATAGTCCTAAATCCATTGCCTGTTGCAGGTTCTTTAAGATAAGTTGATGTAATTTCGAAGGATTTCCGTTGTGCTATGGTCTTCCAAAACGCCTTGCAAAAGGCTTCTGTAGGTTTGAATTCTTCCAGTAAAATGTACAATATGCCTTCGCATCCCAGTCGGTATCGACCATCGTAAATCATAATCTTGGAGATCCCTGTTTCGAAAACACTGTTCGCCTGTCTGAAAACTTCTTTTTCCACGCAACCTCCACTTACTGCGCCAACCATTTTACCGTCATCAAATAACAGCATTCTAACACCAGGTCTTCTATAAGAAGACCCGTCCAAGTCTACAACTGTTGCTAATACAGCTTTTCGACCTTCCTTATGTCTGTTCTCAAATTGTTGGACAATATATTTTAACTCGTGCGTCATTAAATGATTCTTCTTGTTGGAATGAAAATTACCGAATTACCTTCGTCTAACCGCTCACCTGGAGCCAACCGAACAAAGCCATCGGATTTGGTCAATGCCAATAAATCTCCAGAACCAGTAGTATTGATTCTATTGGCGGTTGGCACACTGTTTGTCAATTTCACTTTAACGCCTATAAATACAGTGAGGTCAGTGGTGTTTTCCATTGATTCGCCTAAATGTACATTATATTGCTCTTGGTGTACTCCCAAAGTTTTGTTAAGCCACGGAACAAAATACATATGATAGCTGACAAAGGTGGATACCGGATTTCCAGGGAATGAGAAAATCATGGAATTAGAAGCTTTATAACGGCCAAACCAAAAAGGTTTGCCCGGTCGCTGCCTTACCTTATGAAAGATTTTCTCCACGCCTAATGCATTGAATGTTTCAGGCAAGTAATCAAATTTTCCTTTTGACACTCCACCGCTTAAAAGAAGCACATCGTATTCCAGCAGCAATCCCTGGATTTTCTTTTGAAGTGCTACAGGTTCATCCAATAAATGGTAAAGTCCAAGGTCAATCTGTTGATTTTGAAGCAAAGCCCTAAGGGTTATACTATTTGATTTCCGGATTTGGTGTGGTTCTGGGGTCTCATCTACATCCACAAGCTCATTTCCTGTAGAGATTACAGCGACTCTCGGGAGCTTTTTAACCTTGATTTTTGATTTACCCACAGAAGCCATTATCCCAATTTCCGCAGCAGTAATAAGTGTGCCTGCATGTAACAATATTTCTCCTGCTGCAATATCACTTGCCTTATAATGAATATTCTGCCCTTTTTTCACCGGCATATTCAACTCAAAGCTAGTTGGGCTTTCCTTTAAGTGTTCGTACATGACCACGGTATCCGCATTTTTGGGTACTATGGCGCCTGTCATGATCTCTATACAAGTTTGTTCGTCTATGAGTTCTAGTTGTGGGCTTCCAGCAGGAGCCATACCGGCAATTAGCAAAGTTTGATGTCCGGATTTTATGCCGGTATACTTTAGCGCTATTCCGTCTTTGGTCGCTCGGTCAAATGGCGGAAAATCCCTGTCCGCAAGAATATCCTCATCCAAAATACGGTTGTTACTCTCCTCCAGCGTAACCTCTTCTGTCCCATAATCCAATGTGTGATTTAGGACTTTTTCAATTGCTTCTTCGTATGGAATCATTAAGATTGTGTGATTAAGGAAGTCATTTTATTCATACCACCGACCACGGAATAAAATGAAATTTGCGGATACTTCTTCTGCAATTGCGCTACTGCCTTGGCACTTCGCTTCCCTGATTGGCAAATAACATATACTACTTTGTTTTGTTCATCTAAGTTAATTTCAGTCTTCAGGTCTTTTAAGGGGTAGTTGCGAGCTTCCGCTAAATGATGGTTTGCAAATTCTTTTGTGGTGCGTACATCTATCAAACAAATGGCTTGATCGCTGTTTCGTTTTGCTTGGTAAGCCTGAGCGCTAATTTCTGGCACCAATAAACATTCCATGCTTTCGTAGCTGCCTTGCAATTCTTTAATATTGAGATTATTGGGATTAAGCTTGAATTTAATTTTAGTTGAGTTCTGACTTAATCCATCGAACAGTAACAGTTTGCCTGACAATGGTTCGCCGATACCTGTCATTGCTTTTACAACTTCCAGTGCTTGTAATGTGCCAATAATACCTGGAACAACTCCGAGCACGCCATTTTCGTTACAATCTGGCACCTCTTCAGCATTGGGCATAGTTGGATAAAGACAGCGGTAGGTTGGCCCATTTTGGTAATTAAATAGACTTACATGTCCTTCAAAAGCATGTAAAGCGCCATAGACAAAGGGTTTGTTTAAAATTACACAGGCATCGTTTATCAGATAGCGTGTAGGGAAATTATCGGTAGCATCAACAACGATATCATAGTTGGAAATGATTTCCAGGGCATTGTCCCTCGTCAAAAAGGTGTCATATAAATTGAGTTGGGTATTGGAATTCTGTTGATTCAATTTTTCTTCAGCAACGCTAATTTTTGACTTACCCAAATCCTTTTCGGAATACAAAACCTGCCGTTGTAAATTATGGAGTTCAACTTTATCGTGATCTACCAAACCCAATACGCCAACGCCCATCGCGTTTAAGTATTGAACTACCGGTATTCCTAATCCTCCCAGGCCAACCACCAAAACCTTGCTTGCGGCAAGTGCTGCTTGACCGCCTGGGCCAAATTGACTTAATCTTGTTTGTCTGTCATACCTTAAATCCATGATTATTGGATTTTAGATTTAGCAAATTGATAATCTTCTAAGGAATTGGCATTATAAAGCAGCTCGTCGCGTTCAGGTGTTACCAACTTAATATCCGAATTAATTAGAAATTTTCTAGGACAAGTACTTTCTGCACTTGAGAGATGCTCAATTGCTTTTTGCAGTCCCTTAGGCTCCCATATTGTGATCAAAGGCTCTGGAAGTCCGCTTTGGTTTGTTGCAAAAGAAGTTGCTAGCTGTCTTGCGTTTCTACTTTTTACCAAAGTTTTTATGCTTTGTAGGTCTAATAAGGGTAAATCACATGCCAAAACAAGCCATGCGACTTCTGGGTGCATTTTATGCGCACTCAATATGCCGTTAAAAGGCCCTCGATATTCATTATTGTCTACAACTACTTTAAAATCGTTTAAAATCGATTGATTTTGATCTTCACGTAGACTTAGAAATGCCTGATCACATACTTTATCCAATAATTCATAAAGAAATTCTTGTTGCGGTTTTCCATGATAATTGAGCAATCCTTTGTCTGTGCCCATTCGTGTACTTTTGCCACCGGCAAGAACCAACCCATATAATTTTGGCACTTCGTTCTGCATGTCAGCTACTTTTTTAACCCCCGATAGAGGTCATGGAATTATCGAAGACAGTGGTGGAATGTTCCTTTTGGGCCTCAAAACCTGTTTTTGCACGAGAACCAATGACTTTCAAAAGTGCGTTTTCCACATCCACCTTGGCGTTGGATTCACGAACAATATCCCTGAGATTTATTTTTGGCTTACCATAAAGACAGGTTATCACATCTCCTGTGGCCGTTATCCTTAAACGGTTGCAACTACCGCAAAATGTTCTGCTGAAAGAAGGGATTATACCAAATGTCCCTGTATGGCCTTTAATTTTGTAATTAACTGATGTTGAAGTCTCTGGGGATTCTAATTTAATGTATTCCGTGAAGGTTTGTGTTATGTGTTCAAGAATTGCCTTATGGTGCCATTTAATTCCTGAAAAATTCTTGGACCCACCATTAAATGGCATTTCTTCCAAAAAGCGGATAGAAACATTATGGTGTTTCATAACATCCAAAATTGGAATCATGTCTTGTTCATTCTGACCTTCCAATACTATAAAATTGATACGAACATTGAAACCCTCAGTGATCAAACGTATGAGGTTGTTATGCACCGTGTCAAATTGTTTTCTTCTTGTGATTCGCTCAAAAGTCTCACGATTAATGGAATCCAAGCTGACATTGATATTTTTTATCCCCAGTTGCTTAAGTTCATCAATATAAGGACCAATCAAAGTTGCATTGGTTGTAACTGAAATATCCTTTAAATCTGGCATTTTAGCTAATGCCCGGAGCAGCACCATCAAGTCTTTTCGAACAAATGGTTCGCCGCCTGTAATTCGGATTTTATCAATCCCCTGCCCCACTACAATTTCACTTATTCGTATAAGCTCATCAATAGTCAGCAGTTTATCGTTTTTGACAAAATCAATTCCTTCAGAGGGCATGCAATAATTACACCTTAGATTGCAGCGATCTGTGACCGCTAATCTTAAATAATTGATTTTTCGATTGTGATTGTCAATCAGCATATTCTATTCCTTCAACATAGTTGCAAAATACGAGAAAATACCCATTAACCCCCACTAACTGGGGGTATCAGGGCTATTTCATCAAAAGCATTTATTAATTGGTCATCCTCCGCATAAGCATTATTAACTGCTACCGCCAAAGAAGAGAGTTTATTGAGTTCTGGGTAAGTGTCTCCCAAGCACTTTTTCAACTCACTGACCGTTTTTGGAATTGTTCTATTTGTTATACTCGAAGTTGGAACAGACAAAGTAGAACTACCTACGATATCTTTGGTTATTCCAAATAACAATATTGTCATAAATTATCCTATAACCTCTTTTTCAGGAACCTTCAATAGTTCCGGATTCTTCATTAATGGTTGTTGATAGTATCGATTACCCGTTGCCGCGCTGAAGGCATTGGCAATGGCACCACCTGCTGGTGGTAATGTAGGCTCACCTAATCCTGTTGGTGATAATTCATTTTGAATGAAATGTGTTTCTACCTCAGGCACTTCTTTCATACGAATCAATCGATATCTGTCAAAATTCTGAGCATGGCCTTGACCACCTTCAAAAGCAAAGTCACCGTACATAGTATGTCCAACACCATCTATTACACCGCCTTCAGCCTGATTTTCGGCTCCGCTAGGATTCACCACGATACCACAATCCACAACACAAGTTATTTTCTTTACTACGGGATCACCGTCTACGATTTCAACATCCGCAACTTGTGCCACATGGGAATTGTGACAATAATAATTTACAAAGCCTTGGTAAACCGAACTAGGTTTGGTTCCCCAACCCGATTTATCAACAGCTACTTTGATGACTTCTTTCATTCGTTCTGGTGAATATTGGATACGTTCATCTGCAGCTGCGTCTACTTTATCCAACAAATCCAATCGAAGTTGGATTTTATCGACTTCCATCAATTCCGCTAATTCATCAAAAAAACTTTGCTCGGCAGAGGCTAAGAAATTGGTGTATGGCGCTCTCCATGCACCGGTAGTAACATTACTATCGTGTGCACCAGAATCAACTTGATAATTGTCAATGGCTCCCGCAGGAAAGAAATTCGGTATCAAACCGTACATACCATCGTTGATGGCCGCTTCTTTCAAATGATAGGCTGTAATCTGTCCATCCTTGATACCTGCTTTGATTCGATATTTTATTGCAGGACGATAGATGCCAATGCCCATATCGTCTTCTCTTGTGAATACCACTTTTACAGGTTTGTTGATGGTCGCTGCAAGTTCAGCGGCTTCAATTACGAAATCGCCGTAGAGACGTCTACCAAATCCACCACCCATGCGTGTCATTTCCAAAAGGATATCTTTTTCTTCCCTATCCAACATATTTGCAACCAATCCTGCTTTCCAAGCCGGTGTCTGAATCGGCCCGACTAAATGAACTTTTTCATCGGTTACATTGGCATAGAAATTCATAGGTTCCATGCAGTTATGTGGTAGGAAAGGGGATTCGTATGTCCTTTCCAAAATTTCATCAGCTTCAGCGAAGGCTTTATTTACATCGCCATCCGACCGCATGGTGTTGAAATTGTTACCGTCCAAAATTTTGTTCAGTTCCTTGTCATGATCCGCTGTACTTTCAATTGTGGTATCATCTTCCCAAACAGTTTCAATGGCTTCTTTGGCTTTAAATGCTTGCCAAGTAGATTCTGCAATTACCGCAATCTTATCACTGGAGGAAATCTTACTACCAAAACTTGGATCCTTTTCTAAAAGCGCTCTAACCTTCTCTCCAATTTTGACAATGTCAATCACGCCAGACATCGTTCTTGCTTTGGAATCGTCATAGGACACCAACTTTTTCCCAAAAGCGGGAGGTCTGACCAGTGCAGCATAGACCATACCATCTGCTTTGTAATCCAAACCAAACAATGGCTTTCCAGTTGTTATTTTATCAATATCGACATTAACCTTACTCTGCCCCATGATTTTATAGTCCTTCGGGTCTTTTAAGGCTACATCTTCCGGGACTTCGAGCTGTGTCGCTTCGTTTACCACATCGCCATAACCCAAGGTTTCTCCGGCAGCATTTGTGATTACACCTTCACTTACGGTACATTCAGAGGCATCTACACCCCATCTTGCTGCTGCAGCATTGACCAACATTTGCTTGGCCGTAGCCCCAGTTTGGCGCAAAGCATCCCATCCAAACCGGATGGACTGACTCCCTCCTGCTACCTGTCGCTGATAATTTTCTGTATCCAAGATGCCTTGTTCAACGTACACATCCTGCCATGCAACGTCTAGCTCTTCTGCGATGATCATTGGCATTGACGTCTTAACTCCTTGGCCAATCTCCGGATTTGGAGAGAAAATGGTTACCGCACCGTTGTCCGCTATTTTTATAAACGCATTGAAATCATTGTAGTTCAATTGCGAAAGATCTACCGGTGGTTCTGCTTTGGGCTTGCAGGCTTGAAATAGGTTGAAGCCAATGAGCATTCCACCTCCAGCTAACGACGATGTGCGCATAAACGCCCTCCTGCTAAATGTTATATTTGTTTTTGATGACATTTCTTTTGTTTTAGTGATGATAAGAAGGGTTAATCCATATTTTCAGCTGCAGTGAGTACAGCCTTTTTAATACGGGTGTAGGATGCACAACGACAAATATTTCCGTGCATCGCATTTTTCACTTCCTCTTCTGTAGGATTCGGATTGTTTTCCAAGAAAGCCGAGGCCGTCATTATTTGCCCAGCTTGGCAGTAACCACACTGAGGTACATCCACTTCATTCCAAGCTTGTTGAACAGGATGCGAACCATCTTCAGAAAGTCCTTCAATTGTAGTAATGGATTTACCATCAACTTGAGCCAGGGTAAGTGAGCAACTTCTCATGGCCGTACCGTCTACATGAATGGTACAAGCACCACATTGGCCTATTCCACATCCATATTTGGTGCCCACAAGGTCCAAGTGGTCCCTTAACACCCACAATACTGGAGTGTCTTCAGATACATCGACTGTTTGAGACGCCCCATTTACTTTAATTTGATACGTTGGCATAGTTTATTAGTAATTGATTGATATTAGCGAGTTTCCTGTTGAAGTTACCAAAATTTGATCGGACTGACCCTTTTTTAACAAGGGTCAGTTGTTTTTAACTTTTCTTTAATGGTTCTAAGGATTCCATGAATACTATTCAATTGATTTGAGCGTTTTGCAAAAAGAACCACAATCTTTAGAAAATGAAAAATGTATTCAACCTCCTTTTTATATCGGCTTTATTTTTATTGGTATCCTGCGGTAACGCGGATGATGATGTGAGCTTTGATATTAATCAACGAGAACTGGGCCAAGGGGAAGAGCCAGACAACTGTCTTGGTTTTGAGGATAATGACCTTTTACTTTCCATTCAGGATCAATTTACGACTCTACCCGGCAAAGTTTCCATTCTTTTCAAGGTTTCCGATTTACTAGGGAATCCAATTTCAGGATTGACGGCGAGTCAATTCACGATTTATGAACAAGGACGGAATGACGATTGTTTCAACACTATTTCAGCTTCAGAATCCTTAGCGCGAATCTCTTCAAATTCTCAAGTATTCAATAACAATACGATATTGATCTTGGACCTTAGTAACAGTGTTTTGGAGAATAGTTTGGATGAGTTGAAATCCGCCACTGCAAGTTTTATCGATAACGTCATGCCCAATCCAGAAAACCCCTCTTTTAAGATGGCGATTTATTGGTTTGACGGGGAAGATGAATTGCACCTGCTAAACGAGCTTAGCTCTTCTTCCACGGAATTAATTGCGGCAGTGGAAGGCATTACTTCTGATATTAGTAACGACCCGTCTACGGATTTATATGGTGCAGTTATAAAAGCAACTGACATCGCAGAAGATTTAATAAATGCAAGTAATCAGGAAAATATCATTGGCGCATCTTCGGTAGTGCTATTTACGGATGGTACAGATCAGGCTTCAAGATATACGGAAGATGCTGCTTTAAATGCAGTAGAAAATGCCAACAGGAATGTATCGTTTTTCACTATTGGCCTTGGTGCTGAAATTGACGCAGATGTATTGAACAGCATTGGAACCACTTCCAGCGTATTTGCTGGAAACAAAGAACAATTAGAATCCACATTCAATCAAATTTCCCAACGCGTATCAGAGCAAGCTAACAGTTTTTACTTGTTTGAATATTGCACTCCAAAGCGTGATGGAAGCGGTACCAATAATTTAGTAATTCAACTTACACACGATGGGCTCCAAGGTGCTGTTCAAACAGAATTCAGTGCTAATGGATTTACTGGAGGATGCGAGTAACGACTTCAATTTCCTATAATTTTCGATTATTAGTTAACTTGCGTGTTTCATTAACACCAGCTTTATAACATATGAAGACTTTTTCTTTTGCCCTTGTTACCATATTCCTTTTAATCAATACCCAGTTGCATGCCCAAAAATCCAATCCATTGGAAGGTAGATGGGATTTAGAGGTAGAATTCAAGGGGAAAACGGTTCCATCTTGGCTGGAAATCCGTAAGTCTGGACATGCTACATTATTTGGCCGCTATGTCTCCTATAATGGTAGCGCAAGACCCATAGCTGAAGTGAAATTGACAGCTAATGGTTTTGAATTTAGTATTCCAAGACAATGGGAACCTGAGGGTCAACATATGATCATAAAAGGGATGCTCGATCAAGATATTTTAAAAGGAACCATGACCTACACCGATGGTTCTGTCCATTCTTGGGTAGGTTCAAAATCTCCTGAATTGGACCATGTAAGTAATCCTACTTGGGATACACCGATTGATTTGTTCAATGGGTCAGATTTAAAGGGTTGGCATATGGATGGTGAGAACCAGTGGCTGGTGGAAAATGGAATATTAACTAGTCCGAAATCGGGAGCAAATTTGATTTCCGATGCTAAATTCATGGATTTTAAATTGGAGACTACCTTTAGATACCCTGAAGGAAGCAATAGCGGCATTTATTTAAGGGGACGCTACGAAGTCCAAATTGCTGACAATGCTGGATTGACACCATCTGATATTTATTTTGGGGGGATTTATGGATTTATAGAACCCAATGAAAATGCTGCTGGACAACCAGGTGAGTGGCAAACGTATGAAATCACATTAATTGGAAGAAGAGTGACCATAATTGCGAATGGTAAGCCAATAATCACTGATCAGACCATTCCTGGGATTACGGGTGGGGCGTTGGACAGTAAAGAAGGAACTCCTGGACCATTAATGATCCAAGGAGACCATGGACCAATTGAGTTCAAAAAACTGGTCTTGACACCACTCAAAAAATAAGGTTATTGTATTTGTGGAGGTTAATCCAAGGATTTAATCTGGATATTTCTCCATTTTACCTTGATTCCGCCACCATCATGGATTTGTAGCGCAATAGCTCCTTCACCTTTTCCAATCTTTTCGTCTTCGATATGGACCATCTCAACCCCATTTAGCCAAGAGGTAACTTTGTTGCCGTTAGCCACAATTTTTAAGGTATTCCACTCCCCCATCTTTAGTGCCTTTTCTTTTTCGGGAGCAGGTTTAATTAGCCATCCACGTCCATAAGACTCATATATGCCACCTGTGTGTTTATTAGGGGGAGCAACTTCAACCTGCCATCCGGAAACTTTAGTGCCTTCAAAGGTAGATCGTATAAATACTCCACTATTCCCATCATTCTCTTGTTTGAATTCCAAAGTCAATTCAAAATTCTTATAGAATTTTTCGGTGCTTAAATATCCATATTCCGCTTTTGGACCACTTTCACAAATCAACAATCCATCTTCAACGTACCATTTTTCTTCCCCGTGATTCACCCAACCATCTAAATCCTTTCCATTGAACAGTGCCTCAGTAGACTGGGCGTGCATTGTAGCTATTGATAATAAGAGTAGACAAATTGTAAAAAGATGTTTCATTTTAATGGGTTTTGAGGGATTGAAGTTAGTAAAACCAATACCTCCAAAGCTTTGAAAGTAGGGTTTTTAGACCAACAGTTGTTCTAGTTATACGGACAACAACTAATTACATCCCAATAACTAAAAAATGTGTTTAACTCAAACTAAACCCCATGGATGTAGTAAAAGAAATTATCAGAAATAGTGCAATTGGACCATTTTCAAGAAGGTTTCAAGGAATGGTACTGTCTTTATTTGGATCAATCGTTTGTACTTTGTTCATTATGTTGGTCTTGTTATTGATCAACGGCACCACAATGAACATACAATTTGGATATTAACGATAAATCAAAGCATTCCCAAAGTTTTGTCTTTCTAAGGGTTGGGAAAGATCTAAAAGAAATCCATTAATTACCGCATGAGTCAGTTTACCTTCCTTTTCAAGGAAGAATGTCGGATTTTGACCAACAGCCAGTTTAAAATCCGGTAATTGATAACCTGATTTGATTTTATGCAATGGTTCTTCGGTAAACGCTTTATTTCCAGTTTGCTTGGATACAATAAAAGCAACACCTTGTTCCAATGCTGTTTTCACTCCCCCGATTTTTTTAAGTTCTCCTTGGAAAATATTTGGTGGCACTATTTTATATCCAGAGGCATCAAAGGTTTCATAGCCGTAATGGGTAGATAAATCACCTTGGTCTACAATTATACTCTTGTTGTAGAAATCATCATGCGCATTTACATCAATTTCCTGTCTATAAATTCCAAGATCCAAGACATAATCATTGCCCATTAATTCATAAGTGACGTTTTTGATTTTCAAATCAAACAATTTACGGTCATTCCTTGGGATTTTTTCATATGCTTCAATGCGAATATTGTTATAACTTCCATTGGCAATAGTGTATAATGCGGATAAAATGGATACGTAATTCAATTTTCGTATTTCCTGTTTTTCAAGATCATTCCTATACCCGCCGGATTCGATTAGAATCAAGCTTGTACCCCACTTCGCTATATTATCCCCAAATGCACGTGGTTCAAATTCATCACTGTACCGACCAACTTGGCCCGGCGCGTATTTTTGGATTATGTTATTCATGTAAACAATGACTTTCATAGCATTGGCACGAACCTCATTGATGTCTTTTTCGTAATTATAAGCCGTAGCCAAATATGAAATGGTTGCTGGTTTATCGGTCAAATAAGCATTGTAATAGGTACTTTGATCATGTAGATTAAACCCAAAATCGGCATTTAAGCTATCGCGTATTCGTTTCAATGTTCGTCCTTCAGGTGATTGTAGGCGTAATGCGTCTCGATTAATATCAATACCTAAGGCGTTTCTTCGTTGATAGACTTCCGCGCCATCTGGATTCAACATAGGTAGAAAATACAGTTTGAGCTTGGATAGAATCTCTTCCTTTTCTGATTTGAACTCAGGAGCATCAAAAAAATTGAGAATATCAAAAATAGCCTGTGTCGCTGTGGGCTCGTCACCATGCATTTGGGACCACAAAAAGATATTCTGTTCACCTGTACCAATGCTAACCAAGGTCAAATCACGACCTTCAATTGATGTTCCTACTTTTTGGACCTCAAATTTTGGGTTTACATCAAAATTCTTGAGGAGTGGTTGTAACTGCGCATATTTTATTCTCCTCTTGTCCAGTGAAACTTCTTTATAACTTTCATAGGTGTCATAAAGATTGTTGGTGAATGTCTCCTGTGCTAGGCCTCCAAAGAGAATGAAACCAAAAACTGATGTGAGTAGTATTTTCTGCATTCTAGGATTTTGAGGGTAAAGATTTAAAGTTATTTTTTTTGGTCGCTTTGCGAACTTTTTCCATGAATTCTTCACCAGGATCGGTCTTGGTGGTTCTATATCCGTCATCCACTTCCAGCCATAATGGATGTCCCTCAAACTGGATATATTCATGATGTCCGATTACATATTCTATTTTGTATTTAGATGCCAAATAATCCACTAGGTAAATATTTGCCTTTAATTGTGCTCTGGTCAACGGCAAATTTTCCGTACCTCCTACATTTTCAATACCAATTGCACAATGATTAAGTCCGATAACATGTCTCGCCATTGTAGTTTCATCCATCAACCTATATATGGCCCCATCTTGATCTACCAAAAAATGAGCGGACACATTGAGTCCACTTACCCCCTTGATATCTGGTCGCCAATCTGGCAAAGTAGGATTTTCAAATGCCTCAAAGGATTTTTGTAAATCGGGTATGGCCGTCCAATGAAGCACAATCATTTTGGGTGTTATTTCAATACTTTCCTGATTCAGATTGTAACGTTCTGATAAGTATTCCAGTGTCAGTGTGGTACGTTGTTCATTAAACACAATTGGCCTTTCCACAATTTCTTTTTTAATGGCACAGGAACCAATAATCGAAATTAGGCTAATGAGAACAAGACATTTTCTACTATTCATGGATTATTGTTTTGTTTGGGTTTCACGGGAATTGCATAACAAATTTGTAATTTTTTTCGCCCCCAGTCCCTAGCTTTCTGCACATCATTGCCCATATATATGTCAATTTTGTTTCGCCATCTTCTATGCATTTTATCTTTCACATAAAATGTGTCTGGAAAAGTATCAATGCGTACCATGGTGTTATGTGTTAATCCGAGTTTAAGTAAATCCCTGGACACAGCAATGGTTTTCATTCCAGGTTTCAAAGTGTCTCCCCATGCCGCAATGTTTGGATGATCAATTTTAGTTTGCCAAGTTACTGAGTTGTAAGCCGTGGCCGTAACTTCCAATCCAAACCATTCATGACTTGCCATTTTAGGCGGTTCCTGTGATGTTGTACAGGAAATTAAAAGAATGAATATCATCAATCCAAGTCGCTTCAAATTTGGCAGTTCTAAATTGAGTTACTTTTTACGAAACCCATGATTTGGTAAAGGCACATATGTTGTATCGCTTGCCATCATAGGGAAGGTCCTATTCAGCCAAGCTTCTTTGGCTTTTTCAATCGTTTCCTTTTCCGAGGCTACAAAATTCCAATAAATGTGGCGCTCTTCAGGGAATGCCTCTCCACCAAACAATAATAGGTGTGAATTGGCATGCACCGTAATATTGCAGGTATCCTCAACTTTGCTCACTAGGATATTTCCCTTTTCTATGGTTTGATCACAAGCAGTTATACTCCCTTTATCAATACAAATCCCAATTTCCCCTTTTAGATGTCCATTTACACTAAGATTGTAATCCTCGGAGGTTTTTATTTCGACCATAAATAAAGGGGAATATGTTGGGACAGGCGATTTTCTATTATAGCCTTCCCCTGCAACCAAGGTAAAAACGGCCCCATCGTCCCCCCATCTTGGTAAATCATCTTTTGGAATATGATGAAAGACAGGTTCCATATGCTCTAATTCCTTTGGCAATGCCACCCAGATTTGATAGCCTTGTGCTTTGAACGTTTTTCCGTTTCGCAAATGCTCAGGAGTACGCTCTGTATGGGAAACACCCTTACCCGCAGTCATCCAGTTCACAGAGCCTGGTTGTATCAATTGCTCCGTTCCTATGCTATCACGGTGCATAATTTCTCCATCAAAAAGATAAGTCAGCGTAGAAAGACCAATATGCGGATGCTGATCTACATCCATATATTTATTGGGACCTAAGGTAATCGGGGCCATATGATCAATAAATATGAAAGGTCCGATCATGCGTTTTTTACGAAAAGGAATCAATCGACCAACAAGAAAATCCCCGATATCCCTGGTTCTTTCTTCTATGATCATTCCGATGTTTGACATGGGCTAAATGTTTATATTTAGTTCCATTAAATTACAACAAATACTTGACCATGAAATTATTTAAACGAATCCTACTATTATTACTTATTGCCATAGGCATTATCGTCTATCTGAATTATCCCAAATTGAACATTATTTCTGGATATGCTGCAAAAAACATGGCATCCGGTGTGTTTGTAGCTGAGCGTTCTGCAGCATCAATTACCCAAAATGACAACAATGTTCCGCTTATTGAATTAGCGGATACAGAAGTTGACCAAACAGAAAAAACTGCAACTTCCAGGGTGTATGGCTTAATGAATAGAACCGCTATTTATCGTGATGGATTGGGAACAGTATTGGTTAACGATGATTACGACTCCGACGCCACTGATTTGCGACCCAAAAGAATCCAGAATACCGATACTATCGCCTATCCTTTTGGACAAGCAGCACCATTGGACACTGTATTACCGGAAATTGACCAAGACCAGTTAGATAAGGCTATGGCTATTGCCTTTGGTAATGCCGATGTTCAAAAAACTCGAACTGCATTGGTTTTGTACAAAGGTCATTTAGTTGCAGAAAAGTATGTTGATGGTTTTGATAAAGACACGCCTATTCTAGGATGGTCTATGACCAAAAGTGTTTTAGCTACCTGTTATAGCGTTCTTGAGCAACAAGGTAAACTGGAAATGGACTGGCCAGCCCCCATAACTTCTTGGGAAAATGATGAAAGAAAAAACATCACCTTAAATCACTTGTTGCGAATGCAAAGTGGGTTGGAGTGGGATGAAGACTATTCTAAAATTTCTGATGTGACCCAAATGCTATTCTTGGATAGCGATATGACTAAGTCGCCAAGAATGAAACCCATGATAGCCAAACCGACTGAGATATGGAATTATTCCTCAGGAACTACGAACCTGTTATCAGGAATTTTACGACAACAATTCCGTTCGCATCAAGAGTATTTGGATTTCCCTTATTCCGCCTTTATTGACAAAATTGGAATGTATTCCATGCTAATGGAAGCAGATATTGCCGGGAATTACGTAGGCTCTTCTTACTCTTGGGCGAGTACGAGGGATTGGGCACGTTTTGGACAATTGTACTTAAATCGTGGCAATTGGAATGGCGAGCAAATTTTTAAACCGGAATGGGTGGATTATATCACAACACCTACCTTGAATTCCGAAGGCCAATATGGGGCACATTTTTGGTTAAACGCAGCCGGTAAATATCCTGATGTACCAAAAGATTTGTTCTCGTGTAACGGCTATCAAGGACAATATGTATTTGTGATTCCCTCCAAGGATTTGGTGGTTGTGCGGACTGGTTTGGCAGAAAATCCAGAATTTGACGTCAATGCATTCTTGTCAGCTGTCGTGAAAAGTGTACCATAAATCGACTAAAACACCATAAAACAGTACCTAACCACAACAATAAGGTACTTCACAACAATAATTTCATTTACGGGAACACTGGTGGTACTTTTACCATGTAATAATTAAGAAAGTAAATTTTTTCATTTTCATATAGTGTTCTCGTAAAAGAGTCTTGACCCAAGTGGCAAGGCTCTTTTTAGTTTTAAGAACATTGCAATTGCCAGCCCGCTCGGACCTATTTTATCACCAATCTAAGGTATCCAATTGTTTTTACCGAAATTGGGTTTGCGCTTTTCCAGAAATGCATTTCTTCCTTCAATGGCTTCATCTGTCATATAAGCCAAACGAGTAGCTTCCCCAGCAAAAACTTGTTGTCCGACCATTCCATCATCAGTTAAGTTCATTGCGAACTTCAACATTTTTATGGATGTAGGTGATTTTTCAAGGACCTCTTGTGCCCATTGATAGGCTGTGGCTTCCAACGCATCATGCGGAATAACCGCATTGACCATGCCCATCTCAAATGCTTCCTGTGCTGAGTAATTTCTACCCAAAAAGAAAATTTCGCGAGCCTTTTTCTGTCCTACCATTTTTGCTAGATAGGCGGAGCCATAACCGCCATCAAAACTTGTTACATCGGCATCTGTTTGTTTGAAAATTGCGTGCTCCTTGCTAGCTAAAGTCATATCACAAACTACATGTAAACTATGCCCACCTCCTACGGCCCAGCCAGGTACCACAGCAATCACTACCTTAGGCATAAAACGTATCAAACGTTGTACTTCTAGAATGTTCAAACGGTGATAGCCATCGTCTCCCACATAACCTTGATGTCCTCTTGCTTTTTGATCACCACCACTACAGAATGCCCATTTACCATCTTTAGTGGATGGACCTTCACCAGATAATAGAATCACACCAATTGAGGTATCCTCTTGTGCGTCGTAAAATGCTCGATAGAGCTCACTTGTGGTTTTTGGTCTAAATGCATTCCGGACATTAGGCCGATTGAAAGCGATACGAGCAACGCCATCACATTTTTTATAGGTAATATCTTCAAATTCGATGGCGGTTTCCCAGTTTGGTGTTTTCATAAATACGATTCTATTGGATGCAAAATAAAGGAATTTTAGTGACCCAACTCAATACCGGCTTATCATTGTTTTTTAGGATTCGAAATCAATAAAACAACATGCCATTTGCAGTTATGTTCATCACTTTGTACTTCACATTTCTTTGACGGAGTGTAATCAACTTAATTTCTTCTTTGCCTGTTTGGTTGTTTTTCAGTGTGAACTTTAAGTATGTCGGTAGATTCGCTTGATTACCCATATAGGTCATGTTGATCAGCCAATCTCCTTGAGCTGCGTTTTCAATATCGAAAATTTCAGATAAATTACCTGCTTCTGCTTCCTTTTTTGAAAGCCCAGTCGTGTTGTTCCAATTAAAAAATCGTTGATTAGGCCCAACAAATTGCAATTCAAACTGTGTATTTGGGTCATTCCATTCTACAATCAGACTTAAATCACCCAAAACTTCGCTTGGAAACTTAGTACGGTCTACACCAATAATTTCTCCATGGGTTTTAACCAATTCCAAAATTTCCCGCTTAACTATTATATCCAAACCTTTATCATTAAGGGTTTCACGGTTATTGATGTAAGACTTGTAGCGTTGCCATGCCTCTTTGGGTTGATCTAACACCACATTCACTCTCGCCAAATCACGAATTGCTTGTGGAGAGGGATTCAATTGATGTATATGTTCATAAACAAGTTTGGCTTCAACATTATTTCCTTCTGATTCATAGGCATAGGCCAAAATTTTAAGCGCATCTTCATTTTCCGGAAAGACCTCCATTAAGTTAGACTGTACGCGATTTGCCAATTGGAGGTTTTTCCAGTATTCAAGAAATCCTACACATGCTTCGCGATAAAAACTAGGTATGGAACCATATTTTTTTTGTTCCACTATGTATGTGTCGTAGGCATTTTCCAAAGAGTTCGCGGCAACAATTCGCTGTACATAAGCGGGTTTACTGGATATGCCTGTGGCCAATTCAATGGCATCATCCTGATATTGATTGCTTGGTTGAACATTTGAAGGCTTAATTTCTTCATCAAAGGTATTACTGATGGTCCGAACCAATATGACACCCCCTGGAGCAAGGCGACCATATTTTGCAGTACTCCAGCCCAAAGGCATTATGGTAATATCCTTGATATCGTGTAAATCAATATGGTTTGGCGGATTTGTTGGCGGATACACATGACCGTCAATGTCCCAGGCCAAAGCCCTGCCACGTAACAGTACCATTTCGTAATCTTCTGGGTATTTTCGAACTACATCCACCCCAGGAAATTTACCTTCTAACGCATCCATAAGTGTTTGGGCTGATCTACTTATTGCCGAACCTTCCATTTGTTTCACACTGAAACCCATCTTTTCCATGTCCAAGGTTCCAAACCGGGTTGAAATGTTCTTCTTTAATGGTTTCTCCAGTTCTTTACTCATTTTATCTTCTGAAACCACTACCTCTTCCAAGGCGGTAATTCCAATTGGCATAATGACTTTTAGCATTCGAGAACCCGTATTTACTACTGAAAATGCATTTTCCCTACCTGGATAAGAAAATTCTAAGATCTCCCCATCAAAAGCCTGAATCACAAAGTTGCCATCAGCATCTGTTCGCGATTGCCTATTGGAATTCCGTACTTGGACCAAAACGTTTTGTAAAGGTTCTTCCAAATCACCAACACTGCCCTTGACCAGAGATGCTTTTTTAACATCCAGCCTAGTGGTATAATCCAAATTATCCTTAATGTTATATTGAGTGTACGAAACTGCTTGAGCGGCATCACCCAATTTCTCAAGGTTTAAATAGTTGCCACCATGATCTTCCGCCAACGTTTTTAAGTATTTGTGATTGGCATTATGTTGCCCATTGATGATGAACAATTCGCCCGTCCAGTCAATACCAAGATCATCAGGAAAATACTTTCCATCTGTAAATAATAAGGTATGTGGGCCAATAACCATGGTTTCCCAAAGTTTTTGACTTGGACCACCGTCATAACTACTCGCTAGTAATTCGGTTTTGAGTTCGTCCCAATTCCCTTTTCTAATTTGAAAGATTTTTTTCGGGAACCATTCGTTGCTAAATTGCTGTAATTCCACAGTAACATCGCCTAATCGCTGTAAATAGGCATTAAGAAAATCCAATTCCTTGGCGATGTTTCTTTCCTTCATGGATCTTGACTGATCCCACAGTAATGACACAACTGTTGGCTTTTTTCTTTCGGCTATAGCCGTTTTATTGGATTTTAATTCTGTTTCTTCTACTTCTGATGTGTTCAAGTGATATGCTATGGTTACGCCTTTTCTCATGCGTTTCCATTTACCTTGGCTAACCACCCTAGTATAAGATCGAGCGCCATCATCAAATGCAGATATACCAATACCTACTCTACCTCCATAAATTTTAAGGAGCTCCAGACTAATAACAAAATGATTCTTTACTACAATATTATAGGGTGAGAGGTCTATGGTTATGGTTCCTTGCCGTTGTTTAATGGTGTGAAGAATGTTCGCTTTGGTTCTATTTTTTCTTGGAAGACCTTTATGTAAGTCGTAAATATTGACACGTACCAAAATACTATCCGAAATATTGGCTGCTACATTGAATGATACATCCTCTAATTTCAAGGGACCTTTTCTTACCATGATTTTTGAGGCATGCTCTCCTCCTAAGGCCAGACTATCGTTCCAAAATCCAAAGAGTCTGCGTGAACTACTCTCATAACCGATTCGCCGGTTATCTGCATCACTTTTTTTGACCACCACGCCATCAAGTTCATACGCTGCAGCCTGGAGCAATATGATAGGACTTTCATTTAATTGTTCTGAGAAATCTGCAATAGAAAATTTCAAAGTTTCATATCCGATTCTTGATATTTGGATGGAATCATAGGATTTCACAGCTTTGGAATTCGCTTCAATTTTAAAACTGCCATCAAAATCGGAAACCGTTCCAATGTTTTTAGTCAATACTCCGATGTTCGCAAAGTCTACTGGCTTACCAGATTCCACATCAACCAAACGTCCTTCAAGATGCGTCTGACTTGATGCAAAAAAAGGGATTAACCCACATAAAATAAACACAGAGAAATTCAATGTTCGCATTGTTTCCAGTTTTAAAAGATCTACCGCAAAACACTAGTAGCATCTTACCTTCCAAGTCATAAATTACGGTAAGTTTGTGAAACCTATAAATTAATAGCGATAAATACGCTTCCACTTATTAAAATTCTAGAACTTTAGTACCGAAAAGAGCAAAATATTCATGAAAGTTTTTACCGTAAAGAATTATGGAACTCCAGTTGACGCCCTTCAAATTGAAGAATGTCAAATCCCTAAACCAGGAAAGGACGAGATTACATTAGCGGTCAAAGCCACCACCATAAACGATTATGATTGGGCAATGATTACCGGAAAGCCGTTTATTTATCGTTTGATGTTCGGATTACTAAAGCCTAAAAACGCCATTCCAGGAATGGAATTATCTGGAATAGTTACATCAATAGGTGACGAAGTTGGCACTTTTAGCGTTGGTGATAAGGTCTATGGTGATATTTCTGACCATGGTTTTGGCACTTATGCGGAATATGTTTGCATAAATGCCAATGCTGTGCAAAAGATGCCGGAACAAATGGACTTTGTTCAAGCGACTGCCCTACCCCATGCATCACTTCTGGCTTTTCAAGCATTTAAAAAAGTTGGGTTATCCAAAGGGCAGCGCGTATTGATAAATGGTGCTGGAGGAGGGGTTGGCACGATAGGTCTTCAATTGGCCAAACTCAAAGAGTGTCATGTCACTGGTGTGGATTCAGAAATGAAATTGGAAAAGATGGCATCACTTGGATTTGATAATGTGTTGGATTACAGAAAAATTGACTTCACTAAAATGGATGACCAGTATGATGTCATCTTAGACTGCAAATCTACTCGCTCCATATCTAGTTTGAACAAAGTGTTAAATCCAACTGGAAAATACATAACAGTTGGCGGTAGCATTGGAAAATTGCTTCATCTTGCCGTGTGGGGGAAGTTGGCCAATTGGATTACTGGAAAACATTTCGGAATTCTGGCCCTTAAACCCAATCGAGAATTACATCGAATTGCAGCGTTATTTCAACAACAAAAACTAACTGCATGTATTGATGGGCCACATTCATTTGATGCTATTCCCAATTTGGTCAACTACTTTGGAAAAGGCAATCATTTCGGAAAGGTTGTCATAATTTTGGATTGATAAGTTTCAAAACATGTCAGAACTTAAGATTATAACGGACCAAGCTTTCGAAAACAAATTAAATGGATATCCAAATGATGTATCCGTCTTAATGGACAATCTGCGATCTTTGATAATCCAAACGGCTAGGGATATTGATGGACTTACTGAAATCAAAGAAACACTCAAGTGGGGAGAACCAAGTTTCATCACACCAATCGGTAGCACATTGCGAATGGATTGGAAAAGTAAGACCCCGAACCATTATGCACTTTATTTCCAATGTTCAAGTCGTCTGGTGGTGACCTTTAAATCCATTTTTGGCAACCAACTTAAATTTGAGGGGAATAGAGCTATTATCTTATCAATAGGCACTGAAATTCCTGAAGAAATCTTAGTTGATTGTATCAAGGCAACACTTATGTATCATACAGTCAAGCACTTACCAACTCTCGGAATTTGATTGATTATCGATAAAAATTGGGATTTGTTGCCTCCAAAACATAAAAATAATCCGATTTTTCTTACCTTGTAGTTTACTGAAAAGTTCCCTTTAAGATTTTATTCATTCTCAATGTTCGACTACGGTCAAGAATCAATTGTTAATCATGAATAGACAATTATATACATCAGGGAAATTTGTCTTACGTATACTGCTTTTAGTGGTTTGCCTGTCATTTAGTTCTTGCAAGAATCAAAAAAAGCAAGAGAATTCAGTGTCTCCAATTCTTAAAGCCAATGTAATAGAAATAGTCACGGATAATATGGATTTCCAAATGATGGATACCATTAAGTCCGGGTGGAACACTTTTAGGTATATCAATAATTCCACACAAACGCACTTTGTTCTTATAAACAGTTACCCTCCAGGGAAATCCTCCAAGGATGCAGAGGATATCATTGCCCCTATTTTTGAAGCTGCACTTGCATTAATCAACGAAGGTAAACAAGATGAGGCCTTGTCAGTTTTTGAACAATTACCGGAATGGTTCAAAGAGGTGCAATTCATAGGTGGAACTGGGCTACTATCGCCAAATTCCATCTGTGAAACTACTTTGTATCTCGAACCTGGCGATTATATGTTGGAGTGTTATTTAAAGATGCAAAATGGGATGTTTCATACCACAATGGGGATGACCAAAGACCTTGTAGTATCTTCTACTAAATCTGGAAATGAAGAATTGAAAGCTACTATTAACTTGAGCATATCAAGCACAGAAGGGATCTTCACCAAAGATTCCATAGTTGGTGGTCTACAAACCTTTTCCGTTCACTTTGTTGATCAAATCAAACACGAAAATTTCGTTGGTCACGACCTTAATCTTGTAAAGATTGATGAAGGTTCCGACTTGTTGGCATTGGAACAATGGATGAACTGGGCTACACCAAATGGTCTTATTGAACCTTCGCCAACGGGCTTTACTTTTTTGGGAGGTGTTAATGATATGCCAGCAGGTGGAACAGGTTATTTTACCGCGCAATTGGACCCTGGTAGTTATGCCTTAATCTCAGAAGTTCCAAATGCAACTTCTAAAGGGCTGTTGCGAACCTTTGAGATTAGGAAATAGTTACTTCAGGATGTCAGATGTTAAAACATAAGTCTTAATTTCTGTTCTTCTCCTCAATCCACTTACCCATGTATTTTGTTGCAGCTAATCCCTGTTGTAGAAGCATTCGTCCAATAATATTATCGTTACGAAAAGTTGTCAGACTGGTATGTAACTCCTTAATCCGCTCTTTTAACGCTGTTCGATGTTTGTCTTTTGAATATACTCTAGATACAATGTTAAATCCATTGGCCTGTGCTTCCTTCCAAACCATTTCATTTTGATACAAGCGGACCGCATTATGTACAAATTCCTCCCAATTATGAGATATTGCACCCGACCATGGCATGTCATCATACATTCCTTCTGCTCCAATGGCTGTGGTGATGTTTGGAGTTCCATTACACATTGCATCGGTCAATTTGCCCTTAATCCCCGCCCCAAATTCTATCGGCGCCAAAAGTAAACGGGCATTTTGTAGGACTTGGTCCAAGTTTAATATCCAACCCATAATTTCAAATCCTTCTTTGGGTTTATGCATTTCCAATACTTGTTGGGGTAAATAGGCGCCGATAATTTTCAGTTTTGCATCTGGGATTTCGTTCCGAATCAACGGCCATATTTCTTGTTTTAGCGTTTTTATAGCGTGGATATTCGGAGCATGTTTTCCATTTCCAATGCATACAAAATCCGTTCTATCCTTGTAAGACGGCCATTTTTTTATTTCATCCTCAGTTGGAATATCCAACATAAATGGAAGGTGCATTAACAAGGATTCAGGAACAGCTGCTTCCTTGACAAGTAGTTCTACTTCTACCATTGAAATCATCAATGTTAGATCCGAGCGAAAAATAGAAGCAAGTTCCCGCAATGTCATGGGATGTTGTTTCCATCCGCCTAGGTTTTTTTCTTCTCTTGATTTACGTAAGGAGTGTAAATCTTCAGTATTCAATATGCGAAGTGTATTTGGAAGAATATCCGATACACGCCATCCAAATTGCTCTTCAGTCATAAAACGGTCAAACACAACAATTTCAGGATGCAGTTCCATTAGAAACTCATCAAAACTTGAATTGTTCAATTGTAATTCAACACAATCTACCCCTTTTGAAAGAAAATTGTAACTAAATTCTGTTTTACTGGACGTGGACCCAAATGTAATTTTGTATCCAAAATCTAGAAAGGCATCCACCAATTGAAGCATGCGTTTTCCGGCAGCAGTTGTGCTAGGTTCCGGCCATACATGCCCAATAATGAGGATATTCATATGATCATCAATGATTTAACTAGACAATCCTAGTAATTGCTTTCCCTGAAAACGGCAAAAGTTACATCAACGCGGCAAATTTCTTGGAGATGCTAGAACGTAATTTACGCTCATAATCCTCTTCCAGCCACTCCTTGTAGTTTTTGGTGTTGTTCATAATGCAATAGGAATATTGGCGGACACGATAAGCAATTTCTTCTTTAAGTTCTTTGGCCAAAATTCTTGCATCAAAGACATCTTCACTGTTTTCCACACAAATTTGGGCATGTTGCTCAATGCTTCTTTCAAGAACTTCTTTCGATTTTCTTCCCTGCGCGAACACTTTCTTGTATTCTTCCTTGATGTCAAAAGTGATGTTTTCCGACTTGCTGAATTTGGCTTTTAAGTCATCTGGCATCTCATAGACGAATTCTCGTTCTATGTCCTCATCATTCTTGATATTCTCCAAATAAAAGTCGGGGAAATGAAAGATTTCTTGCCAATCCACAGGAGAATCCCAGGGGCCGAACCTCGCAATATTGTTTCCTAGATCTATTACTGAAAAATCATTCTTGCCTGGAATAATTCGCGAGCCACGACCAATCATTTGGAAATAAAGTGTCAGCGATCTGGTTGCCCTATTTAAAATAATGGATTGAACTGTTGGTTCATCAAAACCAGTGGTTAAGATACTCACCGAAGTCAAAATAGCTTCCGGGGTGTTCGCAAACCATTCAAGGATTTCCTTTCGCTCAGATGCGGTATTTTTATTATCTAAATGCCGGATATTGTATCCTGCTTTTTTAAAAGTCTCATACACGTAAAGCGAAGTACTGATCCCGTTGTTGAAAATCAGTGTTTTGGTGCCTTTGGCCACATCTTCATAGGCAGCTAACAACTTACCCAGCATGCTATGATTACCGTAGAATTCATCCGAAGATTTTACGGTATAATCTCCATTTATACCCAGTTTTAAAGTTCTTAGGCTAACATCATAATTATAGAGGTTAGCTTTGGCCAAAAACTGTTTACTTATAAGCGATTTGATAGATTCCCCAATAATCAAATGCTTATAGTTATCCTTCATTGGAAGCTTGATATTGGAACTTAGCGGCGTAGCGGTTACCCCTAATATCGTAGAATCTTCAAAGTACTTGAAAAGTTTCCGGAATGAATTGTAATGTGCCTCATCAATGATGACCAATCCAATATTATTGAGTTTGATCTTTTCTTCCTGCAATCGGTTATTAAGTGTTTCTACCATTGCAACAAAGCACATATACTCATCTTGATCGTAGAGTTCTTTTACTTCGCTGTTGATGATCTTATTTGCAACTCCAAAACCATGTAGCATCTTAGAGGTTTGGCCACTTAACTCAATGCGGTGTGTGAGAACCATTACCTTTTTTCCCGTGTCTTGAATGTATTTACGTGTGATCTCAGAAAACACCACGGTTTTACCTCCCCCGGTAGGCAATTGATACAGAATATTGGTGCCTTTAGGTAGCTCGTTAATATGCTGGAAAATCTTCGTGAGATCCTCCTGTTGATAATCGTATAAGTTCTTTTTGCTTACAGCTCTTTCTATCTCCAACTAATAAATGGATTAAATGTTCCAAAATATCAAACCTTACAAAATTAGCGGTTTTTTATATGTTGCTATTGATTTGTGGTCGCAATTCTATCAAGATACTATCAACAATTTCTTAGACCTCTGATAATGAATCACTTTCCGTTTTTCTAATAACATTTTGATAACAAAAACAAATCCTGTTTGGAAATTTGTCTTTTATGGTGTATTATGAATGCTTAAAATCACCGCATTCCTAACACAGCAATTTAGTACACCACATGAGGCAGTTAAAAATCATTAAGCAGGTTACCAACCGTGAATCCAAATCCCTCGATAAATACCTTCAGGATATCAGTAAAATTGAACTGATCACTGCACAGGAAGAAGTGGAATTGGCTCAGAAGATTCGCACTGGAGATCAGGCTGCCCTTGAAAAGTTGACCAATGCCAACCTCAGATTTGTAGTTTCGGTGGCTAAACAATACCAAAACCAAGGTCTAACTTTACCAGATTTAATCAATGAAGGAAATTTGGGCTTGGTTAAGGCGGCACAACGTTTTGATGAAACCCGCGGATTTAAGTTTATTTCCTATGCGGTCTGGTGGATTAGACAATCAATTTTACAAGCCTTGGCTGAACAATCACGTGTGGTACGATTGCCTTTGAACAAAATTGGTTCCATTAACAAAATCAAGAAGACTTTCTCGTATTTAGAGCAAGCGCATGAGCGCCCACCGTCTGCGGAGGAAATTGCAAAGGAGCTCGATATGACAGTATCCGAAGTGAAGCAGTCCTTAAAAAATACGGGGCGTCACGTTTCTATGGATGCACCATTGAAGGAAGGTGAGACGTCTAGCTTATATGATGTATTGAATTCTAGTGAATCACCGAAGCCGGATAAAGATTTAATGCATCAATCCCTGTATACTGAAATCAATAGAGCACTGGAAACGCTATCACCTAGAGAGGCCGATGTTGTTCGGCTTTACTATGGAATTGGCGACCAGCAATCCATGACTTTGGAAGAGATCGGGAGTACTTTCGATTTGACTAGAGAACGTGTACGTCAAATTCGGGAAAAGGCAATTCGAAAACTTAGACATACCTCCAAGAGCAAGATTCTTAAATCCTATCTAGGCTAATTAACTACTATAAACAAAAAGAAAAGGGTCGCTCATTGCGACCCTTTTTAATGCTTTATACCCTTTAGGGTGCTATGGACGACTTAGTTGACTGATGTTGAAATCCGTCAACATTTGATTTAAATCCTGAATAAAACTCAAGTAAGCCGTATTTTCCTGGTTTTGATTTTTCATGAACTAAGGTTTTGGGGTGTTTGTTCTATAAATAATCCAACTCTGCGAGTTCGTTTACGCTCAATATTTCATTTAATTCTTGAAGAAATGCCAAATATTCTTCACCGTAGGTATCGTATAACATAATTATTAAGTGGTTTTTGTTTGGGGTTATACTTATAACGTGAACTTACTGTAAACATTATGAGTCTACAATATTTTGTGGTAAAACAGGTGATTTTAGTGGTGTAAAATGTTAAAGAAAAAAGGGCCTAAACATCAAAGATATCCAAGGGTACCCCAAAATCCATATCCAAATCTGGATCCAGTTTGGATGGCTCAATATTGAACTCGTCATAAATAAAACAGAGATCCATGGGAAGCAGTGTTTTTTCTGAAGGATCCGTAATTCCCAGCTTTTCCAGGAGTGCATTCCTTACTTCAAAGGCTTTGCCACTGATCATATGATTGGAGTGGGTTTCCAATTCTTCCAATAACGCCAGGTCTTTTTTATCTCCAATTTCCAGCATCTGATCAATCAATATCAGTTTGCATTCCAAATCGGAGGCATGCTCCATTAAGGGGTAAAAAATACTCTGATGATATTCAGGAAGGTTTTTAACCATCTTATAATTTACATATTTCTCAGGACATCTATTTCAAAATCAACCAATTCCTCCACTTTTGGGTACTCCACTAGGAATTGTTGATATAGAAAATTCAAGTATTTAATGTCATTGTCTGTCTTGCAAACGGTACTCATTTGTTCCGTGATTTCAAGAAGACTTACCGTTTTCATCATTTTCAGGCAAGCTTGGATTTTTTGACAAGCAAAATCGACACCTCGGAAATTCTCAGTTTGAAGATGAACCTTGATTTTGCCAATGAATTCTAGAATATTCTGTTTGTAAACCCGCACCAATTCTTCCAATAGCTCCATTTGCCCCATACATTCATCTAAAACAGGTCTTAGATTTACTTTTTGGGTTGTCAATAGAGATTCTAAATTTTGTTCTACGGTCGTAGTACATGCTATGCCCTGCTCTACTTCTTCTGTAGGGGCATTATCCTTTAATCGCTTGGAGACTTTATACAAGCTCATTACTATTTCACGTTGACGTTGGTCCAAATTGGTTTTGTCCAGCATTGCGATTAGCGCCAAGAGCTGTGTGATATTATTTTCTTTTTCCAGCTGTTTATCTTCAATTGCGCTGGAAGCTGCTTTAATTCCCACTTGATCGTAGATCACTTCCAACTGATGCATTTCTGGTACGCCAAAGACTTTGTCCTCCAATCCATTTTTAAAAACATCAAATGACTTTTTAAGCTTTCCAGCCTCTTCGGCCCCCAATTCATCGTAGGAAAAACTACTCAATCCAATTTCCAATTTTTCTAAATAGGTCAATAATTCTCTAGTTCCCAAACTATCCAAGATTTATGGTTCTTAACTGATTGAATATGCCATAAACCCATGGATAGGACAACAAAATGTTCTATACCGCCTTCAAATTGTTGTCAAAGTGCTTTATTTGTAGGTGTGCATATCAACAACAACTTAAAATCTGAACATTGGAGGAAATAGTGCGTAAAATCCATGACAACATAATCACCATAGATTCCCATATTGATATCAAAGTACACAACTTTACCGATAGCAATAATTACACCCAAAACTTAGACACACAATTGAATTTGCCCAAGATGATAAAGGGGGAACTTGATGTGGCTTGGTTGATTGTATATTCCGCCCAGGGAACATTAGACGATGAAGGTTATTCAGAGGCCTCGGACAATGCTGTTTCCAAGTTTGATGCCATTCACCGATTGTGTGAGTCTTATGCTCCAAACCATATTGAAGTTGCACTGAATTCCAACGATGTCCGAAGAATAATAGACGACGGTAAGAAGGTCGCAATGATCGGGGTTGAAAACGCATTTCCGATTGGTGAGGATTTGAGTCTTTTCCAAAATTATTTTAATCGCGGAGCTAGATATGTTTCTTTATGCCACAACGGACATAATCAATTCTGTGATTCCCACACTGGGGAAAAAGATAACGATTGGCTGCACAATGGTTTAAGTGACATAGGTAAAGTAGCTGTAATTGAGATGAATAGACTAGGTATCATGGTCGATGTCTCCCATCTATCCAAAGCATCCATGATGCAAATTTTGGATATCAGTAAAGCACCTATTATTGCTTCGCATTCTTCTGCCAGGGCACTTTGCGATCATAGCCGCAATTTGGATGATGAACAATTACTGGCCCTAAAACAAAATGGAGGTGTAGTACAAGCCGTTGCCTTCAATTCGTATTTGAACGAGTCCAAGCATGAAAGTTATAAGGCATATCTGGAACGAAAAGACAAAGATTCCGGTCTTGCAAGTGAAAAAACCCCGGAACCTGTTAACGTTGGGGACTTGGTGGATCATATCGACTATATGGTGAATCGTATTGGCATAGACCATGTGGGCATTAGCTCAGATTTTGATGGTGGCGGCGGTATAGATGGCTGGTCTGATGTTTCTGAAACACCGAATGTAACCCTTGAATTGGTAAGGCGAGGTTATTCTGAAAGGGAAATCGCCAAACTTTGGGGTGAAAATCTGTTACGCGTTTTGGATAGCGTCCAAGAAATAGCAGCTAAATTGACTTAGCAGCCCTTTCCTGTTCTTCCTTTTCCTTTTTAGCCAATCGGTCCTTAACGTATTCTACCTTGGTCTTACCATGAGCGGTTGGGTTACCTTTATCATCCAGGTTGACCATAATAATATTGTCCACAGTCACGATGCTTTCATGGGTCATTTTATTCCGCACTTCGCAGTTCAAGGAGATGGATGTATGGCCAAACTTTATAACTTCAATACCGATTTCCACAATATCACCGACTACTGCAGTGCTCATGAAATTGATTTCAGACATATACTTTGTTACCACTTTCTTACTCTCCAATTGCACAATACTATAGAGGGCGGCTTCTTCATCAATCCATGCCAAAACCTTGCCACCAAATAGCGTCCCATTGGCATTTAAATCTTCGGGTTTAACCCATTTTCTGGTGTGAAATCTCATAGCAATTCAATTTTAATAATTGGAATACGCTGCAAAGCTTTAACATTTGTGGTGAAGCATAAATAATTTATTGTGTTTTAACAAAAAGTTTCATTAATTCTAAATTATGTTAATCAAAAAATAAACTTTTCTTAATTCTCTAGGGCGAATGAATGCATAACCATAATTTGAAGCATCAATCCATACGAACAATCATTCATGCAAGCTTCATTCCCGTATTATTCCGACCCCAGCTTTACTGTATTCAAGGTGCCAAAATGGCGAGCTGATTTATACAAATTTCTATCCGTAAACATTTGGGGGAATATCCCAAGTAATCTTCAAAGAGCATTTTCAACATGGTATAGTTCGTTGTATAACAAGCCTTTTTCCAAGACTATAATCGCACCTTATATTCGTTTGAATTATTCCGACAAAAACTATTTAGAAAAGTTTAAACCGCCTCATGGCAAAACAGATTTTGAATGCTTTCAAGATTTTTTCATAAGAGAGTTCAAGCATTTACCCAAAACTGATAGTCCATATGTTTGGCCCTGCGAAGGACTTCTTTGTGATGAGGAAAGACTTGAAAATTTACGACTTGTCTGTATAAAATCAGATATCAGGACAATTTCAACCGTATTTGGTGTTGAAGAGAGGCAAATTCCGAAACACTATACATTCACCAACGTTTTTTTACACAATAAAAATTACCATCGTATTCATTCCCCTGTTGATGGTACCATTACTAGAATTCAGCATGTACCAGGTGACCTAGTTGTGCTCCGTCCATGGATTTATAAAGGAAATCCCTCCTTACCTGCCTTTAGAAACGAGCGTTATAATATTGATATTCAGGATACATTGGGAAGAACATGGTATCTGTCTATTGTTGGCGGACCTGCCGTGGGAACAATTGCCTTAGGTGAAAATATAGCTCCAGGAAACACGGTTTCAAAACTTCAAGAGATTTCGCTTTTTTACTTGGGTTCTACCTGCTGTATGGCTGCACCTATCTCACCTAGATTTCATGCCAAAGATACTTTTGTGGAAGTTGGAGTACCCTATTAATAGTCGGTTTTCGGCTTTATTTTTTAGAGTGTATTGGGTATTACAAGTTGAGCATCCAATTTTCGGTTCAATTTTTCTATGAGGTAAGCAGATAATAAGGGAGACTCAAGTTCTAGATTTTGATGCACGAAAAAGTGAATGTTGGTCAACCCTTTACTTTTCCATTGTTGAAGACGAGTAATCCAATCATCCAATCGATCGTAGTCCGTAGGGTGATTGGCCCCAACATATCTTACAAAAGCCTCATTATTTGATAATCGCATATGCATTAAATCCCGCCTTCCTGCGGTATCTACCAATACATGGGCAATGTTGTTTTCCTTTAATAAATAATACAAATCTCCTGCTATGGAATTATCCGCATACCAATCTTTGTGTCTGAATTCCATTGCTAATGGAATTTCTTTTGGCCAATAGTTCACGTACCGCTCTACCCTATCCCAATTTTTTGGACCAAAATTACCATGCAGTTGCAAAAAAATAGTTCCCATTTTCTCTCGCAATAGTGTGGTAACTTCCAAATACCGATCTGTTATTTCATAAACCTTATCATTCAACCTTCTTAAATGACTTACTCGATTTATCATTTTAGGAAAAAATCGAAAATTTGCTGGAGTTCTGTCATACCATTTCTGGTATTGATCTGGAGGAAATATTCGGTAGAAAGTTGCATTAAGTTCTATACTATTGAATTGCGAAGCGTAATAAACCAACTCGTCCTTTGTACCTCTGGGATAGAAATTTTTTAAGTCCTGACGGTTCCATTTGGCGCAACCTATATAAAAGTTTGAATCGTTCACCAAATTACTTCTGGAAAGAATCCGTTCCGTATCAGGATGGTCCAAAGGCATAGTAAAATCAATAAGTTCGGGATGTTCTACTTTACCGAATTTCATTTGACTCAGGGATTTAAAGACGTGAATTTAAGTAAAAATGTGACTGTTTATAACATGGTTAAAAACTAAAACCAATTCGCAATTTGTGCAATTTTTGATTATGTAATTTTAATAAAACTCTCAAAATGGATTCACGATCAGAAGACCTGTTGGCCATGCGGCCTGAGATTCCACAAGTTAATTTTCACGAGGAAATGGGTTCAGAAGAGCGGTTTCAAAATCAAACGCTACGTCCCATAATAAAGCTCCAAAACGATTTAATCATTGAAGTTTTCAAGAATTACATTCGAAAGCATAAAGGTGCTTTTTATGAACTAACCTTGGAAAAACGAATGCAATTCATAGACAATTCCATTCAAAAAGATATTAAGTTTAGAAATAGCTTAAAGGGCATGATTATTGGCCACTTCACGGTTCAAGAATATAGGACTTACATTTTGAATTCTTCTGCTTTGAATAAGCGAATGATGAACATGGTCATTCGAAGATTGAAAGATCAAATACAATTATTGGAACTTCCTGTTTTAGTCCAATAGTGATTCTCCGTTCAGGTTGGTGGTAAGGATATCACTCATTAAATCAAAATAGGGCCTAATTGCTTGAAAAGACTTATCCACATCATCTATAAAATCCTTTGATAGTGCTTCCTTGTCCGAGAAATTGCGAACAAAGATGAATTGTTTTCTTTTTATCAAATCTATATTCTGATGTTCCTTATCAAAACCTTTTGGAGCGGTTTTTACCCCATCACCTTGTAATTCTCCCCAGATGGCTTTAAAATTTTTATCCTCAATAATTTTTCTAAAGTCCGTGGCATCCATTTCAAATTCCTTTCGGATACGAAACAAGTCTTCCTTGTTGGGGTCCCAAAATCCAGTAGCAATGAATGTTCCTCCTGGTTTTAAGTGTAAGTAATATCCACCGCGCAATCGTGCACCCAATCTTGAAAATGACCCTGCAAAATGTGCTTTATATGGTGTTTTATCCTTGGAAAATCGTACGTCCCGATAGATCCGGAACATTTTTATCTTTTCAATTTCATCATGATCGTTTAACCTTTCCTTTAAATTTTCATAGAAAGATTTCACGTCAGCCTCATGCTTTTTGAAAGTACTCTTGTTGGCGTTGAACCAATCTTTGGTATTATTGTTGGCCAGATCTTTTAAAAAACCGAATGCCTCTTTGGAAATTAGGGAATTGTTCACACTTGACTATTGAGATGTTATAATTAAGCTAAAGTTATACATTTCTTTAACCGTGTGGTCTTCATTTAGCTATTTTTAACCATTATTTCTAAGCATGGATAAGCAAACCATTATCGAAGAATTGAATAGGCATAAGAATTTACCCTATTTAGACTATAGACTTAAAGAAGAAACTGAAAAATTTACCAATCTATTGTTTCACACGCTATTTGATGTGAACACACCTGTTGCCGAAAATTTAGATGTGCTCGAAACAAAGTTCAGTTATTTGGTAGAGCTGGCTTGTTGGGATTTGGAGCGACCTTGTGTTAAAGTTTGGGATCATTATGTGCGATCGCTTCCAAGTATTTTGGAAAAATTGAATTTGGACGCCGAGGCAATTGTAAACGGTGACCCAGCTTCATTGTCGTTGCAAGAAGTTTATATGGCGTATCCAGGGTTTTATGCCATTGCAATTTACAGATTGGCACATGAACTTTATAATCAAGGGTTCCCGCTTGTACCTCGATTAATGACCGAGTATGCACATCGACAGACGGGTGTGGATATCAACCCAGGTGCGCAAATAGGAAAGTCGTTTTTCATAGATCATGCCACCGGTGTGGTAATAGGTGAAACCGCTGTGATTCATGACAACGTGAAGATATATCAAGGGGTAACTCTTGGTGCGCTTTACGTATCCAAGAACTTGCAAAAAACCAAAAGGCATCCCACAATTATGTCTAATGTAACCATCTATGCGAATGCTACAATTTTAGGCGGAAAAACTGTGATTGGTGAAAATTCCACCATAGGGGGCAACGCTTGGTTGACAGTATCTGTACCCCCAAACTCAACCGTATTCCATACCTCCGAAGTTAAAATCAAGACAGTTACCAATGTCTAATTCCATACTTGATCTAATAGGAAATACGCCTTTGGTGGAATCCAAGGTGTTGAATACCAATCCAAATGTGCAGTTGTTGTTTAAATTGGAAGGTCAGAATCCAGGGGGAAGTGTAAAGGACAGACCTGCCTTAAACATGATTAAAAGTGGTATGGAACGCGGTGAAATTACGCGCCAAACCAAATTAATAGAAGCCACCAGCGGCAACACCGGTATTGCTTTAGCCATGATTGCAGGTATTGTAGGAATGGACATAGAATTGGTAATGCCTGAAAATTCCACAAAAGAGCGTGTACAGACCATGCGTGCTTATGGCGCAAAGGTAACTTTGACTTCTGCTGATATTGGTATTGAGGGAGCTAGGGACTATGCGGAGGCCAAAGTGGCCAACGATGGCTATAAAATGCTAAATCAATTTGCCAATGACGATAATTGGAGGGCCCATTACAAAACCACAGGACCTGAAATTTGGAACGATACGAATCAGGCAATCACGCATTTTGTTTCAAGCATGGGAACAACCGGAACCATTATGGGAACTTCTACTTTTCTAAAGGAGCAAAATCCGGCCATACAAATAATAGGGGTGCAACCCACTGACAATTCCAGAATTCCAGGTATCCGCAAATGGCCTGAAGCTTATCTGCCAAAGATATTTGACCGTACAAAAGTTGACACCATCATGGAAGTTAGTCAAGATGAGGCTGAAAAAACTGCGCGATTGTTGGCTTCTGAGGAGGGTATATTTGCTGGAGTAAGTAGTGGTGGAGCAACTGCAGTAGCTTTAAGGTTGGCTAATTCCTTAGAAAGTGGCACTATTGTATCCATTGTATGTGATCGTGGGGATAGGTACTTGTCTTCCGAGCTATTTGGCTAATTCCCTAATTCCGATTGAATGCCATTCTGGTAAATTTCATACTGGTCTAAATCATTATGTCGACCGTTGGGAATTGTGTAGAGCTTTCTATCAGCATTTTCTATGGATTCATATAACTTAACACCAGATTCATAGGGCACTACCCTATCTTCTGTACCATGGAAAATTCGAATAGGTACATTTGTATCTGCCAGATACTTATGGGAAGGAATTGTATACTTGATCAACTGTTTTACCGGCAATAAGGGAAATCTATCTTTAGCAACTTCCAACAAGCTATAGTAGGGTGTTTCCAAAATTAATTTACCTGGTTGATTAATGGAAGTGAGATAACTAGCCAATCCAGTTCCTAATGAACGACCATAGAGGATGATTTGCTGCTCTTCAAAGCGTTCTTTGGCATAATCATAGAATAATTGGGCATCCTGGTTTAAAACTGACTCACTCCGCTCACCTGTACTTTTACCATAACCTCTATAATCCATAACAATCACATCGTATCCAAAATCCGTGAATTTGGAAGTAATCTCTCCCCAACGGCTTAAATCACCAGCGTTTCCATGAAAATATAGTATCAAACCTTTAGGATTATCCACTTCAAAGTGAAGTGCATTAAGCCTTGCACCATCATTGGCGGTAAGAAACAATTCCTGGAATGGTTTGTCAAAGGAATAGGCAAAGTCATTAGGCAATTGTGTGGGCAGGAATATTAACTTGTCTTGAAATGTATGAAACATGAGTAGGAGTAGTAAAAATAAACCAAGGCAGACGAGGACGACCTTCTTAAGCTTTCGCATTGGCGCGTTTTGAACTGTGTTTTACATTAAAACTTGAACCTTCAAGATTGACTTTTCTAAGTTTCGAGGTCATTATTTCCGTCAACATCTTGTGGTACGATTCAAAGTTGTTCAGGTTTTTATGACCACCCCCGATAACCGTATACAACTTGGTTGTTTTGGGTTTTATTTTTGATAGTCGAACACTAGTTTTATAAGGTATTAAGCGATCATCCGTACCATGTATAATATGGATAGGACAATTCACATATTTCAACCATTTGTAGGTAGGCATTGGAAACTTTATCAATATGGATAATGGCATAAATGGAATGTACTTTTTAGCCACCTTGCTCAAGCTGTAGTATGGAGCGTCCAAAATCAACATTCTAGGATTGTTCATTGATGCTAGTTTAGCAGCAAACCCAGACCCCATTGATCTACCATAAAGAATGATATATTTTTCAGGCACCTTTTCCTTTATCTTATTATAGATAACCTGCATATCACGTTTTACCGCTTTTTGAGTTCTACGGCCTGTACTTTTCCCAAAGCCTCGATAGTCTACCATAATGACATCATACCCATGTCTTGTAAAATCAACCGCAAACTTTCCCCATCCTTTAATGCTTTTGGAATTACCCTTTAGGTAGAAAACCACACCTTTTGGATTATCCGTTTTAAAGCGAAGTCCATTTATAGTTGCACCATCCCTAGTTTCAATATTGTATTCGTCTATTTCTTGGTTATTGTAATAAAACTGGAAATCATCCGGTAACTTTTCAGGTTTAAAAAGAAAATAATCCTGAAGAAAATACAATAGTACACTGATGAGCACATAAATTGCCAGAACGGTAAGTAGAACAGTCAACCAGTTTGCCATTCACATAAGTATTTGTTCCAAAATACAAAAAATTCAATTGTTGATGTAAGAAGCTTTAAAAACGGCGCTTCTTGAACAAAATGAATCTTGTCTACTTGAATTATAAGTCATTCGATAAACGGTTGTGACGCGCTTAATGGGCACAATTTCACCACAGGATATTCTACTTACCCAACATTACATGTGATTCATCGATTTATTCAGAATATTCCAAAGCCAATCTCGTTCTTAGAGTGAACTTTTGAGTTCCCCAAATCCTAAATTGAAATGAACTTAGTCAAGAATTTCTTAAGTTGGCGTGTTAATAACATCCTGATTTTCATTATCCTTTTACTTTTGTCCGTGTCCAATTTCTATGGATTGTTTACAAACAAATTCTATTTTCTAAAACCGGACAATTATATATTTCCACTGTTCTCCATTATTCATTTTATCTACCTCTATGTAGTTTGGTTTAAGATTACAGAAAAAGAAATGCCAGATCCTAAAATGCGGAATTTGGAGTACATATTATACGCCGTAATGATTGTTTATGTCTTCAAAATTTATGACTCTTTTTTAATTTTGGGTTCAACTTCAGACTATGTAAACTCAGTAATTCCGGCTACTTTTATGCCCATGGCAATTTCTATACTAATCTTGTATTGTTTACTGGCCCTATTGACTTTGGTGTCCTTTTGGTATCGTAAACAACTCATTGGCAGTTATAATTTTGAAAACTACAATGACAATTTAAATCTATGGATGTAGCAAGTTACTAGAGTCCTCGAATGTAACTGCCGTAAAGGTCCTTAAATTGATATCCCTGGGTGAATCGTTTTTTGCTAAGCTTATTGTGTGCTACCAATCCCCATAATAAGAGTTCTTTCAAAAAATAAGAATCTTCTTTTTTGACATTGGGGTGGTATTCTTTGATTAGTTTTTGAAGCGGCACAATGGAATCCAATTTTGATTGATAGTCTATGTCATTGTCTTCATCCAATAAATCAAATCCTTCACCTTCAAAAAACCACAATACCAAATCATCATAAACCGTTTCTTCCTCCTTACGTTCCAATTTTGCAATTTTTGGAAAGAAATTTGGAAACAAGGTTTTGATGGCTTCATCCACTAAAGATTCTGCAACGGAGCCAGCTCCCTCCTGTTCTCCTTCGTAGACTAACTCTATTTTTCCAGTAATTGAAGGGATTACGCCCATAAAATCACTTAGTCTAACAGTAGTGCTGTCAATTCCAGACCTTGCTATTCGCCTTTCAGCGGTACTCAGAAGATTTTCAAATGCAGTGATGCTCATCCGCGCACTTACACCACTTTTAGCATCAACATACTCGCTGTTTCGAGCCTCAAAACTAATTTGCTCCAATACATCCATGGCCAATTCCGGGACATGGACCTGTTCTTTTTGCCGGCTATCCAATTTTGCTTCTTGAAGGGTGATTTTTTTGGCAATTTCCAGATCTTCTGGATAATGCGTCAATATTTGCGAGCCAATTCTGTCCTTCAGTGGTGTTACAATACTACCTCGATTGGTATAATCTTCAGGATTCGCAGTAAAAACAAATTGTAAATCCAAGGATAACCTTAGTTTAAAACCTCTAATCTGAATATCGCCTTCTTGAAGGATATTGAATAAGGCAACTTGGATGCGCGCCTGAAGGTCGGGAAGTTCATTAATTACAAAAATACTTCTGTTTGCCCTGGGAATCATGCCAAAATGTATGACACGATCATCTGCATAGGACAGTTTTAGGTTTGCCGCCTTAATCGGGTCTATATCACCTATTAAATCAGCTACTGTTACATCTGGTGTTGCCAATTTTTCATAAAACCGCTCATCTCGATGTAACCATTCAATTGGAGTATCATCGCCTTTTTCTGTAATCAACTCCTTGGCATATCGTGAAATTGGCGCAAATGGATCATCGTTGATTTCGGAACCGGCAACAATTGGAATCCACTCGTCCAACAACTGGACCATGAGCCTGGCCAAACGCGTTTTTGCCTGACCTCTAAGTCCTAACAAATTGATGTTATGTCTTGAAAGAATCGCGCGTTCCAATTCAGGTATTACAGAATTTTCATAGCCCCAAACACCATGAAAGGTTTCTTCACCTTTCTTTATACTTTCTAAAAGATTCTCCCTAAGCTCATCTTTAATGCTTTTATGGGAATACCCAGCCTTAATCAACTGGCCAAGGGTCTTTATTTTTTCATGCGTTGTAATCGCCATCTTCACTGTTATCCTTTAATTCTTTTTCTTCTGTTTTGTTCGTAATCCTCGAAAATCATTTCACCTAAACCTTTAAGGCCTGTATAAAATGCTTTTCCTTTGTTTGCTTTGGTAAACTCACGCACAAATTTCATCAGGTACGGGTCCTCTGCAATCATAAATGTGGTAATCGGAATATGCAATTTTCTTGCTTGCTGTGCCATGTTGTAGCATTTTTCAACGATATACTCATCCAATCCAACACTGTTTTTGTAGTAATCCCCATTTGGTAGCCGTAAACAGGAAGGCTTACCATCTGTTATCATGAAAATTTGCTTATTGGTATTCCGTTTCCTTCTTAGCATGTCCATTGCAAGTTGCAATCCCGCTACGGTATTGGTATGATAAGGTCCTACTTTAAGATAGGGCAATTCCTTAATGGAAATAGGCCAAGCATCATTCCCAAAGACCAAAATGTCCAAAGTATCCTTCGGGTATCGTGTAGTTATCAACTCGGCAAGAGCCATGGCCACCTTCTTTGCAGGGGTTATGCGATCTTCGCCGTATAGAATCATACTATGGCTGATATCTATCATCAAAACCGTACTCATCTGCGCTTTATACTGAGTATCTTCTACCACCAAGTCCTCTTCACGCAATGAAAAATTATCCAGACCATGATTCACCTGTGCGTTCTTCAGGCTTTCTGTCATTGAAATATGTTCCAAGGCATCGCCAAAACGGTATTCCCTGAACTCACCAGTATGCTCATCTCCCCTACCAGATTTACCCGTTTTATGGTTACCGGAGCCGCTTCGTTTTAATTTCCCAAAAATTTGGTCAAGTGCGCGTTGCCGCAACATGCGTTCTAGTTTCGCGGTTATGGAAAATCCACTATTCCCCTCACCCTCATCCCCTTCGTCACCCTCAGTTCCTGCTTCATTGTTGTCCAAATCAATTTCTTCTCGAATAAACCCCTTTGCCTTTAGCTCTTCGATAAAATCATCAATAGTATAGTCATCGTCGGTTAACTCATACTCCTTGTCCAACTCGCGCAGCCAATCCAAGGCTTCTTCCACATCCCCAGAGGTATGGGTAATCAGTTCTTGAAAAATCTCGAATAGTTTTTCAAAAGGAGTTTGATGAGGTGCTTCGTAAGTAGTAAAGCGAAATCCCTTTCTAGTGTTCATAGCCATTACATAAAAATACGCTATTTAGCTGTAAACCTTACAGGATTAGAAAAACCTTAACGCTAGTGTTTAAGCTTACTGATGCCTACCTTGTAGTGTTTTTACAATGTCGTTGAGACTGTATCCTTTGGCCTGAAGAAGAATCAAATAATGAAACAATAGGTCGGCACTTTCATTAAGAAATAGCTCGTCGTTATCGTCTTTTGCTTCTATTACGGTTTCAACCGCTTCCTCTCCTACTTTTTGAGCTATCTTGTTAATACCTTTTCGGAACAACGATGCGACATAACTATTAGGGTCTTCTGAATTATCTTTTCTTGATGCGATAATCATTTCCAACTTAGACAAAAAACCATATTCTTGGTCGTTAGTACCACCCCAGCAGGTAGCGGTTCCTTTGTGACAAGTCGGACCTTGAGGATGCACAAAAACCAAAAGCGTATCCTTATCACAATCATTTTGGATATCCACTAACTGCAAATAATTACCACTCTCCTCTCCTTTTGTCCACAATCGGTTCTTACTTCTGCTGTAAAATGTAACTTTTTTGGTTTTTAAGGTGACGTCTAAGGCTTCTTGGTTCATGTAGCCCAACATCAGCACATTTTTAGTTTGTGCATCTTGAATTATCGCTGGTACCAAACCTTCACCACTTTTTGAAAAATCTACATTCATTACTATGTTTTTAAATCGGTCCGAATAGCTTACAAACGAACTGCTATTCCATTTTCCCGTAATTCTGTTTTTAATTCCTTTATCCCGATTTCCTTAAAATGAAATATACTAGCTGCCAAAGCGGCATCTGCTTTTCCATTTTGAAAGGTATCTGTAAAATGGGACATGTTGCCTGCCCCTCCTGATGCAATTATCGGAATGTTCACCAATTCAGACAATTTTCGAAGTGCCTGATTGGCAAATCCATTCTTTGTGCCATCATGATCCATTGATGTGAACAGTATTTCTCCAGCTCCTCGTTGTTCAACCTCCTTTGCCCATTCAAACAAATCAATTTCCGTTGGTACTTTACCTCCAACCAAATGTACTTTCCATTGGTTGTCTTTTCTTTTGGCATCAATTGCAACAACTATGCATTGGGAACCGAATTTGGCAACCAATTCATTGATCAATTCCGGACGTTTGACTGCGGAGGAATTTATGGATACTTTGTCTGCGCCATTCTTTAAGAGTATATCCACATCTTCCACGGAGGAAATACCACCGCCAACAGTAAAGGGGATGTTCACCTTTTCCCCAACATGATATACCAATTCTGCCAGTGTTTTCCGTTTTTCCTCCGTTGCTGAAATATCCAAAAAAACCAATTCATCAGCACCTTCTTGTGCATAAATTGCTGCGAGCTCGACAGGGTCACCCGCATCACGTAAATCAACAAAATTTACACCTTTAACCGTGCGTCCGTCTTTGATGTCCAAACAAGGAATTATTCGTTTTGTGAGCATAACTACTAGGTTTAGTTCTATGGACTAATTGTTCTTCTCATTTTTGGCGTTTAAATCCATTCCATCATAAAACCCTAGGTCTGAATCAAGAAACAGTTTAGTCAATAGTGCAATTTGACCCGTATGATAGGACAAATGTTCCACGACATGAACAACAGTACCAATCCCAGAGAAATCAAAGCCCTGTACGGTTCTCACCCGTACATATTCGGATGTTGGAGTGGATTTAAAAGTTACTTTGGCCTGACCCACTGTTTGTGTAATTTTTGATAACAATTCGTCTTTGGTATAGCCACCTTTCTTGGTAAATTCTTCATCTCTAAATCGGTTATCGGGTTGATTACCCAGGGAGGAGATGGCATACTGGGTTATGTTTCCACATAAATGCAATATGAGATTGCCAATACTGTTTGACGAATCATTGGGCCTTTTCCAAATCAATTCTTCGGATAATTTGTCGAAACAAATTTCAATCATACGAAGACTTTCATCCATACGGAATGCTGCATTTTGTAGAAATTCCTTTTGAAATTGCTCAAGTGCTTCCATTATCCAAAATGTAATTTTCCAATTGTTTTAAACTTATCTTGTTCTCATAAATCGCTTTACCGATAATGGTTCCTTCGCAGCCTAATTCTTGAAGATGATATAGTTCTTTAAAAGCTGAAATTCCCCCGCTGGCTATCAAATTCACTCCAAGGACTTCTTTATCCTCTACTCCACTTCCTGTAATACGTGTGGTTGTTTTTTTTGTCTTATCAAGGATTTTATGGTACAAATCAAATGAAGGGCCTTCCAGCATGCCGTCCTTGCTGATATCCGTACAAATCACATAGGCTATCCCTTTTTTCAAATAGTCTTGGATAAATGGAATCAATGATAAGTTGGATTCTTCTTGCCATCCTGAAACTGCTATCTTTTCGTTGTTTGCATCAGCGCCAAGAATAATCTTATCGGCTCCATAGGTTTCCAACCATCCCAAAAACACTTGGCTGTCTTTCACTGCAATACTACCTCCTGTTATTTGATGTGCTCCTGATTCAAATGCGATATGCAAATCTTCATTTGATTTCAAACCGCCACCAAAATCAATTTTCAAATTTGTTTTGGAGGCAATTCCGTCCAATATCTTATAATTGACAATATGTTTTGATTTAGCGCCATCCAAATCTACCAAGTGCAAGTATTCAATACCATGTGCCTCAAATTGCTTGGCAACCTCAAGTGGATTTTCGTTGTAGATGACTTTGGTGTCATAGTCACCTTTAGAAAGCCGTACACATTTACCGTCAATAATATCTATCGCAGGAATAATTCTCATATTCAGTCGTATTTAGCGTTATCCATGGCCATCCACATTTCAGAATCCCCTACGGTCTTAAATCCATATGATTCGTATAGACTGTGTGCATCCTTTGTCTTTAATGCCACTGTATGGACTGCTTTGATTTCTGGGAGATTCAATATATGCTTGATCAATATTTTTCCTAGACCTTTACCTTGATGCACTGGTGCAATGATCACATCCATTAGGTAAGCGAATACCACTTCATCAGTTAATAATCTAGCAAACCCAATTAACTCATCATTTTCATTAAAAATCCCGAAGCAACGCGAATTTGCTATTGTTTTTTTGGTCATTTCCAATGTACGATAGCCACCCCAATACGAGTCTTTTATTAACCCGTGGATTAAGGAAACGTCCATTTTGGAGGTGTCTGTTGAAATATAGTATCCCTTCATGATATTCGTTCTAGGAAGTTTTGTAAAATCACGCTTCCAATAGTGCTACTCTTTTCTGGATGAAATTGAACTCCGTAAAAATTGTCCTTGTTCAATGCTGCGCTATATTTCAAATCATAATCGCTGGTTGCAATCGTCTCATCACACAAAGAGGCATAAAAACTGTGCACTAAATAGATATATGAATTATTGGGTGTGTTAAGGAAAAGATCGGTCTTTAACCCCTCAATTTGATTCCACCCAATTTGCGGAACTTTTACCGAATTGGAAAAGCGTCTGACATCAATGTCAAATATGCCCAAACCTTTTGTGTTTCCCTCTTCTGACGAATTGCACATCAATTGCATTCCTAAGCAAATACCAAGTACGGGTTGTTTAAGTTGCGGTATGATTTTATCCAATCCGCTTGATTTCAATTTTGTCATGGCAGAACTTGCCTCCCCCACCCCGGGGAAAATAACCTTATCCGCTGCAAGAATTTCTGAAACATTATCGGTAAGTACCGCCTTATAACCTAATCGTTCTACCGCAAAAATGATACTTTGTATGTTTCCTGCCCCGTAATCGAGTATTACCAGTTTCATCGCTACTTTTCTTTGTTAATTTAAACGTGGATGGTTAAAGCATTCCTTTGGTTGACGGAAGCACCATTTTTTCAACATCCCTTTTGACAGCCATTTTAATGGATTTCGCAAATGCCTTGAAAATGGCCTCAATTTTATGGTGCTCGTTTTTTCCCTCTGCCTTTACATTTAAATTGGCCTTAGCTCCATCCGTGAAGGATTTAAAAAAGTGGTGAAACATTTCCGTAGGCATATCGCCAACCATTTCTCTTTTAAAATCTGCTTCCCAAACGAGCCAATTTCTACCGCCAAAATCAATAGCTACTTGCGCTAGGCAGTCATCCATGGGTAAACAAAAACCATAGCGCTCTATGCCCAATTTATCACCCAATGCTTGATAGAAAACTTCACCCAGTGCGATCCCAGTATCTTCAATAGTATGGTGTTCATCTACATGCAGGTCTCCATTCACCTTAATAGTAAGATCCATTTGTCCATGTCTTGCAAGTTGGTCCAACATATGATCAAAAAAAGCGAGCCCTGTTTCTATTTTACATTTACCCGTGCCATCAAGATTTAATTCGATGTGAATGTCAGTTTCATTGGTCTTTCTCGTGATTTGGGCAGTACGATTATCCAGTTTTAGGAACTCATATATTTTTTCCCAGTCGTTACTTTCCAAAGCAATAAAAGGAGCCAACTCGCTCTTATTTACGGTAATTTCACCTGAGCCAAGATTTGTCTCGTCATTAATGAATATTCCTTTAGCGCCAAGGTTTTTTGCCAATTCAACATCAGTCAAACGGTCTCCAATTACAAACGAATTTTCGAGATCATATTCTTTTGTAAAATAGTCCTTCAGTAGTCCTGTTCCAGGTTTTCGTGTATCGGCATTTTCATCTGGAAATGTCCTATCTATAAATACCTTGTCGAATTTCACACCTTCATTTTCAAAAGCCTTTAGAATGAAATTGTGTACGGGCCAAAAGGTTTCTTCCGGAAATACCTTGGTACCCAAACCATCTTGATTGGTAATCATCACCAATTCAAAATCCAGTTCTTTGGCGATTTTTCCCAAGTATGTGAACGATTTGGGGTAGAAAATCATCTTTTCGAAAGCATCAATTTGCTCATCAACTGTTTCTTTGATGATCGTTCCATCCCTGTCAATGAAAAGTACTTTTTTAGCCATTATCCTAGTGCCTTTAAGGTTGCTATTAATTTTTGATTCTCTGATGGTGTACCTATTGTAAACCGTAAAGTATTCGCGCACAGCGGTTGTGTACTTCTATTCCGTATTACGATTTTCTCGCGTAAAAGTTCATTATATCGTTTATTCGCGTCATCCACTTTCACTAGAAGAAAATTGGTATCCGTTGGGTACACAATTTTCACAAAATCCAATTCAATCATGGCTTTGGCTAGTTTACCTCTTTCTTCCAGTATCTGTTGAACTTCTTGCTTGGTTTTATTTCCTGCCAACAGATGATCTAATGCCTTGCCCTGAGTCAACTGATTTACATTATAAGGTGGCTTGATCTTATTCAGAATTTCTATGATAGCACTTGATGCATAGCATGTTCCAAGGCGGATGCCAGCCATACCATAGGCTTTTGAGAGCGTTTGTGTGACGATCAAATTTGGAAATTGCTCCAAAGATTCAATCCAAGATGGTGTTTTGGCAAAATCGATATAGGCTTCATCAATTACGACAATACCGGAAAAATTTTCCAATATTTTGATCACCGCCTCTTTATCAAAAATGTTAGCTGTTGGATTATTAGGTGAGCAAATAAAAATTAATTTACTCTTTGAATCTATGGCTTTAAAAATTCTTTCAGCATCCAATTCAAAATCAGAAGTCAATAGAACTTCCTTGTTTTCAACTGCATTTATTCCTGCCAGCACCTTATACATGCCGTACGTTGGAGGCATTGTAATTATGTTATCTACATTGGGTTCGCAAAAGGCCCTAAAAATCAAATCCAAGACTTCGTCGCTGCCATTACCCAATAAAATTTGATCTTCCAAAACATTTTTCTGTTCTGCCAAAACAGTTTTTAGAGATCGTTGTTGCGGGTCCGGATAGCGATTGACCCCATTTTCAAATGGGTTTTCATTCGCATCCAAAAAAACCATCTGTGACCCATCTGAAACATATTCGTCCCTTGCTGATGAATAGGGTTTTAATCCCTTCACGCTGTCACGTACAAGCTTGTTCAAATCAAAATTGGAACTCATAGCAAACTATTTAATCGTACTGTTACCGCGTTTTTATGTGCTTGCAAACCTTCAGCCTCTGCCATTAATTCAATGGCATTTCCGATGCGCTTCATGCCATCTTCACTGATTTTCTGGAAGGTCATACTTTTCATAAAACTGTCAAGATTTACCCCGCTGTATTGCTTTGCATATCCATTAGTTGGTAAAGTGTGGTTGGTTCCTGAAGCATAATCCCCGGCACTTTCGGGAGTATAGTTACCCACAAAAACGGAACCGGCATTTGCTATATTATTCACGTAAAACTCATCTTCGGCAGTGCAAACAATGAAATGTTCAGGTCCATACGCATTAATAAGTTCTAAGGCTTCTTCCTTATTTTCCATAAGAATCAACCGGCTATTAGCTATTGATTTTTTGGCAATATCCTTCCTTGGTAACACAGCTATTTGCAACTCCAATTCGGTTGCGACACTATCCAACATGGTTGAAGAAGTTGATACGAATAGCACCTGACTATCCACACCATGTTCTGCCTGACTTAGTAAATCTGCAGCCACAAATTTGGGATTGGCAGTATCATCAGCTACCACCAACAACTCACTCGGACCAGCTGGCATATCAATGGCTACTCCGTATTTTGTGGCCAACTGTTTTGCTACTGTAACATATTGGTTTCCTGGGCCAAATATTTTGTAAACTTGAGGAATTGTTGCCGTTCCAAATGTCAATGCAGCAATAGCTTGAATGCCACCCACCTTACAAATATTAGTAATCCCGCAGAGTTGTGCCGTATAAAGTATTGCAGGATTAATGGCACCTGATGTATCTGGCGGGGTACAAAGAACAATTTCTTTACAGCCAGCTATTTTAGCAGGAACTGCCAGCATTAAAATTGTTGAAAATAACGGAGCAGTTCCTCCTGGGATGTACAAGCCAACTTTTTGAATAGGACGTTTTTCTTGCCAACACTTTACGCCTGGCATGGTTTCCAAGCTTACCGTAGCGGTCTGTTGGGCTGAATGAAACTTCTCAATATTCGATTTGGCCAGTTTTATGGCATTCTTAAGCTGGTCTGGAACTTGATTTATTGCTTCTTCTATTTCTTCTGAGCCAACCAGCATATTTTCTAATTTGACCCCATCAAATTTGGCGGTATAGGAATTCACTGCGACATCCCCATCACGTTCAACATCCTTAAAAACTCCTGTTACCGTCGACTCAATATCGGATACGGTAGCCGTTGGACGTTGCAATATGTTTTTCCAATCTGCTTTTTCTGGATATTCGAATTGTTTCATCAGAGCACCATTTTTTCAATTGGACAAACCAAAATACCTTCTGCGCCAGCAGCTTTCAATTCATCCAGAACATCCCAAAACGTATCCCTGTTAATAACAGTATGTACTGAACTCCATCCTTCTTCAGCCAAGGGCAATACCGTTGGGCTGCGCATACCTGGTAGTATGGCAATGATTTCGTCAAGTTTCTCGTTAGGCGCATTTAAGAGTACGTATTTATTCTGTCTTGCTTGTAAAACGGAATTGATTCGAAATCGCAGTCTCGTCAATATCTCTTCTCTTTCTTCAGAGATTTTAGGTGACACTGCAAGAACTGCTTCACTTTTAAGAATAACTTCAACTTCTTTCAAGTTGTTTTTAAAAAGTGTACTGCCACTGGATACTATATCGCATATCCCATTAGCCAAACCAATATTGGGCGCAATTTCAACAGATCCATTGATAATATGTAATTCTGCCTTTACCCCTTTGGATTCCAAGTATTTTTTTACCGTATTGGGATATGAGGTTGCAATACGCCTGCCTTCAAAGTCTTGTACGGAATTGTATTCCATGCTATTAGGCACGGCCAAGGAAACACGGCATTTGGAAAAATTGAGCCGCTCCATTACCAAAATGTCCTCCCCTTTTTCAACTAGAACATTCTCCCCAATAATGGCTATATCCACAACACCATCCCTTAGATATTGTGGAATGTCCCCATTTCGTAAATAGAATACCTCCAACGGAAAGTTACGTGCAGTAGCCTTCAACTGATCTTTACCATTATCTATTGAAACACCGCAATCTTTTAAGATTTTCAGGGAGTCCTCATTTAATCTTCCACTTTTTTGGACCGCGATTCTAATCTTTGTCATTTTAAGTCAATTTATGTCTGAGTATCAAATGGCCTTAAAAACAAAACCCGTTTGATTTCTCAAACGGGTTAGAATATATTTTACAAACAGCAATACATTTCTATCTCGCTTGAGGGCAAGGATAAAAATGATGATGTGTGTTTCTGTTTCTCATTATGCTGTCAAAAGTAGTATATAATTTTTTATCAAAAAAGACAGAATTAGTTATTTCCCAAAATTAATGGTAAACCATCACCACTGGAACCTACCACTACAACTTTTGAGTTTGGTGATTGAGAAAGTTTTAAAGTGGCTTCAATCCCCTTGTCTTGAAGAATTTTATCGGTTAATGACGCGCTTAGAATTTTGTTCGCATCAGCTTTACCCTGTGCTTCAATTCGTTGGCGTTCTGCTTCTTTTTGTGCAGTGACCAGTCTAAATTCATACTCTAAAGATTCTTGCTCTTGCTTCAATTTACGTTCAATTGCTTCTTTAATAGTTGGTGGTAACGTAACGTCCCTTACAAGAATATCATCTAAGACTATATGCTGCGTTTCAACGATTTTCTTTGTTTCCTCAAATATTTCAGCTTGAATGGCGTCTCTTTTACTGGAATACAATTGTTCTGGGGTATATCGTCCTACCACACTTCTTGCAGCTGAACGAATAGTCGGTAGAATAATCCTTTGAAGGTAATTTTCACCAATTTCCTGGTGTAATTTGCCTAATTCATTGTAATTAGGTTGGTACCACGCTGAAGCATCTAATTGAATGTCCAATCCGTTCGAGGACAACACTTTCATTTTCTCAAAAATCTCTTGTCTTCGCACTTCATAGACATAAACCCTGTTCCAAGGTGCAACTAAGTGGAATCCTTCTCCTAGGGGTGGTTTATCCGTTACTACACCATCCCCAAACGTCTTGTATAATACGCCTGCTTCACCAGAACCTATGGTTACCGCAGATTTTGATATCAAAATGATGACAAAAATAATAGCTGCAACAGCTGGTAAAGCAATTTTTGGTAATCTTTCCATTCTAATTTATGTTTAAATTAATCCGTTGTATTTTCTAATAAACCACTCAAAAGCCAAAGCCAGGGCTATAATCCCCAAGAGTACACTAAAATCTATTAAAGATACTACATTTTGCCTGCTCTTTTGGATAGGGGTATACTTTTGGCCATTGGCCAGTTCGGCAACCAAGTCTTCCAATTGATTTGTAAAGAATACATTGCCTCCATTATTTTCACTTAATTGTTTTAGTCTTCCAAAATCAGCGGAAAACTGCTGCTTCTCTGGATTGTGGTCTATGATCTTAAAACTGCCGTTAGCAGAAATTCCTTCTATACTTTCAGTAACGGTGAATCTATATTCTCCAGCCTTTAAATCGCTAAGATCTATTTCATAAAACGGGCCTTTTAAAAGCATCGGGGCATTGCGCGTAAAATCATTTGAAACGCCTTCAATGCTTATGGTTAGATTGGCATCTGGATCAAAGGCATAGCTTTTGTCATAAAATGATGTGCGAACTTTTGCATTACGGCCAATATCATAGACTTTATCATAATCCAACTCAAGACGGTTACGTCGGTTATTCGTGGATAAAAACACCATAATTTTGGAAATCAAACCATCAAAATCCTCAAAACTCTGTGTATCTCTATAGTTTTGAGCTCTCCATCGCCATACATTCTCGCCAAATAGGACTGCTTCTTTTTTACTCCCCTCGGTTAAGAAGCAAAACAATGGAGCATCCAAATCCACTCCCCGAATGCGTTGTGTTATCAAAATATCCAAGGCGCCATTAAGTTCAATATCCCCTAGCTGCCCAATTAAAGGAGGATAACCTGTCATGCTTAATTCTCCAATACCAAATGTGCTAAACCCTTGGTTTAAAACAGGAAGTAATTCTTCGGTTTGGTTGAGTCCTTCTTTAAAAAAAGAACGCTGAATCTGGTTCAAGAAAAACCAATCTGTTTTAGAACCCGTAATCGTAAATCGATTAACACCAGTTTGATCCAAATAGTCATAAACTCTTTTAAAGCTACGATTTGGCTGGTAAAGAATAAATAGATTTATGTCTTCAAAGTTTTCAGCGGAATCATTGGGCCTTAATAGAACAACCTCCCTTTGTTCATTTTTTTCAATAGCTCTTTTCAAAGCGCCGATATCTGGGTGCAACAGTTCTGATACAATACCTATCTTGGATTTCTCATCGATAACTTCAATTGCTGATTCTTTGGTATTGTTGAACTGATTTCGCTCGTTATCCAGCACACGAGTTTGAACAACGATAGACTTATTTCCAACGCTCGTGGCCTCTATCAAAGCATTTACCGTATGACTTTTCTTTTGCCTATGAAAGTTTAAATTTTCCTGATAAACAATTCGACCATCCATTTGAATGGTTAAAGATGAAGTTACCGCACGTTTTCCATTGTAAACCAATTGCACTTCTAGCGGAAATTGATTTTCTAGAAATGCGTATTTGTTTACATTGACGGAAGTAATCACCAAATCTTCAAATTGCGTGGTATCCCCTACTATAACTGAATGTATACTAGAGTTAGATGGAGCATTATAATAGGAATAATCTTGACCCAAGGTTTGATTCCCATCCGAAAAAAGTATTACAGTTCTAGGTCCTTTCCCAAAAATTTCGTCAATACCCTTAAGTGATTTGGCAATATCAGTGTTGTTTTCTTGCATGCTGATAGAGTCCATCTGATACAAATCACTACCAAAACCATATTGATGAAAATCAAAGCGTTGTTGCAACGCAGCATTGGAAAGAACAAATTGGTGAAACTTGTTTAGAGAATCCGAATCGGTATGTTCCTGCATTGAAGAAGACCCATCTGTTAGAAGAATGAGCTTGCTTTTTTCAATGAAATAATCATTCTTGACGAACTGGGGGTTTATCAATAAAAGGAAAACACAGAAAATGGTAATAAACCTCAAAGCACCCAAAACATACTTTTGGGTGCCTTGTTTTTTTTTCTTGAAAAAATATTGAAAATACACGATACCAAGTGCAGCTAGAGCTGCAAGTATTACAAAAAGTACCGTAAGTATATCCATGTATTATTAAGTTAGCATACCCCCGTCTACGTTGAGAACCTGACCCGTAACGTATGCCGATAGGTCCGATGCCAAGAACAGGCAGGCATTGGCAACATCTTCAGGACTTCCTCCACGTTTCAATGGTATAGCATCTCTCCAGCCTTGCACGGTTTTTTCATCCAATTTATCGGTCATCTCCGTTTCAATAAAACCTGGTGCAATTGCATTACATCTAATATTTCTGCTACCTAATTCAAGTGCCACCGATTTGGTGAATCCTATCATTCCGGCTTTTGAAGCAGCATAATTGGTTTGACCAGCATTTCCTTTAACGCCAACTACACTACTCATATTAATTATGGAACCCTTACGTTGTTTCAACATCGTACGTTGAACCGCCTTGGTCATATTAAAAACGGACTTCAAATTGATTTCTATTACTGAGTCAAAATCTTCTTCTCCCATTCGCATCAAAAGATTGTCTTTGGTAATTCCCGCATTATTGATCAGTACATCGATAGTACCTCCAAAATCTTCCAATACTTTCGCCACTAATTCTTCTGATTCGGTAAAACTTGCTGCATTACTCTTGTACGCTTTTGCTTTTACGCCCATGGCACTAAGTTCATTTTCCAATTCCAAAGCTGGGGCTTCACTGGAGCTGTATGTAAATGCGACATTAGCACCCGCATTTCCGAATACCTGTGCAATTCCTTTACCGATTCCTCTACTAGCTCCTGTTATAATTACATTTTTGCCTTCCAAAAGTTTCATAGTTTCCAAGTTTGATTGGTTGAATATCAAATATAGTTTTTGTTTTATGTTTTAGCGAAAAAAAATCCCGTTGAAAACGGGATTTACAATAGTTTTAACGGTTGTGTTATCCAACTACTTCCTTGACTTTTAGGCCAATTTCTGCAGGGGAATCAACTACATGGATTCCACATTCCCGCATAATTCTTTTTTTAGCCTGCGCAGTATCATCACTACCGCCTACTATGGCTCCAGCATGTCCCATTGTTCTACCTGCGGGTGCAGTTTCACCGGCTATAAATCCAACGATAGGCTTGTTACTTCCGCTTTCCTTGTACCATTTGGCTGCGTCAGCCTCTAGTTGACCGCCAATTTCACCGATCATAACAACACATTCGGTTTCTGGATCATTGATAAGCAATTCCACAGCTTTTTTGGTAGTAGTACCAATTATTGGGTCACCGCCAATACCGATAGCAGTGGTAATACCCAATCCTTGTCGTACAACTTGATCAGCAGCTTCATAGGTTAAGGTACCAGATTTGGATACAATACCTACATTCCCTTTTTTGAAGACAAATCCAGGCATAATACCCACCTTGGCCTCTTCAGGTGTTATAACTCCTGGGCAATTTGGCCCAACTAAGGTGCAGTCAAAATCTTTTATATAATCATTGGCTTTCACCATATCTGCAACTGGGATACCTTCAGTAATGGTTATAATCACCTTGATTCCAGCACTTGCCGCCTCCATAATGGCATCTGCAGCAAATGCAGGGGGCACAAATATGATCGTAGTGTCCGCACCTACTTCCTTCACAGCCTCTTCAACTGTATTGAAAACAGGTTTGCCCAAATGTTCCTGGCCTCCTTTTCCTGGTGTAACACCACCAACTACATTAGTTCCGTATTCAATCATTTGACCCGCATGGAAAGTACCTTCACTTCCAGTAAATCCTTGGACGATTATTTTAGAATCTTTGTTAACTAGAACACTCATATTCTTGATTTAATTACAGGACAAAAGTAGCCTTTTGCACCTAAACTATAAAGTAAATTTTATGCTATTTATCTTTGATTTTTTCCATTAGAAATGGGATGTTTTTGATCATCGCCAATTCCTTCATTTTGGAACGTGCTTCTCCCGCTGGGCTGCCAAAATAGGCCTTCCCACCTTCTAGACTGCCACCTACTCCAGATTGCGCGTACACCGTGGCACCTTTGCCTATTGTAATTCCACTTATTACACCCACTTGCCCCCAAAGTGTCACTTCATCTTCAATGACCACACAACCTGCAATTCCGGTATGGGATGCAATCAAACACTTTTTACCAATGGCAGTATCATGACCTATTTGGATTTGGTTGTCCAATTTGGTTCCCTCCCCAATGGTAGTGTCACCAGTCACCCCACGATCTACAGAACAAGAAGCGCCAATGTCAACATTATCCTCTATAATCACCCTACCTCCGGAAATCAATTTGTCAAAACCAGTAGGTCTATTTTTATAGTAAAAGGCATCGGAACCCAAAACCGTTCCACTGTGAATGATAACATTATCACCAATAATACAATCATCATAAATGGAAACATTAGCATGTATAAGGCAATTTTTACCGATGACCACATTATTCCCAATAAACACGTTGGGTTGAATTATGGTATCCTTTCCTATTTTGGCAGTAGACGAAATCGCAGAATTTGTCGATTGGAACGGACGAAAGTGTTTAGTCAATGTATTAAAATCCCGAAAAGGATCATCCGAAATCAACAAGGCTTTTCCTTCTGGACATTCTACATCTTTGTTTATCAGAACAATTGTCGCCTTTGATTGCAAAGCTTTATCGTAGTATTTTGGATGATCAACAAATACGATATCACCAGGTTCCACAACATGGATTTCATTCATTCCCAAAACAGGAAAATCCTCGGCTCCTACATATTTGGTGCCCAGGATTTCCGCAATTTCCTTTAAGGTATGGGTCCTTGGAAATTTCATTTGTGTTATTCTTTTACACGTTCTAAATAATTTCCTTTTTCCGTGTCAACTTTAACCTTATCTCCCTCATTTATAAATAAGGGAACGTTTATTCGGGCACCGGTCTCCACAGTAGCAGGTTTGGTTGCATTTGTTGCAGTATTACCTTTAACTCCTGGTTCTGTATGGGTTACTTCCAGAATGACACTTGCTGGCATTTCCACTGACAAAGGCATGCTATCTTCCGTATTGAACAAAATGGTCACAACCTCACCTTCTTTCAACAAATCTGGAGCATCCAAAGAGCTTTTTTGCAATGAAATTTGGTTGTAATCACTGGTATTCATAAAATGAAAAGTATCTCCTTCAGCATACAAATATTGGTATGATCTGGTCTCAACACGTACATCTTCAATTTTATGACCTGAAGAGAAGGTGTTGTCAATTACCTTACCCGTAGTAACACTTTTCAGTTTGGTTCTTACAAATGCTGGTCCTTTACCGGGCTTTACGTGTAAAAATTCAACAATTTTATAAATATCGTGGTTGTATCGGATGCACAATCCTTTTCTAATATCTGAAGTATTCGCCATAAATTTAATTTGAACTAAAGTAACCTTTCATGATTCCACGCTGGGAATCCCTTATAAACTGAAGAATTTCGTCACGTTCAGGAGTTGCTACCATTTCGGCTTCTATTATGGAAGCTGCCTGAGTGTTGTTGTAATTCTTTTGGTATAAAATCCTATATACATTCTGTATTTCACGAATTTTTTCTGAAGTAAAACCACGCCTTCTAAGCCCAATGGAGTTGATGCCAACGTACGACAGGGGTTCACGTGCTGCTTTTACATATGGAGGTACATCTTTACGAACCAAAGAACCCCCTGTAACAAATGCATGATTGCCAATGGAAACAAATTGATGGACAGCTACCATACCTGCCAATACCACATTGGTGCCAATAGTCACGTGTCCTGCGAGCGTTGAGTTATTGCTGAAAATGCAATTATCCCCTATAAAACAGTCGTGGGCCACGTGGCAATATGCCATGATCAAACAATTGTTCCCAATAACCGTTTTCATTCGGTCAGAAGTTCCTTTATTTATTGTTGCACACTCCCTGATGGTTGTATTATCTCCAATATGAACGGTAGTTTCTTCTCCTTGATATTTTAAATCTTGAGGAGTTGCTGAAATCACCGACCCTGGAAAAATATTACAGTTCTTACCAATACGAGCACCTTCCATAATTGTAACGTTGGAACCAATCCAGGTTCCTTCTCCAATTGTTACATTATTATGGATAGTTGAGAAGGGTTCAATCACCACATTCTTGGCAATTTTTGCACCCGGGTGGACATAAGCCAAAGGTTGATTCATCTAGTGCTAGTTGTTTTTTGTTTTGACGATTTGAGCCATCAGTTCTGCCTCAGAAGCTAATTTTCCGTTGGCATAGGCATAGGCTTGCATATGGCAAATTCCTCTCCGAATAGGTGAGATCAAGTCACATTTAAATATTAAAGTATCCCCAGGGGAAACCTGTTGTTTGAATTTCACATTATCCATTTTCATGAAAAATGTGAGGTAGTTCTCTGGATCGGGCACGGTACTTAAAACCAAAATCCCTCCAGTTTGAGCCATAGCTTCTACCTGAAGAACACCAGGCATTACTGGAGCTCCCGGAAAATGTCCAACAAAGAAGGGTTCATTCATAGTTACATTCTTGACCCCTACTACATGTGTTTCTGAAAGTTCCAAAATCTTATCTACCAATAAAAAAGGAGGTCTATGTGGTAATATATCCATGATTTGGGTTACATCCATCAATGGAGGTTGATTCAAATCATAATTTGGCACCTTGTTCCGCTTTTCTATTTTAATGATCTTGGATAGTTTTTTTGCAAACTGCGTATTTACGTAGTGCCCAGGTTTATTTGCAATTACCTTTCCTCGTATACGCGTACCAGCTAGCGCCAAATCCCCAACAACATCCAACAACTTGTGTCTTGCCGCTTCATTCGGATAATGCAAAGTCAAATTGTCTAAAATACCATTGGGTTTAACCGACAATTTTTCTTTTTTGAAGGCCTTTTCCAATTTTTTCATTGTGGGTTCGGAGATTTCCTTGTCCACGTAGACTATGGCATTGTTCAAATCACCTCCCTTGATCAAACCGTGTTCCAATAGCATCTCCAATTCATGAAGAAAACTAAAGGTACGTGCATCAGCAATCTCGGATTTGAAGTTGCTCATATGGTCAAGTGTGGCATTTTGTGTGCCAAGGACCTTTGTACCAAAATCAACCATCGTTGTAATCTGATATTCTTCAGAAGGAATTACGGTAATCTCGCTACCGGTGGCTTCATCCTTATAAGAAATGACATCCTTGACTATATACTCCTCGCGGTCTTGTTCTTGATCCACAATTCCAGCATTCTCCAAGGCTTCTACAAAGAACTTGGAAGAACCGTCCATAATTGGAGGCTCTGGGGCATCCAATTCTATGAGAACATTATCAATGTCCAATCCCACAAGTGCTGCAAGTACATGTTCCGAAGTTTGGATTTTAACTCCATTCTTTTCAAGATTTGTACCGCGCTGGGTATTCACCACATAGTTGGCATCCGCCTCTATTATGGGTTCTCCTTCTAAATCTACTCTCTTAAATGCAAAACCGTGGTTTTCTTTGGCAGGAACGAAAGTCATGGTAACGTTCTCACCAGTATGCAACCCTACTCCTTTTAGAGTTACTTTATTTTGGATAGTGCGCTGTTTAACGCTAGTTGTGCTCACTGTCTATCTTTTTTTCTAAATTGGAAATTTGATTTACCAACTTGGGTAAATTTTTAAAGTGTACGTAAGATTTATTGTAATCACCATAATTCAATGCTGGTGAACCTTGAAGCACTTCATCATCTTTTACATTGCGGCCTATTCCAGATTGCGCTTGAATTTTTACGCGATCTCCGATTGTAATATGTCCTACAATTCCGACCTGCCCTCCTATCAAACAATTTTTGCCAATTTTGGTAGACCCTGCCACACCAGTTTGAGCTGCAATAGCAGTATGCTCACCGATTTCTACGTTATGCGCAATCTGAATTTGATTATCCAGTTTTACACCTCTACGCAAAATTGTTGAGCCCAAGGTGGCGCGATCTATCGTGGTACCAGCACCTACATCCACATTATCCTCAAGAATTACATTTCCGGTTTGAGGTACTTTACTGTATTCACCATTTGAATTGGGTGTGAACCCAAAGCCATCAGCACCAATAATAGCTCCACTATGGATAACGCAGTTATTACCGATAATGGATTCAGAATATATTTTAGCTCCGGCGAATACCATAACATTATCCCCAATAGCCACATTATCACCGATATAAACATTAGGATAGATTTTTACATTCTTCCCAATATTGACGTTGTCACCTAAATATGAAAATGCGCCAAAGTAAAAACCTTCAGCATAATTTGCACTTTCAGAAATGTATGATGGATTTTCAATTCCTATTTTGTTGTTTTTCACTTGATTGTAATACTCCAACAACTTTGAAAAGGACTTATAAGCGTCATCCACTTTAATTAATGTCGTAGAGATATCCTGTTCTGGGATGAAATCTTTATTGACAATAGTAATTGAGGCTTTAGTGGAATAGATGTAAGAAGTGTACTTGGGGTTAGCCAAAAATGTTAACGAACCCTTTTCACCCTCTTCAATTTTTGATAATTTATGTACCGCAATCTGAGGATTTCCCTCAACTTCTCCCTCTAAAATTCCGGCAATTTGGGTGGCTGTAAATTTCATTTCTGCAAAAGTAACAAAATTTGTTAAACAGCTTCTTTAGGGTAGCAGCAGTAATATTTGGTCACCGTCTTGGACAACGCCTTTAAATTAAGTTGGTCTGATTCCTTTAAAACATCGGTGACTTTACCATTCTGTTTCAGTATGCGGATTGCTTGATGATCTTGACTGTATGCCTTGTTTGAAATTTCACCTGTGAATACAAAATAAGGTATATCTTGAGCATTTATGTGAGTCTTTGCAATAATCGCACTTACAATTGCTTCCATCCTATCCTCTGCAATTGGTTTCTTTTTGATTTTAACCTGAAGTAAATTCCTATTCAAAAGCATTGCACACAACTTGGACAATACAGTATCTGAATGGTTCTGCCACGATTTGATCGCTCCTATTATATCAACATCATCCAGTAGTGCGAATTTCTCCAAGGTTCCTTGATCAAAAACGTTGGACTGGATCCCCTTCAGAAAGAAAATAAATGAGCTACTGCCCTCCAACTCCACGCCCTTATTCACAAGTTCACGGGCTCTTGTCATTATTCGTATCAACATTTGCTCTGCGCATAACCCGGTTTTATGTAAGTACACCTGCCAGTACATAAATCTTCGGGCCATCAGAAATTTTTCCACTGCATAAATCCCTTTTTCTTCTACAACCAAGTTGCCATCAACAACATTCAGCATGGAAATTAAGCGCTCTGAATTAATATTCCCTTCTGTTACCCCAGAGTAAAAACTATCACGTTTAAGGTAATCCAATCGGTCCATATCCAATTGACTGGATACCAATTGATTCATAAAAGGTCTTGGATATTCTCCTTTGAAAATTGCTATGGCCGTGGTTATTTGGCCTTGAAATTCATGATTTAAACTATTCATAAATTCAAGGGACAAACGCTCATGACTCCATCCACTAACCACGAAACCCTCCAATGCATGTGAAAATGGACCATGTCCAATATCATGCAGTAATATGGCGCAGAGCAGACCGGTTTCCTCTTCCTCGTTGATTTCTACACCCTTCACTCTTAGGGTGTTAATGGCCCTGGTCATAAGGTGCATGCTACCTAAAGCATGATGAAATCTCGTATGATGGGCACCGGGATATACAAGGTAGGACATTCCCATTTGTGAAATTCTCCTCAAACGTTGAAAATAGGGATGCCCTATTAGCTTAAAAATAAGTTCGTTTGGAGTTCCAATAAAACCGTAAATTGGATCGTTAAATACTTTGAGCTTATTGGTCTGTACCAAGGGCTTTGTGTTTAATTCCGCAAAGATAACCACTATATGAACAAGATCACAATTCTGTGGGTCGATGATGAAATCGACCTATTAAAACCCCATATTCTTTTTCTTGAGAAAAAAGGTTACAAAGTGGTGACCAGTCAAAGCGGGCAAGATGCCTTAGAGGAAATACGCAGTACTTTTTTTGATATTGTTTTCTTGGATGAGAACATGCCCGGTATTTCTGGACTGGAAACTTTGAACGAACTTAAAAAATATGACGCTTCCATCCCTGTGGTAATGATTACCAAAAGTGAAGAAGAATATATAATGGATGAGGCCATTGGTTCAAAAATTGCAGATTACCTTATTAAACCTGTAAATCCGAACCAGATTCTTCTATCACTTAAAAAGAGTTTGGACAATTCCAGATTGGTGTCAGAAAAAACCACTGCCAATTATCAGCAGGAATTCAGAAAAATTGCAATGGATCTTTCGATGGTGAATAGCTGTGAGGAATGGACCGAGTTATACAAAAAACTTATCTACTGGGAATTGCAACTGGAAGAAATTGAGGATTCCGGAATGTTCGAAATATTGGAATCCCAGAAGGTGGAGGCCAATGCCCAATTCAGCAAGTTCGTTGACAAAAATTATCAAGATTGGTTTTCTGACGGAAACGGTCCAATTATGTCTCACACCTTGTTTCGAAATAAAGTGCAACCTGAACTCGAGGGCAACAAAACGCTCTTAGTTGTAATTGACAATTTAAGGTACGACCAATGGTTGGCCTTTGAGGAAACTTTGGCCGTTCACTACAAGAAGAAGCTGGAAAGTTCCTATTACAGTATCTTGCCTACGGCAACCCAATATGCCCGAAATGCCATCTTCTCAGGATTAATGCCAGCTGATATGGAGAAACGCCATCCTGATTGGTGGAAGAATGACACCGATGAAGGCGGCAAAAACCTTTATGAAGCTGAATTTTTAGGCGCTCAGCTTAAAAGACTGGGGCTGGATATTAAATGGGACTATCATAAAATAAGTAATCTACGACAGGGCAAGCAACTGGCACAGAACTTCAAATCTCAAAAGAACAATGACCTCACCGTGGTAGTATACAACTTTGTTGACATGTTATCGCATTCCAAAACAGAAATGGAGGTCATAAAAGAACTGGCTGCAAATGATAAGGCATATCGCTCGCTTACATTGAGTTGGTTTAAGAATTCCCCCCTTCTGGATATAATCCAAAGTGCGCAATCATTGGGAATGAAGTTGATTTTAACCACGGACCATGGCACCATTAATGTGAAACAACCTTCAAAGGTTATTGGTGATAGGGATACTAGCTTAAACTTGAGATATAAAACAGGAAGAAGCCTTACTTATAATGATAAAGAAGTTTTGGCAACTAAGAATCCACAAAGCATTCATTTACCAAATATCAACTTAAGTAGCTGCTTTATTTTTGCAAAAAATGATATGTTTTTCGCTTACCCTAACAATTACAATCATTACGTCAGTTATTATCGAAATACTTATCAACACGGAGGGCTTTCTTTAGAAGAAATGATTGTACCTTTTGTAGTTTTGGAGCCTAAATGATTTACGTTGAAAAAGGAGTTCCAACTTTCAGAAATTGATACCATTGCGCGGCAACTTGTAAAAGATTTACCATCGAAGTCCATCTGCTTTTATGGTGAAATGGGTGCTGGCAAGACTACTTTGATCAAAGCATTGGTAAAACAGCTAAATGGTATTGATGAAGCCAATAGCCCAACCTTTGGACTTGTGAATGAATATCATGATACTTCTGAAAATTTGTTGGGGTATCACTTTGATTTTTACCGACTTGAAAGCGAGGAAGAAGCTTTAGACTTGGGGCTCGAGGATTATCTGAATTCAAATGCTTGGTTATTTATGGAATGGCCAGAGAAAGTTTCATCGCTATTACCTACCGATTCAGTATCCATTTACTTACACTTTATCGATGAAAACACTCGTTCAATCGAGTATAGTCTTGATTGAGCACTTTAACTTCTATCTTTTTTACACTTTTCGATAAACGGCATTATTGTCGATTAAAAGAAGTGTTTTTTAGATTAAATGCAATTTTTATCGATGAAATGCATTGTGGGTAAGGAAATTTTCCTACATTTGTTATTGAAATGAATTCATTTATTAACCAAAAACTCTTTTACGATGAACACTAAAAGATTATTTTTTGGAATGTTGGCTATTGCTTTCTTGGCGATGACTGCTATGTCTGCTGACGTTGTTACTCTTGAAGAAGATCAAACAACAAATATTGACAAAAGCAAGTTGAAAAGAGAACATTAGTCAGATTTACTGAATTAATTTAAAAGCTCTTTCTAGGAAAGGGCTTTTTTTATTGCAATAATTTCATGGTTTTGCAGTTATGCTTATATCATGAAGGAAAGAAGTACGATTAGGAATAAGCTTATTTTTGAAGGATTATTGGCATTGATAATAGCATTTACGCCAATAATTTTTTACTCCCACAAATACTTCTCGGATGGTCAACAAGAGCTTGACTTTATTCTCTTTACTGTAACAGCAAATGGATTTGTTGATGCAGTCACTGCCTATTGGTATTATCTTATCAAGATTGTTCCTTTAGTATTACTCGTAATTTGGTTTGTCACCTGTAAAAATTGGTGGTATTATGCAATTCTAATTCCCATATCCATGTATAGTTTTCAACTATACTCCTCCATATGGGGTACTGCTCACAAGGTAGATGAAAATGAAGTGTTGTATGTCGTTGCTGTTTCCATGGTAGTCATACCAGTGGTTTATTTCGTAAGGGTAAAATTGGTGGACAAGCATGTTCATGGAATTGATTTGGACGCTATGGATACCGAACTTCAAATTTTGAAAGAAAAAGAAGAGCTTAGAAAGGAACGGGAGAAACTGGAACAACGACAACACACCCTTTCAAAAAAAATGTAAATTTGCGCTAGGCCTTAGAGCCACAGCCAGATTTACATTCTATGGACCAACCCTCTTCACCTTTTAGTAAACAACAGCTTTTACCTCAAGAAGAAACACTTGAAATCCTAAAACAAAAGGGGGAATTGTTCATTGGGATACCCAAGGAAAATCAATATCAAGAAAAAAGAATTTGCCTAACTCCAGATGCAGTAAATGCAATTACTGCTCATGGTCATCGCGTACTTATTGAATCCGGTGCAGGCGAAGGTGCAAGTTTTTCTGATGCGGATTACACCAATGCTGGCGCAGAAATTAGCCGGGATACCAAAAAAGTTTTCTCTTGTCCTATTATTCTTAAGGTAGAACCTCCTACCCTTTCGGAAATTGATTTAATCAATCCACAGACCATAATCATATCCGCATTACAAATTAAAACACAATCCAAGGACTACTTTGAAACGTTAGCCAAAAAACGTTTAACTGCAATTGCTTTCGAATACATTCGTGATGAGGACGGAAAATATCCAGCTGTACGATCTTTAAGCGAAATCGCTGGTATTTCTTCCATCCTAGTTGCTTCTGAATTAATGGCCACTACCAATAAAGGTAACGGACTTATGTTTGGAAATATTAGTGGTGTTCCTCCAGTGGAAGTTGTAATCATAGGTGCTGGTACTGTAGGAGAATTTGCAGCCCGTTCTGCTTTGGGCCTAGGAGCCAATATTAAGGTATTTGATAATTCGATTACGAAACTCAGGAACATTCAAACCAACCTAAATAGAACCATCTATACTTCAACCATACAACCTAAGAATTTACTTAAGGCATTAAAACGATGTGATGTGGCCATTGGCGCAACGCGTGGGAAGGACAGATCTCCTATTGTGGTGTCCAGTTCTATGGTGGAAAACATGAAAAAAGGAGCGGTGATCATAGATGTTAGCATTGATATGGGCGGCTGTTTCGAAACATCTGAAGTAACAACGCACGACAAGCCTACCATTGAAAAGTTTGATGTGACACATTATGGGGTTCCTAATATCCCATCTCGATATCCACGAACATCCAGTATTTCCATCAGTAATATTTTTACCCCTTATTTACTTAAGATAGGAGAAGATGGAGGTTTGGAACATTCTTTACGCTTTGACAAGGGGCTACGCAATGGTTTATACATGTATCACGGCATATTGACCAACAAGTCAGTTGGTGATTGGTTTGGGCTCACTTATAATGATATTAATTTTCTGATTTTTTAAAACTATTCATGGCATTTTTAAGACGATTGGGATGGTACTTGGTAGGGCTGTCCATTGGAATTATATTCTTGGTGTTTTTCCTAAAGAAAAAATCCGGCGAAAATGGAATCGAATTTTGCTACTTTCCAAATTGCCGTGTTTTGAAGGATATGCGTTCTAAGCCCCTGAGCTTTGATGAACAGCTCCCTGTTCAATTTAAGGACACCACATTTATAGCATCTTTTTTGAACGATGGTGATATAGATTTTGGTAAAAGTGACACCAAAACTGAACCTTGTAAAACGTATTACATTTCACTTGATACAGAAAAGGGTAGTCAAGAAATCAAAGCGCAGAACTGCCCCGATGGCTTGACCATATTACCGATTAAATAAGTACTCGTTTTACAAATCCAACTTACGTCGTTTCTTTTCTTTTTGAAGAAGCGCTAGTTCCCTTGTAGTTTGGCCGGCTACAGAAGTGTTCTCTTCTGCTCGTCTAATTAAGTACGGCATTACGTCCTTAACGGGTCCATAAGGAACATACTTGGCTACATTGTATCCTGCTTCAGAGAGATTAAATGAGATGTGGTCACTCATTCCATACAATTGTCCAAACCAAATGCTATCATTGTTAGGGTTCAACCCTTGTGCATTCATAGCATCGATTAATTTTAAACTGCTTGCTTCATTATGCGTTCCAGCGAATACTGAAATATGGTCTAGGTGTTCCATAATATAGGTAATCGCCGCATCAAAGTTGGCGTCCGTAGCTTGCTTTGAATCACAGATAGGCGTTTTATATCCTTTTTCTTCCGCTCTATCATTCTCTTTTTCCATATAGGCCCCTCGCACTACTTTCAATCCAATTTTAAATCCGTTTTCAATGGCTATACCTGATAGCTTTTTAAGATATTCCATTCTATCCCAACGGTACATTTGTAGGGTATTGAAAATCACAGCTTTCTCCTTATTATATTCGCGCATCATTTCCAACGCCAAATCATCTGCAGCAACTTGCATCCAACTTTCCTCTGCATCTATCAACAATTTGACATCCAAATCGTATGCTTTTTTGCACACCTTGTGATACCTGTCAACCAAACGGTCCCAAGCCTTGGATTCTTCCTCATCCAGTTGAATACCTTCACTTACTTTCTCATATAATTCAAATCGCCCAAAACCCGTAGGTTTGAATACAGCAAATGGAATAGCGTCTTTCTCCTTGACAAAATCAAGAACTTCAAGAGTTTTTTGTAGTGCAAAATCAAATTGATCTTCAACTTCTTTGCCTTCCACAGAGTAATCCAAAATGGAAGAGACCCCTTTGCTGTACATTTTGTCAATTATCGGAATACAATCCTCTTCATTAACCCCGCCACAAAAATGGTCAAACACGGTAGCTCGAATAAGGCCTTCAATTGGTAAATGCGCCTTTATGGCAAAATTGGTAACAGCGGTACCGATCTTAACTAGAGGTTCATTTGCGATAAGTTTAAAAAGAAAATAAGCGCGTTCCAATTCGGAATCCGTTTTCATTTGAAACGCTATTGCGGTATTCTCAAAATTCGGGTGCATTATTATGAATTTATTAAAGATTCAAATATAAGTAGCCCTTTTGGAACACTATCTATAAAAATAGTCTTTATTTAGCACGACAAATCATGTTGCATGGAGTCGATAAAATCACATTCCTACGAAGTACATTTAGAAGAGTTGGCGGAAGCTGCTCTAAGACAGCATGTTGCTAAAAACAATTACTCCAAGATATTTCTATTGGTTGATTCCAATACCCATAAACACTGTTTGCCACTGTTGCAAAAAAAAATGCAGGGGAAGGTCCAGTTTGATGCCATTTATGAAATTAAACCTGGAGAAGAACATAAGCACATAAATACCTGCATGTTGGTTTGGCAATGGTTGTCAGATGAAGGTGCCGACAGGAAAAGTCTTTTGATCAACCTTGGTGGAGGTGTACTCACGGATTTAGGAGGCTTTGTAGCTTCTACATTTAAAAGAGGAATTGATTTTATAAATATCCCGACTACCTTACTTGCAATGGTAGATGCCTCAGTTGGTGGTAAAACAGGCGTTGACCTTGGTGCACTTAAAAATCAGATTGGTGTTATTAACCAGCCACAAATGGTATTGGTTATTCCTGATTTTTTAGCTACACTTGAATCGAGACAGCTTACCAGTGGATTTGCCGAAATGCTAAAGCATGGATTAATTACAGATCAATCGTACTGGCAATCACTTCGCGAGACCAAGGATTATGCAAATGCTACCACCATTCAAAAATCCATTGCTATAAAAAACACGGTGGTTGCCGAAGATCCTACTGAGCAAGGTATCCGGAAAATTTTGAATTTCGGTCATACTTTGGGGCATGCCATCGAATCCTATTTTTTGGAAAATCCTGAAAAACAGAGTTTGCTACATGGAGAGGCCATTGCCGTTGGAATGATTTTAGAAGGATACCTTTCGCATAAACTGCAAGGGCTTTCTGCACTATCTCTACAGGAAATAAAGGAAACCTTTCTGACACATTTTGATCATGTTATGTTTTCATTAGAAGACATCCATTCCATTGTGGAGTTGCTCAAATATGACAAGAAAAACGCTTACGGTGACATCAATTTTGTCTTACTCCAAGCTATTGGTAAGGCAGTTACGGACATTCAAGTCCCGCCAGAAATGTTCACGGATGCGTTCGCTTACTACAAAGAAGCTTAGATACGTATACTAAATTCATCGGTTGACAACTCTTTGAACTTGTCGATTTTAAAAATTTATAGCTTAGGATAGGAATCAATAACCTATCAACCATGAAACGTATTCTTATCGATTACAAAAAATTGGACCACAAAGTAGCGGCTAATTTAATTGACTCTTATCCATATGGTTATGGAGATGAAGACATTATCACACTGAAAAAACCTAACGGCGACATTATTGAAGCTGTGGAGGTTAGAACGGATGACACCATTTATTTGGTTAAAATCAGTAAGAGTCTTTCCAATTTTATTTCAAATTTTGAGGAAAACATTGAAAAAGAATTAGGAAACCAAGCTCAGGCTGAAGCCGTAATTGGGCAAAGTGATGAAACCAGTCCTTCCGATTTAGAGTCAGACCAAGAAAACGAAAAAGAAAAGTTATAGGGAACAATTACTTTAACCCAGATAACGTTCTCGGATAATTTTCAGATGATGTGCCTGATGACCACAAATGACAAAGCCCAGGGCACGCACACTCATATCCGAACCACTAGCGGAACCTAACCTCTTTAACTCATCGTCAGTAAACGATTTAAAAAGGTTGATACTAGATTCCCTTACAGACGCATATTCAGACACGATTGCATCTTTTGACCTGTTGTTTGCGTTGGATTCTGGAACATAAATGTCTTGATCAAATCCAGGTAATGGTGTGGAATCCTTTCTAGCAAAGCGTAAAGCCCTATATTGAAATACCCTTTCAGCATCTATGAGGTGCATCAGTATTTCAGACAAGGTCCATTTCCCATCAGCATAGGAAAAATTTAATTTTTCAGAAGGAATATCTCTAAGGAAAGAAATAAAGATATCCTTTCCATTAATCAATTGATCCATCAATTTAACCTCCTCTCCTAGTACATCCATATAGGGTTGGTAATATGGATTGTATTCAGAAACGGTTAATTCTGAATTTAACATGGCGGTTTAAATTATTTTGAATATTACAATTCGTTGAAAATCGTATGCATCAATCGTTTTTTATCATTGATGCTTTCTTCCAAGGAAATCATGGTCTCCGTTCTACTAATTCCATCAATATCATCTATTTTGAATATGATGTTTTTAGCATGGGTGGTGTCTCTAGCCCTAATTTTACAAAAGATATTGAATTTACCCGTTGTGATATGGGCAACGGTTACATAGGGTATTTGATTTAGACGCTCAAGTACAAACTTGGTCTGATGGGTTTTCTCCAAAAATATACCGACATAAGCAATGAAGGAATATCCAAGTTTTACATAATCCAAGGTCAATGAAGATCCTTTGATAATTCCGGACTCTTCCATTTTCTTGACCCTTACGTGCACCGTACCGGCAGAAATAAGCAATTTTTTGGCAATATCTGTAAAAGGAGTACGGGTATTGTCAATAAGCATGTCTAATATCTGGTGGTCAATTTCGTCTAATTTTACTTTACTCATAGTATGAATATTTTAACCAAAAGTAGTTAATTAAGAAAATATATGTAAAAAAAATGCTGTTTTTTTGAACAAAATGTAACAAATTCCTGACTAATGGCAATTTAGCCTCTAAATTGTTGAATTAAAGAAAGTAGATTCTTACGGTCAAGTTCACCATAATCCTTTTCAATCTTGCAATCCAATATTTTGTGACCGTAAAATCCCTTCTGGATGCCAACTTCCACAATTTCTGGGATGAAGTTGATACATCCCTCGTTCAATGTTTCTTTAAACCGAATTCCTACTACCTCCATCGAATCTATTGAAGTAGTGTTAATTGAATGTGCGTTCCTTATAAGAATGTCATAGAATCGTTTTTCGTTCTCTGGAATCAGAAGATAATCGGATACTTCATAATCTTGAACCCGCTCATGTGCAATTGTATCTAAGGCTTTTACCAGAGAAATGAAGATATGGCCTCTTGTAATTTCCCGTTGGTAATCATTTGAAAAGTGTCCAGCTTCAAAAAGCACCGTCGGTACCTCTTGCATTTGAAATTGATCTCCAACACAATTGTCGTTGAAACCGTCATCATACCGACCTACTTGCCCAGGAATATACTTTTGTAGTTCCATGTTCATGGCAACAATGAGTTGCATGGCTTTAGCTCTTACACTGTCAATTGATCGCTCAGGGTCTTTTGAGGGCGATAAAAAAGATACCGTTGCAGGTTTGTCCGTCTTGCTAACGCTAAATAATGTTCGCTGATCATGAAGATTAAAACAATAGTCGGGTTTAAATGATTCAAATAAATTCCGAAGTGCGATGCTCTCCGGCTGTGTTCGGTTTTTTGCATCCCTATTTAGATCTACGTCATTAGCATTGCTACGTGTGTAAGCTCTTGCTCCATCAGGATTAAGAATCGGAACAATACATAGGGTACAACTTTTTAATACATCTGCAGCTGTCTCATGATCGCTATTAAGAAAATTAATTAGGTCCAAAACCGCCTTTGTGGTGGTCGACTCATTACCATGCATCTGAGACCACATCAAAATCTTGGTTTTACCTTTCCCAAGTTGTAATGCTATTATTGGTTCACCTAGAACCGAAGACCCAATAGTTTCCAAAGTGGTGGAATTTTGTTTTTTCAACCATTTATTCGCTATGGTATACATGGTGACATAACGACCACTTACCGAATTCTCTTTAAACTTTTCATGAAGGTTTGGTGTCACAAAAACAACATTTGATTGCACAAAAATAGTGTTAGTTTTTGTTACAATTGTATCTATTAAACCGAGTTATGTATACAATTATATCATTAATCTAGCGCCTCATCATACAATTGTGCCTGACAAATAAACATAATTTATAATAAATCATTATTTCTCTGTATAACAATACTTTAAGCACTTAGATATAAACTTTATATTTAAGTTTTGGGATGAAATGACCAGTTGTATTTGACCGCGATTACATCATTTCACCCTACCTTTGTAGAATAGCTGTTAGAATTGTGAATGACGATATAACAAATCGAATTAAAATTGTAATTAGCCATTATGGCCTTAGTGTTACATCCTTGGCTGAATCCATTGGTGTGCAACGCTCGAGTATTTCCCATATTCTAAATGGCAGAAATAGACCCAGCCTTGATTTTGTTATGAAATTGGTCAAGACCTATCCGGAAGTAAATCTATATTGGTTATTAATTGGCAAAGGCCATTTTCCTTCTACATCAGAGTTCAGTAGCTCCCCTAGCCTTCCCAAAGGAACCATGGGAGAATCTTACAGCAGTAGTGAATCAAAAAAAGACTCAGAGCCCATTCGCATGGTGGTTTTTTATTCAGATGGTACTTTTGAGTCATTTGATGCAAAAAAAACCTAATCACTTCTATCGTTACAGTTCTTTACACTTAATTTGCAACATGAATTGTAGATTGATTTTTATTTTCACCATTATAGGGCTGGTTTCATGTCAAAGCCCACATGAACGCAATTGCCTTGATTACAAAAACGGCACATTCACTTTTTCCACAGAAATCAATGGCGAGCTTAAAACCACAAAATTTGAACGACATGAGGATTTGGAGGTTGATTACTTTGAAGGCAAACAAGATTCTTCGTCAGTTCGTTGGATCAATGAATGCGAGTATGTGCTCAGAAACTTGAATCCAAAAAGCAAGGCTGAAGAAAAATCCATCCATATAAAAATATTGACTACCACTGATTCTTCTTATACTTTTGAATATAACGCCATAGGCGAAAAACGAAAATTCAAGGGAACAGCAATTAAAACACACTAACCATGTTCGAAATATTTACAAGTCCGGATGCCTGGATGGCATTGCTCACATTGACCTTTTTGGAAATTATACTCGGTATTGACAATATTATATTTATTTCAATTGCCGCAGGAAAACTAGAGCAAAAGGACCGCAGGAAAGCTACTAATATTGGGCTGGTATTGGCCATGGGAATGCGAATTGTATTGCTTTTTGGGATTACCTGGTTGACCAGTATGAAAAAACCGTTTTGGGTCATAGATGAATCGTGGATTCATGGCGGAATTAGCTGGCAAGCCCTAATTCTCTTTGCTGGTGGTTTGTTTTTGTTATACAAAAGCACCAAGGAGATTCATGAAAAAATTGAAGATAGAGGCCATGATGAAAGGGAAGTGACAAAGTCCAGGTCGTCCTCATTAACTAATGCCATTGTTCAGATTACAATAATCAATATTGTATTTTCATTCGACTCCATTTTAACCGCAATTGGTATGACCAATGGAATTTCACCAAACCCAAACGATGCACTGGTGCTTATGGTCGTTGCGGTGGTAATTTCCGTCTTGATTATGATGTTGTTTGCTAATCCAGTAGGTGAATTTGTAAACAGACATCCCTCTATTCAAGTATTGGGTCTATCTTTTTTAATTCTTATTGGATTCATGTTAATCGCGGAAGCTGCCCACCTCTCACACCTTGTAGTATTTGACAATGAAGTCGGCGCTATTCCAAAAGGCTACTTGTATTTTGCGATCGCCTTCTCATTGATGGTTGAGTTCTTCGATTTGCGGATGAATAAGAACAAGAAGAAATCTGAAGCCGCTAAAAGCAAATAGTGACGTTAATTTGGTCTTTGATAGGCTAGTCCGGGATTCAATTGCTTGTATTCCTTAAACTTTCGCTGTTGTTGTTTTACCGTTAATGTACTGCCATCATGGCTCCATCCGGGAGGGCCAAAAATATACATTAACTTATGGGATAGCTTTTTGGACTTCTTTACGTCATTCCAAATATCCTTGAATTCATGGGTCAAGATTACTACGGGATTGTATGATTCTGGAGAGTGGATCACACCATATTTGACATCGACATCATCATCCAATTCCTTCCAAGTTCCGAACATCTTATCAAAAATATTCAAAAAGCCACCGTGGTTTTTATCTAAATATTCCACATTCTGCGCATGGTGCACTTGATGCATAGTGTGCGTGTTGAATATTTTCTCTATAAAGCCCAACTTAGGAACATACACGGAATGCAATTGAAATTGCCATAGCGCTTCAATACCCAGGCATACCACTACCATTTCTGGTGGAAATCCTATAGCTGGCATCCACATATAAAAAAGAGGTTTATAAAGTATCGTGAACCAGCCGTTTCTTACCGCCGTACCTAGGTTAAAATTATCTGAAGAATGGTGTACAATATGTGCGGCCCAAAGAATCCTTATTTCATGATTGGCTCTATGAAACCAATAATAAGTGAAATCATCAGCAAGCTGACAAAGCAACCAAACATACCATGCATATCCGAAAGAAGCATAGCCTAATACGTTTCTACGTACACCATCAATCTCAGGGTTACACAATTCATATACCCCTTCAAAGAGCACAATAGCAAAGGCCACTTTGAACAATGGACCCAAAATTGCTGATCCAACACCCATGAAACCACTTGCTGCTAAATCCTTCCAGTGGTATAATTCGTCGTGCCCGTGGGTTTTGCTATAAGTAAGTTCAACTAAAATAAAGGCAATAAAAACGGGTACGCCGTAAACCAGCGGGTTGGTAAAATCCATAGAATGTGTTAAGCTTTGGTCTGGTGTGTGTCTAAAGTGCCAAAATAGGCAGAAAAAGCATCAAAACAAAGTAGTTTGATCAGAACCGTCTTTATTTTCATTGGTTTCATCTCCTTCTTTACTGCTGATAGATTCCTCATCCACCACTTCCATCTCCTCGGGTTTTGTTTCCTCTGGTTCCGCATAAGGTAAAGACTCCAACGCATTAATATTCTTAACTTTTTCGGCGGTTAACTGGTTTCCAGTGGCTTTAATTCCCTTTACTGAAATAAACTCTTCAATTTCGACCTGTTGGTTGGGCTTTGCATCTTTCCCTCTTGGTTTTGAAAACTCGATTTCTATGACAGGACGCCAATCCGTTGAAACCAATTCCATAAAGGATTTTGGATGTTCGGATATTACAAGTTCTTCTTTGTTTGGATTCTCTATGACAAACCTTTTGATGTAGTAGCGTTCTTTTTCTCCCTCATAATGAACCACGGAAATGGGTTTTTTTGGATTCCATTTCTCCAAAACCACCATATCGTCATTGAATCTGGTCAATAAATCTGGTGGTATGGTCTTCACTTTCCCTTTTTGATCGATAATAAGTAAAAGGTCATCTCCTTTGAAATCACCCAACAGTTCGCCCCTACCATCCACGTTTAAACGACTGACCACATCATCAAACCAAATTTTTCTTGGTTTTAAGGTGGACACCCCTTTCTCTTTTAATTCGATACGTTTAACAGGGTACTTAGTGACCAAATTTCCTTTGGAAGCCCTTCCTTTGATGAGCAAGTCGGCAAAATCTAAATCCCATTTAAGCTTTTTAATACTCCCGGATTGTCTTAAAAGTACAGTGATCACTTCTGCCTCTCCGTTTGGATTGGCAGTGAAATAGAGTACATCGGCTGAAGCTTTACCGCCAGCCAATTGATACATCTTATCCCGGGTAACACCGGTTACATTGAACCGCTTGATATAGCTAGGACCACCTCTACCATCCTTATAGATCATATTATAGGTCGTACGATTATCCTTTTTCTTGAATACCCCAACATGAACAATATTTTTACCTACAAAGGTCTTGGAGTCTACCTTGGTGACCATCATTTCACCTTTTTGGGTAAATACAATGATGTCATCTATATCGCTACAGTCGGTAACATACTCATCCTTCCGTAAGGACGTTCCAATAAATCCTTCCTCACGATTAACGTAGAGTTTGGTATTTCGGATAACGACCTTAGTCGCTTCAATATCATCAAAGATTTTGATTTCAGATTTGCGTTCTCGACCTTTTCCGTATTTCTTTTTAAGTTCCTTGAAGTAATCAATAGCATAGTCCACCAAATGAGCCAAATGGTATTTGGTCTGGGCTATGCGCTCATCCAAACTATCAATTAACTGCTGAGCCTTTTCAAGATCAAACTTTGAAATACGTTTAATACGGATTTCGGTAAGGCGAACAATATCATCCTCGGTCACTGCCCGTTTGAGATTTTTAGTATGTGGTTTTAGCCCTTTATCAATAGCAGCTATAACCCCTTCCCAGGTCTCCTCTTCTTCTATATCCCGATATATTCTATTTTCAATGAAAATACGTTCCAAAGAAGCAAAATGCCACTGTTCCTCAAGTTCACCTAACTGGATTTCAAGTTCTGCTTTAAGTAATTCAACAGTGTAATCCGTAGATCGAATCAACATTTCCCTTACCCCAATAAACAAGGGCTTGTTATCCTCAATGATACAACCCAATGGAGAAATAGATGTTTCACAAGATGTGAAAGCGTATAAGGCGTCAATAGTCTTGTCAGGAGAAATCCCGCTTGGAAGATGGACAAGAATTTCCACCTCTGCCGCAGTGTTGTCCTCAATCTTCTTGATTTTTATTTTCCCCTTATCGTTAGCCTTTAAGATGGAGTCAATTAAAGAAGAGGTATTGGTTCCGAACGGAATCTCATTGATTACAAGGGTGTTCTTATCGTAGGTTGAAATTTTAGCCCGAACCCTGATTTTACCACCACGTAGTCCCTCATTATAATTGGTGACGTCTATTATTCCCGCAGTTGGGAAATCCGGGAACAATTTAAAACGTTGACCTTTAAGGTGTTTAATAGAAGCATCTATAAGCTCATTGAAATTATGGGGCAATATTTTTGTAGATAGACCGACGGCTATACCTTCTGCGCCTTGAGCAAGTAATAGCGGGAATTTTACCGGTAAATTTACAGGTTCCTTTTTACGGCCATCATAAGACAATTGCCAATCCGTGATTTTAGGACTATAAACCACATCCAAGGCAAACTTTGATAATCGAGCTTCTATATATCGAGATGCAGCAGCACTGTCTCCAGTAAGAATGTTACCCCAGTTCCCTTGTGTATCAATCAATAAATCTTTTTGACCAATTTGGACCATGGCGTCAGCAATACTAGCATCACCATGTGGATGGTATTGCATTGTATGCCCTACTACATTGGCTACTTTATTGTAGCGGCCATCATCCAATTCTTTTAGCGCATGCATTATCCTGCGCTGAACTGGCTTAAATCCATCTTCAATAGCAGGTACGGCACGCTCTAGAATTACATAGGAGGCATAATCCAAGAACCAGTCTTTGTACATACCGGTTACACGGGTAAGACTTTCTTGCGAACTGTCCTGGTTTTCTAAACCTTCATCGTTCAGTGCTTCATTCTCTTCCATTTAGAACGAGGTCATTTATCTGGTTTATAGTTGGTTTTCTTCTATTAAATCAAGCTCCACTTTAAGGTTTTTGATGATGAATTCCTGCCGGTCCGGGGTATTCTTGCCCATATAGAACTTCAGAAGTGTATCTATACTCATTGCCTTATCCAACATTACAGGTTCCAGTCGAATATCATCTCCAATAAAGTGTTGGAATTCATCTGGTGAAATTTCCCCTAACCCTTTGAAACGTGTAATCTCTGGTTTGCCTGTTAATTTTTGGATGGCATTTCTCCTTTCCTCTTCACTGTAGCAATAGATAGTTTCTTTTTTATTTCGTACTCTAAACAAAGGTGTTTGTAAAATATATAGGTGGTTTTCTTTAATTAATTCAGGGAAAAATTGCAAAAAGAATGTAATCAGCAACAAACGAATATGCATTCCATCAACATCAGCATCCGTTGCGATTACAATATTGTTGTAACGCAAATCCTCCATGGATTCTTCGATATTCAGTGCTGCTTGTAGAAGATTAAATTCCTCATTTTCGTATACAATCTTCTTGGACATTCCATAGGAGTTCAGAGGTTTTCCCCTAAGGCTAAAAACTGCTTGTGTATTTACATCCCTTGATTTGGTAATAGATCCAGATGCTGAATCTCCTTCTGTGATAAAAAGGGTTGACTCCAGTCTACGGTCCTTTTTCATATCCTGCAAATGTACCCTGCAATCTCTAAGTTTTTTGTTATGCAAACTGGCCTTTTTTGCCCTATCCCTCGCAAGTTTCCGAATTCCGGAAAGTTCTTTGCGTTCTTTTTCTGCCTGAACGATTTTCCGTTGCAAGGCCTCCGCGGTCTGCTGATTTTTATGCAAGAAATTATCCAAATACTTACCTATAAAATCATTGATGTAGGTACGTACTGTTGGAAGGTTCCCGCCCATGTCTGTAGAGCCCAATTTGGTCTTTGTCTGACTCTCAAAAACAGGTTCCATGACCTTAATGGAAACTGCGGATATTATGGATTTCCGAATATCTGAAGCATCGTAATTCTTTCCGTAGAAATCACGAACCGTTTTTACAATGGCTTCCCTAAATGCTGCTTGGTGTGTTCCTCCTTGGGTGGTATGTTGGCCATTTACAAAAGAATGATATTCTTCGCTATATTGTGTTTTACTATGTGTGATAGCCACCTCAATGTCATTCCCTTTTAGGTGAATGATAGGATAAAGAAAATCTTCTTGATTATTGTTATCTTCCAGTAAGTCCTTCAAACCGTTTTCCGAATGGAATTTCTCTCCATTGAAAACAATGGTAAGACCAGGATTTAGGTATACATAGTTTTTGAGCATGCGTTCTACATACTCATTGCGGTATTTATACTTTTTAAAAATGGTTTCATCGGGCACGAAACTTACTTTGGTTCCTCTTCGCCTTGAAGTTTCTTCCAACATTTCCTCATTGACCAAGTTCCCCGCTTCAAATTCCGCAGTCTTGGATTTTCCATCTCTAGTAGATTCTACCTTAAAGGATGTAGAAAGTGCGTTTACGGCCTTGGTACCTACCCCGTTCAATCCAACTGACTTCTTAAAGGCACGAGTATCATACTTACCCCCGGTGTTCATCTTGGACACTACATCCACGACTTTACCCAATGGAATTCCACGACCATAATCACGGACATGTACCGTATTTTCCTTGATATTGATTTCGATGGTTTTCCCTGCCCCCATTACAAATTCATCGATACAGTTATCGATGACTTCTTTTAACAGAATATAGATACCATCATCTGCGGAAGAACCGTCACCCAATTTTCCAATATACATACCAGGGCGCATTCGGATATGCTCCTTCCAGTCCAGTGAGCGGATATTATCCTCTGTATATTGGGTTTGTGCCATATGATAGGGGTTAATCCTTGCTAATATAAAATTTAGGTACAAAAATTAAAGGAAAGCGGACAGAAAGTAATCAACAAGGGGTGTTAATAGGGTTCTGCAATAAAGTAATGGAAAAATTTTGCCGAGCATATAAACTAATCCGAACAGATGCCGTTAGCGATATCTTCACATGTTGGGTTATGTTTATTGCCTTCAATTGTACAAGTTTCTACTAAGTTTTCATTAAAGACATTAACAAGTGAGCAAAAGTTTGTCAGCATTTGGTTCCCTCTTATTTCAACATCCCCTGTTATTGTAGAAATGTTCTGAAAATTGGATAAGTCCTCAACCAAATAGTTGCTATTAAAAATAAATGAACCGTTGATTTTATTAAGATTCATAAATGCCTCCAATTTATTTAATCCAAAATTTGTGCGGATATTTAGTGATCCGGTAATTTCTATTAAAGAATTAAAGGCATTAATTTCCATCAGATTACTATTGAAAACAATAAGGATATCTTTTAATTGAGTGATGTTTTCGAATCCTAATACTGTTTCAAGTTGTGGATTGCCCGTTATAAACACCCCTTCAATTTGGTTCAAGTCTGGAAAATTCGAAAGTACAAAGAATGAGTCATTATTTTGTATAATCAAATGTCTACAAACTTCAAGTTTTGCAAATCCATTGAACGATTCCAATTTGTCGTTGTTTTCAATGGTTAAATTATCATCCATGGAAACTAAATTGGCAAATCCATTTAAGGAAATCAAAGAGCTATTGTTAATAATTCTAATTTCTCCTTTAAGGTATTCATTGTCAGAAGACATATGCTCCAAACCATTAAAACCATCAATAGTTAGCAATGATGAATTGGCATCGATAATTATAAGACGAACTGTTTTCACCTTATTGAAACCGCTAATATTTTCTAATGATCCGTTAAATCCAATGGCAATTTGACCATTGACTTTTTCTAGCGCTGTTAAAAAATCAACATCTTCTAATGAGGTATTAGCTCCTATCCCTACATGACCCACGTCAGTTAATTTAGGGAAGTTCTCTACTCGCTTTAGATTGTCGTTATAATCAAAACCTATCAAGCCTCCAATCATTTCCAAATTATCAAAACCGCCTACATCTGTCAATAACGGAATTCTATTTATAATCAAATCCCCACCAACGGTATTTAGGTTTTTTAATCCTGTAATTTTTTCTAAATTATATAAATGAATAAAGCGTAGGTTTCCATCAACTGAAATCAACGATTCCATACTGGATAAATCAACGATTCCTTCGGAAGTTGGGGAGGTTGCATCAGAGACAATTAATGTTCCTTTTACTCGCGTATACTTTTGAGCACCAAACTCATCAACTTCCTTTTGTGTTGATAAGATAACATCTCCCTCGAATACTTTTTGTTCAGTAACTATGTTTAAGGTGATAAACTGTTGCTGATTACCATATGTCGTCCCTTGACTATTCGTAGCAAAAGCTCTAACATAATACGTTTTATTGGGCTCCAGGTTTTGAATTTCTGTTGAAAACAATCCTGTTCCAACCGGTACTTCTATAGTGTTATCAGATACTTCAGGATTAGGTTCCAAGGACCAAACGAATCCCCTTTTCAAAATAGCACCACCTCCATCTGAACTTATATTCCCTGTAGCTGTAACTGAATTTTCAGAAATATCTGCAACTGAAGACGTAGAAACTGTAGGTAACACTATCACTGGGGTTGGATCTTGCAACGGGTCTGTTTCGGAAGAGCATGATAGAACAAAAAGACAAAGTATGAGGCTATAAAATCTCGACATCGTATCAAATTAATAAGTGGCGAAATTAGAATTTCATGATGTTATACCAAGAAATTCATCGACAAATTGAAGTATTTTTCGATGTTTTTTGTAGCAAAAAAATACTACAACTGATAATCAATGACTTAGATTTTTAAAACAAAAAACGACCCAATTTTTGGGTCGTTAATTTTTACAAGATTTGTTGATAATATATTTATTTTTTCTGTACAAGTATCTTTAATTCTACATACTTATAATCATCTGCTCCATTCACTTCAACCACCTCAATATATCCTTTAACACCAGCCGCATTTATAAAACTATAAACTTTATCCCCGGCAATTGAAATTTTGGTTAGTCCAGTTCCTCCGCTATGATCCACATTGAATTCCAAGTCATCAGGCGTTACTAATTCTAAATCCAAATCAGGGTCTTCTTCCTTAAAGGTTGTTTCCGTGGCATTAATACCAAGATCATTATCAAAACCTAGAGCAACACGAAGCTTTGGAGAGATAAAATTCGGGTAGACATTCCCAGCTTGGGCATTGTCGTTATCTAATACCCCAAACGATATATCCACCTGTTGTTGTTCTTCCGCAGAAGGGCCTTCGAACAAATTATTTACATAGGTGGTTTGAAGGGTTGAATTGTAGAAACTACTGGATTCATTATCCGCTAAATTATAGAGGTAAACTGTTTGGATTTCATTTAATTGACTTATTTCAATTACTTCAAAATCGTCCTCACTTGCCCAAGTTTCACCATCCACTGTTACACTTAACTTTGAAGTTATAGCATTTTCTGGAACGATAACTTTTAATTCCTTTTCATTGGATTTTAAAACTTTGGCTTGAACTTCACCGAACATTACGGTGTTTTCTGAAGGTTCCTCGCTAAAGTTTGTACCTTCGATTGTTACTCCTGAACCGATTGGACCTTTTTCAGGATGAAACAATGAAATCGAAGGGCCATTGTAAATCAAATTGAATGTATTGATACTTTTAACAGTGGTGCCCTTAACTGTCACACTGATTTTAGCACTGGTTGCACCTTTTGGGACCTCAACTTTTAGTTGATTGGTTGATGCACTTTTGACATCCGCTTCAGCTTCGCCAAATTTCACTGAATTTCCCGTCTCACTTGAACTGAAGTTTTCTCCATTAATAGTTACAATGGCTCCTACTTCCGCGGAAGGTGGATAAAATTCATTGATTTTAGTGTAGACCTCAGTTGCCGATTCATCTTCGGAACAAGCTGCAAAAAACAAGATTGCAACTACTGGCAAAACTGCGCTAATCGTTTTTCTTAATCTGGGGTAATTTGAAAATTTCATTTTGGACATTTTATATTCAGTCCAAAACTCAATCAATTAAATAGTAAGCGGAGTACTCAATTTATGGATGCAGCATTTCAATTGACGAATACCTAATTTGAATTGATATGGTTTTCTAAAAACCAAAAAAAAGACTTAAACGTTGAATCTAAAATGCATAACATCGCCATCCTTAACGATGTATTCTTTACCTTCCACACGCATTTTACCGGCTTCTTTTACTTTAGATTCACTACCGTAATCAACGTAATCAGCATACGAAATAACTTCAGCCCGTATAAATCCTTTTTCAAAATCGGTATGGATCACCCCGGCAGCTTGAGGGGCTGTGGCGCCAATGGGTATGGTCCAGGCACGTACTTCTTTTTGCCCAGCAGTGAAGTAAGTTTCTAAATTCAACAATTTGTAGGCACCACGAATTAGTTTTGCGGAACCTGGTTCAGATAACCCAAGGTCTTCCAAGAACATTTGGCGTTCTTCGTAAGTCTCCAGTTCTGTTATGTCCGCTTCGGTACCAACTGCAAGAAAAATAACTTCAGCTTGTTCATTGGCCACTGCAGCCTTTACCTTCTCTGCATAGGCATTTCCTTCAACCGCAGCACCTTCATCCACATTGCAGACATATAGCACAGGTTTGTCGGTAATCAATTGTAATGGCTTCACATACTCCCAGTGATCATCTTCAGCAATATCCACTGCACGAACAGATGTTCCAGCTTCCAAAGCATCTTTTAACTGATGAAGTACATCAGCTTCTTTCTGTGCCTCTTTATTTCCCGTCTTTGCAGCACGTTTGACTTTATCCAGCTTTTTTTCTACACTTTCCAAGTCGCGTAGTTGTAATTCCATATCAATGGTTTCCTTATCCCGTATTGGATCAACCGAACCATCAACATGAACAATATTATCATTGTCAAAACAACGAAGAACATGCAGAATCGCATCTGTTTCACGGATATTACCCAAAAACTGATTGCCTAAACCTTCGCCCTTGCTAGCTCCTTTTACCAGCCCGGCAATGTCCACAATCTCAACCGTAGCGGGAATCACTTTTTCTGGATCTACCAGCTCCTCCAATTTTTCCAATCTTGGGTCAGGTACATTCACCACGCCAATATTAGGCTCAATGGTACAAAAAGGAAAATTGGCACTCTGGGCCTTTGCATTGGACAAACAGTTGAACAAGGTCGATTTTCCAACATTAGGTAGTCCTACGATTCCAGCTTTCATTTAGAAATTAGTTTCAATTTATAATTCGGGTATCAAACGCTTTTCTGCTACTATGCATTAAGAGCGTGCAAATATACATCGAAGTTTTAGATGGGCTAGGTTAATATCCATTGATTAGAAGATACCCGCCTATAACGAAAACGGCAAGGATTGCCAATATGGCCAGAAAGGAAAGCAAACATCCAAATTGTTTCCAAAAACCACTATATTCTTTTTCCTTTTCCATGGGTGTACAAATATTGTGCAGCAAATGTATGAAGATTTAAATCTTGCATTTGAACAGACATTGGGTTTACTTTGGGAAATGACAAAAATTACACTTCAGGGCATTTTATTCGATGAAAAATCCTCTTATTTGAGAGGGCCTGCACTTGCCCCAGCATTGATTCGTAAAGCCTACCATAGCAACTCCGCCAACTATTATGCTGAAGATGGCACCGAAATACTACCTGACTTATTTGAAGACAAAGGGGACTATAAAATAGATTCCTATTTTGATATTACCGATATCACAAAAAGCAATTTGGCTTTAGAAAATCCGATATTGACCATTGGTGGTGATCATTCTATAACATATCCAGTGATCAAAGCCATCCACTCAAGGTTTGGTAAATTAGATATCCTGCATATAGATGCGCATGGTGATTTGTATTCCAATTTTGAGGGGGATCCGTATTCCCATGCCTGTCCTTTCTATAATATTATGAAAGATGGACTAGCAGAAAACCTTTATCAGGTTGGTATTCGCACCCTGAACAAGGAACAACGAAGCAATGCGAAAAAATTTGGCGTTCATATAAATGAAATGAAGGATTTCCAATCCTTTAAAATGCCCGAATTCAGAAACCCGCTATATCTTTCCTTGGATATGGATGCTCTAGATCCGGCATTTGCTCCAGGGGTATCACATCATGAGCCAGGTGGATTAACCACACGCGAGGTAATACGAATCATTCAAAACATCAATGTTCCGCTTATTGGGGCAGATATTGTAGAATATAATCCAGAACGGGATATAAATGGTATGACCGCAATGGTAAGTGCTAAACTATTTAGGGAGATAATTTCAAAAATGTTGGCTAACCATCAGGGTGCATAAATCGCTGTTTGCCCAATAAGTCATCTTCACTTTCAACCCTATCATCATCGGGTACGCAGCAATCTACGGGACATACCGCGGCACACTGTGGCTCCTCATGAAAGCCCATGCATTCGGTACATTTATCAGGAGCTATATAGTAGATTTCATCGCTAATAGGGTCTTGAACATCATCAGCGTTTACCGCTTTGCCATCAGGCAGGACAATATCACCCGCAAGCGAGGTACCATCACTGTAACGCCATTCATCCGCTCCTTCATAAATAGCTGTATTTGGGCATTCTGGCTCACAAGCGCCACAATTGATACATTCATCGGTTATGATAATAGCCATAATTTTCTTTTTCAGATGTGCTGATATTGATTCAGCATGCTTACTTTTGGGCAAAAATAAACCCTACCAATTTAGTGTACAAATATAATGATGGCGTATAACGCAATAGTGCAAGCTTTTGTTAAACTTGGTGGTTATCTCCAAGATTTTTGTGAAAACGGCAATCCGGAACTTCAGGAACAGTTATTGCGAGCTGAACAACAAAACTCATGGTTTGCACAGGATAATTTACATTTCTGTTTAAAGCATTGGGCCACTCAATTAACTGCGGACAATCTCAACAGTTGGCTGGAGCCTTATGCCATAAGTCAGAATGACAATGCCAAGAATATTGGTGTTGTTATGGCAGGAAATATTCCGTTAGTGGGATTCCACGACTTTATCTGCGCGCTATGTGCCGGACATAAAATCCAAGCCAAACTATCGTCCAACGATACAGTACTACTACCCTACTTGACCACTAAATTGATTGAGTTTGAACCATCCTTAAAAAATCAAATCCAATTTGTAGATGGGAAAATGGAAGGATTTGATGCCGTTATCGCCACGGGAAGCAATAATACAAGTCGATATTTTGAATATTACTTCGGAAAGAAGCCGAACATTATCAGAAAAAACCGGAATGCAATCGCTGTTTTAACTGGTAAGGAAACGGCTGAGGAGTTGTTTTCACTTGGCAATGACATTTTTAGGTATTTTGGCCTTGGATGTCGCAATGTATCTAAGCTATATGTACCGGAAGACTATAATTTTGACGTTTTCTTTACTGCGATTTTTGATCATAAGGACATTGTAAATCAACATAAATACGCCAACAACTACGATTACAACAAGACCGTTTACTTGATGAGTGAGTTTAAGATACTGGATAATGGCTTTTTGATTCTCAAGGAAGATGAAAGTTTTGCATCTCCAATAGCTTCCTTGTTTTTTGAGCGTTATTCAGATTTGGATGCTTTAAAATCGAATGTTACAGAAAAACAAGACGAAATCCAGTGTATAGTTTCCAAAGATTTTGATCCTAATGAGGTACCATTTGGCCAAACCCAATTACCCAACTTAAAGGATTATGCAGATGGAGTGGACACTATGGATTTCTTACTACAACTTTGAGTTCTTGATTCTTCGCATAGATCCAAGATTTTTTTAGACCTTTGCGGCTAAATTTATTGTATCCGCATTCGAATTATTAGTCAACCTATCCTCAAATACACGTAAATGAAAAAACACAATTTTAGCGCCGGTCCATGTATTTTACCTCAAGAAGTAATGCAAAAAGCTGCAGAAGCGGTAATTGAATTGGATGGCATTGGACTCTCGCTGATCGAAATATCACACCGTAGCAAGGAATTTGTTGCCATTATGGAGAAGGCTAGATCTCTAGCACTTGAGTTATTGGGATTGGAGGGTAAAGGTTATCAAGCTCTATTTTTACAAGGTGGAGCAAGTTCTCAATTTTTGATGACAGCTTATAACCTTTTGGAAAAAAAGGCTGGCTATGTCAACACTGGAACTTGGAGTTTAAAAGCCATCAAAGAAGCACGTTTGTTTGGAGATATTGTTGAAGTCGCTTCTTCCCAAGACCAAAACTTCAATTATATTCCAAAAGGATATGATATTCCATCCGATTTGGATTACTTGCACCTTACTTCCAACAACACCATTTTTGGTACACAAATCAAGGAGTTTCCAACTACGGATGTTCCGTTGGTTTGTGACATGAGTTCCGATATATTTTCACGCCAAATGGATTTCTCCAAATTTGATTTGATTTATGCTGGCGCCCAAAAAAATATGGGTCCTGCGGGAACAACATTGGTTGTGGTCAAGGAGGACATTCTGGGTAAAGTATCCCGTAAAATCCCATCCATGCTTGATTATGCTGTGCATGCAGCTAAGGATAGTATGTTCAATACACCTCCAGTTTTTCCGGTATACGTTTCCATGCTTACCATGCAATGGTTGAAGGAACTTGGTGGGATAGAAGCAATTGAGGAAATCAACGAACGTAAGGCCAATCTTATCTATTCAGAGATAGAGCTTAACCCAGTTTTTTCTGGTTTTGCTGCTAAAGAAGACCGTTCCAACATGAATGCAACCTTTAACATAACGGATGAAACCCTTAAGGAACTTTTTGATGAAAAATGCAAAGAAGCAGGTATTAGCGGTATCAATGGACATCGTTCTGTAGGGGGGTATCGTGCTTCCATGTACAACGCCATGTCTTTGGAAAGCGTTGGGGTTTTGGTCGATATAATGAGTGAATTGGAAAAGAAGGGTTAATCGCAAATCAGAAGCGTAGAAAATCTATGAAAACAATATTGGCCAATGATGGCTTATCACAAGCTGGAATCGAACTTTTAGAGAAATCGGGTTTTAAGGTATTGACTACAAAAGTTGCCCAAGAGCAACTTACAAAGTTCATTAATGAAAATAAGATAAGTGCTTTATTGGTGAGAAGTGCCACACAAGTAGACAAAATAGTAATTGACGAATGTCCTGATTTAGAGCTTATTGGACGCGGTGGCGTAGGAATGGATAATATTGATGTTGCGCACGCAAAATCAAAAGGCATTCATGTTATCAATACACCTGCAGCTTCTTCAGCATCAGTAGCTGAATTGGTTTTTGCACATTTGTTCAGCGGCGTTAGGTTTCTTCATGATGCCAACAGGAATATGCCATTGGATGGGGATAGCAAGTTCAAACAATTGAAGAAAAGCTACGGCAATGGATTGGAACTACGGGGAAAAACATTGGGCATTATTGGATTTGGACGCATTGGTCAGGCAACAGCTAAGTTAGCTTTGGGATTGGGGATGAAAGTAATCTTCAATGATCACCATATAAATGAAGCCGAGATCAATGTATCATTTTTCGATGGTCAATCCTTAACTTTTCCAATTAAAGGGAGGGCCATGGATGAGTTACTCTCACAATCAGACTTCATCACCGTTCATGTTCCAGCTCAGAATGGGTATGTTCTTGGGAAAAAGGAATTTGGGATGATGAAAAAAGGAGCCGGGGTTGTCAATGCTTCCCGCGGTGGAGTTTTGGATGAAGTTGCATTGATTGAAGCATTGGATTCCGGTCAGTTGTCTTTTGCTGGTTTGGATGTATATGAATCCGAACCAAAGCCAGAAATTAGAGTCCTGATGCAACCAAAGATTTCCTTGACACCTCATATTGGAGCAGCTACTATTGAGGCCCAGGGAAGAATTGGCTTGGAATTGGGTCAGCAAATCATTGAATTGATCGGTTAAGAACTTTTTGTTTTAATCTTTCATTCCCGTATCTACATTTTTGTACATTGTAAGTCTAAACTAAACACTATTAACATGTCAGGATTATTAGATTTACTGAACAGCCCAATGGGCAAACAATTAATAAGCGGTGTTGCTGGGCAAACCGGTCAATCCGAAGGCAAAACAGCCGATGTCCTCAGCATGGCCATGCCTTTACTTATGGGTGCAATGAAAAGAAACGCTTCTACGCAATCTGGCGCTGAAGGTTTAATGAATGCGCTATCATCCAAACATGATGGCAGTATTTTGGACGACCTTGGTGGACTATTCGGTGGAGGTGTTGATCAAAGCGTCATGGACGATGGAGCGGGTATTCTAGGACACATTTTAGGCGCCAAGCAACCTCAGGTTGAAAATGCATTGAGCAGTAAATCCGGCATTGATGCAGGTTCTATAGCTCAAATTTTGAAAATTGCCGCGCCTATATTACTTGGATTTTTAGGAAAGCAATCACGTCAACAAAGTGTAGGCAGTCCTGATGCCCTTGGCGGGCTTTTGGGTGGCCTAATGGGCGGCGGTAGCTCTGCTACTAAACAACAATCGCTGATTGAAACATTTTTGGATTCGGATGGTGACGGCAGTGTCATTGATGATTTGGCTGGTATGGTATTGAATAGTGGCGGACAAAAGAAAGGTGGACTTGGTGGACTACTAGGTGGTTTATTCGGAAAATAAAATCTTCTTAACTTTATTTAACAATGCCATTTGGAATCCCAAATGGCATTTTTTGTACCTTATTGCTATGGAAAGGAACATTTTGAAACGTATTGCACTACTACTTATTACTGCAGGAATCATTTTCTCCTGTGGTGCTCAAAAGGAATCATTGGAAATATCTGAGCAGGAAAAAGTAGTGTTCAACTCGGATGACGAGCAACAAGTAGAAATAGCGGATGAAAAAACCGAGTATGAGATAATTATTATTGAACCTGGGTTTTATGTCTGGTTGCAAAGTATTGCCAGACCGGAAGGTTATTATTCGCAGAGTTTTTTAGAAAATAGGAATAGCCTAATGGTAATGAATTGGAACCAACGTGTTCTACAACCTCGACTATATAATCCCAATCTATACGAGCTTCAAATCAATTACGACCCAAACATTGATTACGGCTACGAGGTGAACTATAAATTGTATAATTACTTCATCTTCTTCCAAAGAAAATACAATCAACGGCTAGGCCCCTTTATTCCGAGGATTTAATATGCTATTTTTGCCATCGAAATAATTACGATGGAAAGAATCAAAAATCGATGGGATATTACCAAAAGTTGGCACTATTTGTTTCCAATTCTAGGTGTTGTTCTATTACTTCTTACAGCATATACCCTATCCAGGCGAACCTTACATCTTATTGGTTTTAACAATACGGTTTGGGAGTGGCCATATACATTAGTAACCATTGGGGTTCTTTACTACCTGATGTTGAAGTTCTTTTTATGGTGTTTTAAGAAGCTTTCGAACAAATGGATTGTTGACCAAAGATGGGAAATGATTGCCATTTTTATCGTATTTGCCATTACCGGTAGTTTGGCAGGTAAATTAGCGGGACCACTTACCGACTTTGTTGGTTTAGGAAAGGAATCTGTCAATGGATGGATATACTGGTCTGCTCGTATTTTATTGATCTTTCCTATTTATCAAATCTTTTTGGTGTTTATTGGTTGGCTTTTTGGTCAGTTTCAGTTTTTCTGGTCCTTCGAGAAGAAAATGCTCAAACGCATGGGATTGGGCTTCTTGATCCCTTAGTTTAAGGTTTCATTAACATATAACTACAGTTTTAATTGGTTAGATTTGTGACTTCATGGATAAAACCAGAAAAATCATAGTGTTCTTACTCTTCACTTGCCTAATGCTAGTGAAGGTTTCAGCGCTCCATGTGTATTCGCATCAAGACGATGAAATGGATGCCATTGAACATTGCGACCAATGTGAGATTGCAATGGAAGCCCAGAACGCTGATTTTGAAGTTTTAGCTAATATTGTTGTTTGCGAACCATTACATGTGGCGATTTCTAAACGAATGGTTCTAACTGATTCTGATGCAACAATAGATACATCCACCTACATTCTTTTTTCGAGGCCTCCTCCATCAGCCTAAGTTACCACGGATGTCCCAAATGGACTAGTAAAGAGTCCAAAACTCACGATTACACATTTTAATTTATTTAAAAATGAAAACATGGATTTTCATTTCAATGTTTGCGCTATTGCCTCTAGCTGGTTTTGGGCAAACATGTGAAAGTACTTTAACCGGACGCGTTACAGATTACCATAGCAGAACACCTCTAAAAGATGCTACGCTCTTGCTTATCGGTCCCAACATAGAAGTAAACACCAATGCGAAAGGCGATTACAGTATTTCCAAAATCTGCAATGGTTCTTACCAATTAGAGGTATCTCACCCTGAGTGTAGTACTGTTATAGTAGATATTGTAGTCTCCGGGAATCAAAATTTTGATGTAACGCTTGAGCACCATTTGGAGGAATTGGAAGAAGTCAATGTAGTAGGTCAGACTGTACGGGATAAAACGAATTCTGCTTTAGAGGAACAGCTGAAATTGGAGACAATTGAAACTTACAGTGCCGGTACGCTAGGTGATGCCTTAAAAGAACTTTCTGGTGTTTCGTCCATAAACACAGGAGCCAATATCGTTAAACCCTCAATTCACGGATTAAACGGAAGTAGAGTACTGATATTAAATGACGGGGTTCGCATGCAGGATATGGAATGGGGTGATGAGCATGCACCAAACATCGATATCAACAGTGCGGGAGCAATATCCGTGGTCAAAGGTGCTGCGGCATTGCAATATGGAGGTGATGCCATTGGTGGAACCATAGTAATGGAACAAGCCAGGATTCCTCAAAACGATACCATTTATGGTAAAACCCTGATAAATGGAGTATCAAATGGACGCGGCGGAAACATAACCAGTGAATTGACCAAATCCTTTGGCGAGGGATGGTTTGTAAAAGCACAGGCCTCGTTCAAACGTCTCGGTGACCATGAAGCACCTGACTATATTCTGTCGAACACTGGAGTTCAGGAAATAGGCGCAACGATACAGGGCGGACGTCATCAATTTACATCAGGATGGGACATTCGCTATTCTTATTTCACTTCAGAAATAGCGATTCTTAGAGCTTCCCATATTGGAAATGTCGATGATCTGATTCGAAGCATTAACAATGGGCAACCTGAAGTAATCAGACCATTTACTTACGATTTGCAAAACCCTCGACAAGACGTCACGCACCATTTGGCCAAATTCAAATACTATAAGCGATTTGAAGGCTTGGGAAAATGGAATTTACAATATGACTTTCAAAACAACAGACGCTTCGAGTTTGATGTACGACGCGGTGAACTGGATGGTACAGCTTCCATTGATTTAGAGCTTACAACACATACGTTAAGCACGGATTTTAAATGGGACGCAAAGGAAGATTATCAACTGCATGTTGGTTTAATGGGTCGCTACCAAGAAAACTTCCCGAATCCGGCTACAGGAGTACGTAGATTGATTCCGGACTATGAAAAATTTGATTTTGGCGTATTTGCTTTAGGTGAATACCAACTAAGTGACATGTTGTTACTTGAAGCAGGACTTCGCTATGACTTTAACCGAATTGATGCCCAAAAGTTTTATCAAACCTCCCGCTGGGAAGAACGCGGTTACGACGAAGATTTTCAAGATTTAATCGTTGAGGACAGGGGCACCTCTTTATTAGTGAATCCTGTATTTAATTATCATAATATTTCGGCAACTATTGGGGGTAACTTTCAATTTGAATCAGGAGCGCAACTGAAATTCAATTATGCCCTCGCACAGCGTGCTCCCAACCCATCTGAATTGTTCAGTGATGGACTGCATCATTCAGCGGCTCGAATAGAACTGGGCGATTTGCGTAACGAAAGTGAAACATCCCATAAAATTTCCGCGGCGTTTTCAAAGGATTTTGATCATTGGGGGTTTGCATTCGAACCCTATGCAAATTGGATTCAAAATTTCATCCTTTTAGAACCTACTGGTGTTGAATTTACCATTCGCGGAGCCTTTCCAGTATGGGAATATCGGCAAACGGATGCCCGTTTGTTCGGTTCTGATGTTTCGGCATATGTGAATTGGTCGGATAAATGGAAAACAGACCATCAGTTTTCAATTGTCAAGGGAAAAGACCTTGATGCCAATTCAGCATTGATCAATATTCCAGCCGCAAACACAAGAAATAGCATCAACTATAGCGTTCCGGAATGGAAAAATTTCCAGGTTTCTTTGGAAAGCCAATATGTTTTCAGGCAAAATGAAGTGCCAGACAACATCACGGTTTTTTCCCCAGAGCAACAACAGGATGTGCTATTGGAAATAAATACTGCACCAGACGCATATCACCTACTTGGACTTCACACGCAAATGGAGTTCCCATTAGGCAAAAACAAAACACTGACCACCTCATTGGCAATCAATAATTTATTGGATACCAACTACAGGGAATACCTGAATCGTCAACGCTTTTTCGCCGATGATTTGGGTCGAAACATTTTATTACAACTAAAATTCAATTATTAAATCCTTATTTACATGAAAACAATCAAATTTTTATCAATGGCAGTTCTTGCGGGAAGTATTTTGGCATCTTGCTCAAGTGATGATGAAGCTCCGGAAGAAATCAACGAAGAAGAGACCATAACAACCATGACGGTCACCTTAATACCCGATGGTGGCGGAACTACAATCACCCTGCAGTCACAAGATTTAGATGGTGATGGGCCCAACGCGCCTGAAGTAACCGTATCGGGGGATTTGGCTGCTAGCACAACTTACAATGGTTCAATTGTATTATTGAACGAAACAGAAACTCCAGCGGAAGATATTACTGAAGAAGTTGCTGAAGAAGATGATGAGCATCAGTTCTTCTTTGTTACAACAGGTAATATTGCAAGCGTTACTTATTCTGACGAAGATGGAGATGGAAATCCTGTTGGAATTACGTTTGCTTTGACCACAGGTGATGCCGGTAATGCGACTATCGCAGTAACTTTGCGTCATGAACCGAAAAAGCCAAATGATGGCACATTAGGTGATGCTGGGGGCGAAACAGATATCACACAGACATTTAACCTAACCGTTAATTAACAACGAGTCCAGACAACTCTAAACAAGTGAATAGCAGGATTAAAAATATTGGATATAGTGCGCTAATGGTTGCTGTACTTTTTGTACAGCAGCTCTTTGGTGCATACCATATACTCTATTCACATTTAGATGAATGTGTACATGAAATCAGTGATGGTCAAGCATTGGTTTCTCAAATGGACACACAATGTGATGTTTGTGCCAAATTAAATGGGGCAACAGCACTATTTGAAATTGACCAGTACCTAGATCTACCTACCGACCATTACGCTATAATTCATCAATCAAGCGAGCAACGTCTCATAAATAACCGCTTTGCGACTACGCAACAGAGAGGCCCTCCTATTCTAGTTTAAATAAATTTCCATAGGACCTAATCATCAAGGGGACCGTAAGATGTTTACTCCACAGCTGAACTGTATTGGAGACAGAACTAGTACACGCTAAACCAAATAACGAACACATGATATCAACCGATAATCTCACCATGAAATATGGTGAAACAACAGTATTGGACAAGTTAAACCTTACCATAAAACCGGGCGAATTGTATTGCCTTCTTGGAGCCAATGGAGCAGGTAAAACAACAACCATTAATCTTCTTTTGGGCTTTATAAAGCCTTCTTCGGGCAGTGCCATTATAAATGGACTTGTTGTTGCGGAAAATGTCCACAAATCAAAAAAGAATTTAGCCTATATCCCGGAGAACCTTATGCTCTACCCTAACCTTACGGCGGTAGAGAATTTGGACTACTTTTCAGGTATAGGTGGTAAAAGTTTCAAAAGGCAAGAATTGGAAGCATTTCTTGAAGAGGCTGGATTACAAGCCGATGCTTTTCACAATAGAATTTCAACCTTTTCCAAAGGAATGCGTCAAAAAGTAGGCATAGCATTGGCATTGGCCAAAAATGCCAGCGTTCTACTTCTAGATGAACCTACCTCTGGACTGGACCCAAAGGCCAGTAATGAATTTGGAATTTTGCTTCAAAAATTGAGATCCAATGGGGTGGCCATATTAATGGCAACCCACGACCTATTCAGGGCCAAGGAAATTGCCACGCACATAGGAATTATGAAAAATGGGCAATTAAAACAAGAGTTCGTGGCCAGTGAAATAACCTTATCTGATCTTGAAAATGCCTATTTGTCAACCATGGGTTTTAAAGAAATGGCGGTATGATACGAGGTACATTTCTAAAAGAACTCAAAGAACTAACGCGTGATGGACGTGTTAGAATCAGTTTTATTATTGTGTTGCTGCTATTGTTGGCTGCAACATGGATAAGTAAAAATCAGTACGAACAAACCAATGAACAGCACCATCAAGCAGAAACCTCTGAACGTGATATCTGGGAAGGACAAGGGAGTAAAAACCCCCACTCTGCCGCCCATTATGGCACATATGCCTTCAAACCAAAGTACCCACTTTCTTTGATTGATCATGGTGTGGATAAGTTCACAGGGACTTCAATCTTTTTAGAGGCCCACACTAGAAATGAAGCGCAATTCAGTAAGGCCACCGATCAAACCGGCCTGGCACGTTTCGGTGAGTTGACTCCAGATTTTGTATTGCTTTTCATCATTCCATTGCTTATCGTTTTCCTAGGATATAATGCCTTTACGAAAGAACGAGAAATGGGAACGTTGTTATTATTACGAAGTCAAGGCACCCCTGTTTGGAAGCTTATTCTAGGGAAATGGCTATCTATATTTTTACCGATAGGTGGAACCGTTCTGGTTCTATTTGTAATTACAGGGTTAGTACTTTCTAATTTGAAGGATTTTGGTGTATTCCAATGGGATTCCTTGGGCATGATGTCCTTGGTTTATATGGCCTATTACATCGTATTCATCAATTTAATTCTCTTGGTATCCTCCAAGGTTAAGAAATCAGGAATTTCTTTGGTTATATCTCTTTCAATATGGATTATGGCATGCTTGGTGGTACCCAAGGCGGCGAGCAATATTGCCGAATCAACGCATCCTTATCCAACAAGACAAGAATTTGTAGCCAATATCACCAAAGATCAGCAAAATGGCCTAGATGGGCACGACCCATGGAATAAGCAAGCCCGTGAATTAGAACAACAGGTTTTAAAAGAACATGGTGTGGACAGTTTGGAACAATTGCCATTCAACTTTGATGCGTACAGAATGCAAAAAGGTGAGGAACATACTGCTGAAATCTACTTCAAACATTACAATTACCTCAAAACACAATTTGAAGAACAAACCGGTCTATACCGCAATTTGGCTGTTTTATCACCTTTTCTACCGGCACGTTTTATGAGTATGGCTATTGCCAATACCGATTACGCCACACATTGGGATTTTGCCGATTCTGCTGAAAAGTACCGTGTGGAGTTACAAGCATTTTTAAATGGGGATTTTGCTGAAAACTCTTCTTTTGGTGAATGGTCTTATAGAGCAGATGCTTCCAAATGGAAAGAATTACCTGCCTTTGAATATGATCCTCCTGAGTTGAATGAAACCGTGGGAAGAAATGGTTCCAATCTTATGATACTCAGTGCTTGGGTGCTAATTTCTTTCAGTTTGCTCTTCTTTACAACCAAAAAACTATAGTCATGTACAAGTACAATTTTGCATATGAATTCAAAAGTCTATTTAGAAACGGTTGGATTCAATTGCTCACTATATTATTATTTGCCCTTTTCTGGTTTGCTTTTTCCAACGGACATGAAAAAGTAGCGAAAAGACAAGCTGACATACAAGCTGCATTTGACGAAGTCAAAGAAAGCGATCAGGTAATGCTAAAGTTATTGGATTCCGTAGAAAATGGATTATCAGTTTCGGCATCACCATGGACGATTCCATCAAGACCGATGGCCGTAGGGAATTATCATCCACGTGTTGCCGCCATGGACCCTGGTCAACTGGCATATATTGCCACGGGACAAAGTGATCTTTTTTCACATAATGTTAAACCAACGACTTCAGGAGATGATGCCGCCTTGAACTTTACGGAAATCATTAACCCTGTACAGCAGTTGTTCGGTAGTTTTGATCCATCATTTGTGATTATTTATTTGTTACCGTTGATCATTATAGCATTCACGTACAACGTGCTCTCAGCGGAAAAGGAAAGCGGTACAATTCGCTTATTGGCGTCACAACCGATTTCCATTCATTCTTGGGTTCTGCAAAAAATGGCCATACGCTTATTTTGGGTCACCTTGTTGTTAACGTTGATTCTAGTGCTAGTCTTATTTCTGACCAATACCGCTGGGAATCTTATGGAACTACTTCCAATTTGGGGTATATGTATTGCCTATTCCTTATTTTGGTTTGCGCTTTCATTTGCAATCAACCTTTGGGTGGGAAGTTCTTCTAAAAATGCAATTTCACTCATTGGGCTTTGGCTATTGTTTGTCCTGTTGATTCCTTCGGTTATGAACCAAATGGGAAGCACCTTATATCCAATGCCCTCAAGAACATTGATGGTCAATAAACTTAGAACCATTAAAGCGGAAGCGACTGAAAAACAGGACGAAATTTTAGACAACTTCCTTCGGGACCATCCAGAATATGCCATAAACGACCCCAACCAAGGAAGAAGTTTTTACCACAGATATATGGCTTCGCAACAATTGGTTAGAGAAGAATTAAGACCTGTGGTTATGGAATTTGAAGATCAGCTTCAGAAACAACAGGCGTGGATTTCACAACTAAAATGGGCTTCTCCTTCCATAATGGTACAACAAGAACTAAATGCACTATCTGGTACTTCAACGAAGGATTACGAGAATTTCAGAAAACAAGCAACCGGTTTTGCCAATGTTTGGCGGGAGCATCTTTTACCATTTTTATACAATAATGAACCGTTTTCCAGTGCTGATTATGAAAATTTACCTGCATTTAAATATCAGCCATTGGAATCAAAAGGAACTTCCAAAACCATTGTAATCTTAATGGTCATGGGGATTCTTGTAATAGGTATTGGATATCTCAGAGGATTTGGATTACAGCAAAAGAACAATTTGATTATCCAATAGTATGAAATTACAATGGTTCGTAGTTGCCATATTGTTAGTCAATATACAACTGGTTCGAGGTCAGGAAGAAAATTCAGAGAATTTTCCACCACCTGATACGCCTCTGGAAATCGCGGTTGCAAAAGCAAGTTCTCCCATTCAAGTTGATGGTAATTTGGATGAGTCCGCTTGGAAAGATATACAAATCATTAATGATTTCTTCCGGATTGAACCACGTCAAGGGGGTAAAATCAGGTATAAGACCAACGTAAAATTTCTTTACGATGACAAGAATCTTTATGTAGCTGCTTTTTGTGAAGATTCATTAGGTATCCAAGGAATTCGAATCCAAGATTTGAGAAGAGATTTCCAATGGGGTGAAAATGACATTTTTGGTGTTGCTCTGGACCCTCAAAATCTTAAACAATACGCACAAGGATTTCAAACAACACCCTATGGGAACCAGCGTGATTTTCAGAATTTCAATGGGAATAATTTTGACACTGGGTGGAACACTTTATGGCGCGTACGCACCCAACGTACAGATCAAGGGTATACCGTGGAAATGGCCATTCCGTTTAAATCACTACGCTATAATTTACCAACAGAAGGCAGCACCATTAGCCTGGGCATGACCATGGTGCGCTATGCAAGAAGAGAAGTTGAAGTATCCACGTTTCCAGCGATACCACAATCTTTTACGCCGTACAGAATGACCTATGCTGCCAAACTCACAGGTATTGAGGCACCTCCTCCTTCTGCAAATGTTAGGGTAGAACCCTACACCTTGTATCAATATGATGAAAACAAAGCAGGGGACGTTCTCACAGCCAAGGAAAGTGATCCAAAAATCGGGTTTGACGCCAAATGGGCCATCAATCCCAAAACAGTGCTGGATTTAACGGTTAATACTGATTTTGCGCAAGCCGATGTGGACAGGGCGGTAAACAACCTGGAACGTTTTAATATCTTTTTTCCAGAGCGTAGACAGTTTTTCTTGGAAAACTCTGGAATCTGGGCTGGTGGTTTACAACAAGCTATACGCCCCTTTTTCAGTAGACGTATTGGATTGCAGGGAAATTTCAACGCCATACCGGCACCAATTGATGTTGGTGCTCGATTTACGCAACGAACGGAAAAGAATGCATTGGCCGGGCTATTTGTTCGTCAACGTGAAACCGATGGTTCTGCAGCTGCCAATTTTGGTGTCATAAGGTATTTGAAAAATTATGGGAGAGAGAATAACATTGGTGTGATGGTAACGCATCGAATGGATGATAGTCATAGTGGGTTGAATTTGGAAAGCAACAACAACACAACTATTACTGTTGATGGGCAAATTAGGCCGAAAAGTCAATGGGATATCCAATATCTATTATCTACTTCTATTGACGAGCAAACCGGTGAAACAGGATTTGCGGGTCGTTTCTTCGTTGGAAATGACACTAACAAATACTACTACGGATGGGTTACGGAATATACCGATGCCAACTATAATCCAAGAATGGGATTTGTTCGTCAGACCAACGTTATACGCCATAATCCCGGTGGTTACTTCGTTGTCCGACCAAAAAAAATGGATTGGATTCGTAGATGGGACCCAGGAATGTTCGTGAATTATTTACATGATGCTACAGATCCTACGCAATTTCAGCAAGCCAGTCTTTACATTTTCCCCGTATTCATGTGGTTTAAGGATAACAGCTTTTTTGAAATCTCCACTACTCCAACTTGGCAGAACATCAATTTTGATTTCTCGCCATTAGGGTTGGATATTGAACAGGACAATTACTATTATACCCGTTTTCAAGTACAATACAACACCGACCTTTCGAAAAAATGGTCTGGGGATATTGGTTACAATTTTGGTAGTTTTTACAATGGTACACGAAATACCATCAATGCCGCAGCTAGATTTGCGCCTATACCACACGCTGCATTGTCCTTACAGTATGAACATAATGATCTTAAAGGCGTGGGCAGTGCCGAATCTGAATTGAAAACCGACCTGTATTCGGCAAATTTGAGGCTTGCCTTGAATCCCAGGTTACAACTGTCCACTTTCTATCAATACAATAGCTTTGACGAACAAGGAAGATGGAATGTAAGGCTAAGTTGGGAATATATGCCTTTGTCTTTTGTTTATCTGGTATTCAATGATACACAAACTGACATATTCGATCCAGTGCAAAGCACCAGACAATTCATCGGTAAGGTAACTTTATTAAAACAGTTTTAATCAGACTGAAAAACAAAAATTCATCAACAAAACGACAGTATGAAATCAAGAAGAAACTTCCTTAGGAATTCCACGTTTGGAATAATTGGTGCTGGGCTTTCCAGTTTTAAAGCCTTCGAGAATGAAGCCGAAGATATCAAGCCCATCCTAAATAAAGCATCAAATCCTTGGCTTGAAATCTCTAAAAAAGCCTATTTATCGAACGTAGAGAGCATCTATAAATTCAGTGGCAACACGCCAGTATTAGCTGTATTGAAAAATAATGCCTATGGCATTGGTGATATTCAGGTGGCGACAATACTGGATGAAAGTCCTTTTTTAAGTGGTATTGCATTGGTAAAGGATACCAGATGTCTTGCATTGCGGAAACATGGTGTAAAAAAACCAATTTTGCTCATGGGAGATTTTGATTTGGGACTTGGATCGGAATTGGTGGCAAACAATATCACGCTTAGTGCGTTTTCCCACGAATCCTGTAGAAAAATAAAAGAACTGGCATCAAAAACGCAACATCGAGTAAGCGTTGAACTTTATTTTGACACTGGCTTAGGGCGCATGGGGATGCCCTATCAGAACAATTTGGATTGGGTTGCCGATTTAGCTTCAATACCCAATGTGAAAATTGAAGGTTTGTTTTCCACATTAACTACGCCAACTGATTTTGCGAAAGAACAAATGGAACGGTTCAATGGTTTGATTTCCAAACTGAATGAAAAGGGAATCAAACCCAATCGACAACATATGGCCCCTTCCCTATCTTTAATGGAACTTCCGCAATCGCATTTTAATGCGGTGCGACCGGGAATTCTTGTACATGGTTCATATCCTTTGGGAGGAATGGATTTCAAGGATAAAATGCCACTTCAGCCCACATATCGACTCAAAGCACCGGTTATTCGAATCGAAAAACTAAAAAAAGGAGACACCATTGGTTTCTCTAGATTCTATAAGGTAGAAAAGGACGAATGGATCGCCACCTTGCCAGTTGGATGGGCTGACGGTTATTATAGTGGAGCGGAAAACGGAGCGAAAGTTCTCTTGAATAATAAGCTTTTTAAGGTGGTGAATGTTAACGCCAGTCACTGTAATCTTTCTATCGGTAATGAGAAACTTGTAGACGTGGGTGATGTTGCAACTCTTATTGGTCCCGACCACGAGGAGATTACACCAGAAGGCTTTAGTAGGGCAGCTTCTGGGCACAATTACTTGCAAATCCAATACAAAGAATCCTTGCCTAAATCCGTAGTAAATGATTTCTAGAAGACGCATCCTTATATTAGTGGTATTTCTATTGCCGATTGCTTTGATTTCTCAAGGTAGAATGATTCAATTGAACGACACAGATATAGAATTGTATGTGGAAGTGCAAGGAAATGGACAACCTATACTTTTTATCCCTGGCTGGACAATGACCTCCCAATTCTTTAACAAACAAACAGATTTCTTTAAAGAAAATTATCAGGTAATCACTTATGATCCAAGAAGTCACGGAAAATCCACAAAAACGGAAATTGGCAATACCTACAAAGTTCATGCACAGGATTTAGCAGTCCTAATCCAAAAATTGAATTTGGATGAGCTAATTTTAGTGGGGTGGTCCAGCGGTTGCGCTACCATTTATGAATATGTCAAACAATTTGGTACGTCCAATCTCAGTAAACTGGTTTTTATTGACGAACCTCCTAAATGGGTTGGGGATACAAAAACAGAATGGGTATATGGCTCTTTTGAAGATTATCGTGGGGGGCTCTATGATTTAATCGAAGATCCTGAGGGTTATGCCAATGGGATTGTCCAATGGATGTTAAAAAAGGAAGTGGATATAGAAACAGAAACTTGGATGCTTAATGAAATTTCCCAAACACCAAAATATGCGGCCTTAAGTCTATACATAGATGGGTTGGTGAGTGATTATCAAAACACACTTAAATCTATAAATAGTAAGCTACCTGCACTTTATATGGTTCGGGAAAACGTGCTTGATTCTTCCAATGATTGGTTAAAACAACACGCTCCTAAGATAAAATGCGTACCAATCTCGAGTCATGCCATGTTTTGGGAAAGTCCTCTTGAATTCAATGCTATACTAGGCGATTTTCTACAATCAGACTAAAGAAACCTTGAGATAGGGAATAAGTTATTTCTTGCGCTTGGCAATCACATACGTATAGAACCACATGATCGTGAAAGACGGAATCACATCCAAACCAGGAACCAATTCCTCTACAAAGGTGACAAGACCGGCAGCCTGTCCAATCTTTCCTTTGTACATGCGTGTCATAAGCCAACCAGCAACTGGTGCCCAGATTACATCAGAAAACTCGCCAATACCGGGTATGGCGAAGGAAAGCATTCCTATACCATCCAGTAACAAACCAATAAGTAACAATTGGATTTTATTTTCTTTTACTTCCGTCATGTTCGAAAAATAGGAATTACAATCGAAAAGCGGAAACGATCTAGGATAAATCCGAACTAATGAGTTTCAAGAATTCATTTCTGGTTTCAATTTTTTCAAATTGACCACGGAATCCTGAAGTCGTCGTCACCGAATTTTGTTTTTGGACACCCCGCATCATCATACACATGTGGGATGCTTCAATAACCACAGCAACACCTTTTGGTTTCAATGTATCATTCATGCATTCCAAAATATCATGGGTCAATCGCTCTTGAACCTGCAGACGACGTGCAAAGACATCTACAATTCTCGGAATCTTACTGAGTCCAACAATATGCCCATTTGGAATGTAAGCAACATGTGCTTTACCAAAAAAAGGTAACATGTGATGTTCACAAAGGGAGTAAACCTCAATATCCTTTATAATTACCATATCATCATAATCCTCTTTGAACATGGCACTTTTTAAAATCTGTGCCGCATCCTGTCGGTAGCCCTGGGTAAGAAAAAGCATTGCTTTAGCAGCACGTTCCGGCGTTTTCTTTAAACCATCACGATGTACGTCCTCCCCTATTTCATCAATGATTTTTGAAAAGCGATCTTTCACTTCGTTGGTAATACTTATATTGTACTCTTCCAAATTCTGATATGGTGCCATGGGCTATTTTGTGGTATTTAGTTTTTTTGAATAATAGGTTTTGAGTTTTTTGATTTTAGGATCGATGATAAATTGGCAATACGGTTGATTTGTATGATCGTTGTAATAATTCTGATGCTCTTCCTCGGCCACATAAAATGGTTTCTCCTCGGTAATTGCCGTTACAATAGGTGAAGAAAATATATTCTCCTTAACCAACAAATCAATGAATTCTTCTGCCTGCGCCTTTTGTTCTTCGTTGGTATAAAAAATTTCACTTCTATACTGTGTTCCCACATCATTACCTTGCCTATTCAATGTTGTGGGATCATGCGTTGCAAAAAATATTTCCAATAAATCCGTATATGAAACTTGTGCGGGATCAAAATGTATACGGATGCCTTCAGCATGTCCTGTGCGACCCGTGCAAATTTCACGGTACGCTGGATTTTTTATGTGTCCCCCAGTATACCCGGACTCTACCTTTTCAACTCCATTTAGCCTTTGAAAAACGGCTTCCGTACACCAAAAACAACCCCCTGCGAAAATTGCTGTTTCCAACTGTCTTTCTTCTTGATTACTCATGTGAAATTCCAAATTAACGATTAAAACCCAGTTCCCGGGTCATTCCTATTCAATATTCCAATAATTGTCGGAATTAAGGCAAAAAACTTTATTTAATTATCCGATTTTTGTCGCCTCAGTACTATTCGTTACTTTCACCTTGCCAAGAAATTTATCCATGATCAAAGCCACAAATATCAAAAAATCCTTTGGTGAACTCGAAGTTCTAAAAGGAGTGGACCTTACCATTGAAAAAGGAGAGGTTGTATCTGTCGTTGGGGCCTCAGGAGCGGGAAAAACCACTCTGCTTCAAATTTTGGGGACTTTGGACGAACCCTCTAACAAACAGGACAGTTCCTTGATCATCAATGGCACCGATGTGAACAATTTGAACGACAAATTATTAGCCCGATTTAGAAATGAGCAAATTGGGTTTATATTTCAATTCCATCAACTCTTACCAGAATTCTCAGCGTTGGAAAACGTCTGCATCCCAGCCTTCATCAAAAAGACACCCAAAGATGAAGCCGAAAAACGCGCCAAGGAACTTTTGGCTTTCCTCGGACTCTCACATCGTCAGGATCATAAACCTAATGCGCTCTCTGGAGGAGAACAACAGCGTGTTGCCGTAGCAAGATCCTTAATCAATAATCCTGCAATTATATTAGCAGACGAACCGAGTGGGAATTTGGATTCTGAAAGTGCTGATAACTTACATCAACTGTTTTTCAAACTTAGGGATGAGTTTGGACAAACCTTTGTTTTGGTTACGCATAACTCGGAATTGGCGAATATGGCAGACCGCAAACTTACCATGGTCGATGGCTTAATAGTTTCCCGATAAGATGAATTTCAATGAATTGAAGGAGTTTTTGGACACCAAGGTGGAATCCTATAACCATCCTAGATTCCTTGAAGAAGATCCGCTGCAAATTCCACATCGTTATTCTCGTAAAGAGGATATTGAAATAAGCGGTTTTTTAACGGCTACCATCGCTTGGGGTAACCGTAAGAGTATTATCAACAATGCCACAAAAATGATGGCACTATTAGATAATGAACCGCACAGTTTCGTGATGAATCACTCCAACGATGAGTTGGTGAAGTTGGAACCTTTTGTGCATCGCACTTTCAATGGATTGGATTTTCACTATTTCATCAAAAGTCTCCGAAATATCTATTTGAAACATGGTGGCCTTGAAAAAGTGTTTGCCAAAAATCAAAGTTCGGACTCGCTGCAAACTTCTATTTCTGAGTTTAAAAAAGTGTTTTTTGAATTACCCCATGAAATTCGGACTACAAAACATGTTTCCGATCCTTTGAAAGGTTCCGCAGCCAAACGTATCAATATGTTTTTACGTTGGATGGTACGTGATAATAGTACCGGAGTTGATTTTGGAATATGGAACTCGTTACAACCTTCACAATTGTCCTGCCCTTTGGATGTGCATTCTGGAAATGTGGCCCGAAAACTGAAATTACTGACCCGAAAACAGAACGACGCCAAGGCACTCCTTGAATTGGACCAAAACTTAAGAAAACTGGATCCATTGGATCCAGTTAAATATGATTTTGCACTGTTTGGATTAGGGGTGTTTGAAAAGTTCTAAATACCCTTTCTACCATTAGTTTAGGTCTTAATGGGATTTATGTATTTTCCAGTCAATGGTCAGATCATTTGGCAAAAAGACAACATCTTTCCATAGTTTAATTACGGATAACTTATAAGCCCCAGCCCGTTGCGTTATATTATTTGTAATCCGGAATGATAATGTTAAGCGCAGACAAAAAAATAAGTTAAAGTCAAAAAACACGACTTTGAAATAGGCAAAAGTGATACATTTAAACCAACAACTGATAAATCCCAATCATGCAAATCAACGACTCTTCTGGAATTAAATCCTATCTACCGAGTACTTCGCGCTACGATCAAATGAAATATCGAAGATGTGGTAATAGCGGATTACTTCTTCCGCTTATATCGCTTGGGTTATGGCATAACTTTGGACATACCGATGATTTCAATAACGCCAGAAACCTTTTGCGAACGGCATTTGACCATGGAATCACACACTTTGACCTTGCCAATAATTATGGGCCACCTTATGGTGCTGCAGAGGACAATTTTGGTCGGATATTCCAGAAAGACTTCAAACATCTACGAGATGAATTGGTAATTTCCAGCAAAGCAGGATGGGATATGTGGCCTGGACCTTACGGGAACTATGGTTCGAGAAAATACTTGATCGCAAGTCTGGATCAAAGTCTTAAACGGATGGGATTGGATTATGTAGACATTTTTTACCACCATCGACCTGACCCAGATACGCCGTTGGAAGAAACCATGGGTGCTTTACATCATATTGTACAACAAGGAAAAGCACTATATGTGGGTATCTCGCAATACAATGCTGAGGATACCGCTAAGGCCTACGATATATTGAAGCAAATGGGCACGCCGTTATTGATTCATCAACCACGTTATAACATGTTTGACCGTTGGATTGAAGATGGTCTGTTGGATGTGTTAGGGCAAAAAGGAATTGGCTCCATTGCTTTTTCACCCTTGGAACAAGGTATTTTAACCAACAAATACCTCAATGGCATGCCAGCAGATTCAAGAGCGGTGAAGGATGCACGATATTTAAAATCTGACCAGATTACTCCAGAAATACTGAAAAAAGTACAGTCCTTAAATGAAATTGCATCCAATAGAAATCAAAGCTTGGCACAAATGGCACTGGCATGGGTTTTACGTGATCAGAAAATCACCACGGTGTTAGTAGGTGTGAGTAAACAAAAGCAATTGCTCGACAATATTTCGGCTCTTGCTAACTTGGAATTTACCGCTGAGGAGTTAAATCAAATTGAAACCATTTTAAAATCTAACTGACTAAAATCCACACTTGATTTAAAGCCCATAACCATTAGGAAATTTTAAAGGGATTTTCTGTCCGCCAAGGGCTATGGATTCGTAGATGGCTTCTACAATTACCATATCTCGTCTACCCATTTCTCCAGGAGCTATGTTGGGTGCGTCAAATAATACATGTTTGGCGAAGTCATCCATTTGTAATTTTTGTTGGCTTTCCTGTGGGAAATTCAGAGTTCCTCTGGATGTTCTTCCTGCCAATGGAATATATGTACTTGCAGGATCCAGTTCGAACCATCCGTTTTCGCAGGAGGCGAATAATCTGTTGGCCCGAATGTTATGAGAGGTCATTATGTTACCAACAGTTCCGCTTTCAAATTCAAATTGAGCTGTAATAGTTTCATCAGTCTGTTTAAAATATGTTGGCCTTGTACTGTATTCCTGGGCAGCAACCGAAATCGGGTTTTCCCCAGTTCCATAAATTATACTCTGTATGGCATAGACCCCCATATTCATTAAAGCACCTCCACCAGACAAGGCTTTATTCAATCGCCATTGGTTGGGATACGAACCAGAATGGTAACCGGCATCTGCAGCTATATAACGGATATGACCAAAGGTCTTTTCCTTGGCATATTTTTTAACCTCCTTCGTGTAAGGTTCAGAATGCAGTCTATAGCCCATACCCAGTTTCACGCCTGCATCCTTACAAGCTTTGATGATGGCATCACATTCTTCCACGGAAATTGCCATCGGTTTTTCACAAATAACATGTTTACCCGCCTTTGCTGCTCTAATCGAAAAATCCGCATGCATACTATTGGGAAGTACCACATAAACAACGTCAATAGAAGGGTTTTCAGCTATAGTATCAAAATTTTGATAATTGTAGATGTTTTCGGCCGGTATGTTATAGCGTGATGCCCATATCCTTTCCTTTTCCGGAGTCCCGGTCACTATACCTGCCAAATAACAATGTTCTGTCTCTTCCAAAGCAGGAGCCAGTTGATGTGTGCTGTACCCCCCAAGTCCAACTAAGGCAATGCCCAATTTTCCTTCTTTTCGTTTTTTGTTTTTTGATAAGGCAAAAGCAGTGGCACCCATCAAAGTTGCCCCTCCTGCTCCCAAGGCCAAAGAGGAATTGAATTTTCTTCTACTAATATTCATGATGTCCGATTTTGATGTGTTTTAAAGTTAGCCATTATCTGGAAGGAAAGTTTCTGATTCCCAAAAATTAACGTAACTGTTAAAATTGAATCCTTGGCATCCTGATATCCTACCAAAATCCCTACTTTTAGAATTCGACTAATTCAATTTCAAATGAAACACAAATTACTTCTTGCATGCATTGTTTTATGCACTTCATTGGCGCATTCCCAAAACAGAAAAATTCCAGTAGATACAACAATTACCACCCAACATAGTGTCACTATTAATGGCACTAGTATCAACTATACGGCTACTACTGGCACACAACCTGTTTGGGATGAAATGGGAAAACCAATAGCGGCTTTGCATTATACCTATTATACTCGAAACAATGTTCGCAATCGTGCGGAACGTCCCCTATTGATTTCCTTCAATGGTGGGCCTGGTTCTGGATCGGTTTGGATGCACCTGGCCTACACCGGACCACGTGTGCTTAAAATAGATGATGAAGGGTATCCAGTTCAACCTTATGGTGTGAAATCAAATCCGTTCTCCGTTTTGGACGTCACGGATATTGTGTATGTAAACCCTGCTAATACAGGTTATTCCCGCACAATTCCGGAGACTGGTGAAGACGTAAACCGTGATCATTTTTTCGGCATCAACGCTGATGTAGAATATTTGGCTGAATGGTTAAATACCTTTGTGACCAGGAACAATCGCTGGCGCTCTCCAAAATACATAATTGGTGAAAGTTATGGCGGCACGCGTGTTATGGGATTATCCTTAGCCTTGCAAAATCAGCAATGGATGTACTTAAATGGAGTAATCATGGTATCCCCTGCAGACTATAGAGTGCTTCGAGTGGGTGGTCCAGTCTCAAGTGCGTTGAATTTACCTTATTACACGGCAGCTGCTTGGCATCATAAGGCCTTACCAGCCGAATTGCAAGCTAAAGACCTATTGGATGTTTTGCCAGAGTCCGAAGAATATACGGTAAACACATTGATTCCGGCGATTGCCAAGGGTGGGTTCATTTCTGATGCGGAACGAAATGCCGTTGCGAAGAAAATGGCCTTTTATTCCGGACTTAATGAAAAGGATATCCTAGATCATAATTTAGATGTACCCACACAATTTTTCTGGAAAAATTTGCTGAAGGAAAACGGAGGCTACAATGTTGGACGTTTGGATAGTCGCTATTTAGGAATAGACCGCCAATTGTTTGGCGACAGTCCAGACTATTCAGCGGAATTAACTTCTTGGTTACACAGCTTTACCCCGGCAATCAACTATTATCTTCAAGAGGAATTGAATTTCAAAACGGATATCAAATACAACATGTTCGGACCGGTTCATCCATGGAACAATGAAGATGACAATACACGCGAAAATTTGCGTCAGGCCATGGCCCAAAATCCGTACCTTAACGTTTTGGTTCAATCTGGTTATTACGATGGTGCAACCACATATTTCAATGCGAAATATACCATGTGGCAAGTGGACCCAAGTGGGCGAATGAAAGATCGTTTTGAATTCAAAGGCTACCGTTCAGGTCATATGATGTATCTGCGACGTGAAGATTTAAAGAAGGCCAATGATGACCTAAGAAATTTTATTACTAGAACAGCTGCCAACGACAAGAGCGCTAAATATTAGAGTATCATGAAAAAAATCGTAATCCTTTCCCTGATGCTAACAGGGATAGTCATTGTAACTAAAGCACAGGATATTCCTCCAAAGGAATGGCAAATCAAAACCGCCTTATTGGCCGTACCTTCTGATTTTAAAGAGGGTGCCAAAGTATATGGTTATGATGAATCCGGAAACTTTGTTACCCTTAGGGAAGGGAGTAACGTTTACATTGCCCTAGCACATGACCCAAAAAAACAAAAGTTTTCCACGGCCGCCTACCATAAGAGTTTAGATACATTTATGGCTAGAGGCAGGGAACTTAGGGCTCAAGGAAAAACAGGGAAGGAAATATTCGATATACGGGAAGAAGAAGTTAAGGCTGGAAAGTTGAAAATGCCAGACAAAGCAACTTTATGTGTTTTCACGGGGGATGTCAATCCAGAAACAAAGGAAATTGAAAATCAATTTGTTCGGTATGTTTTTTACATCCCATTTGCTACCGGTGCTTCTACCGGTCTCCCCACAACGCCTACGCCTCCTGGGCATGCTTGGATCATGGATCCAGGAACGCACAGGGCACATATAATGATCACACCTCCCCGAAACTGATAGCAAATACATGAAGAAGGTAAAATTCGATTCAGAACATCGCAAAAAGCACTTTGCTTTCTTTAATCATATGAACCACCCGCATTTTAACATTACCGCAAATGTGGACGTAACTAACTTGCTTCAGCATATAAAATCTCAACAACTACCCATGACGTTTAGCATAGTTTATGTGCTATCCAGGGTTGCTAATGAGATTCAGGAGTTCCGATGGCGAATACGGGGAAATGACGTAATCGAACATAATGCTGTGCATCCCTCCTTTACTGTTGCTACCGATAAAGCCGATGTATTTAGTTTTTGTACAGTACCCTATCAGCTCGATTCCAAAGGCTTTATTGTAGATGCTTCTCGTATAAATGAAGCCATGAAAACCAACCCATCCATTGAGGATGAACCTGGTAGGGATGATTACCTTTTTATGTCGCCTATTCCTTGGATAAGTTTTACTGGAATTCAACATGCCATGCACTATCATCCACATGATTCGGTGCCGCGAATCACCTGGGGTAAATTCTTTACACAAAACCAGCGTTCGTTAATGCCACTTTCCGTTCAAGCCCATCATGCCCTTGTTGATGGCAGACATATGGGAGCGTATTTCAATTATATTGAAGAAATATGCGTAAATCCTGTATTATTTTTATCATAATCATATTTTTGTTGATTTATATGTAACATTTTACCGTATTTCCATACATATATTTAAAATACATTATTATGGGAGGAGAAGGTAGTATGATGCATGCCATCAAAAGTTTACAAAACAATAGAAGTCTTTTAAAACGTAGAAAGACTAAATCTAAGGACGACGTTTACGGTAAGAAAAATGTAACAATGCTAAATCTGAAGACATCCACAAGAAAGGATATCAATAGAATCCGTAGGCTAATGGAAGTGGAAAAACACAAAAACACTAGGGTCACCTGGTTGGCTATGGGAGCTACAATACTATTTTTTGTGCTATGTTATTTACTGGTTATGCAGTAACTTGGAGCATATATTTTCTAATTTTAGCAAATACCGTAAATGATGCCAAAAAATAGAATTTTAATACTTATTTTGATTTCTTCACTATCATTTAGTAATTACAGCATAGGGCAAGATTGGGCAAATCTTGGGAAATACCAAGAAGAGAACCAAATACTGCTAAAGACCGAGATGGATGCGAATCGAATTGTATTTATGGGTAATTCCATAACAGAAGGCTGGCCTGTTGGTATGCCTTCTTTTTTTGAAAATCCTTCATTTGTAAATCGGGGAATCAGTGGACAGACCACACCACAAATGCTATTGCGTTTTAGACAAGATGTATTAGCCTTGAATCCAAAGGCAGTAATTATTCTTGCTGGCACTAACGATATTGCAGGAAACACCGGTCCCATTACCTTGGAACAAATTACGGGAAACATCAAATCCATGGTAGAACTGGCACTCGCCAATAATATCAAACCGATAATTTGCTCAGTAGTACCAGCCTTCGACTATCCTTGGAAAGCGGGTATGCAACCCAATATCAAAATTCCATTGTTGAACCAAATGCTAAAAAATTTGGCAATAGAAAAAAAAGTACCTTATCTGGATTACTTTTCCAGAATGGCCGACGAACGTAATGGTTTATCCAAGGATTTGGCCGAAGACGGTGTGCATCCAACGCCAAAGGGCTATGAAATTATGGCGAAGGCAGCAATGGAAACCATTAACAAACTGTAATTTCCTAAGGATGGAAAAGCACTATTTGCTCAATGACTCCGAATTTGAAACGCAATTTGTAAATGCTAGCATGAATCCAGTGCTTTTCAGCCATGAAGCCCATTTGAGATTAGCGTGGATTTACATCCGAAACTATGGTTTAGAAACCGCAATTGAAAAAGTCTGCAGCCAAATAAAACAATTTGATAAAACCCATGGTGACGGTACCAAATTCAATACTACTGTTACCGTTGCATCGGTGAAAATGGTAAATCATTTTGTGTTAAAAACAGAATCCTCTGATTTTAAGACCTTTATTTTTCAGAATCCGCGCTTAAAATCCAATTTCAAACAGTTGATAGACCAACATTACGAAGTAGACATTTTTCAGAATGAGTTTGCTCGCCTTCAATTCTTGGAACCTGATTTGCTACCATTTGACTAATCTAAAATTAACAGTAGTATCAAAAATCCGCTGGTAAGTCTTGTCATTCCATTTAAGAACACTGAGGAGTATGTTGAAGACTGCTTAAATTCCATAATTGCACAGACCTATCAAAATTGGGAGGTTTTGGCTGTCAACGACCATTCCACAGACCATAGTTATTCCATTGTTGCCAAGTTTGCGGAAAAAGATTCGCGAATACAATTGATTTCGAACAAAGGTCAGGGTATTATTCCTGCCTTACAAACTGCCTACGCCAATTGTTCTGGCAGTATGATTTCCAGGATGGATTCCGATGATATCATGACAGTCAATAGGATACTTTGTATGGTGGAATCACTCAGACAATCCGGCAAAGGGCACGTAGCCGTTGGACAAGTAAAGTACTTTTCAGATAGAGGAATTAGCAATGGTTACGAGCGATATGAGTTGTGGCTGAACTCCTTAACTGAAAGCGGGTCCAATTATTCTGAAATTTATAAGGAATGCTGTATCCCATCACCATGCTGGATGGTGCACAAGGATGATTTTGACTTATGCGATGCATTCAATCCGAATAGATACCCCGAAGATTATGACCTTACCTTTCGTTTTTACGAACGAGGTTTAAAAATCATTCCCTGTTCACAAGTCCTACACCATTGGCGTGATTATGATTCAAGGACTTCGCGAACCCATGAACACTATGCACAAAACTATTTTTTGGATATCAAGCTGCATTACTTTTTAAAACTGGATTATGATTCCAATCGACCATTGGTGGTCTGGGGAGCCGGATTCAAAGGAAAAACCATCGCAAAAAAACTAATGGCTAAAGGCATTGACATTACTTGGCTTTGTGATAATCCACTTAAAATTGGGAAAAAGATCTATGGGAAAGAGTTGGTTCATTTTAATGCACTAAAGGAATTGGAAAACCCCCAAAGTATAATAACGGTTGCCAATGAAACTGCGCAAGCGGAAATCAAATCCTATTTTAAGGAACTTGAACAATACCCCATGATAGATTATTTCTTTTTTTGTTGATTTCAGAATCTAACAAAGCCTTAACACAGGGGTTAATATACTATGGAGTATATTTGTCCAATCACATTTGGGAATGCAGTTTAAACATCCAGAAATTCTTTGGGCTCTTCTTCTACTACTAATTCCCATATTCATTCACCTTTTTCAACTACGCAGATTTAAAAAGACACCATTTACCAATGTGGCAATGCTACAAAAGGTTATTGCAGAATCGCGAAAAAGCAAGCAACTCAAAAAATGGTTGTTGTTGGCCAATCGTCTTCTATTATTAGCAGCTTTGGTGACTGCTTTTGCGCAACCCTATTTTGCATCCAGGTTGGCCCAAATAGAAAAGCAAACAGTTATATACCTAGATAATTCCTTTAGCATGCAGGCTAAGGATAATGGTCTAAGCATGTTGGAACTAGCAGTTCAGGAATTGGTGAAACATGCACAAGAGGATGAAGTTTTCAGTTTATTCACCAATGAAAACACGTATAAAAATGTGACCATTAAAGAAATACAAAACGACCTATTGTCCTTACGGTATAGTCCAAATCAACTCAACCTTGAAACTATAGGCTTAAAAGCAAAAAGCTTGTTTGAAAGTTCATCGGAAACCATTAAAAACACCATTGTCATCTCTGATTTCCAAAGCTATGATGAAACCGATGTCACGGACTTGGATAGCCTTCTACAGTGGTATTTTGTTCCCTATCAATCCCAACTCAAACGAAACATCTCCATTGATTCTATAGCACTTGAAGATCATCTCACCGAACCATCAGAATTAGTCGTTCGATTATCTGGTGGTGCGTTAGATGAGTCATTGCCTATTTCGCTATTCAACTCCGAGCAATTAATAGCAAAATCTTCAGCCCAATTTTCTGAAAATGGCAGAGCAGAAGTTCTTTTCACAATTCCTTCAAATACAGAGCTTCAAGGTGAGCTAAGTATTCAGGATAATGGGTTGACTTTTGACAACAGCTTTTATTTTAATGTTGATCGCAAGGAAAAAGTAAAGGTTCTTGCTATTAATAATACAGACACCAACTTTTTACAACGTCTATTTAAGTCGGAGGAGTTTGTTTATGAGGAATATAAATTGAATCAACTTGACTATAGCGCAATTGACAACCAAAATACCGTAATACTAAATGGATTGAATTCCATCCCAAATGGATTGCAGCCCATACTTCGAACTTTCCACCAAAGTGGCGGTACGGTTATTGTTATTCCCTCGACTGAAATAGATTTGACCTCATACAATAATTTCATTAGCCGTTTTCGAGCTTCCAGATTGGGTCCTTTACAGGTTCAAACTAAAAACATAAACGAAATTTCATTTGATCATCCTGTTTATCGTGAAGTATTCGAAAAAAGAGTCCAAAATTTCCAATACCCATCCGCCGAATCGTGCTTTAGTTTATCGACTACCTTTCCAAAAGTACTTGGGTTTGATGACAGCTCTTCATTTTTAGCTGGCATTGATGGATTTTACCTTTTCACGGCCAGCTTAAGCGATGACAATTCAAATTTCATTAATTCCCCCCTGATTGTCCCTACCTTTTACAATATGGTATCTTTCAGTTTAAAAGCTCCTAGCGTACAGCATACTTTGGGTTTACCTTATTCCATGGATATTTCAATGAAATTAGAAGGGGACGCCATTCTAAGAGTGGCAAAGGACAACTATGAATTTATACCTAGACAACAATCTTTTCCGAACAAGGTACGTCTGGATTTTGAGGAGAATCCTTTGGAGGATGGTATTTACCGAATTGATAATTCTGGAGAAACCGTTAGAAGAATCAGTTTTAATTACCCAAGGACTGAAAGTTCGTTAAATTATTGGGAGCTAGGGGATTTAAACCGAATAAGCATGAAGGACAATGTTTCGAGTTTATTTGAAGATCTAAAAGCACAAAATTCCATTACGCCTTATTGGAAATGGTTTGTTATTTTAGCATTGTTTTTTGCCCTAGCGGAGATGCTTATACAAAAATTTGTTTCATGAATGTTCTACTGAAGTCTGCAAAAATAGTATGCCAGGACAACAAGGCACTCCATCTAAAAAAACGGGATATTCTCATCAAAAAGGGAATTATCGAGCGTATCGCAGCCAACATTCCTTCCGCCTCAAACATTAAAGAAATCAAGCTTAAGAATCTACATGTTTCGCTAGGTTGGTTTGATAGCAGCGTTAGTTTTGGTGAACCAGGCTATGAAGAACGTGAAACAATTGGCAACGGTCTAAAAGTAGCTGCTGCTTCTGGATTTACGGATGTATTGCTGAATCCAAATACCAAACCAATTCCTGATACCAGCTCGGATATTGTATTTTTAAAAGACCGCGCCAACGGTAGTGCAACAAGCTTGTATCCTATTGGAAGTTTTACCGCCAATGGTGATGGAATTGATTTGGCCGAGTTATATGATATGAAAAATGCCGGTGCTGTGGCATTCTCAGATTTCAAAAAACCCATTACAAATGCCAATCTGTTGAAAATTGGGTTACTGTATACCCAAAACTTCGATGGTGTACTTTGTTCCTTCCCATTAAATTTAGATGTAAAAGGGAAAGGAATTGTTCATGAAGGAGATGTTTCAACGAGTTTGGGGCTAAAAGGTATTCCGTCATTGGCCGAAGAGTTACAAATCAGTAGGGATTTGTTCATTTTGGAATATACTGGAGGTAAGTTGCACATCCCAACTATCTCAACTACCAATTCAGTGAAGTTAATAGCCAATGCCAAGAAGAAAGGATTGGATGTAACTTGCAGCGTAGCAATACACAATCTTAAGTTTACGGATGAATCGTTGCAGGAGTTTGATAGTGACCATAAAGTCCTTCCGCCTTTACGCGAAAAAAACGACACAAAGGCTTTGCTAAAAGGTTTGGTAGAGGGCACTGTGGATTATGTAACCTCGGACCACATGCCGTTGGATATTGAAGAAAAGAGAGTCGAATTTGACAACGCCGCATATGGTACCATTGGATTGGAAACTGTATTTGGAAGTCTTAACCAATTAATGGAATTGGAAAACACCATTACAATTCTAACGAAGGGACGCGAACGATTTGGACTGGAAGAACCGCAATTGAAGGAAGGTGCAAAAGCCTGTTTAACCCTATTTGACCCGGAACCTGAAATGGTTTATACCAAGGAATCCAGTCTTTCCACCTCAAAAAATAGTATGTTCTTTGATTCAGAACTAAAAGGAAAGGTATACGGAATCATCAACAACAATCAAATTACAATTTAGTATTTTGGGAAAGGACACACCAGGAAAGACAACAGCAATAATTAGTTATCTGACTATTATTGGATGTCTAATAGCTGTTACAAGGAATATGGAGCCTAAACATGATTTTGCTAGGTTACATACCAGGCAAGCGTTCGGAATTCACCTAGTTTATCATTCTTTGGCAGTTTACCTTAACCTTACCAATGTTTCCAACATCTTTTTTTGGTCTACACTCTGGATTATTTATGCAATGGCACTACTTTTTGGGTTGTATTGTGCGCTAAATTCCAGAAAGGATTTGCTACCGACCGTGGGAACATATTTTCAAAAATGGTTTACCTTTATTCCTTAAATCACACCCATGTCCCCCACCTCGTTATCCCTTGATTATTTATTAAGGCCACCAAGTATTGAATCAGAAAATCCACCAGCCATATTCATGTTTCATGGGTATGGTAGCAATGAGGAGGATTTATTCTCTTTTGCTTCGGAACTACCAACGGAAGCCATCATATTTTCGGTGCAAGCTCCTTACAAATTGGAACCATTTGGGCATGCGTGGTATGCTATTAATTTTGATGCTGAATATGGTAAATGGAGTGACGATGAGCAAGCAATTACCAGTAGGGATAAGATTGTGGCATTTATTGATGAAGCAAGTAAGGCCTACAACTTTGATGTAAACAATGTGACATTACTTGGGTTTAGTCAAGGAACAATTTTGAGCTATGCCGTTGCCTTATCCTATCCGGAAAAAATCAAAAATGTTATCGCGCTAAGCGGATACATTAATCAGGGTATATTGATTGACGATTACCAAGCAAAGGACCATTCATTGTTGAATATTTATGCGTCACATGGACAAGTAGATCAGGTAATTCCATTGGAATGGGCGCAAAAATCACCACCTATTTTAGAAGAGCTGGGAATCAACTTCAAGTATGAAGAGTTTCCAATTGGACATGGCGTTAGCCAACAAAATTTCTATTCGTTCAGGGATTGGCTGATAAAGCAGCTTTAATTACTCCTTGTATATAATAAATGATCCAGTAAAGTAAAGTCTACCGAAAGATCATCCTGCAGTTCATATTTGATGACCAAATCTCCCCAGTATTTTCCGTCTGAAAAATCAGCAAGTAACCATTTATGGTTGAGCACTTTAATTTTGTTTATTTTAAAGTCACTTTCCATACCATCGTAGGGAACTAATGGGTTGTTTCCTTTTTGTTCGTTGGTTTCCAACAATTTATCTTCAATGTATCTAACTGGGTCTTGTAAATTCAAATGATCGTAATAGGCCAAGGCATCATCATTGTTTTCCAATGAGAAGTATTGGATATCCAATATCCGAAGTTGGGACTTTTGCACGGAATCCTCCAATTTCTCAACCTTTGCTTCCAATGACGAAATGTCTTTGTTTAGCGCTTTTTGTAGGTTATTGGTGCTAACGAATTGATACAGGGCAATTAATGCCGCAAATACAAAAAGGTAAAGGAAAATTTTATTTTTCATATGATTTAAACGTTCAATTTTAGGTTGTCATATGCCAAATGTACATTGGCAGGTAATTTCTTTTCTACTTCTTCATGGAAACCCAGCAAATGGCTAATATGTGTAAAGTAGGTCTGCTCTGCTCCCACTTCTTCCGCGAATTCCAGTGCTTCTTCTAAATTGAAATGGGAATGATGTGCCTCTTCGCGTAAAGCATTCACTACTAAAACCTTGGACCCTTTTATTTTGTCTATTTCCTCCTTTTCCACTCGTTTTACATCCGTTAAATAGGTAAAATCACCAAACCGATAGCCTAAAACCTCCAAACGATTATGGAATACTTTGATTGGTATAATCTCCAAATTCCCTAGGCGGAAATTCTGGGAAGACTCCACTTCAAAGACCTTAACGGCCGGAGCCCCTGGGTAGCGGTTCTCATCCGCGAAAATGTAGTCAAAACGTCTTTTCAAGGACTCTATTACACGTTTATGCGCATAAATTGGAATGTCTCCTTGTCTAAAAAAAAAGGGGCGAATATCATCAATACCTGCTGTATGATCCGCGTGTTCGTGGGTAAAAAGTATGCCATCAATTTGGTCAATGGAATTCTTCAGCATTTGTTGCCGAAAATCAGGACCACAGTCTACCACATAATTATAGTTTTTCCAAGAGACCAACACGGAAACCCGAAGTCTTTTGTCCTTAGGGTCAGTGCTTAAACAAACCGGATGCTTGCTACCAATTACAGGAATTCCCTGAGAGGTGCCGGTACCTAAAAAAGTAATGGTCATCTGCTCATCCATTAAAATCAAAATTATAACTTATTTATTTAATAGATTTGAGGAAGAGTGTAACTTTGTTACCCATAAAACATCGGTTATGTCCACTGTAAAATCCACTGAAAACGCTTTCGAAAACATTCCTTCGATAAAAGCAAAAACGCTTAGGATTAACCTCAATCCAAATATTTACGGAACATTTGCTGAAATTGGCGCTGGTCAGGAAACTGCACGTCAATTTTTTAGGGCCGGGGGTGCTTCTGGTACCATTGCAAAGGCCATGAGTGCCTATGACAAATCTTTTAGTGATGCCATTTACGGCGTGGAACAGGACGGAAGATATGTGACCCAACCACGCTTAAAACGAATGTTGGCCCATGAGATGAAATTGGTGGAAGAACGAATCACAAGGGAAAACAATCCTGATTATTTGTTCTTTTCCTTTGCCAATACAGTAGCCACCATTGATTTTTCAAAAAGATATAAGGGTCACGGATGGGTTGGAATCCGATTTCAATTGGATCCAAAGCAGAAGGAATACGACGAAATCGTACTTCATATCCGTTTCAAACAAAACGAAGCAAGGTTGCAACAAGAGACCCTTGGTACTTTGGGTGTGAACTTGATTTACGGTGCTTTTTTCAAGTACCACAAACCCAAGAAACTATTAAAATACCTTTACGATCATATTGATCGAGACACCATTGAAATTGACATGGTCAATTTTACAGGACCACATTTTAAGGATGTAGATAATAGATTGATGAGTTTGCAGCTTATCAGAAATGACATGACGGATGCGGTTATGTTTGGCCCTGATGGACATAATCTACTTCCGGCTGCTGTCCTATATAAGAAGAACATCTTGGCACTTAGAGGAAGTTTCAGACCTGTGACCAAGGTTAATATGGACATGTTCCAAAAATCGTACGATATTTTCGTACGGGAACAAACCGTTGAATATGAAAACACCATTGTCGTATTTGAAATTACGCTTTCAAACTTAAAAGCGTCTGGTGAAATTGATGAACAAGATTTTATGGATCGTGCGGAATTGCTAAGTTCCCTGGGCCATACGGTGTTGATTTCCAATTTCAAGGAGTACTATAAGCTTGTGGAATATTTTAATAATTATACCAAAGCCAAAATTGGTATTACCATGGGCGTAAATAACTTGGTGGATGTATTTGATGAAAAATACTACCGTCATTTAAGTGGTGGAATACTTGAAGCCTTTGGTAAATTGTTCTTCAAAGATTTGAAGGTGTATTTATACCCAATGAAGGATGCAGAAACCGGTCAGGTAATGACAAGTAACAACGTAAAAGTTCATCCTAGAATGAAGGAATTGTACAAGTTTTTCAAGTACAACGGAAAGGTTATGGACATTATAGATTACGACCCAGATATCATGCACATCTTCTCTAGGGAGGTACTACGCAGAATTACTAGTGGTGAAGATGGCTGGGAGGAAATGCTTCCTGAGGGTATTGCTGAAATGATTAAGGAAAAACAGCTTTTCGCAAAGAAAGCATTACCTGAAAAAGAAAAGGAAGAGGCTTAATTAGTCCAAAATCTGGGCAGCGTGCTCCTTTGCTTTTACCTTGTCCACTACCTTGGTAATAACACCATTTTCATCTAGCACAAAGGTTTTGCGGTGAATACCATCAAACTCCCTACCCATGAATTTTTTTGGGCCCCAGACTCCGAAGGTATTTATTACATTATGTTCCGTATCGGCCAACAGCGGATAAGGAAACTCAAATTTGTTCCTAAAATTGGTCTGTTTTTTTTCGGTATCCTCACTAACACCAAGAATTTCATAGCCATTTTCCTGTAAATCAGAATAATGGTCCCTAATATTGCAGGCTTCTACAGTACATGTTGGTGTATTTGCTCTGGGATAGAAGAAAACCACAAGTTTTTTTCCGGCATAATCGCTAAGTTTTATTGGATTTCCATCTTGGTCATTTGCTGAAAATTCTGGTACTTTATCTCCTACTTTCAATGTATTCATTGGAACGTATAATTTATAATGTTTAATTTATTTTATTCAAAGTTAAACAAAAATGACAAAAAAAGAAAAGATAGATTTTACCATTCGTACACTTGACGAGTTATATCCGAAAATTCCAATACCATTAGATCATAAAGACCCGTATACCCTTTTGATTGCGGTTTTACTATCCGCACAAAGTACGGATGTTCGGGTGAATCAAATAACTCCTTTATTATTTGAAAAAGCAGATAATCCATACGCCATGGTACGATTGTCCGTTGATGAAATCAGAGATATTATCCGACCTGTTGGTCTATCCCCAATGAAATCTAAAGGGATTTATGGTCTATCACAGATCCTTATTGAAAAATACAATGGTGAAGTGCCAAGGGCTATTGAGCTTTTGGAAGAATTACCAGCAGTAGGCCATAAAACCGCAAGTGTAGTGGTTTCACAAGCCTTTGGTATTCCTGCCTTTCCAGTGGATACCCATATTCATCGATTAATGTATCGATGGGGTTTCAGTAATGGCAAAAATGTGGTACAAACAGAAAGAGATGCCAAAAGGTTGTTCCCTGAGGAAATCTGGAATCGTCTTCATTTACAAATTATTTGGTATGGTAGGGAATATTCTCCAGCCCGTGGATGGGACCTGGAAAAAGACATAATTACCAAAACAATAGGTAGAAAAACCGTGTTGAATGAATACTATAAAAGCAAAAAGGGCCGCTAATTGCGGCCCTTTTTGAAACTTTTTTAAGTAATTAATTCAATGTTACTTCAAATTTGTGGTTTTTGTAATCAACTACACGAAGTGATTTTGAATAGTTCAACAGGAAATCAACTTTTTCCCTTCTTGTCTTTACCGTTTTTACGGTTTCTTGTTCTTCAGAGTAAATGTTTTCCATATTCTAGCATAAATGTTACAATTAGATAACGGCGCTAGAATTGAAATATTGTCGCGTTCGACAGAATGCCAATTAATTCGTTAAAACGATATTGTTACGATCTACGATTTTACGAAGGTTGATCAATGCATATCGCATTCTACCAAGGGCTGTATTAATACTAACCCCAGTGTTTTCGGATATTTCCTTAAAACTCATATCCTTATAGATTCGCATCATCAATACCTCTTTCTGATCTTCAGGTAATTCTTCAATCAAAAGTGTAAGATCACTATCAATTTGATCTTTGATGATTTGTTTCTCTGCGTTCAACTTCTCATCCTTGATGACTGAAAAGATATTGAAGTCGTCGCTGCCCTCAAATTTGGGCATTCTTTTATTCTTTCTGAAATGATCAATGATCAGGTTATGTGCAATTCGCATTACCCAAGGAAGAAACTTACCTTCTTCGCTATATGATCCACGTTTTAAAGTTTTGATTACTTTAATGAAAGTATCTTGGAATATGTCTTCAGCCACATCCCTATCCAAAACTTTTGAATAAATAAAACTGGAAATTCTTTGGTTATGCCTGTTGATCAGGACTTCTAGAGATTTTTCATCCCCACCAATGTAGTTCTTAACTAATATCGAGTCATCAATCTGTAGTTCCATACAAATTACTTTTTTGGTTATAATCGCCATCCTTCCTTTACCAAGAAGGGTTTAGCGTATTAGTTTAAATTGTAAAAAAGTAATTATTTCTGTATAGGCCTATCAGCGTTTTAATTACATACCAAATATAGAAAATCAGTATGCTCGCGAAAAAACAATGTTGTGATTTGGGCTTTTTCCGATGTTAACTCATGCAATATACGTATTAACTGTCTTCTACCGTATCTTTGGGTCTCAAATTTTAACATATGACCTCGGTTGACAACGTCGATCCTAAGAAAAATATCATCATAAAGGGTGCCAAACTCCACAACCTCAAAAACATAGATGTTGTAATACCTCGTAACAAACTAGTGGTTATTACCGGTTTATCCGGATCTGGTAAATCCAGTTTGGCTTTTGATACGCTCTATGCTGAAGGTCAACGAAGGTACGTGGAAAGCCTTTCTTCCTATGCAAGACAGTTTTTGGGAAAATTGGACAAACCTAAGGTTGATTATATTAAAGGTATAGCTCCGGCAATCGCAATTGAGCAAAAAGTGAACTCAACCAACCCACGGTCTACTGTGGGGACCACCACGGAGATCTACGACTACCTTAAATTATTATTTGCCAGGATTGGAAAAACCATATCCCCTATTTCTGGGAATGAAGTTAAAAAGAACACCGTTTCTGATGTTATTGATTTGGTTAAATCCATGGATGAAGGAACCAAGCTGCTGCTTTTAGCTCCAATCACCATAAAAGAGGAACGAGATCCTTTGAAATCCTTGGAACTATTCTCCAAACAAGGCTATGCCCGTATAAAACATAAAGGTGAGGTCATTCGAATTGATCAAGTACCTGATGATATCGGTCGAAAATTTGATTTGGTTGTGGATCGTATCATTATAAAAAACGATGAAGACTTTTACAATCGTCTGGGTAACGCTGTGGACAATGCCTACTTTGAAGGCAAAGGACAATGTGCAATTGAGAATCTGGAAACACAGGAAATCCGAACATTCAGTAATCAATTTGAGCTGGATGGGATAAAATTCTTGGAACCGAATGTGCATCTGTTCAGTTTCAACAATCCCTATGGTGCCTGTCCTAAATGTGAAGGCTATGGCGATGTCATTGGAATAGATGAAGATTTAGTTGTTCCCAATACGTCGTTATCCATATTTGAAAACGCGGTTTTTCCTTGGCGAGGGGAAAGCATGTCTTGGTATAGGGATCAGCTGGTAAATTCTGCATACAAATTCGATTTCCCAATTCACAAACCTTGGTTTGAACTCACCGAAGCACAACAGCAATTGGTTTGGGAAGGCAATGCACATTTTACCGGGTTGCATGCATTTTTTCAAATGTTGGAAGAAAAAAGCTATAAAATCCAGAATCGGGTTATGCTTTCGCGCTATCGCGGAAAAACCAAATGTTCCATGTGTAAAGGTAGGCGTTTGCGTAAAGAGGCGGATTATGTGAAAGTTGGAGGACATTCTATTTCTGATTTGATAGAACTCCCGATCAAGAAGTTGGTTCCATTCTTCGAACAATTGGAACTTTCAGAACATGACAGTACCATCGCAAAAAGATTGCTAAAGGAAATCACAACACGTCTGGAGTTTTTGTCCAAGGTCGGTCTCAGCTATCTAACATTAAATCGTAAATCCAATTCGTTATCAGGAGGAGAAAGTCAGCGCATTAATTTGGCAACATCTTTAGGAAGTAGCTTGGTGGGCTCCATGTATATTTTGGACGAGCCAAGTATAGGATTACATCCCAAAGACACTGAAAACCTTATTGATGTATTGAAATCCTTGCGTGATTTGGGTAATACTGTAATTGTGGTAGAACATGATGAGGACATCATGAAGGCAGCGGACGAAGTAATTGACATTGGTCCCGAGGCCGGTACTTTGGGTGGTGAAGTAGTAGCAACGGGTAATTTGGATGAGATTCTTAAGGCAAATTCGCTTACTGCCGACTACTTAAATGGTGAAAAGGAGATTGCGGTGCCCTCGGAACGAAGAAATTCCAAAAATTACATTCAAATCATTGGTGCCCGTGAAAACAACTTAAAAAACATCGATGTAACTTTTCCACTGAACATGTTGACCGTGGTCACTGGGGTATCAGGCAGCGGAAAAAGTACCTTGGTTCGTAAAATTCTCTACCCTTCACTTTTAAAAGAAGTAGGTGGGTATGGTGAAAAAGCGGGACAGTTTACTAAAATTGATGGGAAATACGCACATATCAAGCATGTGGAATTTGTGGACCAGAACCCAATTGGGCGGTCATCAAGATCTAATCCAGTAACCTATATAAAAGCGTACGACGATATCCGAAGCCTATTCGCTTCTCAAAAATTAAGTAAACTCAGAGGATATCAAGCAAAACACTTTTCATTTAATGTAGATGGTGGTCGTTGTGAAAAGTGTAAGGGCGAAGGAGAGATAACCGTAGAGATGCAATTCATGGCCGATGTGCATTTGGAATGCGATGTTTGTGAAGGAAAACGATTCAAGAAAGAAATACTTGAAGTTCAGTTTGAAGGTAAAAACATCGATGATGTCCTCAACTTGACCATTAATGAGGCAATCGACCACTTTAAAACACATGGCCAATCCAAAATAGTGAACAAACTGCAGCCTTTACAGGATGTTGGACTGGGTTATGTTACTTTGGGACAATCTTCTTCCACGCTTTCAGGAGGTGAAGCACAACGTATAAAATTAGCGTCCTTTTTGGTGAAGGGCAATTCCAAGGAAAAAGCCTTGTTCATCTTTGATGAACCCACAACTGGTTTGCATTTCCATGATATAAAAAAGCTACTGAAGTCCTTTACAGAACTTTTGGACAAAGGACATTCCGTCTTGGTCATTGAACACAACATAGAGATGATCAAATGCGCAGATTATATTATTGACTTGGGTCCAGAAGGCGGTGAAAATGGTGGGAATTTAGTTGCGGAAGGCACCCCAGAAGAGCTGCTCAAAATCAATAAATCAGTAACTGCTTCCTATCTTAAGGAGAAGTTATAGCAGTTAAGTTTTTAACACTTCACAGAGGTTCAAACTCAGGAATCTTAAAAAATCCGTCAATTGAAAACGGGCATTCGTCAATTCAAATGCCCCATACATATATTATAGGTAAGTCATAAGCAAGGCTACTAGTAGTTTTAGGTTGTAGTGTACCCCATCACTAGCAGAACACCTATAAATATATGCTTATGAAAAAAATTACGCTATTGCTTTTTAGTTTAACGGTTTGCTTCTCCTATGCCAAAAATTTTGATGGCAGCATGGAGGAAGATGTCGTGGTCATCGAGATATTGGATGAAACGCTGGAAGATATCTACTATAGTTATTACAATTTTGAACAACCTACAAAGTTGGTTTTTCCAAATTTGATATATGTCGAGAACACTTACATCGCTGACGTCCAGAATTTGGTTTCCATTGAATTTCCAAAACTTAAAACAATGGGAGATGTCTACCTAGCTTCAATTGAAAGCTTGGTAAATGTAAAATTACCTGCTTTGGAAATTGTTGAAAAAGACTTCTCATTTCATAAAAACCCAAAATTGGAAATTGTTGACAATCCTTTACTAAGGCACATCGGTGAAGACCTGTATTTTCACCAAAACGGCAAATTAGAATATTATGACGCTAATAGTCTCGAGGAAATTGTAGGTCATCTATATTTTCACCAAAATGTAACAATAAAAGAGATTCATTTCCCAATGTTGTTGTTAACTGGTGACTATTTTTTCATAAATGGGAATAGCCAAATATTGAAAATAGAAGCACCTGAACTACGAAATACCACAAAATATTTATATCTATCCGGACATACTAAACTTAAGGTGCTCAATCTTTGCAAGTTTGAAGCAGTACTGCCCCATCCTGAATATGATGATGAACCCAAGATTTATATTCAAGACAACAATGAGTACATAGATGCAAACGCCTTATGTGCCATAGGTGATGATGCCGAAGAAGGGCAGGAAGAAGAGGAAGAAGAAGAGCCTACAGGTGAAGAAGACCAAGGTGAAGAAAATCCGGAATCCAATGATGAACCAGAAGATACTGACGAAGAGGATCGTACTCCAGATGTCGACAGTGAAGAAACCAGAAACACTGTCTCCCTCTACCCCAACCCAGCTGAAGACCGTATCCATTTGGATTGCGAAGTAAGTATTGACCGAGTCATTATCTATGATTTATCCGGCAATGTAATCAAAGCGTTCACCTCCAATGAAAGTTATGATGTAAGTGATATTCCCCCAGGAATTTACCTTATGATGGCCTTTAAAAAAGACCTTCTTGTGAATACCAAAAAATTGGTGATCAAATAAGCTCAGCTCCTATTCGGGTGAGATTTTCAAATCTCAAAAATCCCTATTTGCGGAGCTCCAAACCTATATGTCATGTTCCTATCCCTACTTAATTCAAAATCCAAAACCAAATATGCCATTGGCGCTACAATTATTTTAGCCGGTGTTCTACTAGGCAATGCCCCAGGCAAAGCCAGTAATGCAACGTCCAATACCGCTCTAGTTGCTGGGTTGCAAGTGGTTCTTCAAGGTGAAACCGTCAACTGGGCTGGTGAGAAGCCTGGTTGCGAATATGTCGAATACAATATTCTTATTATAAACACGGGCACCAACAACGAATCCCTCACCGATTTCATCATAGAAGACCCAGGTGATCCGCAATTTATTGTGGATATGTCCTCTCTTTCCGGTGATCTTAACAATAATGGGATAATGGAGCCAACTGAAAACTGGGATCTAAAAGCGCGAAGGGTTATTGAAGACATTCATATAACAGATCAAGAAATTTCCAACTGGGTTACAGTAACCGCCCAAGTCGTTGGAGCAGCGACAGGGACTACAGTAAGTGACACCTCCCACCCTACTGATTTTAAAGGTGATGAACCTACATTTACATTTGTTCCTTGCCAAGGAGATTCGGGTATTTCATTAATTAAAACATTTGAACTTGAAGGTGCTCTAGGTGATTCTGATGGGTGTGCGTTTATTAAATATCGTTTTGAAGTCAGACATGAAGGAGATCTAGGTGATGCATACGAACCATTTGCACTATATGACCCATCTATACCTGGTTTTTCACCAACACTGGAGTTTGGTGACAATGGAAACGACATATTAGATTCTGGTGAGACTTGGGTCTTTACCGAAACAGTTCCGATTACAGCCAGCGATATTGTAACAGGTCAGGTTGTTAACCAAGCTTTTTTTGAGGCAGTTTTATACGATTCTTCGCCACTTGTTATGGGGTATGACATTTCTGATTATGAAAACACTACTGAAGATAGACCTACGGTTGTTGATCTCACGGGTTGTCAACCGCAATTTGGATTATTAAAAACTGGATCCATAAAAGATTGCAAGGAGATTGAATATTCGTATACCGTCACAAATTTAAGTTCAAATTTAACATACGCCAATGTTACCATAACAGATGATAATATTGAAATAATCCCGGCTGGCCCATTTGGGGATGTTGATAATTTGAATGAGTTAGAGCCCGGAGAAACCTGGACCTTTACGGCAGCTTATCAATTAAAAGAAGCCGATTTAATGGCAGGTAGCATTGGTAATGGATCCGAAGTGGCCTTGGAAGTTCTGGAGTATCCCGGATTCTTTTTTACCGATCGCTCACATCCATCAGATCTTTTTGATGATGGTCCAACAATAAGCGATTTAACCGTATGTGTTCCTGGTATTAGTCTTATAAAAAAAGAGGCGTTAGATGGCAACTGCGAAAACATTAATTATGAGTTTACGGTGGTGAATGAAAGTCAGAACAATCAAGAATTGGAAAACCTTGAAATTACTGATCCACTAATCACAATACCTAATTTACCAGATTCTGGTGACAGCGATTTAGACAATATCCTAGATCCAGATGAAACTTGGGTGTTTACCGCATCTTACGCTATTACGGCCACTGACCTAACCAATGGCCAAGTGGATAATCAAGCCAGCATTAGTGCGAATGTATTGGGGTTCCCAGGTATTATTGTAAATGATCTATCCCACCCTACCGATCCAACATTGGATGGCGACACCACCACAGACCTTTCAGGTTGCGTGCCCAATATCAACATCATCAAGACAGGCACCGTGGACGGGACCTGTACCAACATCGACTACACCTTCACCGTGAACAATAACGGAAACGTGGACCTTAACATCGATTCCATCGAAGATCCGTTGTTGGTTGCACCACCAACATATGTCTCTGGAGATGGTAACATAATAGGCGTGTTGGAAGTCGGTGAGACCTGGGAATACACCGCTTCATACCCGATAACCGCAACCGACCTGAACAATGGACAAGTGAACAACAGGGCCACTGTGGATGCCCACGTGGCCGCTCAGCCCGCCATCACTGTATCCGACGAATCACATCCCTCCGACATCGCGTTGGATGACGACACCACAACCGACCTTTCCGGTTGCGTGCCCAATATCAACATCCTAAAGACGGGCGCCGTGGACGGGACCTGTACCAACATCAACTACACCTTCAACGTGAACAACAACGGGAACGTGGAACTTAACATCGATTCCATCGATGACCTGCTGTTGCCCGTGCCCCCAACATATGTTTCAGGGGACGATGACCTCGATGGACTATTGGATGTGGGCGAGACCTGGGAATACAACGCTTCGTACCCGATAACCGCAACCGACCTGAACAATGGACAAGTGGACAACAGGGCCACCGTGAATGCCCACATGGCAGCCCAGCCCGCGATAACCCTAAGCGACGAATCACATCCTTTCGACATTGCGATGGATGGCGACACCACCACCAGTCTATTAGGCTGTATTCCAAGTATTACCATAGTTAAGTCTGGAGTGATAAGTCAAGATTGTACTACCATAGACTATACGTTTGTAGTTGCTAATCCAGGGAATCAGGACTTAATGGATATCGAAATATTGGATGATAAAGTCACAGTACCCAATACACCAGATTCGGGTGATTTTGACGACGATGGCATATTGGACATGGGTGAAACATGGACCTATACGGCATCCTACCTATTAACCGCAACCGATGTTAATAATGGTGTAGTAAATAACCAAGCTACCGTGGAGGCAGATGCGGTAAGTCTTCCGGATGTTACCGTATTGGATGATTCTCACCCATCGGATCACCTTTTGGATGGGATGACGGTTACAGATGTAACCTCTTGTCAAGTACCAAGAATTGGCCTTATCAAACAAGGGCAACTTAGTGATCTAGATCAAGATGATTGTGATGAAAGTATCTTATACACCTTCACTGTTTTAAACAATGGAAATGCTGATCTTGTTAATCTTGAACTGGTTGATCCCTTGCTTATGGGGATTGTTGCCGGGCCAAAAACAGGTTCCGACGACGGCGATGATGGGGTCTTGAGCATAGGCGAAACTTGGACTTATGAATCGTATTATGCCATTACCGAACAAAATCAGACGGATGGTGACGTTACCAATCAAGCCACGGTTACCGCATGGACGCAGGGCGATGTTGAAGTTTCGGACGATTCAGATGATACTAGTTATGATGAAAATGATGCGACCCAAACCTTGCTAAGCAATACGTGCGTCAACACAGAAGTAGGCATTGCCTTGATTAAACTTGGTTATCTCACGGATTTGAACGACGATGAATGTCCAGAAGCCATCACCTATTCCTTTATTGTTTCCAACCGAGGTAGTGAGCCATTGAACAATATAATACTTGAGGATAATTTACTTGATGCAGAGACTGAATACACCTTATCCGAAGGCGATGACAATTCTAATGGCATACTAGATTTAGGTGAAGAATGGACATTTACAGCTTCCTATGTATTGACTGCAAAAGACTTAGAAACCGGTTATGTGGAAAACCAAGCAGTGGTTGCTGCACAATCCGTAGTTTCCCAGCAATCCGTTCTTGATTTTTCTGATGATAATTCCTTTGACGAAAATGATACAACAAGAACAACAGTAATAGATGGTTGTGATCCTGATAATCCCATTGATCCAGAAGATCCTATCAACCAGGAATTTGAAGTCTTTACTGGAATTACTCCAAATGGAGATGGAATCAATGATTTCTTCCGAATCAATGGGGTTGAGAATTTCCCAGAGAATAGTTTGAAAATATTCAATAGATGGGGCGTGTTGGTATACGAAGCTGAAGGTTACGGTATTGGAAATAATTTATTTACTGGGGTTTCAGAAGGAAGAGCCACCATTTCACAGCAACGCACCCTTCCTAGTGGCACCTATTTCTATACCTTAAAATTTGATGAGGAAAACAACCCTGGACAAGCTACCTACTCAGGGTATTTATACATCAACCGCGATTAAGAACAATCCCATGAACCAACCAACCGCGTACTTGAATAAAGTTTGCAAATTAACTAGTCTTCTGATTTTTTTAGTCCTATGCGCTGTTTACGAAGGCACTGCGCAGCAAGATCCCCAGTATACACAATACATGTACAACACCCAGGTCATCAATCCAGCGTATGTGGGGTCTAGAGAGACCCTAAGCTTTGGAGTCCTAGGTAGATCACAATGGCTCAATCTGGAAGGCGCGCCACAAACAGGTACCTTCACAGTGAATTTACCCGTTGGCTTTTATGACAATATGGGGGTTGGTCTTTCCATTGTGCACGACCAAATTGGGCCAGCATCAGAATCCAATGTGGTTATGGACTTTGCTTATGCCATTCACTTATCTAGAAATGCCGTAAGTAAACTCTCCTTCGGTCTGAAGGCGGGTATCGATTACCTGGACATCAATTATCAAAAACTCAACATTTTTGATCCCAATGACCCTTATTTCGGAAGCAACGTAGATGGTAAAATTCAACCACAGATTGGTTCTGGTTTGTACTTTAATTCCGAGCGTTTTTATGTTGGCCTCTCTGTTCCCAACTTTTTGAATGTTCAAAATTTCGATAAAAATTCACTGCAAGACCAAGATTTGGAAAATGTGGCAATAAACCGTTTACATTACTTTTTGATCTCTGGCTATGTGTTCGAATTGAATCCCAATTTAAAATTCAAGCCAGCTACGATGATGAAAGTAGTGAGCGGAGCACCACTACAATGGGATATGTCCGCAAATTTCATGTTGAACGAAAAGTTTGTATTTGGTGCCTCCTACCGATGGAATGCCTCTATAAGTGGCCTACTGGGCTTTCAAATATCGGACACCGTATTCACTGGCATTGGTTACGATTACCAATCCACGGCCATCGAAGATTACAGCGATGGGTCTTATGAGGCAATGCTAAGAATTGATGTTTTCAATAGAGCCGAACGGATAGTAGCACCGAGATTCTTTTAAACCCCAAGAAATATGTTCAGCCGAATAGTCCATTGTATCGCACTCACTTTATTGTTAGCTGCGAGCACCTATGCCCAAAAAAGTATTGTAAAAAAAGCGAATAAGGAATTTAACTCCTACGATTATATCGATGCAAGGGAAATTTACCTTAAAGTAGCTCAAAATGGCTATGAATCCCCACAATTGTTCGAAAATCTAGGAGACACCTATTATTTCAATAGCAATTATACCGAAGCATTAACGTGGTATAAAAAACTGTTGGATAGGTTTCCCAATGAAACAAAACCAGTCTACTACTATAGAACCGCTCAAAGTCTAAAAAGTACTGGGAACTATCAGGAATCAAAAAAAGTCATGGGGAAGTATGCAGGCTTGTCCGCAAGTTCAAGAATTGCAGAAATATTTATGAATGATTACAATACACTGGATAGTTTGGCCGATTTCGAGTCAAAAAAGTATGAAATCCTGAATGTTACTCAAGCTATGGAAGGTTCGGATTTTGGTCCTGCGTTTATGGGAAATAAACTTGTATATGCCACATCTTCTAATGGAGCTAAGGGCAATAAAGTGCATAATTGGTCGGGGTTACCCTATGTGGACTTGTATGAAGCAGAGATTGATGAAGACTGGAAATTGAAAAATCCAGAACCGCTCAAAGGTGAAATCAATTCTCCCCTACATGAATCTACTGCAACTTTTTCCAAAGATGGAAATGCAGTGTATTTCACTAGGAATAACTATTTAGATGGAAAAAAGAAACGCGGAAAACAGAAATTGGTCAGTTTGAAAGTTTTTAAAGCTACCAAAGATGAGCAGGGTAACTGGGGCAATATACAGGAACTTCCATTCAACAATGATTCTTATTCCGTTGCGCACCCCGCTTTGAGCACAGATGGCAAAAGATTGTATTTCTCTTCAAACATGGCAGGTTCCCTTGGTCTTTCGGATTTATGGTATGTGGATATTTTGGGTGATTCCTCTTATGGCACCCCGGTTAATTTAGGTCCAGAAATAAATACGGAGGCAAGGGAAACCTTTCCATTTATAAGCGATTCCAACAAACTATATTTTTCTAGCGATGGTCATTTGGGACTGGGCGGTTTGGACATTTTTGTAACCGACTTGAACGAAGAAAATACGTCTAAGCAAATCTTAAATCTTAAACAACCTATTAATACCAAAATGGACGATTTTGGTTACATAATGAATGAGGCCAAACAGATTGGTTATTTTTCCTCTAATCGAGAAGGAAAAGCTGGAAGCGCATCAGACGATATCTATCGTGTCTGGGAAACTTGCGGAGAAATTACCGCAGTCGGAACCATAACCGATGCAAATACTTCAAATCCCATCTATGGTGCCACTGTCATATTATTAGATTCCAATAACGCTGTATTGGAAGAAACAATAGCAGATGCCGATGGGAATTACCATTTTACACAAATCTTGGATTGTAGCATGCAGTATACGGTAAGGGCTCAGCATGAAATCCAAGGTTATGACCCTATGGAAAAAATTATAAATACACCTCGCGGTACAGAAGAATTAAGCATTGATCTTGCGCGCTCCTACCCAGATTGCGCAGATAACGATTTAGGATGTAGATTAAATCTTCAGCCCATATATTTTGATTACGGTAGATATACCATTCGTGAAGACGCGGAAGTAGAGCTTGCTAAAATATTGGAAGCCTTAAAACAGTATCCTCAAATCAAAATTCATATAGAATCACATACAGACTCCCGGTCAAGCGATAGTTTCAACATGCGTTTGTCCCAAAAAAGAGCCAACTCCACGCTTGAATGGTTGATTGCCAATGGAATACCAAAAAACAGGTTGAGTTCCGAAGGATATGGTGAAACGCAATTGCTCAATGATTGCAGCAATGGAGTTGATTGTTCAGAAGCCGCACATCAATTGAATAGAAGATCTGTATTTGTGATTACTGAGTAATATCTTCCTGATTATCTTATAGTTACATATAATTCCAAATTTTTGGCACGCTGTTTGGTTATTAGTTTTTGGATGTAAATAATTATATCCAGAATTTAAAACCCTATAGTATGAAAAAGTTAGTACTCATTATAGCAGCAGTGCTCCTGGGTATTCCTAATATCCACGCAGCGGAAGTAGACAAATCCATTATCACCACTTCTTACAGATATGGTAATTCATTCATTTTTGTGGAAAATGGGGTAACTTTTTCAGTGTACCCTGATGGTGAATTTGATTTTTATTTAGATAATCAAGTAAATGTTGGTGTGGGTGCCCGTATTGGTAATGTTGGTGTCACCTTCAATTCAGGTTATAATTATAATCCATTTGTACAGTATGATGATTACGGTGCTGTAATCCAAGTTGAAAACATCCCGATTTTTTATGACTATTATGGACGTGTTTCCCAAATTGGTGGAGTAGATGTTTGGTATAGAAATGGGCGTGTGCGCAGAGTTGGTGGATTGCATGTTTATTACAATGGAGGTGTATTTAGTCACTATACTGGATTCATCAATATTTATAACAGACATTATGTGTACAGACCGTTCCATAGGTATTTTATAAGACCAAATGTTGGATTCTGTAACGTATACACCAGACCATACAGAAGGTATTACAGGCCTATTCGTTACACCTATTATAGACCTTATAGAGACAACTATAGAAGAAGTTACGCAAGAATAGGACGTACCTACAGAAATGACAGACATTATAGAAGAGATAATATCTATAGAAATGATAAACGTGTTACAAGACGCAACAACAACATAAGAAGAAACAATGCGGATTATGGCAGAAGTAACCGAAATGTTGACAGACGTAACTATAGAAATGATGATTACAGAAAAGGCAATGCCGTAAGTAGGTCTAGTAGTAACCTTAGACGAAACTCTAATAACAATAGAACAGTTAGAGAAGGAAATTACAGAAAAGACAAGGTAAGGTCTACAACAAATAGAGAAGTAACAAGGAGATCTAATAGTAGGACAGTTACTAAACGAGAAGTTACCAATACACCAAGGAGTAGGACGGTGACTAGAAGTACAAGTACTACGTATAGAAAACCTCAGAATAGAAATAACAATAGGTCTACAGTAAATAGGCCAAGTACAAACAAAAGAACGGTTACCCGAAGTACAAGTACTACGTATAGAAAGCCTAAGGCTAGTAGTACCAATAGATCAAGTGTTAGCAGAAGTAGCAAACCAAAGCGCACTGTATCTAGAAGCACAACAACAGTAAGAAGAAGCTCAGGTAACAGCAGTTCTAGAAGAAGTAGCAACTCCGGTGTAAGATCAAGGCGCAGCGGAAAGCAGTAAGATAGTTTTTAGGTTGGTTAGTTGTTTACCCCGTAGTTGGATTTATCCGCTACGGGGTTTTTCATTAAGCGATTTACGGCTCACGTTTTCTTAACCATTTGGCAAGGACACCATTTACATCTTCAGAAATTTGAAAACGATAGAGAATCCCCAAATACATCACTACAATAAATGTTGATTTCAGTGTTATATTGATAATAGGATGAAATGGAAATTGCATCGAAGCAAAAAGTGCAATTAATAATAACAAGGTAGCGAATACCTTAAATGTTGCAGCGGTCATAGGGAGCATTCCAAATTTTAACTTCACCAATATCAACTTACTTAGGTTAAATAGCAATATAGAAGCGAAACTAGCCACTGCGGCACCTTCAATGCCATAGATTGGAATAAGCCATAGGTTGAGCAAAATTGTCACAATCGCAAAACAAATTCCCATAACCAACACCCACTTGTAATATGCCGAATAGTATAGGATCGCATTTATATTTCCTAATAAGGAATCTAATACTTTGGCTAAACCTATTAAAAAAACAATATGGAATCCATCGCGATAAGCTTCTGGAATCATTGTGTACAGATCACTTAGATTCAAAAGCACCAACACGAATAAAATTCCTGATGCAATAAAAGATGTCAAAGAGGTTTTCTTGTACAACCGTTCCAGTTCAAAAGAGTTACCCGAATTAAGATAGTTTGCGGTCATTGGATAGGTAATTTGATGCATCGCACGGGTTGGAACAATTATACTTGTAGCAATGTAAATGGCAACGCCATAGTAGGCAACATTGTCCAACGATTTAAACTGATTGATCATTACCTTGTCTATTTCAAGTAAAATCAAAGCCACCGAACCGCCCAACACCATCAGTAAACCATACCCGATTATTTCTTTTGATTGTTTCGGAAAATCAAAACTAATTCGCAGTCGTTGCAAATAATAAGCATAGATTTTCATCAAAAGCGTTCGTATCATATAAACCCCAACCAATGCCATTAGAAACTCATCCACATTTATTGTTTCCCAATAAAGCAACAACAGAAGGACACTAACGCAGACGCGGGCAAACACTTCTTTCAAAAAATTACCAAATACAGATTTCAGATGCACTTTACCCCAGGCATAAAACAACTCAAAATATGCCATGGACATACCCACTAAAAAGAAGTACCAAATATAGTCACGGACCAGAGCATTTTGAACAGAGAGGAAATCCGCAATTTGCTCTTGGAAACCCCAAATAACAATGGCCAATGGTACAATTATGGCAAGAGGAAGTAATAAAATCAGTGTAAGAAAACCATCCTTATCGCCCTCGGATTGAGCACTGAAATATTTTACAAGTGCATTATGTGCACCTGAGCTCATTATGGGCATTAAAATGGCCCCAGTGGCCAAAATAAAAGTTACCAACCCATAATACGTAGGTTCCAGGATATTGGTATAAAGAAAAAGGGTGTTGATAGCACCAAACCCAAAACCAATATAGGTTACAATGGTATTCTTAAATGTCTGTTTTAAAACAATACCCATTAAATGAAATTAGCCAATTCTTTGGTAAGTTCCTTTCTGTGGAATTTTTCAACCCCAACTGCGCCTACTTTCAATGTGTCCTTTTTATAAGCACTATACCAATCTAAAATTACCTGTTTTATTGCCATTGGATTATCCGAGGATACATAGTTCCCTAAACTCATTTCGTTTACCATTTCGCCTGCTTCCCAGTTACTAGGACCCATTGCCAAAATAGGTCTCCTTGCATTCATGTATTCAAACAATTTACCTGGTATGATACCTTGGGTTTCAACAGAATCAATTTCAAGTAGAAGCAATACTAGAGAATTTCGCTGTACTTGTTGCACTTTTTCATGATCTAGGTAGCCCATTTGGGTAGTAAACCGTGTTAGTCCATTTTCGGAAATGCTTTCAAGGACCTCTCCTCCTACTACCCCAGCCAGTTGAATTTTTAAATCATTGGCAAACTCAGCATTTTCAGCAACAATTTCCTTGAGAACATTCCATAAACTTCGCGGATTTCTTCCGGTCAATAGTGATCCTAAATGGGAGATGGTGAACTCTGAATCCAAGTTGGGTTCATTAATTGGTCCATCATATCCATTGGTGATAACTTTAATTGATTTATCAGTGATAGCTCTGAATTCGTTGGCCGTTGTCTTGCTGGTAGTAATAATTTTGTCAGCTTTGGTAAGAATCTCTTTCTCAAGATGCTTATGTTTTTTTTGAGATCCGACGGTCAATCGAAGTTTCTTATGGTATCCTATAGATGTCCAAGGGTCTCGGAAATCGGCAACCCATTGGATTTTCAACATTTTTTTTAAACCTAATCCAATCAAATGCAGACTATGTGGTGGCCCCGTCGTGATAACGGTTTCAATCTGTTCCTGTTTAATGATGGATGTAAGAAATTGAATTGACGGTTTGACCCAAAATTTTCGTGCGTCTGGAATAAACAAATTTCCCCTTATCCATAACATGGCCTTTTCAATTAGGGATTGTTCTTTTTCTTGGATAATTCCTGAGCTTATTTTTTTAGTCCGCTTTTTGGACAAAATTGAAGCCCAAGAATACGGTTCGCTAATCGGTTGTTTTAGTATCTGAACGTCTGTTGGGATTTCCTTTTCAAGTTTTGGATCAATAATTGGATAATGCGGATTCTCGGGTACGTAAACTATGGGTTGAATCCCAAAATCTTGAAGATACTTTACAAACTTAAGCCATCGCTGTACTCCTGGCCCACCTGCTGGCGGCCAATAATACGCTATGACCAATACCTTCCGCATTATTCGTCTTTCTTTTTTCGTGAACGGAAGGAATACCCGATTCCTCCTAGAATTATCAGTCCCAATAGTATGTTGCTGAACATTGCTATTTGACTTCCTGTCTCAACAACTTTTGGTTGAAATTTAAATTCAATGGTATGATTACCGGCTGGCACCTTCATTCCCCGCAATGCATAATTAACCTTATAATGCTGTACAGACTGCCCATCAATCATAGCATTCCAACCTTCCGGATAATGCATTTCAGAGAAAACAGCAAAGCCATCATTTGTATTGGAAGATTTATAGGTAATTACATCAGGTCGATAATCAACCAATTGGATTTGTGCTAATGAGTCTTGATCATAGCTTAAGCGGGTAACCGTGGGGTACGTATCAGTATTTACTACGGCAGTTGTTTTTGAGTTAAAATCAGTAAGCGCTTGAATTTCGTCATTTGCCGAATCCACAGGAATCAAGTTATCCACAAACCAGGCATTCCCATTTGCATCATCATTTACAGCAGGAAAACTATTACCTTCTTCATCTTGTTGAATGATATATTTAACATTCAGCATATTTAACACCTCTAAATTGTTCCGATACAAATGGAATTCAAATAAATCCTGCAGTTGTCTTGGTTTGGCAGCATGATAACCTCCAATGGATTTGTGGAAGTAGGATGTTCTTGCGCCATTTAGTCCTTCTTGTGGATCAAATACTCGAAATACGGAATCATCTTGCTGGATCATCTGATCCAATTGACTTGCTTGAAATGGATTGGTGATTTGACGCTGACGGACAAAATCTTCTTCATTGACGTACCGCTGGTCTACCCCAACTAAATCCATAACAATTAATAATCCCATGACCAAGGCAACCAAGTTTTTGCCAATTTTTTCCTTAATGAAAAACCACAAGGCCAAAGCTGCCAGTGCAACATAAATCAAAGACCTAAAGGTATCGCTGATATATACGGCCTTCCTGTCACTACGAAGCACATCTAGTAAAGGATCACCAAAATATTGTCTGTAAGTATCATCATTGGCTCCTTCAAATGAAAGTATACCGGATAACACAAAAATCAAAATGACTATTCCAAGAGTGACTGCCGAACTCCATTTTAGGGCATCCAGCTTCTTTTTGGCACTAATTTTATTTCTAAAAAGCGCCATAACTCCCAAAATACCCAAAGCAGGGATACATAGCTCCAAGACTACTTGAATACTTGAAACAGCCCTAAATTTATTGTATAAGGGAAAATAATCAATCATGAAATTGGTAAGAGCAGGAAAGTTCTTTCCCCATGATAACAGTAAGGACAATACAACTCCAGCCAATAACCACCATCTTTTCTTTTTGGGAGCAATGAAAAGCCCAAGTATAAATAAGAACAAAACAACGGCTCCTACATATGCAGGGGCTGCAGGTCCTGATGCCGGATGAGGTCCCCAATAAAGATACAGTCCTGAGATTTCCAAGGCCTGGGTTGGACTAAGGCCTTGTTTGGTAAGGTATTCGTAGACTTTTGATTTGTTACCTAAATCTTCCCTTCCAGAACCGCCGAACATTCTTGGCACAAATAAATCCAGTGATTCCGTAATTCCATAACTATAATACGTAATGTAATCACGATCTAGCCCGGTTGAAACTTCCTTTACACTGCCATCTGGATTTATGGTAAGTTCAGATTTACCACGGGTACTCCAGTCGGCATATTCTTTTGTTGCCATCAAGCTTGTGGCATTTGTGGCTATGGATAGTACAACGGCAGCAACTAAAATTCCAACAGAGGAAAAAAAGTGTTTTAATTGTTTATCTCGAATAGCATAAATAAGTTGTACCAATCCCAACAGCAAAACCAATAGCATAAAATAATAGGTCATTTGGTAATGGTTGGCGTTAATCTCCAAGGCCATGGCCAACGCTGTTAGAATAAAACCTGCCAGGTATTTCCGTCGGAACACTAAAACAATTCCAGCCAAGACCATTGGAATGTAGCCCAAGGCATGTGCTTTTGCATTATGGCCAACACCTAAAATGATAATCAAATAGGTTGAAAAGCCAAAAGCAAGCGCGCCCAAAATGGCCAATCGATACTCCACTTTCATACTAAGCATCAGTATGTAAAACCCAATAAGGTATAGAAATAGATAGTCTGCAGGCCTCGGTAAAAAACGAATTAAGCGATCTAATTTCTTAATGTAGTCATGAGGGTAATTTGCGCCTAACTGATAAGTTGGCATGCCTCCAAATGCACTGTTCGTCCAATAAGATTCTTCACCAGTCAAGTCTTTATAATCATTTCTTTCTTTGGCCATGCCGCTATACTGGGCAATGTCAGACTGAAAGATGGCCTTTCCCTGTAGAACTGGATAAAAGTATAACAGGGATGAAAGAATAAAGAAGCCTATGACACATAAATGGGTGCTAAGCGCTTTTACAGAAAGATTCATGGATTGATTTTGAATGACAAATATTAGTCAATTTCTTCAAAATCTATGTATTCTCCAACTTTTTTTGAGGGATTGGATTTTGGGTTTGGTCGTTTAAATATGGAAGTCTCTCCATCTTTGGTTTCTTTTCCAGCGGCTTCATGAAAATTACCAAACTGCTGTCCAAAACGTTGTTCGCTTTTGCGAACCGCATAATTCAAAAGTCTAGGAGCCAGCCACCTTAGCAGTAATTTAACCGCGTAGTATACTAAGATAACTAGTAAAATCGTTTGTAATAAAACCATATAACAATAGCTATTGCATCAAAATTACATTGTTAGTACCGTAATCGTACCTAAAGTTTCATAAAATAGTATTAAAATCAGTTATATGGATTTCCCCTCGTTTAAAAAAGCACTGCTCCTTTTTTGTTTCATTCCAATGTGTGGGATGGCACAATATACCGATGTCATCAACTCAAATAGACCTGGTAGGGCCGTTAGTGCATATGCGGTTGGTAAGAATGTAGTTCAAGCTGAAATTGGGCTGGTTTATGAACAGCAGGATAATGCGGATCTTAATACGGATTCCAATATTTTTGGAACCGACATTGCCCTACGATATGGTTTATTATTTGAAACCTTGGAAGTAGTATATGAAGGATCCTTTATATCACAAAACATCACTTTTACACAGTTAGGTACAGAAGAACGCCGTACCGATTTTTCAAGAAATCGTTTGGGATTAAAATTCTTGATTTTCGATCCATTCAAAGATCCAGAGAAAAATAAACCCAATCTATATAGTTGGAGAGCCAACAATGTTTTTCAATTGAAAAACTTGGTACCCGCTGTTTCCATTTACGGCGGTGCCACTTTTACCTTGGGTGATAATCCTTTCTATCCTGGAGATGGCACCGTAACACCAAGAGTTGGGGTTGCGACCCAAAGTAGATTATCACCGCGATTTGTGTTGATTTCCAATGTAGCTTACGATAGAATCGGTACTGATTTCCCTGAATGGAGCTATGCCATGTCTCTTAGCCATTCTTTCCGTGACCCCAAATGGAGTGTATTTGTTGAAGGGCAAGGGTTTAGTGGGGACCGATATTCGGATATTTTGTTGCGAAGCGGAGTGGCCTATCTAATAAATGAAGATTTTCAAGCCGATTTCCATTTAGGTTCGGGATTCAAAAATGATCCGTCCAGAATATTTGCCGTATTAGGTATGTCATATAGACTAGATTTTCATAAGGACAAATTAATTCCTATTGAAGATCAAAAAGCAGTGCAAGGAGGCAAAATCAAGAAAAATTCAGCAAAGAAGAAGCGTAAAAAAAAGAAAAAAGGAAAGAAAGATAAAGTTGACTTCTAAGTTTAGCGCATTTCATTTTTCTTCTACCAGATTATTCCTAATATTGGCCTTACAAACTCGTTTGCATGGTCACAGTAAAACAGGTACAGTCCAAAGTTGATTTAAAACAATTCGTAAAATTCCCATTTTCCATTTATAAAGGTTCTCCGTACTGGGTTCCGCCTATCATCAAAGATGAAATGGAAACCTTCAATTCAGAAAAAAACCCTGTATTCCAAAATGCAGAAGCTACATTCTTTCTAGCATATAAGAACAATCAAATTGTTGGTCGGGTTGCAGCTATTATAAATTGGCTGGAAGTCAAAGAACAAAAACTACTGAAAATGCGTTTTGGGTGGTTTGATTTTGTTGATGAACTTGAGGTATCAAAGGCTTTATTGGATAAAGTAGCCGAGATTGGCAAAAAGCACCAATTGGATTATATGGAAGGACCGGTTGGTTTTTCAAACCTTGATAAGGTGGGTGTTCTAATAGATGGTTTTGATCACATTGGTACCATGATCACTTGGTATAACCATCCCTATTATCAAAAACATTACGAACAACACGGCTTTGTTAAGGAAAAAGAATACTTGGAAAATAAGTTCCTATTTGCCAATGCGGACCCCAAGATTTTTGAAAAAGCCAATTTGTTGATTAAAAAAAGATATGGCCTTCGAGAACTTAATTTTACCAATAGCAAGGAAATTATGCCTTGGGTGGACAAAATGTTTGATCTCTTCAACAGTAGTTATTCCAGCTTGGCCTCATTTGTAAAAATCACCGATGTCCAAAAAGAATATTTCAAGGAAAAATATATCAGTTTTATCAATCCTGAATACATTAAGTTCATTGTAAATAGCGACGATAACCTGGTGGCATTTGCCATTGTGATGCCTTCCTTTTCCAAAGCGCTCCAAAAAGCGAATGGAAAATTGTTCCCAACCGGTGTCTTCCATCTATTAAAAGCAAAGAAACACAGTAAGGATGTTATTTTTTATTTAATTGGAATTCACCCAGATTTTCAAAATAAGGGAGTTACGGCCATTATTTTCAATGAATACTACAAAACCTTCATGAAGCGTGGTGTGATCAACTGTATTAGAACGCCTGAACTGGAAGAAAACGTGGCGATTCGTCAAATGTGGAAGCATTTTGACCCTGTGACGCATAAAAGACGTAGAACATTCAAAAAGCAACTTTAGTTTAACTCACATTTTATTTATAGCAACAATTTTGTGTATTGATTTTCGTTTTTGGCAGGATAACCTTTAACCAATTCTAACGTCATGATTAATCGTATTGTAGCAGTTATTTTTTTCGCATTACTTGGATTAACAACAAATGCCCAAGACCAAACCTATGAAGGTACACTTCAAAACTTGTTTGAAAAAAATGGTTCTTACGAGACTTTTCAAGTAGTGGTCGTACAGTTGTTTGATATGTATCGACAAAACTATAACGATGTTGATACAGAAACCTGGGATAAACTGGAACAGGAATTCAAAAATACTTCAATGTCCGATTTAGTGAGTCTCTTAACACCTGTCTATGAAAAATATTTGACCCAAGAGGATTTGCAGATTATGATCAACTTCTACGACAGTCCCACGGGTAAGAAATATGCCAAATACACCCCAACAATATCGCAGGAATCAATGGCAATTGGTCAAGAATGGGGCCTTCAAATCGGTCAAAAAGTTTTACAACGCCTTGAGGAAGAAGGGTTCTAACCTAATTCCAATTGGTACTTGATTAGTTTTATAACTAGTACACATTTATAAAAATTAGCACCATAGCTTGGAATTTGCACCGGGCTTATTTTCATATCTTTATAAGAATAAAACCTTGCTTTTCTTATGGAATTGAATAAAAAAGAACGAAAAAAAGCCCATGATTTAATGGAATTATGGGAGGATGATGTGCTAGAGAGATACCCTGAGGAAGGCAAAAAATCAAAGAAGGAATTTCGAAATTATGATAACCCTGCCCGAGATACGGTTCGAGAATTTTATCGCCAAAACCATAAGTACCAAACCTATGATTTTGTGCAAGAAAAGAAAAAGGAATTTCTGGGGCTAGATCGAAAACCCATGAGCTTATGGGATGCTGTTGAATACTTGAATACGCTTATTGACGATTCCGATCCAGACATTGATTTAGATCAAACCCAACATTTATTACAGACATCAGAAGCCATACGAGCAGATGGTCATCCCGATTGGTTTGTTTTGACCGGGTTTCTTCATGATTTAGGTAAAGTATTATGCTTATACGGGGAACCCCAATGGGCAGTGGTTGGCGATACGTTTCCTGTTGGTTGCAAATTCTCAGATAAAATTGTTTACCCAGAATTTTTTGATGCCAATCCTGACAATACCAATGAACGTTTCAACACCAAATTGGGCGTTTATGAGGAAAATTGCGGTTTGAATAATGTAGATATGTCTTGGGGACATGATGAATATTTATATCATGTCATGAAAGATTATTTACCCCAGGAAGGCCTGTATATGATTCGCTATCACAGTTTTTATGCACAACATAGGGAGCAGGCATATAATCATTTGATGGACAAACATGATCATGAAATGTTTAAATGGGTAGACAAATTCAACCCCTATGATTTGTATACTAAAGCTCCAGTGCGTCCCAATGTGGATGAACTGAGGCCCTACTACGAGGATCTAGCCTCAAAATTCTTACCGGATACTATTCGATTCTAGTGAATGGTACAGTTTCTTGGATTTTTGGTTTTCACTGGTTTTGTTGCAGCTTTTTCAAGTTGGAAGCTCCGTAAAGACCGTTTGTCCACAAAAGATGGGTATTTTCTAGGAGGTCGGAGTTTGACGGGAATCGTAATCGCTGGTTCCCTCCTATTGACCAATATTTCCACAGAACATTTGGTTGGAATGAATGGTGATGCCTATAAGCATGGTGCAATTATAATTGCTTGGGAGGTAACGTCAGCATTGGCTTTGGTAGCTGCTGCTTTATATTTCGCGCCACGCTATCTTAAAATGGGATTAACCACAATTCCAGAATTTTTAGAGAAACGGTTCGATGGATTGACGCGAACGATTATCGCATTATTATTGATTGTTTCTTTCGTTTCCACACTTCTTCCCATTGTTCTATATTCTGGCGCAATCAGTATTGAGCAAATCTTCGATATTTCCAACTTATTAGGGATAGCGCAGCGTGAAGGACTATGGTTAACCGTTGTGGTGGTTGGTGGAATTGGAGCAATCTATGCCATTTTTGGTGGATTGAAAATGGTTGTTTATACAGATACCATTAATGGTATAGGTCTATTAATTGCGGGAATTTCAATTCCCATACTAGCATTATGGGATATTGGGGATGGAAACGTTCTTGAAGGTTTTCAATCCGTATACCAAAAGATTCCAGATAAATTCAATGTTATCAGTGATGAAAATTCAATTGGGCAAGGATCCAGAGATGCCATAATGCCTTTTGGTGTGTTGTTTACCGGGTTGATTATCAATCAGCTCTATTTTTGGACCATGCATCAATCCATAATACAAAGAGCCCTTGGTGCCGTGAGCTTAAAAGAAGCACAAAAAGGATTACTCTACACGGGTTTACTTAAAATCTTGATTCCGCTGATCATTGTTCTCCCCGGGATTATCGCATTCTATTATTTTAACGATCAATTTTTCACCCAAAAAGAGTTGGTATACCCGAGTTTGGTTAAAAAAGTACTACCGATCTGGATGACCGGATTTTTTGTGGCGGTTCTCATGGGGGCCATTTTAAGCACATTCAATAGCGCATTGAATAGCGCAGCAACCATATTCAGTCTAGGGATTTACAAACGCTACATCAATACGAACGCTTCTGATGCCTCTTTAGTGAAGATAGGAAAATCCACATCCGCCTTGCTCGCTGTTTTCGCCATTGGTATTGCACCCTTTGTAGCTTTTGCCCCAAGAGGTCTTTATCAATTACTACAGCAACTTAATGGCATATTCTTCATTCCTATGGCCACAGTGATCCTAGCTGGATTTTTTCTTCCAAAAGTTTCGGCAATTGGAGCAAAAGTTGGTTTACTGTTTGGGCTGCTATTTTATGTAAGTGTTAATTTTATTTTTAAAATAGACCTACATTACGTCCATATCTGGGGACTGGAGTTTATTTTGAACATTGGAGTTATGCTATTGGTTTCCAGATGGTACCCGAGAATCAACACTTTTAAAATCACAGATGTTGGGGTTGTGGATATAATCCAATGGAAATATGCCAAAGTCTTCAGTATACTACTCGTAATACTGACCTTGGCCGTCTATATTGGCTTGGGTAAAATTACCTGATTATTCGCCCATAGCTGCTGCTACAGCCGCTGACAATCTTTTATAGGTACCGTTTTGCAATCGCTCGCGGATTCCTGAGAATGCCTCCAAGGTTTCCTGTATATCATCCAAGGTATGTGTAGCAGTGGGTATCAATCGTAATAATATCAATCCTTTCGGAATAACAGGATAAACTACGATAGAACAGAAAATCCCATAGTTTTCTCGAAGGTCTTTTACCAAGGCCATCGCTTCAGGAATACTTCCATTTAAATAAACAGGCGTAACACAACTGGAAGTTGTTCCAATATCGAACCCTCTTTCTCGAAGGCCGTTTTGTAATGCATTTACATTTTCCCAAAGCTTCGCCTTAAGTTCTGGGCGCGTACGAAGCATATCCAATCGCTTCAAGGCACCTTTAACGTAAACCATTGGTAAGGATTTGGCAAACATTTGCGACCTTAGATTGTATTTTAGGTATTCAATAATTTCCTTGTCGGCAGCAACAAATGCACCAATACTGGCCATAGATTTTGCAAATGTGGCCAAGTACACATCAATTTCATCCTGTACACCCTGCTCCTCACCAGCTCCTGCACCTGTCTTTCCAAGCGTACCAAAACCATGGGCATCATCAACCAACAATCGAAACTTGAATTTTTTCTTTAGTTCAACAATTTCCTTCAAGATTCCTTGCTCACCCCGCATTCCAAAAACACCTTCGGAAATCACCAAAATACCACCTCCAGTTTCAGTAGCTAGTTTTGTTGCCCTTTCCAAGTTCTTTTCAAGGCTTTCCGGATCGTTATGTTTGAAGGTAAATCGCTTTCCTACATGCAAACGCACACCATCAATGATACAGGCATGACAATCCACATCGTAAACAATAATATCATCCTTAGCTACCAAGGCGTCTATTACCGACATGAAACCTTGATAACCAAAATTCAATAGATAGGAAGATTCTTTATGCACAAAAGCGGCCAATTCTTGCTCTAATTGCTCGTGGTAATCCGTATGGCCACTCATCATACGAGCTCCCATAGGGTACGCCGAACCGTGCTCAAGGGCAGCATCGCCGTCTACTTTTTTAATTTCTGGTAGGTTTGCCAATCCCAAATAATCATTGATACTCCATGTAATGACATCCTTTCCTTGGAATTTCATTCGGTTAGAGATAGGTCCTTCCAATTTAGGGAATACAAAATACCCTTCAGCCTGCGACGCCCATTTTCCCAAAGGCCCTTTATTCTCAATGATTCTATCAAATAAATCTCTCATCTACCTTAAAATTAATTCAACTGCAAAAATATATATTTTTAGCAAGCCCGCACAATGAAATGCGGACATAAAAAAACAGCAACATTGGAATGTTGCTGTCTTTGATCTATGACAACATCTGTTTTACTTGATGTACTCTACTTTTTCAGGGGTTTCAGCATTCTGTATATCGAAAAAACCTTGGTTTTCCATCCAGTCATTACTGTAAACCTTGCTCATATATCGTGAACCATGATCCGGGAATATTACTACCACATTACTGTCCTTAGTAAATTCACCTTCCATGTTCAATTGATGTAGGGCCTGCATTGCAGCTCCACTTGTATAACCAACGAACATACCTTCTGTATGCGCTATTTTACGCGCCATATGGGCACTTTCACCATCGGTTACCTTAATGTACCTGTCAATACTATTAAAGTCTGTTGCAGCAGGTATCAGGTTCTTGCCCAAACCTTCTATTCGATATGGATATACCTCATTATGGTCAAATTCACCCGTTTCATGGTATTTTTTCAAAACAGAACCATAGGCATCCACACCAAGTACCCTAACTTCTGGGTTTTGCTCTTTTAAATATCTTGCAATACCAGAAATGGTGCCACCTGTTCCACTACAAGCAACTAAGTGCGTTATTGCTCCATTAGTTTGATTCCAGATTTCAGGACCTGTTGTTTTATAATGGGCTTCAATATTCAACGCATTGAAATATTGATTGATGTATATAGAATTTTCAGTTTCGCTGTGTAAACGTTTGGCTACCTCATAATAAGATCTGGGATCATCAGCACTAACATGAGCTGGGCATACATAGACCTTAGCTCCCATTGATCGTAACATATCAATCTTATCTGGTGAGGACTTAGAGCTAACAGCCAAAATACATTTGTATCCTTTAACAATGCTAACCATTGCCAAGCTAAAACCCGTGTTCCCTGAAGTAGTCTCAATGATGGTACTTCCAGGTTTCAGGATGCCTTTACGTTCAGCTTCCTCAATAATATAGGCCGCAATCCTGTCTTTTGAGGAATGCCCTGGGTTGAAAGCTTCAACTTTGGCATAAAAATTACCCGTAAGTGAATCAGTGATTTTGTTAAGTCGAACAAGAGGGGTATTTCCAATTAATTCAAGAATATTGCTATGCGCACTTATCTGTTTTTTCATAACTGGGTTTAGGTAAGGGGATTTGATGTACTTGTCAACAAGAAATCCGCGACAAAAATAACATTTTTTATTTTAAGGTATCTTTCCTTCCAAATCTAGGATAAAGGCATACTCTTTTGCGGTTTCCTTCAAAGCTTCAAACCTTCCGGAAGCCCCACCGTGACCTGCATCCATATTTGTGTCCAGGAAAAGTAGGTTCTCATCCGTTTTTAACTCCCGTAGTTTCGCTACCCATTTTGCTGGTTCCCAATATTGGACTTGTGAATCATGCAACCCTGTTGAAACATATAGATTAGGATAGGCGGCCGGAGCTACGTTGTCGTATGGCGAGTAGGATTTCATATAATCGTAATACTCTTTTTCATTTGGGTTTCCCCATTCGTCATACTCTCCTGTGGTCAATGGGATGGAATCGTCCAACATAGTGGTTACGACATCTACAAAAGGTACAGCGGCTATTACACCCTTGTACAATTCAGGATTAAGATTAACTATCGCGCCCATTAATAGTCCGCCTGCTGAACCGCCGCTTGCATACAAGTGTTGTGGGCTCGTGTAGGATTCTTCAATCAAAAATTTAGAGCAGTCCACAAAATCCGTGAAGGTGTTTTTTTTGTGTAATAGTTTTCCATCTTCATACCATTTTCTTCCCAAATACTCCCCTCCCCTAACATGTGCTATGGCATAAATAAAACCACGATCCAATAAACTCAATCGTATGGAGGAAAAATAGGGATCAATAGTGCTTCCATAAGAACCATAAGCATACTGTAGTACAGGACTACTCCCGTCAAAATCCACATCCTTATGATAAACCATTGAGATAGGAATTTTGGCGCCATCACGTGCTGTGGCCCAAACTCGCTTAGTTCTGTAATTATCCTTATGGAATTTACCTCCTAATACCTCTAGTTCTTTAAGTATTACTTCCTGCTGCGTCTCCATATCGTATTCGATAATGGCATAGGGCGCACCCATTTCATTGTAATAGTATCTGAATTTATCAGTATCAAAGTCCACGTTGATTGAAGGTCCGGCAACATAGGTTTCACTTTCAAAGGGTAAATAATAGGACTCGCCTGACCATTTAGAGATTTTTAAGCGATTCAAACCATTTTCACGTTCTGAAAGCACATAATAATCCTTGAAGATCTCAATGTCCTCCAGAAGTACATCTTCCCTATGTGGAATAAATTCTTGCCAATTTTCCGCCTGTGTCCGCACATCGTAGGTTTGCATCAACTTAAAATTGGTGGCATTGTCCTTGTTTGTAAGGATATAAAACCTGCCGTTGTAATGCGAAATGGAGTATTCCATACCTCTTTCCCGTGGCGAGAACACCTTAAACTCACCTTCTGGATTGTTGGCATCCAAAATTTGATATTCTGATGTCAAGGTGCTGGACGACCCTATTACCAAGTATTTTTTGGATTTGGTTTTATAAACAAAGGTGTTGAATGTAGAGTCCTTTTCATGAAAAACAAGAACATCTTCCTCTGCCTGTGTGCCCAGCCGATGTCTATAAATTTTATCTGCCCTTAATGTAACCGGGTCCTTTTTGGTGTAGAAAAGATGTTTTCCATCGTTGGCCCATACTGAACTACCGGTAGTATTTTCAATTTTATCGGAATAAATCTCTCCAGAACCAAGGTTCTTTATTTGAATGGTGTACTGTCTGCGTGAAACGGTATCTGTAGCAAAGGAAGCCAATTTATTATCCGGACTGACAGAGATACCTCTAAGATTGAAAAACTCATGCTCTTTGGCCATTTGATTGCAATCAAACATCAGTTCTTCTTCTGCCTCCAGTGATTCTTTTTTGCGTAAAAACAAGGGATATTCCTCACCTTTCTGATACTTGGTTATATACCAATATCCATTGTATTTATAGGGAACGGAATTATCATCTTCTTTAATCCTCGACTTCATTTCATTGAAAAGCTCCTCCTGAAAACCTTTGGTGTGCTTGGTCATTTCCTGATAATATGCATTTTCGGCATTCAGGTAGTCCAGCACTTCTTGGTCCTCCCTATTGTTCATCCAATAGTAATCGTCTATTCTGACGTCCCCGTGCTTTTCAAGTTGTTTTGGCTGTTTTTTGGCTACCGGTGGTGCAATATCCATAGGTCTCTTGATTTCTTTTTTACAAGCGGCTGCAAAAATAAGACATATCCAAAGACAAAATAAGGGTAAAGCTGACGGTTTCATTCTTTAAAAAGTTTCACCAAATTATTAATTTTAACGCTTTAAAAGCAGTACAAGTATATGTTTGGAGATATAATGGGCATGATGGGCAAGCTCAAAGAGACCCAAGAAAAGGTAAAACAGACCAAGGAAAGGCTAAATAGTGTATTGATAGATGAGCAATCTTCCGATGGTAAACTGAAAATTACTATCACGGCCAATCGGGAAATTAAATCCATTGAAATGGATGAAACACTTCTTCAGGACAAGGAACAATTAGAGGATTATCTTGTACTTACACTGAACAAAGCCATTGAAAAAGCTACAAATGTCAATGAAACCGAGTTGGCGGCGGTGGCAAAAGATGGAATGCCCAACATACCTGGCATGGATTCCTTTTTTAAGTAATCAATCACCTATACGCTTGATAACTTCAAGGAAATGCCCATGCATTTCCTCTGTATAGTCCAGATGGGTAACTATGCGTAGTTTTCCTTGACCCATACCAATTATGGATATTTTGTTTTCCGTCAATTTTTGAAGAAACACCTCAGAACTCATTTTGGCTTCATCTAGTTCAAAAATGATGATATTGGTTTCTATGGGTTCCACTTTTGCGACAAAATCAAGTGTTTCCAATACTTTGCCGATTTCGGCTGCTTTTCTGTGGTCTTCTGCTAAACGTTCCACATGATGATCCAATGCATAAGAGGCTGCAGCGGCCAAAAATCCAGACTGTCGCATTCCGCCACCTAGAATTTTTCGAATTCTCAGAGCACTATCCATAAGTGCAGAGCTACCTACTAAAACAGAACCTACCGGACAGCCAAGTCCCTTACTGAAACAGACACTTATCGTATCAAAAAGGTTACCATATTTTTTTGGATCTTCTGCTTTGGTAACAAGCGCGTTCCAAAGGCGAGCACCATCCAAATGATACGCTAAGTCATTGCTTGCACAAACTTGCTGGATTTTTTCCAATTCCTTAAAGTCCCAACAAGCACCTCCACCTTTGTTGGTGGTGTTTTCAATACATACCAAAGAGGTTAATGGGCTATGGTAAAAATCCGGTGGATTAATTGAAGCGGCCACTTGTGCAGCTGTCATCATTCCTCTATTACCATCAACCAGTCTGCAGGAAACTCCACTATTGAAACTCGCCCCACCACCTTCATAATTGAAAACATGGGCATATTTGTCACAGATCAATTGCTCTCCTGGCTGTGTATGTAGTTTTATTGCCGTTTGATTTGCCATGGAACCACTTGGAAAAAACAAAGCGGCTTCCATACCGAAGTATGATGCTACTTTTTCTTCTAGGGCATTCACGCTGGGGTCATTTTTAAACACGTCATCGCCTACTTCGGCATGCATCATAACCTCCAACATTTCTGGCGTTGGTTTGGTGACCGTATCACTGATCAAATTGATTTCCATAAATTCCGGATTTTAGTGCATACAGTCCATACCGATAGGAGATCCATCTGGTATTTTTGGTACGGGAATCACTTTAAACTTGTTTGGAGCATTCGTGAAAGCATCAATTCGTCTTACCAATTCCGCTGAAACCGCATTTTTATCCGAACTTAACAAGTCGGAGCGCAAATTCCGCAACGCAGTATTGGCGATGGCATTTACCTGTGGATGCACATTTTTGTGGGCAGCTAGGTTCATCATATGATAAAGCACCCTAAAATTTATGGTTTGTTGCACTTCCTGTAGATAGGTATCCCGATGTGTTTCATCAAATGTGCCTTTAACAAGTGTTTCCAAAACTTCAGCCAATCCAAGTTGATCGGTATCCAAACTTTTTTGTTGGATCAATCTTGAAGCACGTTCCGGATGCAATACTAGTCCTAAAGTCATGTCGGCCGCAGTTTCTGACGCGGACAGGGCATCAAAACTTACTCCAGTTCTTCCTTTAAAGGATTCCCGAGTCTTTCCGTAGCCAATGGCTCTAGGTGGGAACAGTGCCAGTTTTTCTTGGGGTATTGCAATTTCGCTGGCATTTAATGTTCGTAATATTGTTTTCAAAGCGTTTTCTTGGCTAGCAACACTTATTGGGTAAACTGTTCGCTGTCCATCTCCTTTAACTGAATAATTGTAATCCAATCCGCCTATCAATTTGGATACCGCTTCGGTCTGATATCTATGGAAAAAATACAAAGGAGCGAAGACGTCTTCCAAAACAGAATTTGGTTCACCTGTACGTATGTTGTCTATTGAAAAATTGGCTATGGCCGTATTACGAATTGCCATCACATCATTAAGTTCCTGAGACGCATTTCTGCCATTATCCCATAAATGTGCCAATGCATGGGCGCCTCCACGTGGCCTGGCATCTTGATCCGATATATACCTAAGTCCATCGTCCTGCGCTTTCTTCAATATTGCATTAAGTCCCTCTTTCTCGTCGGTTCCATTTGGAAAATGGGAATACGAATAAGCAACCGTTACCTTGTCCCAATCCCCTATTCCAGTGGCATAAGCATTTGAAAAATCAATAACTCCATCGTTTAATTTAAACTGAGGATGGGGATAATCCATCACTGATGCACGATTGTTGGTACTGGCAGCGAAATTATGCGCAAAACCCAAGGTGTGTCCTATTTCATGAGCCGAAAGTTGTCGAATTCTAGCCAAAGCCATTTCCAACATGGGCTCGTAATTATCATCTCGCTCTGCAAAAGGTTTGTTCATTAAAGCTTGCGCTATCAAAAAGTCTTGCCTGATTCTAAGACTGCCTAAACTTACATGCCCCTTAATAATCTCTCCTGTGCGAGGATCGGTCACACTGCTACCGTAGCTCCAACCTCTAGTGGAACGATGCACCCATTGAATCACATTGTATCGCACATCTAACGGATCAGCATCATCAGGCAATATTTTCAATTGAAAGGCATCCTTATACCCTATTGCTTCAAAAGCCTGGTTCCACCATCTACCACCTACCAGAAGCGCTGAGCGTACAGGTTCCGGAGTTCCGTTATCTAGATAATACACAATAGGTTCAACTGCTTCGCTAACAGCTGCGTTAGGATTCTTCTTTTCCAATCTATGACGCGTAACATAACGTTTAAGAATGGATTCCTGAACCGGGGTTGCATAATCATAATAGGAAAAAGGATAGGATCCACTTCGAGGGTCATACACTCTTTTTTCATAATCGTCATCAGGAAGCTCAATCAATGAATGATGTTGTGCTACTGTAACCAATCCAGGGTTTGGAGTAACAGAACGAATATAATCACCCTCAGGATTTCCTTTAAATGTCAAGGTAATATCAAACTCCACATTTTTTGGAAACGCCTTTGTCCTTTCAAAAGCCAATGCACTTTTGGACTTATCTAAAGCATAAGACCCTTGCTTTGTTCTTTTCAGGCGTGTACTAACGCCATGTGCATCACGCATCAAAAAGTCCGTCAAATCAATTAGGTAACTCCCTTTGGATTCCTCTTCTATCTTAAATCCATGAAGCACGGACCTTGCAAATGCCTGTTCCACGGATTTACGCTCCAAATCATTATCCGTAAGCGCCCTAAATGTCATATTGGGCTGTATCAGGAGTAGTTTATTCCCAGCTTTTTCAAAAAAGACTACTTGTTCATTGCCCAATTGACCACGATCCAATCCAATATCATTGCTTCCTATTCCGCTGCTTAGGGAATAGACGTATAGAAACTCCTTGTTCAGTTCATCAACCTGCAGATATATCTTATCCGATGTGTCATCATAATAGAAATTGAAATATCCACTGAATTTTTGAAAATCCTTCGTTTTATCAAAGTCCTGAGCTAAAACGAATGGACTACAAACGAGTGTTGTTAGGAGGGCTAAAAAGTAATTTTTCATATCTAAATATAGTTCTAGCTAAAATTATATAAATTTCGTTGCTTGACTGCACTGAAAGTTTAAATTTGCCTGAAATATTTTCTATGGTTACTACAGATCAGCATAAGGATCTTATTGAACGCCTTGGTGCGTTAAGGAGGTATCTTTGACATTGATGCCAAACTTATTGAAATAGAAAACGAGGAGGAGAAAACTGCAGCTCCCGGCTTCTGGGATAACCCTCAGGAAGCACAAATACAGATGCAAGCCTTAAAATCGAAGAAAAAGTGGGTTGAAGATTACAACACTGCTGATTCTCTAGTTGGGGACTTGGAGGTTTTGATGGAGTTCCAGCAGGCCGGCGAAGTCGAAGAGGGAGAATTGGAATCCCATTTTGAAAAAACACTTGAGCTTATAGAAAACCTGGAGTTCAAAAATATGTTATCCGAGGAAGGAGATGAGCTGACCGCTGTATTGCAGATCACAGCTGGTGCAGGGGGTACAGAAAGCTGTGACTGGGCTTCTATGTTGATGCGGATGTATTTGATGTGGTGTGAAAAAAACGGGTATAAAGTAAAAGAGCTGAATTATCAGGAAGGCGACGTAGCTGGTATTAAAACAGTTACCCTACAAATTGACGGAGAATTTGCCTTTGGTTGGTTAAAAGGTGAAAATGGGGTACATCGCTTGGTTCGCATATCCCCTTTTGACAGTAATGCAAAAAGACACACTTCATTTGCCTCTGTTTATGTGTATCCTTTGGTTGATGATACGATAGAAATAGACGTAAATCCATCGGATATTGAAATCACTACGGCGCGATCTAGTGGAGCAGGCGGGCAAAATGTAAACAAGGTTGAGACCAAGGTTCAGCTGGTACATAAACCAACTGGCATCCAAATATCCTGCTCGGATTCAAGATCCCAGCACGACAACCGTGCCACGGCGATGAAAATGTTGAAATCCCAACTTTATGAAATTGAGCTTCGCAAAAAGCAGGAAGCACGTGCGGAGATAGAATCTTCAAAAATGAAAATTGAATGGGGTTCCCAAATTCGAAATTATGTGATGCATCCCTATAAATTGGTAAAGGATGTACGGACAAGTGAGGAAACAGGTAACGTTGATGCCGTAATGGATGGTGAAATCAATCCGTTTTTAAAAGCCTTTCTAATGATGATGGGACAAAAGGAAGAGCATTAAAATAACCTAGTTTAGGTAACCCTTAAAAGCAATAAAAAAGAAGATGATAAAAATCTATCATAACCCAAGATGTAGAAAATCTAGAGAAGGTCTGGAATATCTGGAAAAATCAGGTGCCGAATTTGAAATGGTACGGTATTTGGAAGAGGTACCAACAAAAGAAGAACTTACCACCTTAATCGGTTATCTAGGAATTTCCCCTGAGGAGTTAGTTCGAAAAAATGAAACTATTTGGAAAGAACAGTATAAAGGCAAAAGCTTGTCTGATGCTGAAATTATTGAAGCCATGGTCCAAAATCCAAAGCTGATAGAACGTCCTATAATTGTAAAGGAGAATAAAGCTGTTGTTGGAAGACCTGCAGATAAAATCAGTATCTTGCTGGATTAGATAAAGAATTGAGGTACAGTACCAAAGAAAAGAACCAATACCCATGAAAAAAACACAAACCATTTATTTACTGGCCACTTTGCTTTGCCTCTTGTGCGTAAATGATCTATTTGCACAATATGGCTATGGTAACCGTTATGGTTACGGCAATAGATATGGTTATGGAAGGCAACGAAGCATAATCCCGCAAGGCCCAGAAGAACCTAAGAAAGCTGAGCCACTTACCGCGGATGAAATTGTGGATTTGGAAATGCCGACGATTACAGAAGAACTGGGTTTAGATCCATTTGAGCAGGCAGTGGTTCGTACTGTCTTGACAAAATCCATACAACAGAGCATAGAGTTGCAAATTTTGGAGTTGGAGCCACAAAAGATGAAGGAGGAGATTGAAAAAATCAGGGAAAGGCAAGATGCTGAATTAAAGGCCGGTTTACCCGAGGAGAAATACCAAGCTTATCTGGTTTTGCAGGAAAACAAGTTCAAGGCTTCCAAAAAGAAGAAAAAGAAAAAGAAGAAAAAGAACAAGGAATAAAAAAGCCCCAATATGGGGCTTTTTCTTTATCTATTCGTTTCGTTTCGCCTTTCTGGCTTCACGTCTTTCTTGAAACATTTCCTTAAGGTTACCTATTAACCAATAAGGGACAACAAAAGTCAATAAAAATATCATCAACCAAAATCCAATGGTCAAGATGGTTAAAAATGCTAGAAATCCTAAATATTGATCAAATTCGAACATGGTTATTGCTTTTGTTTGGCAAAGATACCTTGATTTGCTTAAAAAAAACAAATCTCCATTCAAAAAAAGTTCTAATGTGTAAATGTCATGTAAAATAAACCTACGAACCCCTAAATTTGCATATCATTAAAAATAATACAATGAGTTTCAGAATCGAGAAAGACACAATGGGGGAAGTTAAGGTCCCATCGGATAAATATTGGGGCGCGCAAACCGAGCGTTCCCGCAATAATTTTAAAATTGGAGCACCAGGCTCCATGCCTGTGGAAGTCGTATATGGATTTGCCTATCTAAAAAAGGCCGCCGCATATACCAACCATGAATTAGGTGTTCTTTCCGTTGAAAAAAGAGATTTAATTGCGCAAGTATGTGATGAAATCCTGGAAGGGAAACATGATGATCAATTTCCACTGGTAATTTGGCAAACGGGCTCTGGAACGCAAAGTAACATGAATGTGAATGAGGTTGTGGCCAATCGTGCTCATGAGATTGCTGGTAAAATCATTGGTGAAGGTGAAAAAACCATCCAACCCAATGACGATGTCAATAAAAGTCAGTCTTCCAATGATACCTTCCCAACAGGTATGCATATTGCTGCGTATAAAAAAATTGTTGAAGTTACCATTCCCGGGGTAGAACAACTTCGAAACACTTTAGATAAGAAAGCCAAGGAATTCAAGGACGTGGTAAAAATTGGACGTACCCATTTAATGGATGCTACTCCTTTGACTTTAGGGCAAGAGTTTTCCGGATATGTATCGCAATTGGACCACGGTTTGAAGGCCCTGAAAAATACACTCCCCCATTTAAGTGAATTGGCACTTGGTGGCACTGCCGTTGGTACAGGATTGAACACACCTAATGGTTATGATGTTTTGGTTGCAAAATACATCGCCCAATTTACTGGTCAACCATTTATTACTGCTGAAAATAAATTTGAAGCGTTGGCTGCTCATGACGCTATAGTAGAAAGCCATGGTGCGTTAAAACAATTGGCGGTATCGCTTAATAAAATAGCCAATGACATACGAATGATGGCTTCCGGCCCTCGTTCAGGAATCGGTGAAATCATTATTCCCGCCAATGAGCCAGGAAGTTCAATCATGCCTGGAAAAGTCAATCCTACACAATGTGAGGCGCTGACCATGGTATGTGCCCAAGTAATTGGTAACGATGTTGCCGTTTCTGTTGGAGGAACACAAGGACATTATGAATTAAATGTATTCAAACCAATGATGGCCGCCAACATTCTACAATCAGCCCAATTAATTGGAGATGCTTGTGTTAGTTTTGAAGCGAATTGTGCTGTTGGTATTGAACCTAACCACGATGTGATTAAAACCTTATTGAACAATTCCTTGATGTTAGTTACCGCCTTAAATACTAAAATAGGGTATTACAAGGCCGCTGAAATTGCCAATACCGCACATAAAAATGGTACCACCTTACGTGAAGAAGCGATTAATCTGGGTTATGTAACGGCAGAAGAGTATGATGAATGGGTTAAACCCGAAGATATGGTTGGGAGTTTGAAATAATCAAACTGAGACCAATGAAAAAAGCCCGATCCATTACAGATCGGGCTTTTTTATGAAATGTGGATAGTGTATACTATTTTAAAGTAAACTTGGAAGTACCTAGAAGCTTCAATTTACCGTCATAAACATTTACCATATAATTTCCTTTCTGGAAGTTGGATGCTGGTTTGTTGATGAAGTCACAAACATCCAAGGAACTGTTTTCATAGTAGAAGTTGGTGCCTTTGCTATATGAGATAGAAGCACCATCATCATTTGCTTTAGAGAAGCTATCTCCCAAAACATTTCCTTGAGGATCCAAAACTTCAATAAAGAACTCACGATCTCCAGCTTCTGCAATAACATTGTCGGCAACAGTAAAGCATACTTTAAATTTGTCAGTAGCTTTAGCTCTGGAAGTGGAAACCAATTTCCCGCTGTTTCTTTCTCTTACCGCATCAACAGTAAAGGTAGAAAGACTTAGAGCAGAGCCTCTTTCAACGGCATCAGCCAATTGCGTATTCTGTACAACTAAAGAATCGTTGAATACGGTTTGCTTTTCCAATTCTACAAACGTGCTATCTCTCTGCATAGCCAACAAAGTGTTGGATGTAGTCAAAGAATCCACTTGCTTCATTAGTTTTTCTCTTTCAGCCTTAAGTACGCTTACTTGTCTTCTGTATCTTGATAAAGTAGCAATATCAGCTTTCATAGCAGATACTGAATCAATATACTTAGCAATATTGTCTCTTGCAGCTACCAACTCTTCATTGGTTGCATTGCTTTCCAAAATTGCTTTGTCATATTCTGATTTAAGGTTATTTAAATCCTCAACAACCAATTCCTTTTCCTGTGTAAGTGCATTGGTGGTTTTTTTCTTATCCTGGTAAAGGCTAACTGTATAGATGATGGTTCCTAAAAGAATTACCCCAAGCAATCCTGCTATTACCTTTAATCCGTTGTTACTTTTTGTTTCCGTCATAACTTTTAAATTAATTGATCTTGCTATTAAGTGTATTAATCAATTGTGTTCTGAGTTATATACGCATTAGTTTCCCGTTTGGATTTCTTTAGGACATTTATTGCTAAAAAAATATTTGGGAATCAGACAGATGTGCTAATTTTAAAGGGCTTATTAAATAATAAATCTTGTGAAAAAATTATCAACTATTTCAATTTTCATTCTATTGATTCTGTTTGGCTGTAAGGAAAAGAGTAGAAACCAAGAAAAATCCGATGCTATAGTTGAGCATGCAGAAAACATTAAAATAATTCCAATAGAACATGCGACGGCTGTGTTGGAGTGGAACGATATCACTATTTATATAGATCCCGTAGGTGGTAAACAAGCCTTCATTAATCAAAAAGAGCCAGATTTGATTTTAATAACGGACATCCATGGTGATCATTTTGATGTAAATACACTAAAAGAACTTAATACCGCAAACGCCAAAATAATGGTTCCACAAGCCGTGGCAAATGGTATTCCTTCAGAATTTACACCACAAATTGATGTGTTGAACAATGGCGATTCAAAAGAACGGTATGGTATTACGGTTGAAGCTATTCCAATGTACAATCTACGTGAGGAAGCCTTAAAATTCCATAAAAAAGGAAGAGGAAATGGTTATGTGCTTAATATAGACGGACAACGTCTCTATTTTTCAGGGGACACAGAGGACATTCCAGAGATGCGCGCACTAAAAAACATTGACAAGGCATTTGTATGTATGAACCTGCCTTACACAATGAACGTAGCCAGCGCAGCAGATGCTATACTTGAGTTTGAGCCAAAAGAAATCTACCCGTATCATTACAGAGGCAATCCAAATGTAAGCAACGTAAAGGAATTTAAAGCGTTGGTAAACCAAAAAAATCAGAATATCAAAGTAGTTCAATTGGATTGGTACCCTAATGACAATTTTTAAGTCCATAAAATAACATTGGACTCTTTTCGTTAAACTACAAGTACCAACCCAAATCAGTACTTAACCATGACCAACAAGCACTTCCCCCTGTTTGTTCTGCTATGTTTAGTTATAGCGAACATTTCCTTTGCTAGTCAATGCGATAATTTTTATGCAAAAATCACCTATGGGCTCAGCCATACCAAAAAGGCTTTGACTGCCACGAATTTTGAGCATCAAATGTATTATGCTGAGCGTGCCCTGACTGCACTTGAAAAATCCGAAAGTTTTATGGCCGAATGCGGATGTGAAAAAACGGTGGAAAAACGTTTGGATGCTATGGAAGCATTGAATAGGGCCATTGAACCTGTTGATTGGGATGCTGGCCGTTATTATTCCAAAAGGTCTCAAGGATTAATAAATGAGATTATCACCATGCTGGATGAATGCACCTTAGGTACAACTCCTGATTTTGTCGTAGAAGATAGTGCAGATACTACATTGGAACATGAAGCGTATGCCGATCCCCAGGAAAACAAAGCATCGCTTGAGCAGGAAATGATTACTGTATTTGAAAAACACGCACAAGATAAATTGAGCAACACTGAAAAAGCACTTGCCCAATTAATTGCACTGGCTAAATCCATAAACGCCCAAGATTCAAATGAATCAACTGATCCCAACAGTTTAGCGTTTCATCAAAAGGCATATCTGGAAAAAGCCAAAAAAATACTCAACGAGGGATTAGAATCCCTTGAAGACCGTAAATAATCCGTTGGTCGGTTCTTAACGAATCAACTTTTTGTATTTGATACGCTTAGGCATTATATCCGTGCCTAGGCGTTTCTTTTTATTTTCTTCATAATCGGAAAACGAACCTTCAAAGAAATAAACCTGTGAATCGCCTTCAAAAGCAAGGATATGTGTACAAATCCTATCTAAGAACCATCTGTCGTGGGAAATGATCACCGCGCAGCCCGCAAAATTCTCTAATCCTTCTTCCAAGGCTCTGAGTGTATTCACGTCCAAATCGTTGGTAGGCTCATCCAAAAGCAATACGTTACCTTCTTCCTTGAGCGTCATAGCCAAATGCAAACGGTTCCGTTCACCTCCAGATAGCATGTTCACTTTCTTGTTTTGCTCACTGCCAGAAAAATTGAATCGACTTAAATATGCCCTGGAGTTGACCTGTTTTCCACCCATCATTACCAACTCCTGACCATCACTGAAGTTTTCCCAGATGGTTTTATTTGGGTCAATATCAGAATGACTCTGGTCAACATAGGCTAATTTGGCTGTGTCACCTACACTGAACTCGCCCTTATCCGGCGATTCTTGGCCCATGATCATTCTAAAGATTGTTGTTTTACCGGCACCATTTGGACCAATTATACCTACAATTCCTGCTTGTGGAAGATTGAAGTTCAAATCTTCATACAACAATTTATCGCCATAGGCCTTACTTACACCGGTGGCTTCAATCACATTGGTTCCAAGTCGAGGGCCATTTGGAATATAAATTTCCAATTTCTCCTCCAATTGTTTTTGGTCTTGGCTAAGTAATTTATCGTAGTTTTTTAAACGGGCTTTTTGTTTGGTTTGCCTTCCCTTTGCACCTTGCCGCACCCAATCCAGCTCACGTTCCAGCGTTTTTTGACGCTTGGAGGCTTGTTTGCTTTCTTGTGCCAGGCGTTTTGCCTTTTGGTCCAACCATCCCGAATAATTGCCTTTCCACGGTATACCTTCTCCCCTATCCAATTCCAATATCCATCCCGCAACATTGTCTAAAAAATAACGGTCGTGCGTAACAGCAATTACTGTGCCCTTGTATTGTGCCAAGTGGTGTTCCAACCAATGAACCGATTCCGCATCCAAGTGGTTGGTAGGTTCATCTAATAATAAAACATCCGGTTCACGAAGTAGCAATCTACAAAGCGCTACACGTCTTCGCTCACCGCCTGAAAGCACCCCGATTTTCTTATCTCCCTCAGGAGTCCGCAATGCATCCATCGCAATCTCCAGTTTGGTATCTAACTCCCAAGCATTAGCGGCATCGATTTTATCTTGCAATGCGGCCTGCTTGTCCATAAGTTTTTGCATCTTATCTGCATCCTCATAAACTTCGGGCAAGCCGAACATATCATTGATCTTATTGTACTCATCCAGAATAGCAACAGTTTCTGCCACCCCTTCCTTGACCACCTCAAGGACTGTTTTCTCCTCATCCAACTGTGGTTCCTGCTCCAAATAACCAACAGTATAACCAGGCGAAAACACCACATCTCCTTGAAAGTTCTTATCAACCCCTGCTATTATTTTCAGTAAGGTTGATTTTCCTGAACCATTCAATCCCAAGATGCCTATTTTGGCACCATAGAAAAAGCTCAGATAAATATTTTTAAGGACAGGAGTGTTTGCCGTTTTAAACGTCTTAGTGACGCCGGACATAGAAAAAATAACCTTCTTATCGTCTGACATTAGGTAAATGTTTAATAAAGTGAAATACGGAAATTAGACCCGGCCTTTAAGCGCATTAAAAACCCATGCGATAGCGAAGAAACCTACCCCAACTGAGGCAAATCCATAACCTGCCACTTCATCATATTTAAAAGCCCCTAGTGCGATCATGCCCAAACCTACTAGAATCATAATCCAAGTAGCCCAGGCCAGCACTGTATTTTTGTTCATTCCCATATCATTAGTTCAGTAGAATCTCAAATATCGTAAAAAATGTACGAATGCAAAATGGAATTGCTCAAGTTAGTTCTCAAAAGGAAAGCTGATTCCCGTAGTTTGGCGAATTTTATCCATCAACGCCACCAAATCCATGCTGTTTTTGTGAGACCATAATGGGCTCTCTTTCAAATTATTGAACAAGCAATGGTGCACATGTTCAATTTCATACACAAAGCCATTTCCCTGAGTTGGCAATTCAAAGGAATTCACTTCATCTTTTACTTGAAGAGTAAAACCTTGTGCTTCATGCCATCTTGGCTGGATGAAAACATTCCCATTGGTACAGGAAATTTCTGCTTCCATTTTAGAATTGCTGGTAAGGCCACTATACAATACAGCTTGTGCATTTTTGTATTGAAACAGCATAGAAGTCTGGATTTCGGTACCATTGTCGTGGAATTTTGATTTTGCCAAAATTTCTTCTGGATAACCCATCAGGAGGTAAGCCAAAAAAATAGGATAAATACCGATATCCAAGAGCGAGCCCGATGCTAAATTCAAATTCAAGACCCGCGAATCTTCTCCCCTATCCATTCCGTAAAATGCAAAATCAGCATGCAGATACGAAATAGCGCCTAACTCGCCTTTATCCAGCAGTTCTTTGACCTTTAAAATGGTAGGATTGAACCTGGACCATAAGCCCTCCATGAAAAATACGTCATGGGCCTTGGCAGCTTCAATCATTTCTTGAACTTCCGCTTGATTGATTCCTGCAGGCTTCTCACAAAGTACATGCAAGCCATTGGCCATGGCCTTTATGCTCAAGTCCTTATGAAAATTATGGGGTGTTGCTATATAGACAATGTCCACAGTACCAGATTCAAATAATGCATCATAACTGTCAAACGCATGTTTGGCACCATATTCATCCGCAAATTGCCTTGCTTTTTTAAAGCTTCTACTCGCCACGGCAGTAATTTCGGCATCTGCTATCAACAGTAAATCAGAACTGAATTTACGAGCGATATTCCCGGGACCGATTATGCCCCATTTTATTTTTGACTTCATATGCAATCAAAAGTAATGATTATAACTCCTTATCTTTAGCCATAAGAAGAATTGGCATAAGTACTATGGATTTAAACTTCAATAAAAACGAAGATCACAATAAATTAAAACTCTCTGAATTACGTAAAAAATTGTCCCAAGTTAAGCTTGGGGGCGGTAAAAAACGGATAGAAAAACATCATGCCAAAGGCAAAATGACTGCGCGAGAGCGAATCGATTATTTGTTGGATGATGATTCCGATTCCATTGAAATTGGTGCATTCGCTGGCGATGGAATGTATGAGGAACATGGAGGTTGTCCAAGTGCTGGCGTGGTAGTTAAGATTGGCTATATCCAAGAGAAACAATGCGTTGTTGTTGCTAATGATGCCACTGTAAAGGCTGGGGCCTGGTTCCCAATTACAGGAAAGAAGAACCTACGCGCCCAAGAGATTTCCATAGAAAATAAATTACCAATTATTTATTTGGTGGATAGTGCTGGGGTTTATTTACCAATGCAAGATGAAATATTCCCGGACAAAGAACATTTTGGTAGGATCTTTAGAAACAATGCGGTGATGAGCAGCATGGGCATAACACAAATTTCGGCGGTGATGGGGAGCTGTGTGGCTGGAGGAGCATATTTGCCAATCATGAGCGACGAAGCATTGATTGTGGACAAAACGGGCAGTATCTTCTTAGCAGGTAGCTATTTGGTGAAGGCGGCAATAGGAGAAAGTATTGATAACGAAACCCTGGGCGGTGCAACTACACACTCAGAAATAAGTGGTGTTACGGATTACAAGGCAAAAGATGATAAGGATGCCTTGGATAAAATCAAGAATATCGTTGCTAAAATCGGGGCATTTGAAAAAGCGGGGTACAATCGAGTAGAAAGTACGCCACCCATGGAAAGTGTTGATGATATTTACGGTATTCTTCCAAAATCCAGAAGTGACCAATACGATATGCTTGAAATTATCAAAAGGTTGGTGGACAACTCTGAATTTGAACAATACAAAGAAGGTTATGGCAAGTCCTTATTGACTGGGTATGCCAGAATTGATGGATGGGCCGTAGGTATAGTTGCCAATCAGCGAAAGGTTGTCAAAACCAAAAAGGGGGAAATGCAGTTTGGTGGGGTCATTTATTCCGATTCTGCGGATAAGGCGACCCGCTTTATTGCCAATTGCAATCAAAAGAAAATCCCTTTGGTGTTTCTACAGGATGTGACTGGATTTATGGTTGGTAGTAAAAGTGAACATGGCGGAATCATTAAAGATGGTGCTAAAATGGTCAATGCCGTCAGTAATTCCGTGGTTCCAAAATTTACCGTGGTAATTGGAAATAGTTATGGGGCTGGTAATTATGCCATGTGTGGAAAGGCGTATGATCCAAGATTGATTGTTGCATGGCCAAGTGCTGAATTGGCGGTAATGAGCGGCAATTCTGCTGCTAAAGTATTGCTCCAGATTGAAAAAGCTTCGCTTGAAAAAAATGGAGAAGTATTGGATGGTGAAAAGGAAAAGGCTCTTTTTGATAAAATCAAACAACGATACGATAACCAGATTTCACCTTACTACGCAGCTGCCAGACTATGGACCGATGCAATTATTGATCCAAAGGATACAAGAAAATGGATCTCGATGGGAATTGAGGCTGCAAACCATAATCCATCCAGTAAAAAATTCAATATGGGGGTTCTACAGGTGTAGTCATGAAGCCGTAAACTTGGCAAGTTGCTGTTCTTCGCCCGCCTCATGAAGTCGTACCAAAAACTCCTCACTGCGTTGATTGGGCTTGCCAAAATTATACTGAACAGTGCATTTTAGAAAAGTAGGAATGCTATTCCCTGATGTTCTATTGCCCAAGTAGGTCACATTTAAAATCCATTCACCAACGGTATCCGGTCCTACAATCTCAAATTGTTCGCTACTAAAACCGTGTTGCAATTCATCCAATATTCGCTTTTTGTCACTAGTATCCGTATGCTCCCAATTAAAAAACCGTTTTTGTGGATTTACGAACTGAACGACGAATTCAGAATCTGGATTGCTCCATTCCAAGACCACACGCGCATTGTACGTAAGATTATTTCGATAGGCATTGTCCACCTTGGATAGGTCCAAATTGTTCTTTTGTTGATTCACCAAATTGCGGAGTTCAGTGCCCATTAATTTTTCAACTCCCATAAAATTCAAGGCCGGATTCGCAGACCCATCAACAATGCGATGAGAAAGTGTTAAGGCTTCTTGGTAGTTGCCACTTTCCTTTTGGGCCAACGCCAAATCCATATAGGATTGGATTTTGTTTCCATATTCTGCTACCATCCGTTCGGCTATCAATACTGCCATTTCATAATTGCCATTTTCACGAGATTTTAAATAGGTAGCTCTTAGCTCCTCATAACTCGAATTTGATTTTTCCAATACATTGGATAGAATACGCATACCGAGTTCTGGACTGGAGGTATGGAAAAAGTTGGATACGTCCACAAGGTATTCCGGTAAATTCGAATAGTTATTCCGTTGTTTCAAATAAATCTGATATGCTTCCTTTAAGGATTTGCCATTTTTAAGTTCCTTTAAATACGGCGTAACCAATTCTTTTTTATTGACTTTTAATTTACCATCGTACACATTGTTGGTCAATCGGGCCAAGTCTCTTTTTTCACCATTTGGACCTTTGACTAAAGCTGTTTTTGTGGTTATCAATAACACCCCGTTTGCTCCCATACTACCAAACCGATTAGTGGCTGCAAGTCCTTTTAAAACCGTTATTTCAGCAATGTTTCTTGGATCTATGAAATTAGTATTGGACAGGCTACTGGATCTTGAAGTATCATTGCTTCTTGTTGGTGGGTCATCCAATAATCCTTGCGAACTGGAACTTGCTCTTCTTGTGGGCACACCATCAATGACAATAAGTCCATAATTACTTCCTAAAATGGAGTTGCTTGGCCGCATCACAATTTGGCTCAAATCGTCATTTTGACCTAATCTGACACCCGAAAATTTGCCTTGTATTGCTCTGTTTCCATCGGTAGCTGCATCAGGAATTACCTCTTCGGTAATGGACTGCACGGCATACCCCACTTTGTCCTTGTTTTCCTTTCCAAAAGCTGTCGTAATCTCCTCGGGCTTTACCTCCACTTCTTCAGTCACGACAACTTCATCCAATACAATTCCGGAGTCATCAAACGTGAAGCTTAATGCTTGACTATCGCCCAACAATTGCTCTTTTATGATATTGCCATAGGAAAGTACCAAGGTTTCTCCTTTTTCCGCTTCAATCTGAAAACCACCGTTAGTATTTGTTTTGACCTTGTTCTCTGGGTTTTCTTTGGAATGTACCGATACATCTGCTAAGCCGCTGGTGCCATTGTACACAGTTCCAGAATATGCTACTTTATTTAATGCAGTAGTATCCTTTAATGCTAGGTTAACCAAATTACCATTATTTACAATGGCCAAAAGGTTCAATGTGGCACGATCAAAATCTTTTTTACTATTGATAATATATACTTCGCCTTGAAAACTAGGGGCCGAAGTTCCCAAGTTTTGGTTACCATCCGTAAATATCAAAACTTCATCACCGCTCACATAATTTCCCAATTTAGCATAGGAAGTACCCCCATCATAATCCGCCCTACTTAATCTTTCCTTTAAAGATGACCAATTACCAGAATTCACTGTAAAACCTTCTTTTTCTTGTACATCGTTGCTGAAAGTCAATATATCAACATTGGCATCTTGCAATGTTTTAAAGTAGGCATCCAAAAAGTAAAATTCCTTCTCTAAATTTCTATCCTGCATGGAATGCGAAACATCCCAGCACAATGCCACTTTTTTTGGAGCTTGTGCGGTAATTGTGGACATTCCCGCAAATAGAAATGCCACAAATAAACAAATATTGTTTTTGGTCATTATCTGTTGATTAATTCAGGGCAAAAAGTTGTTGATTTACGTTCTTGGCACGTAACTTAAAAACCTTGATTTCCTTAGACTGGTTGGGTGTGTTGAAGTTTTTGTAGATTGTTGTCTTCAAATAAACCGGGGTAAGTCTTTTATTGCCCAAATATTTGATGTTTACTTTCCAAGTGCCACTCATTGGCTTGTAAATTAGATACTCTTCACTCGAATATCCTATTAATTTTTCCTCTTTAATTCTATCTGGGTTCTTATTTAACGAATGCGCCCAAGTGAACTCACGTTGTTCTGGGTTTACGAATTGGATATCAAATTCAGCTTCTCCGTCATTCCATTCAAAGACCAGTCTTGTGCCATCAAATTCTTCCTTACTAAATGGCATATCCTTCTGATATTTTGCCACCTGATTACCGTTCAATACTAGTAGATTATTGAAATCGTTGTTCATTACATCCATAAATTCATCGGACTTCCCCAACAATGCCTGATCCACCAAGTAACTGTAACGTGCATGCATGGTTGCAGACCTTCCAAAATCCCCAATATTGTAGTAACTACTCGCTAAATTCTTGTACGACTGAACATATGCAGGTCGCAATCGGAAAACGTCTTTGTAGACCTCTAGGGCAGATTTATGCATTCCCTGTGCTTCCATTTTATAAGCCAAGGCCTTTAGTATTGTGGCATCATTTGAGAATCGAGTCCATAACTCATCCCCTATTTTACGCGCCTGTTCATCATCGTTTAGTTCCGATGAAAAGTAGGAGAAACAATCCAAATAAAAATATGGGGAGTTCTTATAATTGGTTTCCAAATTTTCAAAAATCCCCCTAGCCTCTTTTCTATTCTGCGCTTTACCAATTTCCTCTAAATAAACTGGGGTTTCTAAACTTGATCCTAACACCACATGTTGATTTTCCAAGTAATGCTCTCGAAAGGCAACCGGACCAATTTCGTCTTTTTTCGGAGGTCTTTGCGGACTGGTATTGGCTATGGTTGTGTTAATAACCACTAATCCTCCGGCAGCTACGGTGCCATATTTTGCAAGCGCAACTGGTGAATTTATGATACCAATTCGCTCTATAGTTTCGATGGGAATGTAGGTAGGCGCATCAGCGATTATAAAACCATCCAATTCAAAGGCTGCAGGCCGAAATCCTGTTAGGGAATTAAAACGTCTTGGCAAGTAAAGCAGCGGTCTTGTTGGGTCGCTGCGGTCTACGCGCACGCCTGGAATTTTGTTTTCAATCATCGTCACCACATCAATGACAGCCAGATTGAAATCTTTATTGTCTATTATTCGTAATGAGTAACCTACCCGGTTCTTGTCTAGAATACCAAATGCAGTTTTAACCAAGTTCTTGTTCGTGTTGTATTCCAGTAGTAGCTCATTTTGCGTTTTTCGTTTAGTTTGCGTGATGACTACTTCATCCAATTCCTCCACATATTCAGAAAGGACAATATTCAAGAACTGGGTGACATCTTCAATGACGACTTCCACATTATCCTTTCCAGGATAAGAATACACTAATGTTTGTCCAACTTCAGCCTTGATTTTATAAACGCCATTAACATCTGTTTTAGCAGAAGCATCCGTTTCGGCAACTTGCACCGAAACATTGGTAAGTCGTTCGAATCCATCGGTAACAAAACCTTGAATTTGTTTTGATTGCCCAAAGGTCATCGAGACAGAAACCAGAAAGAAAATAAGGATGTACGAAGTGTAGTGATTAGATTTCATTGATTGATGATTTTAAAATTATATTTCAAGTTCGAACCAATACTCCTTAACAAATCAGTATCAGGTCTTGCTTAAATTTAAAAAAAAATCCGCAATTCTCCGTATAACGCCCTGATAGGCATTGCATTAATTTCCTTGATGGTGTTTTGGTCTTGGTATCAACAATAGTTCCGTTTGACGACCATTTACATATCTAAAACCGTCTTCTCCATAAAACCCCGCTTCTTCCAACATAACACGTATATCCCGCTTCCATTCTGGAATATGGACCGTGGTATTCAATTCAATGGCATATACGGTATTAGGATTAAGCGGATAGTTCTCTCCATCGTCCTTCATGACACCATCTTGTGCATCCCACATACCTATTGTTGTTCCTGCCGAATGACCATAGGAACCCAAAGGATGTGTATAAATGGCCGGTTTGAGGCCAACTGCCTTAGCATCCGACAAAGCTTTCGCCAAAATTTCATTTCCAGTTCTACCCGTGATCATATTTTTCGTCAAAAAATCCTGCACTCGATTGCCGTCATAAAGGGCATTTACCAAATATGAAGGGGCCGAGGTTTCATTAGGTCGTAGCACATAGGCCAGTTCCTGGCAATCCGTGTTCAAGCGTAGATAGGTAATCCCAAAATCACAATGCAACAAATCCCCAGGTTGGATTACCAAATCGTCCGGTCTGCCTGAAAACGAATACAAGTGGCTCACTAACTCCTCGCTCGTGCGTTGCACATCAACTGTAGGATGAAACCATGTCTCCAATCCCAAGTCCGTTACTTTCTGTCGCATCCACCACTCTACCTCAGTAGTTGTGGTGATTCCCGGTGTAATCACTTTTTCAGAAAATGCTTCAGCAATGATGTCATGCGTAACCTCCACTAATTGATCATAGATGATCATTTCACGCTCTGTCCTGGTTTCAATCCATCGTACTGCCAATTGCTCTGCCGATTGAATCTTGGAATGATAATTTTTAGGCAAGTTGGCCATAAAACCATCATAATCCGTCTTATCCAAACCATCGGCAATGTTATGATCTTTTGAAAAATTTAAACCAATAGTTGAAGGGTTGCGTTCTTCAATTAGCTGCATCAATCGTTTCCACTGGTCGGGTTCTTTTTCCTTATCCCATGCTGATTTTATGCTCTTACCTACATTGTAACGCGCAACAGCCAATCTATCAATAGTGTCTTTGTCCTTATTTCTGTAGAACAACAAAATGGTTCTCCTGCGTGCATTTAACCATTTGGCCGGTAGCATCGTTTTTAATACAGGGTCTTCGTTGTACTCGCGAGATATCAAAATCCACATGTCTATCCCGGTCTCATCCATAAGTTTTGGCAACAAGACACTAAATCGTTCTTCCAATAGCTCATCCACCACCCTGGCGCGTTCAACTTCAGGAAGGATTTGCTGCGCATTAGCCGTAAATGTGATGAAAATGATCAGTAGGAAGGTGTAGAATTTAGTCATGAATCTAAGTTTGCCTGAAAGTACATTTTTCAGACACAAAAAAAAAGTGCCCGAAGGCACTTTACGATTTGGCGAATTTTAGACCCTAGCATACTTTTTAACTATGCGAACAATTATATCATTTAACTTTTCAACTGAATAATCTTCTTTAGTTGGTTTTAAATGCTTATTTCCAATTCCACTGTCGTCTGTAAGGAAAACGTAAGTTCCGTTCGTAGATACACTAAAAAATCGCATCAAAAACTCTACAGTTTTATCCGCCCCACTTGCCACTACAGGAACTATTTTAACCCCCTTTTCCTGTGCAATTTTAATTTGTTTTTGAATCAACCCAACCGATTGCTCTGTAAGATGGGGAGGTGCATCTAACAAGAAAAACAGGAGTTTTGCTTTAGCGTTTACGTCCCAAGATTTTGACATTGATACCTTTAAAGCTTCATCTACTGCTTCCTGATAATCTCCTCCGCCATTTGCAGATTGTCGATTTAAGTTCCTCTGGACTTTTTCAATATCAGAATCAAAATCAAAATCCCTAGTTAGATATTCATCATTCACATCTCTATAAAAAGTCAATGCAACTCGTTTGCTACCAATATTATCATCTATACGATTAATAATATCACGAAGTTCTTCCTTCAAATAATCCATTTCATCACCCATTGATCCTGTAGCATCTATAGTAAACATAATGTCAACATTTTTGGCAACTGACTTTTCGTTTAATGTGAAATCCACGGTCTTAGCATTAGCATTTATTTTTTTACCATGGATTTTGCTATTATGTTGTACTTGTACATAATAGTATTCGTCCAATTTTCTTGAATGTAAATCTTTGAAAATTATCGCCTTACCAAATGCATCTGTCTTAGTTTTCATAATAGGTGAATTTGATGACGGATTATCATTGAAAACCTTAACACTTATGTTTGCTAAAGGTTCATTTTTGTTGTTTGCTATTGATACCTCTAATTTGTTTTCCAAATAAAAGCCCCAGTCCTCTTGAATTTTTTGATATTCCTTTCGCTTTAAGGTTTTCCTCCATTCTTGGAAATCTTGAATATCGTTGATTTCTCCTGCTGTCAAAATACCCGCACCGTAATTGCTTCCAACATACACACCACCAACTCTGCCACTTAATGCCTTGGATACACTGTACCCAGCAACAACAACTTCTTCCAACATCTCGGAATCCTCACTCATAACGACATTAATTATGGTGTTTTCGGTTACCGTTACGCGTTCAGTTTTCATCCCTAAATAGGTGAAAAATAATATTTCACCAATTTTTGCGGATATCTTATAATTTCCGTCAAAATCAGTATGGGTACTGTTATCAGTATCACCAACAGTAATAATTACGCCAGGTAAAGGAGTCTCTGTTTCATCAACAACTTTTCCAGTGATATTGATTTTTTGGGCTGACAAAGATGACACCGTAAAGAATAGAATAGAAAATAAAACTGAAGTTCTCATAATTGACATAGTTTTGAGGTTACGTTCCAAACCTATTTCCATTTATGAATCCATTCAATCGAAATTGAGTAAGCTATATCAAAATGCGGGTAAAAAGCTATTTAGAGTTAGTTTCATCTAAATGTGCAATTGTTGCTTTACGATCTACTTTCCCTGTTGCCGTCTCAACGAATTGAGTACAAAAAAGTATCGCTTTAGGCACCTCGTATCTATCCAATTCTTGAAAAGCCGTAATCTTTTCTGTAAGCGTTTGCTGCTCATTTGCAACTCCTTCTACCACCAAAATCAATTTTTGTCCCAGTGTTTCGTCTTGGACACCAGCAACAAAGAAACGTTTATGGATAACTGAAGCTAATTTTCGTTCTATGCGTTCCGGAATTAATTTAATACCACCTGAATTTATTATTAAATCGTATCGACCATTCCATTTAAACTGGCTTTCAGATTTCAATTCTACAATATCGTTGGTGGTTATTGCCTGAGTGGAAATTGAGGGAGCATCAATGACCAAACAGTTTCGCTCATCTTGGCTGATATTGACTTTAGGTAAAACCATAAACCAATTCTGGTTTTCAATGAGGCCAAGTAAGTTATTCGCAGGATTATTTAAGGGTTTTGCGGCGATATGGGTGACGGTTTCCGTCATACCATAGGTTTCAAAGGCCATGGTTTTTGAAGGCTGAAGCTTCATTTTCAGTTCTTTAGAAACCGGTGCGCCTCCAATGATCAACTTGGTTATTTTATCCAGTTTATGAACCGATTTTTCCACTTGCAAAGGAACCATCGCTACAAAGTCATAGATTTTATCAGATAATTCCAACGGACTGGACGACGGTTGGACATAGTCCAATTCCAATCCTAATACAAAAGCTCTTACCAGCATCATCTTTCCCGCAATACCGGAACACGGCAAGCATAACAGTGACCTGTTTTTTGATTCCAACTGAAAAAAATCTCCAGTAGCCAATGCTGAATTGACCATGTGCTCCTTAGCTAGACGGATTTCTTTGGGTGTTCCTGTAGAACCTGAAGTATTAACGATACAATAGGGCTGTTCCAAACACCAATCGACAATAAAATCCCCTATTTCCTGTTCAAAGGGAACACCTTCTTTTATCAGACTGTATCCTACCTCCGGCAACTCATTAAATTCATAATGAATGCCGTTAAGTTTAAAATCGGGATGTGTGTTACGCCACTTGGGAGTTTTCATCTGTAAGGGCAACAAATTCTTCTTTACTTGTCACACGACCAAACAATCTATCCTTCCAATTCGTCCATCTATATTTCTTTCCAAAGACAAACAATAGTACCGGATACACCACAAGGATAGGAACTAACACGTCCCAGCCCATTGCAGGTTCTGAAATGTCCTTATAAATGGAATTAGTTTGGAACGCCGTCCATTCTGCTGTAACCAACAATGCGGTTATCAGATTGTTCGCAGCATGGAAGCCAAGTGCAAGCTCCAAGCCTTCATCCATCAAAGTTAGTATGCCAAGAAATAATCCTGTTCCAATGTAATAGACCATTATTCCCATGCCCAACTTCTCCACTTCAGGATTCGCTATATGCATCAACCCAAAAAGCGCAGAGGTGACTACTAAAGGAATCCAACGCGTTTTTGTGGCAATACCAAGACCTTGCATCATATGCCCCCTAAAAAGGTATTCTTCAAAACTGGTCTGCAGTGGAATCAATAAAATTGCAATTACCGCTAAGCTTAGGAATTTACCTAAGTCAAAATTAAGCACATAATCGTCTGGTGATAGGAATATGTCCAACCCTGTCAGTGCTATGGTAATACCACCCCAAAGACTAAAAGCAAATAGCATACGTTTCCAGTCAATCTTTTTTCGTGAAGTGGTCAAAGACGTAATGTTCTGTTGATGTACCAACCAAGTCCAGCCCAATACCACAAACAATCCAAAAGCCAATGGCATCAATGCGGCAATCAATACAAGATTGGAACCCCATTCTTCTATAAGTTGGTGCATGGCATCCTCAACACTCACCGGCGAGTTTATCGTTAGAATATAGTTAACGGCCATTAGGCCAATGAACCCTATGGGAAGAAATAAGTATTTCCAGAGTCCTATTTCTCCTTTGTACCCTTGTTCTATATACATAAATCTTGTATTAATTTAGATTTCCATTCTTTTTGATTCCGGTAAAACAATTTACCATTGGACACCTCCAAAGGAGATTCAAAATTATTGGTGAACAAACTACCCGTACCCAAACCTTGTGGTATAATTGTTTCCAATGTGTATGTCCACTGTGCTATGGCATTAAGACCTATATTGCTTTCCAAAGCGCTTGTAATCCACCAGCCAATTCCATTTGTTTCCGCAATTTCAATCCATTGCTCGCTTCCCATAAATCCTCCAACCAAACTTGGTTTCAATATAATGAAATGCGGTTTTATGGTTTGTAGCAATTGTTCCTTTTCCGTTACATTAAAAATTCCTATCAGTTCTTCGTCCAGTGCTATTGGTAATTTAGAGCGGTTGCAAATATTGGCCATTTCTTGCCATTGTCCTGCTTTTATAGGTTGTTCAATGGAATGCAACTGAAACGAATGAAGCATATCCAGTTTTTGCAGGGCTTCTTTGGGATCAAATGCCCCGTTTGCATCCACTCGTAATTCAATCTGATCTTTGGAAAATTCTTTGCGAATCAACTCCAAAATGGCCATTTCCTTTTTAAATTCAATCGCACCAATTTTCATTTTGATGCAATTAAACCCTTGCTCCAGTTTTTGGTGCAACTGTTCCAACATATAGGTTTCATCACCCATCCAAATCAATCCATTTATGGCTATTGACGCTTCTTCCGAAGTAAACCTTGAGGGGAATAGCTCGAATGTATCCACCGCTTCTAAAGAAATCAAAGCTTGTTCCAAACCGAATTGAAGCGATGGGAATTCCATTAAATGGTGAAGTAACACCGTTTTATCCAAATGGATATTCTGGCAAAGCCATTGCAACTTTTCCTCATAGTCATTGCGGTCATCCACGCTAAGTCCACGTAATATACCGCATTCACCAATGCCCTGTTTCCCTTGGTTTTCCAAAATTAAAAACCAAGTTTCCTTTTCGGTCATAACTCCCCGTGAAGTTCCACTGGGTCTTTTAAAATTGAGGATGTACTTTTTGTAGGTAGCCTTCATGACTTGGTTTCAAATTTAAGCTTTTGAAACCAATTTTGGCTGAAATCGGATTAGCTAAAATTGAACCAGAATCGTACGCCTTCGCTTGCCTTATCTATGTTCAATTTTGACTGTAATTGATTTACCAATCGGTTCATTAATCGAATACCCATTGAAGAATGTGCGCGTTCATCAGCATCATCCGGAAGCCCTACACCATTATCAGTGTACTCAAAGTAACCTTGTTCTCCATTCTTTCGTAAATGAATGTAAATCTTACCATTTTCATCATTTTCCGGAAACGCATATTTGAATGAATTTGAGACCAACTCGTTCAAAATCAACCCAAAAGGGATTGCACGATCAATGTCCAATTCAGTTCCCTCAGCATCAATGGTGATACTTATATTATGCCCACCTTTTTTGTAAACGGATTGTACACTATTGATCAAACTCTCAATGTAACCTTGCATTTCGATCACGGATAGATCATCATTCTGATAAAGTTTTTGATGGATCAAGGCCATGGCCTTTACCCTACTTTTTCCTTCCTCCAGAGCTTCTATTGCGGATTTACTGCGGGTATTTTTAGTTTGTAAACTCAACAAACTGGATACCATCTGCAAATTGTTTTTCACACGGTGATGGATTTCCTTCAATAGGGAATCCTTTTCTACCAAAGCATTTTCAATGATATGCTTTTGTTCTGCAATCAATCTTTGGTTTTTGATACTTTTCAAATAGGCATAGACTAGACCAGCAAACCCAAGTAACGTAAATATGAGCGATATGAATACAAGGTTTATTCGTTCATCCTTTGCTTTCATTTCGCTCCGTGCCAATTCGTTGATTCGTTTTTGCTCATCAATTAGGCGTTGTGAGTTTTCCAAGTCTTCATTTGCAACAATGGTGACCAATTGTTGTTTAATGATTGAGGATTGTTTAACCGCCAATGAGTCCTTTATACGCTCGTTTCGCTTATAGTAGGTAGCTGCACTGCGGAAGTTTTCAATTTTATCATAATAAGCTGCCAATAGACTATTTCTTTTGATACTCTGCAGCATGCTTATATTCTCAAAGTCGATATCCAAACTTCTTTTTGCATCTCTATATCGCTCCAATTGTATGTTGGCATCCGCAAGGTTCAGGGTGTTATCAATTATCTCACCTTTATGCATCTTATTGGATGAAGAATTCAGTATTTCTATACTATTTTCCAAAAGAGGAATCGCTTCTTCATATTGACTGAGCAACACATGGCATTTCCCAATATTTCCTTCTATTTCAGCTTTTAAAAGTTCACTTTCAAAAAGTTGCTCTTCTGTTTTTTCTTTGGAAATATCATTGATAAAGACATCGAGATAGGCTTTTGCCTTTTTAAGCTCGCTCAAAGCAGTGGGTGCAGAATTATCCAATCTTAAATAATTTCCAACCTTGCTGTGGTATTTGGCCAATCCATAGGAATCATTGTCCGCAATGGTTGGCTTAACCTCCATAATGTATTGATTCCGAGCTTTACGATGTAGCCCTAGATTGCTGTAGATATCATAAAACGCAACGTTGTCTGTGTAACCCAGTTCACGTTTTTGTTTTCGAATTTCAATTTGTTTGTCATAGAGTTGAAGGTTGGAATAATTGTCGTCCAATACATCCAAAACCCTTTTTCGGGCACTATTCTGTAAATCGTCCTTTTGCCCATACAATTCCATCGCCAATGCTACACTTTTATCATACTCCCCCAGGTCATTATACAATTGGGTTTCCATGATTTTATAAAGGGCGATTGCCGTTGTATCGCTAGTTTTTTGAGCATTGGACAAATACACTTTCACCGTATCCAACCAATCGTATGCAGAGTTTATATTATATCTGTTTACGGAGTTGAAAAACACCTCAAAACGATTTTGGGAACCGTTCGTATTCTGAAATTCGGTTAAAACACTTACCTCATCAGTGTCTGAGGTTTGAGCAGAAACGTTCAATAACAGTACAAAAAATAAAGCTGTGATTAATTTGAGGTTATGCATCATTGATTGAACGGGTAGTGCTTGTGAAGATTTCGGATTTATACTCTAATTCTGTTATTTGTCGTTTAGTGACTCTACTATTTAAACGTAGGAATCCAAACAAAATTAAATCCATTCCAAAAGACTTGTTCGGTATTGTTGTGAAAGTGCCGTTTTCTGTTGTGAAACCCATCCGAGCGTATGCAAACACACCTTTTACCGATGTTTTGTGCATTTCATGGAGTAAGGTAATGTACTATAAACTGTTCCAAACCAAAAAGGTCCTGCCGAAACCGACAAGACCCTTTTACGAGAACACTATATGAAAATGAAAAAATTACTTTTCTTAATTAATTACACTGCTAAAGTACAGGCAGGGTTTCAATGAACGAAACTATTGTTGTGAACTCATCCAAAGTTGTGGTAATCGGAATATCAGGTAAGGTGATATAAAAAAAGTGCCCTAAGGCACTTTACTTTATTACAATAGTCGCAGGAATCTATTTAGCTGTTCATAGAGGAAATAATAAACTCTTTAAAATCCTTTGATATCGGAATCAAATTGTTATTGATCATTATATCCTTTGAATTGATTGCATCAATATGATCTACATTGACTATGTAAGACTTATGTGCTCTGTAAAATTTATTTTTAGGTAACTTTTCCAGATAGTCCTTTAATGGCGAACGTACCAAGAACTTTTTATCAACCGTATTTACCTCCAAATACACATTATCAGCTTTTATAAATTGAATATCGGTAAACTGAATTCTATAATACAAATGCTGTTTCTTCACAAAAATGGAATCCTTTAAAACAGAATTGGAGGTAAAGGTGTCACCTTCATTTCCGGCAATCTCCTTGCTTTTCTCTTTTCTCGAATAATCGAAATTGGATAATGCTATTTCAATGGAAGTGTACAGGTCTTGTTGCTCAAAGGGTTTTACTAGGTAACCATCAGGTTTTACTGTTTTGGCATTCTCAACTGTGGCCCTATCCGAGTTAGAGGTAACAAAGATGAATGGAATATTGTAAACGTCCCTAATATGTTTTCCTAGGTCTATTCCTGTTTTGTCTGATGCAAGAATAATATCGATCAGAACAAGGTCTACATGATTGTTCTTAAGAACTTCAACTGCCTGTTCGTAAACGATTACATTGTCAACAATTTCATACCCAATTTCCTCGAGCATGGATTGCATATCATCTGCAATTATTACGTTATCCTCTACAATAAGTATTTTAATGGGGTGTTCCAAATTGACTAATGTTTAGTGGGTTGTAAATCAAAATTACAAAAAAAACTTAACTGAAATTAAGAATAGAAGGGATAGCAAAAAGGTACTTAGCGCTAATTTTTTAAGTTCACTATCCAACATTATTGGCTCTTTTGTTCGCATTACTTTTATCAGGTGAATGAAAACAGGAACAAACGCCAAGAGGTAAAACCAATTGAAAGGTCCATCTATTTTTAACCAAGAAAAGACAAGAAAAGATAAAAAAGAAACGATTATCAGGAAGAAATGATAACGTTTACCATTTTCAAATCCCATTTTCACTACCAGCGTGTTTTTACCATGTTTCTTATCAGATACTATGTCTCTTAGGTTATTGAGGTTGAGAACGCCAACACACATCAATCCTATTGCCCCTGCTGGTAAAATAGATTCCCAGTTTAAAAACTTGGTGTATAAAAACAAACTGCCTAATACGCCCAATAGTCCAAAAAAAAAGAAAACAAAAACATCGCCTAAACCTTTGTATCCATAGGGATTGGAACCCATCGTGTATTTTATTGCCGCCCAAATACTGAATATACCAAGTATTGAGAAAAGCAAAATGTATTTCAAATTCTCAATTCCGAACGCCACATAAATCAATGCTAACGCCAAGATCAGGCTAAGAGCTACAGCGATGATTATCCCGGTTTTGAGATCTTTGCGGGATATGGTTCCACTTTGTAGTGCGCGTGCAGGCCCAATTCTATCTTCGTTATCTGTTCCTTTGACACCATCCCCATAATCATTTGCAAAATTGGACGTAATCTGAAATGCAATAGTTGTGAGTAGTGCCAAGATAAAGATGGTGGAATTAAAATACCCATGAAAACTCGCCAAAGCGGTTCCAACTATAATACCCGATAAAGAAAGTGGAAGCGTGCGCAGTCTTGCGGCTTGAATCCAAGCTTTGATGTTGCCCAAGATTAGTAAGGATCTTCTATTTGGACTCTTTTACCATCTTGATAGGACGCTACAAACGCATCTGTGAAACCCATATTCACCAATTGCCGCCTAAAAGTTTGTGCTTCACCCAAGGTTTCGAAATTTCCTAAGGAATAGGCGTAAAAAGGATTGGTTTTTACAAAAAGGGTGTTGGTCAACGCTTCAGAAGCTAAAGTCACATTGTTATCCACAAAGGATTTAACCTGTACAGAATATATCTTTTCCTTTTCCAAGAAAGCTTTTGCGAGGTAAAATTCACTTACCAAGCTCAACTCTTCATTTTGCAGTTTAAGATTGTCGATTCTAGTTTTGATTGCATCCAAGCTATCAATGGATACCAACAGGTTATTTTGATTTTCGAATGAGTTCTTGCTGCTCAATCCAGCCGTGAACGAAGTAATTGCCAAAGTCCCAACTACAAACAAGGCGGTAAAGCCCAAAAGTATATTACGTTGTAGTTTGATTTTACGTAAATCTTTATTCTTATACTTTATTTGATCTAATAGTCTTTCATTGATAATTTGGGCTTTATCAATGTCTTTGTGTAGATCCAATAAATCACTTTCCTCTATAAATGGCATTCAGTAAATTCTAATTTCGTATTCTAGCTAAATATATAGCTGTCAATAAGTTAATACACAGTATTACAAATGTATAATTTTTGGTGAAAGAAAAAAACGCATCGGTATGAAATCCTTCAACAAATTGGCAACATATTTCTTATTGAAAATTTAGGTCAGATAGATACCATCATCCTTAATCACGATTTTTCGTTCTTTATACAAAGTACCTATGGCTTTTTTGAATGCTTTTTTGCTTAAATGCAACGCTTCCTGAATTGCTTCGGGACTAGATTTGTCATGCAGACCCAAAAAACCGTTGCTCGTTATTAATTTTTCCAAGATAATTTGAGCTGTAGGTTCCAACATCTTGGCACCAATTGGCTGTAAGGATAAATCAATTTTATTATCCTCCCTCACATTTTTGATGTAGGCTTTCATGCGGTCGCCAATTGCTATTGGGCGGAACACATCACTGTCAAAAATTAGTCCTTTGTGCGCGTTACCTATTATGGTCTCCCATCCTAAAGGGGATTTCCGCGCAATCAAAATATCAACCTCTGCATTAGTTGTGAAGTCAACTCCATCATTGGAAAGAAATTTATTGATTCTAGTGGAACCAGTCAATCTAAATGATTCTTCATCTAAATAACAATACACCACATAGGATTTACCTTCTTCCATCCGAGTTTGTTGTTCACGAAACGGCACCAATAGATGTTTTTCCAAACCCCAATCCACAAAAGCCCCATATGCACCTACTTCAACTACCTTTAAAAAAGCAAACGAATTACGTGTAATCAATGGAGTCAAGGTTGTAGCTATTGGCCGTTCTGAACTGTCTAAATAGCAGAACACTTGCAAATCCATATCAATTTCAAAATCTTCGGGAACATACTTATTGGGCAGAAGAACTTCTGTTCCTTCCCCATCACCCAAAAAAAGACCAATTCTCGTACTTCTCAGGACTTTTAGTGTATTGTAATTTCCTAGCACTATCATTCGGCAAATGTAGTCCTTAATTTGTGGGTATAAAAAAACCGACTCCATGGATTCCACTAAAGCCGGTTTTACAATTAAATCTTTCTTCTAATTATAGACAGATTGTTTTCCAAATTGTTTACAAAGCATATAGTAAATTACGGCTCTATGCTTGTTTTTGTCTGAACGTCCATACTTGTCAATGACTCCATTTATGGCGTCCATCAATGCGTCACTGTCATCCAATCCCAACTTATTTATAAGATAGTTGTTCTTTACCGTATCCAACTCCTTTTCATCTGATCCCGATACCTTAGAAGCATCCAAATTATAAATGGAAGGTCCCAAGCCTATGGTTACTTTGGTCAATAAATCCATATCCGGATTTTCACCAAATTTATCCTTGATGTCTTGCGCGTACTTAACGATTAATTCATCTCTTTTACTCATGGTCAATGGTTTGTTATTTATGGTTAATCAACAATGAAAACTAAGATATGAAATCGAAATAGTCAAGCAAAATTTTGTTGTTTAATGCCCTTGGGGTTAGCACCTCAAGTATTTTAGGTTGCTCGGATTTTTCGAAGAATTCAGACAGGGCATTTTCCAAGGCATTCTTGGTTGCAACCTTTTTATATTCAAATTGATACATAGCGGCAAGATGTGAGGCCTCTCGACTGTGTTGGGTTTCAAAGAAGGTAGAGAATTCCTCAGTTTCCTCAAACCCAGGCAATATCCTAAAGATACCTCCTCCCGAATTGTTGATTAAAATTATTCTAAAGTCTGATCTGATATACTGGTTCCAAAGTCCATTGCTATCATAAAAAAAACTCAAATCACCCGTTAGTAAAAGTGTTGGATTGTCATGATGAATTGAAGCACCTATTGCGGTGGAAGTACTGCCATCTATACCACTAGTCCCCCGGTTGCAATAAACCGCCAAGGAGGAGTCCATTGGAAACAACTGTGTGTAACGTACTGTTGAACTATTGGCCAAATGTACCTGGTACGATGTAGGTATGGCCTTTTGGATAACATTAAAAGCTGCAAAATCAGAAAATGCTATTTTTCCGAGATATTCTGTTCGCTTACGCTCATAGTCTGACTTGGTTTTCAACCAATCTTTTTGATAACCACTAGCTACAACTTTTGTGTCGGAGTACAACGCTTTGACGAACAGGTTGAAGTCCATTTTCACATGATCAGTCAAACAGAAAAAAGTGTCGTAGGCTTTTTTGGGATTAATGTGCCAATGCTGTTTCGGCTGATACGTTCTTAGAAAAGCCTTAATCTTTTTGGAAACGATCAAGCCGCCAAAAGTAATTAGCACCTCAGGTTGTAATTTTTGGAAAAGCACTTCTTGATTGGTGGACTTTTCAATTGGAGCTATAATGCTATCAATGCTAGGAAAAAAGCGCTCATGGTGAACGTTGGAAGTTGTTTCCGTAAAAACGATAACACTTTCATCAGTAGCAAGCAAGTTCAAGATTTCCTGTTCAATATGGTTGGGCGGATTAACGCCGACCAAAACCATTTTCTGACCGGAACCTTCCCAAATACGTTTGAATTTGTTCCAATCAACTATGGTATCTTCCTTATGTACGTCTTCTTCGTGCAATGGAATATGTACGTCTTGATGATCGGTCAAACCGTAAAGCGGCTCTTCAAAGGGTATGTTGACATGGACAGGTGATGAGGTCTCTATGGCCATCCGCAGCGCCTTACCAAGCTCACGCTCATTGTAGCCTTGAATCGATAATTGAGATTCGGCTATTTTATTTGGTCTACTATGTGCAGCATCCTGCTTTAGGTTTGCAGAATACCCAATATGCTTTTCAAAAATATTTTCTTGGCGAATGGTCTGTCCATCTCCAATATCTATTTTGTCGCCCGGTCGGTCCGCTGAAACCACGATAAGCGGAACATCACTGTAAAACGCCTCAGCTACGGCTGGATAGTAATTCAACATTGCACTACCCGAAGTACATACAACAGCAACAGGCTCTTTTAGCTGTTGCGCCATGCCTAATGCAAAAAAGGCCGCACAACGTTCATCAACTATGCTATACGAATTGAAATACGGATTCTTGGTAAATCCCAAGGTAAGTGGGGCATTTCGTGATCCTGGGGATATTATGATGTTTTTAATCCCCCAAGATTGAAAGAATAAGACCAGCGTTTGAGCGGACGGAATGTTTGAATACATCATGGTTTACAAAAATACGCCCCAATGGGTTTATGACCTAACTAATTTAGATGTCATCCAACAAGATATTGAGCATTGTACGACTTTTGTTTTGTGTCTCAATCCATTCCTTTTCGGGTTCCGAGGCATCCGTGATCCCACCACCAACAAATAAGGTTGCTATACCCCGTTCCAATTTCATACATCTTAAGTTGACATACAGCGCGATATCGCTTGGGCCAGAAATATTTATTTCGCCTAAAAAGCCTGTATAAAATGTGCGATCGTAACCTTCGTTAGCATTGATAAAAGCCTTTGCCTTTGCTGTTGGGATACCGCAAACAGCTGGGGTTGGATGTAGCGCAGAAACTACTTGGTCAATGGTCGTATCTTTGGCCATAACTGCATGTACTGAAGATTTCAAATGCCAGAGATTACCTGCTCTAACTGATTCGACCTTGTCCAGGGTCAAGGAGTCTGTTAAATCGGAAAGTTGTTCTAAAATATACGTACTAACCATTTCCTGTTCCACAATTTCTTTAGTACCCCATTGTGGCGAAATACCAGAAATATGAGGTAAGGTTCCTGCCAATGCCATTGTCTCTATCCTATTGTCAGCAATTTGAACCAATGATTCTGGCGTTGCACCGCACCAAAACCCAAATTGTGGATGATAAATCAAATAACAAAAAGCACTGCCATACGATTTCAACAAGGTTTCAAATACGGTAAAAGCGGATTCATTAAAAGGTTCTTCAATTTTACGTGAGAGCACTACTTTTTCCATGCTCCCTACTTCAATTTCATCAATAGCCTTTTGCACCAGATTTATGTGGGAAACCCTCCCCTTTTCTGACAAAGCTCTGGTGGACTGTTGAACCAGGGAAGCATCCATATATTCGGTACATTCTACCTTATCTGCCTTTATTAAAAGTGCGTTATCGGCCCAATTGAAAGGTGCAAATACAAAGCCTTGGGTATTAAAATCGAGTTCGTACTTGGTACTATCCTTTTGAATTACGGCAATGACCTTTTTTTCATCCGGTTTTCGAAATATGGCAAATGGTTGCCCATTTTCAGCGCATTGGTCTAACTCATCAAGTACGCTTTGAAATTCCCTATTTTCTTGGTAAGGCAATAGTAGTAAGTTTACAATTGGAAATTAAGTCTCCTTCTTCGTTGGTGATTTTTATTTCCCATAATTGGGTAGTTCTGCCCTTATGGATAATTGAGGCCTTTGCAAAAACAAAACCTTCACGAATGGATTTGACATGGTTAGCAGAAATCTCAATGCCTCTCACAAAAAATTCTTGCCCATCCAAGAAAACATAACTAGCCGCACTACCAACACTTTCAGCAAGTGCAACTGATGCTCCACCATGCAAAACACCATCTGGCTGGTGCACTTTTGCGGTCACCGGCATACGAGCCACTAAATAGTTCTCTCCTACATCAACATAGGTGATGTCCAAAGTTTCCATAAGCGTATTCTTGCAGATGCCATTGCATACTTCAAGAATCTTGGCTTTGTGTTCATTCATACCTGTAATTTTCGTAAAATTACGCAAAGGTATCGCATTATAGAAAGTTTATGGGTTCCATTGAGAAGAAGGTCGCTTACACGACCCAAAACACGTATGAAACATTGAATCAACTCAATCCAAAGACCAAAAATGTCTGGTTGATTTTTCATGGAATGGGTTACTTGAGTCGCTATTTCATTCGGTATTTTTCAAAACTTGATGCTAAAGAAAACTATATAATTGTACCCCAAGCTCCTTCTAAATATTATTTGAAAGATGAATTCAAGTATGTGGGAGCAAGTTGGTTGACCAAGGAAAACACTGCTATGGAAACCGCAAATGTTTTGAACTATGTGGATGCTGTGTTTGAATCGGAACAAATACCAGAAAATGCCAATCTAATATTGTTTGGTTTTAGTCAAGGTGTTTCCATCGTGAGTCGATGGATGGTAAGTCGGAAAATAACATGTAGTAGGTTGATTTTATATGCTGGAAGCATTCCTAATGAACTTCGGCAAAAGGACTTTGCTTTTATGGATTTGGGTTCTTCTAAAATCAAACTCGTTTACGGTTCCACCGATATTTATCTTACACCTGAACGAAGGCAAACGGAATTGGATAAAGTAAATGCATTGTTTGATGGAAAAGCAGAGATAATCAATTTTGAAGGCGGCCATGAAGTGAAGCCCGAATTATTGGAAGAAATTATTTTATAAAATGAACGAAATCAAAAGACAGTTGAGCAATGTTTCCCTTGTAGTGAGGGATTATGACGAAGCAATAAAGTACTATGTAGGCGTTTTAAACTTCGAATTGCACCAAGATGTTGATTTGGGGGACGGTAAAAGATGGGTGGTTGTAGGACCTAAAAACGCGGAATGTGGCTTGGTACTTGGAAAAGCTGTTGGTGCAAGACAAGAATCTGCCATTGGTAATCAAACTGGCGGTAGGGTTTTCCTGTTCTTACATACTTCCGATTTCTGGAGTGATTATAAATCAATGAAAACCAAGGGTGTTATCTTTAAGGAAAAACCTAGAGAAGAAGCATATGGCACCGTGGTGGTTTTTGAAGATCTATACGGCAACCTTTGGGATTTACTGGAACTTAATTAGGTTCTTGGCTTTCTTCTATTTCTTCAGGTTTATAATACGCTATCCTTCTGGTTGAATAGGTATTATCCGGGGTGACGATTTTTTTTATCCAGTTCTTTTCCGGATTGCTGTCAAATTGGAAGATAAACTCCTTGACGGCAACAGCATTAGCGGTTTTTGTAGTTACCTTTTCAAGAATTCCCTCTGCATCGTATTCATAGATCAACTTTCGTTCAGACTGAAACTCCTTTTCAGAAACATTATAGGCAAAGTACTCCTCTGAAGCTAAACGCCCATCATCATGAACCGTTTTTTCACAGGCTTTGTTAGGCTCGCCATCAATGAAATCTTTGGTAAGCTCAATTTTAAGGTACCCTTGCACAGTTTTCTTTTCAGAAGTACGAATTGATTTTTCCAATATCCCGTTGTGCAAATAACTCGTGGTAAGTTCATTTTTATACGGTTCATATTGTACGGTGCTTTCATCTACACCCTCTGCGTTGGAAGTCGTTATCTTCACCAATCGATTTTCTTCATCAAATTCATATTCCTGTTGCTCTAGGAACTCTTTATCGTAGGAAACAATCTTTTCATATAGCTTTTGTGGCTGCAAACTATCCCTAGCGTAAAAATTTACCATCGACGTCGAAGCATCCAACATATTGTCCTTGTAACTTTCCATCCTTTTTTCCACAAGATGGTCGTTTTCATACTTAAAGTAGGTAATGTCCTGGTCTGTTTCGTTGTATTGAGTAACCGTTTTAATCAAATAGCCTTGCTTATCAAATTCAAAAAGCTCACGACCATAATCCGTAATCACAAGGCAGGATTTCACAGGACCAACTAAATCAAAATCCTTAACTGTAAGCAATTGGATTTCCTGCCCATTGGTTGGGAAATTCATCAAAAGCAGTAAAACAATTAAGTATCTTCCTATCATACTTCAAAATTAATTCGAAAAGTTACAATAGTAAAACAAAAAGGATGCCACTTATCTAAAATTTACGATGAGGATTGAAGGGATCGATATTCATGGACAATTTTTCTTCGGAAATCAATTCAGTAATCAATTTACCAGTGGCCGGGCCTAAGCTCCAACCCATCATAGCATGTCCTGTGGCAATATGAAGATTTTTGTGCTTCTTGGATGTTCCGATGTAAGGTAAACCATCAGGCGAAACCGGTCTTAGGCCACATTGCGCATTCTGTTTATCGCTATCTGGAATTTTCACACCTTTGTAATATCTAGCTGCACCTTGTGCAATAGCCTCCACCCTTTCTTTACGAATTTTACTGTTGATTCCGGAAAACTCCATGGTTCCTGCAAATCGCGTAAATCCATCCATTGGAGTGACCGCCATCTTAGCTTCCATGAGAATCGCCGGCATTGAAATGTTGGTAGGCGTTTCCACATTTATACGATATCCTTTTCCGGCTTGTAACGGTAAACGAACCCCTAGTTTTTTTGACAAATTAGATGTCCATGACCCAGCTGCAAATACCACATCATCAGCTGCGTACTCAGATTTATTGGTTTGCACACCGGTAAGTTTGCCATCCGTCTGTATTACATCCTCAACGGTTTCATTTTTATGGATTTTTACACCACTTTTTTGAAGGTGCTTGATCATTCGCTCCATAATCTGGTGCGGGGTAGTGTGCCAATCAGATTCGTAGTGAAAAGCTCCTTTTACATTGAGTTCAACATTGGGTTCCAATACGCTTAGGCCGTCCAAGTCCAAATGATTTACCACCAAGCCCATGTCCCTAGCGCGATCTGCAACCTCCTTTTCATGATCACGTTCTTTTTTGGTTTGGTACATCATTAAGAGCCCCTTTCGCTCCATATGAAATTCACCCAAATCGCCAGAATCCCAAATCGCTTTGTACAACTCACGGCTAAGCAAGTTAATGTCCATAATAACAGGCATTGCTTGTTGTACTTTTTCTTTGGTGGATGATTTTTTAAAATACCAAGCCCATTTCATGAAATCTAAGTCCAGCCTCGGTTTCATGTAAAATGGACTTGATGAATTGAACATGTATTTGATTCCTTTGGAAATCATGCCTGGTGAAGCCAAGGGAACAATATGACTGGGAGTAATATATCCCGCATTCACATAGGAGGCCCCAGAATCCATATTGGACATATCCAGAACCGTAACATCATGTCCTTTTTTTTGCAAAAAATAAGCGGTGGACAATCCAACAATGCCACCACCAACAATCAACACACTTTTGTTAGATGCCATATTATATTACTTGAAAACCATGGGCGTAAGGATCGTCTTCAGTGTCAATGGTAATGGTATTTCTTCCATACACTTTTGCCCAACCCTGTATGCTAGGGATTATGGCTTTATGTCCATCCAAAACGGTTTCCTTTTCCACCTTTCCCACAAATGTAGAACCTATATAGCTTTCATGGATATATTCATCACCAATTTTTAATAGATTCTTGGCATAAAGCTGTGCCATACGAGCCGATGTGCCCGTTCCGCAAGGGGAACGGTCAATTGCCTTGTCACCATAGAATACAGCATTTCTTCCCGAAGAATTGGAATTTATAGGTGCTCCCGTCCATAGCATATGGCTTACCTTATTGATGGCAGAATTTTCTGGATGCACAAAATGACCCGGGTATTTTGTATTGATTCTTGAACGAAGTTCTTGGGAAAATTGAATGAGTTCTCCTGCTGAAAAATCCTGTACTCCAGAAAAGTTGGTCTGCGGATCAACAATGGCATAAAAATTACCGCCATAGGCCACATCAAATTGTAGTTCCCCAAGAAAACTGGATTCAATTTTTAGGTTTTGACCTGCCAAATAACTTTTTACATTGGTAATACGAACCCATTTCACCTTATCCTTCTCCTTCAAGTAATCAATTTCAACCAAACCTGCCGGTGTTTCCAAATTGACTTTACCTTCTTTTTTAGGCTTTATCAATCCTTCTTCCAGAGCTATGGTCATAGTTCCTATGGTTCCATGTCCGCACATGGGAAGACAGCCACTGGTTTCTATGAACAAAACAGCAACATCGTTTGCGGGGTCATGTGGTGGATACAATATACTCCCACTCATCATATCATGGCCACGAGGTTCATACATTAACCCAGTACGAACCCAATCATATTCTTTAAGAAAATGCTGACGCTTTTCCTCCATAGAATTACCTTGGAGTTCCGGCCCTCCATCAACAACTAGTCGAACCGGATTACCACACGTATGCGCATCTATGCATTTATATGTATGTACGCTCATTAAATATTAGGAATAATTGGTCTGGTTTTTACACCTTCTTCAATAATCGACAAGACACGGTTACGTTCATCGCCTTGCAATGGTAATCTTGGCAACCGAACATTTTCAGTACCAATACCCGTAGCTACTTCGGCAAGTTTAATATTCTGTACCAATTGTGGATTGATATCCAATTCCAACAACGGCATGAACCAATTATAAATTCTACTGGCTTCTTCAATTCTACCTGCTTTTACCAACTCATAAACGGCAACGGTTTCTCTAGGGAAAGCACATACTAACCCAGCTACCCATCCATCAGCACCCATGACCAAACTCTCCATTGCCAAAGTATCAACACCGCATAAAATGCTTAATCTATCCTCAAAACGATTTCGGATTCGGATCACATTCGTAATATCCCTTGTGGATTCCTTAACGGCTTGAATGTTATCATGTTTCAACAGTTCTTCAAACATATCCAAAGTCACTTCTATTTTATAGTCAACCGGATTATTGTAAATCATTATTGGCAATGAAGTGGAAGAAGCTATGGCCTTAAAATAAGCTACGGTTTCATAATCCGTTGACTTGTATCGCATTGGAGGTAAAACCATTAATCCAGATGCACCTTGGTCTTGGGCACGTTCCGCCGCTTTAATTGCTTCTTTTGTTGATTGCTCCGCGATGTTCATGACCACAGGAACTTTTCCATCAACCAAATTAACTGTATGCTCAACAAGTATTTTCTTTTCTTCAGTGTCAAGCGTACTGGCTTCTCCCAAAGTTCCTCCAAGAATAATCCCGTGCACACCAGCTTCTAGCTGTGCATTGATGTTTGTCGTGAACATATCAAGATCCAACATATCCGCATCTGTAAATTTCGTGGTAACAGCGGGCATTACCCCTTTCCAACTAAAGTTTGTCATCTAAAAAGTTTTTTACAAAAGTAGATGGCATTATGAGTCTAATATTCCTTAAAATTAGCTGATACTTCCATTATATTACCTCATTTTATATTTTTATCCTATATAGAAGGTAATTTATGCGAATATGAAAGTATACTCCTTTAAGATACCTAAAAAACCTGGTGCCAATATTGTGGTGCAAAAAGATGAAGGAAAAGCTTTTTATGATAAGCTGCATCAACATGAGGAAATCCAAATAAGTTATATGCTAAAAGGAAATGGCAAATTGATTGTTGGTGATAGTGTCTATTCATTTAGCAGCGGAAATTACTTTGTAATTGGCAGTCGTATTCCACATTTGTTCAAGAGTGCAATTGATCAAGAAAAAGTTGAAATGCACTCTGTTTTCTTTTCATTGGATTCTTTTGGCGCTTCTTTCTTTGACTTACAGGAAATGGATGAACTCAGACCGTTTTTCAAATTCGCCAATACTGGATTTAAACTAAGGGATGCCAATGCTGCGCTGGCTCAAACCATGGAGCGAATGTTCGGTCAGAGTAACTTTTACCGTTTTGTTTCCCTAATGAGCATACTAAAGGAAATGAGTCAAATGCAAAAAGAGCGGCTCTCCGTATTTGTTCATTCCAAGGATTTATCCTTAGATCACGGAGAACGCCTACGCACGGTCTTTGATTTTGTCATGGCGAATTTTCATCAGACAATCACACTGGATAAAATTGCTAAACTTGTTCATATGACCCCTAATGCATTTTGTAGGTTTTTCAAACAACGCACCAACAAGACCTTTTTTTCATTCCTAAATGAAATTCGTGTAGAGCATGTATGTCAGATTTTAATGGAAAAAAAAGATATATCTATAATTGAAGCAGCAAACAGTTCCGGATTCAATTCCATTTCCAACTTCAACAAAACCTTTAAAGATATCAAGGGAACCAGTCCAACAAAGTATTTAAATGATATCGCATAATTCGATATCTGGACAATTGGATAATTTGAGTTTGTTATTTTTGGCAGACTATTAGACAAAATTCTTAAAATGAGATTTATACTTATTCTACTCGCAGGGTTTTACATTTCCTGTAACAGTTCACAAAAAACGATTGAAAATGTAACTACCGTAACCAAGGACCCTGACCCTGTAACTTATGCCTCCACTATTACACAAGACGATTTAAAGAAGCATCTTTACGTGTACGCATCAGATGAGTTTGAAGGACGGGAAACTGGTAAACCGGGACAGAAAAAGGCAGTAGACTATATAAAATCATATTATGAAAATATAAATGTTCCCGCAGTTAAATCTGATGGGGATTATTTACAAAAAGTTCCATTGGAAATTGCCCAAGTACCTGAAGGAACCATAACCTTAAACGGCTCCGATTATGGTCTAGGCGATGATGTATTGACATTTTCTGAGGCTGTTGGGGATTATGTTGAACTCACTTATGTTGGGTTTGGCATAGAGGAAGGCACCTACTCTGACTACACTACTATTGATGTAAAGGATAAACTTGTATTGATAAAAGCTGGTGAACCAAAGGATGCCGATGGAAACTATGTGCTTTCTGGAACCAAAGAAAAATCTGCATGGGGCAACATGAGCGAAGGTGTAGGTAAAAAATCATCCTTAGCCTATGAAAAAGGTGCAAAAGGAGTGCTTTATTATGACACGGATAATTTTGGACGTTACAAACGTTATTTTACCTACATGAGCAACAACAAAAGTGGACAGATGAGCCTGAAAGACAGTAGTCCGAGTCAAATACTTGTTATGTTGAACAAAAAATCCGTAGCCGACATAAAAGCGGATATTGAAACTGATGATACTCCAAAAACTATCGCTGTCAATATTAAATTTGATGTAAAAAGTTCCAGTACGGAAATTGATTCGGAAAACGTGGCTGCCATAATCAAAGGCTCTGAAAAACCTGATGAATATGTCATTGTATCATCGCATTTAGATCACATTGGAATGACAGCTGACGGTCAAATAAACAACGGGGCAGATGATGATGGTTCAGGTACCGTAGCGCTACTCGAAATTGCGGAAGCTTTCAAAAAGGCATCAGATGCTGGAAATGGCCCAAAACGATCTATTGTATTGCTACACGTTACGGGAGAAGAAAAAGGCTTGTTGGGTTCACAGTACTATACGGATATTGAGCCGTTGCTACCATTAAATCAGACGGTGGCAAATCTTAACATAGATATGATAGGCAGAATTGACCCAGATCGCAATGGTGACAGAAATTATATTTACTTGATTGGGTCTGATAAGTTGAGTACGGAATTGCATAATCTTTCAGAAGAGATCAATTCCAAATATGCACAGCTTGAATTGGATTATAAATACAATGATGAAAATGATCCAAATCGCTTTTATTATCGCAGTGACCATTACAATTTTGCAAAAAACAACATTCCAATCATCTTTTATTTTAATGGGACACATGAGGATTATCACAGACCTGGTGATACCCCTGATAAAATCAACTACGATCTTTTGGAGAATAGAACCCGATTGATTTTCCATACGGCATGGGAAGTCGCCAATAGGGAAAATAAAGTTATTGTGGATAAACCCGCAAAATAAGGCTTCAAAACTAAAAAAGCCCTCCAAATTGGAGGGCTTTTTTTATGGGTGGAAGACCGGGTTCGAACCGGCGACCTCTGGAACCACAATCCAGCGCTCTAACCAACTGAGCTACAACCACCATTTAAGCGGAGGCAAAAATACTTTTTTTATTTCTTTCAACAAAGGAAATTACATTTAACCCTGTAATATTTTAGACCCTAAATTATAAGCTTCATTTGATCAAGCATTTAGTTAATGGTTGTAAATAAAGTCTCTGGTTCAGGATCCAATATGTGTGAGTCTTAAAAGTCAACAAATCTCATATTAAAGCCCAATATTGCCAAATCATCGATGAAATGCACTTTTTGTCGGATAAAACACACAAATATTGGACGTTCACAACAATTAATTTCCTTGCCCCCTACTCCAAGCTATTTTTATATCTAATTAGATTACAGCCTCATGTCCCAAAAATTGCAGAACCCAGGAATCAAAACCTTTGTTGGTAAAATTACCATATTCACCCTGATTTTGCTTTTTTCATTTCCGCTCAAGGCCCAGGTTTCTAAAAGGGACAGCTTGGCATTTCGATACAAACGTCTTCATACCACAAATCGTTTTGATACCAAAGACACTACCCATATCAACTTGATGATTGATTTGGCAAAGTCGTATCGATTTTTCAATAACGACAGCGTTGCCAAACTTTCTAACCGTGCGTTAAAATTTAGTCAATCGGTGGGCTACCAACATGGTGAGATCATGGCTCTGGAAAATCTAGGTAGTTATTATTCAGATCAGGGTAACCGTAAGAAATCAATGCCTCTATTTAAGCAAGCTTTGGAGCTATCCATAAAGACCGGGGACAAGGAGTGTGAATTAAATATCATTAACTCGTTGTCCAATGATTACTATTATGAAGGGAACGTTGCCGAAGCTTTAAATCTCTACCTTAAGGGAATAGATGTAGCAAAACAAGTAGGTAGCAATCAAATGCTCTCCATTCTTAATGAAAACATTGCCACGCTTTATGCGGATCAAAAAGATTTTGCCAACGCAGAAATCTATTATGATACCGTACAGTCCTTAAACAGGGAATTGGGGAACGAAGTAATTCATGCCGAAACACAAAGTAATATGGCATCCATGTATAAAGATGCCAAAAACTTTGATCATGCAATGTTCAATATCAACAAGAGTATTGCAAGTTTTGAAAAGCATAAAATATATGAATGGTTGGCTTACGCCTATCAGGTAAAAGGAAGTATTTACCTAGAGCAAAAGAAGTACCAATGGGCATTGTATTGGTTTGACCAAAGTAATTTGCTCCATTTGGAGTTGGATGACGACCGAGAAAAAATACAGCTACTCAATGGCATGGCCAAAGTCTATCTGGGATTGGGCAAGGATAGTCTTTCAATGGCATATGCCAAGGAAGGGTTGCAACTATCCAAAAACATAAAATCCCTCCAAGGGCAGATGGAATGCTCTGAAACACTTTACAAGCTCTACAAAAACGAGGAAGATACCCAAACGGCGTTGATTCACTTGGAGAATTTCAAATCCCTGTCTGATTCTTTATTCCGTGATAAAAATCGTCAAAGTCTTTCCATGCTCAAGACCAAATTGCAATATGAGCAAGAAAAGGAACAGCTGATCAAGTCAAACAAAATGGCTTTAGCCAAACAGCAGAACTACATTTATTTGGCTATTACCATTCTCTTGGTCCTGAGTGTAATTACTTTTATGGTGCGTAGAAATGCAAGGATTCAAAAGAAACTTAATGTTGAGTTGCATCAAAAATCAGAAGTAGTAAGCCAAAGGGAAACGGAACTGCATGAAATAAACCGCACTAAAACCAAGTTGTTTTCAATAATTGGCCATGATCTTAGGGGACCTATTGGTGCTATGCAGGCCATGCTAAAATTATTTACAGATGGCGAAATTGGAAAAGATGAATTCATGTCGTTTATACCAAAATTCAAATCTGATATTGAAAACATTTCCTTTACTCTAAACAACTTGTTGTCTTGGGGACAAACCCAACTGAATGGTGTTGCCACAAAGCCCAAGCGTATTTCATTGGATAAATTGGTGAACAGTAACATTCAATTGTTATCTGAAGTTGCCTCTGGAAAATCCATAAAAGTCATTAATCAGCTTCCTGAAAACCCTATGGGTTGGGCCGATCAAAACCATATGGATATTGTCATTCGAAATTTGTTAAGCAATGCGATCAAGTTCACCCCAGAAAATGGTTTGATTACCATTGAAGCTGAAGAAAAACGAAATGTTTGGCAAATCATGATACGGGATACCGGTATAGGCATGAACAAAGAAATCCAAAAGAAAATCTTTACGGATTCTACCAATATTACCACTTACGGAACCAATAACGAACGTGGAACCGGATTAGGATTATCCCTTTGCAAAGAGATGATTTTGAAGAACAAGGGTGAAATATGGGTTGAAAGTGTCTTAAGAAAAGGGACTACTTTCTTCTTTACTGTTCCAAAGGCAGAAGACAAATACCAGCGCGCTAGTTAAATCAACGCATCTAGGTTATCAACTGCGGCAAAGCGCTCCACATTAAAACCTTCAGCGTATTCAACGCCAACCATCCTGCCCAAGTCGCGTGCCCTATAAGTAACACTGTCGATAAAATTCTTACTACTGATCGGTGTTTCCGGTTCGTCGCTATTAGGATCAAAAAACTGAGAGCTGTAAGCCAATATTGCTTCGTTCTTCCTTTCGATAAATCCGGTAACATCAACTACAAAGTCGGGTTCTAAATTTTTCCATTGGATAAAATGGTATACCGCTCTTGGTCGCCAAGGATCTTGCCATTGTTCATCACCTTCAGCCTTGGTGTCTATTTTTATCAAACCACTTAAAAAGCAGGAGTCACTTACCAATTGGCTGCCTTTTGGATGATCAATATGACGATCATCAACTGCGTTGCAGAGTACTATATCAGGTTGGTATTTCCTAATCATTTTGATTACTTCCAATTGATGCGATTTGTCGTTCACGAAAAATCCATCCGCAAATTGAAGGTTTTCACGTACCGTTACACCCAATATTTTGGCAGCGGCAGCAGCCTCTGAATCCCTAATATCCGCAGATCCTCTAGTACCCAATTCACCTCTTGTAAGATCAACGATTCCAACTTTTTTTCCTCTGGAAATTTCTTTGGCAATAGTACCCCCGGCACCTAATTCCGCATCATCCGGATGTGCACCAAAAACTAAAATATCTAACTTCATGTAATGTGATTATGCATGTACTTGCAAGGACCTAATCTTGGCAATAGCTTGTTCAATATCCGCTACTAAGTCGTCAATATCTTCAATACCTAAAGAAAAGCGGACCAAAAATTCATTGATTCCTTGTTTTTCCCTATCGTCAGCACTCATTAATGCGTGAGATGTCTGAACCGGGGAAGAAACCGTGCTTTCCACACCAGCAAGACTCATAGAGGGTTTAATCATTTTCAACTGTTTAAAAAATAGCGACACATCAATGTCATGATGCAGTTCAAATGTCAACATTCCGCCAAAGGCATGCATCTGCGATTTTGCCAATTCATGGTCTGGATGTGATGTTAAACCGGGGTAATGTACGTTTACAACATCTGGATTGGTCACCAAATATTCCGCCATTTGCAAGGCGTTTGTACTTTGGGCTTTCACTCTCAATCCCATTGTTTTTAGACTTCGTTCTAAAAGCCAAACCGTATATTCACTCAAGCTTCCGCCAAAACAAATTGCGGTTTCAAAGACTTTTTCCATGTTGGCCTTTGTTGATGCAATCACTCCAGCGCAGATATCTGAATGCCCGCCCATGTATTTAGTCGCACTATGTAAAACCACATCAATTCCAAAATCTATTGGGTTCTGATTGATTGGACTGGCAAAAGTATTGTCGATCATGGTCATGATACCTTCTTTCTTTGCAAGACCTACTATAGCACTTAAATCCGTAATCGTCAATAAAGGATTGGATGGGGTCTCAATGTAAATCAATTTCGTATTAGACTTTATTTCAGCTTGAAAATCTTCTACATTCCATCCTTCAGTAAACGTGTACGCAATACCAAATCGTTCCAATTGCTTAACCGCAAAATTATAGGTTCCTCCATATAAGGTTTGCTGAAACACCACATGATCACCCGCTTGCAAGAAAGTCATAAGCGCTGTACTAATCGCTGCCATTCCGCTTCCAAATATCATGGCTTCCTCTGCGTGCTCAAGGGTTGCCAACTTTTTACTTAAAGCCTCTTGATTTGGGGTATTGTAATATCTTGGGTAACGTTTTACGTCAACATCCTCAAAGGCATAGGACGTACTCATATATAAAGGGGAGGTGGCGCCTTTGAACACAACGTCCTCAACACCACCTTCGTGAATACAAATTGTATTGATTCCTTTTTTATCCGAATTCATAATTGCAAAGAGTTTCCGTTAAAGATACGAAACCCCCTATACTTGAACTCGTTTCCAATTTCCTTTTTTGAACCAGATAATTGCCATTATGGCCAACACCATTTCGGCTGCAGTGATGGCAATAAATACGCCGGAAGCACCCCAATCCAGTACCAATGCCGTAAAATATGCGATGGGTAATTGGAACATCCAAAATGAAAAGAAATTGATTTTGGTTGGGGTTTTAGTGTCGCCTGCCCCATTAAAAGCTTGGGTAACGACCATACCATAGGCATAAAAAACATATCCAATGGCAATAACCTGAAGACACAAGGCACCGCTTTCAACTACACTAAGTGTATCATTGAACAAGGAAATGATGGTTTTGGCGAAAATCAGGTAAATCAATGATACAAATCCCATAAAAAATGCATTATATTTTCCTGTCTTCCAAACGGATACCTCTGCCCTATCTGGTTGTTGCGCTCCTAGGTTTTGTCCTACCAAGGTGGCAGCAGCATTGCTCATACCCCATGCAGGCATCAGTGTGAACATAATTACCCGGATGGCTATCGTGTAACCTGCTAAAACCTCACTTCCAAATTCGGACATGATACGCATTAGGAACACCCAACTGGAGGTGCCAATTAAAAACTGTGCAATACCACCTAGTGAAACCTTAATCAGATTGTACATTACTTTTAGGTTCAGTACCAGATCCTTGGCTGCCAATTTGATTTTACCCCAACCGAAGAACAAAATTCCTAATTGAAACAATACTGCGGAACCTCGACCTATGTTAGTAGCAATGGCCGCACCCATTACACCATATTCCGGAACTGGACCCATCCCAAAAATGAAAATTGGGTCCAATATAATATTAAGTCCATTAGACAATACTAAGGTCCACATTGCAATGGAAGCATTCCCTGCTCCCCTAAAAATTGCATTGATCAAAAACAAAAGCATTATGGTTAAGTTTCCACCAATCAATAAACGGGTATAACCACTTCCTTCTGCAATTAAATCGGGTTCACCTCCCATCAGCTGAAGAATTTCTTCTGCCCAGAGAATACCTACAATACCCAATAAAATGGAAATGATAATACCAAGAGTAATGGCCTGAACAGCAGCAACCCTGGCCCCTGCTACGTTTTTTTCGCCTATTCTACGGGCCACAACAGCTGTTGCCGCCATACTAATACCTATAGCAAGTGCATAAACCAAGGTAATGACAGACTCAGTTAACCCAATAGTTGCTACGGCATTAACACTCACCTGGGAGACATAGGCAATATCCACGATTGCAAAAATGGACTCCATTAACATTTCCAATATCATTGGAATGGAGAGCATAAATATTGCACGGCGAATACTTCCGGTTGTAAATTCAGTTTCCTTACCGGTTACCGCTATCCAGAAATAATTGAAAAATTTTCGTAAAGAGTTTGTATTTGTGTTCGTCATTTTAAAAGAATTATGTGTAAGAAAAGAAAGAGAAATGTCACCTAACCGAAAGCGCTGTTTCGGTTACTTGTTTGGGCAATTCAACCCTGTGACATCTATGGCGTACATAATTCTTATAACTTCATGATGCTGCAAAGATGCAATTTTTTTTGATCCGCAAGTAAAATCGAAAATATTATTTGGCGTAATTGACTTTGTAACGCCAGAGACTTACACCACCTAATATAAAAACGCCTAGAACGGTATACCAGATAAATGTTGGTGTTATCACTTGATCTCCACTAGCATAACTGTGCAATCCAACCAGGTAAAAATTAACGCCAAAATAGGTCATCATAATACTTGCAAAAGCCAATATACTCGCAAAATTAAAGATCCATCGACCTCGCAAACCTGGAACCAAACGCATGTGCAGAACAAATGCATAAATCATTATGGAAATTAAAGCCCAGGTTTCCTTAGGGTCCCATCCCCAGTATCTTCCCCAACTTTCATTGGCCCATTGACCTCCCAAGAAGTTACCTATTGTAAGCATCACAAGACCCGTAGTCAATGCCAACTCATTGATGACTGTTAATTCTTTCAGATTCAAGTCCATGCGCTTTTTGTTCTTTTTGGTCGTAAGAACTATTAGTACCAACGATACTACACCCAAAATCATCCCAACAGACAATGGTCCATAGCTACCAACAATTACGGCTACATGTATCATCAACCAATAACTGTCTAAAACAGGAACCAAATTGGCAATAGCAGGATCAACCCAATTCATATGCGCTACACCTAGAAGCAATGAAGTTCCAAATGCACTTGCTGCTATGGTAAGTTCACTTTTTTTACCTAATGCCAACCCAATGGCCATGGTAGCCCAGGACACATACAATATACTTTCATAAGCATCACTCCAAGGAGCATGGCCTGAAATGTACCAGCGCAAAATCAAACCGGCGGTATGCCATATAAAAAACAAGATTATGGTACCTTTTAAAAAGTAAGCGGCCGCTTTCCATATCTCTCGTTCCTTGAAAATTCTGAAAATCAGGATAAAAAACAGCAACAATCCAACTAATGCATAATATATATAGAGCCTGTTAAAAATGTCCAGCTTATTATAAATAATCTCAGTTTTTATTTTACGCTCGCTTGGCATTATTTCAATACCATGATTCAACTGATTCTGTTTAAATGCCTCTAAAAGCATATCTGGTTGCGAATAATCACCAGAAGTAATTGACGTTTGCAGAGAACCTAAATAGTAAGGCAGTGAATTACTTATGAAATTGGAATACAACGAATCCGCCACCTGATACTGACCTGAACGATATTCAATAGCCGAAATCCATTTATTGTTTTCATCATTCAACAAAGGGAAAATCTTTACAATTTGGCCGCTCAAGGCAATATTCAATAAGCTCAACCGCTCTCCTACCTTTCGAAAATCCGTCTCAAAACTGGATGGATTGTTAGTGGAAGTTGCTTTTTCCAGATAATATTGAAGTTTGTAATTGCCCTTATCGTCAAAAAAGTCCGTGGCTTTTACATATTTGGTTCCTTTGGGAACTCCTATGATTTTTCGAATACTGTCATTCTCCCGTTTAGCAAGTGCCACAAACTCAGTATTGTACCAAACCCCAGGATTCATCATCATGGACAAAAACACCTGATTGGCATTCAATCCGTTATAACCGTCCTTGCCGCTTAATTTGCGTAAAACTTCCGACGCAAATGTATGGATGGGTTTCATCCTACCCCCTTCGTCCTGAATTACCAATTCCCCAAACTTTTCAGCATGTTCCGGGGAAACAATGCTAGTTCGAATTATCGAATCGACTTGTGCTTGGGTTGGCAAATTTGAATGTGCGTGGTTAGGATCGTTTGCTTCCTGACTAAAAGCTACTGTACTGATCAAAAACAGGAAAACCGTAAGTTTCGCTTTCTTCTTTTTGATTTTTTCTAATTGTTTTTCCAATTCCCTGAAACGGGTTTTTCCGAAGAACATAATGCCCATTAGACCAATGTACAATAGAAAATAGCCAATATAGGTTATCCAAGTTCCCCAGAAATCGTGGTTCACAGATAAGACCGTACCCCTTTCATCCGGGTGAAAACTTGACTGGAAAAAACGATAGCCTTTATGATCCAACACGTGATTCATATAGATATCATAATCGAAAGACCGCTCATCATTTACCGTAATTTTACTCATAAATGATGCATAGCCAGTTTCTGTCCCTGGATATTTTTCCGCAATAAAATCATTTAACCGAATTGCAAATGGTAATTCATGTACTTTGGAACCATAACTCAAGGAAAAATCAAGTCCGCCAACATTTACTGCCTCAGAAAAATTAGAGGTGCCTTTGGCGCCTAACAACGTCTTTTCCTTAGTTTCTCCATTACTTGTTATTGCCACAGTCAAGGCATCCAAGGAATTTTCGGTAACCTCAGCTTCTGGTAATTCTACCACCCCATAACTTCCCTTAACCAAAGGTTCTGGGATTACGAATTGCATTCCAGCAACAGAATACAAAGACCTCAATTGAAGAGTTTGAAGACTATCTTTAGCTACCTCTCCTTGGAACTGATCAGCCATTCGCATAAAGCCACCAGCAAAAGGTGAGCTGATCTGATAGGAATCACCATTCGAATAAATATTGATGGCTCCATTGGTCTCATTGTTTAATGAGAAAAGCACGTTATGAATGCTAGCCACTTGCCCATTTTCCAGATAGTGCTCGTGCCGCTGACCATCTCCGGCCTCAACAATTTTCAGAAATTCATTACCATTGTCATCGGGTACAAGTCCTTCTTTAGCTCCATCAATAAAATCCACATAGGTAATTGTAAATGGCTGACCATTGAAATCTGATTTTAAAGGAAGACGAGAGCGCATTCCTTCCTCAGTTACCAACATTGGGAACTCCAATGTCCTTCTTTTGGCTTCTCCATTGATATCACCATCGACATAGGTGGTCAAATAGGTTTTATCTGAATAAAATCTATTTTCCGCCGCGCCTTCCCGGATTGGCATCATTCCCTCATAACTAATGTAGCGCGTCACGAAGGCCCCAAGAATGATTAAAATCCACGACAAGTGTAAAATCAAAACAGGCCATTTTTTCCAACTTAACAATTGGTAACGGAAAATATTCCCTATGAAATTGATCATAAAGAACACCATGATGATTTCAAACCATGTAGCGTTGTAAATGTAAATTCGTGCTGTTTCTATGCTGTACCAGGTTTCCACAAAAGTTGCAATCCCCATTGCTGCAGCAAAGAGAAGAAATAGGACTGCCATAAGTTTAGTGGAAAACAGCGTCTTTTTTAAAAGGTCTATCATCTGGAGGGATGGAATTTGGCTTGCAAAATTAAGCTATTTTCCAATGAATCTGTACCAACATTTTGATAAATCCATTCAACCTTGCCATATCAAAATCATCAAAATTTGATTTAAGCTTTCTCCCCTCGTATTCCTTCTTATTTTTGTGATATGCTTTCAATTGTTTTACTAGGTTCGGGAAATTTGGCCCAGCATTTGGCGAATGCCATTTACTCCTCTGATGGTCTTGAACTGAAACAAGTTTATGGAAGGAATCCAAAAGCGCTCAATTCTTTTGAAACTTTCGCACCAATTACCAATTCCATTTCTGAAATTGTGCAGGCGGACATCTATCTTTTAGCAGTAACCGATGGAAACATAGGTCATCTTGCAGCCCAATTACCTGAAACCGTAGGCACCATAGTGCATACTTCGGGAGCTGTCGGTATGGATGTTATTGGAAATGACAAACGAGGTGTGTTTTATCCCGTTCAAACCTTTACCAAAGGTAAACCTGTGGATTTCTGGGCCATACCTATTTGTATTGAAGCGAATACGGAACAAAGTGAACAGCATTTGGTTAAACTAGCCAATGGTTTAAGCAATCAAGTTTATAAACTGGGTTCGGAACAAAGAAGTCAGCTTCATTTATCCGCAGTATTTGCCAACAATTTTTCAAATTACTTGTTCGGGATAAGTGAAGAAATCTGTCGAAGGAACAATATTCCATTTGAAATACTTAGGCCATTGATTTTGGAAACAGCCCTAAAAGTTCAAACCCTTAGTCCGTTTAATGCACAGACCGGACCTGCTAGACGAGGAGATACGAATAGCATTCAAAAACATTTGGAATTAATTACATCCACAACTGAGCGAGAAATTTATACCTTGCTCAGCAATGCCATAAAAACCAATCATGAAGAAGAATTATAAAGAACTACTCAATCAAATTTCAACTTTTATCCTTGATGTTGATGGTGTACTTACCGACGGGTCAGTTTTGGTAACCACCAAAGGTGAAATGCTACGCAGGATGAATGTAAAGGATGGTTATGCGATGAAAACCGCACTTCAGAAAGGGTATAAAATTTGCATTATCACGGGTGGCACTAATGAAGGTGTGAAAGACCGGCTTAAAGGCCTTGGCATTACCGACATCTATATGGGTGCACACCATAAGCAAGATCCTTTGGAAGAATATTTGGATATCTATAACATTGACCCAAATACCGTTTTGTATATGGGTGATGATATGCCAGATATACCGCCAATGCAAATGGTGGCGCTAGCTACTTCTCCCCAAAATGCGGTCGCGGAAGTAAAAGCAATCAGCGATTATGTATCCCATAAAAATGGAGGCGACGGATGTGTCCGGGATATAATTGAACAGGTTCTTAAAGTCCGTGGGGATTGGAATACAAATTTCAGCGCCAGTAATGATTGAAAATCCGTTAGTTGAGCACCTTAAAAACCACACATTAGTTTTAGGTTCCGGATCTCCTAGACGCAAGAAGTTTTTAGAAGATTTAGGGCTTCGTTTCAAGGTTGAACCCAAATCTGTCGAGGAAGTTTACCCAAGTCATCTAAAAGGTAGTGAAATCTCGGATTTTCTGGCTGAACTTAAAGCCGAACCATTTAAATCAGGGTTAGCTTCCAACGAAATTGTGATTACTTCGGATACTGTAGTTTGGCACAAAGGCGAGTCACTAGCAAAGGCAGCAACCCAGGATGAAGCACTACTAATGCTGCGTACCATGTCTGGAGACTGGCACGAAGTCATTACCTCGGTCTGTTTTACTTCTCTGGAAAAACAACTAACCGTGAACACAACAACACATGTGAAATTTATAGAATTCTCCGAGGAAGAGTTGAACTATTATGTAGACCATTACAGACCATTTGATAAAGCTGGCGCCTACGGTATACAAGAATGGTTGGGAATGATCGGTATTTCTGAAATCAAGGGTTCCTATACCAATGTAGTTGGGCTACCAACGCATTTAGTTTACAAAACGTTAATGGCAATGGTTAGCTAAGGATTGGTTTGTACCTTTAATCAAACTTTTTACCATGATCAAGGTCTTAAAAATCACATTTTTAGTAATCGCAGTAGCAGGAATTGCAACTATATTGGAATCTTGTGTGGATACCACCAATGCTTCTGTGAAGACTAGCAACGATAATTCTGTTTCTCCGGTAGTCAATACTAAAAAACCAAAGAAGAAGCTATCTCAGGAATTTAAATCGTACTGGTATTCTGGTAATGCTGAAATTACATCCTACACCCTTGAACAAGCACGTTATGGCGAATTGCGAGATGGTTCTGCGGTTCTTATTTATGTGACGGAACCTTTCTTGACTCAAAAGCAAGTGAAAGCAGATCGCAGCAATTCTGATAACGTTTCTGTTCTCAAATTGAACGCAACCAAAAACTTTCTTACCGGCATATATCCTTATTCCGTAATGAGCAGTACTTTTTATCCTGTTTATGATAACCAGCATGCCATTAAAACAAGTCTAAGTATGCAGGAATGGTGCGGACATGTATATGCACAACTTAACAATAGGGACCAATTTGAATATACTTCGCATTCTTATTTTGAATCTGAGGCTGACCAAGATTTAACATTGGATAAATCGCTATTGGAAAATGAAATTTGGAACAGAATCCGAATCAATCCATCGGATTTACCTCAAGGTGCAGTTTCTGTAATTCCGTCCTTAGAATATTCGCGATTAAGACATACAGAATTGAAGGCGTACAATGCGAAAGCAGAGCTGCAGACGGGTGAGAATCTATCCATTTACACGCTTACTTATCCAGATTTGGAACGAAGTTTGGCCATTACTTTCACCTCTAAATTCCCCCATACGATAGAAGGTTGGACCGAAACTTTTAAAAGTGGTTATGGTGCCAATGCAAAACAAATGACCACTAAAGCGACCAAGTTAAAATCCATTAATACAGCCTATTGGGGACAGAATAGTAATTCAGACTTGGTGTTGAGGGATAGTTTAGGACTTTAATTAAGCCTTTAATTGTAAGGGTACACCCTGTTAAAGATGTTCTAAATTCCATTTGGTCTGGAACTAATCTTTCTATATTTGAACCAACCACCAAAATATTCAGGTATGCACAAATATTGGGTTGGCGTAGTAAGCTTTTTCTGCTTTTCCCTATCAATTTACTCACAGGCACCAGACAAACCATCATCAACAGAGATTCACCATAAACTTCAAAAATTGAATTTTTTGGGAACTGCACTTTATGTTGCAGCGCATCCAGATGATGAAAATACTCGTTTGATTGCGTATTTATCCAATCATGACAAAGCAAGAACCGCCTATTTGTCATTGACGCGGGGTGATGGTGGTCAGAATCTCATCGGTTCCGAATTGCGAGAATTGTTAGGTGTATTGCGAACACAGGAATTATTGGCCGCAAGACGCGTTGACGGTGGGGAACAATGGTTCACCCGAGCTAATGATTTCGGTTATTCCAAGCACCCAACAGAAACCCATAAGATTTGGGATAAAGATCAAGTATTGGGTGATGTGGTTTGGGCCATTCGTAATATCAAGCCTGACGTGATCATCAATAGGTTTAATCATAGAACTCCAGGAACTACACATGGTCATCATACCTCATCTGCTATGTTAAGTGTGGAGGCATTTGATTTGGCAAACAACACTTCAGCGTATCCAGAACATCTGGAATATACGTCCACTTGGCAACCACGAAGGATATTCTTCAATACATCATGGTGGTTTTATGGTAGTAGGGAAAATTTTGATAAGGCCGATAAATCCAATATGCTGATGTTGGATGTTGGGGTTTATTACCCAGAATTAGGGCTTTCCAACAATGAAATTGCATCATTGGCAAGCAGTTCGCATTTATGCCAGGGTTTTGGACGCATTGCGACCAGAGGTTCGCAAGAAGAGTATGTGGAACTTTTAAAGGGCGACCTACCCACTACCAATGACCTTTTTGATGGTATCAATACAACATGGTCGCGAATTGAAGGAGGAAAGGCTATTGGAGATATTTTGTATAAGGTTGAAGAAAATTTCAATTTTTCCAACCCTTCTGAACATGTTTCAGATTTGGTAAAAGCCTACGGACTTCTACAAACAGTAAAAGATGAACATTGGAAAAAACTTAAATCTGACGCCCTTAAGCAACTGATTTTGGATTGTGCTGGTCTTTATATGGAAGTTAGTGCAGAATCTGGGTCTACAACTGCTGGTGATCAGGCCAAGTTCAATATTGAAGTTCTTAACCGTAGCGCCATACCTGTAGTTTTAAAAGAAATTCAAGTTGATGGTCTAGTAGCAAATCTTAACCCGAATTTAACGCTAAGCAATAATAAAAAAGAAAACCTAAGTCTGGATGTTTCAGTGCCTGCAAATATTTCGAATTCAAGCCCTTATTGGTTGGATGAGGCAGGAAGTTTGGGCATGTACGTGGTTAATGATCCAACAATGATCGGTAAGGCCGAAAATCCAAGTGCCTTCACCACATCGTTCACCTTAACTATTGGTGGAAGAGCTATTGAATTTAAAAAGCCGGTAATCCACCGATATTCAAGACCGGATAAAGGGGAATTGTATGAACCTTTTGCTGTGCTACCTCAGGCTACTGCAAAAATCTCAGAAGATGTTTTGATTTTCTCAAATACGGATACTAGAGAAGTTTTGGTTAACGTAAAAGCCGGGAAAAACAATGTAACAGGAAAGGTTGAATTACAACATCCTGAAGGTTGGGTCGTCACACCACAAAATTTACCGTTTGAAATTGCTCAAAAAGGGCAAGAACAAGCATTAACGTTCAAAGTAACACCACCTCAACAAGATAGCGAAGGTAAACTGAAGGCCGTTACCAATGTGAACGGTAAATCCATTGAAAAAGCGTTGGTAGAAATAACCTATGACCATGTTCCTAAACAGTCCATTTTATTGCCTGCTGAGGCAAAAGTAGTTCGGATGAACATCAACAAAACTGGGGAGCATATTGGTTACATCATGGGAGCTGGAGATAAAGTCCCTGAAAGCTTAAGACAAATAGGTTACCAAGTCCATACTATAGATCCCAAGGATATTCAACGAGGTTCGCTTGAAAAATATGATGCCGTGGTAATGGGTATAAGGGCATATAACGTTGATGAGACCCTTAAATTCAAACAACCGTTGTTATTCGAATATGTGGAAAAAGGCGGGAACATGATTGTGCAATACAATACCTCTGGGCGTTGGGCAAGTCAATTTGAAAACATTGCGCCTTATGATTTAACCTTATCAAGAGATAGGGTTACTGATGAAACTGCAAAGGTTAGCATCATTTCCAAAGATCATTCCTTGGTTAATTTTCCAAACACCATAAAGGAAAGTGATTTTGACGGCTGGGTGCAGGAACGTGGACTATATTTCCCAACGGAATGGAGTCAAGAATTCACTCCTATTCTATCCATGTCGGATGAAGGAGAAGATGCCAAAAATGGAAGTTTATTAGTTGCTCCTTATGGTCAAGGGAATTATATCTATACCGGTTTAAGCTTTTTTAGAGAATTACCTGCTGGGGTATCAGGAGCGTACAAACTTTTTGCAAATATGTTATCTGTGGGCAAAAGTGAAGTAAAACAAGAGAGTAATGTCAAAGGATAACATGGAAAACAAATGGGAATGGAAACGGGAATACTCCATTGTATTACTGTTAAACTTCATATACATTTTGATTTTCTACTTCATAATGATGCTAAATAACTAACCTTAATGGGCATACTAGATTGGATCGTTCTTGGCAGCACGCTGCTATTTATTGTGGTATTCGGGGTTTGGAAAACTCGTGGTAGTAAAAGCGTTGAGGACTATGTACTTGGCGGTAATGATGCAAAATGGTGGACCATTGGTCTTTCCGTTATGGCCACACAAGCCAGTGCCATAACCTTTTTATCCACGCCAGGTCAAGCATTTCATGATGGTATGGGCTTTGTTCAATTTTACTTTGGACTCCCGTTGGCCATGATTGTCATCTGTTTGGTATTTATTCCTATTTACCGCAAACTAAAAGTATATACGGCCTATGAGATGTTAGAAGGCCGATTTGACCTTAAGACGCGAACCCTAACGGCAATATTGTTTTTGGTGCAACGTGGACTTGCTGCGGGAATTACCATTTTTGCACCTTCAATTATTTTATCTGCGGTTCTAGGATGGGATCTTAGAACATTGAACATCATCATCGGTATCTTGGTAATTATTTATACGGTTACCGGAGGAACCAAGGCTGTTAGCGTCACTCAAAAACAGCAAATGTTCATTATTATGGTGGGCATGTTCTTTGCGTTTTTCTTTATCCTTGGATCCTTACCGAATGGGGTTTCATTTGGAGAAGCCTTGAAAATTGCTGGAGCCAATAATAAACTGCAGATATTGGATTTTAGTTTGGACACCAGCAATAGGTATACCTTTTGGAGTGGAATCACGGGTGGATTCTTTCTGGCTTTGGCATACTTTGGTACTGATCAGAGTCAAGTTCAACGCTATTTATCCGGTGAATCTATCCGAGAAAGCCAATTGGGATTGATTTTCAATGGAATTTTCAAGATTCCAATGCAATTCTTCATATTGTTGGTAGGAACCATGGTTTTTGTGTTCTATCAGTATAATGCATCACCTTTAAACTTTAACCCTGCTGCCACTCAGGCCGTAAAGGAATCCCAATATGCCGCGGACTATGAGATTTTGGAAGAAGGGCATTTGGCTTTGGAACAGGAAAAGAAAAAAGCACAAGAAAAATTTTCTTCGGCATTGGCTTTAAAGGAATTCAATGCAATCCAGCAAGCCGAATTGGATATCATGCAAATCAACCAGAGGGAACGTGCCAACAGGGATGCTGCAAAAACTCTAATTTCTCAAGCTGATGGCTCAGTTGAAACCAATGATAAGGACTATGTTTTTATACATTTCATTTTGGATAATTTACCGACTGGTTTAATTGGATTGTTGCTTGCTGTTATTTTATCTGCAGCAATGTCTTCAACCGCTTCTGAATTGAATGCCTTGGGAACAATTACTGCATTGGACCTTTATAAACGAAATAAACAGGAAGAAAAAGACCCAAAACACTATGTCTGGGCTACCAAAGGATTTACATTGTTGTGGGGAATCATCGCCATAGTCATTGCCTGTGTGGCCAATTTGTTCGATAATCTGATACAACTGGTGAATATTATTGGGTCAATATTCTACGGTAATGTATTAGGTATATTCCTATTGGCATTCTTCATAAAATTCGTCAAGGGTAACGCGGTGTTCATAGCGGCAATCGTAACCCAACTGATTGTGATTATTGGTTGGTACATGGATTGGATGTCTTATCTATGGCTTAATGCCTTTGGCTGTGGATTGGTCATTCTTTTGGCTATCACCATAGAAAGCTTTGATCGCTTCTTGGGTAAACCTCCTGTAAAAGCATAAAAAAACCCGCAATAAAGCGGGTTTTCAATTTTCTTGTTAGCCAATATTATTTAGCGCCCCATTCCTTTAAGGAATCTTGGTTCATTTTCACATAGTCAGCATTTCCAGCTGCCTCAGATTTAGCTAATGATTCTTTAGCAATCTCAATAGCTCCTTTTTTATCACCCGCTTTTGCATAGATCAAAGATTGCTGACGTAGTTGCCAGAATTGAGGGTCTTCAGTCATCTCCATGGCTTTGTCCATCCATTCTTTGGCTTTGCTAATATCCTTTCCTTCGCTCAGGTAATAAACCGCAGCAATATAATAATCACGTGCTGCAGGACCTGCCAAGGTAGTTTCAATGGATTTCATTACTGCCGCGTCTGCAGGAACACTAAATGGAACTGCAACATATACATCCTCCCAGATGAAACCTAAATTCGCACCATTGGATTTTACATCGTCAATAGTGATCGTAAAAGTTTCCACCTTCATTGGCATTTTAATAACAGGTACTGTTGTTTTTGCAACAACCTTGCTGTCATCCCAGTCACTAGGAACTCCCCCACCCTGAGTATCGGTGTAAAAGAAAAATTCCCAAGTTTCTGCACCCGGCTTAGAGAAAATGGAATACGTACCAGCCTTAACTTCCTGATTGGCAATTGTAGCATCAGTACTGAACGAAATTTTGGTGTAATAGTTGGCGCCTGTTCTCCATAATTGATCGTAAGGTACCAAGTCTCCAAAAATAGTTCTTCCTCGCATTGAAGGTCTGGAATAATCAACAGTCACATCTGTTAGACCCACCTTTTGATTTAATGTGGAACCCGGGCTTGGAGCCGGTGTATTGATTTGCGCTTCCATAACCAATGAAGCCATGGCAGCCATCATAAATAATCCTAGTTTTTTCATTTGACAGTGTTTTTAGATTTGTTAGTCAACAAAGCTACTTATTAAGCTATGTTCAGTTTGTTAAGAAACACTTAAAAGAAACTACTATCGAATTACAAAGGGCTTAGCGATCCTGCCACCTCGCAGATGAAAGGAAATAAAGTAGGTGGATGGTTTTAAAATAGAGGTGTCTATTGTCCCTATTTTATCGGAATCACTGATTGGAGAAAGTATCCTTCGTCCACTTGCATCAAAAATGGCATAGCCAAAAAGATCATCGTCCACGTTCAATACATAATTTAAAAATAGCATGCCTTCTGGCTGATAAAGAATCAACTGGGAACCATTTTGTTCAGGGTCAGGTTCTGGTTCAGGTCCTGGCTCAGGTTCGGGATTTGGACTGTTCGGTAGCTCAAAAGTGTATAAGGCGGTGGGCAATTGAATAGCCGGCGAAGTCCTTATGAATTCTTCCGAACTAACATAATAAGTATCTGGTCCAAATGCCACACTTTCAATCTGACTTAGGCTTAGGTCAGTTGAAAAATTCGTAACCGTTCCTGAAAATATGGAGTCAATTTGTGGATTTTCTATTTGTACCACGAAGGGTGCCAAAAACTGAGAATACCCTACAAGTACAATCTTATTGCTTTGAATGTCATAAGTAGCTCCAGTCACTAACCCATCAATTTGATAGTCATCCAACCTTGATGCAATATGCGTTCCGGGCTGATTGGAAATTGAATAGGCCACCGTACCCATACTGGTCCATTGTTTCGTGAAAATAATCAGCTCACCATTAGAACTGATTAAAGCCTCCGCGTCCCAGTCGGTGTTCGGGTCTGTGGTAAAATCAGTTTGATCCTCATAAGAAAACGCAATAACCTCTGCATCCACAGTATCCGAATTAGAAAAATCAGATTTCGCAATGCGAAAAATTTTCAAGTCAATTCGGTTTCCATTGTTATTACCGAAATCCCCTATATAAATGTATTGTTCATCTTGGGCTATATCTTCCCAATCCACATTGTTAACGCCATTGACCACTACAGTGCGTTGTATTGTGCCATCTACAGGATTCAAAACATACAGCTCCGCCGCGTTGCCTGAATCATTGTGGGTAATTAAACTATTATCAAGAAAAATCAACCCTGAAGTTTCCTTTACGTTGGATGGCAGTTCAGAAACCAGATTTAATGATAATTGACCTTCAATTCCTTGGGGAATCAAATAGAGCAATAGGATATATGCAAGTTTCTTCATAATTCAGAAAACGAAATTTGATATTGGAAATTACCCAATCACAAGGTCATTTTTGTTTTTCGATATTTTTGTTTAACTATTATTTCTTTTTGTTAAACATTTTTACTAAATTTGAGATATGTCTTTATATCGTATACATAGTAAACAAACACTTCCAATTTCCAAGGATTTAGCTTGGGAATTTTTGTCCAACCCTAGAAATCTTCAAAAGATAACTCCAAAATCAATGGATTTCAAAATCATCGCAGGTGCGGACAGGACTATTTTCCCAGGACAAATCATCGAATATATCGTAAAACCTTTTCCGTTTTACGATGTGACGTGGGTTACCGAAATTACACACGTTGAACACGGGAGTTACTTTGTAGATGAACAGCGCTTTGGACCCTATAGCTTTTGGCATCATAAGCACTTTATTGTAGAAACAAGCAAGGGTGTTGTAATGGAGGATATAGTGGATTATAAGCTTCCTTTCGGTACACTAGGGCGATTGGTGCATCGCCTATTTGTAAAAAAACAACTTGAGCGAATTTTTGAATATAGAAAGGCAAAACTTGAATTGATTTTCGGCCCCACGGATACCATAGCTCCAAATCTGGTATTACAAACTGTTTAGCACACCCACTCCCCCATCAAAAATTAGCTAGACATAACAATAATGAGTATTTACCAATGAGTACGCCCGTGTCCATTTTTTGGTTTAGAAGGGATTTGCGTTTGGAGGACAACGCGGCGCTCTGCTATGCTTTGGAGCGAAGTAAACAGGTCTTACCCATTTTCATATTTGACAATGAAATTCTGGAAAAATTACCAAAATCCGATGCAAGGGTAACTTTTATCCATGATTGTCTTAGGCGATTAAATGCATCATTACAGCAACAGCATAGAAGCGGAATAGCATGCTATAAGGGTACACCCATTGACATCTTCAAAAAACTAATGAAGACGTTAGTCATTGAAGCTGTTTATACCAATCGAGATTATGAACCTTATGCCGTCAAAAGAGATAAAGAAATTCAAAGTTTACTTAATGACAACGGTATAATTTTCAAACACTTTAAAGATCATGTGATTTTTGAAAAAAATGAAATTTTAAAAGATGATGGTACTCCTTATGTAGTTTATACACCTTATAAGAAAAAGTGGTTGCAGCAATTGAATCCTAGCAAACATTTAAAAAATTATGGGATTGATGGATTTACAAATTTCCTAAGTGCCACTCCGCTTCCATTTCTGGAACTTGAGGATATCGGCTTTGAGAGATCAAAACAAGTTGTTCCTGAATATAACATACAAGCCGATTTAATCGACAACTACGAGGAAACACGAAATATCCCATCGTTGGATAATGGCACATCACATCTTGGTCCGCATCTAAGGTTTGGGACTGTTTCTATTAGGCGAATGGTTGAGGTCGCATTAAAATCTGATAATGAAACATTTTTAAGTGAACTGATATGGCGTGAGTTCTTTATTCATATCCTTTGGCATTTTCCGCATACGGTCACCAAAGCCTTTAAACCAAAATATGACCGAATCCAATTGAGAAACAACGAATCGGAATTCAATCTTTGGAAAACAGGAAGAACGGGATATGTGTTGGTGGATGCCGGAATGCGCCAATTGAACAAAACTGGATACATGCACAACCGAGTTCGTATGCTTGTAGCGAGTTTTTTATGCAAACATTTATTGATTGATTGGAGATGGGGCGAAGCCTATTTTGCGCTAAAATTATTGGATTATGAGCTCGCAAGTAATGTTGGTAATTGGCAGTGGGCATGCGGTTCAGGTGTAGATGCAGCTCCTTATTTCCGCATTTTCAATCCAAAGCTTCAAATGGACAAATTTGATGCTCATGGCTCCTATATACAAAAGTGGGTGCCTGAATTTCAAGAACTTACCTATCCCCAGCAAATTGTCGACCATAAATTTGCCAGAGAACGCTGCTTAAAAGTGTATAAAGCAGCGGTCGGTTGATTCATTTTCAGTATTTTTAAAGATGGTTTTATTGCTTTTGCCAAGTTTAATTTAAAATGAGGTGGAAAGCGCAAACCTTCCTGATTTCGGACTAATTCAAAATTCCAAATAATGAAAAGACTATCAACCCTAATGCTACTAGGTTTACTATCGGTAAATCTAGGGGCACAAAAAATGAATTCCACCAAGAAAGCTATTATCGCATCGGTAGAATCGCACAAAGAAAACTTGATTAAAATCAGCGATTCTATTTGGGCTTATGCGGAAACTGCTTTCAATGAATCCAAATCGGCAGAAGTTCTTGCTTCCTACGCTGAAAAAAACGGATTGACCGTTACTAGAGGTGTGGCTGGAATTCCCACTGCATTTACTGCGACTTATGGCTCAGGTAAACCGGTCATTAGTGTGCTAGGTGAGTTTGACGCACTTCCAGGCCTATCGCAAAACACAGTACCCACCAAGGACCCAAGAATAGATGGTGCACCTGGTCACGGTTGTGGACACAATATGTTTGGGGCTGCAAGTTTAGGCTCAGCAATCGCAATAAAAGAACAAATTGAATCTGGAAAACTAAAGGGAACCGTAAAATTCTTAGGAACACCAGCTGAAGAGAAATATTTTGCAAAGGTATGGATGGTGCAAGCTGGGCTTTGGAGCGATGTTGATGTTAATGTTTCTTGGCATCCAGGTGCCAATATTGAAGCAGATGTACAAAGTGGGCTATCGCTTATCGATTTTATCGTTGAGTTTTATGGTCAGGCAGCACATGCATCTGCAGATCCATGGAATGGAAGAAGTGCTTCCGACGCATTAGAGCTTTACACTACTGGTATGAATTATTATAGAGAACATATAAAACCCACTTCCAGAATCCATTATCACATTCAAGATGGAGGTCAGGTAGTGAATGTGGTACCGGATTATTCCAAAATCTGGGTTCGGGTAAGAGATCCAAAGAGAAAGGTTATGCTCCCCACCTATGAAAGAGTAAAGAAAATGGCGGAAGGCGCAGCAATTATGGCTGACGTAGATTATAAAATATCCTTGGTTTCTGGCATCTATGAAACCCTGGTAAATCGAGCAGGTGGAGAAATCATGCAAAACAACCTAGAGTTACTAGGACCTATATCCTACACTGATGAGGAGGTCGCTTTTGGAAAAGGAATTCAAAAGGCCACTGGTAAACCAGAAGTAGGTATGGATAGCAAAATTGAACCACTACGCGAAACAGAAAAGAACCCTGGTGGCGGCTCAACTGATGTTGGCGACGTTAGTTGGAATGTACCAAACATTAATTTGAGCGTTACTGTCGCTCCTAAGGACACACCTTGGCATTCCTGGGCTGTGGTTGCTTGTGGTGGAATGAGCATTGGCCACAAGGGAATGGTATATGCTTCTAAAGCTATGGCAATGACCATGGCGGATCTATTCGAAAACCCAAAATTGGTCGAAAAAGTCAAAGAAGAATACAAAACACGAAAAGGTGATGAAAAATACGAGGCCATGATAGATGGTCCTCCACCAATTGGTAGTAATTAATTGTAATGAAAAACATATTTTTAATAAGCCTGCTTTTTGCAGGCTTATTTCAGCTTAAGGGGCAGGAATCAAAATTATCATTTTTTGAACCCTTGATGGGTAAAACCTGGAGCGCCGAAGGAAACTGGGGTGATGGTTCCAAATTCAAACAGGATATTACATTCCGGTTTGGACTAAACGATCAAGTTGTAATCGCAGAATCCAATGGATACACCAATCAGGAGCAAACCACCTATGGCCCTCGCAATCATGGTGTACGTAAATTTGATACGGCCACTAATTCCGTGAAGTTTTGGGAATTTGATGTTTTTGGAGGTTTAACGGAAGGTACAGTTACGGTAAATGGTAAAGATATCATTTACACCTACCGCTATGGTGAATCCGTTGTAACCGATTATTGGGAATACGTTAATGAAAACACATACAACTATACCGTTGGCGACTATGAAAATGGTACCTGGAATCAAAAATACCTAACAACCAAATTCATTGCACATGTTGCTACGAAACCAGAATAAAATTAGCAAAGTCCCCATGAGCAATTAATTGGAAATAAACACTACAAATCATTAGAAATACCCAATATAAGATATGGCAAATCCTATACTACAGACATTTGCATTAGGTTTTCCCTGGCAAACCCAAGATCCGTTTTTATTCTGTGTCTATCATTTAGATCATTATCCAAAAGGTAATGGCGAATTGGGTCCTGATTCCAAACTTTTGGAAGGACGTAACATTGGTAATGATTTTACCATAAAAGATGGATGGCGCATGTATCATGGTCAAACCATTCCAGGTTTCCCATATCATCCGCACCGTGGATTTGAAACCATTACAATAGTTAACAAAGGGTTCTGTGACCATTCAGATTCCTTAGGTGCCGCTGGTAGATTTGGACAGGGAGATGTACAATGGATGACGGCCGGAAGGGGCGTACAACATTCTGAAATGTTTCCCTTACTCAATACCGAAACTGACAATCCTCTGGAATTATTTCAAATTTGGTTGAATCTACCGAAAGCAGACAAGTTTGTGGAACCGTATTTTAAAATGCTATGGCACGAAGATATCCCTATTATTGATGAAGGTAATGCCCAAATAAAAATAATAGCTGGGAATTACAAAGGCACCCAAGCCAATGATCCTGCTCCAAATTCTTGGGCGGCAAAGGATGAACATCAGGTAGCTGTTTGGAACATACATGTGGACGCCAACAGCGAGTATGTATTGCCAAAAATTGACACTTTAGCCACCCGTACCTTATATTTTTATGAAGGTTCTGAAATATTTATTGGTGACCAAAAGATAAATGCAAATTTTGGAATCGCTTTAGACCCATTTCAAGAAGTGACGATCAGAATTGGCTCAGAAAAAGCTCATTTTCTTATGCTTCAAGGTAAACCTATTGATGAACCTGTGGCAAAATACGGTCCCTTTGTCATGAACACCGAAGAAGAAATCCAGCAAGCCATGGAGGAATATCGTCTGACACAATTTGGTGGATGGCCTTGGCCTTATCCAGACAATGTACATGATGCTGATAGCGGTCGCTTTGCAAAGTATCCTGACGGAACCCTAATCGAAAAATAGCAAAACTTTAAAAGGAGGTATCATATGAACCTGGCCCAAAAACTAGGCTACCCCGCTAATACCAAACTATTGATGATCCATGCGGATGATGCAGGATTATCCCATTCTGAAAACTTGGCCACAATGCAATCATTGGTAAAGGGTGTGGTCAATTCATATAGCATTATGGTGCCGTGTCCCTGGTTTTATGAAATGGCACTCTGGGCAAAAAAACACCCACACTGTGATCATGGAGTGCACCTTACGCTGACTTGTGAATGGGAACGCTATCGATTCGGTCCTACTCTACCCGCCTCGGAAGTTCCTTCCTTGGTTGATGCAAACGGTCATTTTTATAAAAAACGTGAAGAGGTGCAACAATATGCAACGGTTGCTGATGTAAAAAAAGAACTTACCGCCCAGATTGAGACCTTCCTGTCCTATGGCCTTACTCCATCGCATCTGGATTCCCATATGTATAGTGTGGGTTCCCGTCAAGATCTTTTTGAAGTATATAAAGAACTGGGTGAGAGATACAAACTTCCCATACAACGTGGCAGGGATTTAACCGATATGGTTGGTTTGGAGGACAAAGAACCTTTATCGGTAAATGCGATACCTGTGGATAAAGTACATATTGGTGATATGGCCTACTTTGAAAAAGGGAAGCTTTGGGATTATTATGAAAGTGTTTTTGATAATCTGATTGAAGGATTTAATGTAATCCTTATACATACGGCATTTGATGATATGGAAATGCAGGGCATAACAGTAAATCACCCAAATTTTGGGGCTGCCTGGCGACAAATTGATTACGACTTCTTTACCAGTGAGTTAGCTAAAAAATTAGTTGATTCAACAGCTATTCAGTTGGTTAACTGGACAACTATCCAAAAAATATTGGTTTAGTTCGTCATATTCTTACATTAAAGTTTTAGTATTCTCTATCAAGCGACCACTATTGCAATGTTGATGACGGATTGTAATCCTTGGCTTGTTAAAATCTGTAAGTTAATGAGACGTTTACCTTTCTTGCTGGTTTTCGTCATGGGAATTGCCTAAATTTAAGTTTACAGCCTCTCCATAAATCATCTATTCCCTATGAAATTGACGTGTTACGTTACACTGTTTGTATTTGTTTTTAGCTGTAAAATTACGACGCTTGTTGCTCAGACTAAAACCATCGATAGTATTTCCGAATTATTAGTTAAAGCCAAGGACACCAACAGGGTTAAGCTTCTATTGCAAAAAGGTGACTTGGTACGTGATCATGATAAAGACCGCGCCCTTGCCATTTTTGATGAGAGCATTCTTGCAGCAAAAAAAATTGACTACGCAAACGGTGAAATAGACGGTATACATCAAAAGGCAATCACCTATGGGATGGCTGGGGATTATGTGGAATCCCTTAATTATTTAAGCCAGGGAATACAATTGGCCAGGGAACATAATAATTTGGAAAGACTTTCTCAATTGCACAAAACCTCAGGTATTGTTTATAAACGATTAGGTGATTATTCCACCAGTCTTGAAAACTATCTAAACAGCTTGGAAATCATAGATTCCTTGGGAATTAAAAATGCACCATTGCATGTGAATATTGGTATTCTCTACGATTTGCTGGAAAACAAAGAAAAAGCCATTGAACATTTTGAAAAAGCAATTGATGAAGCATCGGATGAAAGCCGGGACGACACGGAAAATTCCGTACTGGCAAATTTAGCTGTTATGGATTTTGCCAGTGGAGATTATGAAGCCGCATTGGAAAAAAATTTACGGAGAGCCGAATACGCAAAAAAAATAAAGAACAACTTAGATTTGTGTAGGACATATGCCAATATAGGAGGATGCTATTTAAAATTAAAGGATTGGAACAAATCCGAATTCTATTTTCAAAAATCATTGAAAATTGCAGAACAACTATCACTAAAACCACAAATAGCATTATACTATTACAATCTCGCGAATTTACGTTTTGAACAAGAACGGTACCAAGACGCTATAACCAGCATTAATGAAAATCTAGATCTTGTTGCGGAGCTTAACGAATATTCGCTTTTCAGAAAATCCCATGATTTAGCATTTCGAATACATCAAAAAGCCAATCGATTACCAACTGCAATCCATCATTTAAATAGGACCATGGCCTATGGTGATAGCTTGATGAACGCGACCAAGGTTAAAGAAATACAGCAACTCCAAATAAGACATGATGTAAGTTTAAAAGACAAGGAACTAAAAGAAAATGCCCTTGAACTGCAACTGTTGAATACTCAAGTCGCATCCAATCAAAAAAGATTGTTGTACTTATTAATTATCACACTTTTATTATTGGTCACCGCAGGATTGATTTACCGCCAGTTCAGAATCAAGAAAAAATCCTATGCGGTTTTGGAGGAGAAAAATGATATGATCTCCAAACAAAATAAAACGATCGAAACCATTAATTCAGAGCTTGAAAAGCGTATGCTGCGAGCGCAAATGAACCCGCATTTCATATTCAATAGCTTGAATTCCATTCAATATTTAATTACTACCAATGACAGAGTCAATGCGCTCAAATATCTGACCAAATTCTCCAAATTATTGCGTCAAGTACTGGAAAGTTCAATAAACATAAGTCTCGTGCTTCGAGAAGAAATGGAGTTACTTAAAATATACTTGGAACTTGAATCCTTGCGCTTTGACAATTCCTTCAAATATGAAATCAAAATAGACGAAAATCTGGATATAGAAGAACATGAATTACCCATGCTATTGGTACAACCGTATATTGAAAACGCCATTATACATGGATTAATGCCAAAAGATGGGGACAAAACCCTTCGTGTAAACTTTAAAGATTCCGATGCTTTTGTTATCTGCGAAATTGAGGATAATGGTGTGGGAATACAGAAATCCATTGCCAGCAAAAGAAAAAAACCTTCACGGGGAATGGCCATTACAGAAAAGCGCATCCAAGCCCTAAAAAAATACACTGACCAGGAACTATTGAAAATCGAAAACCTCAACAGTGGAAAACAAACAGGTACACGTGTGACCATATTAATTCCAAAACAAGGAATACATCAAACGTTTGACTCCAAACAAGCAGTCTAAATTCCAAAATTAAAATACATTTGAAAGCAGAGTTGATTCTCAAAACTTAAAATGCCACTCAACTATGAGCATAGAACAAAACAAAAAAAATGCAATTGCATTTTACAAGACTGCTTATCTAGGTAATCCGCAATTGGCAGTTGAAAAATACGTCGGGAATGAATACATACAGCACAACCCTGATGTAGCGGATGGGACCCAAGGGTTTATACGATATTTTGAACGCATGCAAACCGAGTATCCACAAAAATCCATTGAATTTGTGCGTTGCATTGCTGAAGGAAATTTAGTAGCGCTACATACCCATCAAACCTGGCCAGGAAATGATGAATACGTAACTATGGATTTCTTTAGATTTGATGCAAACGGTAAAATTTGCGAGCATTGGGATGCCATTCAGCAAGTACCAAAAAAATCCGCAAACCCTAATACCATGTACTAGAATGGCTTGGATCAAAACTATTACTTACGAAGAGGCCACACCTGATTTAAAACGAATCTACGACCGGGTAAAAGGACCGAACAATAATGTAGATAATGTGCTGGGCATACACAGTTTACGACCGCACACGCTCGTTGGGCATATGGCCTTGTACAAAAACGTTTTGCATAATTCCAACAACCAACTACCCAAATGGTATTTGGAGGCTCTTGGGGTTTATGTAAGTCATTTGAATCAATGCAGCTATTGTTTTGAACACCATTTTGAAGGTTTCAAACGCTTATTGAATGATGACCAGCGCGCAGAGCAGTTCAAAGTAGGTGTTATGGCGGATAATCTTACTGAGGCTTTATCTGAAGCCTATTTTGCTGGAAGCAGCTATGCTAAAAAGCTCACATTGAATCACTCAAGTATCTGCCGTGAGGACATTGAACATCTTAGAACCGTTGGATTTACGGATGGAGAAATATTGGAAATCAATCAGGTAACCAGCTATTTCAACTATGTGAACAGAAGTGTTGTTGGTTTGGGAGTCGATACCAAAGGAGATATCCTCGGTCTATCACCAAATGACAGTGATGATCCCAATAATTGGAGTCATTCCTGATGCCATGATTCTTCTATTTGTTGTTTTATGAATTGGTTGATGTCCCATTGATCACCCATAATCTCATCGGTTTGTGGATGACGCAAGGCATATGGAACGGGTCCGTATTCTGGCGTAATGGTTATCCACTTTCGACCAGAGGATTTTGCGTTTTCCAACATGGCTTTCCACCAACTTTTAAACACCTCCAATTCCTTAGAATAAATAGCATTGCGTGGGTCGATGACTTGAGGAGATTGACTGGAACCGACACGGGCATGAATGTGAAACGTATGCTTTATGGCCATTGCTACAGCTTTTTGTTGGTTTTCAAGCAATGATTCGGCAACACAGCACCAATGCGATAAATCTGAAGTCAATTTTAAATGTGTCAATTGTTTCAAATACGATTTACAAATATGGGCGGCAAAGGGAAAACGTGATCGGTGCGTCTCGTGTGCAATAGGAATACCGGTTTCCGTTTCAATACTTTGCGCCAATTGAATCAATTCCAAGTTTTGGGCCGTCGTAAAGAAATCACGTCCAGTATGGGAATTTATCAATAAGGGTTTAGCTTCGGCAAGGTTTCTTAAATGAGTTTCGTATTGTTTTTTATGCGCCGTAAAATCATCAGTTTGTGTTTCCCAATGCTGGCCAACAAATTCCAATCCGAACTCCCGTAAAATTGAAATGATCTCGTTTTTACTGTTATTTAGAGGTAAATCTATCTCTACGCCGTGGTAACCATGTGATTTAACTTTGGCCAAAAAGACTTTCCAATCCAATTGTGCGCTTCCCCATCTTGGGTAAATCCATTTTATCTCCATAAGCTATTTGTTTCTTACTTTTCGCTCGCCTGTATGATCCACCCCTTGTTCTCGCTCCAATGAAATCATGTCTTTAGGCCTAAAATTCAAGATTAATGCCCGCCTTTGCGTATTTGTGGAGTTGCCTTTGCTATAATGAAAAGTAAAACCATCATGAAAGGTGCATCCACCTTCATCCAAAGGTATACATTCAGCATTATCAACATTGGTTTCACAACATAATGCACCTCCCTTTGCACTAGGTTTATGTGGCAAAACTTGATCATTTCCTTTCGGAATAAACCACATACAACCATTAGCTTCATAAACGTTGTCCAATGCAATCCAACAACTAACAGATCGCTTATCCGGCATCTTTATCCAATATGCGGCATCTTGATGCCATGGAGTTGGCGTATCTGTATGTGGTGCCTTGTTAATCAACATATCAAAATCCAGTTCCATATCCGGGCCCAATAAATCTTTGACAATAGTCGTAACCAACTCATAGGTATTGGTTTGCAGTAATTTTGGTTCATTCATACTAGGACGCATAATTTGGGTTATCCGCTCGGTATTACTATCCCCGCCTGCCAAGTCACTTCGTAATCCTTCGGTTTTTGTTTCGTCTTCCAGCAGATTATTATAAAGCTCCTGAAGTTGTTTAACCTCATAAGGGTTTATCAGTTTTTGAACTTTAAAATAGCCTTGTTTCAAAAATAAATCCTTCATCCATGGAATATTAATTTGTTTGATTTCAAAGTAACAATGAAAAAGAAGTAAAATCTTCCAATTTTATAGTACCTTACTTTTTTATACAGAATGCCACAAAATCAAACAAATAGACGCGTAGTATTTAAGCTTTCTGATATGGGTTTTTCTGGCTTTAGGGATTTTGGATATTATAACTACAATTCCGTTGAACCAGAACTTGAAGTCCATAGCCATCAGAATGTTATGGAAATATGTTATTGCCTAAGAGGGCAACAATACTATGACCTGAATGGTGAGATGGTAAAATTGAAAGGAAATGACATATTAATAGTTCCTGCAAACACGAATCACAGCACAGGAACGTATCCAGAAGATATTGGGGCACTTTATTGGCTGCAAGTAATAGTAGACCCAAAAACGACACCTTTGTGTCATTTATCAAGGGAACATTCAAAGTACTTGCTCACGGGATTGGATAAACAATCTAAAAGGGTTTTCTCAGGATCTCGCTCCTTAAAGGCAACACTGCTTAAGCTCAAAAATCTATTGGAACAGGAATTGGATACCTTGGGGAAGCTAAATGTAAGTCAGCTATTGATTCAAATACTTTTAGATACGCTGTTACTCGCCAAAAATCCACAATTAATAGTCCCTGCCGAACGCGTTATCGCGTTAGAGAGCTATATCAATGAAAATGTAAACCGCATGATTTATGTAGACGAATTGGCGAATCAAGTAAATCTCTCTACGGCCTACTTTAAATCATGGTTCAAGGAAAAACTAGGTACGTCCCCAAGGGCATACATCAATCGATTAAAAATTGAGCATGCAAAGACTGAATTGCTTCAAGCTAAATCTGTTACGGAAGTTGCTTATTCCTTAGGTTTTAGTTCTTCCCAATATTTTTCGACAACATTTAAGAAGTATGTGGGCAAATCACCAAACACTTATCGTGCCGAAATGTCCAATTGATTATACACGAACAATCTTTGCACCTATCGCCCTTAATCGCTCGTCTATATTTTCATACCCACGGTCAATTTGTTCAATATTGTTGATTGTTGAAGTACCCTTTGCAGATAATGCGGCAATCAATAGAGAGACACCTGCCCGAATATCCGGGGAAACCATTGTAGTTGCCTTCAAAGTAGATTGAAAGTTATGGCCGATAACCGTTGCTCTGTGTGGATCACATAGTATAATCTTAGCGCCCATATCAATCAATTTATCTACAAAGAACAATCGGCTTTCAAACATTTTTTGATGGATTACTACCTCGCCTTTGGCTTGGATGGCAACAACCAAAAGTATGCTCAATAAATCTGGTGTTAATCCTGGCCAAGGTGCATCCGCAATGGTAAGTATAGATCCATCTATATAGTTTTGGACCTCGTAGCCATTTTCATGTTTGGGAATAAAAATATCATCTCCACGACGTTCCAATTGGATTCCTAATTTTTGGAAGGCATTTGGAATCTGACCTAAATCATCCCAGCTCACATCGTTAATGGTCAATTCACTCTTTGTCATTGCAGCCAGACCAATCCAGCTACCAATCTCAATCATATCTGGAAGCATGGTATGCTCAGTACCTCCCAAGGATTCCACACCCTCAATCGTCAACAAATTAGACCCAATACCTGAAATTTTTGCCCCCATGCGATTAAGCATCTTACACAATTGTTGCAAGTAGGGTTCACAGGCAGCATTATAAATGGTGGTTGTCCCTTCAGCAAGCACAGCGGCCATTACAATATTGGCCGTGCCCGTTACCGAAGCTTCATCCAAAAGCATATACGTGCCCTTCAGTTTATCGGCTTCAACACCATAAAAATATTCTTCCCGGTTGTAGCGGAATTTTGCACCAAGCTTTATGAAGCCTTCAAAATGTGTATCTAATCGACGTCTGCCAATCTTATCACCTCCTGGCTTTGGAATGTAACCCTTGCCAAATCTAGCCAACAATGGGCCCACAAGCATTATTGAGCCGCGTAAACCACGACCATCCTGCTTGAATTGATCCGTTTGCAGATAATCCAAATTAATATCATCTGCTTTGAACGTATAGGTTCCCTTACCTTTTTTTTGGATTTTCACCCCTAAATCTTCCAATAGGGATATCAATTTGTTTACATCAACAATATCGGGGATGTTATTGATGGTGATTTTTTCTGCGGATAACAAAACCGCACAAAGAATTTGAAGTGCCTCATTCTTTGCTCCTTGAGGTGTGATTTCACCATGAAGTTGGTGTCCACCTTCTATCCTAAATGTACCCATGGATGACTACGGAATTTAATACCTTTTTTTACCTCTGTTGTTACGCTGACCTTTTTTGTTGCTTCCACCATTTCTGTTGGACTTAGCAAGGCGATTTTTCAAGAACTGTCCACTATCTGTCAAGTTCTCACCGCGTGGTGCCAAATCAATTTGACCGTCACTTAGTTCTTTAAGGTGTGCAAAAATGGCCTGGTCCTCCACTGTATCCTTGTTCCAGTTCAGGTAACATTTTTTCATGTGGTTGGCAATAGCATACTCCAATCCGGAACGCATATCCCCTTCTTCCCATTTAATGGCAACATCAATCATGCGTTTGATGTTATTCCCATAAAATCTATATTTCGGATGATTTTGAGGGTATTCCAATGGTTCAGGACGTTGTTGTAATGTCTCTTTTGAGGTAATTGGGAACGGCGAATCCACATCCAATTTAAAATCGGACATGATAAAAAGTTGGTCCCAAAGTTTGTGCTGAAAATCAGGTACATCCCGTAAATGAGGTTGAAGATTACCCATAACGCTGATAATGGACTTGGCTACCTTGTTCCGTTCCTCACGATCTTCAATGGAAACCGCATGATCTACCATCTTTTGGAAATGGCGCCCGTACTCAGGAATATGAAGTTTAGGACGTTCTGTATTATATTCTAAATTATCTACTGAATTCAAATTAAGTGGGTTTAATGAATTTATCAAAGGGAAGTCTCTCCTATAACGTTCGCAAAATACTAAAAATTATGGCAAATGCAGCTAGAGTGAAATGACACCTTCAATCTTGGAAACTTCCTTATACTTTTCAATAACAGCATCCGGGTTTTCCAAATGCACCGTAATTGAAATACTTGTATATGTGCCCTTCTTTGATTTTTTTGATTCAATTACGGCTCCAGTGTTATCAAAAATTGAATGTATTCGTTCAGTTTTATCTGTATCGGACGGTACAATGAACTTGTATAGATATTTAGAAGGCCATTTGGTGTTTTCCAGCAATTGCTCTTTTAGACGAGCATAAAATTCTTCGGATTTTTCTTTATCCATTACACAAGTTTTTGCAAAGATATGGCTTAGTTGGTAATTTTTTTTCCTTAACCCTATTTCATTACTTTGTGCCTAGAATTATTACGTATTGAAGAACCATAAAGTCGTTATAACGGGAGCACCGGGTACTGGTAAAACATCCATCATCAATGGGCTGGCAGCATATGGGCATCATTGTTTCCATGAAATTATAAGGGATATGACCTCCAAGGCAAAAAAAGAAGGAGAGCCGGATACATTCATATCGAATCCCCTGGTATTTGTTGATGATGCCATGCAGTTCAATAAGGATCTATTAGAAGGAAGAACCAATCATTATATAAACTCCTTGGATCTTAAGGCTCCTATTTCTTTTTTTGATCGTGGTATCCCAGATGTATTGGCCTATATGGATTTCTTTGATCAATCTTATGGCGAAGACTTTATTCAAGCTTGCAAAGATCATCCATATGATTCGGTGTTCATCGTTCCACCGTGGCGCGAAATTTATGTTTCTGACAATGAACGGTTAGAGTCCTTTGAAGAAGCAGAGCAGATACATGATGCCTTAATGAAGACGTATACAAGTTTTGGTTATGATCCCATTCTTGTACCAAAAGATCCAATAGACAAAAGAGTTTCGTTTGTTTTAGATCAAATCAAATCCAATTAGTGCTAAAAGATACCAAGACCATCTTAAAAAAATATTGGGGACACAATTCTTTCAGAGGTTCCCAGGAGGATATCATCAACACGGTGATTTCCGGTCATGATGTTTTAGCCCTAATGCCAACCGGTGGGGGAAAATCGATTTGCTATCAAGTTCCGGGCCTTATGCTTCCAGGAATTTGCATTGTGGTATCACCCCTGGTGGCCTTGATTCAGGATCAAGTCCGTCAATTAAAAGAAAAGGGGATAAAAGCCATTGCATTAACAGGTGGAATTCCGTTTTCAGAACTGAACGACCTATTGGACAATTGTATCTATGGAAATTATCAGTTTTTGTATTTATCCCCAGAACGTCTACAACAAGAAATAGTCCAAAACCGTATCCATGAAATGAACATCAATTTAATTGCGATTGATGAAGCACATTGCATTTCGCAATGGGGAAACGATTTTAGACCAGCCTATTTGGAATGTGCCGTTTTACGCGAACTTGCACCAGGTACTCCCTTTATTGCACTGACCGCAACAGCAACTCCACGTGTGGTTGATGATGTATTGGAGAACCTCCAAATGAATCAACCCCAAATCTATAAAGACTCGTTCTCTAGGGACAATATCAGTTTTCGAGTAAAAAAAACGGAAGACAAAAATTATCAACTGAAACGTATCCTTGAGCAGGTCAGTGGGAGTTCCATTGTTTATGTACGTTCCCGAAAAATGACCATAAACTTATCTACCTTTTTGCACAAGTTTGGCGTGTCATCTACCTTTTACCATGGTGGAATTCCAAAAGAAGAAAAAACAAAGAAACTAAACAAATGGTTATCTGGTGAAGTACAGTGTATTGTGGCAACCAATGCCTTCGGTATGGGCGTGGACAAAGCCAACGTCCGATGTGTTGTACATTATCAAATTCCTGATAGTATTGAGAGTTATTTTCAAGAAGCAGGAAGGGCAGGAAGGGATGGTAAAACTGCTGAAGCTGTATTAATAATAAACCAAGAAGATGCCTCTAAGGCAGAACAACAATTTATCGCCTCACTACCAGATGTACCATTTGTAAAAGATCTCTATTTGAAATTGAACAATTACTTTCAAATTTCATTCGGGGAATCAACTTCTGAACCCTTGGTATTCAAATTCAACAATTTTTGCGATCGTTACGGACTCAATCCTAATTTGACCTATAATGGATTACGAATACTCGACCAAAATTCGATACTATCACTTTCAGAAAATTTTTCAGAGAAAGTCAGCCTACAGTTTGTTGCCTCAAGAAATGGAATTTTCCAATATTTGAGCGCCAATGAAACGGATGCCCCAATTATACAAACCATATTACGAACGTACGGGGGAATAACAGATTACGATACAAAAATCAATTTGGGTTTGATTACCAAAAAAACAGGGAAACCCGAGTTGGTTATCAAAAAGGTTTTAGAGCGGCTTCAATTAGACGGCGTAGCCAACTATGAATGCGTAGAAAGCGACCTGGAAATTCAATTTCTTGTTCCTAGAGAAGACGATAGAGCTATTAACCCCATTGCTACAAACATTCAGGAACTGAACAAGGTAAAACAGGACAACTTGGTTGCAATGCTGGCGTATGTAAACAATACGAAAAGGTGCAGAAGTAACTTTATTTTGAGTTATTTCGGTGAAAGTCCTAAGAATGATTGCGGGACATGCGATATTTGCATCAAGGACCATTCAAATCCTACAAAAAAACTTAAGGAACTAATTCTTGAAGCATTGAGAGCAGAACCCATGAGTTCTCGGCAATTGGAAAATGAACTAGCTACAACGGCTGGTTCACTCTTGACGTCACTAAAAGAGCTTCTCGAAGAAGAAAGAATTAGAATGAACTCGAAAAACGAATATGAAATTGACAACTAGACCTTTACGAATAGTTTTTATGGGCACTCCGGATTTTGCGGTTGCAAGTCTAAAAGCGTTAATAGAGGCCAATTTAGAGGTAGTTGGGGTGATTACTGCTCCGGATAGACCGGCAGGTCGAGGCCGAAAACTCCAAGCATCGGCGGTCAAGGAATTTGCACTATCACAGCAATTAAAGGTTTTACAACCCACTAATTTAAAGGATGAGGGTTTTGTCAACGCGCTTCGTGAACTTAATGCCAATTTACAAGTTGTAGTAGCATTTCGTATGCTTCCAGAGGTAGTTTGGCGTATGCCTGAATATGGCACGTTTAATTTACATGCCTCATTATTACCACAATATCGTGGAGCAGCGCCAATTAACTGGGCGATCATCAATGGTGAAACAGAGACTGGTGTGACTACTTTTTTCATCGATGATAAAATAGATACTGGAGGTATCATCATGCAACGAACAGAACCCATTCACCCAGATGATAATGCAGGCACATTGCATGACCGTCTAATGTTGACCGGTGCCAAGCTAGTAGTGGAAACTTGTAAGCAAATTGAGGGCAGCAACGTAAAAAGTATAGCTCAAAAGGAAGTTCCGACATTGAAACCTGCACATAAAATCCATAGAAACACCTGTCAGATAAATTGGAATGATGACTTGGTCAACATCCATAATCACATACGTGGATTAAGCCCCTACCCTGCTGCATGGTGTTACTTTATGAATGAAGGTAAAGAAGACACTATCAAAATTTTCAAAACTGAGAAGGAATTGGCAAATCACGCATTGGAAACTGGTCAGCTTTTGGTTGAAAACAATCGACTAAAAGTTGCAGTAACAGATGGTTATCTCCATTTGTTGGAAATACAATTACCCGGAAAGCGTAGAATGGAAGTTAAAGCATTGCTCAATGGATTAAATTTGGATAAAGATGCGCATCTTCGCTAAACCCTTATTATTACTAGGCTGACAAAATCTGCTCCTTTTCCATCCACTTTATCAACAAACATTTCAAGTTATCAACAAAAAGCTCACTTTCCCTAGGTTTTACTTGCGTTTGAGGCAAATCCGTATAAATTTGTTCAGCATTAAAATTATTTTAACAACAATTAATTTAATTCCATTATGAACAAAACAGAATTAATCGATGCTATGGCAGCCGATGCTGGCATCACTAAGGCAGCAGCCAAAAAAGCATTGGAATCTTTCTTGGGGAACGTAGAGGGATCACTTAAAAAAGGAAACAGAGTTTCTTTAGTAGGATTTGGATCTTGGTCAGTATCTAAGAGAAATGCAAGAGAAGGTAGAAATCCACAAACTGGACAAACTATCCAAATTGCGGCAAAGAACGTTGTGAAGTTCAAAGCTGGAGCTGAATTGAGCGGCTCTGTAAACTAATCAGATAGGTTATACAATATACAGAAGCACTTCCATTCGGAAGTGCTTTTTTAGTTTAGGCCCTTCCTTAGGTTTTTTGTAGTTAACCAATATTATATTACATTTAATTAACGAGTAGCTATTTAAATGGTAAGCTTAAAACCCATAAAAGGAAGGTTGTTGGTCGCGGAACCGGCTCTTACGGGAGATGTTTCCTTTAACAGGTCCGTGGTCCTTTTGGCAGAACATAATCACGAAGGTTCTGTTGGGTTTATTCTAAACAAACCATTGGATTACAATATTTGTGATCTTATTTCTGAAATCACAATTCCCTTCAAAGTCTTTAATGGGGGTCCTGTTGAGCAGGATAATCTGTATTTTATCCACAAAGTTCCTGAGTTAATTGATGACAGCATCGAAATTTCCGACGGTATCTACTGGGGCGGGAATTTTGAAAAAACCGTTGAACTCATCAACAGTGGAACAATAACCGAACAGGACATCCGGTTTTTCTTGGGCTATTCAGGCTGGGGTACAGATCAATTGGACAATGAATTATCTTCTAAATCTTGGGTAGTGGTTCAAAATGAATACGAAAGTGGTATTCTGGAAAAAAGTTCCAATGCCTTTTGGAAAGAAAAAATGGTAGAACTGGGGGGTGATTATTTATTATGGTCCAATTCTCCTGAAAACCCCTCATTAAACTAAGATTCCAATCGGGCCTTGGCATTGAGTTTACCGAGTAAAGATTTGGCCATTGAATTCCCATATTCTTTTTTACGATATTTTGAGATGGTAACTATTCCTTGGATACTATTGGTAAGGAACATTTCATCCGCTTTTTGAAGTTCAAACGGAGAAATTGATGATTCCGCTAATTCCAATTCTTCACTGGCCTCAATAACGTCCATGACTTTTTTTCTAGCAATCCCATTTAAACAGCCGTCTTGTAAAGGAGGCGTTTTGATGGTTTTCCCATTAACAATAAACAAATTCCCATTGATGCCTTCCACAACTTGTTTGTCGTTGTTGATGAGCAAACAATTATTGTAACCATTTTCTTTGGCAAAAACACTACCCACAACATTCAAAATCTTGTTCGTGGTCTTTAAATTGGACAACATATCCTTGTTCACATAATAATCCTTGAACAGTTCAACTTCGTAAGGGCCATCGTTCAAAAGATAAAATGAAGCATCCATTGAAACGGCTTCAATAAGATAAGAAACGTTGTTGCTCAATGGATTGTATAGTCCACCATCATTTCGGAAAACGGTTATGCGTACTCGCACAGGACCATCCTCCAATCCATTCTTTTGTACTGTTCTTTTAATTTCTGATTCCAAGAACTCCAAGGTGAATTCCATAGGGATTTCCATACGGAGAATCCGCATTGAAGCCATTAACCTAAAGTAATGGTCTTCCCAAAAAAAAATGGTCCCTGCTACAAAGCGAACCGATTCAAATAGCGCATCGCCATACTTAAAGCCTCTATTTTCAGCGCTTAAGATGTCTTCCTGTTTGGCAACGAGTTTGCCATTAAAATTCACCATAAAAAAAGTCCCGATTAAATCGGGACCAAAGATACGTTATACTTCAGAATCCCTATTTGGAACCTAGCACTTGTTTTAAATCCGATACTTGATTTTCCCAAAGCATTTTTGCCTCATCCACTTCATCTTCCTCTGCAAAATCGGTAATAAACAAGCTAACATCTTTGGTTATCTCATCCACGATGATGCGCATTTCAAAAAAACTATCGTCTTCATTGTCTTCCCATGCAAACTTTACAAATTCATCACTTTTGCGCTTCAACATTTTAGCGTCTTCCTCTGCTCCATCCCAAATAAAGGTGAATTTTTCGCTACGCGAATTCACATTGTCCGCATACCATTCGGACAATCCAGAGGGAGTGGATATATATTGGTAAAGCAACTGGGGGGACGCTTGAATTACAAACTCTATTTCAAATTTAACCTTATCGCTCATTTAGTGTTCTATTTTTCCTTTTCAAAAATCATTCTATGGTTTGGGAAGATATAAAAATAAATATCAAATAATAAATTAAAATGAATTTTGATTCAGCAAAAATTAAACTTTATATTTGCACCCGCAAAACCGCATTTTGGCGAGGTAGCTCAGGTGGTTAGAGCGCAGGATTCATAACCCTGAGGTCGGGAGTTCAAGTCTCCCTCTCGCTACTACAAAACCCTATTTTTTACGAAATAGGGTTTTTTTGTGTCTTGACTTTCAGTGATTTGGAATCGCTGTAAATGGGTATAGGAAAAATTCAAGGATATCTGATGCTTGTTTTTGGGGCCGCCGTTTTCGAAATCAAAAAACAATCTATCGCTTTCTATCTCAATATGTCCGCTATGTAAAGGACTAGGGATTTGCTCCATAATCCCGCGATAAAATGGCAATGGTCCAGGTACTTTAAACGAAAAACAAAACCCAAAAACGGTCTCATCTGTTATTTCTAACTGCAAATTTGGACTTTCTGGAATCTTGTGAACAAACAAAATGGAATTGTATTTGAGCGTTCGCTTAAAAAATTCACCTCGATTGTAGAGGCGTATCTCAAGATTGGCAAATAACAGTTCTAGGGAATTTTGGTTGGTATCCTCAGCATAGCATCTGATGCTATCCAAGACATCGGAATTCAACATAACCTATTCTAATTTTAGTTAGGGGTTATGCTGAAATGGGGGTTGCAATTTAGTGAATTCGATTTAATGCTCTTGTAATTCGTTTGCTCCAATAATGCTCAAATAAGTTCCCGGTTGTCCATTATCACTTAAAGCTTCAATATTTATCTGAAGGTTTTTTGCGATATCTGAATTGAAGAATCTTATAGTGGCTTTACCGTGTTCATCCGTTCGCAGCATAGGATTCCAATACAAGGTTGCCCGATAATCGGTAACATCTTTCAAACCACGCTCCGTATCATATCTGGGGTTATAAAACTCTTTCCCTGCTGAATGCAACATCATATCTGTTGCTGTGGATAACGGTCTTCGGTTGGGATTCGGTCCTATTTTGGTATAAATTAAAAAAACACCATTTGAACCATTAAGTCCATAAATACCTGTTGAATTTCTTCTCCGGTCTAAAAATTCCACCCGTTCCACTGATTGTACAGCTATATGGGCAATCGCCCTTGGCACTCCACCAATAACTTCTGGAATGTTTGAGCCTATTATTGAATCCCTTGACCCTATCCTAGGCATTGGCTGACCATCTACAACCCAAAGTGGACCATTGCGTGGACTGGTTATATTATAAATATTTACCCCTGGAATATTGTTTATCAAATCTGTAAGCGTTACAGAATTTGGAAAATCCTTTGCATATACCACCCGATCTGGTTCTATGCCGTAATTTGATGGACGGGTCCATTCTTTTTTTGTAACCCTATCGGCAGAAACACTGACTTCATCCAAGTTTATTATACCCTCCAACGAGGTAATTGAATTTGCTCTGCTCCGAAGGTTCGCCATATCCAAATAATTCAATTCCCGCTTTTCACGTTCAGAGGGAATGAAATCAAATACAGGCGATGGTAACTCTTTAGGGTTTTCATTGAGTTTAATCCTTGAAAACTGGAGTTTTCCCCTTTCATTATAAGCATTAAACACAAATTGCGCCTTTCCGGACACATTTATACCATCAAACGTGAAGCGTCCAAAATTATCCGTTGTGAACGCATATTCCGCAAGATTGGTTTGAGATTGCGCAATTACATTAAATTCAGTATTCCGGAGTAATTGTTTACTATTCCCATATGCTGTTCCGGAAATTGACTCACCTGCAACGAATGTGTATGCCGGTTCTTCTGAAAACCCAGCTTTCATTTTATCCCAATTGTAATTGCGCCAACCATGGGTAAGCATGACCAAATCCAGCTCATATTGGGTGGTCCTCGTTCTGTCTTTGAATAATTTGGCTGGTTGATATATGTGACCTTTCAAATCGGATTGAAGCAATAGATGTGTCAAAATATTGGCTGAACTTTCTTCCTTGGAAACTTGGTTTACATCTGAAACTGCGATTGAAAAATCCGTTTCCACTGGAGTTCCTTGCACATTTTTAATAACCACATCCAATACAATCTCTTCCCTTTCCGAAAAACTCGAGTTATTGGTATAGGAGGAAATTTGAAGCCCTTCATGGTTGTTCACAAAAGTAATCCGCTCACACTGGGGAGTCCACTCATCATCTAACAACGTTAAAGTAAACACACCACTGGGAAGTTGCTCGGTAGGAATTTCCAAGGTGTATTGATTTTCCATTTCAAAGTTAAAAGTACCTTCAAAGTACCGTTTCCCTCTAGATGTTCCTATTAAATGAAATGATTTGTGCAACAACAGGGATGTTGCCTGCACTTGTACCACAATTTTGTCCAAACCTCTTTTGACTACCGCCAGAGTATACCCAGCATTGGAAATTTGTGGAAAATCAAAAACTGCTCCATTGGCCAAAACAGCGCGGTAATTTGTATTGCCATCGGGTTCCAAATAAAAAATTCCTGCTCCTCTGGAAACCGTTGCAAGATTCGCAACAATGGTACCATTTGAATCTTCGAGAACGCCATCAATAATTGCATCATAGCCTTTACTACCTATAGCTTTAAAGGCGACTTTGGATCGTAGGCCATTTATCAGTCTACCGCCTTCAGGAAAAAACTGAAGGTCAACTTTGTGCACTTCCGAACTTACTGCATTGGAATCTTTTCCTCCCAAAACGTAAATGTTCTTTTTAAAAAAGAACTCTTGCGGAGCATTTCGCATCCAATTGGAATAGGAGCGAATTTGATAGGTCCCTGGAGGTAGTTTATGAGAAATATTCAAGGACCCTTGCCCCCTACCATTCATCAACTGTATGGTCTGGGATTTTAATAGTTCATCCTTATCATCAATAAGGTCTATATGGAGTACTGCACTTTTTTGCGAATGGAAATGATTTGATCCCAGCACAGTATAGGCACTAAACCAGATATCTTCCCCCGGTGCCACAATTTCCTTATCCAACTGCAAATACACTTTTTCAATAGGATTATTTTGAAAATAGGTATCAACAGCTTTAATAAAAGAGGATGTTTTGGAATCTTGGGCACTACCGCTCCAAGTGAAACAAATAAGTAGACAAATTGCAAGTGCAGGAAGTAATCGCATATCAACTTAATTTAAAAGTTGATTACGTGGCTTACCAATTGAAAATCAACTTATTTCGTAATTAAAGTTAAGATATTTCTGACTTGATTCCAATACAGTTTCAATAGTATTATGCAGCAGACAAACACAACAACGGCTAAATAAAATAGCAATCCTCCATCTCCTTGGACTTCTATACCCAAGCTGGTCAAATGAAAGAAGATTGCGCCGGAAATGACACCAACGCCCATTAATGCCCCGAGTCCTACGGTTCTTGGCAACAAAAGCAAAATGCTGGCAATCAATTCTGCCACACCACTGCCAAACCGACCCCATGGTTCCATTCCTACTTGCTCAAAAATGTAGATACTTTCAGGTGCCCCTGTGAATTTAAAAAACAAGGTTTGAAGTAAAATTAAGGCTGCTGCAAGTCGCAGAATCCAGGATATAATGTTTTTCATGATGTAATGGTTTGTTGCTATTGGTCAGCAAAAACCCATCATTCCTTACATCACAGGCTTTCTTTCATAATCAAATCAACCACTTCCGGATTCAGTAAAGTGGATATATCCCCTAGATTTCCAGTATCCTTGGATGCAATTTTTCTTAAAATCCGACGCATTATTTTTCCGCTTCGCGTCTTAGGTAATCCAGGCACAAACTGGATTTTGTCCAATTTGGCAATTGGTCCAATATGCTCCGTAATCATCTGATTGACCTCTTTTTTAAGGTTATCACGGTCTCTGGATTCACCCGTTTCCTTCAATATGATGTAGCCATACAACGCATTTCCCTTTATATCGTGAGGAAAGCCCACAATAGCGGATTCAGCAACCGCAGGATGCTCATTGATGGCATCTTCTATAGGCGCAGTACCCAAATTATGTCCAGATACAATAATAACATCATCTACTCTACCAGTTATTCGGTAATAGCCAACTTCATCTCTAAGGGCCCCATCTCCAGTAAAATATTTGCCTTCAAATGCCGAGAAATAGGTGTCTTTATAGCGCTGATGATCACCCCAAATTGTTCTTGCGATAGACGGCCAAGGGAATTTTATACATAATCTTCCATCTACTTGATTGCCTTTGATTTCTTTCCCATTTTCGTCCATTAGTGCAGGCTGCACGCCAGGCATGGGTAAAGTCGCATAGGTGGGTTTTGTTGGTGTGGAGAAGGGAATTGGTGAGACTAAAACTCCGCCAGTTTCCGTTTGCCACCAGGTATCAACAATTGGGCATTTTTTCTCACCTACGTGATCGTTGTACCAATGCCATGCTTCTTCGTTTATGGGTTCGCCAACAGTTCCGAGTACTTTCAAACTTGACAAATCATACTTGGTGACAAAATCAAGATTTTCCTTTGCCAATGCGCGAATGGCAGTTGGTGCTGTATAAAACTGAGTCACCTTATGTTTCTGAACTACTTCCCAAAACCGACCAAAATCGGGATAGGAAGGAACACCTTCGAACATAACAGTAGTAGCACCATTTGCCAATGGACCATAGACGATATAGGAATGCCCCGTAATCCATCCAATATCAGCTGTACACCAATAAATATCATTCTCTCGATATTGGAAAACGTTTTTAAAGGTAAAGGCCGTGTAGACCATATAGCCTGCAGTGGTATGCATCATTCCTTTTGGCCTTCCAGTGGATCCCGATGTATATAAAATGAACAACGGGTCCTCAGCTTCCATGATTTCCGCAGGAAAGTCTGAATATGCTTTTTCCAAAAGAGGTTCCAACCAATGGTCCCTGCCCTCTTCCATATGAATTGTTGCACCCGTCCTCTTAGCAACTAAAACTGTTTCCACTCCAGGGCATTGTGTCAAAGCTTCGTCAACTATCCCTTTTAAATCGATGGTTTTGGCACCACGATAAGATCCGTCTGAAGCTATAACCATTTTGGCCTCGCAGTCATTTATCCTTGTGGCCAATGCCGTACTGGAAAAGCCGGCAAAAACAACGGAATGTACTGCACCTATTCTAGCACATGCTAAAACAGAAATAGCCAATTCTGGAATCATGGGGAGGTAAATAACCACTCGATCTCCCTTTTTTATGCCATTATCTTTTAAAACGTTGGCAAATTTGCACACACGCTCATGTAATTGTCTATATGTAATATGTTCTGCCGCTTCATTTGGGTCATTGGGTTCAAATAAAATAGCGGTTTTGTTTCCTCGAATGTGTAGATGCCTATCAATACAATTTTCGGTAATATTCAATTGTGCACCATCAAACCATTTGATCTCCGGTTTTGAAAAATCCCAATCCAATACAGAGTCCCATTTTTTTCTCCACACAAAATGTTCTTCTGCTACTTCTTCCCAAAATTCTTCTGGATTTCTAACTGATTTTCTGTAAACCTGAAAGTACTCTTCCAAGTTTTTGATATGGTAATTGCTCATGAGGGTGGTTTAGTTAATTCCGAACTTTAAAAATAGCAAAAAAGATGGCGATTGCTTCGTGTACAAGAATTTATCGACCTAGGTGATATGTACAACTTTGAGCTACCAATCAGCGTCGACGAATGACTCAGCTGTTTTTAAGAAAGTTCCTCGAACAAACCCTTTAATGGTTCATAGCCTCACCTGCGCCACTTGGAATACGGATATCTTCCACAATTTGCTGAACACTATCCGGTGGTGCCGCTGTAAATCTTGAAATTAATAGCGCTACGGCAAAATTTACCAGCATACCCACCGTGCCGAATCCTTCAGGTGAAATCCCAAACCACCAGTTTTCGGGTGTGTTTGTCTCTGGGTCTCCGATCCATCCCAATTTAAATCGCGCAATGTAATAAGTTGTGATTCCTAATCCAGCTATCATTCCTGATATGGCTCCCTCCCGGTTCATCCGTTTACTGAAAATACCCATTACGATTGCAGGGAAAAATGATGAGGCAGCCAAACCAAAGGCCAATGCCACAACAGAAGCTACAAAGCCTGGTGGGTTGATACCAAAATAACCAGCAACAATCACGGCCAAAACAGCTGAAAGACGTGCTATTAGAAGCTCCCGTTTATCAGAAATATCTTTAGCAAATTGTTTTTTGATCAAATCATGGGAAATTGAAGTGGAAATTACCAATAATAAACCTGCTGCTGTTGAAAGAGCAGCGGCCAAACCACCAGCGGCAACCAAAGCAATAACCCAATTCGGTAAATTGGCAATTTCCGGATTGGCCAACACTGTAATATCGCGGTCCACATAAAGCTCGTTTGCAGACGCACTGGCATTGGATATCAATCGTTCCCCTGAGGTGCCTTTTCCTTCAACAAATAGTGGCTTTTTGCCCTCTATTGCCGATCCTGGCAAATACTGGATTTTACCATCATTGTTTTTGTCAGACCATGCAATCAAACCCGTGTCCTCCCACTTGGTAAACCAAGCTGGAATTTCAGAATAAGGCGTGTCTTCCACTGTCTCCATCAGATTAGTACGTGCAAAAACTGCAATTGCTGGTGCTGTAGTGTAAAGAATGGCTATGAACAACAAGGCATATCCTGCAGACTGACGCGCATCTTTTACTTTTGGGACCGTAAAAAATCGAATAATAACATGAGGTAATCCCGCTGTACCCAACATTAAGGCCGCAGTAATGAAAAAGACATCCGTCATTGATTTAGAACCATCCGTGTAGGCGGTAAAACCTAAATCAGTCATTAACCCGTCCAGTTTGTCCAACAGATACACACCGTCTTCACCTGCACTTCCAAAACCTAATTGTGGAATAGGGTTTCCTGTAGCCAAAATGGAGATAAATATTGCCGGTACCATAAAGGCAAAAATGAGCACACAATATTGGGCAACTTGTGTATAAGTGATGCCCTTCATGCCTCCAAGAAAGGCGTAAAACAACACCACGGTCATACCAATGTATACCCCAGTATTTACCTCAACGTCCAAAAATCTTGAAAACACAACCCCAACGCCACGCATTTGGCCAGCAACATAGGTGAATGATACAAACAATGCTGCAATCACTGCCACGGTTCGCGCTATATTGGAATAATAACGATCACCTATGAAATCTGGAACCGTAAATTTTCCAAATTTTCTCAAATATGGAGCTAATAACAGCGCTAATAGCACATAGCCGCCTGTCCACCCCATAAGGTACACCGAGCCATCATAACCTGAAAAGGCAATGATTCCAGCCATACCCAAAAAGGATGCCGCAGACATCCAATCAGCTGCGGTTGCCAACCCATTGGCCAAAGGAGATACTCCACCTCCTGCAACGTAAAACTCTTTTGTTGATCCCGCACGTGACCAGATGGCAATACCAATATATAGTGCAAAAGTGATTCCTACGATAATGAAAGTCCAAGTCTGAATACCCATAGCTTATTCGTTTACGTTGTATTTTTTATCCAATTTGTTCATCAATCGGACGTAAACAAAAATGAGCACAACGAACACATAAATGGAGCCTTGCTGCGCAAACCAAAAGCCTAGTTTAAAACCTCCCAGACGAATGGTGTTGAGCTCTTCTACTAACAGAATTCCAAATCCGTATGAGACCAGGAACCATATTGCTAAGAGTATTGAGAGATATTTCAGGTTTTCTTTCCAGTATTTTTTGCGGGCATTTAGGTCCATTAGTTGGTTTTCATGGAAAGATATGAAAAACGAACGTATGCTTAAAATACACTTTGAAACAAGAAGTGAAATCAAAATTACTAAGCCACAAATAAAGATTCAATTCAATCTAATCAATCTTCATTTTTCATACCAAGCCAAAGCAATTTTGGAATTGTTCAATTTGATTAAATGCGATGGAAAATGAGGTATGGGAAAAAATATTGTCAAAATGTGTGCATTTCATCGAATATTTTCGACCAATCGTCGTTTATCAAGAGGAAAAGTATAACCTTTAATAGAGTTACTGTTTCCCACAACTAAAGAAAAACCTCAGCGAAAAAACCAAATGCTATTTAGAAAAATTACCCCTTGCTTATTACTATTTTTTGGTGTCTTTTTTTCGAACGCCCAACAATCAATTGATGGGTTCACCTTGATGAATGCCGATACTGATTCCCCGATTACTGAGTTAACCAACGATATTCAAATAAATTCTCAAGATCTCGCAGGTGTTAACCTTAATATTCGTGCTAACACTAATCCGCAATTGGTTGGTAGTGTGCTATTAACATTAAGCGGACAGGTAGCTGCCTCACGGAATGAAAATGTCGCACCTTATGCTCTATTTGGTGATATCTCCGGTGACTATCTTCCAGGAAATTTACCTTTAGGTTCTTATGTGTTATCTGCAACCCCATTTACCGGTGCCAACCAAACTGGAACAGCAGGAGATTCCCGCACTATTCAATTTTCCATAGTTATACCAAATCCAAACCT
>NZ_JAMFMA010000010.1 GCF_023502425.1 Flagellimonas spongiicola
CATCGATATCAGTTCCATTGATACTGATACCGATGACCAGACCTTGAGTTTGACTGGAAACACATTGGCAATCGCAGATGGTAACTCCGTGGATCTGAGTGGCTATGTGGATACAGACGACCAGACCTTGAGTCTGACCGGAACCGATTTGAGTATCGCTGATGGAAATACAGTAGACATTAGCTCCATTGATACAGATGATCAAACATTAAGCTTATCTGGTACAGATTTGAGCATTGCAGATGGAAATACCATTGATATCAGTTCTATTGACACGGATACCGATGACCAGACTTTGAGTTTGACTGGAAACACCTTGGCTATTGCGGATGGTAACTCCGTTGACTTGAGC
>NZ_JAMFMA010000011.1 GCF_023502425.1 Flagellimonas spongiicola
GACGAAACACCGATGAACGCAGCTCCGACCGCGGTGTTGAACGCAACTCCCATATCAGGGAAAGCACCGTTGCAGGTGGATTTCACAGGGGACCAGTCAACTGATGATGTGGCGGTGACCGATTACAGTTGGGACTTTGATGATGGAAACAGCTCTAACCTGGCCAATCCTTCCCATACCTTCGCAAATGCGGGTTCCTATAACGTTACGCTGACAGTCACCGATGCTGAGGGACTTCAGGACGCTACCACCATAACCATTCAAGTGGACGAAACACCGATGAACACAGCTCCGACCGCGGTGTTGAACGCAACTCCCATATCAGGGAACGCACCGTTGCAA
>NZ_JAMFMA010000012.1 GCF_023502425.1 Flagellimonas spongiicola
TGTGTTTCCAGTCAAACTCAAGGTCTGGTCGTCAGTATCCACATAACCGCTCAAGTCAACGGAGTTACCATCCGCAATAGCCAAGGTATTTCCAGTCAAACTTAAAGTCTGGTCATCCGTGTCCGTATCAATGGAACTGATGTCTATTGTATTTCCGTCAGCGATACTCAAATCGGTTCCGGTCAGACTCAAGGTCTGGTCGTCTGTATCCACATAGCCACTCAAATCAACGGAGTTACCATCGGCAATAGCCAATGTATTACCAGTCAAACTCAAGGTCTGGTCATCCGTATCTGTATCGATAGAACTTATGTCAATC
>NZ_JAMFMA010000013.1 GCF_023502425.1 Flagellimonas spongiicola
TATCACCACCGTACTGGAATCGGACAGTCCTTCCTGGTCCTGTACGGTCAGTTCCACGTTATAGGTCCCGGGTGCATTGAAAGTATGGCTGGGGTTGGGCAGGGTACTGGTGTTCCCGTCCTTGAAGTCCCAAAGGTAATCGATCACCGCGACGTCATCGGTTGAAGTATCGCCTGTGAAGTCCACGGTCAGTGGTGCATCCCCCGTTGTGAGGTTCGCGGAGCTGTTGCTCACCGGGGGT